>NZ_AP024585.1:2400000-3600000 GCF_018323885.1 Citrobacter amalonaticus | reverse complement strand
GAGAGTATCGCGAGTACCAGGGGGGATAGCGTTGCGCCAGCAACGGCCCGAAGGGCGAGGCTTCGCCGAGTCATCTTCCCGGATGCACCATTTTTTTCTTTTCCTTACTCCTTTGCATTCATCTCCTGAACAATCCTCAGCATCGTCGTCAGCGACAAAATCCAGCAATTACGATAAAGTAACGTCTGTTTACTTGCCGGTGAGAGCGCTATGTACGAACGTTATGCGGGTCTGATTTTCGATATGGATGGTACCCTTCTGGATACTGAACCGACGCACCGTAAGGCGTGGGTTGAAGTATTAGGTCGTTACGGTATGCATTTTGATCTTCAGGCGATGATTGCCCTTAACGGCTCAGCCACATGGCGTATTGCTCAGTCCATTATTGAGTTGAATCATGCGGATCTCGATCCTCACGCGTTAGCCCGTGAAAAAACCGACGCGGTAAAAATCATGCTCCTCGACAGCGTCGAGCCGTTGCCGCTGGTTGAGGTGGTAAAAGCGTGGCATGGTCGTCGCCCGATGTCCGTCGGAACCGGCAGTGAAAGCGCAGTAGCGGAAGCGCTGCTGGCTCATCTGGGGCTGCGTCGCTATTTTGATGCCGTCGTTGCTGCCGATCATGTCCAGCACCATAAACCCGCGCCAGATACTTTCCTGCTTTGTGCGGAGCGTATGGGCGTGCCTCCGGCGCAGTGCGTGGTATTTGAAGATGCGGACTTTGGTATCCAGGCAGCACGCGCCGCCGGAATGGATGCTGTGGACGTTCGACTCCTGTGAGTGACGGACTGTCGCTCCTTTCATTGTTCGCCAGCAGTTTCCTCAGCGCTACGCTGTTGCCCGGCAACTCGGAAGTCGTTCTGATTGCCATGTTACTGGCCGGACTCAGTCATCCCTGGGTCTTAGTTTTAACAGCAACAATGGGTAATAGCCTTGGAGGGTTAACTAACGTTATCCTTGGGCGTTTCTTCCCGCTGCGCAAGACATCGCGCTGGCAGGAGAAAGCCACAGGCTGGCTTAAACGCTATGGCGCGGTCACACTATTATTAAGCTGGATGCCGGTTGTGGGTGATTTACTGTGCCTGTTAGCGGGATGGATGCGCCTCTCGTGGGGGCCGGTGCTCTTTTTTTTATGCCTTGGCAAAGCGCTGCGCTATATTGTTGTCGCAGCTGCTACCGTTCAGGGCATTACCTGGTGGCACTAATTGTGCCTGGGGATTAGCCTTTAGGTTAACCACTACAATTATGCTAATTAATACGATTTTGACAGGCGGGAGGTCAATTTGATCCCGGACGTATCACAGGCTTTGGCCTGGCTGGAAAAGCATCCTCAGGCATTACAGGGGATACAGCGCGGGCTGGAGCGCGAGACATTGCGCGTGAATGCGGATGGCACGTTGGCGACAACGGGGCATCCTGAAGCGTTAGGCTCAGCGCTGACGCATAAATGGATTACCACGGATTTCGCGGAAGCGCTGCTGGAGTTTATCACACCGGTAGACGGCGATATCCAGCATATGCTGACCTTCATGCGTGACCTGCATCGTTATACCGCCAGAAATATGGGTGATGAGCGCATGTGGCCACTGAGCATGCCTTGCTACATTGCCGAAGGTCAGGACATTGAACTGGCGCAATATGGCACTTCAAATATTGGTCGTATGAAAACGCTGTACCGTGAAGGGTTGAAAAACCGTTACGGTGCGTTGATGCAAACTATTTCCGGTGTGCACTACAACTTTTCACTGCCGATGGCATTCTGGCAGGCGAAATGTGGCGTAGTGGAAGGCGAAGAGGCAAAAGAGAAAATCTCTGCCGGCTATTTCCGCCTGATCCGTAACTATTACCGCTTTGGCTGGGTCATTCCTTATTTGTTTGGTGCGTCCCCGGCGATTTGCGCTTCCTTCCTGCAGGGCAAACCGACCACGCTGCCGTTTGAGAAAACCGACTGCGGAATGTACTACCTGCCGTACGCGACCTCGCTGCGACTGAGCGATCTGGGTTATACCAATAAGTCGCAAAGCAATCTCGGAATTACGTTTAACGATCTCTACGAGTATGTGGCAGGATTGAAGCGGGCGATTAAAACGCCTTCTGAAGAGTATGCGGCAGTAGGGCTGGAAAAAGGCGGTAAGCGTCTGCAAATCAACAGCAACGTGCTGCAGATTGAAAATGAGCTGTACGCGCCGATTCGTCCGAAACGCGTTACGCGTAGCGGTGAGTCGCCTTCAGATGCGCTTCTGCGTGGCGGTATCGAATACATCGAAGTCCGCTCGCTGGATATCAATCCGTTCTCGCCAATTGGCGTGGACGAGCAACAGGTGCGTTTCCTTGACCTGTTTATGGTCTGGTGTGTGCTGGCCGATGCACCGGAGATGAGCAGCAGTGAGCTGCTATGTACGCGTACCAACTGGAATCGGGTGATTCTGGAAGGGCGTAAGCCGGGCCTGACGTTAGGGATTGGTTGTGAAACTGCACAGTTCCCGCTGCCCGAAGTGGGTAAAGATCTGTTCCGCGATCTGAAGCGTGTGGCACAAACGCTGGACAGCATCCACGGCGGAGAGGATTATCAGAAAGTCTGTGACGAACTGGTTGCCTGCTTTGATAACCCGGAATTAACGTTCTCTGCACGTATTCTGCGGTCTATGATTGATACGGGTATTGGCGGTACGGGCAGGGCGCTGGGCGAAGCTTACCGCAATCTGCTGCGTGAAGAGCCGCTGGAAATTTTGCAGGAAGAAGACTTTGTGGCTGAACGTGACGCCTCAAAACGTCGTCAGCGCGAAGTTGAAGCGGCAGATTCGGAACCGTTTGACAGCTGGCTGGCAAAGCAGCAGGCCTGACAGAAAAGAAAAAGGCCACTCGGGAGTGGCCAAAATTTCATCTCTGAAAACAGGGATGATGATAACAAATGCGCGTCTTTCATATACTCAGACTCGCACCGGAACAAAGAGTTCAGTTTATTTATAAAAAATTATCGGAGGTGGCTAAATGCCGTTGTTAGATAGCTTCACTGTCGATCATACCCGGATGGAAGCACCTGCAGTCCGTGTGGCGAAAACGATGAACACTCCACACGGTGACGCCATCACCGTGTTTGATCTGCGTTTCTGCATTCCAAATAAAGAGGTGATGCCGGAGAAAGGGATTCACACGCTGGAGCATCTGTTCGCAGGCTTTATGCGTAATCACCTCAACGGTAACGGCGTCGAGATTATCGATATCTCCCCGATGGGTTGCCGTACCGGTTTCTATATGAGCCTGATAGGTACGCCGGATGAGCAGCGCGTGGCAGATGCATGGAAAGCGGCGATGGCCGACGTGCTGAAAGTTCAGGATCAGAATCAGATCCCGGAACTGAACGTCTACCAGTGCGGTACATATCAGATGCATTCCCTGAGTGAAGCACAGGATATCGCGCGTCATATTCTGGAGCGCGACGTTCGCGTCAACAGCAATGAAGAGCTGGCGCTGCCAAAAGAGAAGTTGCAGGAACTGCATATCTAGTTAGTGCTGTAGCCGGACAGAGGTGGCTCTGTCCGGTTTGTTCACTCATCTCTCACCTGATATTCCACGCAGTGCGCTTCATCAGACTGAGGTACTTCCAGCTTTGACGCCATTCTCATTATAACCGCGTCCGGAACCGCATATTGGCGGTTTGCATTTTGCTGCTTCCATTGCGCCCATGGAACTTCAATGTAGACAATTTTTACCCGTGCACCGTAGGCAGTAAAAAGGTCGATGAGCTGGCTTCGTAGCTGTCGGGTAATATTGGTCGCATTCCAGACAAAAGCCGTTTTTTGTCGCAGCAAAGCCCGTGCATCTTCTTTTGCCTGCTGGACGACGCGACCGGTTGCCGACCTGTCTTCCGGGCTAACACCAAGGCGACGGCGGATATCATCAAGACTTACTACCGGTATGCCGGGACAGTGTTCGCTGATATAGCGATCCTTACCCATTCCGGGCAGCGCACTCATTATAATCACTTCAAAGCTTTCTGTTTCCCAGGGGATGAAATCGGCTGAACTGTTCGAATGCGTCAGATAATGCCAGCGAGCCGCATCGGAAACGAAGTGACGGGCATGTCCCCAGCACTGTTGTTCCTGACAGAAAAGCTCAAACAGGGCGATCCGGTCGAGCATCTCTTCCCTATCCTGACAGCGTCGCCCTTCTATATCGGCACGGGCGAGCAGCGTCAGCAGGCGGGTGTCAATCCGCATAGCCGCGCTAAGCAGCAGGCGCTCAGGGGCGGGACGTTCGAGTAGCCACAACGGCAGTCCGTGCAGGCGAACCAGCGCCGCGATTTGCTCACGCAGAATAAAGGGTGTGGGAATATCTCGCCACAGGATCTGCCGTGTCGTGAGTTCACCTTTGCGCGCATGGCCCAATGACTGGATGCGACCGTGTTCATCACGCTGCGTGGTGCTGCGCTTTTCCACATCGTGTAGCAGCGCCGCAGCCCATAGCAGCTCTTGTTGCTGTGGTGAGCATCGCTGAAAGTCAGGCATGGTTGATAGCGCGTTGAGCACCATTTCAGTATGAATGCCAACGTCACCCTCGGCATGATGGACGGGATCCTGTGGTACATCGTGCATCTCTTCTACCCAGCGGAATTGTTGTCGCAGCGCCGACCAGCTTTTGTCACCAGTAAGCTGCCAGATCATAACTGGCCTCCAAAGGCAAATTCATGGGCCAGACGAGCCCGTCGCCAGTTGCGCTTCCAGTGTTCCGTTGTTTTGACATGATTCTTACGGACAAACTTAAACACTTGGTGGGCGAAATCATCCACAGGAAATTCGTTGCGATTACGGCTCACGATGCCTTCAAGGGTGCAGGGCTGACCGGCCTGGATATCCCATGGGTCGAACGCGCCGCGTCCGTTGGTTAGCGCAAGAAATTCTCGCTGCCACGCTTTTTCATCCTGACCAGGCTGCGGTCCTGGGATTTCCGGGACGCAGGGAAAATCAAACAGCGCGGCATAGAACTGCACTTCTTCCCAGCTTAGCCACATATCCTGGCAGCGGATGGCAAACAGGAAAAAGTCCTGCTCCAGCGCGTGATATTCAATCGAGTGGACGGCATAGAGGTTCTCGCCGAAAAGCTCTAAATCGCCAAGATCGTTTTTTAGCAATTGCCAGCGCTGGCGAATTTTATGCGTCCACGCGGATTGCGTTGGGGCTGCATGAGAGCGGGCAAAAACGCCGTGGCGATTCAGGCAGTTATTTTCACCATCCAGCTTTTCGGTGTGCACCAGTAGAGGAATAACCTGCAAATCTCGCCAGTAGTCGGCGTTGATACGGTCATCGCTAGTAGTGCCGGGGGAGAAAGGATAGTGCCAGGTTCTCCCGTATTTTCGTTGCGTATTCATGATAATTCATTATTTATGTTGTTATAAAGTTACGCCCGCGGGGAGGCGAGTTGTGAGGTTAACGGGTTTAAAGGGATAGTGTGAATTTCACCCATCAAGGCGAGGGTGTAGATAAAGAGGATTGACAACCTGAGCGAAGCGCTCAGAACCGGCTAGTTGTTAATGGAAGTATTTGGGGCGGCGTAAAGATACACCTCTTATGATGATAAAACAACCACCTGCATTTTCAGGCAATAAAAAAGGGATCCGCGGATCCCTTTAAATCAAACCTTAGTGCGCGCCACCACCGCCACCGCCCGCACCAAACGGGGGTTTGGCGAACCAGACCAGACCGAGCAACACCAGGAAGATCCCCGCCGACATCCAGAAGATCTCGTTGGCTGAAATAATCAGCCCCTGATTCGTTATCTGCTGGGCTATCCAGCCAGACGCCTGTTGCTGCGTCATGCCCAGTCCCTGTAGCTGATCGTACATTGCCTGCGCATTCGGGTTATACGGATTCACCGACTCGGTTAACTGTGCATGGTGCATCGATTCCCGGTTGGTCCACATGGTGGTGGTGATCGATGTCCCGATTGACCCCGCCAGCGTTCGCGTAAAGTTAGACAAACTCGATGCCGCCGCCAGACGCTCAGGCGGTAAGCCAGACAGCGTGATGGTTGTTAGCGGCATAAAGAAGCACGCCACCGCGAAGCCCTGAATAAACTGTGGCCAGGCGGAGGCGCCGAAGTCCATTCCCGGTTCAAACGTCCACGCGCGCCAGTAAAAGCAGACGGCATACATAATAAAGCTGAACGTCACCAGCCTGCGCATATCCAGCTTATGGGCAAAGCGGCCAATAATCGGCGACAGGATCACCGGAATAATCCCCACCGGCGCGGACGCCAGACCCGCCCACGTCGCGGTATAGCCGTAAACCTCCTGCAAAAGCTGAGGTAGCAGAACAATAGCCCCGAAGTACAGCATATAAGCCAGACTGATACACAAACAGCCGATGGTAAAGTTTCGCGACTTAAACAGTGAGAGATCGACAATGGGGTTATCGTCGGTAAGCTCCCAGACAATCAGGAAGCTAATGGCGACCACCGCCACCACGGTCAGAATGATGATCTCCTGTGAGGCGAACCAGTCCAGCTCTTTCCCCCGGTCGAGCATAATCTGCAGGCTACCGATCCCAATGACCAGCAACGCCAGCCCGATGGCGTCAATCCGCCGCTGTTCCGTGCGTGTTTCGCGTCCACGCAGGGTTTGCAGCGTCATCAGAACGACGGCAATACCGATCGGCACGTTGATAAAGAAAATCCAGCCCCAGTGATAGTTATCGCTGATATAGCCGCCCAGAATCGGGCCGCAAATCGGCGCGACAATCACTGTCATCGACCACAGCGCCAGCGCGATAGAGCGCTTTGCCGGAGGGTAGTTATTGAGTAGCAGACTTTGCGAAAGCGGGATCAGCGGCCCGGCAACCACCCCCTGAACGACGCGGAAGAAGATCAGCATGTTCAGACTACTGGAGACGCCGCACGCCCAGGAGGCGATGGCAAACGCCACCGTTGACCACATGAAGAGCTTCACTTCCCCAACGCGCTTTGCCAGCCAGCCGGTAATGGGAATCGAGATGGCGTTCGCCACCCCGAAAGAGGTGATCACCCACGTCCCCTGGCTCAGCGATGAGCCCAGGTTCCCGGCGATCGTAGGGATCGCCACGTTAGCAATGGTGGAGTCCAGCACCTGCATGAATGTCGCCAGCGACAGCGCAATCGTCATAATGACGAGCTGCGCGCCCTCCAGCGGTTTTTGCTGTTGCATCACACGCACCTCAGATTAGCCTGCGTTGGCCTGCACAATCTCTTCGATCAGTTTATTGACCGGGGCAAGGCTGATTTCACGGGCGTTACTCTCAGACACCGGCGTAGTGCGCACCTGGCTGGCGAGCACCTGACCGTCGCGGTTCGCGGTATCGACGGTGACGAGCGTCGATAAACCAATCCGCAACGGATGTTGCGCCAGCTGCTGTGCATCCAGTTCGATACGTACAGGTAGACGCTGAACCACTTTGATCCAGTTACCGGTTGCGTTCTGTGCTGGCAGCAGTGAGAAGGCGCTACCGGTCCCCATATCAAGACCGACCACTTTACCGGTGTACTTAACGTCATCGCCGTAGATATCACTGATCACCGTTGCCGGTTGGCCGATGCGCATATGGGCAAGCTGCGTCTCTTTGAAGTTAGCATCAACCCACAGATTGGTGGCCGGAACCACAGCCATCAGCGGCGTGGTAGGGCTGATCTGCGCGCCAGGCTGCACGGCGCGGCGCGACACGTAGCCGGTCATTGGGCTGACGATCTTCGTTCGCTCGAGCGCCAGCCAGGCGTTACGCACTTCGGTGGCGGCCTGTTGGACGGCGGGCTGATCTTCCAGCTTGCTGTCGAGAATCATCGCCTGATTAGCATTGTATTGCTGAATGGCAACATCAAGCTGCGCCTGAGCGCTGGCCACGGCATCCCGTGCGTGTTGCAGCTCTTCACGACCAATCAGATTGGCGTTACCCAGTGGTACGCGACGGTTAAAATCGCTTTGCGCCTGGGCAAGGGCCGTTTTCTGCACCGCAATGTTCGCCTGCAACTGTTTGCTGTTGATCATTAACTGATGCGTCTGACGGACGCTGGAGGCCAGCGCGGTCTTCGCTTTTTCAAATGCCTGTCTGGCATCCGTCTGATCGAGCGTGACGAGAACGTCACCCTGTTTAACAAAATCAGTGTTATCCGCCCAGACTTTCGTCACGCTGCCGGATACCTGTGCCATGATTTGAACCTGGTTCCCTGCCACGTATGCATCATCGGTCTCTTCGACATGACGCAGTACCAAAAACCAATAAATTCCATATGCCACGGCAATAATGATAAAGAGCAAGGTCAGGAGGAGTAGCGTACTTTTACGTTTGCTTTTCTTCTTAACCGGTTGCTGCGGGGTTTGGGTCTCCGCATTTGCGCTCATGTTGTTCTCCACGATCTTATTTTTTCGTCGGCTGAGCCGAGCTGTTTATCAGAAAGGCCAGCACGTTCAGGTGCTGGCCAGTCAGTTTTCTTTGGTAATCTGGATTATTGAGCGAGTCGACGCGTTAGCTCAGCGCCTCAAGGATAGCACCCTCCTGGTCCATCTGATCGAGACGCGTCAGAAGCTTACGAGTGATGTGCTCAAGCTGTTCTTTTTCTGCAGTGTTAAGAGCGGACCACAGTTGATGCAGGCAGTTATGCTGCGGCGGTAATACTTCGCGCAAAAATGCATGGCCTTTATCGGTTAACTGCAGATGCAGGCAACGACGATCGTTGTCGCTTTCATGGCGCTCGATCCAACCGCGCTTTTCCAGCTCATCAGCGATACGTGTCGCGTTAGTACGGGATGATCCCAGGGCACAGCTCAGTTCAGAAGGCTGAATGCTGTGGTTTTCCTGAGACTCCAGCGTAATCAACGCCATAAACAACGTCTCGTTAATCCCTTGAGCTTTCAGCATTTTATTGCGGTTATCCAGCAGTTTTCCTTGCATATGCATGCAAAGACGAGTCAGCAGGATTTCCTGATACGGAAAATCCTCGTGGCGGCTGGCGCGAAATTTTAGCATTTGTTCAATGGGCGTAAACGAACTATCCATTTGGGCATGACCTCATTAATTTCAGCCGATATAGTAACGACAGTGACAAATAAAGTAAATGTATTATTAAATTAAAATGATTTTTCCAACCTATAAAACCGCCAACATTTTCCACGCTAATCCATAGGCCAGAGCACTTAATAGCGTAGGAATGATGATACTGCGCGTTTTATAAAAACTAGCACCCAGTACAGCAAAGCCCACGAGCGTCGGCACGAAGCGACTGGCATCGTGCATGACCTCAGGGGCCGTTGACACAACCAGCAGGGCGCAAATTGATGCAATGCCGATGGTGTCGAGTAAAACGCCGGTTGCACCACGCTTGCCTGGACGGGTATTTCCCATCTTCAGACGCAGCGGTAAATAGCGAAACCCATAATTTACACAGCCGACCAGCAATCCGAGCAGCAGCACCTCATAGCGCATCGGGAACTCCTTGCCAGAAAGCCTGAATTAGCGCGGTCAGACAACCACACACAATCCCCGCCAGAATCGCGGCGGGGATGGAAAACAGCGTCACGCCCGCCAGTGCGCCCGCTAAGGCGGCGGTCACGCACAGGGACTGTTTACGCTGGAATGACGCCAGCAGAAAACTCATAAACAGCGCGGGGAGCATAAAACCGAGCGCCGCTTCGACCGCCGGGAATCCTTTCAATAAACCGCTGCCGGAAAAGGCGCCGAGTACGGTTCCCAGCACCCAGGAGGCCCAGGAGCAAAACGCGATGCCAATCATCCAGTTCTCGCTCCAGCGACGGTTATCCCGCACCAGCTTTGCAGTGGCAGCGGCAAAGACTTCGTCGGTGAGACCAAACGCCCACAGGGCGGTTTTCGGTTTACTGAGTTTCTGGGCGATACGACTGCGCAGGGAAGGACCGTATAAAACATGGCGTACATCCATCGCCATAACGGTCAGGGCGGCAACCCATAATGTGCTGCCTGCGGCGAGCATGGTTGTGATAACGAACTGGCTGGCACCGGCATAAATAATGCAGGAGAAAAACACGCTCTCAACCGGGCTAAACCCGAGACGGGTGGCATTGAGACCAAATGCAAAGGCAACAGGAATATAGCTGATGACGATGGGTAAGCTGTCTTTGAATCCTTCCGCACAGGTAGCCGGAGGGGTATTGGGCAGAGATGCGGGCCTTTCCATAGAGTTTTGCGCGTTATCACCAATGTTAAAATTATCAGGGTTAATAATCTCTATCACCTTAACAGACTGGGGGGCTCCTTAACACCCTCAGGAGCCCAAACGCTTGCCGGGCGCTTAAATTGCAGCGTCTTGTCGGTGAAATCCTCGCCACCAGACCAGCAGGTTCAGTACGGCAACGGTCGTCCCTGCCAGACAAACGCCCAGCCATCCGGCATGCTGCCAGGCCGAGGCGGAGATCAATGACCCTGCTGCCCCGCCGATAAAGTAACTGGTCATATACCCGGCGGTCAGACGGTTTCGGGCCTCCGGATACAAACGGTAAATCACCGTCTGATTAGTGATGTGAACCCCCTGAACGGTAAGATCCAGAACCAGAATCCCCACAATCAGCGCCAGCACTGAGGTGTGTCCCAACCAGATAGCGAGCCAGGAAAACAGCAATAGCAGCAGGCCATAGGTTGTGGTGAGGTGAGAATGTCCTTTATCCGCAAAACCGCCAGCCGGACGCGCGCCGAGTGCACCAGCGGCACCCGCCAGCCCAAACAGGCCAATCATCCCTTCAGAATAGTTAAACGGCGGGGCGGCCAGTAAAAAGGCCATTGACGTCCAGAGAATGCTGAAATTGGAGAAGGTCAGGCAGCCCAGCAGTGCCCGCGTGCGCAGCAGTTTATCGCGGGTAAACAAACTGAATACCGAACCCAGCAACTGCGGGTAGTTCAGGTGGGTGTCTGACTTCACCTTTGGCAAGCCGCGCCACAGCGCGATAGCCATCAGCGCCATCAATACGGAGGCGACCCAGAAGACAGTGCGCCAACCGCCGAGATTCGCCAGCAGTCCCGCCACGGTTCGCGCCAGCAAAATGCCCAGCAGCAGGCCGCTCATGATGGTCCCGACCACTTTGCCGCGTTTATCCGGCGTGGCAAGCGTCGCCGCCAGCGGCACCAGAATCTGTGCAACCACGGAAAAAAGTCCGGTCAGCGCCGTACCGAGGATCATCATCGCCAGCGACTGACTGCTGGCGGTAATCAGCATCCCGCCCGCCGCCAGCAGCGTCATGGAGACGATCAGCGTCCGGCGTTCAAACATATCGCCAAGCGGAACCAGAAACAGTAAACCGGCGGCGTAGCCAAGCTGAGCGGCGGTGACGATAAACCCCGCTGAACTGGCAGAAAGTAAGAAGTGGCGTGCGATGGTTTCGAGCAGTGGCTGTGCATAATAGTTGCTGGCGACGGCCAGACCGGTAGCCACTGACATGAGAACGATCAGTGCCGGGCTCAGCCCGTGAGAGGTTTTTGTCATTATGTTCGCAATCGTGAGTCAGGTGATGATTTCTTTGGGAATCAATCATAGCGGACATTTATGAATGTTGGGGATTTGTTGCGTGCCGGATTGTGCGATCAGGGGAGGGAACGGAGGGAGCAGGCCGGGAACCGCGTTCCCGGCTATCGTATGCCAGATAAGCGCATCGCGCGCCATCCGGCATTCAGGAGGCAATTACTTCTGCGCCGCCAGCGCGTCGTTCACCCAGCCGTCAAACTGCTGCTGGTGGGCTTTGATCCAGCCGTCAACATGACCCTGAACGTCAGCTTCCGACGCTTTGCCCTCATGCATCATCGCGTTTTGCGCGTTAATGTCCGCCAGCGGCAGTTTCATGATGGCAAACAGTTTCGCCGCCGCCGGGTTTTTCTCTGCCCAGGCCTTGTTGGCAACGATGTGCATGGTGTTTACCGGGAAGCCATAGTTCGCGCCATTCGGCAGTTTAGTATCGATATCTTTCTGTTCGCCCGGCAGTGAGGAGAACGGCACCTGTAACCAGACCACATCTTTACCTGGCTTCATCACGTCGCTCACCCAGTAAGGCGTCCAGGTGTAATACAGAATTGGTTTACCTTCTTTAAAGCGGGTGATGGTATCGGCCATCATCGCTGCATAGTTACCGTGGCTGACGTCGACGGTTTTTTCCAGATCAAACGCTTTGTTCTGGTGGTTAATCACCGCTTCACAGCCCCAGCCTGGTGAGCAGCCCATCATGTCCGCTTTACCGTCGCCGTTGGTGTCGAAGATTTTAGCGATGTTGGGGTCTTTTAACTGGGCGATATTAGTGATTTTGTACTGCTCAGCGGTTTTCTTATCGATCAGGTAACCCTGCGCAGCCCCGGTGACGAATGTGCCTTCGCGGTAAAACTTCTTGTCCCCGCCTGCCGCAGAAAACATATCGTCGTGCAGCGGTTGCCAGTTGACGGCGGTAAAGGTAGCGTCACCGGAGGCAATAGAGGTGTAGCCCACGTTATAGTCGACTTCGCTCGGTTTATTGACGGTGTAACCCAATTTCTCCAGCGCGCGGCTCACCAGCAGCGTCTGAAAGGTTTCTTCGGTGATGGTGCTCTGTACCGGTTGGACGGTAATGCCTTTGCCTGGCAGGTCGGCAGCGAAAGCGCTGGTAGAGACAAGGGTGGCAAACGCTGTGGCAATCATGATTTTCTGTCGCATCGTTGTTCCTTAATTATTGGAGGGACGTGTAGGCCCGGTAAGCGCAGCGCCACCGGGCAACAGGTGAATTACTTAATGAAAGGGCGCGTAACGAGCCCGACAGGACCGGTGGTGTACCAGCGACGGTTACCGCGGCTGCGTGAGTCGCGACCCACGGCCTGAGTCAGACGATCCAGAATGATGGCGAGGATCACAATGCCGACCCCGCCGACGGTGGCCAGTCCCATATCGAGACGACCGATACCGCGCAGTACCATCTGGCCCAGACCACCGACGGCAATCATGGAGGCGATCACGACCATCGAGAGCGCAAGCATGAGCGTCTGGTTGACCCCTGCCATAATGGTGGGCATCGCCAGCGGTAACTGAACTTTGAACAGCATCTGACGCGGACTGGCTCCAAATGAACGTGACGCTTCGATCAAATCAGCCGGAACCTGGTTAATCCCAAGGATCGTCAGACGCACAATCGGCGGCAACGCAAAGATGATCGTCACGACCACCCCCGGCACGTTGCCAATACCGAACAGCATCACAATTGGCACCAGGTAGACGAACGCCGGCGTTGTCTGCATGGCGTCGAGCAGTGGACGAACGATCTTCGCCGCCCGTGGGCTGCGCGCCAGCCAGATCCCCATCGGCAGGCCGATTACCACGCAGAACAGCAGGGCGGTCAGCACCAGCGCCAGCGTAATCATCGCCTGCGACCAGGCGCCGATCGCGCCGATGGCAATCAGGGAAACAAGTGTTGCAACGCCCATCCCGACGCCGGAAATCTGCCAGGCGATCAGGGCGAAAACGACGATCGCTACCGGAGCCGGCATTCCCAGCAGCAATTGCTGAAAACCGTTAAGGATGTAATCCACCGGCACACGAATGCCCTGGAAGACGGGACGAAAATGGGTAACCACCCAGTCGATCCCTTCAGTGACCCAACTGTCGAGCGGGATCAGCGTCTTATGGAACGGATCCATAATGTTGAAATGTTCTGGTGCTGGCGCAGGTGCGCTGGTCAGCCAGTCTGCGCTGCCGCTATCGGCAGGCGTCCCGGACGGCGTGCTCCAGGCGTCAGCGGATGGTGCGGCGCTCTCAGCCGCTGGTGCGGTATCCCACGGATTAGATTGATCAGCCATTGTTTGTCCCCTCGCGATCTAAAGCCTGTAGCAGCATGCGTTTTGAAATAATGCCTACATACTGTTGTTCCTCATCGACAACCGGCACCGCGCACGGCGCTTGTCCGACATGAGAGAGCAGCTCGCTAAGTGGGGTTTGTGCATCTACGGCCAGCGGCTCGTCGATTAACGCCCCTTCAATGCCCTGAGCCTGACCTAATGCCGCTTTTAATGAGTCGATGGAGACCACGCCAACAAACTTATTGCCGCGTTCGATGACGTAACCGTATTCCCGATCTTCGTCCTGTAATAATTTCAGGGCTGAACGGGGGCCAAAGCCCGGCGTTTTACGAATCAGTCCCACCGGGCTACGGCGGGCAATATCTTTCGCGCTAAAGACCTGGCTAATATCGACGCCACGGAAGAAGGTACGCACATAATCGTTCGCCGGATTATTCAGAATTTCATCCGGTGTACCGACCTGAACCACTTCGCCATTTTGCATAATGGCAATTCGGTCGCCAATACGCATCGCTTCATCAAGGTCGTGGGAAATAAAGACGACGGTGCGCTGATGTTTCGCCTGCAGTTTCACCAGTTCATCCTGCATCTCGGTACGAATTAAGGGATCGAGCGCAGAGAAGGCTTCATCCATTAATAAGATGTCAGGGTTAATGGCTAATGCTCTGGCGAGACCGACACGCTGACGCATGCCGCCGGAAAGTTCATCCGGGTAGCCGTGCGCATAATTTTCAAGTCCCACCTGGCGCAGGGCATCCAGCGCTTTTTCGCGACGTTCCTCAGCACTTACACCGGCTAATTCCATGCCGAATGCGGTATTGTCCAGAACGGTCATGTGCGGCATCAGCGCAAATGACTGGAAGACCATCGCAATCTTTTTTCTGCGCACCTCGAGGAGTTCGGCATCCGATATTTTGGCGATATCGACGCCGTCGATCAGTACCTGTCCGCGGGTGGGTTCAATCAGGCGATTGAGAAGGCGTACCATTGTGGATTTACCCGAACCGGATAATCCCATGATGACAAATATCTCGCCTTCTTCAATGGCCAGACTGGCGTCTTTAACGCCAAGCGATAGCCCTGTTTTTTCCAGAATTTGTTCTTTCGAAAGTCCTTTTTCAATATATTTGAAGGCGCGCTGTGGATGCTCTCCAAATACTTTATATAGATTTTTCACTTCTAATTTAATTGCCATGCAATAGAAAGATTCCTGTTATTTATTTATGTCGATATGATACCTGATAGAAATAGTCACCTTTTTCTACCCTAACATACTGAGAATCTGAGACAACCCTGAATGCGATATGAGGGGAAATAGAGAGGAAGGCAAATTGCCGGGACTTCCCATGATATAAGGGCTGAGAGCAAACCACGGCCGGTGAATATTTTTTGTAAGGACCACTGGAAAGGCGCCTGAATTTCGAAAATTCAGGCGAATATGACAACAGCTATTGAGTGTAGAACACCCTGAAATAGTTGGGTGAGTAAAACGTGATCTGCTTAAAATATTAACGTAAATATTGTAATGATATTCCCTATATTAATTTGTGTTAAAAATTCCAGTCTTCGTCTTCTGTTTCGACGGCTTTACCCATTACGTATGACGATCCTGAGCCAGAGAAAAAGTCGTGGTTTTCGTCGGCGTTAGGCGAAAGCGCAGCAAGTATCGCCGGGTTCACCTCCGCCATTTCCGCCGGGAACAGCGCCTCATAGCCCAGGTTCATCAACGCCTTGTTGGCGTTGTAGCAAAGGAACGCATTGACATCCTCTGCCCAGGCGGTGTCGGCATACAGTTCTTCGGTATAACGGACTTCGTTATCGTACAGTTCCATCAGCAGCTCGAGGGCAAAATCCTTCAGCTCGTCACGCTCGGATTGAGAGCGTTTTTCCAGTCCTTTCTGGTATTTATAGCCGATGTAATAGCCATGAACCGCTTCGTCACGAATGATTAGCCGGATCAGATCGGCGGTGTTGGTGAGCTTACCGCGGCTGGAGAAATACATCGGCAACCAGAAGCCGGAATAGAACAGGAAGGATTCCAGAAACACACTGGCAATCTTCTTCTTTAAAGGGTCGTCGCTGGCGTAATGCGCGAGGATAATCTGCGCCTTTTGTTGTAACGGCGCATTTTCTTCGCTCCAGGCATAAGCGGCATCGACATCTTTCGTCTGGCACAGCGTAGAGAAGATGGAACTGTAGGAGCGGGCGTGCACCGCTTCCATAAAACTGATGTTCGACAGCACCGCCTCCTCATGCGGTGTCAGGGAATCTGCCATCAGCGACGGGGCTCCGGCGATATTCTGGATGGTGTCGAGCAGCGTCAGGCCGGTAAAGACGCGGATGGTCAGCTGCTGCTCGGCGGCGCTCAGGTTTTGCCACGCTGGAATATCGTTAGACAACGGTACTTTCTCCGGCAACCAGAAGTTGCTGGTCAGGCGGTTCCACACTTCGAGATCTTTGTCGTCCTGAATCTTATTCCAGTTGATGGCGCTCACGCGTGATAATGTCATACCGGTCTCCTTACAATGCGCACGAAACGCAGCCTTCAATTTCTGTACCTTCCAGCGCCAGCTGTCGCAAGCGAATGTAATATAACGACTTAATGCCTTTTCGCCAGGCGTAGATCTGCGCTTTGTTGATATCGCGGGTGGTGGCGGTATCAGGGAAAAACAGCGTCAGCGACAGGCCCTGATCGACGTGTTTAGTGGCTTCGGCGTAGGTATCAATGATTTTCTGTGCGCCGATTTCATACGCGTCCTGATACATATCCAGATTCTCATTGGTCATGAACGGGGCCGGATAGTAGACGCGCCCGGTTTTGCCCTCTTTGCGAATCTCCACTTTCGAGACAATCGGATGAATGCTCGACGTCGCATGATTGATGTAGGAGATCGAACCGGTCGGTGGCACCGCCTGTAAATTCTGGTTGTAGATGCCATAGCGCATCACTTCGTCGCGCAGATACAGCCACATTTCACGCGTCGGCAGCGTGATGCCGCTACGGGCAAACAGCGTCCGGACTTTCTCGGTTTTCGGCGTCCAGTTCTGCTCCAGATACTGCGTGAAGAACTCGCCGCTGGCGTAGCGCGACTGCGCAAATCCGGCAAAGGTCTGCCCACGCTCGCGTGCCAGCAGCATCGACGTATGCAGTGCATGCCAGGTAATGGTGTAAAAGTAGAGATTGGTAAAATCCAGTCCTTCTGGCGAACCATAGGCGATGCCTTCGCGCGCCAGATAGCCGTGCAGGTTCATCTGTCCCAGTCCGATGGCGTGGGAGGCGGCATTACCGGCGACAATCGACGGGACGCTGTGGATATGGCTCATATCTGATACCGCCGTCAGCCCGCGAATCGCTGTTTCGACCGTCCGGCCAATGTCCGGAGAATCCATGGTGTGGGCAATATTCAGCGAGCCGAGGTTGCAGGAGATGTCATGCCCGGTCTGGGCGTAGTCAAGATTCTCCTCGTAGGTAGAGGCGCTGTTGACCTGCAAAATTTCCGAGCACAGGTTGCTCATATTAATGCGACCCGCAATCGGGTTGGCGCGATTCACCGTATCCTCATACATCATGTAGGGATAGCCGGATTCAAACTGAATTTCTGCCAGTGTCTGGAAAAAGTCGCGGGCGTTAATGTATTTTTTGCGCACTCGCTCGTCGGCGACCAGTTCGTCGTATCGTTCGCTTATGGCGATATCGCCGAAGGGCTTACCGTAAAGACGCTCGACGTCATACGGTGAAAACAGCGCCATCTGCGCATTCTGTTTGGCCAGGCGGAAAGTGACGTCCGGGATCACTACCCCTAGTGAGAGCGTTTTAATGCGGATCTTTTCGTCGGCGTTTTCGCGTTTAGTATCGAGGAAACGCAGAATATCCGGATGATGCGCATGCAGATAGACCGCCCCCGCCCCCTGACGCGCGCCTAGCTGGTTGGCATAGGAAAAGGCGTCTTCCAGCATCTTCATCACCGGGATCACCCCGGAGGACTGGTTTTCGATGCGCTTGATGGGCGCACCGGCTTCGCGCAGGTTAGAGAGTAAAAACGCCACGCCGCCGCCGCGTTTGGAGAGCTGAAGCGCGGAGTTCACCGCCCGACCGATCGACTCCATGTTATCTTCAATCCGCAGCAGGAAGCAGGAGACCAGTTCGCCGCGCTGCTGTTTACCGCAGTTTAAGAAGGTGGGCGTGGCGGGCTGGAAACGCCCTGAGAGCATCTCATCGGTGAGTTGTGACGCCAGCGCTTCATCCCCCTGCGCAAGTGTGAGCGCAACCATCACCACCCGGTCTTCAAAGTGTTCCAGATAGCGTTTGCCATCAAAGGTTTTCAGCGTGTAGCTGGTGTAAAACTTCCAGGCACCGAGGAAGGTCTGGAAACGAAAACCGCTGGCGTGAGCGCGGGCAAACAGCGACACCACGAAAGCGCGATCGTAGCGTGCCAGAACGCTTTCGTCGTAATACCCTTCGCGTACCAGCGTTTGCAGACGTTCCTCCTGACTGCTAAACGTGACAGAGTGGGGGCCAACATGGGCGGTAAAAAAGGCGTCGACCGCCTGCCGGTCCTTATCGAACTGAATACGGCCTGCTTTATCGTACAGATTCAGCATGGCGTTCAGTGCATGGTAATCCAGCGATTCCTGCGTTACGCGTTCTGCGTTTGTCGTTGCCAAAATTCGCTTACTCCTTTTCGAACGTTGTCGATGTCGGCGGGGGTTCCCATCAGTTCAAAACGATAGAGCCAGGGTACGGCACATTTTTGGGCGATCACTTCCCCTGCGCGACCATACGCCTCGCCGAAGTTACGATTGCCAGAGGCAATGACGCCGCGAATTAACGCCCGGTTGTGAGCATCATTTAAAAAGCGGATCACCTGTCGCGGCACTGCGCCAGCCGTGCCGCCGCCACCGTAGGAAGGCACCACCAGAATGTAGGGATCGTCTACCCGGATCCGTTCGCGTTCATTCAGCGGAATGCGAATGGCGGGCAGCCCCAGACGCTGCATAAAACGGTGCGTATTTTCGGAGCTGCTGGAGAAGTAGACGAGCGGGTTCATGCGCTGGCTACCCGAGGCTCTGGATGCAGACGGTTGATCATATCCGGACGAAATCCTGACCAACGGGTTTCGCCGGCAATGACCACCGGCAACTGGCGAAAACCTTCTGCGCGCAGGGTATCCGCTGCTTCCGGCACCAGATCGACGTTTATCATCTCAAATTCAAATCCACGGCTTTCCAGCGCCCGTTTAGTGGCGTGGCACTGAACACAATCATTTCTAGTGTAAATAGTAATGCGCATGATTCGTATTTCCATTTAAAATGAAAGAACGGCGCGATAAGACGCGTCGGTTTGGGTGTGTACTGATAGAGGGAATACTAGATGTAGTTGAAATAAGTTTCAACCATACAAGATATGGGAATTATCGATTAATTACTCCCCACCGATGAGCCTGGCGGGGAGCGGGAGTTTGTGCTGAAAAATCGCCGGATTACATCCGCATGCTAACGGCCAGGCGGTTGAAGCAGTTCATCAGACCGATCGCAAAGGTCAGGTCGCTGATTTCGCGAGCGCTAAAATGCGTAAGCAGCGGCAGATAAACGTCATCTTCAGCATGGGTTCTGGCGATATCGGTCACCGATTCAGCCCACGCCAGCGCCGCTTGTTCCTGCGCGCTGAAATGATGACTCACTCGCCAGCCGGCCAGCGCGTCCAGTTTACTTTGCGTGACACCCGATTTACGCAGCGCCTTGCTGTGCATTTCCAGGCAAAATGCGCAGCCGTTGATCTGCGAAATACGCAGGTAAATCAATTC
The DNA here is from genome assembly GCF_018323885.1 of Citrobacter amalonaticus. Taxonomy (NCBI): domain Bacteria; kingdom Pseudomonadati; phylum Pseudomonadota; class Gammaproteobacteria; order Enterobacterales; family Enterobacteriaceae; genus Citrobacter; species Citrobacter amalonaticus. Next base: position 3,580,403 of record NZ_AP024585.1, on the reverse strand, counting down.
CATCAGCGTGGTATCCAGCGCGCTGTTTTCCAGTGCCGTTTTCGCTTGTACCAGGGCGTTATAGACTTCAGGGCTGAGTTCATAGTAGGGCTGGCGTAACGTCGTCATGGTGCTTCTCCTCGTGTTGATGGCCGGCAATGTAGCACTATAATGGACTGCAAAAGAGAGCCATATTTTTACGAAAAAAGCAGACCATATGCCGCGCTATCAGCAAATTGCCCGTCAGTTAAAAACGGCCATTGAACGTGGGGAACTCCAGCCCGGAGCCAGACTACCGTCCAGTCGTACCTGGTCACAGGAGCTGGGTATTTCGCGCTCGACGGTGGAAAACGCTTATGCGGAGCTGGTGGCACAGGGCTGGCTGGAGCGGCGAGGGCAGGCGGGAACGTTTGTCAGCGCACAGTTGCATCCGGAACAGACGTACAGCGAACCGGTGGTCTTTGCCGGAGAAAGTACCGTTCCTCAGCCCTTTCAGATGGGGCTTCCTGCACTGGATCTCTTCCCGCGAGACATCTGGGCGCGGGTGATGGGGCGACGACTGCGCACGCAGACGCGTTTTGATCTGGCTCTCGGCGACGTCTGCGGTGAAGCCGTGTTACGCCAGGCAATCGTGGACTATCTGCGCGTGTCGCGCAGTATTGACTGTCTGCCCGAGCAGATTTTTATCACCTCAGGCTATGCGGCGTCGATGACCCTCATCCTGTGTGCGCTGGCCAAGCCGGGCGATGGCATGTGGATTGAAGATCCCGGCTTTCCGTTGATCCGTCCGGTGATTGAGCAGGAAAATGTCGCGCTGCTGCCGGTTCCGATCGATGACGACGGGTTGAATGTGGCGACCGGGATCCGCGATTATCCGGATGCGCGTTTTGCGCTACTCACTCCGGCCCATCAAAGCCCGCTTGGCGTCGCGCTGTCGTTAGCCCGGCGTCATCAACTGCTGGAGTGGGCATCACATACCCAGGCGTGGATTATTGAAGATGATTACGACAGCGAGTTTCGTTATCACGGTAAACCGCTGCCGCCGCTGAAAAGTCTGGATGCGCCACAGCGGGTAATTTACGCCGGTACGTTCAGCAAATCGCTGTTTCCCGCCTTGCGCTGTGCATGGCTGGTGGTGCCAGTAAACCAGGTGAGTCGTTTTCGTCAGCAGGCGGTACGGATGGCCTGTAGCGTGCCGCTGCTCTGGCAGCAAACGCTGGCGGATTTTATCCGTGATGGGCATTTCTGGCGGCATCTGAAAAAAATGCGTCAGCACTATGCGCAGCGAAGGCAATGGACGGAAAGGGCACTCGGCGAACAGGGATTTCACGTTGTACCCCAACAGGGCGGGATACAGCTGGTGATTACTGTTGACGGTGACGATATCGCGCCGGTACGCAAAGCCAATGAGGCGGGCCTGGCGGTCCAGGCCCTGAGTCGCTGGCGGTTGAATACATCGGGGATGGGAGGGATTTTGCTGTCGTTCACTAACATCGCTTCGCCTGAAATCGCAAGACAGGTGGCAAAGCGGTTGCGACAGGCCATTCAGTCAGCGCTTTAGTCGAGTTTATGCCAGGCCGGATATACGTAAACGCTATCCGGCACCGGCCTCATCCTTAGCGACGAAGACTCAGCAACGCACCGACGAAGATCCCCACCGCCGCCGCCGTACCGATGCTACACCAGGGTTTATCACGCACAAACGTATCGGCGCAGCCTACGGCGTCACGGGCGGCTTGCTGCACGCGCGTCCGGCCATGCATTTTCGCACGCGTCTCTTTCAGTAGGGCCTGTGCTTTACGCCGTGCGGTATCTGCTTCATCCTTCGCATCGCTGCCCAATGACTTCAGTACGGCTTCCAGACTGTCGGCTAATTGATTGACGTCATTATGAATATCCTGCACGCCATCATCTACGTCGTTTCGGTTCGGTCGGTTAAACATATGATCCTCCAGTGATTTCGATGTGACTTTCAGTTTAGTCGATATTTTTAACTTCTGAGACGCCTCACGGCGTTATTGCGCGTTTATGGACTTTTCTGAAAGCGTTGCCAATGCTGAATCAGGTAAGGTAAGCCCGCAGTAAAAGATAACGAGGAAAAAATATGTATTTACGACCTGACGAGGTGGCGCGCGTACTTGAAAAAGTGGGGTTTACCGTTGATGTGGTAACACAGAAAACGTACGGTTATCGACGTGGCGAGAATTATGTCTATGTTAATCGCGAAGCGCGTATGGGACGCACTGCGCTGGTGATTCATCCGACATTAAAAGAGCGCAGTTCTTCGCTGGCTGAACCGGCATCTGAAATTAAAACCTGCGACCATTATCAGCATTTTCCGCTTTATTTAGCCGGGGACACCCACGAACACTACGGCATTCCTCACGGCTTTAGTTCGCGTATTGCGCTTGAGCGTTATTTGAATGGACTGTTTGGCGAGGCGAGTTAATTAAGCGACTGGCACAGCCAGTCGCAAAGTCGTTTCAGGCTTTAACCTGTTGGTAGCGACTCACCTTAAACAGGCGGCGGCAATAATCGAGGAAATAGCCATATACCGCCCCCATCATCATCGATATTACGATATTAGAACTGACTGCGGCGGTAATTTGATGCCAGTCAGCGCCCACCGTCAGCAGAATAGCGACATAAACCGGGGACTGGAAGGTGACATAAGCCAGTACATCCGCCAGGTTTTTCAGCCACCCCGCAGAACCCACTTTACGCGACGCCTTCATAAAGAGATCACGATACATTCCATAGGGCCAGGCGATCAGAATGTTGACCGGAATGGCGACCAATCGGGACGAAAGTGATTGCTCAAAGGTCATTCCGGAGAGGAAGATCTCGATCAACATGTTCACGACAGAACAATAAACAACCATCGCGAACGTGTCTGCTACAGCATGACGCAAGCGTGACTGTGGTGAGAACATGCTAATGCTCCTTGTAAATAAGGGGTAAAATTGCCGTTAAATAAGTTCGTGTTAGTGTTTTGTTGTGGTGTTTTTGCTTAATGCTAGAGTATATTGCTGCATTGTAACTATCAACTAGCGAAATATTTTTATTTTGACGCTTTTTGTCGATAAAATACTCTGTAACCGCCTGATTTTTGTACCGGATAGAGTTTTTGTTGTTTGTGTATTTTAAATCATTAAAAATCAAGATGTTATGTTGGTGTTCTGATTGAGGGATTTCCCTGTAAGGCAAAAACCGCATTCTATGTTCGATGAGCCGGTATGGAGGTTATTCGTCAGAGAATGAGAAAATGAGCCGGAATATTATTTAGCGTATATTAACGGGAGGTGGTATTTCCTCTGTTATATTCCAGGGGCTGGAAAATGTTCTAATAATATAATAGACTGCACAGTGTAATAATTTTTTTGCGTTAAAGGATTTTAATTATTATGAATTTGATGTTACAGAACTTAAATAATATTCGTAAATTACGCGCCATGGCTCGCGAATTCTCCATTGACGTTCTTGAAGAAATGCTGGAGAAATTCAGGGTCGTCACTAAAGAAAGACGTGAAGAAGAAGAACAGTTACAGCGTCAGCGCGCTGAACAGCAGCAGAAAATTAATACTTTGCTGGAACTGATGAAGGCCGACGGAATTAGCCCGGAAGAGTTGTTCGGTAATGACGCCGCGGCCATGCGAGTGGGTAAAAAACGCCAGCCGCGTCCGGCGAAATATCGCTATACCGATCTTAACGGGGAAAGTAAAACCTGGACCGGTCAGGGGCGTACGCCAAAACCGATTGCCCAGGCACTGGCGGCAGGTAAATCGCTGGACGATTTTCTGATCTAATTCTGTAAGCGGTGAGGTGTTCCTCACCGCTTATTTCCCGTGATTATTGAGGACGGCGATTCCACGGCATTTTGTCGAGCAATCGCGCCATGCCGCAAAAACCAGTCAGTCCGGCGAACAGCAACCCCGCACCTACAAAACCGCTGAGCAGGAAAAAGCCGCTGTTGACGCTATATCCCAACACTACGCCCAGTAAGGCCAGCCCGCCTGCGGCAATTTGTACCTGACGCATCAGCGGAAGCGGCTGTGATTTATCTTCTGCCGTGGGGAAACCCGCCGCTTTCCAGCCGTCAATGCCCCCTTCCAGCAACAAAGCTTCAGCCGGTGCGGCAAGAGCCTGCAAGGTAGCCGCATTGTTTTGCGTTCGTTTTCCGGACTGACAATGGAAAATGACGCATTCACCTCGCAGCCTGGCAGGAAAGCCCCCCTGTTCGAGCGTACTCAGCGGTGCGAGATGGGCCTGCGGAATATGTTCACGCAGATATTCGTCGGCATCGCGAATATCAATCAGTCTGGCGCCTTGCTCAATACGGGCCTTTGCGTCGCGCGGGGAAATCGTCCCGATGGTCATGTTCACTCCTTATGGACAATAGACGTTTTTCAATGTGGCAATGAGTGAATTCACCGCTGCATTTTTAATGAAATAGAGGATGCGCTGAGCATCGCGCTGGCTGCCAATCAGCCCTTCTTCGCGCATTTTTGCCAGATGCTGTGAAGTGGCCGAGGGACTTAACCCGGTGGCGCGTGCCAGATCGCCCGCGCTGGTGCCCGGTGAGCCGCAAAGCATACACAGGATCAGCAGTCGCTTAGGGTTGCTCATTGCTTTCAGCAGGGCCGCCGCCTGTTCCGCGCTGGCCTGGAGTTGTTCGAGTTCGCTCATATTTATTTTAGTGTTTTCTAAATTAAGTAAAGTCTAAAATAAAAATGAAGCGACTGCCAGTGTAAAAATCGTAAAAGAGGGTAAAAGCGAGAGTGATAACTGGCAATCTCCGCTAAGCTCGCTACGCTTAGGGATAAAATCCCTTTTTAAACAATGAGTAATTTTTCTTTTTGGAGTGTATATGGGTTTCTGGAGAATTGTATTTACGATCATTCTGCCGCCGCTGGGGGTCCTGTTGGGTAAAGGATTCGGCTGGGCGTTCATTCTTAATATCGTTCTGACCTTACTGGGCTATATTCCGGGTTTAATTCACGCGTTCTGGGTGCAAACCCGTCCTTCATCTCTTTCTTAACCGCCATGATACCGCCCGATAGCGTGACGTTATCGGGCCACACCGGTCGCCGCGCCGTCAGAATTTTAAGCGAAACTTTCTGCTACACTTCCTGAGTGTTTATTGTCAACGATCGAGGTGGATATGGGACTTTTCAACTTTGTAAAAGACGCCGGGGAAAAACTGTGGGATGCAGTAACCGGTAATCACGATAAAGACGATTTAGCAAAAAAGGTGCAGGACCATCTGCATAAAACCGGTATTCCGGACGCTGACAAGGTGAATGTACAAATTGCTGATGGCAAGGCGACGGTGACGGGTGACGGATTAAGTCAGGAAGCGAAAGAAAAAATCCTGATTGCGGTCGGGAATATTTCCGGGATTGCCAGCGTGGATGATCAGGTTAAAACCGACGCGCCTGCCGCCGAGAGTCAGTTCTACACGGTGAAATCCGGCGATACCCTGAGCGCTATTTCGAAACAGGTTTACGGCAATGCCAACCTGTATAACAAAATTTTTGAGGCGAATAAGCCGATGCTTAAAAGCCCGGATAAAATATATCCCGGCCAGGTGCTGCGTATTCCGGAAGAATAAGCGCCGTCAGGATTTTTGCGCCAGTAGTTTACCGGTCATGGCCTGCTGGATAATAGGTATCGGCGTCAGTAAATGTTGGCGCATGAGTTCACTGGCGCGCGTCGCATCGCGCGCCAGAATTGCCTCCGTTAGCGTCTGATGCTGAATGTGTTTATCCTCCAGCATTTCAACCGACAAGACCGTTTTTCGCAGCCAGATAAACCGATAGCGCGCCGCGAGATCAAACAACCGTTCACGCATTTGCAGCAGATACTGCGAACCGCATCCGGCAACAATAGCGGTATGGTATGCCTGATGGCGTAAATCCCACTCATCCAGCAGGTGTTCGCTGGCGTCGCTGGCCTCTAGCTTGCTGAGCATGTGGGCGCGGGCGAGGATCTCAGCTTCCCATTCGTCACCGCCGCGTTCAATCGCCAGACTTACCAGCATGGCTTCCATATTGGCCCGGGCGTCGAAAATATCGAGCAGTTCCTGCTCTGACATGGACGCCACCCGATACCCTTTTTGATTCACCACCGTGACCAGCCGTTCCGCCACCAGATGAGAAAGCGCCTCCCTGAGCGGCCCAACGCCAAGAGAATAGCGTGAAGTTAATAAACTCATGCGCAGTTTTTCATCAGGTTGATAAACACCACGGATAATATCGTTCTTCAGCCAGCGGTATCCATCTATGGCCGTCGGATGGGAAATGGCGGTCATGGTCTTACTCCTGAATCGTGTTCCCGGCCTGCGCCGGGAAATCATTTAACGGGTATTTTGCAGCGGTGTCTTTTGCCACAATACCAGTTTTTTCCAGCGCGACATAATCGGCACGGTGCAAATAATCCCCAGCCCCAGCAACCCTGTGGAAATCACTTCCAGCTGTTGCGCCGGGCGGAAGAGCATCACAACCAGCACAAAGATGATAAAGCCAATCACCAGCCAGGTCAGCCATGGATAGAGCCACATTTTCAGTTTGATCTCGCCGCCTTCCGCCAGCAGGATTTTGCGCATCCTCAGCTGAGAAACGGCGATAACCAGATATACCAGTAGGGCGATGGCGCCGGAGCTGTCAATCAGGAACTTAAACACTTTTGCCGGGGCATAATAGTTCACGACTACGGTTAAAAACGCCGCGCCTGTCGAGAGTAACACCGCCACCCAGGGGGTTTTGCTGCGATTGATTTTACCCATCATGGCTGGCGCGTCGCCACGGCGGCTCAGGGAGTAGAGCATTCGCGACGCGGTATACAGCGCAGAGTTCAGGCAACTGGTTACCGACAGCAGGATCACACAGTCCATGATCAGTTTGGCATGCGGAATATGCAGCAGTTCCAGCACCGACTGATAGGAACCTACCTCTTTCAGACCCGGCATGTTCCACGGAATCAGGGAGACGACGACAAAGATCGAACACAGATAAAAGATCGAAATACGCCAGATGACCGAGTTAGTGGCGCGGACGATGTGCTTATCCGGCGTGTCGGATTCGGCAGCGGCGATGGTAACAATCTCAGCGCCCATAAAGGAGAACATGGTGATCAGCATGGCGCTTAGCACCGCGCCAAAGCCGTTCGGCATAAAGCCGCCGTGATCCCACAAGCGCGAAATACCGCTGACTTCAGCGTAAGGGTAAAAACCGCTGATCGCCGCGGCACCCAGCGCGATAAAGGCGAGGATGGCAATCACTTTGCACAGCGCCAGCCAGAACTCAAACTCACCGTAATTTTTGACGCTCAGCAAATTACTGCCGGTTAACGCCAGCGTGATGACCAGCGAGAACAGCCAGATCGGGACGCCGGGGACCCAGGAATTGAGGATGATGGCGGCGATATTCGCTTCAAGCGGGATCACCAGCACCCAGAACCACCAGTACAACCAGCCGATGGTGTAGCCTGCCCAGCGTCCGATGGCTTTATCGGCGTACGTGGAAAAGGAACCGGTGTCCGGCGTGGCGACGGCCATTTCGGCCAGCATCCGCATAATCATCACCACCAGTAACCCGGCGAACAGATAGGCCAGCAGGACCGCGGGCCCGGCCTGGGCTATCGCCACACTGGAACCCACAAACAGACTTGCGCCGATAACCCCGGCAATAGACAGCATGGTGACGTGGCGTGATTTCAGCCCGCCCCCTAAATCATGTGATTGCGACAGTTGCCCCATCTTATGACCTCTTTATTGTTATTGAACCGTTTGCCGGATGGCGGCTCCGCCTTATCCGACCTTCAGAGGAGAGGTTTTCCAGGCCGGACAAGACGCCGAGGCATCTTGTCCGGCAGCGCTACAGGCGTGTTAACCGTGTTTCGCCTCATCAAAACACTGGGCGATAATGTCCAGCCCCTGGCGGATTTGCGCCTCTTCAATGGTGAGCGGAACGAGGATGCGCAGCACGTTGTAGTACGGCCCACAGGAGAGCAGGATCAGACCTTTGTCGCGGGCGCGCGCGACGATCTCTGCCGTCAGTTTTGCATCCGGCTTGTTGTGGTCGCCGTCTTCAAACAGTTCGATGGCGATCATCGCCCCCATTCCACGGACATCGCCGATTTCACGATGCGTTTCGGCAATCGCCAGCAGACCGTTGCGCAGGGTTTTGCCGAGTTCGTTGGCTTTTTGCAGCAGATTTTCCTGCTCGAAAATGTTCAGGACCGCCAGCGCGGCGGCGCAGGCAATCGGGTTACCGGCATAGGTGCCGCCCAGTCCACCCGGCGGGATGGCGTCCATGACGTCGGCGCGTCCGGTGACGCCCGCCAGCGGGAAGCCCCCGGCAATGGATTTGGCGAAGGTGGTGATGTCCGGTGCCACGCCCATCTGCTCCATCGCAAACAGCGTACCGGTACGCCCCGCACCGCTCTGTACTTCATCGGCAATCAGCATGATCCCGTGTTCGTCGCAAATCGCGCGCAGGCGCTGCATAAAGGCCGGAGAGGCGGCGTAAAAACCGCCTTCGCCCTGTACTGGTTCAATCACGATGGCGGCGATATCTTCCGGCGCGGCATCATTTTTAAAGATGCGGTGAATGCTGGCGATGGCGTCATCTTCGCTAATGCCGTGCAAGGCGCACGGATAGAGCGCGCGATAGACGTGACCCGGCATCAGCCCCATTCCGGCGGAGTACGGGTTCACTTTCCCGGTCAGCGACAGGGTGTAGTGAGTGCGACCGTGGTATGCACCGCTAAAGGCGATCGTCCCCGTCCGTTTCGTTGCCGCGCGGGCGATCTTCACAGCGTTTTCTACCGCTTCGGAACCGGTGGTGACCAGCAGGGTCTTCTTGGCGAAGTCGCCCGGCACTTTCTGGTTCATGATTTCGCACAGTTGCAGATACGGCTCATAGGCCAACACCTGGAAGCAGGTGTGGGACAGTTTTTTCAGTTGCGCTTCGACTGCCGAGACGATCTGCGGGTGCAGGTGTCCGGTGTTCAGCACCGCGATGCCGCCAGCAAAATCCAGGAATTCACGGCCTTCCACATCCCAGACCCGGCAGTTTTCCGCGCGCGCGGCAAAGATCGGATGAATTTGTCCTACGCCACGCGGGACGGCATGAGCGCGACGCTGCATTAATTCGTTATTGGTGCTCATCAGGTGTTCTCCAGTTGATTTATTATGAAAGGCCAATGCACAGGTATTTGATTTCTAAGTAATCTTCGATGCCGTATTTGGAACCTTCACGGCCAAGACCGGAGGCTTTGATCCCGCCAAACGGCGCGACTTCGTTCGAGATAATGCCGGTATTAATGCCGACGATGCCGTACTCCAGCGCCTCGCCAACGCGAAAGACGCGGCTCAAATCGCGGGCGTAGAAATAGGCCGCCAGACCAAACTCGGTGTCGTTGGCCTGTCTGATCACGTCGGCTTCATCACTAAAGCGGAACAGCGGAGCCAATGGACCGAAGGTCTCTTCTTTGGCGACCTTTGCGTTGTCTGGCACGTCCACCAGAATGGTGGGCTGGAAGAAATTACCGCCCAGCGCGTGCGGTTTTCCGCCGGTGATGATGCGCGCCCCTTTTTCCAGCGCATCGGCAATATGCTCCTGCACTTTGGCGACCGCTTTCTCATCAATCAGTGGGCCGGTAGTGACGTCGGGTGCCAGACCGTCACCGAGATGCAGTTTTTCCACCGCCTGTTGCAGCTTCTCCGCAAAGCGCTCATAAACGCCGTCCTGCACATACAGACGGTTGGCGCAGACGCAGGTCTGTCCGGCGTTGCGGAACTTGGACGCCAGCGCGCCTTCAACCGCTTTATCGAGGCAGGCATCGTCAAAGACGATAAACGGCGCATTACCGCCCAACTCCAGAGAGACTTTTTTGATGTCTTTGGCGCACTGTTCCATCAACTGACGACCAATCTCCGTCGAACCGGTGAACGACAGTTTGCGCACCAGCGGATTGTGGGTCAGTTCGTTACCGACCGCGCCCGCCGAACCGGTGACAACACTGAATACGCCCGGCGGGATCCCGGCGCGGTTTGCCAGTTCCGCCAGCGCCAGCGCGGAGAACGGCGTCTGGCTGGCGGGTTTAAGCACCATCGTGCAGCCAGCCGCCAGTGCCGGACCGGCTTTGCGGGTGATCATCGCTGACGGGAAGTTCCACGGCGTAATGGCGGCAGTAACGCCAATCGGTTGCTTAATGACGATCAGGCGTTTGTCGGCCTGGTGTCCGGGTATGGTGTCGCCATAAATGCGTTTGCCCTCTTCGGCAAACCACTCAATAAAGGAGGCGGCATAGCTGATTTCCCCTTTGGCTTCTGCCAGCGGCTTGCCCTGTTCCAGGGTCATCAGGCGGGCGAGATCGTCCTGATGCTCCAGCATCAGATTGAACCAGCGACGCAGAATATTCGCCCGCTCTTTGGCGGTGAGGTCGCGCCAGGCGGGCAGCGCGCGGTTAGCGGCCTCAATGGCGTCGCGGGTTTCCGCGCTGCCCATTTTCGGCACGCTGCCCAGCGTCTTGCCGTTGGCCGGGTTGGTCACCGCAATGACTTCGCCGCTATCGGCATCGCGCCACTGGCCGTCGATCAAGGCCTGCTGACGGAACAACGTCGGATCGTTTAGTTGCATGATGGCTTCCTGTCTGAAAAAAGGTTAACGGGTGAAAGCGGCGTGTAAGGTGTCCACGCTACGTGCCGCACGCAGCGTGCGTCCGGGGTTGCTCTGGTTTGCCAGCAGCGTTTGTACCTGGCTGACGATGTGTGCGCCGATAGGCAGCGCTGACGTCGCCGCCGGGGAGGCGGCATTGCAGGTGTGGATCGATCGCGGTGTGGTGACAAACAGAAAATCGTCAATCAGCTTGCCGTCCGGCGAAACGGCCTGAGCGCGGACGCCTGCAGGCCACGGTTGCAGATCGTTTAGCGTCAGGCTCGGGCAGTACTTTTGCACCAGTCGCAGATAGCCACTCTTGCACAGCGAGTTTTTCATTTCGCTTAAACCGGCGCGCAGGTTGTTTTGCAGAACCCGACGAATGCCGGAAGAACCGAGGATCTCCAGCGTATCGCTGAGCGAAAAGTCGCGTTTGCGATAGCCCTCGCGCTTAAACGCCAGCACCGCATTCGGCCCAACCGTGACGCTGCCGTCGATCATGCGGGTGAGATGGACGCCGAGAAACGGCATCGCCGGATCGGGGATCGGGTAGATCAGATGGTTGACGATATGGTTGTGTTCCGCCGCCAGGCGGAAGTACTCGCCACGGAACGGGCAGATGATAAAACCTGGCTCGACGCCGAGCATTTTCACCAGCCGATCGGCCATCAGTCCGGAGCAGGTAATTAGCGTCGACCCTTCACATTCCTGTCCCTGGCGGGTACGCACGACCACGCCCGAGGCGTGCTCTTTCAGAGCGCTGACGTCGGCGTTGTAGATAATTTCGCCGCCTCTGGCCTGGAAGATTTTCGCCATCGCCGCCGTGACCTCCCGGTAGCTGACGATCCCGCTGGACGGCACAAAAATGCCGCCGAGTCCGGTGATGTTTGGTTCGCGCTCGCGCAATTCCTGCGCATTCAGCCACTCGCGTTCTAAGCCATTCGCGGCGGTGCGATCCCACAGGGCGCGCATCCGTTCCATTTCCTGTTCAGAGGTGGCGACCAACATCTTGCCGCAGGTGTCGTAGCGGATGCTGTTTTGATCGCAAAAGGCTTTGGTCGCACGGTTACCGGCGAGACAAAACTGCGCTTTCAGACTGCCGGGAGTGTAATAGACCCCGGCATGGATCACGCCGCTGTTGTGGCCCGTCTGATGACAGGCCGGGCCGGACTCTTTTTCCAGCAGCGCGATGCGAGCGTCCGGATAGACCTCACTTAACTGCATGGCGGTCGACATGCCAATAATGCCGCCGCCAATAATCACAAAATCATACATCCGCTTGTTCCTTCACGCTTACTGATGCGTCTGGTAGTGGTGGGTGGAATAAGCGAAGTAGCCGCGCTGACGCATGAGTTCGCGGCGCAGGTCCGGGTGCGAGGTAAAACGATCGCGTCCGTGTAGCCAGAACAGGTTGTTGATCAACAGGAATTTACCCACCGAAACCGGAACGGACAGGATGCTTTTGCTGGTTTCCAGCGCATCAGACAGCTCGCTCAGCCAGACACCTTCTTCAAAATCTTTTGGCTGCACAAACTGGTCGATGTAGCGCATAACCGGGCGGCCCTGTTGGTCGACGTCAAATACCGGGTGGTACACATCATGACTGACGTTCTTGCTGGGCGGCGCAGCGAAGCGCATCGGACGGCGCGCCAGTGGGTGGCTGAAGTACTCGTCAAGATGTTCCCAGTCGTCAAGATGCAGCAGCAGCGAGTTGCCGCCGGTCATGTTTTGCTCGTCGATTTTCATCATCAGCACGTAATCGGTGATCTCTTCGACGTAGGTGCCGTCGTTATGCAACTCCATTACGCGGTGTGGCTGACGCAGATAGCTGTCTGAGTTATCGACGTTTTTTACCACAAAGCGCGCATAATACTGACCGCTCATGGCATCAAAGTTGGAGCGTCCAACCAGATGGGCCACCGCGGTTGCCAGTTTGACCATATCGTCAGCCTGCGCCACGTTATCGATGCCTTCTGCGTTGATCAGTAACGCGCCCTTTGCGCGATCCAGCAGCGTTTTCAGCAGCAGCGGCTGCAGCTGGTTGTCGCACAGATCGTCAAGGATCTTGCCCACTTTGAAGCGCAGGAACGATTTGTATTCCAGTGCCTGCACCGGCCATTGCGCGACCTGCCGAAGAAAGTGTTCTGTCGTCCGGGCGGAAAAGGTCAGCTCCAGCAGACGTGGGGATTGGGCTGACGGTTTCAGCGTAAATCCGTTGCCAGGTTGGCCTGGATCTTCAGCGTTTGGTTTAACGGCAGTCAGTGCATTCATCAGAATCGATCCTCTCAGTAGATGGTCAGGGAGACATGGCGAAGCTCATTTCGTAGCCATAAATTAAAAATATCTACATTTTTAGAAAGCGTGCACAAAATGAACTTTTTGTTTCTTTTTTGTGATCAAAAACAACAAATATTGAACATTATTAAATGCAGGGGTAAATGCATGCGTATCGGGAGAAAATGGCGGAAAAGGTTGAGGAAACCGCCGGTTAGCCTACACTAACGCCGGTTGCGGTGTGTCTGATGAGCGAGGTTCGGGATAAACATGTTGCTTAAAAACCTCTTCCGTCGGGTGAAGTGGGTCAGTTCCGGCCTGTTGGCGCTGATCAAACACGTGGTGCTGACGCTGCTGGTGGTACTGATTATTTTTCTCGGCGTGCGGGTGTATCAGACAGAGAGTGGGCCTGATCTTCATTCCTGGCATACCTGGCACGGGAATGAAATGAGCGCGGCGGCGCTGGATAACGCCACCTTTGCGCAGTATCAGGTACGGGAAGCGGCGCTGTTTGCCGATCTACAAAAACAGGTGGGCGATACGCTGAGCCCGGATGAGCAGACGCCGATCAACCGTTTCTGGTCGGGCAGTCGGGTTGCTCCGGCGCAATTTACCCCCAACTGGAACCGCTCATTCGTGTTGATGCCGCAAGGCAAACCGCGCGGCGTTGCCGTGATGCTCCACGGCCTGACCGACTCGCCCTACAGCCTGAAAGATATCGCCCGGATCTACCAGCAGCAGGGATTTATCGCCGTGGTGCCACGCCTGCCCGGACACGGCACCGCGCCAGGCGCGTTAACGGCGGTCGACTGGGAAGCGTGGCTGGCCGCGACACGTCTGGCGGTGCGTGAGGCGACGAGACTGGTGGGTAACGAGGTGCCGCTGCATCTGGTGGGGTACTCTAACGGCGGCGCGCTGGCGCTGAAATACACGCTGGACAGTCTGGACGACGCCACGCTGCGACGTCCGCGTCAGGTGGTGTTGCTGTCGCCGATGATTGGCGTCACGTCATTCGCCCGTTTTGCCGGGCTGGCGGGGTTACCGGCGCTGTTTCCCGCGTTTGCCAAAGCCGCGTGGCTCAACGTCACGCCAGAATTTAACCCCTTCAAATACAATTCGTTTCCTGTCAATGCGGCGCGGCAGTCTTATCTGCTGACCAAAGCGCTACAGCAGCAAATTGTCCAGGATGCGCAGACTATGCGACTTCACGATCTGCCGCCGGTGCTGACCTTCCAGTCGGTAATGGATTCCACCGTCAGCACCCAGGCGGTAGTGGAGTCGTTGTATCGCTATCTGGGACCTAACGGCAGCGAACTGGTGCTGTTTGATATCAATCAGGCGGCTAACCTGCGCCCTCTGCTGCGGACATCTTCTTATACCGCCGCCGCGACGTTGCTGCCCTCCGTACCGCGAGCTTACCGCACAACGGTGGTCACTAATGCCACGGCAGAAACGCTGGCCGTGGTGGCGCGTGACACCCTCGCCGGAACGCGTGATGTGCAGGTTCAGCCGTTACAGGAGGCCTGGCCGCAGGAGATGTATTCGTTGTCGCATGTGGCGGTGCCCTTTCCACTGACCGATTCGTTGTATGGGTTGAAGCCGGATGTGTTGAATCGCTATGGGCTGAGCATTGGCACGATTGCGCTGCGCGGAGAGACCTCCACGCTGCTGGTGGGGCTGGATACGTTAATGCGTGTCACCTCGAATCCGTTCTTTCCCTATATGAAGGAACGGATTGAGGCGGTTATCGGAAGGAATGTTAAGAATTGAGACTGTTGCCGGATGACAACGCGGCGTGTTTTATGCGGCCTGGGTTGCGGGTAGGCCGGATAAGCGAAGCGCCATCCGGCGAGGCATTACCCGACATCCACCTGCGGTTTGGTGTGGCGCTTACGGAGGATCCGTAACAGCGGCGGGATCACAATGACTGCCACCGCCATCACCAGCAGCACTTTGGTGACGCTACTTTCCCACAGAATCGCCATATTGCCGTTACTGATCGACAACGCACGGCGCAGGTTTTGTTCGAGCATTTCGCCCAGCACAAAGCCTAAGATCAGCGGCGACATCGGGAAGTGCATTTTGCGCAGAACGTAGCCCAGCACGCCGAGCGCGACCATCAGCACCAGATCGAAGGTTGTACTGTGTACGGCGTACACCCCGACAGCGGAAACCGCCGCGATAGCCGGTACCAGGAACCACAGTGGGATGGTCAGCATCCGGGTGAACAGGCCGATCAGCGGAATGTTCATCACCAGCAGCATCACGTTGGCAATCAGCAGAGCCGCAATCAATCCCCAGACGATATCCGGTTGTTCGGTAAACATCGCCGGTCCCGGCGTGATGTTGTACAGGGTTAGGGCACCCATCATCACCGCCGTGGTGCCGGAACCCGGCACGCCCAGCGTCAGCATCGGAATAAACGAGCCACAGGCCGACGCGTTATTCGCCGCTTCTGGTGCGGCAACCCCACGAATATCGCCTTTGCCGAAGCTGTCGCTGTTGCCGCTGATTTTTTTCTCGGTCATGTAGGTGATGGCGCTGGCGATGGTGGCACCCGCGCCCGGCAGCACGCCGACGAAGAAGCCAATCACCGACGAGCGCAGCGTCGCGCCGACGCACTGCGCGCCTTCTTTGGCGTTGAACAGCATGCGCCCTGTTTTGCGTACCAGTTTCTGCCCGCTGCTGGTATGTTCCAGCATCAGCAGGATTTCAGAAACCGAGAACAGGCCGATCACCACGACGATAAACTGCACGCCGTCAGAAAGATGCACGCTGTCAAAGGTAAAGCGATACACCCCGGTGTTGGCGTCAACGCCGACGGTCGCCAGTCCCAGACCAATCAGCGCCGCCAGAAACGATTTCAGCGGATTTTGCGCCATCATGCTGCCAAGACAGGCAATCGCAAAAACCATGAGCGCGAAGTACTCTGCCGGACCAAACGCCAGCGACCATTGCGCCAGTAAGGGGGCGAACAGAATGATTCCGCCGATGGCGATCAGTGAGCCAAAGAAGGAGCTGACCGCTGAAATAGAGAGCGCGACGCCGCCGCGCCCCTGTTGCGCCATCGGGTAGCCGTCCAGCGCGGTCATAATTGCCGCCGCATCGCCGGGCACGTTGAGCAAAATCGACGAAATGCGTCCGCCGTATTCGCAACCAATGTAAACCGTTGCCAACAGGATTAGCGCCGATTCCGCTGGCAGATGCAAAGCAAAGGCCAGTGGCAACAGGATCGCCACGCCGTTGATCGGCCCCAGACCCGGCAGCAGACCGACAATGGTGCCGACGAAGCAGCCGATCAGCGCGATCACCAGGTTTTCCGGCGTCATCGCCACCGCAAAACCCTGAGAAAGATATATCCAGGTATCCATCGTTTCTCCGTTAACTCAGCCAGGCGCCGAGCGGTAAGGTGACATCAAGCAGGCGGTCGAAGGCATACCACAGGGCGACGCCGAGGATCGCGCCGGAAATGCCCGCGGCGGGTAATGTGGCGCCAAACAGAATGCCAATCACCAGCGTCAGAATGGCGGTGGCGACAGGGAAGCCCAGCCACTCAAAGCCCCAGGCGTACATCAACAGGACGATCACCATAGTTAACAGTTTTTGCAGGACGTGCCGGCGCGGCCAGTCCACAACATCCGGATGGCGTAACAGGAGTGCCAGCGCGCACAGCGCCATCAGGGCGATAATCCCCAGCGGAAACGGACGCGGGCCGACCGGTTCGTAACTGTATTCACTCTGAATTTGCCAGGCGATAAACAGCCCGGCGATACACAGCAACAGCCAGATACCGGCGAAAATACGATCGCTCATCGGAGCCTCCATCTTTATTTCGCCAGGCCAAAGGCTTTCGCCTGCTCGCGGTAACCGGTCACCTGTTTTTTGACATACTCATCAAGCTGTTGACCCGTCATATTGAATTCGAACAGGCCACGCAGGTCGCGCTGCTTTTTGAACGCGTCGGTCTGCTGGAGTTTTTCAAATGCCTGCACCCACCATTGATACTCGTCATCACTGACTTTTGGGCCGACATAAAAGCCGCGAATGATGGGCCAGACCAGGTCGTAACCCTGCTCTTTGGCGGTAGGCACATTGGCGAGTTGTCCGGGCAGACGGTTTTCAGAGAAGACGGCGAGGACGCGGATTTTATCGCCGCTCAGATAGGGCACCATCTCACTGAGATCGCCGGAAACCACCTGTACATGATTGCCCATCAGTGCGGTGACTGGTTCGCCGCCGCCTTCAAAGGCGACATAGCGCATCTTGTGCGGATCGACGTGAGCCTGTTGCGCCAGCAGCGCCGACTTCATCCAGTCCTGGCTGCCAATAGAGGCCCCGGCGCCAATCACCACGCTGTTGGGATCTTTTTCCATCGCGGTGAGCAGATCTTTCAGTGACTTCCACGGTGAGTCGGCGCGCACGGCGATCATGCCGTAGTCCGTACCGACGCTCGCCAGCCAGCGCACATCATCCACGCCGTAACGACCAAATTTACCCTGCGACAGGTTCAACAGCGAACCGCCGGAGAACGCCACGACCGTCCCCGCTTCGGCGGGCCGTTGCGCGACGATCGCGTTATAGGCGACTGCGCCCACGCCGCCTGGCATGTAGGTCACGCGCATCGGTTTCTCGATAGCGCCGGTTTCCATCATGCTCACCTGAATCAGTTTGCAGGTAAGGTCAAAGCCGCCGCCCGGTTTCGCCGGGGCGATACATTCGGTACGCGACGGCGCTTCTTGCGCCAGGACAGAGGTGCTCATCAGTAAAACGCTTGCAGCAAGGGTACGAACGAACTGTTTTTTCATTATTTATCCTCACGCCGGAGAACCGGATGGTAGGGTTCGGAAGATTATTTTTTGATTATGTGAACCAACATGTAGCGGTTCAGTTGCGTGATTGTTAAAACATTAACCTTTCATTTCCCTTTCAATGCGGCAGAAACTTTACAGGATGTGATATGCGTCTCTTATTGGCGGAAGATAACCGTGAGCTGGCTCACTGGCTGGAAAAAGCGCTGGTACAGAACGGATTCGCCGTGGACTGTGTGTTCGACGGACTGGCTGCCGACCATCTTCTGCATAGCGAAACCTATGCGCTGGCGGTTCTGGATATCAACATGCCTGGGATCGACGGACTGGAAGTGGTGCAGCGTCTGCGTAAGCGTGCGCAGACGCTGCCGGTGCTGCTGCTGACAGCGCGTAGCGCGGTGGCGGATCGGGTAAAAGGACTCAATGCCGGAGCGGATGATTATCTGCCCAAGCCCTTCGAACTTGAGGAACTGGACGCCCGGCTGCGGGCTTTGCTCCGGCGCAGTGCGGGACAGGTACAGGAGCTTCAGCAACTGGGCGATCTGGCATTCCATGACGAAGGATATTTCTTGCTTCAGCAGCAACCGTTGGCGCTCACCCCGCGTGAACTGGCGCTGTTGACGGTGCTGATGTATCGCAGAACCCGTCCGGTATCGCGCCAGCAGTTGTTCGAACAGGTCTTCAGCCTGAACGATGAGGTCAGCCCCGAAAGTATCGAACTGTACATTCATCGTCTGCGGAAAAAATTACAGGGCAGCAATGTGCGGATCACCACGCTGCGCGGGCTGGGATACGTGCTGGAGTGCGGCAATGAGGTGGGTTAAACCCCAGTCGTTATACCTGCAATTGATGCTGTTTCTTGGTCTACCGTTGATTCTGCTGTGGGGACTGTCGGCGTTTAACAGCTACGTCAGCGCCCTGCAGGCGGCAACGCAGGCCTATGACCGCACGCTGCTGTCGTCTGCCCGCACGGTGGCGGAGCGGCTGGTGGTCCGCAATGCAACGCTGGAGGTCAATGTTCCGTGGGTGGTGTTGGACAGCTTTGAACTGAACATGAACGACCGGCTGTACTATAAAGTGGTGGATCCGTCGGGGAAGGTGATTTCGGGTTACGACGACCTGCCGGCAATGCCGCCTTCCACCTCTCGTACGCAACTCTACCCTGCGCTGGCCTGGTTTTATCATACGCAATATCAGGGGCAGGCCATTCGCGTGGCGCGCCTGCTACAGCCGGTAAACGAGGGCGGCATTGTCGGGATGGCGGAGATCTACGTCGCAGAGACGCTACAATCGCGGCGTTACCTGGCAGGACAACTGCTGTTTTCGTCATCGGTAACGCAGGGTCTGTTGGTGCTGCTGACGCTGGTGCTGGTCGGCTGGCTGCTGCGCCGCGTGCTGCGGCCGATGCGCCAGCTCTCCTCACTGATGGTGCGACGTGAACCGGAACTCCTGACGCCGTTACCTGAACTGCTGCCCTGGTCGGAGACGCGGTTGCTGATCGTCGCGTTTAACCGCTATCTCGATCGCCTGCGCGCGCTGATCTCCCGGCAGGAACGGTTTAGCGCCGATGCCTCTCATCAACTGAAAACCCCGCTGGCCGTGTTGAAAACGCAGGCCGCCGTAGCGCTTGCCAGCGAACAGCCTCAGCAGTGGCACGAGAGTTTACGGGCGATGAGTACGACGCTGGACAACACCATCCTGCTGACGGAAAGGTTGTTACAGCTTTCAGCGGTGAAGCGAAAAGAGCAGGGGGAGCGGCAGTTTTCACCGGTCAATCTGTTCGAGGTGGTGCAGACGAGCTGTTTCACGCGACTGGCGCAGGCGCGCAGTAAAGGCATCGACCTGGGTTATGAAGGCGTGCTGGAGGCGATATGGATAGACGGTGATGATGTCCTGCTGGGGGAATTGTGCGGTAATTTGCTGGATAACGCCCTGAAATATACCCCGGCCCAAGGGACGGTGACCGCCAGGTTACGTCGGGAAGGTGAGGCCGTGGTGCTGGAGGTCGAAGATAGTGGTCCTGGCATCGAAGATGAACAGATTCATCAGGCAATGCTGCCGTTCCATCGTCTGGAAAATGCCGGAACGGAAGCCGGAGCAGGCATTGGCCTGGCGCTGGTTTCTGATATTGCCCGTTTGCATCGCACCCATCCTCATCTTTCACGCAGCAATACGTTAGGCGGTTTACATGTTCGGGTTCGCTTTTTAGTGGTCGCTCACATCCCGATGAAAACATAAATATTCTTTATAGACAATCAGATAGCCGGAATTACCACATTGAGCCATAAAAGCTTTTAGCAAAAAGTGCTTTTCAAAGGCAGTTTTTACACGCTGGCAAAATGCTAAAAATCTTATTGCGCAATATAAAAATCCTGGGTTCCTCTCTATTTCCCCTTTCATGATACGGAAAAATAGAATTTCGTCATCTGTCCTTCCCAGGAATTTATGCTCACTAATTATTATTTTCTGATATTAATGTTCAGGCTAATAGTCCGGGGGCGTATTGACAGCTTTTTAGGCGAGTGTAAAACTGAGCGCAAGAATTACATAAACATTATTAACCAAACAGCAAGCCGCAATGGCTGCCGCCGAACCGATCCCGGGTCGTCACCAGAAGGTCTGAATTTATCGTGTGTTGTCAGTCACCAACTGGCATGAGTGGATGTTTTGTACAGGGACACGCGTTATATATTTGCATAATATTGTTTTTTATTTCTGACGATGGTCTGTGATTCATTAACGCCCTCTCCGGAGAGTAAATCGTGGATCCTGGATGTTCGTTATTTACTCATGCATGGATACTATTGTCGGAGACAATATGTGAAATCATTATAACACCATCAATAGATTATTTAATTTAAGACTGTTCAGAATTCATTTCTGAATAGCCCTCTATTTCCCATTTCCAGGTGAGGGAAGCTTATCGATTCTATGTTGCGTATTAAAAACAATTACACCGCATATAAACATTTTATCAGATTATGAGCATTTTTTATGAACACAAATTATCGCGTTATATGGAATGAAGTTCTGAAGGTATTTCAGGTTTGTTCCGAGTTGGTGAGAGGGACAAGCCAGTCATCAACCCATTCATCTTTGAAAACAACGTCCTCTTCCGCTCAACAACATCATGCTTTGCAACCGCTTTTTAAACGTAGTGCCCTGTCACTGCTGCTGCTGGCCTCTCTGCCCGCCTATTCGGCCATTATTGATAATGGCGAGGTGGTCAACGTGTCGACGGGATATTCACTGGATTACTACACTTTCGTCGGCATGAACGGCGTGGGCACACTGAATATTCTCGCGGGCGGTGTGGTGGCAGGATCGGATGTCTACAAGCTCATTATCGGCGATAACACCCAGGCGAACGGTACGGTGAACGTCGATGGTTCCGGCTCTTCGTTACGTTCAGGAGCGATGACCATTGCCGAGTACGGTGTCGGCACCATGACCATCTCCAACGCTGCGGTGGTGAATACTTCAGGGTTGGGCGTGTTGGGCGGATCAAATGGCAGTCACGGGTCCGCTACGATCCGTTCGGGTGGGCTGTGGAATTTAGTGAATCCTTCGGGGGCGCTCCAGGACCTGAATATTGGTTATGGCGGCACAGGAGTGATTAACATTGAAGAGGGCGGTGCGCTGAACGCCGGTATGACAACGATTGGCAGTTTTGAGGCCGGGGTCGGAACCGTCAGCGTTAGCGGTCAGAATTCAACAATGAGCACCGGCGCGCTGCGGGTCGGGGATTATGGTTCGGGAACGCTGAATATCTCTGACTCTGCCATTGTACGCAGTAGCGCCGACAGTATGCTGGGACGTTCGCCTGCGGGTTACGGGCGAGTGAATATCAGTAACGGCGGGGAATGGCGGATCGCTGACGCCAGTGACGTCACCAAAAAACTCAACGTGGGTCATTCCGCGACAGGGATACTGGATATTCAGTCGGGTGGGAAAGTGGTTGCCAGCGCGGTGAGCCTGGCGGCAAATGGCGGCGAGGGGACGGTGAATATCAATGGCGCCGGATCGCGTCTGGATGCGACGTCAGCCACCGTCGGCGCTGTGGGCGACGGTACTCTCAACCTGAGTAACAGCGGCGCGCTTAACCTGAATGGCAAACTGTTCATTGCGCAGAATGCCTCAAGCACCGGCGTAGTGAACATTGGCGCGGCTCAGGGACAGGCCGCCGCCGGAGCGGGCGTGATTTCCGGCGTGACCGGCGTGACGTTTGGCTCGGGTACCGGTTCTCTTGTGCTCAATCACACCACCAACGATCCCTCCACCGCGGGAGGATATCAGCTCGCTATGCCGATTACCGGCCAGGGAACGATTGTTCATCAGGCCGGGCATACCGTACTGACGGGGGACAATACCTACAGCGGGAAGACCCTGGTCAATGGCGGCACGCTCACCTCGGCTCAGCAATCTAGCGCTAACAGAACCGGTCTTGGCAGCAGTGAAGTAACGATTGGCAGCGATGGCACGCTCGAAATTGTCGGTGCCACCGACACCAGCACTAATGACTTTGCTTTTAGCAATGTGTTGAACGGCACGGGGTTGATGTCTGTCAATCTGCACGCTGGAGATGATGTCTTTTCCTTTACGCCTGCTGTCGGCAACAGTTTTCGCGGAGCGGTTGAGTTGCGAAATAGCACATTTGCGCTTTCCGGGAATAACGCTTCGTCATTGGCACAATCGCTGTTAATCAGCAGTGCGGGGAACACCACAACCGTCAGCGGTACGCAGGATCTTACGGGGCTACTTTTTAATGGGGGCATGCTGGCTTTTGACGTTACGCTTCCGGGGGCAACGATCTCCAACAGTCTGGTGTCGGTCAATACCCTGGTTGCCGGCGCAGCGGGGGTAATGTACAACGGACGCGAACATCAGGCAGACGGTACCGGCACGGTGAAAGTAAACCTTGCCGATCCCTGGAACGATACTGGCGCGGCGGCGAATCCAGATACTACCGCAAACCTGCTACAGCAGGATGACGCCGGGATTGGCGTACAACTGGTGAAAGCGTCGATTGTGCTTGGGTCGGGTGGTTCACTGACGCTTGCCGATCAAAACGGTGCGCCGATTGCGGGAGATAAAACCCTTCAGATAGCGCAGAACGGGACGACCGTGGCGAACGGGCAGTATGGTTTTCGCCTGACCACCGCACCGGGTAATGGCCTGTATGTAAACTACGGTCTGAAGGCGTTGGATATTCTCTCCGGACAAACGTTGGTGCTGTCGCCGTATGCGGGGGCGACGGGTGCGGGCGCTGATATGTCGGCGACGATCTCCGGCAGCGGCAATCTGGCGGTGAATACGGCTGATGTCGTGTCGCTCTCCAACGGCCTGAACGACTACAGTGGTGCCACGCAGGTACAGGCAGGGACGTTGCGCACCGACGCCGATGGCGCGCTGGGCGAGACCAGCGAATTGCACATCAGTAGTGGAGCAACCGCCGATCTCAATGGTACAACCCAGACGGCGGGTACGTTGACAGGACAGTCCAACTCTACCTTAGCACTAAATGGCGGCTCGCTGACCCTGTCGAACGGCGGGCTTAGCGAGGGAAGTCTGACCGGCAGTGGCGCGCTGAATGTTAACGGCGGCCTGTTAACGATTGACGGTGCTAACGCCGCCCTGACGGCCAAAACGACCATCAGCAGCGGGGCGGAAGTGAGCGTAAATGATGTGCTGGGTGCAGGCAGCGGCGATATCGTCGACGGCGGGACATTGACCCTGAATGGCGTTGTCGGCACGCTGACGAACACCCTCAGCGGAGCGGGCGGCATTGATGTGGCAAACATGTCAGATGTGGTCGTCAGCGGGGATAACAGCGGTTTTAGCGGCCTGTTCAATATCGACGCAGACAACAAACTGACCGTCAGTGAACAGCAGAACCTTGGCACTGCTTCTGTGACGGATAACGGCCTGTTGACGGTAGCGACGGATACGAACTGGACGCTGGACAATGCCATTAGCGGCACAGGCAATCTGACCAAGACCGGTAGCGGCGTGTTGACACTGAAACAGGATTTGGCCTCCTGGACGGGCACCACCGATATTCTCGACGGTGAGATTGCGCTGGGTAGCGATGCCGATTCTGCCGTCGATATGGCTAACCAGCAGGTAAATATTCACGATGGCGCTACCCTGTCGGGGTATGGTCGCACCGCCGGGGATGTGGATGTGATGAGCGGCGGGACGATGCAGGTGTCCGGCTTTACAGTCGGCGGCAATCTGACTCACAGCGGCACTGTGATCCTGGGGCGTTCGGGCATGCAGCCGGGTAATCACCTGGATGTGAACGGTAACTACCACGGTAATGACGGTCTGATGGTATTTAACACAGCCCTCGGCGGTGATGATTCCGCCACGGACAAACTGACCGTACATGGCGATACCTCCGGTAACACGCGGGTGGACGTCAATAATGTCGGCGGTATTGGCGCGCAGACCCGCAACGGCATTGAACTGGTGCAAGTGGAGGGCAATTCAGCCGGTCAATTCGCCCTGACCCGTGGCTCCGTGGAGGCCGGTGCGTATGTCTACACGCTGGCGAAGGGAACCGGCGAGGCGGCGAAAAACTGGTATCTGACCAGCAAATGGAATGGTGTGATTGATTCGGACAACCCGCCGGTTGTTGATCCGCGGACGGTGGATGTTCTGCGACCGGAAGCGGGTAGCTATACCAGCAATATTTCTGCTGCGAACACGCTGTTTGCTCACCGTCTGCACGATCGTCTCGGCGAGCCGCAGTACAGCAATGCGCTCCAGGGTGAAGGGCTGGCTGGTAGCATGTGGATGCGCCACGTCGGCGGGCATGAACGTTCCACGGCGGGGGACGGCCAACTGAAAACACAGAGCAATCGCTACGTGCTGCAACTGGGTGGCGACATTGCACAGTGGAGTATGGATGGGCTGGACCGCTGGCATCTCGGCGTGATGGGCGGTTACGCCAATGAGCACAGCAACACCCAGAGTAACCGTGCAGGATACGGTTCAGACGGACGTACCAGCGGCTACAGCGCCGGTCTGTACGGAACCTGGTATCAGAATGCCGTGGATAACACCGGGGCGTATGTTGATAGCTGGTTGCTGTACAACTGGTTCGACAACACGGTGGATGCGGACGAGCGTGAGAGCGACAGCTATGACTCTAAAGGGCTGACGGCCTCGCTGGAAGCGGGTTACACCCTGAAAGCCGGTACGTTCAGCGGCAGCCAGGGTTCTCTGAACACCTGGTACATCCAGCCGCAGGCACAGTTCACCTGGATGGGCGTGAAGTCGGATTCGCATACCCGGCATGATGGTGCGCGCATTGAAACAGAAGGTGATGGCAACATTCAGACGCGTCTTGGGGTGAAAACGTACCTCAACAGTCTTCACAAAATGGATGACGGACAGCAGCGCGAGTTCCAGCCCTATGTCGAAGTGAACTGGATCCACAATACCGAATCCTTCGGCGTGAAGATGGATGGCGTGAAAATCAGCCGTGACGGCGCGCGCAATCTGGGTGAAGTGCGTACCGGGGTGGAAGGTAAACTGAATAACCGTTTAAGCGTCTGGGGGAATGTCGGTGTGCAACTGGGTGATAAAGGCTACAGCGATACCCAGGGCATGCTGGGAGTGAAATACAGCTGGTAAGTTCAGACGGGGAAAAGCAGAAATAAAAAAGCCGCGTAAGCGGCTTTTTTATTCTTTAATGATCAGGGCGAAAGATTTATTCGCTGATTTTCTTCTCTACGCTGGCTGCGCCTTCTTTGGTTTTATTCCAGCCCTGCTCAGCACTTTCTTTCGTGGCGTTCCAGCCTTTTTCAGTACCTTCTTTGGTTTTATGCCAGGTTTCTTGCGAGCCTTCGCTAACTTTGCTGCTGATATTATCCTGTTTACCTTCGGCGCGGTGTTCTGCTTTCAGTTTTTGCTCTTCACCCTGATTCTGCGCCTGGTGTAATTTCTCTTTCGCTGTATTTGCGTTTTCATGTGCGGCAGCGACATCATTATCGGTTGCGTGTGTCGTAGCGGCAAAAACAGGAGAAGCCAGCAGAAGTGCAGATAATGCGATTAGAGTCTTTTTCATCATGTCCTCGCTTTACGTTATAAGTTATTAGCGTGATTAAGCATGGCATCTAAACGAAGCGCTGGCTTTAGGAAAAAACTGTAAGCGGGAAATATCGATTTTTTTCCATGTGTTACGTCAGGAGCGCGTCATGCTGATTGGCGTTGACGGCGACAAATAAATATCGACATGACTATGGTTATTTATCGTTCTTTCTACCATGCTTTTTAGATTCGTGGCGTTAAGCGAGTCAACGACAAAATAATAACTTTTCTTTCGCCCGGGGCTGACAATGCGTAACACTCTTCTCCCTATTATTGTTTCTGTGTTGCTCTTTATTTTCGGTGTTTCTGTTTTAAATGTGCAGCTCTGGTATTCGGCGAGAGCAGACAGTCTTTCGGGGGCCCGCTATGTTGCGAGTGATATTGATGTCATTCTTGATGAGGCTACTCACGCGACGTCAACGGCCAGTGATATCACGAGAAAGGGTTGCGATCAGGAAGGACAGTACCGGTTAGGGACGGAAGCCGCGCTACAGCCTCATCTTCGGACCATTTTAATCTACCGCGAAGGCAAAATATGGTGCTCCTCGCTGCCGGGTAATCGCGTGCTACTTTCTTATCTTTCTGAGATACCGGAGACAACGCTGCAACTCGCGCCAGCAAATAATGCGGTTAACAGACGACCGGTTTTGTTATATCAGAATCAACTTGCCGGGAGCCGAATTGTCATCACCATCAGCGATCAGCATATTCGTGATTCACTGCGCACGCCGCTGAAAGAGGCGAATTATTCATTAATGGTAGGGAAGGCGATCCTGGGGCTGTCCGGTGATGTGGCGACCGTCAACGATACAGGCCAGGAGTTCGGACAGGTAGGATCCAAACGTTACCCCTTCACAATACGTTATAATTTACCGCCCGTGTTTAGCCTGCAAAGACTCATCAGTCAGGGGATGGGGATGCTGATCTTCATTTTTCTCATGTCTTGTTTTGCCGCGTATGCCCTGATTAAGTATTTAAATAAAAGCACCACACCGGAAGAAGCGCTGCGCAGAGCAATTCTCAAGGGAGAAATCGTGCCTTTTTATCAGCCCGTGGTGAATGGCCGGGAAGGGACGTTACGGGGCGTTGAAGTGCTGGCGAGGTGGAAACATCCGAAAGCCGGATATATTTCCCCGGCGTCATTTATTCCGCTAGCGGAAAAGTCAGGTTTGATTATTCCTCTGACGCAAAGTTTGATGGAACAAGTGGTTACCCATATGAATGCTATCGCCACGAAGTTGCCAGAAGGTTTTCATGTCGGTATTAACTTCAGCGCCTCTCATATTACCGCTCCGACCTTTGTCGACGAGTGTCTGAACTTTAAGGCGCGGTTCAGCCGAAAAGATTTGAATCTGGTGCTCGAAGTGACCGAGCGTGAACCTTTGCATGTCGATGAGCACCTGGTACAGACGCTCAACGTTCTGCACGAAAATGGTTTTGTCATCGCTCTGGATGATTTTGGCACCGGTTATTCCGGACTTTCTTATCTTCATGATCTACACATTGATTACATTAAGATCGATCAAAGCTTTGTGGCGCGAGTCAGCATGGAAGAAGATTCCACCCGGATTCTGGACTGTGTACTGGATCTTGCTCGAAAACTGTCGCTAAGCATTGTGGCGGAGGGCGTGGAAACAAAGGAGCAGGTTGACTATCTGAACCGTAACGATATTACCTTCCAGCAGGGGTACTATTTCTTTAAACCGGTTAACTTCACCGAACTGATAAAAATTATTTTGTCGAAGCCGAAAGTCAAAGTGGTTGTTGAATAGGTGCGTTATTTTTTCTGTGAATTTTGTGTATTCATATTATCCACTTCCTGCATGCCTTTTTGTGGGTCAATAAAATAGCATTTCGTCTTTGACGAATGGGCCAGTGATGCCGTCTCGCATTGCGCCAGATCGCTAAACGCGCCAATCACTTCACTTTTCGTTGTGTTATTGGAAAGGGCGAAAATCAGTGCCAGAACGTACATATTCATTCCTTGAATAAATGGCTCGCGTAGAGCCAATGTTTTATTGACAGGAAGATACTACGTAGGACATGGCGCAAAACAAGTTGAACATGCCTGCAAGTCTGAATCTGGACCAGATCTCGTTTTTTATAAACCAAAGAATTGGCGTGGCTTGTCTGGTGTTCAGGAGGACTCTAGCATATCTCAATGGTGTTAAAGAAAGGCTAAACGCCAGACTATGAAGCCGCCTTAGAACGGTTCAATAAGTGTGTTGCGTCTATCAGTTGAACTCACAGCTCATAGCAGACGCTCACATCAGCTATGGCTAAAAAGCATGTATGAGGGGAAGGTGACAGGCTGCGTTGAAAGAAAAGCGGGCTGTTGTTTGCGGTCGCATTGAGAGTGGCGAATGAGGCCAGAGAGCAGCAATAAAAAAGCCCGCATCAACGGGCTTTCATGTCACTCTGGAGCCGCGGCTCCTTTGCGTATCCTTTTTTGTCCCCTCACCGTCTGGTCGGTGTCCTGCTGAGACTGCTAACTTCCTGTTTTTGTTAGTGCTGTCTTGGCACTGTCCAATCATGATTGGGGCACGAGGAGGTGCAGCGCATCAGCATCCGTAACCGGCTGCATGATTTTATGCAGCAGAACGGCGCAGAGCTGGCCGCCGCACTGGCACCGGAGCTGATGGGGATTAAAAACCAGCCCGCGATGATAAAAAATCTCGCGCTTGACCGTTCAGTCTCTTACCTGAGAGAAGCTCTTTCCGTCTGGCTGACCCCTGGAAATGACATTAATTATTCTGCACAGGATAAAGATATTTTAATGGCCATCGGATACAGGCCTGACGCGCCTTCGCGGGATGATAATCGTGAAAAATTCACCCCTGCACAGAACATGATTTACACCCGTCGACGCGCCGGACTGGCCGCGCAGTAGCCTGTCAAAAAATCCCCGTAAATCCCGCTATTTTTAACGAAATAAGCCATGCATCCATAAGGTGCATGGTTTTGCATGCGTTTTCTCGCTCCGGCATGCCAGACCAGCGCCAGTCGTGGCGCGGCCTGAGGCCACCTTTGCACCTGCATTAAAAGCGGCCCCTTAAGCGGGCAGGCGTGGCGGGGAGAGCATTGCGCGCGCTAGGGAGAAGTGTAAAATTATAAATATGGTAATTTTCAATTGATCAAACATGTACTCAAGGCTAATTTAGCAATATATTGGTAACTTCAGTGCATCTTATGAAAGATGACCTTAATTTAAATTTGTGTTAGTGCTTAAACATACTGTGAAAGGAGATAGAGTGTGGCGATTAGAACAATAAGCAAAGTAGAACTTTCAAAAATTCATAATAGATATAATTTAAGTGTGGATTTTTTTAATGACCTGAATGTAATTCATGGGAAAAATGGGGCGGGGAAATCCACACTAATACATGTTATAGCTAATATAGTTAATGGTGACTTTATTCGGTTTGCATTTTTAACTTTTGAAGAAATAAAGGCTACTTACAGTGATGGTCTGGAAATAGTAATACGTAGAGATAAAACAGATGACCATTCTTTTATTTCGGTAACACTTTCTAATGGTAAGCATATTAACTTCGCTGTTGAGGAAGCTATGGCAGCGGTGAGAGAGATAGAAAGTGATCGTCATTTGAGGGAGCGAGATGTTAAATCAATGCTGGCGATGGATATCAATAGGTTTGTTAAAGAGAATGAACTACAAAAAGTAAGTGCATCATACTTCCCAGCGTTTCGAACGATGTTAGAAGCGTGGAGCTCATCTTCTGATGTAGGCTATGAGCGAAGAGGTATTCGCCCTTCATTTTATAACCGCAAAGCTAGTGTTTTTGCACGTGAGCTTTTCGGCCACTTTTTGCCTAGCATAAATTATCCATCTCCAATGGAGATTGAAGAGCGCTTGAGAGAAGAAATAAGACGAGCGCAGTTGGGTATTGCAGCCTATGAAAGTAGAACTTTTTCTGAATCATTTGTGAAAGTTTTTTCAGCATTGTTTGATAATTCATCAGTAGAGGGGGAGATTACTGGGGAATTATTAAAGGAAATAGAAGGGTTAGCAATAGCACAAGATAGCTCAATTAAAAATGATTATTATGCGGAATATTCAAAGGTATATGAGGAAATTAGATCTTTAATTAATAGGAATCTAAAGGGTAAGGTAGAGAATTCTGTTTCTGGTGCTTTGGTTGTGTATCGTGATGCGTTAAGAGATAGGCAAGACTATCAAGAAAAAGCTTTTTCTGAGATTGATAATTATATGTCATCAGTTAATTCTTTTTTAGAAGATAAAGAGATGGCTTATGATTTTGACTTAAGAAGAAAATATCCAAAAGTCGGGCTAAAATTCCCTGATGGTTCATGGAGCCCTATTAGGGTATTATCTTCTGGAGAGAGGCAACTTTTGACTATGCTTTATGCAGCATCTAAGATGGGAGATGATGCTATTGTACTTATTGATGAACCAGAGATTTCATTACATATCGATTGGCAAGAAGATCTATTGAAAAGAATGCTTTCCCAACTTAGTGGGCGACAAATTATCGTTTGTACTCACTCACCTTCTATTGCAACAGGCTACGAAGATTTTATGATAAATATTTCGCCTGAATTTATTTCTTCGCGTGATAATGATAACCATAAAGATTCGGAAGAAATGGAAGAGGATGAATCTTTATGAGTTCATGTGCTTACACGATTGATAGCTATATCACATCATTGACCATGAGTTCTAAAAAGCGCCTGTTGGTTGAAGGGAGACATGACCGTGCGCATCTATATCAGTTAATTTATAAATTTAACCCTGCGTCTAAAGTAAAAATTGACACAGCACAAGACATAAAAGCATCTGACAAAGCTATGTCTAAAAATAATAGGTTGAAAATAGAAACCATTCATTCGAGGGTTAAAAGAAAAGATAATATTTCTTTCTTATGCGACCGCGAATTCAGAGAGTTCACTATTAATGATCAAATTGAAGACCTACTGAATTCACACTATTGTGACGATTCCTTGTACTGGACTTTAGGGCATTCACTTGAAAATTATTTCTTTAACGCTTCTATAATAATAGATGCATTTCAGTTTCTCTCACCTTCAGAATATAAATATAAAGCTATTGAGTTATTTTCTGAATTAATATCATCTTCCTTTGCTGTTCTGGCTGCTATTTCCCTTGCAGCAAAGGATATTGACAAGGCTGGCTTGCCAGCTGCGTTGATTGATTGGAAAGATATAGTAATTAATGATGGAACGATCAAGCTAATTAAACGTGACGCTTATGATATTGACCCAGCATGCGTAGACGGTTTTTTTAATGCTTTTGATGCGGTATTACCCAGTGTCATAGCTTCAGATGTTGGAGTTTGCTCCAGAGTTGTTAGGGGACACACTGGGATTTTACTTTTACAAAAACTATTTTCAGCGTGTTTGTATTACGTTGGTAGGGAAGATGACGCTGTACAGGCTGATTCAAGCGCAAATTATTTTTGCAATATTTCGGAATTATCACTAACAACAGCTTTAGCTGAGAGTTGGGTAAGGAAAATTGGAGTGCTAGAAGATGTGTATTTTCCTGACTCGCTTTTGAAAGATATTGAGTAATAATTTGCCAGCCTAGAATATACAGGCTGGCCATTTGGATCATCGGTGAATTTCGTTACCCCACCAATTCATAAGCTCAACTCTCTGTTGAAGATAAGTTGAGCGATTATAAGCCTTCCGAACTTCATTTTTATCACTATGAGTTAAAGCGGCCTCAATAACATCCGCATTGAAACCTGCCTCATTCATTGCCGTACTTGCAATAGAACGTAAACCATGTGCAACCAACTTTCCACCATAACCAATACGCTTTAAAGCAGCGTTTGCAGTCTGGCTATTCATTGGCTGTTTGGGATTAGTTCTACTGGGGAAGACATATTCACGATGCGCACTAATAGGCTTCATTACTTCCAAAATATCTAACGCCTCAAATGATAAAGGAACAATATGTTCACGCTTAGCTTTCATCCTTTCTGCTGGGATTGTCCAAAGCTTTGCATTCAGATCTATCTCTATCCACCTGGTACCGGAGGCCTCAGAAGGGCGTACAAGAGTCAGTAGTTGCCATTCAATAAGACAGCGAGTCGGAACAGATAAGTTTGACATGACTAAAGAACGCATTAGCTTTGGCAATTCTTCTGGTCGTAGTGTCGGCATATTTTGTTTTCGAGGTTTCTCAAATGCCATTCCAACTCCTGATGCAGGGTTAGCATCAATCAGGCCGGTGTTGACTGCATAAATCATTATTTCGTTAATGCGCTGGACCAATCGACGAACTGTCTCTAATGCGCCGCGTGCTTTGATTGGTTCCAATGCTTCAACTATCGTTCTGGCTTTAATCTCCTGAACAGGTATCGCGCCTATTGCCGGGAATACGCCTTTATCTAGAGAACGCCAAATATCTTTCGCGTAGTCCTCAGTGACGCTTTTGCTCTTCATTTTGAACTAGTTGGCGGCCACAGTTGAGAAAATACTATCCAGCTCAATCTGACGTTGTTCTGATGCCTGCTCTTGTTGCTGTTGCGGATCCATACCTTGTGCGAGCGTGGTTAAGTGCTGGTCGCGGATCTGACGAGCTGCTGCGAGAGTAAGAGCAGGGTATGAGCCGAGACTCAAATTAGTTCGGGTGCCACTGACCGGACGTTGATAGCGGAAGCGCCAGAGTTTTTACCGGTGGTTTTGACGAGCAAGAATAGGCCGTCACCATCATGCAGGGTGAAGTCTTTTTCCCGAGGTTTGGCTTTAAGGATTTCGTTGTTAGTGAGGGGGCGTGTGATGCGCGCCATGTCTGGATCCCTTCCATAATTGGTACACGTTTAATGGACCACAGTATAGCGTGTACCTAAACGTGTACCAATTTTCTCTGGATTTAGCCGGATGTTCTCGGACAACGACAGACACAAAAAAGCCCGCAGTGCTTGTGCCATGCGGGCTTTCTGTACTTCACCGGACGTATCCGGATCATGATTTGGTGGAGCTGGCGGGAGTTGAACCCGCGTCCGAAATTCCTACATCCTCGGTACTACATGCTTAGTCAGTCTTTACATTCGCCTGGCACCTGCGGATTGACACGCCACTACCAGACTAGCCTGATTAGTTTTAACGCTTCAACCCCAGGCAGGGCATCCACGCGATCTCTTTTGGGTTTGACCTCTCTTTGATCCCCGTCTTAAGAGCGGAAGCTAGGGAGAGAGGGCTCAGAGCAGGTTATTAAGCTGCAAAGCGTAGTTTTCGTCGTTTGCGACTATTTTTTGCGGCTTTTTACGAGGCCAACCGCCCCTCGGCATGCACCTTGGGTTTCGCAAATCCCGTCGAATCCAGAATCAGCCCCAATGTGTTAAGACAAGTATAACAGACTTGTGACAGCCCTTGCCACCCCCAATCATCAGGCATTTACCGCTCGCGCAGCGCTTCTTTGGCTCGGTTGAACGGTTTGATTAAATAGTCGACGATGCTTTTTTCACCTGTTTTTATATCCACTGTCGCGATCATGCCCGGTACGATGGAAAAACGGCGTCCCAGCTTGTTTTGCAGATAGTCCTGATGGGTACGAATGAAAACGCGGTAGTAGAAGATTTCCGGCTTCACTTTGTCCTGAATGGTATCCGGCGAAATGGTTTCGACAACACCTTCCAGTCCGCCGTAAATGGCGTAATCGTAGGCGGTGATTTTCACCAACGCGCGCTGGCCGGGGTGGATAAAAGCGATGTCGCGCGGCGACAGACGCGTTTCAATCAGCAGATGATCGTCAACCGGTACGATCTCCATCATCTCGCCGTTTGGCGGGATCACGCCGCCGATGGTCGTGACCTGAATGTTCTTCACAATGCCGCGAACCGGTGAGCGAACGGTCAGGCGGGTCACCGAATCTTCGCGTCCCTTAATGATGGCGGAGAGCATTGCCACTTCGGCGTTGGCTTTAGACAGCGCCTCGCGCGCCTGGACGTAATATTGCGAGCGCAAATCCGTGAGCTTCAGACCAATATCGCTTTTTTGCCGTTGCAAACGTAGCACCTCGACGTGGCTGGCGGCGCCGCTTTTTGCCAGCCGCTCGGTGATCGCCAGCTCTTTATTCACCAGCGTCAGCGCCTCTTTGAGCTCAGACTGCGCGTCGGCGAGTTGTGCGCGGCGACTGGTGTAAAGTCGCGTTTCCGAGGCGAGCAGATCCGGCCAGGCGTTCAGTTCGTCAGAGAAAACCAGCGGCTTGTCGCTAACCTCAGCCGTCAGGCGCTGACTGGATGCCAGCGAGGCACGATAGCGGGCGGCGCTTTCGCCGACGTTAGACTCCGAGCGCGTCGGGTCCATTCGCGCCAGTACCTGTCCCGCCTGGACCTGATCGCCTTCATGCACCATCAGTTCGGCGAGGATCCCCCCGTCGAGCGACTGCAATACCTGCTCGCGCGAACTGGGGATTACCTTGCCGGTGCCCGTCGAGACCTCATCAAGAATGCCGAACCACGCCCACACCGCGAGAAGCAGACACAAGATCGCGGTGAGCCAGATGATGCGGCTGGCACCTGAGAATTCTCGCTCGCGGCTGTCGTCGAGCGCGTCGTGGGTCGCGTCAGGCTGACTGGTTTTCATTTTTCCACTCCCGCGTGTTGACCTGCGCGGCCATTCGACTTTGCCCCAGCGCCTGCGCTTTCGGCGCGTCCATCACCAGTTGCCCCTCTTTAAGCACCACCACCCGTTCGACCAGCTCCAGTACCGGTACGCGATGGGTGGCGACGATCAGAGTGCGGTTGCCGAGCCATTGTCCCAGTCGTTGAATAAACTCGCGTTCGGAATGCTCATCCAGCGAGGCGGTGGGCTCATCGAGCAGGACGATATTGGGGGCGCGCAGCAACATGCGGGCGAGCATAATGGACTGTCGCTGACCGCCGGATAACCCGCTGCCGCCTTCCATAATCGGATGATCGAGCCCTTTCGGCAGCCGTTTCACGAAGTTGGCTGCACCGCAAATCTCCAGCACGGTAAATATCTCGTCGTCGCTGGCGTGCGGGGCGCCGAGCGTCAGGTTCTCGCGCAGGGTGCCAAAAAACAGGCGCGCGTTCTGGCTCAGTAGCCCGACGTTGCGGCGCAAATCGGCCATATCGATGTGCGGCAGGCTGAGGTTATCGAGACGGGCGTCGCCCTCAACCAGATCCACGCCGCCTGCCAGCGCCTGCAACAGCGTGGATTTGCCCGCGCCGTTGCGCCCGAGCACCGCGATGCGCTCGCCGGCGGCGATCTCCAGTCGGTTAATGCGCAGTGGCACCCGCTGGTCTTCACTGTGATAACGAAACTGTGCGTTCTCGAACAGATAATGACCGTGAAAGATCTCCTGATGCACCCGCGTTTCGTCACGCTGGGTCTCGGTGGGAAGTTCCATAATGCTGTCCAGCCCCTTTTTAGCGGCTTTCACCTGCTGCCAGCGTGCCAGCACGCCGCACAGATTACCCATCGGGGCGATCATTCTTGAGCCAAGCATGGAGGCAGCAACCACCGAGCCGGTCGTCAGCGTGCCTTCAATCACCAGCGGAGCGCCAAACATCACCATTGCCGCATAAACCAGCCCCTGGACGGTCACCCCCCAGTTGATTAGCCCTTGCGACAGTTCGCGGGTGCGCAGTCCGGACTCGGCGGTGATGCGGATATAGCTGTTCCACTGTTGCAGAAACCGGTTCTCCGCCTGCATCAGCTTGATGTCCTCCAGCCCCTGAACGCTTTCGACCAGCACGGCGTTACGCAGCGTGGCCTCGTGCGCTGACTGATTCGCCAGCTCCGCGAGCTTTTTTTGCAACAGTAGACCGGGAAGGATCATCAGCAGCGCGGCGACCGGGGCGATCCAGGCGAGCGGCGGGGCGATGATCGCCAGCACCACGATGAACAGGAAAAAGAAGGGCAGATCCACAATGGTGGAGATCGTAGAAGAGGTCACCATCTCGCGGATCTGTTCCAGCTCGCGTAGCTGCGAAATAAAGCTGCCGGTGGAGCGCGGGATCGCGCTATTACGCAGGCGTAGAGCGTGGCTGAACACGCGATCCGACACCCGCATATCGGCGCGCTTACCCAACCGATCCATCACATGACCACGGGCGAGTCGCAGCAGAAAACCAAACAACATGGCGATCAAAACGCCGACGGCAAGGACATACAGCGACGACCACGATTGCGCGGGGATCACCCGGTCATACACCTGCATCGAGAAGACGATCCCGGAAAGCGACAGGATGTTGATCAGCAATGCTGCCAGCATCACCGGGCCGTAAGGACGTAGATCTTTCAGCACCAGGCTTTTCAGCCAGTCGGGTTTGAAACGCGAGATATAGGTATCCACCCGGCGGTCTTTCACGGCGGAAAGCGGACGTAACGCGATAATGAAACGGACCGTCGGCAGCAGGTCGCGCAGGGCGATCCGGTTGCGCTGGAGTTCGCCGTTGATAAAACAGACGTCAAGCTGGTCTTCGCCGTCGAACTGTTCAACCAGTACCAGTTCACCCTCCTGGAGCTGGATCACCACCGGCAGACGCCAGCGGGTGAGCGACTGTTCGCTGGGAGCCAGCGGCTGAAAAGAGAGTCCGGCCTGGCGGGCCAGTTGGCTGAGCGCCTGCGGCATCGGTTTATCCTGGAACCACGGGGCGCTGGCCTGCAACGCGCCGGGAGAACAGGCAATACGATAATGGGTGGCGATATGGCTCATTGCCCGCGCCCAGTTGGCCAGCGCCGGTGCGGTGATGCGCTCGTCGCCAGGAATGTCGGCGTGAGTCATGGCTGAATCTCCACTGACTGAATGGTGCGGTTTTCCAGACCAAAGGCCTGGCGCATCTGACCGGTGTTGTACAGGCAGTTAAGCTGCAGTTGATGCAACTGACTCTCTGTCTGTAACTGTGCGAAGCGCGCCTGATAGACCTCCTGTTCAGCGTTAAGCACATCGAGAAGCGGTCGGGAACCAAGGTCGAGATACTGTTGCTGGTACAGCTCGCGCGTCCGTTCACTCAACGTCTCCTGACGCTTCTGGATCTGCAAGGAGGTCACCAGGTTCATCGCTTCACTGCGATCCGCAAGCAGCTTCTTGCGAACGTCCAGCCGGGTGCGCTGGATGGCTGACTGGGCAGATTCCACCGCGTGGCTGGCGGCGTTGCGCCGGGCGGTTAAGCCGCCGCCCTGATAAATGGGCATCTCCACTTTGACCCACGCCGAATACTGAGTGCGGTCAACGGACTCATGCCCGGCATAATTATCATTGAGATAGTGGCGAACCTCCGGCTCCAGCGAAACCGTCGGCGTCATCTGCGCGTTGGCGTAGTCGAGATTAGCCTGGGCGACGTTGGCCTGCGCCCAGGCGGCAAGAACGGCGGGTACCAGCTTGTCATCCGGCTTTGCCAGTTCGCAACTGCGGCCCAGCTTTTGCGGGAAGTCGTTGCTGATGGTGTTAAGGTTTTTCCAGCCCAGCCAGGTCATGAGCGTCGCCTGAGAGCTCTCAAGATTGGCCTGATACTGTACGAGTTGGGAGCGGGCGCCCTCAATGCGCGCATCGGTCTGCACCACGTCCGACAGCGAGCTGGCGCCTTCATCGTTGCGCTGATTCGCCAGCCTGCCAATGGCGCTCAGGGCATCCAGTTGCTCCTTTGCCACCGCCACCATCTGCTGCCAGGTCTGCACCTGTACAATAGCGGTTGCCGTTTCATGGCTGACGGTATCAATGCTGAGCAGCACGTTGGCCTGCTCCTGCGCCACGCCGGCGTTTTCTGCCCGCACCTGGCTTGCGACTTTTCCAAAGTCATAGAGCATTTGCGACAGTGACAGTACCAGCGACGGGCTGAATCCGCTGTCGGAATAGCTGTTGGTATAGCCGTTATTCATCCCGGCGTTAACCTGCGGATAGTATTTGGCTTTTGCAACATCGACCTGCTGAATTTGGGCATACAGTTTACCGACCTCTTCCGCGATCGATGGATGCCAGGTGACAGCGCGATTGACCGCCTGAGAGAGGGTCAGTTCACCGGGCGCGGCGCTGTCGCCGCTTTGCGGCATCGGGCCATCAAGCGCGGGCAGTTCCTGCTGTACAACCCACTGCTGCGGGGCGATGCGGGGCATTTCCACGGCAGCGATAGCGGGCGCAGCGCACAGATTGCCCGCCAGCCACCAGAAAGTAAGCTGTCGTTTTCCCATTTTCTTCCCTAATTGAGCGTTGTTTTTTGCCCCGGGCGAGCGTGCGCCCGGGGTCGTTGTGTGGTCGTGCTACTGGCCTTTATCAGGTCACAATATGGTTTTGTTCGATAAGCTCCGTCAGCGTGGTTTGTACATTCTCCAGGGTTACCAGTTGCGTGGAGTGGTAAGTGCTGCCCGCCCCGTCACGGTCAATAGAGAGAGTGGTATTGCCGCCGCTGGTGCTGACGCTGAGATAGTTGCCCAGCGAGGCGGTTTGCCCGTTCCAGCCCACCAGCAAATCGCCGATGTCAATTTTGTCGCCCTGCGCCAGCGAGAAGTTTCTCCATGTGTCAGTCCCGTTGCCGCCCGTGGCATCGCTGGCGTTGAGCAGGTTGTAGATCAGCGTGTCGCCATATACCGATCCCACCAGCACGTCGCTTTGCACGGTACTGCTTACCTGCGGGGCGATATCCACCGTCAGCGTGGCGGTATCGGTATGACCGTGGGTGTCATTGAGCGTGTAAGTGAATGTCTCCTTCGTGGTGATGGACGAGAGCGCCACACCGTTGTTGAGCGTGTAGGTGTACGAACCGTCGGTGCGAATTTGCAGAGAACCGTAGTGGCCCTGAATGGTTGTAGTGGCGCTGGAGTAAGGATCCAGCGTGGCGGTACTGCCGTTGTAACCGGTAATGGTCAGGCGCGTATCGACGGTATTCAACTGGTCCATCGCACCGCCGGAGTCGCTGCCGTCAAAGATATTGCCGCTGACGGTGTGCGTGCCGGAGGTTTCGAAGTTATCCAGATCGACCGTCGTCCCGGTGATTTTCGGCGTAATGGTCGCTGCGCCCGCCAGGGTGTTATTGCCGGTGAAGTTCAGCGTGTAGGTGCCGCCATCCAGCTCCAGCCCGCTCAGATTGACGGTCACGGTGGCGCCGCCGAGCGTGATATTGGCGACCGGCACGGTACCGGAGCGAACGACCACGCCGTTTTCCAGTATTGACCAGCTAATGGTCAGATTGCCCAGCGTCACCAGCGTCGAGACATCAAAGACGATGGACGCGCCTTTCAGAATGGTGCCTGCCGCGACGTCAAAGGTTCCGCTGCCGCTACCGGTTCTGCCAAGGACTCCCCAACTGGCACTCCCGACGGTGGAATCCAGATAACTCGTGGTGTCCTGTACGGACGGGGCCAACAGGGTATCGCTGACATCGTTCACGGCATCCAGCGGACGGGCAGTCGGCTGGATATTGAGCGAGGCGGTATCGGTATCCCCGTTTGGCGCTTTCACCGTGTAGATGAAGCTGTCCGGTGTTTTGGTGCCGTCCGCACCTACGCCGCTTTTCAGGGTGTAGGTGTAGTTCCCTTTCGCATCAATGGTTAACGTGCCGTAGGTGCCGACAATGGTTGTCGTGCCGGTAGCGGCAACCGCCACACCGTTTACCTGGGTGACCAGCGTGCCGGCGGGGGCGATATCGTCGCTCAACACATTGCCCTGGGTGCTGGTGGTCAGGCTGTCAACGCTGTAAACATGATCCTCCAGCACGTTCAGGGTATAGCCGGTTAACGCCGTGACGCCAAATGCCGGGTTCAGCAGGAACAGGTATTCGCCGCCCGGCAGATTCAGCGTCAGCTTGTCGGACTGACCGCCCAGCAGCGGTGCGTTCAGCCAGTTTTTCTCCACTCGCCACTGTTCAAACTTCTGGGTGACGTCGTTGAAGCGATAGATGTACAGATCGAAGCTGGACGCCACCGCCACGCCGCCAATGGAGGATTGCAGCGTCATGGTGCGCGTAGAACCCTGCTCAACGTCGAAAATAATTGGGTTGCTCAGTTTGTCCAGTACGCCCAGATCCAGCACGTTGCCCAGACTGACGTTCACCACCGTAAAGCCGCCCTGCGAGGACGCCCCGTTGTTGATCGCCTCCACATGCGTGTCATAGGGCAGGGTGGAGACGTTATCGACGGCGGTCACGCTGCTGACCGGAGCGTCATTGCCCAGAGTAATCACCAGCTTCGCCGAGGCGCTGTTGCCGCCGCCGTTGATGGTGTAGGTGAAGCTATCCGTGCGGCCAATCACTGAGGCCGGACTGTTCGGGTTCAGCGCATAGCTGTAGCTACCGTCCTGATTAATCGTCAGCGTGCCGTAGACGCCCT
Organism: Citrobacter amalonaticus; assembly: GCF_018323885.1. Lineage (NCBI taxonomy): Bacteria > Pseudomonadati > Pseudomonadota > Gammaproteobacteria > Enterobacterales > Enterobacteriaceae > Citrobacter > Citrobacter amalonaticus. The sequence goes on along the minus strand of NZ_AP024585.1, from coordinate 3,540,286 downwards.
GAATGACGTTACTGCCAGCGTTAAGCGTAAAGACTTGTCCGTTGGCGTTAGTGACTGTGGTGACAAGGGTATCCTGCGGCGCGCTGTCGTTATTCAGCACGTTGCCGGTCTGCGGCGTGGTGGTAGTGATGGTACCGGCACTGGTCTCTTCGACGCTGACGTTCAGTGCGGTATAAGAGCCGGTTGCCAGCAGCGCGGTGTTATAAGTCAGAACCCGATAAGTACCGCCCTCCAGTCCGGACACGTTCACCGTGACGCCGCTGCTGCCGAGCGTCAGTAAATTGGCAAACTGTGCCTGCGCGGTGTCGATGACCGTGGTCCACGAGTTAGTCGCGGCATCATATTTCTGGATCGCCACCTCCTGCGTATTCAGCAACGAGAGCACAACCCCGGTAGTGCTGGCGTCTATCACCAGACTGGCGCTGCCGCCGTCCTGAATGGTGAACTCCACGGCTGCCGTATCGTTACCTAACACGTTCGCCACGTTGCCCAGCGCGCCAACCAGCAGCAAACCATAGTCGCTCAGTTGCTCGGTTGTGACGGTGGCACTGGAGGTTAACTCCAGATTTTCAACGTTATCGCTGGCCGAGATGGGCAGCGTTGGCGCGGTGACCTGCGTCGGGGTCGAGGCGTTGCCGACGGCGTCCGTGGCGCTGACGCTGATGTTCTCGCCGCTGGTCTGTTTGCGATCGAAGGTATAGGTGTAATTGCCGCTGCTGTTGGCGGTTGTGGTCACCGTTAAGCCCGTGCTAAGCGTGATGCTCACCGTACTGCCCGCTTCAGCGGTGCCGCTGATGCTGGCGCCGTCGGCGCTCACGGTGCCCGTTGGCGCGACCGTGACCGTATCCACCGTGACGGTATAACCGGATGACAGCGTACTGGTGCCGTTGGTGTTAGTGGCTGTGGCGGTGAGGATGTGCGTTCCGTCGGCGATGTTGGCCTGCGGGGTCAGCGACCAGTTACCTTGCGCATCCACGCTGGTGCTGCCAATAGAGACGCCGTCGCTGTACACCGTGATGGTGGAGAACGGCTGACCCGTCCCGTTTAACAACGGTCTGGCGTCATTGGTGGCCTGACCGTTGGCCACCAGGCCGGTGATAGAGCCCACATCGTCCGTCAACGAGGCGATCACCGGGGCTCCAGGCAGACCACTGAACGGCGCAATGACGCTGCCGGAGGTCCCGGTATTACCCGCTTTGTCCTGGGCGACTACCTGCAACGTCTCTCCACCGACCTGCGCAGGGGTAATCAGAATGTTAAAGCTGCCAGTGGTGCCGTCCGCAACGCCGGTACCCAGCACCGTGCCATCGCTGCTGGTGATAGTGACCGTGCTGCCGGCCTCTGCCGTACCGGTGACGTGACTGCCGTTGGTGACCACCGCCAGATTGGTCGGCGTGCCGGGCGGCGTGGTATCCACCACGATGGTCGATGTCGCCGACGATGCGCTGACATTGCCCGCGGCGTCGGTGGCTTTGGCGGTAAAGGTATGCGCACCCTCCGTCAGTGCGGTGGTAGGCGTAAAGCTCCACGCGCCGTTGGCATCCGCCTGAATCGGGGTTGGCGTGAGTAACGTTGCGCCGTCATAGAGTGTGATGAATGCGCCCGGCTCGCTGGTGCCACGCAGCTCTGGCAGGGGGTCATTGGTGCTTTGTCCGCTGCCGACGGGACCGATGATATTGCTGACATCATCAAGAATGGTGGTGATCACCGGCGCGGTTGGCGCCAGCGTATCCACCGTGACGGCGAAACTGGCCGCCGGACCGACGTTGCCCGCGGCGTCAGTCGCGGTCACAGCAAGGGTATGCGCGCCGTTAGTCAGGGCGGTGGTTGGTGTGAAGGTCCAGTTGCCGTCCGTACCGACAACGAGGCTGCCAATGACCGTGCCGTTATCGGTAAAGGTTAGCGTGGTGCCAGGCTCTGCCGTGCCGTTAAGCGTTGGGCGAGTGTCATTGGTGCTCTGATTGGGCGACAGATTGCCGGTTTGCGGCGCGCTGTCATCGACCACAGAAGTAATTACCGGTGCCAGCGGCGCGGCGGTATCTACCGTGACGGTGAAGCTGGCAGAAGGACCGACGTTACCAGCGGCATCCGTTGGGGTGAAGGTTAACGGATGATTCCCCTGGCCCAGATCGCTGGTGGGGGTAAAGGTCCAGCTCCCGTTCGCCTCAACCGTCACGCTGGCGAGGGGAACGCCGTTGTCTGCGATGCTGATTGTGGTCCCCGGTTCACCGGTGCCGGTGAAAACAGGACGCGCATCGTTGGTGGTTTGACCGCTGCTCAGACTGCCGGTGACCGGGCCAACGTCATCCTGCACATTACTGATTATTGGCGCGCCAGGCGAAACGGTATCGATCGTCAGCGTAAAATTCGCTGATGCCGGGCCGGTATTGCCCGCGCTGTCGGTGGCGGTGACCCTCAGCGAGTGGCCCCCCTGGGACAATCCGTCCGGCCGGTAGCTCCAGCTCCCGCCTTCGGTCACGGTGGCGGTGCCAAGCAGAACGTTGCCATCGTAGACGTTAATGGTGCTACCGGGTTCACCGGTTCCGGTCATGATCGGGCGGGTATCATTGGTGCTTTGCCCGCTGGTGAGCGCACCCGTTCCTGGCGTCACGTTATCGATGACGCTGACGATGGTGGGAGCCGGAGGGGCAACCGTATCGACGACCACAGTAAAGGTAGCGCCAGGGCTGACGTTACCGGCCGCGTCTGTGGCGGTTACGTTGAACGTGTGTGAGCCATTGCCCAGCGCGGTGGCGGGCGTAAAGGTCCATGCGCCTGTACCGTTGGCCTGCACGGTGCCTAGCAGCGTGGTGCCGTCAAAAATGCTGACGGTGCTGTTCGCTTCGGCGGTTCCGGTCAGCGTTGGCCGCGTGTCGTTGGTGCTTTGTCCGTTGTTCAGTGAACCACTATTCGGGGCGACATCATCACTGACGGAACTGATGACAGGAGCCGATGGCGCCTGTGTGTCCACGGTCAGAGTGAACGCGGCGGACGGGCCTTCGTTGCCTGCCGCGTCCGTGGCCGTGACGGTCAGATTGTGTGGGCCGCTGCCTAATGGGGTATCCGGTGAGAGCGACCAGCTTCCATCGGTGCCCACCACCACGCTGCCCACGGCGAGTCCGCCGTCATACAGCGTAACAGTGGCGCCCGGCTCCGCCGTTCCCTGGAAGGTTGGCTGAGTATCATTGGTGCTTTGTCCGTTCGCCAGTACGCCGGTTGACGGAGTGGTGTCATCGGTGACGCTTTGAATCACCGGTACCCGTGGCGCGGTGGTATCGACGTTCACCGTGTACGCGGTGGAAGGCGCGCTGACGTTACCCATCGCATCGGTGGCGGTGACGGTAATCGCATGTGAGCCTGTGGCAAGCGTCGGAGAGGTAAAACTCCAGCTACCGTTGGTGACCTGCGTGGTGCCGATTTTCACGCCATTGTCATAGAGGGTAATCGTACTGCCTTCTTCACCGCTGCCGGTAAAGGCGGGTGTGGTGTCATGGGTGCTGCCACCGTTACTGATGACGCCTGTTTGCGGCTCGCTGTTATCCGTGGCGCTGGTAAGGGTTGGCGCTACTGGCGGCGTGGTATCCACCACCACGACAAATGCTTCCGACGCGACGCTGGTGTTCCCTGCCGCATCGGTGGCAGTGATGGTCAGATTGTGGCTGCCTTCCCCCAGACCGGTGGGAGGCGTAAAACTCCACGTGCCGTTGACGACCTGTACCTGACCGATTGGCGTATTGCCATCGTAAATCGTGATGGTTTCGCCGTTGGTGCCGCTGCCGCTCAGGGTGGGACGGGTATCGTTGGTCGTCTGCCCGCTGGTCAGTGTTCCCGTACCCGGGGCGACATCATCTGTCACGCTGCCAATCGACGGTTGTGCCGGTGGAGTGAGATCGACGGTGATGTTGACCACGGCTGACGCTTTGCTGCCATCCACAGTATCGATAACCTCGAAGGTGTGCAGGCCTTCGGCTAACGTGGCGGTGGATGTCCAGTTCCAGTTGCCGTTCTCGTCAACCGGGACGTTTGACGCGACAACGATGCCGTCGACCAGAATATCGACGGTTGAGTTCGGTGTGGAAACGCCGCGCAGTCCCGGTTGCGTATCGTCAGTGGTTTGTCCGCTCTTCAGATCGCCCTGAATGGTGCCGGTGTCATCGACTATCGCGCTGATGACCGGCAACCCGGTGCCGGAGCCGGTAAAGTTAGTGGGATCGCTGGTGTTACCGGCGGCATCCTGCGCCGTAGCGGTCAGCGAATTGACGCCTGTTTGCGCTGGCGTGACCTGAATCTGGAACGTGCCGTCCGTTGCCACGCCCGTACCAATCACATTGCCGTCGGTATCGCGGATCGTCACCGTGCTGCCGGTTTCCGCCGTGCCGCTGACCGTCGCGCCATCGGCTGTGATCGTTACCTCCTCCGGGGACGCCGGTTTAGTCAGATCGACGTTCAGCGAGATGGAGGCAGAAGGTGTGCTGACGTTACCCGCCGGATCGGTGGCCGTTGCCGTCAACGTGTAATTGCCTTCGGTGAGCGGCGAATCCGGGGTGATCGTCCAGTTCCCTGCGGCATCGACTTCAGCCGTGCCAATCGCCGTGCTGCCATTCGACAGGGTGATGGTGCTGCCGGGTTCGCCGGTACCGCTAATGGGTAACCCGGGCTGATTGGTGACTGCCGGACTGCCCAGCGAGGTGATAAACGGCGCGTCGGGTGCCTGGGTATCAATGATGATGCCAGTCGCCTCCGACGGCTGACTGGTGTTACCTGCGGCATCTTTTGCCGTCACGCTAAAGTTGTAATGGCCTTCGACCAGGGCGCTATCCGGGGTAAAGCTCCAGACGCCATCAATGACCTCGGCAGTGCCAATCTCCACGCCGTTATTCAGAATGGTGACAATGCTACCCGTCTCGCCCGTCCCACTCAGCGTTGGGGTGGTATCGTTGGTTAGCGCTCCGGCGTTCAACGCCCCGTCATCATCGCTCACAGCCAGCGTTGGCGTGCCAGGCGCCTGGGTATCCACGCGAACAATGCGATCCGGCGAGGTGCTGCTGTTACCGGCAGGATCGGTCGCGGTGATCTTGATGATATGGTCGCCCTGCGACAGCAGTGGCGACGGGATGCTCCAGTTCCCGGAATTATCAATCACCAGCGATGGCAGCGCGACGCCATCCAGCGTGATAGTGATCGTGTCGCCTGGCGCACCACTTCCGCTCAGCAGCGGTCGCGTATCATCGGTGTACTGACCGTTATCGAGAGTGCCGGTCTGATTGCCGACGCGGTCAGTGACGGTCAGGTTGGGCACGGCGGGTGGGGTGGTATCTACCAGAATGCCGATCGGCGCGGAGGGTTCACTGATATTGCCCGCCGGATCGGTGCTGGTGAGGGTAAAAACATGGTCGCCTTCATCAAGGGCATCCGACGTGTAGCTCCAGACGCCGTTAGTCACCGTGACGGTGGTAACCAGATCGCCATTGTCGTAAATGCTGATGATATCGCCATCTGTTCCCGTACCGCTCAGAACCGGCTGGATTTCCCGGGTCGCCTGACCGTCGGTGAGTGGGCCATTTGCGCCATCCGTCAGCGTCAGCGCCGGAGTGTCGGGGGCGGTGGTATCCACCGTAATGGTTATCGGGGAGGATTTCTCGCTGGTGTTGCCCAGAGGATCGCTGGCGGTGACGCGCAGCGTATGGTCGCCTTCGCCCAGCGCGGGAGTCGGGGTAAAGCTCCAGCTCCCGTTTTCCGCAACTTTTGTCGTGCCAATGATCGCCGTTCCGTCATACACCGTAATGGTGTCTCCGGCGGTGCCGCTTCCACTTAACACCGGTTGCGTGGCGTCGGTCACGTCGTTGTCCGTCAGTTCACCTACGTTGCTGCCAGTGTTGTCAGTCAGGGTCACGATCGGAACGACTGGCGGCGTGGTATCGACGGTAATCGTGATGGGTGCAGAAGGTGTGCTGGTCTGGTTTTCCGCATCGGTCGCGGTGACGGTGAAGGTATGGTCGCCGTCGCCCAGCACCGGTGTGGTGAGCGTCCAGTTGCCGTTGCTGTCCACGGTGGTGGTTCCCGCAAGCGGGGTCCCTCCGTCCAGAATGGTGATGGTTGCGCCGGGTTCACCGGTACCGTTTAAGGTCAACGTGTTGTCGTCCGTGCGCTGGCTGTTACTCAGATTGCCTTTCTGCGCGCCGGCATCATCGATAATCGCACTGATGATGGGGGCGTCTGGCGCTGTGATATCCGGGGCCGTAACGTAAGTTGGCTGGCTGGTATTGCTCGCGGCGTCGGTGGCGGTGACGCTCAGCGTTTCACCGTTGGCCTGCGGCGGGTTAAGGGTGATCACCAGCGTTCCGCTCTCCGGTACCGGACCGGTTTCCGCCAGCGTATTGCCGTCACTGTCTTTAATCGTAATCGTACTGCCGGGTTCGGCGGTGGCGGTCAGGGTGGTGCCGTCTGTTGAAATAACCGCCGTAGGTGGCTGCGGCGCGGTGGTATCCGGCGCGGTAACGTTGGCTGGCGTGCTGTTCTGATTTGCCGGATCGGTCACTGTGGCAGTAAGCGTTTCACCATTGGTTTGCGGCGTGTCCAGCGTGACGGTGAAATTCCCCTCGCCGTCGGTTTGACCCTGGCCAATCGGGTTACCGTCCGGATCGCGAATCGTCACCGTGCTGCCGGGTTCTGCTGTCCCCGTTACGGTGGTGCCATCATCCGAGACGTCCAGGTTTCCGGCGGGCTGCGGCGGGGTCGTGTCCGGGGCGAGGGCGGTCGCCGGAGGACTGGTCAGATTCGCCGGATCCTTGACGATGGCGGTTAAAATCTCTCCGTTGGTTTGTGGTGGGTTCAGTGTGACGGTGAATGAACCGTCGGGTTGAACCTGTTCAGATCCCAGCGGGGTGTTGTCGCTGCCGTAAATGGTCACCGTCGTGCCTGGCTCGGCGGTACCGGTTACGGTTGTCCCATCGTCGGAAACATCCAGATCACCGGCCGCCTGCGGAGGCGTAGTATCTGGAGCGGTTGCGTTGGCTGGCGAGCTGTCATTTCCCGCTTTATCCGTGGCGATGGCGGTCAGAACTTCTCCGTTTACCCGTGGCGGATTGAGCGGGAAGCTGAATTTCCCTTCGCTGTCTGCGGTCACGGTGCCGAGCGTGGTGCCGCTGGCGTCAGCAATGGTGACTTTACTTCCCGCCTCGGCGTTGCCGGTCAGCACGGTTCCGTTTTGCGAGACGAGCAGATCGTCGGGAGCCGCCGGTGGGGTAGTATCCACGGTGACCGCAAATTCTATCGTATTGCCGCTGACGCCGTCCTCTGTGGTCTGCGTGGCCGTGTAGTTGTGCAACCCTTCAGGCACATCTGTCAGATCGAACGTCCACGTGCCATCGTTGGCACTCGCCGTGCCGATCGCGATACCATTTTCATAAATGGTCACGACTGCGCCAGGCAACGCGGTACCTGTAAGGGTGGGGGTGGTGTCCTTGGTAAACTGACCGCTGCCTAACGTCACCGCGATGGGTTGCGTGTCATCAATGATGCCGGTAATGGTGGGGGCATCAGGAAAACCTGAGTCGGAACCGAGAAAGGCGGCTTCGTCACCTTCGTTACCCGCAGCGTCAGAAATATCGGCATACAGCTGTTCGGAATCGGTTTGCGCTGAAGTGAGGCGAACGGTAAACCGGCCAGTGTCATCGACCTGAACCGAGGCCAGGACATTGTGCTGGTTGTCGAAAATCGTGACGACACAACCCGCTTCTGCGATCCCTGAAACCCAGAGCCCATCTTCAGAAATCGCTAACCCGGAGACCTCATCAGGGGCAATCGTGTCGACGGTAAAGGTGAAATCACCGGAGATGGCGCTGGTATTACCGTTTTCGTCCGTCGCGGTCGCGGTCAGTACGTGTTCGCCTTCGGAAAGCGGGAGGTCGGGTTTATAGCTCCAGTTTCCTTGTTCATCGACGATAACGATCCCCATGACCTGCCCATTGTCATAGAGGGTGATGACGGAGCCAGCTTCACCTGTACCGGCAATCATCGGCTGGCTGTCGTTGGTGCTCTGGTTTTCCTGAATCGCCCCCGTAATGGCGGAGACGGCATCTGTTGCGCTGGTAATCACAGGGGCCGTCGGTGGTGTGGAATTTTCCCCGCCCGGAAGGTTCGTGTTGTTATCGCCGCCGCTGTTATTTCCACTTCCGTTATTTCCGCCCGCATCCCCCGGCGTGCCGCCGTTCCCGGAACCATCATCAGGATTACCATTGTCGTTATCATGATGATGACTGCTGCCACCTCCCGAGGATGCGATGGCCACGATTCCACCGGCAGCAACCGCGCCACCCAGAAGCCATGGCCAGAGTGCTCCGCCTTCGTGAGATTCGCCGGCAGTAACCAGTAAATCGTCAATGGTTGAAATTTGTTCAAAATGCAGACCGTTTTCCGGGTTTTCCACCCACCACAGAGCACCGTGACTGTCTTCCAGCACCAGTTGGCTGGCCCCCTGGTCGTTCGCCACATAGAAATTTTTAACGGTCAGTTTTTCACCGGACGTAAAGGTGATCACCAGATCCTGATTCACGCGAGCCAGTTGGCTGATGTCGCTACGCTCTGCGGATAATTTCACAATGGAAGGGGCATTAAGTGTGACTTCAGAGGCTTCAACATTGGTGGAAACGCCCGTCAACCTGGATATAACGGCGAGATGACGCATATGATCACTCCTGATGGCTAGCTCTGTGCATAAATTCGTTAAAACTACCGGGCAGGGAAAAGTACAGACGAGCGATCCCGTTCATCATGTGGATGAATTCTTGCCGGTGATGACAATGTTATGGCCGTGCAGATGATGGTTTCTGTTGCGTTGAATAACCCTTTGTTTTTTTGATCCACTGGTACTTTCGTATTAGATGATATAGTCAGAAAGAACTCATTCTGCAAATTAACGTATATTTGCGATTTGTTTAGTGGCGGTAAAATATATACAGTTTTGCACCGATTGGCGACGTGAAACGGTACGGTGCGGAAAGCGAGTGTGATTTATCTCATTGTATTGAAATTAATTTTATGATTTCTGTTAGCCGGATAGGTATTGATTTCTTACATAAATTGTATTGGTATTTTTGACTATTAAAATGTCAAAAAAAATTATTTGAAGTATTAGATTATTGCACTATGTACGTAATATGAATAGGGTTGAAGATATATTCTTATCAGTTTTACGTTTCGGGGAAATAGAAATAATAAAGGAGAGAATATATTTTTGGAGATTCAACAGGTAAATAATGATGACCTACCTCAAATGCGAGGCAGGTCACATAATAACATCGTTAGCGTCCGGCATTTTTCATAATGCGCGCTTTATCCAGTTGCCATTCACGTTCTTTCAGGTCGGAACGTTTGTCGTGCTGTTTCTTACCCTTCGCTACGCCAATTTTGACCTTGCACCAGGCATTCTTCCAGTACAGAGAAAGGGCGACAACAGTGTAGCCTTCACGATTCACGCGACCATACAGGGAATCAAGTTCACGCTGATTCAACAGCAGTTTACGGGTGCGAGTGGGATCGCACACCACGTGCGTGGAGGCCACCGCCATCGGCGTAAAGTTAGCGCCGAACAGGTACGCTTCGCCGTCTTTCAGGATCACATAGCTGTCGCCGATGTTGGCTTTACCGGCGCGCAGGGATTTCACTTCCCACCCTTGCAGAGCGAGTCCCGCTTCGAATTCTTCTTCGATAAAGTATTCGTGTCGCGCGCGCTTGTTGAGCGCGATGGTGGCTGAGCCAGGTTTGTGTGCTTTTTTCTTCGTCATAGTGCCGCTCAGTATAGGTAATCTGGAATCGAAAAACACCCCATTTCATCCTTTGGGGCGCAAGGAGATATCTTAACATGAACGTGGTTGTACCCTGTTGTGGGATAGCGTTTTTTTTACCTTGTGATAAATGGTATTATTTGTTCGATTTTTGTTGATGGAAAGAGCTATGCCGCAGATTAGTCGAACCGCGTTAGTCCCTTACAGTGCGGAACAGATGTATCAGTTAGTGAATGATGTTCAGTCCTATCCCCAGTTTTTACCGGGTTGTACCGGCAGCCGTGTTCTCGAGTCTACGCCAGGACAGATGACGGCCGCAGTGGATGTCTCTAAGGCGGGGATCAGCAAGACGTTCACCACGCGAAATCAGTTAACCAGTAACCAGAGTATCTTGATGCATCTGGTCGACGGTCCGTTCAAAAAATTGATTGGTGGCTGGAAATTTACGCCGCTGAGTACGGATGCCTGCCGCATTGAGTTTCATCTCGATTTCGAGTTTACCAATAAGCTGATCGAGCTGGCGTTTGGCCGTATCTTCAAAGAGCTGGCATCCAATATGGTGCAGGCTTTTACGGTTCGAGCCAAAGAGGTCTACCGTGTCGCCTAAGATTGTCGTTGAGGTGGCCTATGCGCTGCCTGAGAAACAGTACCTGCAACCGGTGACGTTGCAGCCGGGGGCAACGGTCGAAGAGGCTATCCGCGCGTCGGGGCTGCTGGAACTGCGAACCGATATCGACCTGACGAAAAACAAAGTCGGTATTTACAGCCGTCCGGTCAAGCTGGCGGATGTATTACAGGATGGCGATCGGGTAGAAATTTACCGACCACTGATTGCCGATCCGAAAGAGTTGCGCAGACAGCGGGCAGAGAAATCGGCAAAAAAATAGCAGATAACAAAAAAGGTGCTCTCAGAGCACCTTTTTTGTTATCTGAAGACAAGCTTACGGGTTGTTGGTCAACGAAGGCTTGTTATCGATATTGGTCAATACACCGCTGCTGTTGAAGGTTAACGTCAGCGTTTGCTGCGTAACACCTTCATGGCCCGGCTGTTGACGGAACACATAGAACCAGGTGTTGGTGCCAAACGGATCGGACATCATCGGCGTACCCAGCGCATAGGCAACCTGTTGTTGCGTCATGCCCACACGAATTTTGGCTACATCGTTCGCGGTCAGATAGTTCCCCTGGTTGATATCAGGGCGGTAAACCACTCGCTCCAGAGTGGAACAGCCTGCGGTCAACATCAATAATACTGCTGCGGCAGCAGTCAGCGTTTTACAGCGCATAGTGATTTGATTCCTTTTCGGGCCCGAGCAGTACGTGGCTCATATGTAATATGCCGATGATAATAGACCTTTCACCACTTTAAAACCTTTTGCTTACGGGTCCGACGGCGTTTTTGTTGTCTACTCTGACCGTTAAGGTGCAAAAAAGTTTACGCTGCCAGCAGTTCTTTCGCATTTGCTAGGGTGTTGCGCGTTACTTCGCTGCCGCCCAGCAGGCGCGCCAGCTCCTGCAACCGTGCGCGTTTATCCAGTGGTTGCATGTGCGTTTCGGTCATTTCGCCGTCGGTCTCTTTACTGACAAAAAAGTGCTGATGACCGCATCCCGCCACTTGTGGAAGGTGCGTGACGCACATCACTTGTGTTGACTCACCGAGCTGACGCAGCAATTTCCCGACCACTGCGGCTGTTGGACCACTGATGCCGACATCGACTTCATCGAAAATCAGCGCTGGGGTTTCCATCTTACGTGCGGTAATCACCTGAATGGCGAGAGCAATACGCGACAGTTCCCCACCGGAGGCCACTTTGGCAATCGGCTGCATCGGCTGGCCTGGGTTAGTTGTCACTTTAAACTCGACGCGGTCTGCGCCGTCCTGGCTCAGATGGTGCTCATCAAACGCCACGTCGATAGTGAAACGGCCGTGTGGCATAGAGAGTGAGTGCATACTCTCGGTAATGAGGGTACTCAGTTCCTGGGCATAGTGCTGACGTTGCTCATGCAGCGCTTTCGCTGCTTCCAGCGCCTGCTGGCGGTGTTTGTTCACGGCCAGAGTCAACGTTTCCAGCGAGTCGGCCTGATCGTCGAGCTGCTGCTGTTCCTCCAGTAACGACTGGTAATACTGTGGCAGCGCTTCTGGACTGACGTGGTGTTTACGGGCCAGCGAAATTTGCTTCGAGATACGCTGTTCCAGTTCGAACAGGCGATTAGGGTCTAAATCCAGGCGATCGCAATAGTGGCGCAGCTCGTCACTGGCTTCCGTGAGTTGAATCGTTGCCTCTTCCAGCATATCAAGAATGCCTGAGAGCTTACCGTCCATACCGACCAGTTCACTAACCAGTTGCTTTGCGGTATAGAGCTGACTTTGTAGGTTAACGTCTTCACCGTCTGCCATCAGCGACAGCGCATTCTGGCTGGTGGAGAGAAGCTGGCCGCTGTTGGCCAGGCGTTTGTACTCTTCATCAATCTGTTCAAACTCACCCGGCTGCGGGTTAAATTCATTCAGCTCTTTAAGCTGATATTGCAGCAGTTCCGCACGAGCGGCACGTTCCTGACTCAGCTGCTGGTGATGTGCTAAATCACGGCAGCTCTGGTGCCAGAGTTGGTAACGCGCAGCCATATCCTGCACCCGCACGGATTCATTCGCGTAGCCATCAAGCAAGGATTTCTGGTGTTCAGCTTTGGTCAGCAACTGATGCGCGTGCTGGCCGTGAATTTGAATGAGCAGTTGTCCCAGTTCGCGAAGCTGAGAGAGGGGAACCGCAGTCCCGTTGATAAAACCACGGGAGCGCCCGTCGCTGCTGATCACGCGGCGAAGTAAACACTCACGTCCTTCTTCAAGCTGGTTTTCTTCCAGCCAGCGCAGGGCTGCAGGGGTATCCTTCAGCGAAAAACGGGCGCACAGGTCAGCACGGCTGGCGCCGGCCCGGACCATGTCGGCTTCAGCACGGCCACCAAGGCACAAGCCGAGCGCATCAATTGCAATAGATTTACCCGCCCCGGTTTCACCGGTGATGACGGTCATTCCGCTCTGAAAATCGATCTCAAGTTCACGAACGATAGCAAAATTGCTGATGGTCAGTTGTGCCAACATAGTCGTTTTCCTGTATGAAAAACCATAACTGTAATTACATACAGTATAAACTGGTTTTTTATACAGTAAAGAGGTTGGTGCTAAATTAGAATAATTTTTTTGACCAGCCCAATTTGGTACTTAATGTATTGAAATAACTATAATCTTTAGGGTGGATGAGATTCAGGTGATAGTCACAGCGGCGGATCAGTACATCTTCACCTTCCTGGATCGGCAACGCGATCTGACTGTCACAACTGATTTCGAGATCGTTACGGCGGTGCGAGAAGCGCAACCGAATAGTGCTGCTGCTGTTGATGACCAGCGGGCGCGCAGAAAGGGTGTGCGGGAACATCGGCACCAGCGTGATGGCATCAAGCGACGGGGTCAGAATCGGCCCGCCGGCGGAGAGGGAATAGGCGGTGGAACCGGTAGGCGTTGAGATGATCAGGCCATCGGAACGCTGAGAGAAGGCAAAGCTTTCGTCAATATAGACTTCAAACTCAATCATATGCGCGACTTTGCCGGGATGCAGCACCACTTCGTTAATGGCGGTACTGATACGCTTCTGGCAGTCCTTCTGACACACCTGTGCTTCCAGCAGAAAGCGTTTTTCCGCGACGTAATGACCTTCCAGCACGTCGGCGAGCTGTTGCTGCGCGTTATCGGGGTCAAGGTCAGTCAGAAAGCCGAGATTCCCACGGTTGATACCGATCACTTTGATATCGTATCGCGCCAGCGTTCGCGCCGCACCCAGCATATTGCCATCACCGCCGACAACCACCGCGAGGTCTGCCTGCTGGCCAATCTCCGCCAGGGTGCCAATTTTCACATTCTTCAACTGCAACTCGTGAGCGATTTGTTGCTCAACAATGACCTCATACCCTTTCGTGCATAACCAGCGGTAGAGCATTTCATGTGTCGTGAGTGCCGTGGGGTGACGAGGGTGTCCCACAATGCCGATACACTTGAAATGATTATTCATTTTTTCGAGGTCCTTGTGACGAAGATTGATGACAATGTGAGTGCTTCCCTTGAAACCCTGAATCTGATCCCCATAATAAGCGAAGTTAGCGAGATGAATGCGAAAAAAACGCGGAGAAATTCATGAGTAGTAAAGAACAGAAAACGCCTGAGGGGCAAGCCCCGGAAGAAATTATCATGGATCAGCACGAAGAAGTTGAGGCGGTTGAATCAGACGCTTCTGCTGAGCAGGTGGATCCGCGCGATGAAAAAATTGCGAATCTGGAAGCGCAGCTTACTGAAGCTCAGACCCGTGAACGTGATGCGGTGTTGCGCATAAAAGCGGAAATGGAAAACCTGCGTCGCCGTACCGAACTGGACGTTGAGAAGGCACACAAGTTCGCGCTGGAGAAATTCGTCAATGAACTGCTGCCGGTGATTGATAGCCTGGATCGCGCGCTGGAAGTGGCGGACAAAGCCAATCCGGATATGAAGCCTATGGTGGAAGGGATCGAACTGACCCTGAAATCGATGCTGGATGTGGTGCGCAAGTTTGGCGTTGAAGTGATTGCTGAGACGAACGTTGCGCTGGATCCGAACGTGCATCAGGCGATTGCGATGGTCGAGTCTGAAGACATCGCGCCGGGCAACGTGCTGGGTATTATGCAGAAAGGCTATACGCTAAACGGTCGTACGATCCGCGCGGCGATGGTGACCGTTGCGAAAGCGAAAGGTTAATCTTTCGGCTATTTATATTGCCGGATGGCGCTGATGTTTATCCGGCCTACGGCCCACTGGAAAACCAGCGGGCCGTTTTCATTACTCCGCGACACTCTCCCGCAGCGGTTTAACGGGCAACACTTTGACCTGTTTAATCATATTCTCCTGGACGTCGAGAATATCGATATCATATTGACCGATGCGCACGCGAGTGCCCGCAATCGGGATCTCTTCCAGTGCTTCCAGAATCACGCCATTTACCGTACGCGCGTCGTCTTCCGGCAGATGCCAGTTAAACGCTTTGTTAATTTCCCGCACGTTGGCGCTGCCATCGATAATCACCGAACCGTCATTTTGCGGCGTCACTTCCTCAGCCAGCGTAGGTGACATCGAGGTGGTAAAGTCGCCGACAATCTCTTCAAGAATATCTTCCACCGTGACCAGCCCCTGAATATCGCCATATTCATTGACCACCAGGCCGACTTTCTTTTTATTGCGCTGAAATTTGATGAGCTGTGTGCTGAGTGGCGTGCCCTCCGGGACGAAGTAAATCTCATCGGCGGCGCGCAGCATGGTCTCTTTGGTGAACTCTTTCTTTTCCGACATTAACCGCCAGGCTTCGCGAACGCGCAGCATGCTGATAGCGTCATCCAGCGAGTCACGGTACAACACAATACGCCCGTGCGGCGAGTGCGATAGCTGACGCACGATGGACTTCCAGTCGTCATTGATATCAATTCCCATAATTTCACTGCGCGGCACCATGATGTCATCCACGCTGACCTTTTCCAGATCGAGCACTGACAGCAGCATGTCCTGGTTGCGCCGGGAAATTTGCGAGCGGGATTCATTCACGAGGGTTCGTAACTCATCTTTACTCAACGAACCGCTGATGACGATATCGGTTTTAATGCCCATCATGCGCATCAGTAATCGGGTGATAGTGTTGAGCAACCAGACCAACGGCATCATCAGAATCTGTAACGGCGCCAACAGGAAGCTGCTGGGATAGGCCACCTTTTCCGGGTACAGCGCTGCAATGGTTTTTGGCAGAACTTCGGCAAACACCAGCACGACGAAGGTCAGCACGCCAGTGGCGATGGCAACGCCCGCATCGCCATACAAACGCATACCGACAATGGTGCCGATGGCCGAAGCAAGAATATTGACCAGGTTATTACCAATTAGTACCAGGCTTATCAGGCGATCGGGCTTACGCAGCAGCTTTTCAACGCGCTTTGCTGGACGGTTCCCTTGTTTGGCAAGGTGGCGTAAGCGATAGCGATTCAGGGTCATCATTCCGGTTTCGGAACCGGAAAAATAAGCGGAGATAACCACCATGACGATCAATGTGACGATCAGCGTGGTGGTGGAGATGTGTTCCAGGGGGCGCCTCCTTTAAGGCTTAGCTGACAAACTGCTGCAATATCCGGCTACCGAAATAAGCCAGCGTCAGGATCCCGGCGCCTGCGACGTTAAACCACACAACACGACGACCGCGCCAGCCTTCATGATAATGTCCCCACAACAGAACAATATAGACAAACCATGCGATGATCGAGAGCACCGCTTTGTCGATATTTTCCATGCTGAACAGATTGTGCATGTAAAACAGGCCGGTACACAGGGTGAGAGTCAGCAGGACCACGCCAATCTGCGTGATGTGGAACATCTTGCGTTCGATGCTCATCAGCGGCGGCATTTCATTATTGAACGCCAGCTTTTTGTTTTTAAGCTGATAGTCGATCCACGCCAGTTGCAGCGCGTACAGTGCGGCGATAATGAGTGTCGCATAAGAGAACAGCGACAACCCGATGTGGACCATCATTCCCGGCGTGGCTTCAAGGTGGGTGATGAACTCGTTCGGCATAAAGGTCGCGAAAGCCAGATTGATCAGCGCGAAGGCATACACCACTGGCAACAGTAGCCAGCCACGGTTGCGCGAGGCGACAATCGTCATCACCGTACAGATCATCAGGCTGACCAGCGAACCGACGTTCAGCAGGCTCAGGTTTTGTCCGCTATCACCACCCGGCAGAATGCGGGCTTCAAGCGCAATGGCGTGACACACCAGCGCGACAACCGCAGAAAGAATGGCCATACGCCGCCAGCCGCTGTTTTTTTGCAGCAGAGCGGGGACGATCAGCGCGAGGCTGACGGAATAGGCGACAAGAGCGAGCAAAGCAAAAACGGGCATAGTGGTGTCGACAGTTGGCCAGTGAGAAAGAGAAGCAGTATAGCGTTACGTGACCGCGGCTCCAACCGTTGCATAACAACAAAGACGGCTTCATGTTATACTGCGACAAAATTCTGTTCATGTGTCGCTTGAGCGACCAACCGTTTCCACCCCAGGCGAGAGACAATGTTTGATAATTTAACCGATCGTTTGTCGCGCACGCTGCGCAATATCAGTGGCCGCGGACGCCTTACTGAAGACAACGTTAAAGAGACGCTGCGCGAAGTGCGCATGGCGCTGCTGGAGGCTGACGTTGCGCTGCCGGTAGTGCGAGAGTTTATCAATCGCGTAAAAGAGAAAGCGGTTGGGCATGAAGTTAACAAGAGCCTGACGCCAGGGCAGGAGTTCGTCAAGATTGTCCGTAACGAACTCGTGGCGGCGATGGGCGAAGAGAACCAGAGCCTGAATCTGGCTGCGCAGCCGCCAGCCGTGGTGCTGATGGCGGGCTTGCAGGGTGCGGGTAAAACCACCAGCGTCGGTAAGCTGGGTAAGTTCCTGCGCGAAAAGCACAAGAAGAAAGTGCTGGTCGTCTCCGCTGATGTATATCGCCCTGCGGCGATCAAACAGCTGGAAACGCTGGCCGAGCAGGTTGGCGTTGATTTCTTCCCGTCGGATGTCGGCCAGAAGCCGGTCGATATCGTTAACGCGGCGCTGAAAGAAGCCAAACTCAAATTCTACGACGTGCTGCTGGTGGATACCGCCGGTCGTCTGCACGTTGATGAAGCGATGATGGACGAAATCAAGCAGGTCCATGCTTCTATCAATCCGGTAGAAACCCTGTTTGTGGTCGATGCGATGACCGGTCAGGATGCGGCGAATACCGCGAAGGCGTTCAATGAAGCGCTGCCGCTGACCGGCGTGGTGCTGACTAAAGTTGATGGTGACGCCCGTGGCGGTGCTGCGCTCTCTATTCGTCACATCACCGGCAAGCCGATCAAATTCCTCGGCGTTGGCGAGAAAACCGAGGCGCTGGAGCCGTTCCATCCGGATCGTATCGCGTCACGTATTCTCGGCATGGGCGACGTGCTGTCGCTGATCGAAGATATCGAAAGCAAAGTTGACCGCGCGCAGGCTGAGAAGCTGGCGACGAAACTGAAAAAGGGCGACGGTTTTGATCTGACCGACTTTCTGGAACAGCTGCGCCAGATGAAAAACATGGGCGGCATGGCGAGCCTGATGGGCAAGCTGCCGGGCATGGGGCAGATCCCGGACAACGTGAAGTCACAGATGGATGACAAAGTGCTGGTGCGCATGGAGGCGATCATCAACTCGATGACCCTGAAAGAGCGCGCGAAGCCGGAAATCATCAAAGGGTCCCGTAAACGCCGTATCGCACAAGGCTGCGGTATGCAGGTGCAGGACGTTAACCGCCTTCTGAAACAGTTCGACGACATGCAGCGCATGATGAAGAAGATGAAGAAGGGCGGAATGGCCAAAATGATGCGCAGTATGAAAGGGATGATGCCGCCAGGATTCCCTGGTCGCTAAAAACAAGGGTATAAGGCTATCTTGTTTGCCATTTTAGTTCCGGGGTGTGCTCGAAATGCTCACGTACTACGTGTACGCTCCGCTTTTTGCGCGCACGCCGGAACGAAACTGGCTTCACCGATATACATCTTCTATCCCTTGTTTACTGTCCAGCATCAAGATGCTGATTGCAATTTCCCCAGAAATCAGTAAAATTTTCGGGCTTTTAATATGACACCGGGCTCCGTTCCTCGATGGGGCCCGGTTGTTTTATTCACACAAGAGGATGTTATGGTAACTATTCGTTTAGCTCGTCACGGCGCTAAAAAGCGTCCGTTCTACCAGGTTGTTGTTACTGACAGCCGTAACGCACGTAACGGTCGCTTCATTGAGCGCGTTGGCTTCTTTAACCCAATCGCTAGCGAAAAAGAAGAAGGCACTCGCCTGGATCTGGATCGCATCGCTCACTGGGTTGGCCAGGGCGCGACCATTTCTGATCGCGTTGCTACGCTGATCAAAGAAGTAAGCAAAGCAGCTTAATCTGTCACGGTGGTCATGATGAGCAAGCAACTCACTGCGCAAGCACCCGTGGACCCGATTGTCTTAGGGAAAATGGGATCGTCTTACGGTATTCGTGGTTGGCTCAGAGTGTTTTCTTCCACTGAAGACGCCGAAAGCATTTTTGACTATCAGCCCTGGTTTATCCAGAAGGCGGGTCAGTGGCAGCAAGTACAGCTGGAAAGCTGGAAGCACCACAATCAGGATCTGATCATCAAGCTGAAAGGCGTTGAAGATCGGGATGCTGCGAATCTGTTGACCAATTGCGAAATTGTCGTGGATTCTACGCAACTGCCAAAACTGGAAGAAGGTGACTACTACTGGAAAGACCTGATGGGCTGCCAGGTAGTGACCACTGAAGGCTACGATCTCGGTAAAGTCGTCGACATGATGGAAACCGGATCGAATGACGTCATCGTCATTAAGGCAAACCTGAAAGATGCGTTTGGTATCAAGGAACGCCTCGTGCCGTTCCTCGATGGGCAGGTTATCAAGAAAGTCGATCTCACTACGCGGACTATCGAAGTAGATTGGGATCCTGGTTTTTAAACCACCGGATAAGCGGTAAATGACGGCGTGATGGGGATTGGCTTGTGTTTATAGGTATCGTTAGCCTGTTTCCAGAAATGTTTCGTGCAATTACCGATTACGGGGTAACTGGCCGGGCTGTTAAAAATGGCCTGCTGAACATCCAGAGCTGGAGTCCTCGTGACTTCACGCATGACCGGCACCGTACCGTGGACGATCGTCCTTACGGCGGCGGACCGGGGATGTTAATGATGGTTCAACCCTTACGGGATGCCATTCATGCAGCAAAAAGCGCGGCGGGTGAAGGCGCTAAGGTGATTTATCTGTCACCTCAGGGACGCAAGCTTGATCAAGCAGGCGTCAGCGAACTGGCTACGAATCAAAAGCTGATTCTGGTCTGTGGTCGCTACGAAGGCATAGATGAGCGCGTGATCCAAACCGAAATTGACGAAGAATGGTCAATCGGCGATTACGTTCTCAGCGGTGGCGAGTTACCGGCAATGGTACTGATTGACTCCGTTTCCCGGTTTATTCCGGGGGTTCTGGGTCATGAGGCATCGGCAACGGAAGATTCCTTTGCGGATGGATTGCTGGACTGCCCGCACTATACCCGACCTGAAGTGTTAGAAGAGATGGACGTCCCGGCAGTGTTACTGTCAGGAAACCATGCTGAGATACGTCGCTGGCGCTTGAAACAGTCGCTGGGTCGCACCTGGCTTAGAAGACCTGAACTTCTGGAAAACCTGGCTCTGACTGAAGAGCAAGCAAGGTTGCTGGCGGAGTTCAAAACGGAACACGCGCAACAGCAACATAAACATGATGGGATGGCGTAAGCCCCCGATTATCAGTTTACCCAGGATAAGAGATTAAATTATGAGCAACATTATTAAGCAACTTGAACAAGAGCAGATGAAGCAGGACGTACCTTCCTTCCGTCCGGGTGATACCGTGGAAGTGAAAGTATGGGTTGTTGAAGGTTCCAAAAAACGTCTGCAGGCATTCGAGGGCGTGGTTATCGCTATTCGTAACCGCGGTCTGCACTCTGCATTCACTGTTCGTAAAATTTCCAACGGCGAAGGCGTTGAGCGTGTCTTCCAGACTCACTCTCCGGTTGTTGACAGCATTGCTGTTAAACGTCGTGGTGCCGTTCGTAAAGCTAAACTGTACTACCTGCGTGAGCGTACTGGTAAGGCAGCTCGTATCAAAGAGCGTCTTAACTAAGATATCGCTCAGGCGACATCCTGTTAGAGGGGCTGGCCAGTTGGCTGGCCCTTTTTTATCTCCGTAACACTCACAACGTTAACCTTCAGTTCATAAATCATTTACAATGCCCCTCGTTCTCTGCGGGAGGGACAGTGAATAACGGTAAATTTCGTCAGTCAGGTTTTCAGCGGCACGCGGCATGTCTCGCGTTGTTTGCGATCCTGCTGATTGTCATTGCCCCGCTAATCTCCGTTGCACTGCAAAAAGATCCAATGAGCGCGATGCCGGGTATGCATCATGAGATGAGTTCGATGGCGAAGCACACCGGGCATCACGGTGATTCTCCTTCCATTCCGATACCTGTCGATCACGGCGAAGCCTGTGGCTATTGTGTATTACTGGCTCATGTTCCAGGGCTTATCCTGGCGATGATGATTCTGCTCTGCGGCGTTCTGCTCAGAGTGCAATGTCAACCCACTCGTCCGACGGTAAAACACTGGTATTTCTTCCCCTGGCTGTATCCTGATACGCGCGCGCCGCCGCGCAGGTCCTCACTTTCCTGTTACTGAAAATAAGATTGACGCATAAGCGTCACGATACTCTTTTGCTTTTTCTGAGGAAAAGTATGACAACCTGCACACCGCGCGCGGCATGGATAACCCTGCTGCGACGCCTTCATTTCTATATCGGCCTGTTTGTCGGGCCATTTATCTTTGTTGCCGCACTGACCGGCACGTTGTATGTGGCGACGCCGCAACTGGAAGAGGCCATTTACGCTCAGGCACTTAACGGGACGACGCAGGGAGAGCCGCAATTGCTGGCGGCACAGGTTGCGATCGCGCAGCAGGTGACCGGTGGGCACCTGCGCCTGCACGCCGTCCGCCCTGGACTGGAGCCGGGCGATACAACGCGCGTCATGTTTGCCGACCCTGCGCTGGCGGCTTCTGAACATCGGGCCATTTTTATCGATCCGGTAACCCTGGCCGTGAAAGGCGATATGCCGGTGTACGGCACCAGCGGTATCCTGCCGCTGCGGCAGTGGATTGATTATGCCCACCGTTCGCTATTGTTGGGGGAGGTCGGGCGTCTCTACAGTGAACTGGCGGCATCCTGGATGTGGGTGGCGGCGCTGGGCGGTATTACACTCTGGTCAGTAACGCGACCCCGGCGCCGGTTGAACAATCCGGTTCAAAACCACCGTCGCTTGCACGTTACGCTGGGATGGCTGTTGTTAGTCGGAATGCTGCTGTTTTCAGCAACCGGACTGACCTGGTCGCAGTGGGCAGGCGGCAATGTGGATAAAATGCGCACCGCGTTTGGCTGGCTGACGCCACAGCTTAACGCTCAACTTCATGGTGCTCGCCCGCTTCATGATGAGCACGCAGGCCACCATGGCGGCAGGGAGATGCCTGCGGTTCAGGTGAATATCCGTCAGTTCGATACCGTATTACAAACTGCGCAGACGGCTGGCCTCAATGCGCTTCGGATGGAAATTCGTCCGCCGAAGGATGCGCAGCACGGGTGGACGGTAACGGAAATCGATCGCCGATGGCCTACGCAGGTTGATGCCGTTGCCGTTGACCCGACGACGCTTCAGGTGACTGACCATACCCGATTTGCCGACTTCCCGCTGATGGCGAAGTTGACGCGCTGGGGCGTCGATTTTCATATGGGCATTCTGCTGGGATTGCCGAACCAATTACTGCTGATCGGTTTTGGCGTTGGCCTTTGCCTGATGATCGTGATTGGTTATCGGCTGTGGTGGATTCGCCGTCCTGCGGGCCCATCAGCCAGTCCGGCGCAGACGCTGGTTCAAAGCTGGCTCATGTTGAGCGTTTGGGGGCGTACAGGTGTTGGGTTACTGGCGATGACGCTCGGACTGGCAATGCCGGTGCTGGGGGGGAGTCTGCTGCTGTTTATGCTGGTCGACTGGCTGCGCT
The DNA here is from genome assembly GCF_018323885.1 of Citrobacter amalonaticus. Lineage (NCBI taxonomy): Bacteria > Pseudomonadati > Pseudomonadota > Gammaproteobacteria > Enterobacterales > Enterobacteriaceae > Citrobacter > Citrobacter amalonaticus. Next base: position 3,517,810 of record NZ_AP024585.1, on the reverse strand, counting down.
GGGTTCACGCGTCACGCGCGGGAATCGTGCAGCCAGCCGACTGAGAACTAAGGCGTGCTGATGACCACGGCGACACGGCGGTTTTCAGCGCGACCTTTCGCCGACTGGTTGCTGGCGATGGGGTATTTTTTCCCTAATCCCTGAGTGGTCAGATTGGTGCGCGGAATCTTCGCACCTTCTGACCACGCGTCCGCCACGACATTGGCGCGCTTGAGTGATAACGCCTCATTGTAGCTGTCCTCGCCATAGTTATCGGTATGCCCATCCATACGCGCATGATTCAGACCGACTGAAGCCAGACGAGCGGCCATCGACTGAATCTGCTGCTGGCTTTCCGCACGCAGTTTGTAGTCATTCTTATCAAACAGGATAGTGTCGGAAAGCCCCAGGGACCAGTCTCCTGCGGATTCAGTAAATCCGTACGATTGCATGGCTGCTATCTGCTCAGGGGTGAATTTGCCCTGTGGAGCCTGACAGCCTGCCAGCAGTAGCGTGGCAAGAATGAATGGAGATAAAAGACGCTTAAGCATGTGTGCATTCCTTTTTTATTTTATCGAGCGCACAGCGCGCTGATGTTTAGCCTGATACATATTACGATCGGCCAGTTCTTGTAATTTCTCGGCGGAAGCGTGCTCCCAGGTCAGCGCGTAACCCATACTCAGTGTCATACTGACTAAATGTCCGTTATGCAGGTCAAAAGGACGATTAAACTCTTGTGACAGCGCGGCGCTGATTCGCTGGACTTCATAGTCTGAATGGACGCCGTAAAGCACGACGGCAAACTCATCTCCGCCGAGGCGATAAGGAATATGGCGGTTGCCGCCAAATTCAGCCAGTCGTCTGGCGACTTCAATCAGCACGCGATCGCCTGCGGCATGTCCCCAGGTATCATTTATAAATTTGAAGTTATCGCCATCAAGAAACAGAAGCGCTGAGCTGCTACGGGCTGAATTGTCGTTCATCAGGGCGCTGATGCTGCTCCGGAACGCCGCCCGGTTTGCCAGCCCGGTCAGCGGATCGTGCAGCGCCGTTCGCAATAATTGTGCATTTTTGGCCTGCAAACGCAGCTGCCACTCTTCCATTTCATCCAGCAGGCTGTTGAAGTCCTGGGCAAAGTTGTGGAACTCTTCAATCCGCTCTTCAGAGACGCGGCGGGAGAAGTTACGGTTGGTACGCACATCGTGCACCACCTCGGTGATATTTTGCAGCGCCTCAACCACACCACGGTGCAGGTGACGCGTCAGCAAAATGGCAATACCGGAGGCCAGCAGAATCGACCCGGTAAGTACCGCCAGAGAAAGCCAGATGAAGTGGCTGATTAAGCTGTCGCGTGCGGTAAGTCGAACTTCACCGATAATTTCACCACTGTGCCAGACGGGCTGGGCGACGGGGAAGGGAAAGAGCCAGTGACTAATAAAATCCCCTAGCTTATCGTCGTTCTCCAGCGCGTTGTAGCGCCAGGAGGCAATGACATTCTGATTATTGTCGCGAACCTCAGCGGCGGAAAATTGCCCCTGGTGGCCGAGCGCGGCCAGCGTTTCTGCAGCGGCGGCATCATCGGCGAATACCAGCGCAGCTTCCAGACTATGGGTCATTGTCGCCGCCGTGAGCTCGAGGTTCCTTTGCGCATACTGTTTTAACGTCAGCACCGAGGCCACACATAGCAGCAGCCAGATCAACGTCATGGTCACGATCACGCTGGTGATGTTGATGCGTCGCAACGCTCGCTTAAATGTGGGACGGGGGGTTAGGGAAAGATCCTTATCCATTTTTATTATTCCGTGCGAGCATCAATACATCCGGATTGACTCTTACGCCACTGCGTGACAAGGAATCCAGATTAACGGCGAATCTGACATCATTATTGTTAATAATCAGACAAAAGGTGCTGCCAATAATGCATTCGGCATTCTGTTCTGCAATTAATAACAACGCCTTAGACGGATATTTATTCGCTAATTCAACCTGAGCAGTGGGAGATTCGCTGCCGAAATAAACACCATCACAACGCGCAGTTAATGCTTCTTGTTCGGTGTAAATAATAACAGGTTGATAAGGCAGCGACGTATCACTGCTGTCTCCCAGGACGTTGACGAACCGGGAAGACGAGAAAATACACAGTCTGGGTGGCCCTGAGAGGGCAGGCCAGCGCGTATAGCTGACAATGCCAGAGACCATGGTGCGAACGTTCTTCGCCGCATCAGGGATGTCATTTGCAAAAACTGGCGATCCTGCCAGTAAGAGCACCAGCAGCATCAGGCATCGGTGAGAAGCGGACATAACGATTTCCTCACCAGCATCTTTTATCAGTCATCAAAATACATCCATGTTTTGTTTAAAGCAAAATAACATTATTTTTGCGGAGCGTCATTATACCTTGTAGATTAACGTATACGCCTTAAGCTAAATCTGACTAAATATTAATTCAGACGTATTGAGCCAGCATTTTCATCGGCACCTTGTTGCCATGCTTCACGCAACTGGCTGGCATTTTCTACGGTATCGCAACTGGCAGGGAAGGTTTTCCCCGTTACGCCTCTGGCATAGACAAAATTTTGCTGACAGGTTTTACGCTGACCTTCTGCATAACCGTTGAGGTATTGCGAACGATCCACCTCCGGGTCGTTAAAGCTATCGGCCAGCGTTTCATTATCTTTAACCGCAACGCCGGAAATTGCATCTTCGATACCGGCGTCATACCAGTTGGTACTGGTCCATGTTGGCGCGTGGGTGTAAGGATCGATCTGGCAGCCACTAAGCAGAAAAATGACTGCGATACTGACTCTTTTCGTCATTGCTCGTTCTCCTGTTTTTCAAAGCATAGCGGACCGTACAATAAATGTGTGTAAATTATTATGTACGATATGATGGGCTTTAAATCGAACAAATGTCGATTCTGTAACGCAATGTTTACGTATTTTGGATTGATATCTTTACTCGTTGTGTTATCGTTACGTCATCCTCACTGAGGAAAACTATCGCAAACGAGCTAAAACAGGATCGCCATCATGCAAAAAGACGCGCTTAACAACGTACATATTACCGACGAACAGGTTCTGATGACCCCGGAACAACTTAAAGCGGAATTCCCGCTGAGCCTGGCGCAAGAGGCGCAAATCGCCCAGTCCCGCAAAACCATTTCTAACATCATTGCCGGTCGCGATCCGCGTCTGTTAGTGGTGTGCGGTCCGTGCTCCATTCACGATCCTGAAACGGCCCTGGAATATGCTCGTCGATTTAAAGCCCTTGCCGCAGAGGTCAGCGATAGCCTCTATCTGGTGATGCGCGTCTATTTTGAAAAACCCCGTACTACCGTTGGCTGGAAAGGGTTAATTAACGATCCTCATATGGATGGCTCTTTTGACGTTGAAGCAGGTCTGAAAATTGCGCGTCAACTGCTGCTTGAACTGGTCAATATGGGACTGCCGCTGGCGACGGAAGCGCTGGATCCGAACAGCCCGCAGTACCTGGGCGATCTGTTTAGCTGGTCTGCGATTGGCGCGCGTACCACGGAATCGCAAACGCACCGTGAAATGGCATCGGGTCTGTCGATGCCGGTGGGCTTCAAAAACGGCACCGACGGCAGCCTGGCGACGGCGATCAACGCCATGCGCGCGGCGGCGCAATCGCACCGTTTTGTCGGTATTAACCAGGCAGGTCAGGTTGCGCTGTTGCAAACCCAGGGCAACCCGGACGGGCATGTGATCCTGCGCGGCGGCAAAGCGCCTAACTACAGCCCGGCAGATGTCGCCCAGTGCGAAAAAGAGATGGAGCAGGCGGGACTGCGGCCGTCACTGATGGTAGATTGCAGTCATGGTAACTCCAATAAAGATTACCGTCGTCAGCCTGCCGTGGCGGAGTCGGTGGTTGCGCAAATTAAAGATGGCAACCGCTCAATCATCGGCCTGATGATTGAAAGTAATATTCACGAAGGCAACCAGTCCTCCGAGCAACCGCGCAGCGAAATGAAGTACGGCGTGTCCGTTACCGATGCCTGCATCAGTTGGGAAATGACGGACGCGTTACTGCGTGAAATTAACAAAGACTTGAACGGCCAGTTGGCGGCGCGCCAGGCTTAAGAGGTTCGTTATGGTTGCTGAATTGACCGCGTTGCGCGATCAAATTGATGAAGTAGACAAGGCGCTGCTGGATTTGCTGGCGCGCCGTCTGGAACTGGTGGCAGAGGTCGGGGAAGTCAAAAGCCGCTTTGGCCTGCCGATTTATGTACCGGAACGCGAAGCCTCAATGCTGGCTTCGCGCCGAGCCGAAGCGGAAGCGCTCGGCGTACCGCCAGATCTGATTGAAGACGTACTGCGTCGAGTGATGCGTGAATCCTATTCCAGTGAGAACGATAAAGGGTTTAAGACGCTGTGTCCTTCGCTGCGCCCGGTGGTGATTGTCGGCGGTGGCGGTCAGATGGGACGGTTGTTCGAGAAAATGCTCACCCTGTCGGGTTATCAGGTGCGGATCCTCGAACAGCATGACTGGGATCGCGCGCAGGAGATCGTCGCGGATGCCGGCATGGTGATCGTGAGTGTCCCGATCCATCTGACGGAACAGGTGATCGCAAAATTACCGCCGTTGCCCGCCGACTGTATCCTGGTCGATCTGGCGTCGGTGAAAAACGGTCCTTTACAGGCAATGCTGGCGGCGCACGACGGGCCGGTACTCGGTCTGCACCCGATGTTTGGCCCGGACAGCGGCAGCCTGGCAAAGCAGGTGGTGGTCTGGTGCGATGGACGTCATCCGGAAGCTTATCAGTGGTTCCTGGAGCAGATTCAGGTCTGGGGCGCGCGGCTGCACCGTATTAGCGCCGTCGAGCACGATCAGAACATGGCGTTCATTCAGGCGCTTCGTCACTTTGCGACCTTTGCTTATGGTCTACATCTGGCAGAAGAAAACGTGCAGCTTGAACAGTTGCTGGCGCTCTCTTCTCCGATTTATCGCCTTGAACTGGCGATGGTGGGGCGGCTGTTTGCTCAGGACCCACAGCTTTACGCCGATATCATTATGTCGTCGGAGAGCAATCTGGCACTGATTAAGCGCTATTACAAACGTTTTGGCGAAGCGATCAGTTTGCTGGAGCAGGGAGATAAACAGGCGTTTATCGACAGCTTCCGCAAAGTGGAGCACTGGTTCGGTGACTACGCGAAGCGCTTCCAGAGCGAAAGTCGTACGCTGTTACGCCAGGCGAATGACAGTCGACAGTAATGGCAGGATTATGCCGGATAGCGCCGCTAAAGTGCCTTATCCAGCCTATGCAACATAAACAACAGGCCGGACAGGCATACGCCCTCCGGCCTTGTTGCACGTTAGCTCGGATCGACTGGCACCACGTTCTCACTGGGATAGCAACCCAACACCTTCATGGAGCGAGTAATCTCGCCCAACTCCTTGAGCGCCTTCTGCATCTGTGGGGATTCCAGATTGGCCTGGATGTCGAGATAAAACATCTCTTCCCACGGATTGCCGTGTATGGGGCGGGATTCCAGTTTGGTCATGATCAGATTGTGGTTACGCATCACCAGTAGCGCTTCCACCAGCGCGCCCGCCTGTTGTCCTGTCGCCATCAGCAGCGTTGTTTTGGCTGGCACCTGGTCAGAAACATTGATTGCTTTACGCGCCAGCACGATGAAACGCGTGATATTTTGCGTCTGATTCGCCTCGATACGTTCAAGAACCTGTAAACCATGCAGCACGCCACCGGCTTCGCTTCCGAGCGCAGCAACGTGCGGAGAGTTCGCCTGAGCGACCTTTTCCATTGCGGCGGATGTGCTTTCGGTGTACTCAATTTTCCAGTGCGGATAACGACTGAGGAACTTGCTGCACTGCTGGAACGGCTGCGGGTGGCTGTATACCGTCTCAATGGTGTCGAGGTCCGTGGTACCGGAAACCAGCACGCAGTGATCGATAGTCACCGTCATCTCACCCACAATGGAGAGACTGGTGTGCTGGAGCAGATCGTAGACATCGTTAATTCCACCCGAGCTGGTGTTTTCAATCGGTACAACTGCGTAATCGGCCTGGCCGGTTTCAACCTGATTAAAGATATCGGCAAACTTTGTACAACCGCTCTCAATAAACTGCTCAAAGTGACGGGCAGCGTACTGGCGTGCCGCAAGATGCGAGTAAGAGCCTTTTGGTCCCAGGAACGCCACGCGCGCAGAATGCGGGTTGATCTTATTAAGATGTTGCTGGAGCAGCGCCTGCTGGGTGAGAACGGAGTCTTCGATGATGAGTTGAAAAAGGCGGGTGATGTAGTGCGCATCCAGATGATGGGCTTTGCCAAGCGTAATCAATCTGTCCAGGAGATCGCGCTCGCGGTCGATATCCCGTACCGGGCGATGGGATTCGAGCTTGGCTTTGCCGACTTCAACTGCCAGCCCACGTCGCTCGGCCAGTAACGCCAGTAATTTTGCATCCAGCGCGCTGATTTTATCGCGCAGCGCCAGTAATGGGTTTTCCGATGTCATAGTGTTGCCTTTATTGTTATCAATAAAAAAGGCCCCCCGGTGTGGGAGGCCTTATTGTTCGTCTTCGCATTCTTTTTCACACGACGAAAGCCTCCCATTCAGGGGAAGGTAAAAAAGAATGCGAAGAAGAACGGAGTGTGTTTCATATCAGTTTCCTTAAGTGATGTCAGTAAAGTACCCGTACTGTTTTCACCCTGTCAACAAAAAACGCGCCCGAAGGCGCGTTGGCGATACACTCAATGTAAGGGACTACTCTTCTTCTGCTTCGACGAAGTTGGCGTCTTTTACTGAAGTTGTTGCACGACGGGCTTCGCCTTTGTGCTGCACTTTATTGAGCTGCCGTTCCAGCTTGTTGATCAAATCGTTAATAGCGGTATACATATCTTCGTGTTTTGCGCTGGCGACCAGATGTCCGTTCGGTGTATTGATGGTGGCATCAGCAATGAAACCCTGTGGCTCCTTGGACAGAATGATATGTGGATTAATGAGATGGGTTTGCCATTTTTCAAGTTTGGCGAGACGGTCTGCGACATGTTGGCGAATTGCCGGAGTAATTTCCATTTGTTTACTGGTAATGTTCATTGTCATAAATTTTACCTCTTGTCTTTCCCGTCTTGGTGATTCCAGCATACCGTTCCTAATGTCAAAATGTGTGATTTAAATCACATTATTTTGTCACTTTTTGTCAAGGGTACCTTTTTGTGAGTTATCGCAGGAAGAGGTGATTTTTAACTTGAGGAAAGCCAGAAAGCAGGCCATATTTGATGAGTTGCGTCACGCAAAAGTCATCAGCGCCACGACGCGAAACGGATAAAAAAACGGCAGCTCGCGCTGCCGTTTTTGCATCTGAAAATCGATCAGGTGTTGCTGCTGTTAGCGGCGATAATCTTCGCCACTTTGTCAGCCTGCGCCGTCATCTGCATTTCGCGATAGGCATTTTCCATCAATGGCAGGGCATCACGCGTTGCCTGCGTATCCGGGAAGTCGCGCAGCATACCTTCTACACGGTTAACCACGGCAACCCATGCACCGCGCTGAGTGTAATAATCCGCAACGGAGTACTCATATTTCGCCAGACGATCTTTCAGGAACACCAGACGTTTGGTGGCGTCGGTGGTGTACTGGCTGTTCGGATAACCGCGAACCAGTTTCGAAAAGTCATTGAACGCAGCTCGCGCATGCTGAGGGTCACGGTCGCTACGATCAACACCAAAGAACCCTTGTAATGCGCTGTCATCTAACGCCATATTGGTCAGGCCACGCATATACATGACATAATCAATGTTAGGATGAGTTGGATTCAGGCGGATAAAACGATCGATGGCAGCCTGAGCAAGCGGCAGATCGGCGTTTTTGTAGTAGGCGTAGATGAGATCTAACTGCACCTGCTGAGAATAAGGACCAAATGGATAGCGGTTATCCAACGCTTCCAATTGCGTTATTGCCTGTTTCCAGTTACCGTCCTGCAGCTTTTGCTGAGCAGTCGCGTAGATTTCATTAGGCGGATTATCGGGCACCTCTTCCTTTGAACCAGAGCAACCCGCCAAAAACAGGCTCAACGTGGCTGCTGCCACCAGATATTTCATGCGCGTCATGACGTTTTGACTTTCCTCAAAATGTTTTACGGGAGATTCTCTGTTCCTGCTCCCGGTTAAGACCAGCTACAATAGCACACTATATTAAACGGCAAAGCCGTAAAACCCAACGTTAAACGAAGAAGCTGTATATGGCACAACGAGTACAACTCACCGCAACGGTATCCGAAAATCAACTCGGTCAACGCTTAGATCAAGCTTTGGCCGAAATGTTCCCTGATTATTCGCGATCGCGCATAAAAGATTGGATTCTTGATCGGCGCGTGCTGGTCAACGGTAAACTTTGCGACAAACCAAAAGAAAAAGTGTTAGGCGGAGAACGGATCGCCATCGATGCTGAAATCGATGAAGAAATCCGCTTCGAGCCTCAGGATATCCCACTGGATATCGTTTATGAAGATGATGACATCATTGTTATCAACAAGCCACGCGATCTGGTTGTTCATCCTGGCGCGGGCAACCCGGACGGCACGGTTCTGAATGCATTACTGCATTATTATCCGCCAATTGCTGATGTTCCACGCGCAGGTATTGTCCATCGCCTGGATAAAGACACCACCGGGCTGATGGTGGTTGCGAAAACCGTTCCGGCGCAAACGCGGCTGGTGGAAGCGCTGCAACTGCGTGAGATTACCCGTGAATACGAAGCGGTAGCGATCGGTCATATGACGGCTGGCGGCACGGTGGAAGAACCTATCAGCCGTCACCCGACGAAGCGTACTCATATGGCGGTGCATCCGATGGGTAAACCAGCGGTCACGCACTATCGCATCATGGAACACTTCCGTGTGCACACGCGTCTGCGCTTGCGTCTGGAGACCGGACGTACGCACCAGATCCGCGTGCATATGGCGCATATTACCCATCCGCTGGTGGGCGATCAGGTATACGGTGGCCGTCCGCGTCCGCCGAAAGGCGCGTCGGAGGCATTTATCTCGACATTGCGTAAATTCGACCGTCAAGCGCTACATGCCACCATGCTGCGTCTGTATCACCCGATTTCCGGTATCGAAATGGAATGGCATGCGCCGATCCCACAGGATATGGTAGAACTGATTGACGCGATGCGTGCGGATTTCGAAGAGCATAAGGATGATGTGGCCTGGCTATGAGTGAGCTTATTGTCCCGCAGTGGCCTCTGCCGAACGGTGTGGCGGCCTGCAGTTCGACCCGTACCGGTGGTGTGAGTTTGCCGCCGTATGATGCCTTAAACCTGGGCGCCCACTGTGGCGATAACCCGGAGCATGTCGAAGAGAACCGCAAACGCCTGTTTGCTGCGGGCAATCTGCCTTCAAAACCGGTCTGGCTGGAACAGGTGCATGGAAAAGACGTCCTGAAGCTGACCGGCGAGCCTTACGCCTCTAAACGGGCGGATGCGTCATACAGTAATACGCCGGGTACCGTTTGTGCGGTAATGACGGCAGACTGTCTGCCCGTACTCTTTTGTAATTGGGCAGGAACGGAGGTAGCGGCAGCCCATGCGGGCTGGCGTGGATTATGTGAAGGCGTACTGGAAGAGACGGTGGCCTGCTTTGCTGATAAGCCTGAAAATATTCTTGCCTGGTTAGGCCCGGCGATTGGTCCTGCGGCGTTTGAAGTCGGACCTGAGGTGCGCGAGGCGTTTATCGCCAAAGAGACTAATGCGCATGAAGCCTTTGAGCCTCACGGCGAAAAATATCTGGCGAATATTTATCAGCTTGCCCGTCAGCGCCTGGCAAATGTCGGCGTTGAGCAAATTTATGGCGGCGACCGCTGTACTTTTAGTGAAAATGAGACTTTCTTCTCTTATCGTCGCGACAAGACCACGGGGCGTATGGCAAGTTTTATTTGGCTGATATAACCTAAAGAATCAAGACGATCCGGTACGTGTAATTTTCTTTTCACATAATTCAGGTCAATAACCTTGAATAATTGAGGGATGACCTCATTTAATCTCCAGTAGCAAATTTGACCTGTTATGGGAGGAGTTATGCGTCTGGATCGTCTTACTAACAAATTCCAGCTTGCTCTTGCCGATGCCCAGTCGCTCGCACTGGGGCACGACAACCAATTCATCGAACCTCTTCATTTAATGAGCGCCTTGCTGAATCAGGAAGGGGGATCGGTACGTCCTTTATTAACCTCTGCCGGTATTAATGCCGGACAGTTACGCACCGCCATCGATCAGGCGCTGAGTCGTTTACCGCAGGTGGAAGGCACTGGCGGCGACGTCCAGCCCTCTCAGGATCTGATGCGTGTTCTGAATCTTTGCGACAAGCTGGCGCAAAAGCGAGGGGACAACTTTATTTCGTCAGAACTGTTCGTTCTGGCGGCGCTTGAGTCGCGTGGCACACTGCCCGATTTACTGAAATCGGCTGGCGCAACGACCGCGAATATTACTCAGGCAATTGAACAAATGCGTGGAGGTGAAAGCGTGAACGACCAGGGGGCTGAAGACCAACGTCAGGCCTTGAAAAAATACACTGTCGATCTGACTGAGCGTGCCGAGCAGGGCAAACTTGACCCGGTTATCGGCCGTGATGAAGAGATCCGCCGGACCATTCAGGTTCTGCAGCGTCGTACAAAAAACAACCCGGTGTTAATCGGTGAGCCTGGCGTCGGTAAAACGGCGATTGTTGAAGGACTGGCACAGCGAATCATTAATGGTGAAGTCCCTGAAGGGTTAAAAGGCCGTCGCGTACTGGCGCTGGATATGGGCGCGCTGGTGGCAGGGGCAAAATACCGCGGTGAATTTGAAGAACGCTTAAAAGGCGTACTCAACGATCTTGCCAAACAGGAAGGGAATGTCATCCTGTTTATCGACGAATTGCACACCATGGTGGGCGCAGGTAAAGCGGATGGCGCAATGGATGCCGGGAACATGCTGAAACCGGCGCTGGCGCGTGGGGAACTGCACTGCGTAGGGGCGACTACGCTCGACGAGTATCGGCAGTACATCGAAAAAGATGCGGCGCTGGAACGTCGTTTCCAGAAAGTGTTCGTGGCTGAGCCGTCAGTGGAAGATACCATTGCGATACTGCGTGGTCTGAAAGAACGTTATGAACTGCATCACCATGTGCAGATTACTGACCCGGCAATCGTCGCGGCCGCCACGCTGTCTCATCGTTACATTGCCGATCGCCAGTTGCCGGATAAAGCCATCGACCTGATCGATGAAGCGGCATCCAGCATCCGTATGCAGATTGACTCTAAGCCGGAAGAACTGGACAGACTCGACCGCCGCATTATCCAGCTCAAGCTGGAGCAGCAGGCATTAATGAAAGAGTCTGATGAGGCGAGTAAAAAACGCCTCGATATGCTTAACGAAGAGCTGGATGATAAAGAGCGTCAGTACTCTGAATTAGAAGAAGAGTGGAAAGCGGAAAAAGCGTCGCTCTCCGGAACACAAACGATCAAAGCCGAGCTGGAACAGGCGAAGATTGCTATTGAACAGGCGCGTCGTGTTGGCGATCTGGCGCGGATGTCAGAACTGCAATACGGTAAAATTCCTGAGCTGGAAAAACAGCTGGAAGCCGCGACGCAGTCGGAAGGTAAAACCATGCGTCTGTTGCGTAATAAAGTGACGGATGCGGAAATTGCCGAAGTGCTGGCGCGCTGGACCGGTATTCCGGTCGCGAGAATGCTGGAAGGCGAGCGCGAAAAACTGTTGCGTATGGAGCAAGAGTTACATAGCCGTGTGATCGGTCAGAATGAAGCGGTCGAAGCCGTATCGAATGCGATTCGTCGTAGCCGTGCCGGTCTTGCCGATCCAAACCGCCCGATTGGCTCGTTCCTGTTCCTCGGCCCAACCGGGGTCGGTAAAACCGAGCTGTGTAAGGCGCTGGCAAACTTTATGTTTGACAGTGATGATGCGATGGTGCGGATCGACATGTCCGAGTTTATGGAGAAACACTCCGTATCACGTCTGGTGGGTGCGCCTCCGGGATATGTCGGTTATGAAGAGGGTGGCTACCTGACAGAAGCGGTTCGTCGTCGTCCTTATTCCGTTATTCTGCTTGATGAAGTTGAGAAAGCGCATCCTGATGTGTTCAACATTCTTCTGCAGGTACTGGATGATGGTCGTCTGACCGATGGACAGGGGAGAACGGTCGACTTCCGTAATACGGTGGTCATTATGACCTCTAACCTGGGTTCCGATTTGATTCAGGAACGCTTTGGCGATCTCGACTACAGCCATATGAAAGATCTGGTGTTAGGTGTGGTGAGTCACAACTTCCGCCCGGAATTCATCAACCGTATAGATGAGGTTGTGGTATTCCATCCGTTGGGTGAACAACACATCGCGTCTATTGCGCAGATCCAACTGCAGCGTCTGTACAAACGTCTGGAAGAGCGTGGCTATGAAATCCACATCTCTGATGAAGCGCTGAAACTGCTGAGCGCAAATGGTTATGATCCGGTGTATGGGGCGCGTCCGTTGAAACGTGCAATCCAGCAGCAGATCGAAAACCCGCTGGCGCAGCAAATCCTGTCTGGAGAGTTAATTCCAGGCAAAACGATTCGTCTTGAGGTAAACGACGATCGGATTGTCGCAGTACAGTAATTCTTGATGAAATAATTAATGGGCTCTTCGGAGCCCATTTTTGTTGTCATCCCTAAACCACCTCCTAGGGAGGTGGTGATTGCTCCTGTAAGGCTATAGCCTGAAGAATGCCCATGTCGGAATATCTTTGCTTACTCACCACAAGTAAAAGGAGACAAACCGACATGGGACTTTACAGGAGTTCATCACATGTATATTGGCGTTGCAAATACCACATAGTCTGGACGCCCAAGTACCGATTCAGGATCCTGAAAGATAAGTTGGGTAAGGAGCTGTACAGGACGATCTATATCCTCTATGGAATAAAGGATTGTGAGGTTCTGGAGCTAAATGTTCAGCCCGATCATGTGCATCTGGTCGTCATCATCCCACCGAAGATCTCGATATCAACTCTCATGGGCCATCTAAAAGGACGCAGTGCAATCAGGCTTTATAATCGTTTTCCACATATCAGGAAGAAGCTGTGGGGAAACCATTTTTGGTCCCGAGGCTACTTTGTCGATACGGTGGGAGTGAATGAAGAAATTATCAGACGATATGTGAGGCATCAGGAGAAAACGGAACAAACGCATGAACAGCAAATGGAATTGCTAGGGTAGTCATCGAAAGTTGACAGTAGCCCCCCTTACAGGGGGCATTCTCAAAAGCCACCTTCTCAGAAGGTGGTCTTTTACTTAAAAAACAGGCTAAAATGATGGTTTATAGAGTGGTTTGCCTGGAAAGTGAGCAGTCGATAAGTTTTTTGTATTTTTGACTTGTCAGCCCGAAATAACTCCCTATAATGCGCCTCCACTGACACGGAACAACGGCACGCAAGCCGCCGGGTCAGCAGGGTTCTCCGGTGAAAACCAGTGATGAACACCGACAGAGAAAAGCGAAATAAATGCTTGACTCTGAAGCGGGAAAGCGTATTATGCACACCCCGCGCCGCTGAGAAAAAGCGAAGCGGCACTGCTCTTTAACAATTTATCAGACAATCTGTGTGGGCACTCAGAGTGACATGGATTCTTAACGTCGCAAGACGAAAAATGAATACCAAGTCTCAAAGAGTGAACACGTAATTCATTACGACGTTTAATTCTAAGAGCATCAAACTTAAATTGAAGAGTTTGATCATGGCTCAGATTGAACGCTGGCGGCAGGCCTAACACATGCAAGTCGAACGGTAACAGGAAGCAGCTTGCTGCTTTGCTGACGAGTGGCGGACGGGTGAGTAATGTCTGGGAAACTGCCCGATGGAGGGGGATAACTACTGGAAACGGTAGCTAATACCGCATAATGTCGCAAGACCAAAGAGGGGGACCTTCGGGCCTCTTGCCATCGGATGTGCCCAGATGGGATTAGCTAGTTGGTGAGGTAACGGCTCACCAAGGCGACGATCCCTAGCTGGTCTGAGAGGATGACCAGCCACACTGGAACTGAGACACGGTCCAGACTCCTACGGGAGGCAGCAGTGGGGAATATTGCACAATGGGCGCAAGCCTGATGCAGCCATGCCGCGTGTATGAAGAAGGCCTTCGGGTTGTAAAGTACTTTCAGCGGGGAGGAAGGGGTTAAGGTTAATAACCTTAGCCATTGACGTTACCCGCAGAAGAAGCACCGGCTAACTCCGTGCCAGCAGCCGCGGTAATACGGAGGGTGCAAGCGTTAATCGGAATTACTGGGCGTAAAGCGCACGCAGGCGGTCTGTCAAGTCGGATGTGAAATCCCCGGGCTCAACCTGGGAACTGCATTCGAAACTGGCAGGCTTGAGTCTCGTAGAGGGGGGTAGAATTCCAGGTGTAGCGGTGAAATGCGTAGAGATCTGGAGGAATACCGGTGGCGAAGGCGGCCCCCTGGACGAAGACTGACGCTCAGGTGCGAAAGCGTGGGGAGCAAACAGGATTAGATACCCTGGTAGTCCACGCCGTAAACGATGTCTATTTGGAGGTTGTGCCCTTGAGGCGTGGCTTCCGGAGCTAACGCGTTAAATAGACCGCCTGGGGAGTACGGCCGCAAGGTTAAAACTCAAATGAATTGACGGGGGCCCGCACAAGCGGTGGAGCATGTGGTTTAATTCGATGCAACGCGAAGAACCTTACCTGGTCTTGACATCCACAGAACTTGGCAGAGATGCCTTGGTGCCTTCGGGAACTGTGAGACAGGTGCTGCATGGCTGTCGTCAGCTCGTGTTGTGAAATGTTGGGTTAAGTCCCGCAACGAGCGCAACCCTTATCCTTTGTTGCCAGCGGTCCGGCCGGGAACTCAAAGGAGACTGCCAGTGATAAACTGGAGGAAGGTGGGGATGACGTCAAGTCATCATGGCCCTTACGACCAGGGCTACACACGTGCTACAATGGCATATACAAAGAGAAGCGACCTCGCGAGAGCAAGCGGACCTCATAAAGTATGTCGTAGTCCGGATTGGAGTCTGCAACTCGACTCCATGAAGTCGGAATCGCTAGTAATCGTGGATCAGAATGCCACGGTGAATACGTTCCCGGGCCTTGTACACACCGCCCGTCACACCATGGGAGTGGGTTGCAAAAGAAGTAGGTAGCTTAACCTTCGGGAGGGCGCTTACCACTTTGTGATTCATGACTGGGGTGAAGTCGTAACAAGGTAACCGTAGGGGAACCTGCGGTTGGATCACCTCCTTACCTTAAAGAACCTGCCTTTGTAGTGCCCACACAGATTGTCTGATGAAAAGTAAAAAGCAAGGCGTTTACGCGTTGGGAGTGAGGCTGAACAGAATAAGGCCGCTCGCTTTCTATTGATGAAAGCTCACCCTATACGAAAATATCACGCAGCGCGTGATAAGCAATTTTCGTGTCCCCTTCGTCTAGAGGCCCAGGACACCGCCCTTTCACGGCGGTAACAGGGGTTCGAATCCCCTAGGGGACGCCACTTGCTGGTTTGTGTGAGTGAAAGTCGCCGGCCTTTGTATCTCAAAACTGACTCAGCGAGTCATGTTTGAGATATTTGCTCTTTAAAAATCTGGATCAAGCTGAAAATTGAAACGACACACTGTTAATGGTGTGTTCGAGTCTCTCAAATTTTCGCAATCAGAGGTGAAACATCTTCGGGTTGTGAGGTTAAGCGACTAAGCGTACACGGTGGATGCCCTGGCAGTCAGAGGCGATGAAGGACGTGCTAATCTGCGAAAAGCGTCGGTAAGGTGATATGAACCGTTATAACCGGCGATGTCCGAATGGGGAAACCCAGTGCAATTCGTTGCACTATCGTTAACTGAATCCATAGGTTAACGAGGCGAACCGGGGGAACTGAAACATCTAAGTACCCCGAGGAAAAGAAATCAACCGAGATTCCCCCAGTAGCGGCGAGCGAACGGGGAGCAGCCCAGAGCCTGAATCAGCATGTGTGGTAGTGGAACGGTCTGGAAAGGCCGGCGATACAGGGTGACAGCCCCGTACACAAAATTGCATGTGTTGTGAGCTCGATGAGTAGGGCGGGACACGTGGTATCCTGTCTGAATATGGGGGGACCATCCTCCAAGGCTAAATACTCCTGACTGACCGATAGTGAACCAGTACCGTGAGGGAAAGGCGAAAAGAACCCCGGCGAGGGGAGTGAAAAAGAACCTGAAACCGTGTACGTACAAGCAGTGGGAGCCTCTTTAATGGGGTGACTGCGTACCTTTTGTATAATGGGTCAGCGACTTATATTCTGTAGCAAGGTTAACCGAATAGGGGAGCCGAAGGGAAACCGAGTCTTAACTGGGCGTTAAGTTGCAGGGTATAGACCCGAAACCCGGTGATCTAGCCATGGGCAGGTTGAAGGTTGGGTAACACTAACTGGAGGACCGAACCGACTAATGTTGAAAAATTAGCGGATGACTTGTGGCTGGGGGTGAAAGGCCAATCAAACCGGGAGATAGCTGGTTCTCCCCGAAAGCTATTTAGGTAGCGCCTCGTGAATTCATCTCCGGGGGTAGAGCACTGTTTCGGCTAGGGGGCCATCCCGGCTTACCAACCCGATGCAAACTGCGAATACCGGAGAATGTTATCACGGGAGACACACGGCGGGTGCTAACGTCCGTCGTGAAGAGGGAAACAACCCAGACCGCCAGCTAAGGTCCCAAAGTCATGGTTAAGTGGGAAACGATGTGGGAAGGCTCAGACAGCCAGGATGTTGGCTTAGAAGCAGCCATCATTTAAAGAAAGCGTAATAGCTCACTGGTCGAGTCGGCCTGCGCGGAAGATGTAACGGGGCTAAACCATGCACCGAAGCTGCGGCAGCGACACTAAGTGTTGTTGGGTAGGGGAGCGTTCTGTAAGCCTGTGAAGGTGTGCTGTGAGGCATGCTGGAGGTATCAGAAGTGCGAATGCTGACATAAGTAACGATAAAGCGGGTGAAAAGCCCGCTCGCCGGAAGACCAAGGGTTCCTGTCCAACGTTAATCGGGGCAGGGTGAGTCGACCCCTAAGGCGAGGCCGAAAGGCGTAGTCGATGGGAAACAGGTTAATATTCCTGTACCAGGTGTTACTGCGAAGGGGGGACGGAGAAGGCTATGTTGGCCGGGCGACGGTTGTCCCGGTTTAAGCGTGTAGGTGTGTGTTCCAGGTAAATCCGGTTCACTTTAACACTGAGGCGTGATGACGAGGCACTACGGTGCTGAAGTGACAAATGCCCTGCTTCCAGGAAAAGCCTCTAAGCATCAGGTAACATCAGATCGTACCCCAAACCGACACAGGTGGTCAGGTAGAGAATACCAAGGCGCTTGAGAGAACTCGGGTGAAGGAACTAGGCAAAATGGTGCCGTAACTTCGGGAGAAGGCACGCTGATATGTAGGTGAAGCGATTTACTCGTGGAGCTGAAATCAGTCGAAGATACCAGCTGGCTGCAACTGTTTATTAAAAACACAGCACTGTGCAAACACGAAAGTGGACGTATACGGTGTGACGCCTGCCCGGTGCCGGAAGGTTAATTGATGGGGTTATCCGTAAGGAGAAGCTCTTGATCGAAGCCCCGGTAAACGGCGGCCGTAACTATAACGGTCCTAAGGTAGCGAAATTCCTTGTCGGGTAAGTTCCGACCTGCACGAATGGCGTAATGATGGCCAGGCTGTCTCCACCCGAGACTCAGTGAAATTGAACTCGCTGTGAAGATGCAGTGTACCCGCGGCAAGACGGAAAGACCCCGTGAACCTTTACTATAGCTTGACACTGAACACTGGTCCTTGATGTGTAGGATAGGTGGGAGGCTTTGAAGCGCGGACGCCAGTTCGTGTGGAGCCGTCCTTGAAATACCACCCTTTAATGGCTGGTGTTCTAACGTGGGCCCGTAATCCGGGTTGCGGACAGTGTCTGGTGGGTAGTTTGACTGGGGCGGTCTCCTCCTAAAGAGTAACGGAGGAGCACGAAGGTTAGCTAATCCTGGTCGGACATCAGGAGGTTAGTGCAAAGGCATAAGCTAGCTTGACTGCGAGCGTGACGGCGCGAGCAGGTGCGAAAGCAGGTCTTAGTGATCCGGTGGTTCTGAATGGAAGGGCCATCGCTCAACGGATAAAAGGTACTCCGGGGATAACAGGCTGATACCGCCCAAGAGTTCATATCGACGGCGGTGTTTGGCACCTCGATGTCGGCTCATCACATCCTGGGGCTGAAGTAGGTCCCAAGGGTATGGCTGTTCGCCATTTAAAGTGGTACGCGAGCTGGGTTTAGAACGTCGTGAGACAGTTCGGTCCCTATCTGCCGTGGGCGCTGGAGAATTGAGGGGGGCTGCTCCTAGTACGAGAGGACCGGAGTGGACGCATCACTGGTGTTCGGGTTGTCATGCCAATGGCACTGCCCGGTAGCTAAATGCGGAAGAGATAAGTGCTGAAAGCATCTAAGCACGAAACTTGCCCCGAGATGAGTTCTCCCTGACCCTTTAAGGGTCCTGAAGGAACGTTGAAGACGACGACGTTGATAGGCCGGGTGTGTAAGCGCAGCGATGCGTTGAGCTAACCGGTACTAATGAACCGTGAGGCTTAACCTTACAACGCCGAAGCTGTTTTGGCGGATTGAGAGAAAATTTTCAGCGTGATTACAGATTAGATTAACCGGCGAAAGGCGGGTTAATAAACAGAATTTGCCTGGCGGCTGTAGCGCGGTGGTCCCACCTGACCCCATGCCGAACTCAGAAGTGAAACGCCGTAGCGCCGATGGTAGTGTGGGGTCTCCCCATGCGAGAGTAGGGAACTGCCAGGCATCAATTAAGTGAAGAGCCCATCCTGACGGATGGGCTTTTTGCGTTTCTGCGCTGCAAATTTGGAGTGTGGCTTTGCCTTATCCGGCCTGCTGTCAGGGCGAGGCTCCGTGGTTAACGGACACGACCGTCCAGAATAGTCGAACCTCTGCGCGCGCCGTCACGATGAATCTCATCAACTGATCCCTGCGCTTACTCCTAAATTCTTTCCCTGCTAATTAAAACCGCGATCGCTGTCACACAACAACATATAACAATTATATAACATTTCATTTACTAAAAAAGACAGCAAACACAACCGGATCTTTGGCAGGAGTACAACTTTAATGACTGAAAGCAGTGTAACTGCGAACGGGTCACTGACTGATAGTGATACCCGTCGTCGCATATGGGCAATTGTAGGCGCGTCATCCGGAAATCTGGTTGAATGGTTTGATTTCTATGTCTACTCGTTTTGCTCGCTCTATTTTGCCCACATCTTCTTTCCTTCCGGAAACACGACAACGCAGCTACTACAAACCGCAGGCGTTTTTGCGGCCGGGTTTTTAATGCGTCCGATTGGTGGTTGGCTATTCGGTCGTATCGCCGATAAACATGGTCGTAAAAAATCCATGCTATTGTCCGTTTGTATGATGTGTCTGGGATCGCTGGTGATCGCCTGCCTGCCAGCTTATGAAACCATTGGAACCTGGGCTCCGGCGCTGTTACTGCTGGCGCGTTTGTTCCAGGGATTATCTGTTGGTGGGGAGTATGGCACCAGCGCGACCTACATGAGTGAAGTTGCTGTCGAGGGCCGTAAGGGGTTTTACGCCTCTTTCCAGTACGTCACACTTATCGGTGGTCAACTGTTGGCGCTGCTGGTTGTGGTTGTCTTACAACAGACTATGGAAGATTCAGCCCTCAGAGAGTGGGGCTGGCGTATTCCTTTCGCATTAGGCGCAGTACTGGCGGTTGTGGCGCTCTGGTTACGTCGTCAACTGGATGAAACATCAAAGCAGGAAACGCGTGCGCTGAAAGAGGCGGGCTCGCTGAAAGGGTTATGGCGTAACCGTAGAGCGTTCATCATGGTGCTCGGGTTCACCGCGGCGGGATCGCTGTGCTTCTATACCTTCACCACCTATATGCAAAAGTATCTGGTAAACACCACAGGTATGCATGCCAATGTGGCAAGCGGCATTATGACGGCGGCGCTATTTGTTTATATGCTTGTGCAGCCGCTGTTTGGTGCGTTGTCAGATAAAATTGGCCGACGTACCTCCATGCTGTGTTTCGGCGCGCTGGCAACCCTGTTTACTGTCCCCATTTTGACCGCGCTTCAGAATGTGACTTCGCCGTATGCAGCATTTGGTCTGGTAATGTGCGCGCTGCTGATCGTCAGTTTCTACACCTCGATCAGCGGTATATTGAAAGCTGAAATGTTCCCGGCACAGGTTCGTGCATTAGGAGTGGGGCTTTCTTATGCCGTGGCGAATGCTCTGTTTGGTGGTTCGGCGGAATATGTGGCGCTGTCGCTGAAGTCTGTCGGTATGGAAACGTCGTTCTTCTGGTATGTTACCGTTATGTCGATCGTCGCATTTTTGGTTTCGCTGACGTTGCATCGTAAAGGGAAAGGTCTGCGCCTCTAGTGATGCGCCATTTGCCAGAGTGTATAGCCGGTCGTTGCACCGGCGACATCCCAGGCAAAGTCTTTCCAGCTCCAGCCGCTCCCTGCGGGGCGGCTATCCCAAAGCTCCTTTGACGCCCCCAGACTGACCGAGAACATAAACCCTATCATCGCACTGTGATCGCGGCTGATTCCCTGATGTTGCGCGTACTCATTACCTGCGGCTGAGAGCATCGCGGAAGCAATAAAGTGCTGTGCTTTGTCCTGCCCACTCCAGCTATCCTGCGCCATATGGCTACAGCCTGACAGAATAAAGGCGCTCAGAAGAAAAATAACGTGCACCATGCCCCCATAGAAAAAACCCCGTTCAGGACGGGGTTTCACTTTTACAGAATACGGCTTATCAGCCTGTCGATTCGAATACGACGTAATCGACGGATCAGTTTGCGAACTTTTACCGGGTAATCGGCAATGCTCTGCAAGTCACGATAGTGTTTAACGACCGTGGTATGCGTACGAATTAGCGCCAGCTCTTTCTCGCGCTGTGCAGCCAGCTCTTGCTTAGGATCGTGGATCAGGATTGCATTTTCCAGATCCAGACGCCAGGCGCGCGGGTTGAGGTTGTTCCCGGTCAGCAGCATCCACTTGTCATCGATCCACATCCCTTTGAGATGGTAGGTATTGTCGTCATCTTTCCACAAGCGAACGACCAGTTGATCGGTATTGACGTAATACTGCAAACGACTCAGGAAACGACGCAGGTTAATCTCATAGAGATAGGGCAATGCGCCAATTATCTTAAATGGTTCATTTTCCGGGATATAAAAATCGTTGGCGGTTTTATCCCCCACAATGATCTCAACTTTCTTCCCTTCGCGCAGCAGTTGAATGATGTTGCGAACAAGAATTGCTGGCAGGTTGAAATAGGGGGTGCAAATCGTGAGCTTATGCTCCGCACAGGGCATAAGGTGGAAAATGGTTTTGTTCAGCAGGCTGGATTTCCCCAGACCGACCAATGGCGTCACGGACAGCTGTTCATTATCGGCATCGCCCTGGAAGTGATAAGCCGCGTCACGAAGCTCCTGGCGGTATAAACGAATGTCGTTTTTAATCTCCGGGCTTTTCGGACGCTGGGTATTATCCAGACGATTTACGCCACGACCGTTCATCAGGTTCTGGGTCACCCACTCGAACATGATGTCTGCCATTCTGGCGTTGCGGATTAGCTGATAGCGGTCATAGCGATATTTATCGTGCTGATGCAGATAGACATCGTTAAGACTGGCGCCGCTGTACAGGACGCTATCATCAATGATAAAGCCTTTAAAGTGCAGCACGCCAAGGGCTTCGCGGGTATTGATCGGCACACCGTATACCGGCACATCGACACCCGGATTTTCATGCGCCATTCGGCAATACCAGTCGGCGTTGGTATTGGATGCTGCCGCGCCAATACGTCCACGCTGCGCACGATGCCAGTCGACGAGTACCCGAACATCCAACTCAGGACGCTGCCGTTTCGCCTCGTAAAGCGCGCTAAGAATGCCTTTGCCACCGTCATCCTGTTCCAGATACAGGGCAATAATGCAAATGCGCTGCTTCGCGCTGGCTATCTTTTCCAGCAGGGTCTCCCTGAACCTGGCGGGAGCATAAAAGAAATCGACATCATCAACTGATTGAGAAATCTTAGGTAGTTGGGCAAGGTGTTGTTGATGTTTATTACGCTTAAATTTTGACAACATCACAGTGCATTTCTTCTCTGTTCATTGAAGGGTCCTCTGTGCTATGCAGACGACATAAGCGGGCAATGATAACACCGTCCCCGTTAAAGTGGTCAACATTTCCAGTACCTTACTCACGATTCCTCGGGCGGAGCCAGATCCAGCGACAGCCCGACGATTCCCTCTTCGAGCTGGATATCCACGCTAAACCCAAGCTTACGCGCCAGCGCGACCATGCCACGATTATTTGGCATCGTAATACCATTCAGCCTTCTCAGTCCGTGATCTCGTGTATAGGTAATCAATTTTTCCAGCAATCGACGACCCAATCCTAACCCTTTGAGATCGGAACGAACCAGTACGGCAAATTCCGCATCAATATTATCCGGATCGGAGATCGCTCGCGTCACTCCCAGGATCTCTTCCGTTCGTTCTACGCGCCTCACCGCAACAAACGCCATTTCCCGATCGTAGTCGATTTGCGTCATGTTGGCTAAATCTTCATGAGTAAATTCATTGATCTCGCTGAAATAGCGGTAATAAAGATCTTCTTTGGTGACCTGGGAAATAAACTGCTGAAGCTGGGGTTCATCTTCTGGCAGGATAGGACGGAACAGACATTGCTCGCCATTTTTCATCTCCACCCACTCTTCCAGTTGATGCGGATAGGGGCGAATGGCAAGACGACTTTCGTTATCGCCCTCGAATGGGGCGATATCCAGCGTGACATCCAGGGCGGTAAACTCACCGGCGGAGGCCAGCAGCGGGTGAATATCCAGACGCTGGATCTCCGGGCAGTCGACAATCAGGTTTGAGACCTGAACCAGCAACTGACTTAACCCCGCGACATCCAACGGGCGCAGCGCACTGCGGCCACGGATCTTTTTATTCTTGATCGCCTGAATCACTAAATAACGCGCCAGGTTCATGTTTAGCGGCGGTAATGCCACCACGGCCTGCTCTTCAGGCCGCCACTCAACGCCGCCTTCACCCAACATGATCAATGGGCCAAATACGGGATCGTGCTCAACCACCACGCGCAGTTCCTGCGCTCCCGCACGGTTCGCCATACTTTGCACCAGCAGACCGTGGATCCGCGCCTGTGGCCAGGTCATTTTCACACGATCAATAATTGCATTGGCTGCCTGTTGAACTTCGTTTGCCGTACGCAGGTAGAGCATTACGCCCTGAACTTCAGATTTGTGCGGGATGTCCGGTGAACGCAGCTTCAGCGCGACCGGGTAGCCAATCTGTTCTGCAATATGGACGGCCTCGATGCTGTCGCCGGCAATCCAGGTCGGGAGCGTATGTAATCCATAAGCCTGCAGGATCGGCTGAACCTCATGGGTATCGAGTGAGGTTGCTCCATCGGCAATCGCCTGCTGAAGCAGATCATGCGCCTGGGCCGTGTTGGAGGTCAGATTGCTGGGCAGGGCTGGCGTTTCACGCAGCTGTTTCTGGTTGCGCCGGTATTCGACCATATGCATAAATGCAGTGATCGTCCCTTCCGGAGTACGATAGGTAGGGAGTCCGGCTTCACTGAACAGTCTACGGGCTTCCTGAGAGGAAAACTCGCCACACCAGTTGGTCAATAGCGAGACAAATTTTCCACGCGGGTGGTGCTTAACGGTTCCAATCAGCGTTTGTGCACACTCAGTGGCGGGGGCGGCGGCACTGGGGGAGTGAATCACCATCAGTGCGTCAAAGTCCTGGCTGGCGAGCAGAATGTCCAGCGTTCGGGTGTAATGTTCAATGCTGGCATCGTCACGCAGGTCCAGTGGGTTGGCGATCTCGACATGGGCAGGCAGAGCATCGCGCAGTTTCTGGCTGGTCTCTTCACTCAGCATGGCGAGCTTGCCGTTGCGGGACCAAAGTTGATCAAGCGCAAGCGCCGCAGGCGCGGCACCGTTACTGATGATCATCAGCCTGTCACCGCGCAGAGGACGCATATGGCTGAGCGTTTCCACTGCGGAAAAGAGCTCATGGGTATCTTTCACGCGCAGCAAACCGGCGCGCTGGATGGCGGCATCCCAGGCCGGATCCATTCCGGCGCTGGTATGCAATAACCGCTGCGCTGCCGGGCTGCGACCGCTCTTAATCACCAGAATGGGTTTGTTGCGCGCGGCGCTACGGGCGGCGGATACAAAGTGCCGGGCATCGCTGAGATGTTCGAGATAAAGCAAAATAGCGCTGGTTTTGCTGTCACGCGCCAGATAATCCAGCAGCTCATCGACATCAATATCCAGGCTGTCGCCGAGGGCAATGAAATAGGAAAAGCCCATTTCCCGCTGCTGTGCCCAGTCGAGAATGGTATTGGAAACCGCAGCGGACTGAGAAATAAAGGCCAGTTTGCCGCGCTTAATCGGGACCGGCGAGAAGCTGGCATTCAACCCCTGCCAGGGTGCCAGCAGGCCAAGACTGTTAGGGCCGAGCAGACGCATGTTGTAGCGTTGCGCACAGGTTAGCAGTTCCGCATGTTGCGCGCCAGGGGCCGAGAGAATAATGCAGGTTTTACAGCCTTTTTCCCCAAGCGCTTCCAGCAAGGCCAGATTACGGCTGGCATTGGTACACAGCACGGCAAGGTCGGGGGTGAAGGGCAGACTGGCAATATCGGGCCAGGCCAGGACGCCCAGAACGGCTTTCCAGGCAGGGGTTACCGGCAAAACGGGACCGTTAAATCCTCCTGCCAGCAGATTGCGCATCATCAGATATCCCGCCCGATTGGGCTTCATCGATGCCCCGATCACCGCGATCGATTTTGGTCGCAGAAGTGCTTCCAGTCCTCGCTGACTCATACCGGTTTCCCTTACACAGAAGTGACCGAATGATTCTAAACGCTTTCTGCTGATTCTGCTGTGATGCTTCCCTGATGTTGGGTTTTTCCCGCGAGGTAGCGCGTTTTAAAACGGGTAAAGTGCTCGCCGAGGCTGCTTGCTGCATCTGTATCACCGGCCAGATCCAACAGCGCAATGGCGACTTCAGCGGTACAGTACTGCCCTTCGGCATGGACTTCACGCAGGTGATAGGCCGACAACCGCGACAGATCCACCGAGATCACGGGGAGAGAGTCGAGATACGGGCTTTTACGGAACATCTTACGCGCTTCCGGCCAGGTGCCGTCGAGCATAATAAACAGCGGAGGCTTACCTGTCGGTGGAGTGGAAATCACCACACGTTCAGCATCGGCATAGGAGGCGGGGAACACTACCATCGGCTGATACGTCGGGTTTTTCACCAGATCCAGCAAGGCCTGCGGTGGTTCTGTCCGCGACCACTGAAACGCGGCAGTATCCGGTAAAATATCGGCGATCAGACGCCCGGTATTGCTCGGTTTCATCGGTTCAGTATCAAACATCACCAGACAAAAACGGCTCGTTGCCTGAGAAGGCGACAGCGTCGCGCACAGGCAAAGTTTCAGCGGCAGCAAGCAGCGCTGGCAGCGACGAATACGATTGCCTCGGGCGAGAAAAGGGCGAGTGGCGCGCGCCAGACGTTCAGCGCGAAGCGTGAGAACAGCGTTTTCAGTCATAGAGAATGCGTTGAAAAACGCTATTGTCGCAGAGGTGAAAACGGGGCACAAGATGCGCCCCGCAGAGTTTACAGTGACTCGTTCAGCCAACTATCAAATGGCGCTTTGGGAACCGCGCCGTTCAGCATGTCGACAACCTGACCGTTTTTGAAGATCATAATGGTGGGAATACTACGGATACCAAAGCGTGCACTGAGCTCTCGTTCCGCTTCCGTGTTGATCTTCACGAAGCGAACTTTGCCGCTGCGTTCTTCGGCAACATCTTCAAAGATCGGGGCGAAGTTACGGCATGGGCCGCACCATGGTGCCCAGAAATCGATTACGACGGGCAGATCGTCTTTGAGCAGTTTATCCAGTGTTTCACCGGTCGCATTGATCACCTCCCCGTCGAACAGGTCGTGACCACAGCGTCCGCATTTTGCCGCATCCTCAACCCGATCGTCGGGAATGCGGTTGATGGCCTGGCAGCTGGTACAAACGGTATTCATAACTAACCTCTGGATGCGTCGGGGTATTGAACGGCAGAGACGCCGGTATGTTTCTAATATGTTACATATTATCGATGAGACTGTTTTAAACGACAATCTGTTTTATTCAATGAGTACAATAGTCATAAGCTTTTAAATGAAATAATGGCTAACCTGGCGCACATCGGGTAATCTGCGCGCTTCGCGCAGCGCTGGTGGAGAAAAGCATGAACGATGAATTGAAAAACAAAAGCGGCAAGGTCAAAGTGATGTATGTCCGCAGTGATGATGATTCTGATAAACGTACCCATAACCCGCGTACCGGGAAAGGTGGCGGGCGTCCAGGAAAATCTCGTGCCGACGGTGGCCGTCGCCCCGCCCGCGATGAAAGAACCCCTCAGAACCGCGATCGCAAGCGTGAAGACTCACCGTGGCGGACCGTGTCCCGCGCGCCGGGTGATGAAACGCCTGAAAAAGCCGATCACGGTGGTATCAGCGGTAAAAGCTTTATCGATCCTGAAGTCTTGCGTCGTCAACGTGCAGAAGAGACCCGCGTTTACGGTGAAAATGCCTGTCAGGCCCTGTTCCAGAGTCGTCCGGACGCGATTGTCCGCGCCTGGTTCATTCAGAGCGTCACGCCGCGCTTCAAAGAAGCATTACGCTGGATGGCGGCAAACCGCAAAGCGTACCATGTGGTTGATGAAGCGGAACTGGCGAAAGCTTCAGGTACCGAACATCACGGCGGTGTCTGCTTCCTGATTAAAAAACGTAACGGCACGACGGTGAAACAGTGGGTAAGCCAGGCGGGCGCGCAGGACTGTGTGTTAGCGCTGGAAGCTATTTCTAACCCGCACAACCTCGGTGGCATGATGCGTAGCTGCGCGCACTTCGGTGTGAAAGGCGTAGTGGTGCAGGATGCGGCGCTGCTGGAGTCCGGTGCGGCGATTCGTACTGCAGAAGGTGGTGCCGAACACGTTCAGCCGATTACCGGCGACAGCATCGTTGATGTGTTGGATGATTTCCGTCAGGCGGGTTACACCGTGGTGACAACGTCCAGCGAACGCGGTAAGCCGCTGTTTAAAACTGAACTGCCAGAGAAAATCGTCCTGGTGTTAGGTCAGGACGTTGACGGTTTGCCGGATGCGGCGCGCGATGCCAGCGATCTGTGCGTTAAAATCGACGGTACGGGGAATGTTGAAAGCCTGAACGTCTCGGTGGCAACCGGTGTGCTGCTTGCCGAATGGTGGCGTCAGAACAAAGCCTGATGGAAAAATGCCAGCGATTCGCTGGCATTTTTTTATTCGCTCTCCGCCGGTAAAACGGGCATCCAGTCAATCGGCTTCTCGCCGCGTTGTTCCAACCACTGATTCGCCAACACAAAATGGTTACAGCCAAAAAATCCACGATGCGCCGAGAGCGGTGAAGGATGAGGCGCTTTCAGGACATGATGACGTTTTTGATCAATGATTGCGCCTTTCTTCTGCGCATGAGAGCCCCAGAGCAGAAAAACCACCCCTTCACGATGTTGATTAATCAGGCCGATCACTTTATCGGTGAACGTTTCCCATCCCAGACTGGCATGAGAGTGCGCCTGACCCGCCCGCACGGTTAATACCGTATTAAGCAGCAGAACGCCCTGATGCGCCCAGCTTTCCAGATAACCGTGGGCAGGACGAGTGAAACCGGGGATCGACCCCTCCAGTTCCTTATACATATTCAGCAGCGAAGGAGGAGTAGCAATACCGGGGCGGACAGAAAACGCCAGACCATGCGCCTGTCCGGGACCGTGGTAGGGATCCTGTCCAAGGATCACGACCTTGACATCACCCAGCTCGGTGAAACGAAACGCATTGAACACATCTTTTTGCGGCGGATAAACCGTGATCCCGGACTGACGCTCTCCGGCGACGGTATGCAGCGTATTGATAAAGTAGGGCTGCTGTTTCTCTTCAGCCAGCACATCGTGCCAGGTTAATTCAGTGGCCATCTCGCTCTCCTGCGAATTCTCGATCGTCATAGCTTAACTGCTTCTTTCAACGGAGCAAAATTCTCTCCGCGATGATGTGCGCTATGCACTTAATAAAGTTGAAAATTTGTGTAAAAAGTTTATGTCTTCACATGGCGTAAGTTGATGTAAAACAATAAAATCATCTCATTCCCTTATTTGGCATGTGGATTTTATTGATTTAAATCAATGAATCGAGGGTGTTAGGGGGGTATATATACACTCAAGCAACAATGGTTTTACCAATTGGCCGCGAGCCGGCCAACCCTAATCAAATACTTTGCCGGGGAGGCATCACAATGATTACAGGTATCCAGATTACTAAAGCCGCTAATGACGATCTGCTGAATTCCTTCTGGCTGCTGGACAGCGAAAAAGGCGAAGCGCGTTGCATCGCAGCGAAAGCCGGTTTTGCCGAAGATGAAGTGGTAGCGGTCAGCAAACTGGGTGAAATTGAGTACCGCGAAATTCCGATGGAAGTGAAACCGGAAGTTCGTGTGGAAGGTGGCCAGCACCTGAACGTTAACGTTTTGCGTCGTGAAACGCTGGAAGATGCGGTTAAGCATCCGGAAAAATACCCGCAGCTGACTATCCGTGTTTCGGGTTATGCCGTGCGCTTTAACTCACTGACGCCGGAACAACAGCGCGACGTTATCGCTCGTACCTTTACTGAAAGCCTGTAAGGCTTAACGTTTAAATAAAAACGCCGGGAAATCCCGGCGTTTTTTTATTCTTCGTTTGACTCCTGCGGCGTCGTTGCCGTACTCGGCTTGCGACGTTTACCAATGTTCCTGGTATCGCGATGGCGTTTCTTCACGCGCGGTTTATCTTTGTCTTTCTCTTTTTTCTTCTCTTCACGTTTCGCGAGTGCTTTTTTCGACGGTTTGCCCGTCATCTTTTCGCTCGGAGCGCGTGAGGTTGGGCGCAATTCATCAATCACCCTGGATTTCAGCGGTTCTTCAATGTAGCGACCAATTTTCAGCAGCAGCAGGTGATCGTGCGCTTCGACCAGCGAGATTGCGGTGCCCTTGCGACCGGCGCGGCCGGTACGGCCAATGCGGTGCAGATAGGTGTCTCCGCTACGCGGCATGTCGAAGTTAATCACGTGGCTGACGTCAGGAATATCGATCCCGCGTGCGGCAACATCGGTGGCGACCAGCACGTTAACGCGACCGTCAGTAAGACGCTTAATGCCTTCGTTACGCTTGATCTGCGCCATCTCACCTTCGAGATAGCAGTTGTTGATCCCCGCCAGACGCAGCTTTTCAGCCAGTTCGTGCACGCGCTCGCGCTTGCGGACAAACACAATGGTACGGGTGGCGTCGTCTTGCTTCAGCAGGTGCTTCAGCAGTTCGAATTTATGTTCGACGTTATCCGCGCGGTAATACCACTGGTGGATCTTCTTACGTTCGCGGGTGGATGGCGTAGCGGAGACTTCGACTGGCTCTTCCAGCAGACGTTCGGCAAAATCTTTAATCGCATCGCCTTCCAGCGTGGCGGAGAACAGCATCGTCTGTTTGCGCCAGCGCGTTTCCCCGGCGATGTGCTCGATGTCCTGGGCAAAGCCCATATCCAGCATTCGGTCGGCTTCGTCGAGGATCAGCGTTTCCACGGCGCGGCAGTCAAAATTCTCTTCTTTAATATACTGCAGCAGACGCCCGGTGGTGGCGACCACGATATCCTGGTTTTCGCTGAACACTTCGGCGTGGTTCATGTAGGCTACGCCGCCGGTAATTGTCGCGATATCCAGATGGGTGTTTTTGGCCAGTTCACGGGCATGATCGGCGACCTGCATCGCCAGTTCGCGAGTCGGAGTCAGGATCAAAATACGTGGCGGACCGGATTTTTTACGCGGGAAGTCGAGCAGGTGCTGCAACGCTGGCAGCAAATACGCCGCCGTTTTACCGGTGCCTGTCGGCGCAGAACCGAGTACGTCACGGCCTTCGAGTGCAGGCGGAATGGCGGCAGCCTGAATGGCGGTCGGGCGAGTGAAACCTTTTTCCTGGAGGGCATCCAGCAGGCTTTCATCGAGTTCAAGTTCGGAAAAAGTCGTTACAGTCATGTTCTACCTCTGTGTGGGGCGCTGATTATAGACGTTACGGCTGCAATCTTCATCTGTTTGTATGGATATCGCTTCTCAGGTATTGTTTTCACCAGGTGCTGTTGCCGTTTTTCCTGCAAGGTTTTTAATTCATGCCTCAGTCTACATCCGTCCTTCGTCGTAATGGATTTACTTTTAAACAGTTTTTTGTCGCGCACGATCGTTGTGCGATGAAAGTCGGAACAGATGGGATTCTGTTAGGGGCATGGGCACCGGTGGCGGGCGTAAAGCGGATCCTCGATATCGGTACCGGCAGCGGACTGTTGGCGCTGATGCTGGCGCAGCGTACTGATGAAAGCGTCACCGTTGATGCCGTTGAACTGGATAGCGATGCCGCCGCGCAGGCGCAAGAAAACGTTACCCAGTCGCCGTGGGCGGATCGGGTAACGGTGCAGGCGGAAGATGTCCAACATTGGGCGGCACGGCAGACCGTTAAATATGACCTTATCATCAGTAACCCGCCGTATTACGAGCAGGGCGTCGAGTGTGCTACACCGCAGCGGGAACAGGCGCGTTATACCACGATGCTGGATCATTCTGCGCTGTTAGCGACGGCGACGGGGCTGATCACGGAAGAGGGATTCTTGTGTGTTGTGTTGCCGGAAAATATCGGCAATACCTTCACGCAGCAGGCGTTAAATATGGGCTGGCATTTACGGCTACGCACCGACGTTGCTGAAACGGAGGCGCGGTTGCCGCATCGGGTGCTGCTGGCATTCTCCCCTAAGAAGGGGGAATGCTTTAGCGACAGGCTGGTGATTCGCGGGCCGGATCAGCGTTACTCCGAAGGTTATACGGCGCTGACCCAGGCATTTTATCTGTTCATGTGAGCCGTTAACGGCGAGAGCACAGACGGGCCAGATTCCTCCAGCAGTGCCGGATAATCGAGCGTGTAGTGCAGGCCGCGGCTCTCTTTGCGCATCATCGCACAGCGCACAATCAGCTCGGCGACCTGAACCAGGTTGCGTAACTCCAGCAAATTATTCGAGACGCGGAAATGGGCGTAATACTCGTCGATCTCCTGTTGTAACATAGTGATACGACGCAGGGCCCGCTCCAGACGTTTGGTGGTGCGCACAATCCCCACGTAGTCCCACATAAACAGCCGCAGCTCATGCCAGTTATGCTGAATCACCACCAGTTCGTCAGGGTTGTCCACGCGACTTTCATCCCAGGCGGGCAGGGCGCTTACGCCACGGGCGTAAGGCATTCGTCTGTCGATATCTTCCGCTGCGGACCAGCCGTACACCAGACACTCCAGCAGCGAGTTTGAAGCCATCCGGTTCGCGCCGTGCAGGCCGGTGTAGCTCACTTCCCCGATCGCATACAGGCCGTCCACATCGGTACGACCAAAGTCGTCAACCATCACGCCACCGCAGGTGTAGTGTGCTGCTGGCACGATGGGCACTGGTTCTTTGGTCAGGTCGATACCCAGCCCCAGCAGCTTTTCGTAAATCATCGGGAAATGCTGACGCACAAAGGCTTCTGGCTTATGGCTGATATCAAGGAACATACAGTCCGCACCGAGACGCTTCATTTCATGGTCGATAGCGCGGGCGACAATATCGCGCGGCGCCAGTTCCCCTCGCGCGTCAAAGTCTGGCATAAACCGCGTGCCGTCCGGGCGTTTTAGATGAGCACCTTCTCCGCGCAGCGCTTCGGTAAGCAGGAAATTACGTGCCTGGGGATGATACAGCGCGGTAGGGTGGAACTGATTAAATTCGAGATTCGCAACCCGGCATCCGGCACGCCAGGCCATCGCAATACCGTCGCCGGAGGAAATGTCCGGATTGGTTGTATATTGATACACCTTTGATGCGCCGCCGGTCGCCAGCACGACAGACTTCGCGTGACAGGTTTCCACCGCCTCTTTATTCCGGTTCCAGACCCATGCCCCCACGACGCGTCGTGTGCCGGGCAGGCCAATTTTGTCGGAGATGATTAAATCGACGGCATTACTGCGTCCCAGTACCCGGATGTTCGGATGGCTTTGCGCCTTGCTGACCAGCGTGGTTTCCACCTCTTTACCGGTGGCATCAGCGGCATGCAAAATGCGTCGATGGCTATGGCCACCTTCACGCGTCAGATGGTAACTCTCTTCACCGTTAGGCTGCACCTGGGTATCAAATAGCACCCCCTGATCAATCAACCACTGTACGCAGGGGCGGGCGTTGCTGGCGACAAACTCCACCGCATGGCGATCGCAAATACCAGCGCCGGCAATGAGCGTATCTTCGACATGTGAATCAATGCTGTCGGTTTCATCGAAAACGGCGGCAATCCCGCCCTGCGCATAGAAAGTGGAGCCTTCGCTGACGGGACCTTTACTCAGCACGATAACCTGGTGCTTTTCAGCCAGGCGCAGCGCCAGCGAGAGTCCGGCAGCGCCGCTACCAATAATTAACACGTCACAAGAAAGTTCAGGCGTAGTTTTCATGATATTTTGTTTAATGTACTAAACAGTGTTTGGCCAGCATAGCACCAGAATCTGCGATTCAGCACGTTTTATTTTCAGTGTTGTTGTAATGACTAAACAAAACGGTGCGATGTAAAAGGATGTCAGGTGGGTAAACCATTTTGCGCGGCGGGCCGTAAGCATCAGATTAGAGGATGAAATAAAGTGGCCGTTGGGTTACTCTGCAACCGGTTTATGGGCATTTTTAAAGATAGTGCGTTGTTCAGACTCGGTAGACTTATAATGAGAGATAATGACCGTCTACAACATGACAAACAAAAAACAGATGCGTAACGGAACTTTACAAAAACGAGACACTCTAACCTGTTGCTTGCTCATAGTGCAGCTAATGGAGTGGCGTTTCGCGAACGCGTGGAAATTTGGTTTGGGGAGACTTTACCTCGGATGAGCGAGCAGTTAACGGACCAGATCCTGGTTGAACGGGTCCAGAAGGGAGATCAGAAAGCCTTCAATTTACTGGTAGTACGCTACCAGCATAAAGTGGCGAGTCTGGTTTCCCGTTATGTCCCGTCGGGCGATGTTCCCGATGTGGTGCAAGAATCATTTATTAAAGCCTACCGTGCGCTGGACTCGTTCCGGGGAGATAGTGCTTTTTATACCTGGCTGTATCGCATTGCGGTGAATACAGCGAAGAATTACCTGGTGGCTCAGGGGCGTCGTCCGCCATCAAGCGATGTTGATGCGATTGAAGCAGAAAACTTCGAAAGTGGCGGTGCGCTGAAAGAAATTTCGAACCCTGAGAACTTAATGTTGTCAGAAGAACTGAGACAGATAGTTTTCCGAACTATTGAGTCCCTCCCGGAAGATTTACGTATGGCAATAACCTTGCGGGAGTTGGATGGCCTGAGCTATGAAGAGATAGCCGCTATCATGGATTGTCCGGTGGGTACGGTGCGTTCACGTATCTTCCGAGCGCGGGAAGCTATTGATAATAAAGTTCAACCGCTTATCAGGCGTTGACGATAGCGGATACTGGAAAAGGTATTAGGCATGCAGAAAGAAAAACTTTCCGCTTTAATGGATGGCGAGACGCTGGATAGTGAGTTACTTAACGAACTGGCTCACGATTCGGATATGCAAAAAACCTGGGAAAGCTATCACCTGATCCGTGATTCAATGCGGGGTGATACACCTGAGGTGCTTCATTTCGATATTTCCGCTCGCGTAATGGCCGCTATTGAAGATGAGCCGGTACGCAATACGGTGCCATTCATTCCAGAGGCCCAGCCTGCGCCGCAGCAATGGCAGAAAATGCCATTCTGGAAAAAAATGCGTCCGTGGGCCGCGCAACTTACCCAAATGGGCGTTGCCGCGTGCGTATCGCTTGCAGTTATCGTTGGTGTCCAGCACTATAATGGACAATCTGAAACGTCCCAGCAGCCTGAAACGCCGGTCTTCAATACTTTGCCGATGATGGGTAAAGCCAGCCCGGTAAGCCTGGGAGTACCTTCTGATGCGACCGCGAATGGTGGGCAACAGCAGCAGGTACAGGAGCAGCGTCGTCGGATCAACGCCATGTTGCAGGATTACGAACTGCAACGCCGACTGCACTCCGAACAGCTTCAGTTTGAGCAGGCACAGACACAGCAAGCCGCTGTTCAGGTGCCAGGAATTCAAACTTTAGGAACGCAATCGCAGTAATGAAGCAACTTTGGTTTGCCATGTCACTTGTGACGGGTAGCCTGTTCTTCTCTGTCAACGCCTCGGCCAACACTGCGTCCGGGGCGTTGTTGCAGCAGATGAATGTGGCGAGCCAGTCACTCAATTACGAGCTGTCATTCGTCAGCATCACGAAACAAGGCGTTGAGTCTCTGCGTTATCGCCATGCTCGCCTGGAAAATCGTCCGCTTGCGCAGCTGCTGCAAATGGATGGTCCGCGTCGTGAAGTGGTCCAGCGCGGAAATGAAATTAGCTACTTCGAGCCTGGACTCGAACCGTTCACTCTGAACGGTGACTACATCGTCGACTCCCTGCCGTCGCTTATCTATACCGATTTCAAACGTCTTGCTCCCTACTATGATTTTATTGCTGTGGGTCGTACCCGAATTGCCGATCGCCTGTGCGAAGTGATTCGCGTGGTCGCGCGTGATGGTACGCGTTACAGCTATATTGTCTGGATGGATACGGAAACGAAGCTGCCGATGCGGGTCGATCTCCTCGATCGCGATGGCGAAACGTTAGAGCAATTCCGGGTGATTGCCTTCACCGTGAATCAGGATGTCGGTAGCGGCATGCAGACGCTGGCGAAAGCCAGTTTGCCGCCGCTGCTCTCTGTTCCGGCGGGTGAAAAAGCCAAATTCAGCTGGAATCCGACCTGGCTTCCGAAAGGGTTTAGCGAAGTGTCCAGCGGGCGCAGACCGTTGCCAACGATGGACAACATGCCGATTGAATCGCGTCTCTACTCCGACGGTCTGTTTAGCTTCTCTATTAACGTCAATCGGGCAACTCAGGCCAGCACCGACCAGATGCTGCGCACCGGGCGCAGAACGGTCAGCACCAGCGTACGCGACAACGCGGAAATTACCATCGTGGGTGAATTGCCGCCGCAGACAGCGAAGCGCATTGCCGACACCATTAAGTTCGGAGCCGCGCAATGATCAAAGAGTGGGCTACCGTGGTGTCATGGCAAAACGGTGAGGCATTGGTGAGCTGTGATGTGAAAGCGTCCTGCAGCAGCTGCGCTTCACGTTCAGGATGTGGCACCCGCGTGCTGAATAAACTCGGGCCGCAGACCACGCATACCATTGTGGTGGCGAGCGATGTGCCGTTAGAACCTGGGCAGAAAGTGGAGCTGGGGATTGCCGAAGGCAGTCTGTTAGGTTCCGCCATGCTGGTTTATCTGTCGCCGCTGGTGGGGTTATTCCTCATCGCCTCCCTGTTTCAGGTGCTGTTTGGCTCAGATCTCGCGGCGTTAAGCGGCGCGATACTGGGCGGCGTCGGCGGATTCCTGATTGCCCGTGGCTATTCCCGCAAGCTGGCTGAACGCGAAGCCTGGCAACCCGTTATTCTTAATGTTGCTCTCCCGTCCAGTATGATTCGCGTTGAAACGCCCTCCACCGAAACGGCACCATGATATTCTTGCCGGATGGCGGTTTCGCCTTATCCGACTTTCAAACGATCAGCAAGTCCAGTAGACCCGATAAGCTTGCGCCATCGGGCATCATGCTTCTCTTACGATGTTTTACATCAGAAAAGCGATGCCGTTTCCAGTTCCCGCTATCCTGACTTTATGAACATTTCCTCGCCTCAGCGTTGTAGTGTAGAATGCGGCGTTTCAGTTAAACAGACGTTAAGCTCAGAACAGCGACTTCTCAAAGCCTGTCCAACCAGGCGTAAGGCACAATAATTACACTATATGAAGAACATACGTAACTTTTCGATCATTGCTCACATCGACCACGGTAAATCGACGCTGTCTGACCGTATTATTCAGATCTGCGGTGGCCTGTCTGACCGTGAAATGGAAGCGCAGGTTCTCGACTCGATGGATCTTGAGCGTGAGCGCGGTATTACTATCAAAGCGCAGAGCGTAACGCTCGATTTCAAATCCGCTGATGGTGAAACATACCAGCTTAACTTCATCGACACCCCAGGCCACGTTGACTTCTCGTATGAAGTTTCTCGTTCGCTTGCCGCTTGTGAAGGCGCACTGCTGGTGGTGGATGCCGGGCAGGGTGTCGAAGCGCAAACCCTGGCAAACTGCTACACCGCGATGGAAATGGATCTCGAAGTGGTGCCGGTCCTCAATAAAATTGACCTGCCAGCCGCCGATCCCGAGCGTGTCGCCGAAGAGATTGAAGACATCGTTGGTATTGATGCGACTGATGCCGTGCGCTGCTCGGCGAAAACTGGTGTGGGCGTGACCGACGTTCTGGAACGTCTGGTGCGTGATATTCCGCCGCCGCAGGGCGATCCGGATGGACCGTTACAGGCGCTGATCATCGACTCCTGGTTCGATAACTATCTCGGCGTTGTCTCGCTGGTGCGTATTAAAAACGGTACCCTGCGTAAAGGCGACAAAATCAAAGTGATGAGTACCGGTCAGACCTATAACGCTGACCGTCTGGGGATCTTCACGCCTAAACAGGTTGATCGTACCGAGCTGAAGTGCGGCGAGGTAGGTTGGCTGGTGTGTGCGATTAAAGACATCCTCGGCGCACCGGTTGGCGATACCCTGACTCAGGCACGTAACCCGGCAGAAAAAGCGCTGCCAGGCTTCAAAAAGGTAAAACCGCAGGTTTATGCGGGCCTGTTCCCGGTCAGCTCTGATGATTACGAGAACTTCCGCGACGCGCTGGGCAAGCTTAGTCTCAACGACGCCTCTCTGTTCTATGAGCCGGAAAGTTCTACTGCGCTGGGTTTCGGCTTCCGCTGTGGCTTCCTTGGTCTGTTACACATGGAGATCATTCAGGAGCGTCTGGAACGTGAATACGATCTCGACCTGATCACCACCGCGCCGACGGTTGTGTATGAAGTCGAAACCACCGCGAAAGAGACGATTTACGTCGACAGCCCGTCCAAGCTGCCACCGCTGAATAACATCTATGAGTTGCGCGAGCCGATCGCGGAATGTCACATGCTGTTGCCTCAGGCATACCTCGGTAACGTGATTACCCTGTGTATTGAGAAGCGTGGCGTGCAGACCAACATGGTTTACCACGGTAACCAGGTGGCGCTGACTTATGAAATCCCGATGGCTGAAGTGGTACTCGACTTCTTTGACCGCCTGAAGTCCACCTCGCGCGGTTATGCGTCGCTGGATTACAACTTTAAACGCTTCCAGGCCTCCGACATGGTGCGTGTTGATGTCTTGATCAACAACGAACGTGTCGATGCGCTGGCGCTGATCACTCACCGTGATAACTCGCAGAGCCGTGGTCGTGAGCTGGTGGAGAAGATGAAAGATCTGATCCCACGTCAACAGTTCGATATTGCGATCCAGGCGGCGATCGGGACGCATATCATTGCGCGTTCTACTGTGAAACAGTTGCGTAAAAACGTTCTGGCAAAATGCTATGGCGGCGATATCAGCCGTAAGAAAAAGCTGTTGCAGAAGCAGAAAGAAGGTAAGAAGCGGATGAAGCAGATCGGTAACGTTGAGCTGCCTCAAGAAGCGTTCCTCGCCATTCTGCATGTCGGCAAAGACAGCAAATAATCCTTAAGGAGTTGGCATGGCGAATATGTTTGCCCTGATTCTGGTGATTGCCACATTGGTCACGGGCATTTTATGGTGCGTGGATAAATTTATCTTCGCACCAAAACGTCGGGAGCGTCAGGCGGCGGCACAGGCTGCAGCCGGAGATTCACTGGATAAGGCAACGCTGAAAAAAGTCTCACCGAAGCCTGGCTGGCTGGAAACTGGCGCTTCGGTTTTCCCGGTGCTGGCTATCGTGCTGGTTGTGCGTTCGTTCATCTATGAACCTTTCCAGATCCCATCAGGTTCGATGATGCCGACGCTGTTGATCGGTGACTTTATTCTGGTGGAGAAATTTGCCTACGGTATTAAAGATCCGATTTACCAGAAAACCCTGATCGAAACGGGTCATCCCAAACGCGGTGATATCGTGGTCTTTAAATACCCGGAAGATCCGCGGCTGGATTACATCAAGCGAGCGGTCGGTTTGCCTGGTGATAAAGTGACCTATGATCCGGTCGCGAAAGAAGTGACTATTCAGCCGGGTTGCCGTTCGGGTCAGGCATGTGAGAACGCCCTGCCGGTCACCTATAGCGATGTTCAGCCGAGCGATTTTGTGCAGACGTTTGCACGTCGTAACGGTGGTGAAGCCACCAGTGGTTTCTTTGAGATCCCGCTGAGTGAAACGAAAGAGAACGGTATTCGTCTGTCCGAGCGTAAAGAGACGCTGGGCGACGTGACGCACCGTATTCTGACCGTGCCGATTGCTCAGGATCAGGTGGGGATGTATTACCAGCAGTCCGGGCAGCCGCTGGCGACCTGGATTGTGCCGCCGGGCCAGTATTTCATGATGGGCGACAACCGCGATAACAGCGCGGACAGCCGTTACTGGGGCTTTGTCCCGGAAGCGAATCTGGTCGGTAAAGCCACTGCCATCTGGATGAGTTTCGACAAACAAGAAGGCGAATGGCCGACTGGCGTTCGTTTAAGCCGCATTGGTGGTATCCACTAATTGCCGCGAATCGTTCACGTTGTCGTCGTTATGACGGCAACGTGAATTATTTCTTCGATAAATCTGCCCAGGCTAACGACATCCCTCG
This sequence comes from Citrobacter amalonaticus, assembly GCF_018323885.1. Taxonomy (NCBI): domain Bacteria; kingdom Pseudomonadati; phylum Pseudomonadota; class Gammaproteobacteria; order Enterobacterales; family Enterobacteriaceae; genus Citrobacter; species Citrobacter amalonaticus. The sequence continues at coordinate 3,478,874 of NZ_AP024585.1, read as the reverse complement.
TCGTTGTGTATAGAATATTCCCCCGAAGTTTCAGGTTGGCGCCTCCAGGTCGCCACGGCACACGAAACAGCGTTGGTCCCCCTATATGAGCGTACATAAGCTGCTTAACGCGGCCGGAAGGATGCTACATATATCAGGTCTGTTTCGTGTGCTGAATTGTTGACGCATTTATTTATTGGTATCGCATGAACCCCATCGTAATTAATCGGCTTCAACGGAAGCTGGGCTACACTTTTACTCATCAGGAGTTGTTGCAGCAGGCATTAACCCATCGCAGTGCCAGCAGCAAACATAACGAGCGTTTAGAATTTCTTGGCGACTCAATTTTAAGTTTTGTGATTGCGAATGCGCTGTATCATCGTTTCCCGCGGGTGGACGAGGGTGATATGAGCCGTATGCGCGCGACGCTGGTGCGCGGGAATACGCTGGCTGAATTAGCCCGCGAGTTTGATCTGGGCGAATGTCTGCGCTTAGGGCCTGGCGAACTGAAAAGCGGTGGCTTCCGTCGCGAATCGATTCTGGCCGATACCGTCGAAGCGTTGATTGGCGGGGTTTTCCTTGACAGTGACATTCAGACCGTCGAAAAGCTGATCCTCAACTGGTATCAGACTCGTCTGGACGAAATCAGTCCTGGCGATAAGCAAAAAGATCCGAAAACGCGTTTGCAGGAGTATTTGCAGGGTCGCCATCTGCCGCTGCCGTCTTATCTGGTGGTACAGGTGCGTGGTGAAGCGCACGATCAGGAATTTACTATCCACTGCCAGGTCAGCGGCCTGAGTGAACCGGTGGTTGGCACAGGTTCTAGCCGTCGCAAGGCGGAACAGGCTGCCGCCGAACAGGCGTTGAAAAAACTGGAGCTGGAATGAGCGACGAAAAAACCTATTGCGGATTTATTGCCATCGTCGGTCGTCCGAATGTTGGCAAATCCACGCTGTTGAACAACCTGCTCGGGCAGAAGATTTCGATCACCTCCCGTAAAGCGCAGACCACGCGTCACCGTATTGTCGGGATCCATACCGAAGGGCCCTGGCAGGCGATTTACGTCGATACCCCCGGTCTGCACATGGAAGAAAAACGCGCGATTAACCGTCTGATGAACAAAGCGGCCAGCAGTTCCATTGGTGATGTTGAACTGGTGATCTTTGTGGTGGAAGGCACCCGCTGGACGCCGGATGACGAGATGGTGCTCAATAAACTGCGTGACGGTAAAGCGCCGGTGATTCTGGCCGTCAATAAAGTAGATAACGTGCAGGAAAAAGCCGATCTGCTGCCGCATTTGCAGTTCCTGGCAAGTCAGATGGACTTCCTCGACATCGTACCGATCTCTGCGGAAACCGGGATGAATGTCGACACCGTCGCGGGCATCGTGCGCAAGCATCTGCCGGAAGCGGAGCATCACTTCCCGGAAGATTACATCACCGATCGCTCACAGCGTTTTATGGCTTCTGAAATCATCCGTGAAAAGCTGATGCGTTTCCTTGGCGCTGAACTGCCGTACTCCGTGACTGTGGAAATCGAACGCTTCGTGTCAAACGAGCGCGGCGGTTATGACATCAACGGGCTGATCCTCGTTGAGCGCGAAGGGCAAAAGAAGATGGTTATTGGCAACAAAGGGGCCAAAATCAAGACCATCGGTATTGAAGCGCGTAAAGACATGCAGGAAATGTTCGAAGCCCCGGTTCATCTTGAACTGTGGGTGAAAGTGAAATCCGGCTGGGCCGATGACGAACGCGCGCTGCGCAGTCTCGGTTACGTCGACGATCTCTAAACCTGCGCTCCGAACAGGCGACGAGTATGATGGAGGGCTGGCAGCGCGCATTTGTCCTGCATAGTCGCCCCTGGAGCGAAACCAGCCTGATGCTGGACGTCTTCACGGAAGAGTCGGGTCGCGTGCGTCTTGTTGCTAAAGGCGCACGTTCTAAACGCTCTAATCTGAAAGGTGCCCTTCAACCTTTTACCCCCCTGTTAGTCCGCTTTGGCGGACGTGGCGACGTCAAAACGCTGCGTAGCGCGGAAGCGGTTTCTCTGGCGCTCCCTCTGAGCGGTATCACGCTGTACAGCGGCCTGTACGTCAACGAACTGCTCGCCCGCGTGCTGGAGCACGAAACCCGCTTTTCTGAACTCTTTTTCGATTATCTGCATTGCATTCAGGCACTGGCGGGGGCTACGGGAACGCCGGAACCCGTGCTGCGTCGTTTTGAACTGGCGCTGCTCGGCCACCTCGGGTATGGAGTCGATTTCCTGCACTGTGCGGGCAGCGGTGAGCCGGTGGATGACACCATGACCTACCGCTATCGCGAAGAAAAAGGCTTTATCGCCAGCGTTGTGATTGACAACAGCACCTTTACCGGACGCCATCTGCGGGCGCTGGCAGAACGTGAATTTCCGGATGTTGATACGCTACGCGCGGCGAAACGCTTTACCCGCATAGCGCTGAAGCCGTATCTTGGTGGTAAACCCTTAAAGAGCCGCGAATTATTCCGGCAGTTCATGCCGAAGCGAACATAAAATCACGAGGATTGTCATGGCTGAATTACTGTTAGGCGTCAACATTGACCACATTGCCACGTTACGTAATGCACGCGGTACTGCATATCCGGATCCGGTTCAGGCGGCATTCATTGCCGAGCAGGCGGGTGCTGATGGCATTACCGTCCATTTACGTGAAGATCGCCGTCACATTACCGACCGCGATGTCCGCATTCTGCGCCAGACGCTGGACACGCGTATGAACCTGGAAATGGCGGTGACGGAAGAGATGCTGGCGATTGCCGTGGAAACCAAACCGCATTTTTGTTGCCTGGTGCCGGAAAAGCGCCAGGAAGTGACCACCGAAGGCGGTCTGGATGTGGCCGGGCAGCGCGACAAAATGCGTGATGCCTGTAAACGTCTGGCTGACGCCGGGATCCTTGTGTCGCTGTTTATTGACGCCGATGACGCGCAAATCAAAGCGGCTGCTGACGTCGGCGCACCGTACATTGAAATTCATACCGGCTGCTATGCGGATGCAAAAACCGATGCGGAACAGGCGCAGGAACTGGCGCGCATCGCGAAAGCCGCCACCTTCGCCGCCAGCCTGGGGCTGAAAGTCAATGCGGGACACGGCCTGACCTATCACAACGTCAAAGCCATTGCCGCGCTGCCGGAAATGCACGAGCTGAATATCGGTCATGCGATTATCGGTCGTGCGGTGATGAGCGGGCTGAAAGACGCCGTCGCGGAAATGAAACGTTTGATGCTGGAAGCGCGCGGCTAATGGCCATTCTTGGATTAGGCACTGATATCGTGGAGATTGCGCGCATTGAAGCGGTGATCTCCCGTTCCGGTGACCGGCTTGCCCGACGAGTGCTCAGCGCTAACGAGTGGGCTATCTGGGAAACGCACCAGCAGCCGGTGCGTTTTCTGGCAAAACGCTTTGCCGTCAAAGAGGCGGCGGCGAAAGCTTTTGGTACCGGTATTCGCAATGGGCTGGCATTTAATCAGTTTGAAGTGTTTAACGACGAACTTGGTAAACCGCGCTTGCGGTTGTGGGGAGAGGCGTTAGCGCTGGCGGAAAAACTAGGCGTTGCGCATATGCACGTAACGCTGGCCGATGAACGTCACTATGCCTGCGCCACGGTCATTATCGAAAGTTAGATTTTATCGGCGTGGTGCATCTGGACAAATTTGTCCCACAGTTGTTCTTCCGTTTCGACATGTGCCGGGTCTTTGAGGATCGTATTGGGGAGCGGGCACACCTTCTGGCAGGTGGGCGTGTCGTAATGCCCGACGCACTCGGTGCATTTGTCGCTGTTAATCTCATAGATGCTGTCACCCATCGAAATGGCCTCATTTGGACATTCGGGTTCGCACATATCGCAATTGATGCATTTTTTCGTGATTAACAGGGCCATCAGGAAACTCTCAAAACAACACAAACCGGGCGGGCATTATACGCGCATTCCTTGCTCAGACCAGTTTTTTTACCAGCGCCTCGCTGTGGCGAATACGTTCAGGTGCGTGCTCCAGATCCTGCTGTACCAGCGCCATAAAAAGCAGATCGGTGAGCATCATTTGCGCGTGGGTTGAAGAGATCGCCGCACTGCGGGTGGCCTGTTCTTCCGCGATGGTATACAGGCAGTGGCTGGCGCGCTGCTGAAGCCCATTAGGGGTGAAACCCGTGATCGCCAGGATCTGCCCGCCGACGCGTAAAGTCTCTTCTGCCGCCAGGTTCAGTTCCCGACGTTCGCCGCTGTAGGAAATCGCTAACAGCAGATCGTCCGGCGTCAGCGCCTGAACCGTGGCCAACAGCGCATGCATATCGCGCTCAACAATAGCGTTCAGGCCGATTTTCATCAGCTTCCAGGCAAAATTCTGCGCTACCAGGCCGGAGGCACCAATCCCGGTTAACACGATCCGACGGGCGTTACGCAGCATCGTCACGCTTTCACTCAGCTTCTCTTCCGTGTTGACATCCAGCGTGGCATGCATCGCCGCCACATTCTCTTTGATCAGTTTCTCGCCGACCAGACGCAGGGGATCGTCGCCACGGATCTGGTTATGCACTGGCACCGAATGCGGGTTCGGATTGCTGACCAGCGCTTCGCTGATCGCCAGTTTCAACGCCGGGAATCCCTTATAGCCGAGCTTTTGTGCGAACTTCACCACGCTCGACTGACTGACGCCCGCTTCGGCGGCCAGTTGCTGAGAGCTAAGGTGGCGGGCAGTGTCGGGTTGTATCAGAAGATAGTCCGCGAGTTTTTTATCGCTCTGCGCAAATCCCGGGTAGCGCTGGCGGATGCGAATTAAACAGTTCATGGTCTCTCCTGACGAAAACGTGATGGCGGCGACAAAATGAAATTTCACTCGCCTGCACGAATATTATATTCCATTATTGGTCGTTAATATGAATTAAAAATTCCTGAGGAGCAAACATGAATCTCGGCGCTTTAGTATCAGAAACCCGTAATCCGCAAACAATGGACCTCGACGCGTTATCAACGCTGGATCTGGTTCACCGTTTTAATCAACAGGATACGCTGGTAGCGGAAGCAGTAAAAGCAACATTGCCCGATGTTGCGAGCGCCGTCGATGCCGCGGCTGAAGCGTTAAAATCCGGTGGTCGGATTATCTATATGGGCGCAGGGACCAGCGGGCGACTCGGCGTGCTGGATGCGTCTGAATGCCCACCGACGTTTGGCGTTCCTCATGGTCTGGTGGTGGGGCTAATCGCCGGTGGTCCGGGAGCGTTGCTGAAAGCCGTTGAAGGGGCAGAAGACAACGCGCAGCTCGGTGAAGACGATCTTATTGCCCTGAACCTCGTGCCGCAGGATCTGGTGGTTGGGCTGGCGGCATCAGGGCGTACGCCGTATGTCATCGGTGGACTGAAATATGCCCGCAAAACGGGTTGTACCACGGTTGCTATCTCCTGTAATCCGGACTCGCCGATTGCGCAGGAAGCGGATATTGCGATTTCACCCGTAGTAGGGCCTGAGGCGCTGACAGGCTCAACGCGTCTGAAATCCGGTACCGCGCAAAAGCTGGTGCTCAATATGATCTCCACCGGAGCGATGGTGAAGTTTGGCAAGGTGTACCAGAACCTGATGGTGGATATGAAAGCCACCAATATCAAACTGATGGACCGCGCGTGTCGAATGGTGGTTGAAGCCACAGGCATTGCCCGCGCTGAGGCGGAAACGCTGCTCAGACAGACCGATTTTGACGTGAAACCGGCCATTCTTATGGCGCTGAGCGGTCTCAATGCTGATGCGGCGCGCGAAAAACTGGCCGCCCATCAGGGATTCTTACGCGCTGCGTTAGCTGATTCATCGAGGTAACTATGGATAAGATGGCGACCCTTGCCAGCGACATTCTGCTGGGAATAGGCGGAGAACAAAATATTCTGCGTCTGGAAAATTGTATGACGCGCGTCCGGGTGGAAGTGAAAGACGATACGCTGTTGGATATCCCGCATCTGAAACAACTACCGGGCGTCAGTGGCTACGTGAAGCAGGGGGCGCAGCATCAGATCATCGTCTGGCCCGGAAAGGCGGCAAAGGTCGTTGATGCCATGCGAGCGCTGTTGGCGCAGGGGAGCGCGCGCCCGGCAGTCGATGACATTGAGCGCACGAAATCGCAGGCCAAAGCAAAGTATAAAGCGCCGATGAGCGATGCGCTACGCAAGCTGGCGAACGTTTTTATTCCCCTGATCCCGGCGTTTATCGCCTCCGGTTTAATCACCGGCATCATTAACATTCTCAAACGCCCGGATATCGTCGGCGATTTCGCCACCCATTACCCCAACATGCTAGGGCTGATGGGGATCTTCGGCAGTGCAGTTTTCGCCATCATGAACATTCTGGTGGGGGTGAATACCGCCAAAGTCTTCGGTGGTTCGCTGGCGATGGGCGGCGTGATGGCGGGCATTCTGTCGAGTCCGCAACTGGCGCAAATTACGCTGTTTGGTGAAGCGCTCCAGCCAGGCCGTGGCGGGGTGATTGCCGTGCTGCTGGTGGTGGCGCTGATGTGCTGGATCGAGCGTAAATTCCGCGACGTGTTACCCGGCTCGCTGGAGCTTATCCTCAATCCGCTACTGACGACCATCATCACCGGCTCGATTGCGATTGTGGCGCTGCAACCGCTGGGCGGCTGGATTTCGGAGTCTATTGCTCACGGCGCGTCCTGGGCTATCGATCGCGGCGGCTTTCTGGTCGGCGCGGTTCTGGCGGGAACCTTCCTGCCACTGGTGCTGACGGGGCTGCATCAGGGGCTGGTGCCGATTCACGTTGAGCTGGTGCAGGCGCATGGCTATAACGCGCTCTTTCCCATTCTGGCGATGGCGGGCGTCGGGCAGGTGGGCGCGGCAATTGCCGTGCTAATGAAAACCCGTAACGCGCGGTTGAAAAAAGTGATTAAGGGGGCGTTACCGGTGGGATTACTCGGTATTGGCGAACCGCTGATTTTTGGCGTCACGCTTCCTCTGGGCAAACCGTTTATTGGTGCCTGTCTTGGTGGCGCAGTAGGCGGAGCGCTGATCAGCTACTGGAAGGTCGCCACCGTCATCACCTTCGGTATTTCCGGACTACCGCTGGCGTTAACGATTGTTGCCGGAAAAGTGATGTTCTATCTGTTAGGCTATTTAGTAGCAGTGATAGCCGGGTTCCTGTTTACCTGGCTGTTAGGATTCAACGATCCCGAGGAGTAAGGTTTGACCAATCACGCGCGTCGTGTCGTTTTTTTTGATTTGGATGGTACGCTACATCAGCAGGATATGTTTGGCAGTTTCCTGCGCTATCTGTTGCGTCGCCAGCCGCTGAATGCGCTGCTTGTGCTGCCGTTGTTGCCCGTGATTGTCGGTGCGTTATTGATTAAAGGACGCGCTGCGCGCTGGCCGATGAGTCTGCTGCTGTGGGGATGTACCTTCGGCCACAGCGAGACCAGTCTACAGGCCAGGCAGGCCGATTTTGTTCGATGGTTCCGACAGAACGTTACGGCGTTTCCTCAGGTCCAGGAGCGTCTGACCACCTATCTGCTCAGCTCCGATGCTGATATCTGGCTCATCACCGGTTCGCCGCAGTCGCTGGTGGAACAGGTCTATGTTGATACGCCGTGGCTGCCGCGCGTGAATTTGATCGCCAGCCAGATGAAGCGGGGGTACGGCGGTTGGGTACTGACCCTGCGCTGTCTGGGGCATGAAAAAGTCGCACAGCTGGAGCGTAAAATCGGCACGCCACTGCGCCTTTACAGCGGCTACAGCGACAGCAATCAGGACAACCCGCTGCTCTATTTTTGCCAGCACCGCTGGCGCGTCACGCCTCGTGGAGAACTCCAGCAACTGGAATAGTTGAAAGACGAAGGGTATCGCGACCCTGTATAATGCGCCCGCAATGATTACCGGAGTAACCCCTTTGTCAGATGTTGAATTTAGTCACGAATACTGGATGCGTCATGCGTTAACGCTGGCGAAGCGCGCCTGGGATGAACGTGAAGTCCCGGTCGGTGCCGTATTAGTGCACAACAATCGCGTGATCGGTGAAGGCTGGAACCGCCCGATTGGCCATCACGATCCCACCGCGCACGCAGAGATCATGGCGCTACGTCAGGGCGGCCTCGTCCTGCAAAATTATCGTCTGATTGACGCGACGCTGTATGTGACCCTTGAGCCGTGCGTCATGTGCGCTGGTGCGATGGTACACAGCCGTATCCGCCATGTGGTGTTCGGCGCGCGCGATGCAAAAACCGGCGCTGCCGGTTCGCTGATGGATGTTCTGCATCATCCGGGAATGAACCATCGCGTTGAGGTCACTGAAGGAATATTGCGTGAGGAGTGTGCGACGCTGCTCAGCGATTTCTTCCGCATGCGCCGTCAGGAGAGCAAAGCGTTGAAGAAAGCCGCAAGCCAGTAGGCATTGCGGTTCTGTTTACTCTTTGTCCTCTTTCTTCTGCGGTAAACGCAGCAGCGACGGCGAGTGCGTCAGATAACTGGATGACGATTGCGACAGGAAGGCGGCGAGTGGTCGCCGCTGTTTGCCAAATTCCGTTGGTGAGACGACCGGATACTCTTGTGCCAGTTTCATCTCTTCAGCCAGTTGCTTTTCTTTCTCCTGCAAATAGCCCTGCAGGCTTATCTGATATTTACGGATGTTTTCAACGTAGGCGTAGGCCTCATGTCCGCGCGCATAGCCGTAGGTCAGCTTGCTGTAATACTGTTTTTGACTGAGCAACGGCAGACGCTGTTTGACGTCTGCCCAACTGTCCGGGTTTCCCTTCGTTTTGGCTGTCAGCGCACGCGCATCAAGCATATGCGCATAACCCATGTTATAGGCCGCCAGCGCAAACCAGATACGCTCGTTCTCGGGTACGGTGTCCGGCACTTTACTCATCATGTCCTGTAAGTAGCGTGCTCCACCGCTGATGCTCTGCTCAGGATCGGTTCTGTCGGTCAGACCGAGACTTTGTGCGGTGTTTTTGGTGAGCATCATCATGCCGCGCACGCCGGTTGGTGATGTGGCCTGCGGATCCCAATGCGATTCCTGCCAGGAGATCGCCGCAAGCAGCTGCCAGCCAATCTCCTGGGCGTGTTTTTCAAACAGCGGTTTCAGGTCGGGGAGCATGGCATCAACCGCGCGCAGAAAGGTGCGGGTATCGACATAGTCAAAATCATCGCCGTGCCCCAGATATTTTTCTTCGAGACGCGCCAGGGAGCCGTCCTCATTCATGCTGTTGAAGAAATCGAGCAGGGCGGCAGACAGCGTGTTGTCATCATCCAGCTGACTAAACCAGGTCACCGGCTGTTCGTCGGTGATATCCAGCGCAACAGCAAGTTCGGGATGAACGCGTTGGTAGAGGCTGATGGCGACAGAGTCGGCAATGGTGTAATCCAGCTGTCCGGCAATCACCGCATCCAGCAGTTCCGTTGAGCCTTTTTTCTCATCGATCCGCCAGCTCAGCTCAGGGTATTTTGTCTGTTTCAGCGTTTGCAGATCGTTTGCTACCACGTGTCCCGGCGTGATAGTGAGTTGACTTTCCGTCACGCTGCCCAACGTTCGGGGACGATACTGACCCACTTTGTAGACCAGTTGCTGGGATACCGAATAGTAAGTCGGCCCCGGCTGATAGTTTTTCACTCGTTCACTGTTGTAGACCAGCCCGGCCGCCAGCAGGTCGGCGTCACCATTATCCAAATCGTCAAACAGCTGGCTGATGTTCTGGCGGACGGTAATCTTCAGTTTTACCCCCAGATAGCTGGCGAACTGCTGCGCCAGCTCGTAATCGAGCCCGTACGGCTTACCGTCGAGTTTCGCCCAGGTGAGCGGCGACTCAATTGTGCTCACGCGCAACTCTCCCCGCGACTGGATCGCGGCGATACGATTATCGGCTTTACCGAACCAGGGGATAGAGGGCCAGAGGGCCGCCGCCAGCAGCAGCGTCAGTATGCCGATGAACAGATAATTAATCTTTAATTTTTTCAATTAGTTAATTCTCTGAACCGTGCGTTGCCTCAGGATGGGAAAAAGAATAGAAAGGCCAGGAGTATTCATCAATGAGCGGCATTTTGCTTAAACTTGCGCCAGTTGGCAACTAATTACAGCCATTGGCAGCATCGTATGACAATAACGGCGGTGGATTTTATTTCGACGCAAACGGTTTCGTCGGCGGCTCAGATTCTTTATAATGACGCCCGTTTCCCCACTTGGGCACACCGAAAGCTTAGCTTAGAAGACGAGAGACTTATGATGGAAATTCTGCGTGGTTCGCCTGCACTGTCCGCATTCCGTATTAACAAACTGCTGGCACGTTTTCAGGCTGCCAACCTCCAGGTAAGCAATATTTACGCCGAGTACGTCCATTTCGCTGACCTGAACGCTCCGTTGAACGAGGATGAGCACGCGCAGCTTGCCCGTCTGCTGAAATACGGTCCCAGCCTGAGCAGCCACACCCCGGAAGGGAAACTGCTGCTGGTGACGCCGCGCCCTGGCACCATCTCCCCCTGGTCTTCCAAAGCGACAGATATCGCCCATAACTGCGGTCTGCAACAAATTGACCGTCTGGAACGCGGCGTCGCTTATTACGTTGAGGCCTCCACGCTAAGCGCTGAGCAGTGGCAGTGGGTTGCCGCTGAACTGCACGATCGAATGATGGAGACGGTGTTCTCTTCGTTAACCGATGCGGAAAAACTGTTTGCTCACCATCAGCCGGCGCCGGTTGCAAGTGTTGATCTGCTGGGTGAAGGCCGTCAGGCGCTGATTGATGCTAACCTGCGTCTCGGTCTGGCGCTGGCGGATGACGAAATTGATTACCTGCAGGACGCGTTTACCCGACTGGGGCGCAACCCGAACGACATCGAACTCTACATGTTTGCGCAGGCGAACTCTGAGCACTGCCGTCACAAGATTTTCAACGCCGACTGGATCATCGATGGCAAGCAACAACCGAAGTCGCTGTTCAAGATGATCAAAAACACCTTTGAAACCACACCGGACCACGTGCTTTCCGCGTATAAAGATAACGCGGCGGTGATGGAAGGGTCTGAAGTGGGGCGTTACTTTGCCGACCACGCGACCGGTCGCTATGACTTCCACCAGGAGCCGGCGCATATCCTGATGAAGGTGGAAACCCATAACCACCCGACGGCGATCTCTCCGTGGCCGGGGGCGGCGACTGGTTCCGGCGGTGAAATCCGTGATGAAGGGGCAACCGGACGCGGCGCGAAGCCAAAAGCGGGTCTGGTAGGCTTCTCCGTTTCTAACCTGCGCATTCCGGGCTTTGAGCAGCCGTGGGAAGAAGACTTCGGCAAGCCAGAGCGTATTGTGACCGCGCTGGATATCATGACTGAAGGCCCGCTGGGCGGCGCGGCGTTTAACAATGAATTTGGTCGTCCTGCGCTGAACGGCTATTTCCGTACTTACGAAGAAAAAGTGAACAGCCACAATGGCGAAGAGCTGCGCGGTTATCACAAGCCGATCATGCTGGCGGGCGGGATTGGTAACATCCGTGCCGATCACGTACAGAAAGGCGAGATCGTCGTCGGGGCGAAGCTGATCGTTCTCGGCGGTCCGGCGATGAATATCGGCCTGGGCGGCGGCGCGGCTTCCTCGATGGCCTCCGGCCAGTCTGACGCGGATCTTGATTTTGCCTCGGTACAGCGTGATAACCCGGAGATGGAACGCCGCTGCCAGGAAGTGATCGACCGCTGCTGGCAGTTGGGTGACGCCAACCCGATCCTGTTTATCCACGACGTTGGCGCCGGCGGTCTGTCGAACGCGATGCCTGAACTGGTTAGTGACGGTGGACGCGGCGGTAAATTCGAACTGCGTGACATCCTCAGCGATGAGCCGGGTATGAGCCCGCTGGAGATCTGGTGTAACGAGTCCCAGGAACGTTACGTGCTGGCGGTGGCGGCGGACCAACTGCCGCTGTTCGACGAGCTGTGTAAGCGCGAGCGCGCGCCGTATGCGGTAATTGGTGAGGCGACCGAAGAACAGCATCTGTCGCTAAACGATCGTCACTTCAACAACCAGCCTATCGATCTGCCGCTTGATGTACTGCTCGGCAAAACGCCGAAGATGACCCGCGACGTTCAGACGCTGAAGGCGAAAGGTGAGGCACTGGATCGTGCTGACATCACCATTGCGGATGCAGTTAAACGCGTTCTGCATCTGCCGACGGTGGCGGAAAAAACCTTCCTGGTCACCATTGGCGACCGTACTGTGACCGGGATGGTGTCTCGCGATCAGATGGTCGGTCCGTGGCAGGTGCCGGTGGCGAACTGCGCGGTGACCACCGCCAGCCTCGACAGCTACTACGGTGAAGCGATGTCGATCGGCGAACGTGCGCCAGTGGCGCTGCTCGACTTCTCCGCTTCTGCCCGTCTGGCGGTCGGGGAAGCATTGACCAATATCGCGGCAACGCAGATTGGCGATATCAAACGCATTAAGCTTTCCGCTAACTGGATGGCCGCAGCCGGTCACCCGGGCGAAGATGCCGGTTTATACGAAGCGGTGAAAGCGGTCGGTGAAGAACTCTGTCCGGCGCTGGGTCTGACGATTCCGGTGGGTAAAGACTCGATGTCGATGAAAACCCGCTGGCAGGAAGGCAACGAACAGCGCGAAATGACCTCGCCGCTGTCGCTGGTGATTTCCGCTTTTGCTCGCGTGGAAGATGTGCGTCATACCATCACCCCGCAGCTTTCTACTGAAGACAACGCGCTGCTGCTGATCGACCTGGGCCGTGGCCACAACGCGCTGGGCGCGACGGCGCTGGCGCAGGTATACCGCCAGCTTGGCGATACGCCGGCAGATGTGCGTGACGTCGCGCAACTGAAGGGCTTCTACGACGCGATGCAGGCGCTGGTGGTGCAACGTAAACTGCTCGCTTATCACGACCGTTCCGATGGCGGCCTGCTGGTGACGCTGGCGGAAATGGCCTTTACCGGTCACTGTGGGGTGCAGGCGGATATCGCCGCACTGGGCGACGATCGTCTGGCGGCGTTGTTCAACGAAGAACTTGGCGCGGTGATTCAGGTTCGCGCAGCGGATCGCGAGGCGGTGGAAGCACTGCTGGCGCAACACGGTCTGGGCGATTGCGTTCATTACCTGGGTCAGGCCGTCACGGGCGATCGTTTTGTTATCGAAGCCAACGGTCAGACCGTCTTCAGCGAAAGTCGCACGACGCTTCGCATCTGGTGGGCCGAAACCACCTGGCAAATGCAGCGTCTGCGTGATAACCCGGAGTGTGCCGATCAGGAGCACGATGCGAAAACCAACGATGCCGATCCGGGCCTTAGCGCGAAGCTGACCTTTGATATTAATGACGATATCGCCGCACCGTATATTGCGACCGGTGCGCGTCCGAAAGTGGCGGTACTGCGTGAGCAAGGGGTGAACTCTCACGTCGAAATGGCTGCGGCGTTCCAGCGTGCAGGCTTTGACGCGATTGACGTGCACATGAGCGATCTGCTCGGTGGCCGCACGGGTCTGGGTAACTTCCAGGCGCTGGTGGCCTGCGGCGGCTTCTCTTACGGCGACGTACTGGGCGCGGGTGAGGGCTGGGCGAAATCAATTCTGTTCAACAACCGCGTGCGCGATGAGTTCGAAACCTTCTTCCATCGTCCACAAACGCTGGCGCTGGGTGTGTGTAACGGCTGTCAGATGATGTCGAATCTGCGTGAACTGATCCCGGGCAGTGACCTGTGGCCGCGCTTTGTGCGTAACCATTCGGATCGCTTTGAAGCCCGCTTCAGCCTGGTTGAGGTGACCCAGAGCCCGTCTCTGTTGCTGCAGGGCATGGTCGGGTCAATGATGCCTATCGCCGTCTCGCACGGAGAAGGGCGCGTTGAAGTTCGCGACGCAGCCCATCTGGCGGCGCTGGAAAGCAAAGGTCTGGTCGCACTGCGCTTTGTCGATAACTTTGGCAACGTAACGGAAACCTACCCGGCTAACCCGAACGGCTCGCCGAATGGGATTACCGCTGTCACCACGGAAAGTGGTCGTGTGACGGTGATGATGCCGCATCCGGAACGTGTGTACCGTACCGTCAGCAACTCATGGCACCCGGAAAACTGGGGTGAGGACGGTCCGTGGATGCGTATCTTCCGTAACGCCCGCAAGCAGTTGGGATAAACCTTCTGAAACAGAAAAACCCGGTGAAATAAACACCGGGTTTTTTTTACTGAACGGTATCAGTTGTTCGCGGTATCAAACCCAACGTTGATCAGAGCGGTGAGTTCATTGCTGGCAAATAGCCTTGCCCGGTAGCATTCTCCAGGAAACTCCGGATAGCCATCCAGCGAACAGATAAGATCGTAAATCGTTGCAATGAAATTCCCGCTGGCGTCGCTGATAAAGAAAGAACGCGCGTGGTTGGTATAGATAGTGTAGTTGTCATTGTGATCAAAAACCGCCCCCATGAAGTCCGTTACTTGTGGGACACGGGCTGATGCCAATGAAATAGGTTCTGCTGCTTTCGTGATGGTTCTGGCCGTTAAATCAACGGCGTAAAACAAAACACGAGCTTCCAGGGTTTGATACTGCTTTGCAGCGTCTGCATCCGCGTCGATAGGGCGGATAACAGGCTGACCATCAGACGTTATGCAAGAGCGGTTATCAAAGACAGAAAGGACAAACTTCCCTGCGTTGTAATCTGTGAGACTGGAAAATGCGCTATTACTGGTGACTAAAACGGTATGGCCGCCGTTTTCATTATCGCCAATTCCGGTTGTACTGACATTTATAACCGATTGATCTGCAGGGAATTGTGGGTTGAAACCGCCAGTATCGATTGTCCAGAGAATCCGGCCATCTTCTGGCGATACGCCAAAAGTAACCCCGGCTGAACGGGTGTGGACAATAATAGCCTCACTGTTTTCAGAGCCTGCTGGGATCCAGGAGAGTGAGTTAAGATGCGCATCATTGGTTGGGCTATTATTCAGAATCGAGGCGTTATCGAAGGCGCGAGTGTAATTTTTGGCCCAGATCATTTTCCCCGACTGTTCATTGAATTTTAAGATCCAGGCATCCTGTCTCATTGTAGATGTCGAACGATCCGGTATATCGTTACCGATCATATAAAGGTTATTTGCCGAATCCCAGGCTAGATCGTGCGTATTTGCGTAAAGATTGCCATCACTATCGCGTAAATCATATTCAAGGATTTCATTGCCAAGAATATCAATTTTAAAGAAGCGACGGCCATACCAATGTTCGTCCTCGTCGCTACCTATGTAAAAATACCCATCGTGCGTTCTTAACATTTGGTTGCGATAAGGTTGCGCGAAATAACAGCGGAGGTCACCGTTTTGGTCATAACCATCGCAATTGGTTGTCATTAACCAACTGTTTCCCCACACACTGGCAAATTTTGCGGGATCGTTTTGCTCAATGTTAAGATGAAAAATGGTCGCTTCACGATAAATTTGATCGCGTGTGCTAACCTGGATCGTACTGTTGAAAATTTCATTCCCCGCCTGATTTTTGAAAATGACCTGAACCTGGTTGTTATAATTAGCGTAAAGGCCAATCACCGGGATTTTAATTTCTGTCGTGGTATCGTCAATCAACTCGCTTGACGTGAAAGAAAAGTCTACGCTTGTCTGACTTGTCGTCCTTTTTAACACGGTATATGAAAATGTGGCTGGTACGTCCAGTTGAAACTTGAGCCAGGCAGCAAGCTGATTGTTTGCCGGAGCGAGCACTGTTCCAGTATAAATAATTGCCATAGTATCCACCTGATTAAATAAGATTAGTGTTTGACTTCACTTACGCGCATTTCATTGACTTGCTGAGGGTCGATGACGTTGCCTTTTTTCAGGTAATCAATCACCGCATCGGAGAGGTTATATCCACCGCGGACCTGCTTATTTTTACCGTCGGTAAAAGCCATAAAACCATCACCGCCCGGCGCGAGGAAACTGTTGGTTGCCACGCGATAGGTTTGCGTATCGACAATGTTTTTGCCGTTAAGTGTAAATGCCGTCACGCGCTGGCCGACCGGTTTACGCGGGTCGTAGCGCATTTCAGCGCCTTTCGACATCTGTAATACGCCGTTGCTCAGCGACGCCCCATGCTCCATCAGATTGCGTAATGATTTACCCGTTAAATCCATCACGGTCAGTTCATTAGGGAACGGGAAGGCGCTAATAATATCGCCAAGCGTGAGGGGGCCAGGATTGAGATCGGCGCGTAAACCGCCCGAATTGGTCAGCGCAAGTTGCGCATCAGGCGCGGCGAACAGCATGGCATCGGTAAACAGGTTACCCAGCGATGAGGACTCCCCATAGGCCCGGGTCAACGCAATCGGCGTTTCACCCACTTTTTGGCTCACGGTTTCCGCGAGCTTTTTGTTCCAGCCATCAATCACCTTCTGCGTGACCGGATCGGGTTTCCATTCATCCGCATAAATTGTTTTCAGTTCAAAGCTTTTAACCGTGTGACGATGGTTTTTTGTGTTGACATCCAGCACCAGTTTACCGATATCAATGCCACCGCTGTCGGTCGAGAGGATGAGGGTATTCCCCACTTTAATTGGTTCTGGCGTGCCAACATGCGCATGGCCAGTAATGAGAAGATCGAGGCCTTTGACCTGTTTTGCGGTCTGAATATCCTTATCCAGCGCACGTCTGACGTCCGCATTGCCGATGCTGGACTGGCGCGCCGGTGTGCCTTCGTGCATTAACGCGACGGTGATATCCACTTTTCCACGCAGCTCATCCAGATAGCGCTGTAGATACTTGACTTCATCACGCGCTTCAATTCCCTGGCGCATGGCTGACGACACCGTATCGTCGAAGGCAAACACACCGTGCAAACCGATGACACCGATTTTGACGCCGTCTTTTTCCACAATAGTGTACGGTTTATTCCAGAAGGGCAGAGTGCTGTTCTTAAAAAAGACGTTACCCAATAAAATAGGGAACGTCGCCTGGCTGAACTGCAAAAGGGTATTATCCCAGCCATGGTCAAATTCATGATTCCCGACAGAGGCCGCATCCACCGACATTGTATTCATTATATCGATAATTGCTTTTCCTTTAGTCAAGCTGCTTATATATGGACCGGTAAAATAATCACCGGCATCAAAATAAAACGTCGCCTTATTTTTAGCTTTTTCCTGTTTAACCAGTGTGGAAATATTAGCAAAACCGCCAATCTCCCGTTTACCTTCAGCAATATACGGCAGTTTATACGGTTCAACGTGGGCGTGGAGATCATTGGTATAGATGACGGTAACATCCTGCGCACAGGCATATCCCGCATATCCAGCGATGAGTAACGAGGCAATCAAGCGTTTTTTCATTGTTTATCCTTAACGTATAAATGAGAGTGCTATTGTCGTTTCCGCTTGCCTGGATTTTGTGAGGCTCCTCACGACAGTAAATCTGAATAACCGCCAGAGTTATTCGACTGACAAAATCAGTTGGTCGAGTGAAATGGAAATCCAGGACAAAATACATCTCAATGTTTGTAAAAGTTGGTCGTGCCCCAATCTCGGCGTGGCGGAAGCGGCTGACTATCTTTATCCCGTTTATCGTCTGGGGTATGCGGCGCTGGAATGCCAGAAATGTGGCAGTCTGCCCCCCTTATTTAATGAGCGTGAATTTAACCACTGGTTTGCACGGTTAATAAAAAATAAACCGGACGCAACCGGAACAGAATGCCCGCGCTGCTCTGCCAGCGACGTGATTCGCTATGGGCGAACGCAGGCAGGTCATAGTCGATTCCAGTGTCGTCTTTGTCGGACGGTTTTTACTCCCCGACAGACGAAGCGCTGTTTCGAACGCACCATCGAGCCGTTTCTCTTGCGACTTCAGCAGGGTGATTACGCGGCAGAAACCACGCAATATCGACTGCTGGCGAAAGCGGTTAACTGGTGTGAGCAGCAAGCGCATCATGCTAACCGTGATGTGAAACGCGTTGCGACAAAGGTTCTGGCGTTGCCTTTCCAGGGACAGGCGGCAGAACAGCGGCTGTATGTGGTGATCAGCGCTGATGCCTGTTCTGGTCATATTCTCCAGGTCACAACTAACTACTGTGATGAGGCGGTAGGTGACTCTTTGCTTTATACCGGTTCGGCGAGTCCTGTGCCGCAAATGGCGTATGAGTGCTCGGTGGAGTCCCTTCGCTGGCAGGAAATGCAGTTCATGCAAAGATGTCAGTTTGATGAAATTCACTATGGCAGTGCGCGACTGAAAGGCAACGATCGCGGGTGTATCCTTCGCCCTGCGATCGCGATTCACGGTCATTTCCAGCGGTTGAAACGGCGGTTTCCTGCTATCACCGATCACTACCTGGCGCACGAGTGTGTGCTGCGTGGCGCAGCGATTACGGCCTGGTCAGCGGAAGTACAGCGTGGTACCACGAATCTGTGGTTTGTGCTGGAAGATGCCAACCCGCCATCCGGGACAGAGGCGGAGTACAGGCTGACAGGCAGGTGGAACATTGGGTGGTGGAACAATGTCTGGCAGCGGTGGAGTTGCGGCGGAGCGGATAAGATCGTCTGCTCATTAACCGGGCAAAAGCAGGCCGGGAACATTGCTCCGGTTTCTCTGCGCGCCAGCGATGTCTTTGTTCGCTGGCTGTATACGCACCCGTGGTCCTCGGGTCAGTCAGGATTAGGGCCGAAGGTGTTGAGCCGGCATGTCGTGTGCCTTGCGTATCTTTATAATCACTATCGTTAATTTGGTCTGTCGGGAATTCACGACAAATGCGCGCAAGGGATGTCTCCAAAAAGAGACATATAACTTGTTGATTTTTATGGGGCTAAATCCATTGCGTTTAAGGTGTTGCTAATTGACGACAGTTTGTATGAAAGTTATTCACTGCATTAATCGATTAATTATCAATAAAAACCAATTAAATTCAGGGTGTTAATAATTTGTTTTGAATGTTGGCATAGTTACTGCATAATAGTAACCAGTGGCTCATTCACCTTCTTATGTCAGCCCCTTCGGGACGTGCTACATAAACTTCGAATGACGCACAACAAGGTGCCTGCCGTCCAACTTCTGATAATAGCGCTGCTTTATCAACCATCGGGCGAAACGTCGAGTTAGGCACCGCCTTATTCCATAACAAAGCCGGGTTCAGCCCGGCTTTGTTGTATCTGGCGTTTCCCTCAGTTAGCATCGTTCTATTCATCTCCTGTGAGAGTAATGCCTTGAAGCGCTGGTCTGTTTTTCCCCGGTCACTACGCCAACTGGTGACGCTGGCATTCCTGCTGATCCTGTTACCGCTGCTGGTCCTCGCCTGGCAGGCGTGGCAAAGCCTGAACGCGCTTAGCGCCCAGGCGGCGCAGACTAACCGTACTACCCTTATCGATGCGCGTCGCAGTGAGGCGATGACTAATGCCGCCCTGGAGATGGAGCGCAGCTATCGTCAGTATTGCGTGCTTGACGATCCGACGCTGGCAAAGGTGTATCAGAGCCAGCGCAAACGCTACAGTGAAATGCTGGACGCCCATGCGGGTGTTCTGCCTGACGATAAGCTGTATCAGGCGTTACGTCAGGATCTGAACGACCTGGCGCAACTGCAATGCCGGAACAGTGGGCCTGAAACCGCCGCGGCCGCGCGACTGGAAGCATTTGCCAACGCCAATACCGAAATGGTGCAAGCGACGCGTACCGTGGTTTTTTCACGCGGGCAGCAGCTACAACAAGAGATTGCCGAGCGTGGACAGTTCTTCGGCTGGCAGGCGCTGGTATTGTTTCTGGTGAGTCTGGCGATGGTGCTGTTGTTCACGCGGATGATTATCGGGCCGGTAAAGGGCATTGAGCGGATGATCAATCGTCTGGGGGAAGGGCGATCGCTGGGCAATACCGTCACCTTTACCGGACCGCGCGAACTGCGTTCCGTTGGGCAGCGGATCATCTGGTTGAGCGAGCGCCTCTCCTGGCTGGAGTCTCAACGCCATCAATTTTTGCGCCATCTCTCCCATGAGCTGAAAACCCCGCTGGCCAGCATGCGTGAAGGCACCGAATTGCTGGCGGACCAGGTGGTGGGGCCACTGACGCCGGAACAAAAAGAGGTGGTTGGCATTCTCGATGACAGTAGCCGTAACCTACAAAAATTGATTGAACAACTGCTTGATTACAACCGCAAACTGGCGGATAGCGCCATTGAAATGGAAAGCGTGGAGATTGAACCGCTGGTAGATATGGTGGTTTCCGCTCATAGTCTACCGGCTCGCGCTAAAATGATGCATACCGACATTGCGCTGGCGGCCGATCGCTGCCTGGCCGAGCCGATGTTACTGATGAGCGTACTGGATAATCTTTATTCCAATGCGGTGCACTATGGGGCTGAATCCGGTAACATCCGTATTCGCAGCCGCTTACAGGGATCAACCGTGTATATCGATGTTATCAACACCGGAACTCCTATTCCTGAAGCGGAAAGAACTATGATTTTCGAACCTTTTTTCCAGGGAAGTCATCAACGGAAAGGGGCAGTGAAAGGGAGCGGACTGGGGCTAAGTATCGCCAGAGATTGTATCCGCCGTATGCAGGGTGAGCTCTATCTTGTCGATGAACAGGCGCAAGAGGTTTGCTTCCGCATAGAACTGCCGTTATCTGCAACGAAAAACGACTAAATAATGCTAAGCCTGGTGAATATGCCACACGTTTTTTCTCACATTTTCCAACGTCTATTCTCCCGCCAGTTCATCCTGGCGGGAATGCCGTGCCTTGCGCTGATGGGGTGTACGCCGCATGCGGTGAAGCACATCACCGGGGATGCGCCGCAGGATGCCCTCCCGACGTATCAACTGGCGGATTATCTGTCTGTTGAGTGTACTGATATCTGGGCATTGCAGGGGCAATCGACGGATACCAACCCTCTTTACTGGCTGCGCGCCATTGACTGCGCAGATCGCCTGTTACCGGTGCAGTCGCGCAGCGAGGCCCGCTCGCTGAGTGACGACAGCTGGCAAAACGCTTTTAAGCGCGGCATCTTGCTGGCGAATGCCAAAATTACGCCGCTGGAGCGTCGCGAAAACGTCTCGCGACTGGATGCGTTCAGCCCGCAGATCCCGGCGCAGGTGCGCCCGCTTTATCAGGTCTGGCGCGACGGACAGTCGTTACAGCTCCAGCTCGCCGAAGAACGCCAGCGTTACAGCAAACTGCAGCAAACGACCGATGGCGATCTGGATACGCTGCGTCAGCAGCATCAGCACCTTCAGGCACAGCTCGATCTCACCACGCGTAAACTGGAGAACCTGACCGATATTGAGCGCCAGCTTTCCACCCGTAAACCGGCGGGAAATTACAATCCGGATGCGACGCATGGCGGCGACAAGTCTGAAGGACAAGCCCCGGAATCATCACAAGATGAGGTGACCCCATAATGAGTCGTAAACCGGCGCATTTACTGCTCGTGGATGATGATCCAGGCCTGTTAAAACTACTGGGCATGCGTCTGACCAGTGAAGGCTATAGCGTGGTGACCGCAGAGAGCGGGGCAGAAGGGCTGCGTGTTTTGAACCGTGAAAAAGTGGATCTGGTGATAAGCGATCTGCGGATGGATGAGATGGACGGCATGCAGCTGTTCAGCGAGATCCAGAAGGTGCAGCCGGGAATGCCGGTCATCATTCTTACCGCCCACGGTTCGATTCCGGATGCGGTCGCTGCAACGCAAAAGGGCGTGTTCAGCTTCCTGACTAAACCCGTGGATAAAGATGCGCTGTATCAGGCGATTGACGAGGCGCTTGAGCAGTCGGCACCCGCCACGGATGATAGCTGGCGTGAATCGATTGTTACCCGTAGCCCGCTGATGCTGCGTCTGCTGGAGCAGGCGCGGATGGTGGCACAGTCCGACGTCAGCGTATTGATCAATGGTCAGAGCGGTACCGGGAAAGAGATCTTCGCCCAGGCTATTCACAATGCCAGCCCGCGCAGCAGTAAACCGTTTATTGCCATCAACTGTGGGGCGCTACCGGAACAATTGCTGGAGTCGGAGTTATTCGGCCACTCGCGCGGCGCGTTTACCGGCGCGGTGAGTAACCGTGAGGGGCTGTTTCAGGCGGCGGAAGGCGGGACGCTGTTCCTGGACGAGATTGGCGACATGCCCGCGCCGCTACAGGTCAAACTGCTGCGCGTTTTGCAGGAACGCAAAGTCAGACCGCTTGGCAGCAACCGCGACATCGATATTGATGTGCGTATTATCTCGGCAACCCACCGTGACTTGCCGAAAGCCATGGCGCGCGGCGAGTTTCGTGAAGATTTATACTACCGCCTCAACGTGGTAAGTCTGAAGATCCCGGCGCTGGCGGAGCGGACCGAAGATATTCCGCTGCTGGCAAATCATCTGCTGCGCCAGTCGGCGGAGCGGCATAAGCCGTTTGTGCGGGCGTTTTCGACGGATGCAATGAAGCGGCTAATGACCGCCAGTTGGCCGGGCAACGTGCGTCAACTGGTGAACGTGATTGAACAGTGCGTGGCGCTGACCTCTTCGCCGGTTATCAGCGATGCGCTGGTGGAACAGGCGCTGGAAGGGGAAAATACCGCGCTGCCGACTTTTGTTGAAGCGCGTAACCAGTTTGAACTGAACTATCTGCGCAAGTTGCTGCAAATCACCAAAGGCAATGTGACGCATGCGGCAAGAATGGCGGGCCGTAACCGGACGGAGTTCTACAAACTCCTGTCACGCCATGAGCTGGATGCAAACGATTTCAAAGAATAACGTTGCGTAATATGTTACGTTTACCCGATTAAAAGACAGGCGACCTTTTCAAGGACTAGCATGAAAAAGATTGATGCGATTATTAAACCCTTCAAGCTCGATGATGTGCGTGAAGCGCTGGCTGAAGTCGGTATTACCGGGATGACCGTCACCGAAGTGAAAGGCTTTGGGCGTCAGAAAGGGCATACCGAGCTGTACCGCGGCGCGGAATACATGGTGGATTTTCTGCCGAAGGTGAAAATTGAAATCGTCGTACCAGACGATATCGTTGAAACCTGCGTGGATACCATTATTCGCACAGCGCAGACGGGCAAAATCGGCGATGGTAAGATCTTCGTCTTTGATGTGGCGCGCGTGGTGCGTATCCGTACCGGTGAAGAAGACGACGCGGCAATTTAAGCCGCGGCGTGCGCATGCCGGATGGTGGCGTAAACGCCTTATCCGGCCCTGCATCCTATAGGCCGGATAAGCACAGCGCCATCAGGCATGACGTCATTACAAGACCTTATGCGGGCCGAAGCATTCGTAATGAATGTTTTCGTTTTTCACACCCAGCTCAACAAGCTGCTTCGCGGCAAACTGCATAAAGCCCACCGGACCGCACAGATAAAACTGCATCGCCGGATCGCTGATTGCGCCTTCCAGTTTGTTCAAATCCATCAGCCCAACGCTATCAAACGCGCCTTTCGCGCGATCGGCTTCGGTTGGCTCACGATACCAGGTGTGGGCGCTAAAGCGTGGCAGCATTTTACCCAGTTCACTCACTTCATCGGCAAACGCATGGACGTCGCCGTTTTCTGCGGCGTGGAACCAGTTGACCTGCGCGGTGTGGTTTGCTTTTGCCAGCGTATCCAGCATTGCCAGCATGGGCGTTTGACCGACGCCAGCAGAGATCAGGGAAACCGGCGTATTCGGGGTGACCGCCATAAAGAAATCGCCAGCCGGTGCGGCCAAATGCACGACATCGCCGATGTTCGCATGGTTATGCAGCCAGTTTGATACCTGACCGCCTTCTTCACGTTTCACGGCAATACGGTAGCTTTTACCATCCGCTTTACGGGTCAGAGAATACTGACGAATCTCCTGATGCGGGAAGCCTTCCGGTTTCAGCCAGACACCAAGATACTGGCCAGGCTGGTATTCGGCCACGGTGCCGCCGTCTACCGGTTCAAGTTCAAAGCTGGTAATCAGTGCGCTGCGCGGGGTTTTCGCTACGATCCGGAACGGACGCGTGCCTTCCCAGCCGCCGGTTTTACGGGCGTTTTCACTGTAGATTTGTGCTTCGCGGTTGATAAAGACATTCGCCAACACGCCGTAGGCTTTGCCCCACGCATCCAGCACGTCCTGGCCTGGACTGAACATTTCGTCGAGGGTTGCCAGCAGGTGCGTACCGACAATGTTGTACTGCTCAGGTTTTATCTGAAAGCTGGTGTGCTTTTGGGCGATTTTCTCAACCGCAGGCAGCAGGGCAGGCAGATTCTCAATATTGCTGGCATAAGCGGCAATGGCATTAAACAGGGCTTCACGCTGATCGCCATTACGCTGGTTGCTCATGTTAAAAATTTCTTTGAGTTCAGGGTTATGAGCGAACATGCGATCGTAAAAATGGGCGGTCAGTTTGGGGCCGGTTTCTACCAGCAGGGGAATGGTGGCTTTTACAGTGGCGATGGTTTGGGCGTCAAGCATACGGTCTTCCTTTATGTGAATCTTTAATGATGTATGTCAAATACATCTTATAAAAAATATCCCTGCTTTGTAAATGGTTCTTTGACGCTTGACGTGTTAAACGTTACAACGTGAAAAATCTGCATCACAAACCTGAAAAGAAATCCGTTGAAATTCGTAAGGTCTTCATTCCGCAAAGCCTTGTGTCCTGTGAAGGTAATCGTTTGCGTAAATTCCTTTGTCAAGACCTGTTATCACAGAATGATTCAGTTATACTGTTGCCCGTTGTCCAACAGGACCGCCTTTTAAGGCCAAAAATTCTATCGTTAGCTGAGTCAGGAGATGCGGATGTTAAAGCGTGAAATGAACATTGCCGATTATGATGCCGAACTGTGGCAGGCTATGGAGCAGGAAAAAGTACGTCAGGAAGAGCACATCGAACTGATCGCCTCCGAAAACTACACCAGTCCGCGTGTCATGCAGGCGCAGGGCTCTCAGCTGACTAACAAATACGCTGAAGGATATCCGGGCAAGCGCTACTACGGCGGCTGCGAATACGTCGATATCGTTGAGCAACTGGCGATTGATCGCGCCAAAGAACTGTTTGGCGCAGACTACGCTAACGTACAGCCGCACTCCGGCTCTCAGGCTAACTTCGCGGTCTACACCGCGCTGCTGCAACCCGGTGATACCGTTCTGGGTATGAACCTGGCGCAAGGCGGCCACCTGACTCACGGCTCTCCGGTGAACTTCTCTGGCAAACTGTACAACATCGTACCTTACGGTATCGATGAGTCCGGTAAAATTGACTACGAAGAGATGGCGCAACTGGCGCAGACGCACAAACCGAAAATGATCATCGGTGGCTTCTCTGCTTATTCAGGCGTGGTTGACTGGGCAAAAATGCGTGAAATCGCTGACAGCATCGGTGCGTACCTGTTCGTTGATATGGCCCACGTTGCGGGTCTGATTGCCGCAGGTGTTTACCCGAACCCGGTTCCGCATGCACACGTTGTGACTACCACCACCCACAAAACCCTGGCGGGTCCGCGCGGCGGCCTGATCCTGGCGAAAGGCGGTGATGAAGAGCTGTACAAAAAACTGAACTCTGCCGTTTTCCCAAGCGCGCAGGGCGGCCCGTTGATGCACGTGATTGCCGGTAAAGCGGTTGCACTGAAAGAAGCGATGGAGCCAGAGTTCAAAGTCTACCAGCAGCAGGTTGCGAAAAACGCCAAAGCGATGGTGGAAGTGTTCCTGAACCGTGGCTACAAAGTGGTGTCCGGCGGTACTGAAAACCACCTGTTCTTGCTGGATCTGGTGGACAAAAACCTGACCGGTAAAGAAGCTGACGCCGCGCTGGGTCGTGCCAATATCACCGTGAACAAAAACAGCGTGCCGAACGATCCGAAGAGCCCGTTCGTCACTTCCGGTATCCGTATCGGTTCTCCGGCCATTACGCGTCGCGGCTTTAAAGAAGCGGAAGCGAAAGAGCTGGCGGGCTGGATGTGTGATGTGCTTGACAACATCAATGATGAAGCGGTGATTGAGCGCATCAAAGGGAAAGTTCTGGATATCTGCGCACGCTTCCCGGTTTACGCATAATTCCGTTTTGCTGCAAGCAAAAGGCCGCCGATGCGGCCTTTTTCCTTTTTAGCGCCGGTCAATGGAAATCGCGCCCGGCCCCGTCAGCGCCAGCAGCAGAAAACCGCCTGCGATACTGACATTCTTATAGAAGTTAATCATATTCGGTCCCACCGCATCACCGGTCATATTCCAGAAGTGATGACCGATCACGGCGGTACCCAGCGTATAGAAAACGAAAATAACCGCCAGTGGACGCGTGAAAAAGCCCAGCACAATCAGTATCGCTGCCGGAACCTCCATAACAACGGCAATGATCGCAGCAAGCATCGGCGCAGGGGTACCGAGAGACGTCATATATTGTACGGTACCGTCGAACCCTGTCAGTTTAGGAAAGCCAAAAATAATAAACAGAATTGCCAGCGCAATACGGGCAATCAATAAAAACAGATGGCGTGATTCTCCAAAATCAAAATAACGTAACGTGTTCATAGCAGGCTCATTAGCATGAGTAATGTACTTTAAAACTACTACACAACCCCGAGCCTCGCCATTCGCGCCATAAGCTTATATTTCGTTCAGTTGCGACTCCACGTACAGATAGCCAATGCCCATCAGTTGCTGGGCGCGGGTCAGCGTGCCAACGCTAATTTGCGTCGCTTTCGCCCGCGGGTTATCGCCGTGATCGAAAGGGTTAAATCCCGTCTGTTGCCGTAGCGTATTGAGCCAGGATTCACCGAAGGCGCAACTGCGTCCGTACAGCCAGATCTGATTGATATTCAGGATATTAAGAAAGTTATACAGGCTTAAACCAATCGCGCTGGCGGCATGTTCCACCCATGCCTGAATGCGTACATCACCCTTGCGCCAGGCGTCGATCAGTAAATCCGTGGTCAGCGTTTCCGGATCCCTTCCCGGCACTGGCTGCGCCTTCATCCAGACTCTGGCCTGCTTTTTCAGCGCGCTCAGGGAGGCGACGGTTTCCAGACAACCATAACGACCGCAGTCGCAGGCGATCCCGTCGGGGTTAACAATGGTATGCCCAATCTGACCGCTGCCGTACAGGCTGCCGCGCCAGATATTGTCGTGAATGACGAACGATGAGCCAATGCCGTAATCGACGTTAATCACGCAGAAGTCCTCGTTGGCCGCCGGGTTTTGCCACTTTTCCGCCAGCGCCAGCATCACGCAGTCGTTGTCGAGGCGGACCTGTATACCGAGTCGTTCCTCCAGCAGATACTTGATTTCCACCGGCGTTTTCCACGGTGCCTGCGGCATCGTTTTCGACGCACCGGTGATCGGATCCACCTGACCGTGGACGCCCAGCGCGAGGTTGATCGTGGTGTCGGGATAGCGCTGACGCCAGCGCCGCCAGTGGTTGGCTATTGCGGCAAGCAGCGCGTCAGGCGTCGCGGCATTAATCACCTCATGCTGCCAGTCGCCAACCGCCACCAGACGCGCATCGGCCAGCTGGCTGGTCAGACTGGTCGGGGTGACGTTCATGCACAGCGTCCACGTGCCCTGTACCGGCAGATGAAAACTCCCGCTGCTGAGTCCGCGCTGGCTCAGCGTTTCACGGGAGTGGCACAGCCGCCCTTCGTCCAGCAATTCTTCAAGAATGTTACTCACCGCCGGAATCGACAGGCCGGTGAGCTGCGCCAGCTGCGATTTACTGAGCTGCTTTTCGCGCCACAAATGCGACAGGAAGATCTGTTTATTCGCCTGTCTGACACGGGCGTTATTGAATCCCGAACGCTGCATACACTTAACTCCCTTAACTATATTGCGTGAGCATTGCGCATTTTACCGCCAGTTAACTGCCACACAATAGCCACATGATGACATTTTACTTTTGTTTATTGAGTGGAGGCAGCATGTACGGTTCAGTTAAGGTCTGGCAGGAAACCCTCTCACTACCGACCTGGACGGTGGGTGAGGAAGATCCGAACCCGATGTTTCTGGAAAAACGGGTTTATCAGGGCTCTTCAGGTGCGGTTTACCCCTACGGCGTGATCGACACCCTGACCGGCAAGCGCGAAATGCGCGATTACCAGGCCGTGTGGATGGAAAACGATTTTATCCGCGTCATGCTGCTGCCCGAACTGGGGGGGCGTATTCACCGTGCGTATGACAAAGTGCAGCAGCGCGATTTTGTCTATTACAACGAAGTGGTGAAGCCTGCGCTGGTTGGCCTGTTGGGGCCGTGGATCTCCGGCGGGATCGAATTTAACTGGCCGCAGCACCATCGCCCCACCACTTTTATGCCGGTAGATTTTACACAGCGGGCAGGGGAACACGGCGAACAAACCGTCTGGATGGGTGAAGTGGAGCCGATGCGCGGTCTGCAGGTGATGACTGGATTCACCCTCTACCCGGATCGCGCGTTGATAGAAATCACCGGTAAAGTCTTCAACGGCAACGCCACGCCACGTCATTTTTTATGGTGGGCGAACCCGGCGGTGAAGGGCGGCGACGATCATCAAAGCGTGTTCCCGCCTGATGTCACGGCGGTGTTCGATCACGGCAAGCGCGATGTCTCCGCTTTTCCGATCGCTACGGGCACCTATTACAAAGTTGACTACTCGGCAGGGGTGGATATCTCCCGCTATAAGAATGTGCCGGTGCCGACTTCGTACATGGCGGAAAAATCGGACTATGATTTTGTCGGTGCCTGGCATCACGGTGAGCGCGGCGGGTTGCTCCATGTTGCCGATCATCACATCTCGCCGGGGAAAAAGCAGTGGAGCTGGGGTTACGGGGATTTTGGCGTGGCCTGGGATCGTAACCTGACCGATGAGAATGGCCCGTACATCGAATTAATGACCGGGGTGTTTACCGACAACCAGCCGGATTTCACCTGGCTTGCACCTTATGAAGAGAAGGTATTCGTCCAGAACTTCCTGCCATACAGTGAATTAGGAATGGTGCAAAACGCCAGTATCGACCTGGCGTTGCGACTGGTGCGTGATGAAAGCCAGCTGTCCGTTGGTGTCTATGCGGTTGCGCCATTGCAGGATGTGCAAGTGACGCTCAGTGCAGACGGCGCGCCTTTCTTCGAAACCACGCTGACGCTGGCACCGGGGAAAAGCTGGCTAACGACGCTTGTCGATTCGGGCTATGCGCGGATCACCATGACGGTCACCCGTCACGACGGTCAGACATTGCTGCAATACGAAGAGCATATTGCTGACGATTTGCCGCTGCCCTCGGCGGCAACGGCCCCGGCACAGCCGGAGGCATTATCTAACACTGATGAACTTTACTTTATCGGTCAGCATCTGGAGCAGTACAACCACGCCAGTCGTTACGCCGGGGATTACTATCGCCGGGCGCTGGAAATAGATCCGCTGGATTACCGCAACAACGTTGCGCTGGGGACGCTGGCATTGAACCAGGCTGACTGGGCGCAAGCTGAACGCTGCGCGAAAGCGGCATTAGCGCGGGCGCATCACCTGAACAAAAACCCGCGCGATGGCGAAGCCAGTATGCTGTTAGCCGCTGCGCGGGAGCGCCAGGGCGATTGCCAGCAGGCCTGGGATCATTACTACAAGGCGAGCTGGAGCGGAAACTGTCGCGACGCGGCCTTCTGGGCACTGGCCCGGCTTGCGATGGCGCGTGGCGATCATGCAGATGCACTGGCAAAAGTAACGCAGAGTTTGCGCTTTAACGGCAGCAACAATCTGGCGATGGGACTGAAAGCGCTGGTACTGGCAGAACTGGGGCGCACGTCTGAGGCGCTGAAGTACATCGAGCAGCAGCGTAATGACTATCCGCTTAGCTACGTGCTGCACTATGCCCGCTGGGCGATATGCCGGGATGAACCGTCGAAAACGGCGCTTATCACCATTACCGGTCGCCGAGGTACTAACGCCTGCGAACTGGCAGGATGGCTACTCTCTTTCGGTCAAAAAGCTGCAGCCCGCGAACTGCTGGAACTGCTGGACAGTCAGGAAACGCTGCCGTTGCTGTGGCGGGCGTCGCTGAGCGACCATCCGCAGCCGTTCATCGCCCAGGCGCGTGCTTGCCTGCCTAACCGGGTACGTTTCCCGAATACCCTCGACGAAGTACAGATGCTGCAAACGCTGGAGCATAGTGCTTACGCCCGCTATCTGTTGGGCTGCTTCTGGTACAGCAAACGCCGCTACGAAGAGGCGCTTACCTGCTGGCAATTTACCCTGCAACAGGAGCCTGAATTTGCGCCTGTGCACCGTCTGCTGGGGATTTATGCGTGGAACAAACAGCACGATGGCGTCAAGGCACACCAGTATTTGTCGCAGGCCGTGGCGCTGGAACCTGATAACGCCCGTTTCCTGTTTGAACTGGATTACCTCAATAAACTCCTGGCGACGCCTGCTGAACAGCGTCTGCAACAGCTGGAATCGCGTAAGGCGGTGGTGTTCCAGCGTGACGATTTAACCGTGGAGTTGCTCAGCCTGTGGAACGGACTGGGCCACTACGATGATGCCGCGAAGGTGCTTGGCGAGCGCGTATTCCACCCCTGGGAAGGGGGCGAAGGGAAAGCGACCGGGCAGTACCTGCTGAACCAGATGCACCGGGCGCTGGCGGCGATTGGCAAAGAGGAATTCTCCGACGCGGTCAGTCTGCTACAACAGGCGCTGATCTATCCGCATAACCTGGGGGAAGGGCGCTTACCCGGACAAACCGATAACGATATCTGGTATCTGTTGGGCTATTGCGCTCAGCGTCAGGGATATCATGACGAAGCGCATCGTTACTTTGCCCGCGCCACCCGTGGTGGAAGCACGCTGGATGCCGGACGCTACTACAACGATCAGCCCGTGGACTATCTCTTCTGGCAGGGCATGGCGCTGAAACAGTTGGGTGAACGTGACGATGCAGAGCAGCTTTTCCACAGCTTCCTTCAATGGGTGACATCACAACGCGACCACGTGCCGGAGGTGGATTTCTTCGCCGTCTCATTACCGGATCTGGTGGTGCTCGATACGCCGGCGGAGGCAAAGCACCAGCAGCACTGCCTGTTTATTACCGCGTTGGGGCATCTGGGGCTTGGGGATTTATCCGCCTGCCAGCAGGCGCTTGACGCACTTCTGAAACAGAACCCGGCGCATGACAAAGCTCTGCTTGTGCGCCATGTCATCAGACTGGAGTTATTGCACTAACCCTGAACCGGTGGCGGTAACGCCACCGGAAACCTACTGTTCCCTGCGTTTCCCTGAAAGAGGAATCATAATGAATAACGCGCAGACACATTTGAAAATCGGCTACGTCTGGACCATCTGTCTGGTCGCAGCCTGTGGTGGTTTGCTGTTTGGCTACGACTGGGTGGTGATTGGTGGGGCAAAGCCTTTTTATGAAGCGTACTTCTCGATAACCGATCCGGCGCAGTCCGGCTGGGCGATGAGCTCCGCGCTGGTGGGCTGTATTTTTGGCGCGTTGATTTCGGGCTGGTGCGCGGATAAATTTGGTCGAAAAATGCCGCTCATCCTCTCTGCTATTCTGTTCAGCGCCTCGGCATGGGGAACCGCCGTTGCCAGCAACTTCGACATGTTCGTGATTTACCGCATCGTTGGCGGCGTCGGGATTGGTCTGGCGTCAGCGCTCAGTCCGCTGTACATCGCTGAAGTCAGTCCGGCGGAAAAACGCGGACGTTTTGTGGCAGTGAACCAGTTGACCATTGTCATTGGCGTTCTGGCGGCGCAACTGATCAATCTGATGATCGCTGAACCCGTTGCCACAGGGGCGACACAGCAGGCGATTGTTGAGAGCTGGAACGGGCAGATGGGCTGGCGCTGGATGTTTGGCGCAGAACTGGTTCCCGCGTTGGCGTTTCTGGTGCTGATGTTTTTCGTCCCGGAATCCCCACGCTGGCTGGTGAAGGCGGGTAAACCGGAGCGTGCGCGTGCCATGCTGCTACGCATTGGCTCTGCGGACTACGCCGGACAGACGCTAAAAGAGATCGAACACACGCTGCTCAAAGATAATCACAGAGTCGCATGGTCCACGCTGCTGCAACCGCAGATCAAACCGATCGTGATCATCGGCATGGTGCTGGCGGTCTTCCAGCAGTGGTGCGGGATCAACGTGATCTTTAACTACGCGCAGGAAATTTTCGCCTCTGCCGGTTTCGACATCAACGGTACGCTGAAATCGATCGTTGCGACCGGCATTATCAACCTGGTCTTTACCCTCGCCGCACTGCCGCTGGTGGACAAAATTGGCCGGCGCAAGCTGATGCTGTTCGGCGCATCCGGCCTGACGGTGATTTATGTGTTGATTGCCGGTGCCTACGGGATGGGGATTATGGGCTGGCCGGTGCTGGTTCTGGTGCTGGCGGCCATTGCCATTTATGCCCTGACGCTGGCACCGGTCACCTGGGTGCTGCTGTCTGAAATCTTTCCTAACCGCGTGCGCGGGCTGGCGATGTCGCTGGGTACGCTGGCGCTGTGGATTGCCTGTTTCCTGTTGACCTATACCTTCCCGCTGCTCAATGCCGGGCTGGGTGCCGCCGGGAGTTTCCTGCTCTACGGCGTGATTTGCGCAATGGGATATGTGTATGTGCTGCGTAATGTACCGGAAACCAAAGGCGTAACGCTGGAAGCGCTGGAAGAACAACTGGCGGCGAGACATTTGAAAGCCAGTCCGTCGGCACAGCCAAAAAGCGTGCGCTGATGACCACGCCGCTGACGCTGCATAACGCGCATCTGAGGATGCGCGTGGATCCTCAGGGCGGCGCGCTGTTGTCGCTGTTTTCGTTACAACATCAACAACCGGTTCTACGCGAAAGCGAGGGAAAAACCGCCGGTGATGGCGGGCTGTTTCCGATGCTGCCGGTTGCCAATCGCGTGGCCGGTAACCGCTTCAGCCAGCGCGGAACCGAGGTGCAATTGCCGTTATATGAGGTCGACGACGCGTTTTTCCTGCACGGTGACGGCTGGCTTAAACGCTGGGAAGTGACGGCGGCGACCGATGATAGCTGTTCGCTGCGTCTGCGCAGTCAACTGGCATGTGGCTATGATTATCAGGCGGAACTGCAGTATGTGCTTGACGCGTCAGTATTCAGGGCGTCGCTGACGATCGCTCATCTGGGCAAGCGCCCCATGCTGTACGGCTGCGGTTTCCACCCGTTTTTTGTCTTTGATGCGCGAAGCACCGTGCAGTTTTCTGCCAGCGGTTACTGGCCGGAAGGCGAGCACCATTTGCCGCTGGCCTGGCAGAGTGAACTGCCGACGGAGGCTGATTTTACCAGGGCGCAGTATGGCGCGGATCGCTGGTTAAATGTGGGGTATTCCGGCTGGAGTGGGCAGGCGATCGTTCAACGTAATGTGATGCGCGTCACGATTTCTGCGCAAACTCCCTGGCTTATGCTTTTCAGAATGCCGGGTGAGTCATTTCTTTGTCTGGAACCGCAGACGCATCCGGTGAATGCCCACCACATGCCGGGGCAGCCGGGATTACGGATGTTAGGCTCTGGAGAACAGTGCCGTTTCGCGATGGAGATTCGCGTTGATTAGCGGCAAAACGTTGTTATGTTGCTGTTAATGTTCACTTGCGCCAGCCTGCGTTTATCGCCAGACTATCGCCTCCACACGGGAGGGGATCATGTCTTTGCACTCCACGCGCTGGCTGGCGCTCGGTTACTTCACCTATTTTTTTAGCTACGGGATTTTTCTTCCCTTCTGGAGCGTCTGGCTTAAAGGGCTTGGCCTCACGCCGGAGACGATCGGCCTCTTATTGGGCGCTGGTCTGGTCGCCCGTTTTCTTGGCAGTTTGATCATTGCCCCGCGGGTCAGCGATCCATCACGGCTGATCTCCGCGTTACGCATTCTGGCGCTACTGACGCTGATCTTTGCGCTGGCCTTCTGGGCCGGAACCCATGTCGCCTGGCTGATGGTGGTGATGGTCGGCTTTAACCTCTTCTTCTCGCCGCTGGTGCCGCTCACGGACGCGCTGGCGAATACCTGGCAAAAGCAGATCACCATGGATTATGGACGGGTGCGTCTGTGGGGATCGGTCGCGTTTGTGATTGGTTCGGCGCTAACCGGCAAACTGGTCAGCCTGTTTGATTACCGGGCGATTCTGGCGCTGCTGACGCTGGGTGTCGCCTCAATGTTGCTGGGAATGCTGATTCGCCCCAGCGTGTTGCCCAAAGGGGAAAACCGTCACCAGGAGAGCGCTGGCTGGCCCGCCTGGCGTTCGCTGGTCACACAAAGCTGGCGCTTTCTGGCCTGCGTCTGTCTGTTGCAGGGGGCGCATGCCGCCTACTATGGTTTTAGCGCCATTTACTGGCAGGGGTCGGGGTATTCCGCGTCGGCGGTCGGCTATCTCTGGTCGCTCGGCGTGGTGGCAGAAGTGATTATCTTCGCCCTGAGCAATAAGCTGTTCCGCCGCTTTAGCGCCCGCGATCTGTTACTGCTTTCCGCCATATGTGGTGTGATTCGCTGGGGACTGATGGGCTGGACGACGGCGCTGCCGTGGCTGATTGTGGTGCAGATCCTCCATTGTGGCACCTTTACCGTCTGCCACCTGGCGGCGATGCGTTATATTGCGGCGCGTCAGGGAAGCGAAGTCATTCGTCTGCAGGCGGTCTATTCTGCTGTGGCGATGGGCGGCAGCATTGCCATCATGACCGTGTTTGCTGGCTTCCTGTACCAGAATCTGGGCAACGGCGTCTTCTGGGTGATGGCGCTGGTGGCGTTGCCGGCTATGGTACTGCGGCCAAAAGTGGCCGCTTCATCCTGATTCCAGCATCTTGCGGATCTGCTGCTGCTGATGTGGCGTTAGCGCCTGATCCGCATGAATCAACGGGGGTGAAAAGAGCGGCAGCAGCGTGGCGTAAGGGGTAACAATCAGCGCCACGCCGCGCGGTGAGCCTTCCTGCTGGAAAGTTCGCATCGGCAATGGCTTGATGTTCAGCGGCAGTAGCGTCAGTTCACGCAGTTGTTGTTCTATCTGCTGCTCCAGTTGCGGATTATCACCGGTCAGTAAGACGACCTGTTTCTCATGCAGGTCATTATCCTGCATCAGCCATGCGCCAAAAATCACCGCCACCAGTCCCGTCTCTTCTTCAGAAAACTCAACGGCATACTCTTCTTCAAACCCGCGTAACGCATCGCGGGTGGTACGCATCAGACGCGGATAGAGGCGGGCGAACTCTTCCGGCAAGGTGTTATCGATGCCAATCGAAAACAGGCAGCGGTTCAGCGCCTGGGATAGATGGATATAGAGCTGATCGTTTAGCCCCTGCTCGTCGTTAAAACGCACCGCGCCCATTTCGCGAAAACGCAGGATCAAGCGGGCGATCGCCAGACGCAACCGCCGGTTCTGCTGATGGTTATCGCGAATCGGGTCCGGGATGCGGACCATCGAAAACAGCAGCGCCATAAACAGCGATTCCGTTAATGGCGCATCCTGCCGGACACGACGCTGCCAGTGACGGCCAATCTCCTGCGCTAACGCGTATTCGGCGCAGGACTGCGCCCAGCGCTGCTGGACGGGATTGAATTCCGGCGAGATCCCCGCATGATGTTGCAACAGACAATATTGCAGATAGAGGCGCAGGAACTGGATGTCCCGGCACTCGAACGGCTTTTGCAGACGACGCGCACAAAGGTTAATCAGCGCATGCAGATTGGTATCGTCATACAGCGTGCGCAGGATCCCCCGCTGTTTTAGCTCAATTTTGAGGGCGGGGGCAAAGTGTTGATTAATGAACGCCGGACACAAACGCAGGCCGCGTCTGAGCCAGTGTAAGAGGCAGAGGCGTTGGTTAAGCGCGGTACCTTCGATCCGGTAGCACCCATTCGGACCAGTGCTAATGCTAAGTCGATGATAGCGTTGGATCTCCAGTCCCGTTTCGACAATATCCTCACGGGCAACAGTATCATCGACACCATTTAGCGCACTGAACATTTCCGCGGTGGCAATCTGCCCCGGCTGGAAAAGCGTCAGCAAAACCTGGCAACGGCGCTGGGGAGCAGAAAGTACAGATGGCGGAGCAAGCGTTGTCATCATCTGTCGGATCTCCCTTAGGTATGTTAGATAAGAATAGCTAAAGTTTTTCCATAGCCATTACGAATGAAATGTTTTGCGTCAGGAATGCAGGGAGAGGTCACAGAATTTTTCACGTGTGCAACCGCGTAAGAGAGTTTAACGCAGCGCTTTATTAGGATTTTCCGCGTTTTTATCTTCAGATTGTGCAGTAAAAAGCCTCGCCAGGGGAGACGAGGCTGAAAGGTTATTAATGGATTAACGATCCTGTCGCAGGGTTAACCCGACATCCCCACCCGGATGCACGGCCAGCAGCGTTTCTCTGGTATAGCCGCTTTCACTCATCAGGCAGGCGCAGGCAGCATCAAAGATCGCAATCACCAGCATGATGGAGGTGGTCGCCAGCATGTTCAGCGGATCCGCCTCGCGCTGGACGCCGGTGGAAATCACCAGCCGGGCGGCCTTTGCAATGGCGGAATTCGCGTTTTCCGTAACGCTGATAATCGGCACGTTGCGCGCCGCAAGGCCTGGCAATAAGCGCGTGAGCTCGTCAGAGTTACCGCCGCGCGAGAGTAAAATCATCCGATCGTCAGCGCGTAAAAAACCGAGATCGCCGTGCGCGGCATCGGTGGCGTTGAGGTAGATCGCCGGGCGCTCAACGCAGGAGAGCATGTGGGCGATTTTACGCGCCGCAATGCCAGAGGTGCCGACGCCGGTGACCACGATTTTCCCCCGACATTCGCGCAATTCCGTCATTAATGCATTCCAGACCGGTTCGCTCAAATGCTGACCCAGACCGGCCAGCGCCTCACTGTAGAGGGTCCAGGTATCGGTGGCCTGTTGCCATGGGCTACTCATGCATCCCCCTGCATCAACTGACGGTACTTCATGTGATCCTGATACATCTCGTGGAACACCTGATATTTACGGTCGTAATACTGCTTAATGCGATTGGTCTGCGGGGTGACCGTTTTACCTATCCGGCTCATGGCCGACATTGCTTCCGGGAAGGTCTCGAACACGCCGGCGGCGATGGTGCCCATCATTGCGCCACCGAGCAGCATCGCTTCGCTCTCTTCCGGCAGCAGCATGGCGCAACCAGTGGCATTGGCATGTTCCTGCACAAAGATAGGGTTCTTGGTGCCGCCGCCGCTGGCCATGATGGTGTCGATGCTGTACCCACTTTGGTTCATGGTTTCAATGATGTGACGCGTACCCAACGCGATGGCCTGAATGGTTGCCAGATAGTGCAGCGCCATGTCTTCCGGCGTGCGGGAAAGCTTCAGCCCACTGATCGCCCCGGTCAGCGTCGGATTGGCGCGCGGCGAACGGTTGCCGTGGAAGTAGGGCAGAATATGAATATCACGGGTCAGAAAGGCGATATTCTCCGGCTCGCCTGCCATTTTACGCAGCAGCGCGTTCAGCACTTCATAAATGGTTTGCCCCTGCGCTTTGGCTTGCGCCAGCAGCGTATCGTAACAAGGGTGCGACTGAATAATGTGGTCGATCAGCGCGCCGGTCGCGGACTGTCCGCCTTCATTGAGCCAGTATTCCGGCAACACGGCGGAATAGTAAGGACCCCAGACGCCGCCAATAAAGCGAGGCTCTTTTGAGATCGCCATGTGCCCGGTAGAGGTTCCACCAATCAGGGCAACGCGACGGTCAAAGTCAGCGACTTCGCCAGAGACACCGCAGGCGCCAAGCGTGCCGAGGGTACCCGCATGGGCATCAATGATTGACACGCTGACGGCAGTGCCTGGAATCAACCCCATTTCACTGGCGGCGCGCTGAGTCAGCCCGTGACCAAGCGGTTCGCCCATCGTTTTCACATAGCGACCAATTTTTGCCGCATCGTGTTCCAGCAGATCTTCCAGTCCGATCTCGCGGAAGTAGCTGGCATCCCACTTGTCTTCATGGCCCATGTAGGTCCATTTGCACACCGTGGAACACAGTGAACGCGTGTCGTCGCCGGTGGCGCGCCAGGTCAGGAAGTCGGGTAAATCAAAATAGTAGCCCGCGTTGGCCCAGGTGTTAGGCATATGTTGTTTCAGCCACAGCAGTTTCGGCGTTTGCATTTCCGGGGAGATGATCCCGCCTACGTAGTCCAGCACCCGATGGTGCATCGCGTTGATGCGCTCGGCCTGGGTGATGGCGCGGTGATCCATCCACACGATGATGTTTTGCTCGCTGCGCCCGGAAGGGCTGATGGTCAGCGGTTTGCCCTCCTTATCCAGCACCACCAGCGAACAGGTGGCGTCAAATCCCAACCCTTTCACCTGAATGGGGTTGATATCGGACTGATTAATGGCATCACGAACCGCGTTGCAGACAGCCTGCCAGATGTTATCGGACGACTGCTCGACGAAATCGGCCTGCGGGCGGTAAATTTCAATCGCGCGAGTGGCCTGGCCGACCATTCTGCCGTTGAGATCAAACACCCCTGCGCGAGCGCTGCCGGTTCCTACATCCACACCAATAAAGTAACTCGCCATAATTTTTCTCCTGAAATCAGGCTCTACGATTCTGTAATGCGATAAAGAGGATGAGTACCGCGCCCCAAAGCGCCATCGTCAGATAGCTACTGATCCCCAGCAAGTTAAAGCCGCTTTCCAGCATTTGCAGCACAATCAGCGCCAGCACCAGGCCGATGATACGGCCAAATCCGCCGTCCGGATTGATGCCGCCCAGCACCGAGGCGAGAATAGTGACCAGCAGATAAGACTCACCGTATCCGGCCTTCGCCGAGTTGAATTTCGCCATCATTAAGATTGCGGCCACCCAGCCGAGCAGGGCGGAAATGACGTAGACGGAAATCTGCACCCGAACGGTATTCACGCCGCTGTAGCGGGTCGCCTGTTCGTTGGACCCCATCAGATAAAGACTACGCCCGAGCGTGGTGTGTTCCAGCAATACCCACAGCAGTACCGCAACCACGATGAACAGCAGCAGAGCCACGGGAATACCTGCGAGGGTGGCGTTGCCGAGGTACTGAATTGCCGCCGGAAAGCCAGAAATCACCGTGCCGTTAGAGAGCAAAATGTTCAGCCCGGAGATCAGCGTCATGGTGCCGAGCGTGGCGAGGATCGGTGACACGCCAACCCAGGCGATCAGCGCGCCGTTCAGTGTCCCTATCGCCACGGCGACCGCTGCACCGGCCAGCAGCGCCAGTGCGAGGAACAACGGGTTGTCCGGATGGCTGACGATGACCGCCGCCATCACCAGCGAACAGGCGTTGGCACCGGCAATAATCGACAGGTTAATGCCGCCCGTCAGCATGGTCATCCCCATTCCTAGCGCCAGCATGCCGAGGATCGGTAACTGTGAGCCGATGGACTGGAAGTTTGCGACGCTGAAAAAGCGAGTGCCCAACAGCGCCGAGAAGACCACGGCGACGACGATAATAATCACGCACTGTAGGCGGATGATGGCATCACCGGGTAATACTCTTGCGAACGCTTTCATCTCAAAGCTCCCTTGCCAGTTTGCGTTTTTCGTTCCACGCGGTGGCGCTGATGCTGACCAGGATAATGATGCCGCTGAAAACGGTGTGCCAGTACGAGGAGACGCTGAGTAGCGTCAGACCGTTTTGCAAAAAGGCCAGCAGAATCACCCCCAGCAGCGTTCCGGTCAATGTGCCCCGACCGCCGCTCATGCTGGTGCCGCCAAGCACCACCGCCGCCAGCACCGTCAGCTCAAAGCCGAGCAGCGAGTTTGGCGCTACGGACTGGGTGATCTGCGCCTGCACGACGGCGGCGACGCCGGCCAGAATACCCATGTAGCCGTAGACATAGAAATGCAGTTTCAACAGATTCAGCCCGAGGCGGGAGGCGGCGTCACGGTTACCGCCCATCGCGTAAATCTGGCGACCGAGACGGGTGTAGTTCATCAGGATAGCGGTGAAGACGATCACTGCCGCCAGACACAGTAACGGCAGGGTAATACCGTAGTCATAGCCATCTGCCGCGGTGAACGAGAACCAGTTGATACCGTTCATGAACCAGTCCGGGAAGCCGTACAACCAGGTGCCTTTGGTGGCGTAAACCAGCAGACCGTAATAGACGTTAAGCGTGGCGATGGTGATGATGATAGCGGGCACGCGCAGCCAGTAGACCAGGAAGCCGTTAATCAGCCCGAGCAATAACCCGACGGCGATGGCGATGGTCAGCGCCAGCAGAAAGTTGCCGCCGTGGGCGATCACCCAGCTTGCCATCGCGTACTGCGCTATCGCCGTCATCGCCGGGAACGAAATATCGATTCCGCCGGAGATCAGCACGACAAACAGCCCGCAGGCGAGAATACCGAGAATGGCGTAGCTGGTGGCGACGTCCGTCAGATTACCGAGTGACAGGAACTCGTCAGTGCTGACGCTCAGCCCAACGGCAAGCGCAATCACCAGCAGGCCCAGCCAGAATTCATGGTGCCCGATTAAACGGGAGAGATGAAAGTTATTCATGGATGACCTCGACCACCTCTGCAATGTCTTCTTCACGACAGCGATGCGGATTAAACTCGGCAACCAGCTTTCCGCGACGCATGACCAGTACGCGGTGGCTGTTGTAATACGCTTCCGGGATCTCA
This sequence comes from Citrobacter amalonaticus, assembly GCF_018323885.1. Classification (NCBI taxonomy): domain Bacteria; kingdom Pseudomonadati; phylum Pseudomonadota; class Gammaproteobacteria; order Enterobacterales; family Enterobacteriaceae; genus Citrobacter; species Citrobacter amalonaticus. Next base: position 3,438,432 of record NZ_AP024585.1, on the reverse strand, counting down.
TCGCAAATCATCAGCACCGCCATGCCTTGTTCCGCTAGATTGCGGGCGATCTGGTAGATCCCCTCTTTGTTGGCGATATCAACCCCCACCGTTGGGGAGTCCAGGATCAGGATATGCGGTTGGGTCGCCACCCATTTGGCGATGGCGATACGCTGGGCGTTGCCGCCGGAGAGCGTTTTGACCGGCAACTGCGGATCGGAAACTTTAATGTTCAGTTCACGGATCAGATCGGCGACCAGCGTTTTGGCTTTACCGTGATCGAGCAGGCCGCTGCGGGTATGCAGTTTGTCAAAGACCGTGACAATCGTGTTGTCGTAGATCGACTGTTCCATGATCAGCCCCTGGGTCAGGCGATCTTCTGAGACATAGCCGATCCCGTGTCTGATTGCGTCATGGTTGTTGCGCAGTTGAACCGGTTTCCCGTTAATGCGAATTTCCCCGCTGTCCGGATGCGTCATGCCAAACAGACTCAGACAGAGCTCGGTGCGGCCCGCGCCAAGCAGGCCGACAATTGACACGATCTCACCGCTGCGCAGCGACAGGTTGATGTCCTGATATTTTCCTTTGCGGCTCAGGTTGCGCAGTTCCAGCATTGGCTCCTGCTCAACCGGCGGTTTTTCCGGCAGCGGACTGTAGTGGAAGCGTTGACCGGTCATCAGGAATGCCAGTTCATGGCTGTCGAGTTCGCTGGCGGGATACGTCCCCACCAGTTTGCCGTCGCGCATTACGCTGATGCGGTCCGCCACTTCCATCACCTCATCGAGACGGTGGCTGACGAACACCACGCAAATCCCGTCGGCTTTCAGTTCGTTGACCACGCGCAGGAGGCCGTTGACCTCCTGGCGCGTCAGGGAAGCGGTGGGTTCGTCCATAATCACCAGACGCGCGTCGGCGGCAATGGCGCGACAAATCGCGACGAGCTGACGGTCGGCAATGGAGAGTTTTTCCACTTTTTTATCGGGATCGATGCTGACGCCAATCCGCTTCATTGCCGCCAGCGCCTGTTGCTTCATCGTACCGCGCCGCACCCAAATGTCGCCGCCGGGCAGGTAGCGGTTGACGGCAATATTCTCCGCCACGCTGAAGTTAGGAAAGAGGGATAAATCCTGATAGATAACCTGGATGCCGTAATGCGAAGAGAGCTGTGGTGACAACTGGTGAAACAGTTTGCCATCCAGCAGGATCTGCGCTCCTTTTTCCGGCTGATAGACTCCGGAAATCACTTTAATAATGGTGCTTTTACCGCAACCGTTCTGTCCTGCCAGACAGTGAACTTCGCCTTTTTTCAGCGTCAGATTCACATTATCCAGCGCCAGCACGCCCGGGAATTGCTTGCTGATATTCTCAAGAGTGATAAATGCGGTGGTGTCTGTCATGGACAATACCCCTGCGAGCGCCCTGACGGGCGCAGAGTGTTAAGCCTGTTGATAGCGCCGACCAGACGGTCGGCGTTAGGTTTCCCTGGTGGTGGCTGGAGCCTTAGAAACCGAGTGATTGCGCGTTGTCTTTGGTGACTTCGAGGATCTTGTTAAAGCGGATCACTTTCTTCTCCATGTCGACATCGGCTTTCCCTAATCCTTCAATGGTCAGATCTGGCGTGACCTCTTTGCCCTGCAGCAACTGATCTGCCACGGTCACCAGCGCGTAGCCGGCATCTTTTGGATCCCACAGCATCGCTTTTTTGATGTCGCCACGCATCAGATAAGGCGCTGCCTGTGCGGGCATTGCAATCCCCACCACGGCAATTTTATCTTTCGCGCGTTTTTTCTGTACTGCCTGACCGGCACCAATCGGACCCAGCGAACCGAAGCCAATGATGCCCTTCATCTGCGGATAGGTTTTCATCAGGTCCAGCGTCGTGGAGTAGGATTTGTCGATGCTCTCAGCCACCGGCAGACGAGTGGTGACTTCAAACATCTCCGGGTATTTTTCTTTCTGGTACTTGATGGCGTAATCGGCCCAGGCGTTGTGCAACGGCACGGTCAGCGAGCCGACGTAAATGGCATAGCCGCCTTTACCGCCCATATCCTTCGCCAGCTCGTCAACGTTAGCCTGCGCGTACTTCTCGCTGTCGATCGTTTCGATATCCCACTGGCCGATTTGCTGATCTGGCGATTCGTGAGTCAGGACGACAATACCCTTATCGCGCGCTTTTTTAAGCACGGGCTCAAGCACCTTGGCGTCATTAGGTACCACAATGATCGCGTTAACGTTCTTGGCAATGAGATCTTCAATCACTTTTACCTGCTGAGCCGGATCCGGTGTGGAAGGGCCAGTCTGGTAAGCATTCACATCCAGTTTCTTCGCGGCTTCATTCACGCCGGTTTCCATGCGGTTAAACCACGGAATACCGGTGACTTTAGCAACCACAGCGATTTCATATTTTTCTGCCGCAAAGGACGGGCCGGACAACATGCATGCAGAAACCAGGGTTGCACTGAGTAATGCGAGTTTGAATTTCATAGTTGTACCTTTTGTAGGGACCGGGGCATGTCACGAACAGGAGGTTATCAACGAAGGGAAGAGGTAATGAATCTCAAGTTTCATAAATGTGATAAATGCCCATTTTTGTTAATTTATGGGTGTTTTATGGTTAAATTATAGTTAATTTGAGCGACTGAAATGCTTTTTTGGTTAATTTAATTGTTAATAATTATCGAAAAATGCTTATTTATTTTTACAATTAATTATCAAATTGGCTATTGCACACAGAAAATAACCGCAGCAGGCGCACCGCCCTCAGCGACGAAATCGCAAATCTGAGAACTGAATCGAGTCCAGAAATCAGCGCCCAACATTCCTCATTTCAATGTTATTCTCACGGACAATCCTGCCACGACGATCGTGACTCGCGTGGCCCGTCCTGTTTTTGTGGGGAGTTGATACCATTCATGATACGCGGCGCTTTGCTGGTATTACTCGCATTTTTGACGTCTACGGTGAGTGCACATCCTCACAGTTTTATTCGTCTGAAAACGGAAGTGATCGGCGATAACGGGACTTTTGTGGCGCTGAAGATGCGCTGGACAATGGATGAACTGACCTCTGCCGATCTGCTTTATGATGCGGGCGACGCTCAACCGGGTTCTGAAATCTGGAAGAAGCTGGCGGCGGAAGTGATGGCGAATGTGCTGGGACAACATTACTTTACCGAAATGTGGCATAACGGGCAGCGCGTTAAATTTAAGAACCGCCCCACGGAATATAGCATGGAGCGTGTTGAGCATCAGGCCGTGCTCACCTTTGTGCTGCCGCTTGCCGAACCGCAACCATTGAGCGGGCAGCGTTACACCTTCTCGACCTTTGATCCCTCTTATTATGTCGATATGAGCTACGAAGAAGATAACGATGCAACGCTATCGTCGGCGTTGCGTGAGCAATGTAAAATCGCCGTGAACACACCGACCCCGAGCGAAGAATCGCTCAGCTTTGCCCAGTCGCTGGATAAAGAAGACGCGCCTCCGGAGGATATGGAACTGGGGAAACAATTTGCACAGACGGTGACGGTCTCATGTCAGTAATATCCACAACCCGCATTCGCGCACGGCGTTGGCTGTCGCTGTGGCCGCTGGCGCTGTTTTTGCTGATTGCAGCGATCGGTGGTGTCTGGCTGTGGTACGCCTGGCCGCAGGTGATGATCAAAAGTATTGTCTGGCAACGGGAGGTGAATCAGCAGATGAGCGTATTGCTGAAGGCCGTTGCCGCCAGTCCAGCCCAGGCGGGTGGGTCATTGCTGCTGTTTAGCTTTTTATATGGTGTGCTGCACGCACTGGGACCGGGGCATGGAAAGGTCGTGATCACCACCTGGCTGGCGACCCATCCTTCAAAGCTTAAGTCGAGCATCGGGCTGACGCTGGCTTCTTCGTTATTGCAGGGGCTGGTGGCAATCGGGCTGGTCGTGGTCGTGCTCAGCATCCTGCAACTGCCGGCGAGACAGTTACATCTGAGCGGTTTCTGGCTGGAGAAGGGGAGCTATGCGCTGGTGGGGATTCTGGGCGTTTTGCTCTGCTGGCGGGCGCTGAAGAAACTGCATGCGCTGCTGCGCAAACCCAGGTTTGTCGCCTTCACGCCACACCATGTGCACCATGAAAACTGTGGCTGCGGGCATCAGCACATGCCGAATCCGGAGCAGATCCACCACGATGATGACTGGCGCGCGCGGCTAATGATTATTCTGTCGATGGGGATGCGTCCCTGTTCCGGGGCGATCATGGTACTGCTGTTCAGCAAAGTCATCGGCGTCTTTGGCTGGGGAATAGTCTCGGCGCTGGCAATGGCGGCGGGAACGTCGCTGACGATTACCTCTCTGGCGCTGCTGGTGCACAGTTTTCGTACGCTGGCAGTCAGGTTGAGCAGCAATCATGCACCGGTACTATGGCGGCAGGTCGGTTGGTTAACGCTGGCGTTAGCCGGTGGCGCGATATTAGTGGTGGCAGCAGGAGTGATGTGGGTGAGTGCGGTGCCAGTGGGAAGGGGATTAAGACCGTTTTGATTTTGCCGGATGGCGTTAGCGCTTATTTGGCCTACTGTTCGCGTAGGCCCGGTAGGCGTTAGCGCCACCGGGCAGTACTGAGATTAACGCTTCAGCGCGTCGCTCAGTTCGTCACGCATATTCGCCAGCATCGCTTTTACCACGCGCGGGTTGCCCGCCACGATGTTGCCGGTCGTCATGTAGTTGTGACCACCGGTAAAGTCGCAGACCAGAGCGCCAGCTTCACGGGCGATCAGTTCACCCGCGGCGAAATCCCACGGACGCAGACCAATTTCGAAATAACCGTCAACGCGCGCAGCGGCAACATAGGCCAGATCCAGCGCAGCAGAACCGGTGCGACGGAAGTCAGCGCATTCGGTAAACATTTTGCCGAGGATATTCATGTAAGAGGTGGCGTGCTGTTTGGCTTTGAACGGGAAGCCGGTCGCGATAATAGTGCCGTCCAGGTCACGCGCATTGCTGCCGCGCAGACGGTAACCATTCAGCTGTGCGCCCTGACCGCGAGTTGCGGTGAACAGTTCATTACGCATCGGATCGTAAACCACGGCGACTTCAGTGCGGCCTTTAATACGTACGGCGATGGAAACCGCGAAGTGCGGCAGACGTTTTACGAAGTTGGTGGTGCCATCCAGTGGATCGATAACCCATTGAACATCCTGATCGGTACCTTCATGTTCACCGCTTTCTTCGGTGATGATGGTGTGCTGCGGGTAAGATTTGCGGATCGTTTCGATAATAATCGCTTCAGCGGCTTTATCGACGTTGGTCACGAAATCATTGCTGCCTTTCTGGCTGGTTTCTACTGAGTCAGGCGTTTCGTAGTGTTTGGCAATTACATTACCCGCCTTGCGCGCTGCGCGCACGGCGATGGTCAGCATCGGATGCATCGGTCTCTCTCACTGGATGTTAAAGAACGGGAAAACGGCGCAGAGTATAGCAGCGAGATCGGAATATGTCTTCGATTTATGATAATATGGCTGAATAATCTTTAGCTGAAGAAAGACAATGCTGCAAAATATTCGAATCGTGCTGGTGGAAACCTCTCACACCGGCAATATGGGCTCTGTTGCCCGCGCCATGAAAACAATGGGGTTAACCAACCTGTGGCTGGTGAACCCGCTCGTGAAACCTGATTCCCAGGCCATCGCCCTGGCGGCAGGGGCCAGTGATGTGATCGGCAACGCGCAGATCGTCGATACCCTCGATGAAGCGCTGGCCGGATGTAGCCTGGTGGTCGGGACCAGCGCACGTTCGCGTACGCTGCCGTGGCCGATGCTTGACCCGCGCGAATGCGGTTTAAAAAGCGTAGCGGAAGCGGCAAATACCCCCGTGGCGCTGGTGTTTGGTCGTGAACGCGTTGGGCTGACCAATGACGAGCTGCAAAAATGCCATTACCATGTCGCGATTGCGGCGAACCCGGAATACAGTTCGCTGAACCTGGCAATGGCGGTACAGGTCATCGCGTATGAAGTGCGCATGGCCTGGCTGGCGACGCAGCAAAATCCTGACGCGGTCGTGCATGAAGAAGCACCGTACCCGCTGGTAGACGATCTGGAGCGGTTTTACGGTCACCTTGAGCAGACGTTGCTGTCGACGGGGTTTATCCGTGAAAACCATCCGGGACAAGTGATGAACAAGTTGCGCCGTCTGTTTACGCGTGCGCGTCCGGAGAGCCAGGAGCTGAATATTCTGCGTGGAATGCTTGCTTCTATTGAGCAGCAGAATAAAGACAAGTAAGTGCAAACCAGCTGGCAAAGCAAAATGGCACTGAAGGTTAAATACCTGACTAAAACAGTCAAGTAAATAGTTGACTGATTTAGTCGGGAATGTCAGACTTGGCCCTGCTATGCAATACCCCCATTTTACAATAAAAAACCCCGGGCAGGGGCGAGTTTGAGGCTAAGTAAGACATGAGACTGACATCTAAAGGGCGTTATGCCGTGACCGCAATGTTGGACGTTGCGCTCAACTCCGAAGCGGGCCCGGTACCGTTGGCTGATATTTCTGAACGTCAGGGAATTTCCCTTTCTTATCTGGAACAGCTGTTCTCCCGTTTGCGTAAAAATGGTCTGGTGTCCAGCGTACGTGGGCCAGGCGGTGGTTATCTGCTGGGTAAAGATGCCGGCAGTATTGCAGTCGGTGAAGTGATTAGCGCTGTTGACGAGTCGGTAGATGCGACACGTTGTCAGGGCAAAGGCGGTTGTCAGGGCGGCGATAAATGCCTGACCCACGCGCTGTGGCGCGATCTGAGCGACCGTCTGACCGGTTTCCTCAACAACATTACGTTAGGTGAACTGGTGAATAACCAGGAAGTCCTGGATGTGTCTGGTCGCCAGCACAGCCACGACGCTCCACGCACAAATCGTGCACAAGACGCGATTGACGTTAAGTTACGCGCTTAATTTAACCGTCCTGTTTCGGGTTGCATCTGCGTTGGCTGCACATGTTCACCCCGCTTACTTTTGTAAGCTCTCGGGGATTCGCATGTTTACCGCCTTGCTGAAACGCGAAACAGTTAGGTTAACGATAAGAAGATTTTCGAGTCAGGCCGGAGCGTTTGCGCTCCGTTAACACGGTCGTACATCCAGCCGGTTGCCTGACTCCTTGCATTGAAGCGATGTACGGAGTTTATAGAGCAATGAAATTACCGATTTATCTCGACTACTCCGCAACCACGCCGGTGGACCCGCGTGTTGCCGAGAAAATGATGCAGTTCCTGACACTGGACGGAACCTTTGGTAACCCGGCCTCCCGTTCACACCGTTTCGGCTGGCAGGCTGAAGAGGCGGTTGATATCGCCCGTAATCAGATTGCCGATCTGGTGGGTGCCGATCCGCGTGAAATCGTCTTTACTTCCGGTGCGACTGAATCCGACAACCTGGCGATCAAAGGTGCAGCCAACTTTTATCAGAAAAAAGGCAAGCACATTATCACCAGTAAAACCGAGCACAAAGCGGTACTGGATACCTGCCGTCAGTTGGAGCGTGAAGGGTTTGAAGTGACCTACCTGGCGCCGCAGAGCAACGGGATTATCGATCTCAAAGAACTGGAAGCGGCGATGCGTGACGACACCATCCTGGTTTCCATCATGCACGTGAATAACGAAATCGGCGTGGTACAGGATATCGCGACTATCGGCGAAATGTGCCGTGCTCGCGGCATCATCTATCATGTTGACGCCACCCAGAGCGTGGGCAAACTGCCTATCGATCTGAGCCAGTTGAAAGTTGACCTGATGTCCTTCTCCGGTCACAAAATTTATGGCCCGAAAGGGATCGGCGCGCTGTACGTTCGTCGTAAACCGCGTATTCGCATTGAGGCACAGATGCACGGCGGCGGTCACGAGCGTGGCATGCGTTCCGGTACGCTGCCTGTCCACCAGATCGTCGGTATGGGCGAAGCCTATCGCATCGCGAAAGAAGAGATGGAAACCGAGATGGCGCGTCTGCGCGGTCTGCGTAACCGTCTGTGGAACGGCGTGAAAGATATGGAAGAAGTCTACCTGAACGGTGACCTTGAGCAGGGCGCACCAAACATCCTCAACGTCAGCTTTAACTACGTTGAAGGCGAGTCGCTGATCATGGCGCTGAAAGACCTCGCGGTCTCTTCCGGTTCTGCCTGTACCTCTGCGAGCCTCGAGCCTTCCTACGTGCTGCGCGCACTGGGAATGACCGACGAGCTGGCACATAGCTCTATTCGTTTCTCTTTAGGTCGTTTTACTACCGAAGAAGAGATTGATTACACCATCGAACTGGTTCGTAAATCTATCGGCCGTCTGCGTGACCTTTCTCCGCTGTGGGAAATGCACAAGCAGGGCGTGGATCTGAACAGCATCGAATGGTCACATCATTAATCGGTATCGATAAGGAGAATTCATCATGGCTTACAGCGAAAAAGTAATCGATCATTACGAGAATCCACGTAACGTGGGCTCTTTTGACAACAGCGACGAGAACGTGGGTAGCGGCATGGTGGGTGCACCAGCCTGTGGCGACGTGATGAAGTTGCAGATCAAAGTTAACAATGAAGGTATCATTGAAGACGCGCGTTTCAAGACTTACGGCTGCGGTTCCGCTATCGCCTCCAGCTCCCTGGTTACCGAATGGGTGAAAGGGAAATCACTGGACGAAGCACAGGCGATCAAAAATACCGATATTGCCGATGAGCTTGAGCTGCCGCCAGTGAAAATTCACTGTTCTATTCTGGCAGAAGACGCGATCAAAGCCGCCATTGCGGACTACAAAAGCAAACGTGAAGCAAAATAAGAAGAGTTGAGGTTTTATTATGTCGATTACACTTAGCGACAGTGCAGCAGCGCGAGTAAATACCTTCCTGGCGAACCGTGGTAAAGGGTTTGGCCTGCGTCTGGGCGTGAGAACCTCCGGCTGCTCAGGTATGGCGTATGTACTGGAATTTGTTGATGAACCGGCGGCAGAAGACACCGTGTTTGAAGACAAAGGCGTTAAGGTTGTGGTCGACGGAAAAAGCCTGCAATTTCTGGACGGAACGCAGTTAGACTTCGTGAAAGAAGGTCTGAACGAAGGGTTCAAGTTCACAAACCCGAACGTGAAAGACGAGTGTGGTTGCGGCGAAAGCTTCCACGTGTAACGCGCGTCATCCGAAAACCCCGCCGTGGCCTTGCTACGTGTGGGGTTTGTTCTAACAGGCTACCCCTGAGAATGTTATGGACTACTTCACCCTCTTTGGCTTACCGGCCCGTTATCCGCTCGATATTCAGGCGCTGAGCCTTCGTTTTCAGGATCTGCAACGCCAGTATCACCCTGATAAATTTGCCAGCGGTACCCAGGCGGAACAGCTTGCTGCCGTCCAGCAATCCGCCACTATCAACCAGGCCTGGCAAACGCTGCGCCATCCCCTGATGCGCGCAGAATATCTGCTGTCGCTACACGGTTTTGATCTCAGCAACGAGCAGCACACGGTGCGCGATACCGCGTTCCTGATGGAACAACTGGAACTGCGTGAAGAACTCGATGAGATCGAACAGACGAAAGACGAGGCGCGGCTGGAACAGTTTATTCAGCGCGTGAAAAAGATGTTTGATAGCCGCCATCAGTTGATGGTGGAACAACTGGATAGCGAGACGTGGGACGCCGCGGCCGATACCGTGCGTAAACTGCGTTTTCTCGATAAACTGCGAAGCAGTGCAGAACAACTCGAAGAAAAACTGCTCGATTTTTAAACTTCGGAAGCAATTATGGCCTTATTACAAATTAGTGAGCCTGGTCTGAGCGCAGCGCCACACCAGCGTCGTCTGGCTGCGGGTATCGATCTCGGGACCACCAACTCTCTGGTCGCAACCGTGCGTAGCGGTCAGGCGGAAACGCTGGCCGATCACGACGGTCGTCATCTGCTGCCGTCCGTCGTTCACTATCAGCCGCAGGGCCACACGGTCGGCTATGATGCGCGCGCTAATGCCGCGCTGGATACCGCCAATACTATCAGTTCAGTGAAACGCATGATGGGACGTTCACTGGCGGATATTCAGACTCGCTACCCGCATCTGCCATACCGTTTCCAGGCAAGTGAAAATGGCTTGCCGATGATTGAAACGGCGGCGGGTTTGCTAAATCCGGTCCGTGTTTCAGCCGATATCCTGAAAGCGTTGGCGGCGAGAGCCTCTGAGTCGCTTTCCGGCGATTTGGATGGCGTGGTGATTACCGTACCGGCGTACTTTGACGATGCACAGCGTCAGGGGACCAAAGATGCCGCACGCCTGGCGGGCCTCCATGTGCTGCGCCTGCTCAATGAACCGACCGCTGCGGCGATTGCCTACGGTCTGGATTCCGGCAAAGAGGGCGTCATTGCAGTGTATGACCTCGGTGGCGGAACGTTTGATATTTCTATTCTGCGCCTGAGTCGCGGGGTGTTCGAAGTGTTGGCGACAGGCGGGGATTCCGCGCTTGGCGGCGATGACTTCGACCACCTGCTGGCGGATTACATCCGTGAACAGGCGGGAATTGCCGATCGCAGCGATAACCGCGTGCAGCGCGAACTGCTGGATGCCGCCATCGCGGCGAAAATCGCGCTCAGCGATACCGAGTCAGTCACGATTAACGTAGCGGGCTGGCAGGGCGAGATTACCCGCGAACAGTTTAATGAACTCATTTCCGCGCTGGTTAAGCGTACGCTGCTGGCCTGTCGTCGTGCCCTGAAAGATGCTGGCGTTGAGGCGCAAGAGGTGCTGGAAGTGGTGATGGTTGGCGGTTCCACGCGCGTACCGCTGGTGCGTGAACGTGTGGGCGAATTCTTCGGTCGCCCGCCGCTGACGTCAATCGACCCGGATAAAGTGGTGGCGATTGGCGCGGCAATCCAGGCGGATATTCTGGTTGGTAATAAACCCGACAGTGAAATGCTGCTGCTCGACGTGATCCCGCTGTCGCTGGGACTGGAAACGATGGGCGGCCTGGTGGAGAAGGTGATCCCGCGTAACACTACGATTCCGGTGGCGCGCGCGCAGGACTTTACTACCTTCAAAGACGGCCAGACCGCGATGTCTATCCACGTCATGCAGGGTGAACGTGAACTGGTGCAGGACTGCCGTTCGCTGGCGCGCTTTGCCCTGCGTGGTATTCCGGCGCTCCCGGCAGGCGGCGCGCATATTCGCGTGACTTTCCAGGTGGATGCTGACGGTCTGCTGAGCGTCACTGCGATGGAAAAATCCACCGGCGTTGAGGCTTCTATTCAGGTGAAACCGTCCTACGGTCTGACCGACAGCGAAATTGCCTCAATGATTCAGGATTCGATGAGCTTTGCCGAGCAGGACGTAAAAGCCCGTATGCTGGCAGAGCAGAAAGTCGAAGCGGCGCGCGTGCTGGAGAGTTTAACCGGCGCGCTGACCGCTGATGCCGCGCTGCTAAGCGCCGCAGAACGTCAATTGATCGACGATGCCGCCGCGCACCTGAGCGAAGTGGCGCTGGGCGATGATGTTGACGCTATCGAACAAGCCATTAAAAACGTAGACAAACAAACCCAGGAATTCGCCGCTCGCCGTATGGATCAGTCGGTCCGTAGCGCGCTGAAAGGCCATTCCGTGGACGAGGTTTAATATGCCAAAGATTGTTATTTTGCCTCATCAGGATCTCTGTCCGGATGGTGCAGTTCTGGAAGCTAAGACCGGTGAAACCATTCTTGACGTTGCGCTGCGCAACGGTATCGAGATTGAGCACGCCTGCGAAAAATCCTGTGCCTGTACGACCTGCCACTGCATTGTGCGTGAAGGTTTTGACTCCCTGCCGGAAAGCACGGAAGAAGAAGACGACATGCTGGATAAAGCCTGGGGACTGGAGCCGGAGAGCCGTTTAAGCTGTCAGGCTCGCGTAACCGGGGATGATTTGGTAGTCGAAATCCCACGTTACACAATCAATCATGCTCGTGAGCATTAACAGAGGGTAGTATGGGACTGAAGTGGACCGATAGCCGCGAAATCGGTGAAGCGCTGTACGATGCGTTCCCCGATCTCGATCCAAAGACCGTTCGTTTCACCGATCTTCATCAGTGGATCTGCGATCTTGAGGAATTTGATGACGACCCTGACGCATCCAATGAAAAAATTCTGGAGGCGATTCTGCTAGTCTGGTTAGATGAAGCAGAGTAAGTCACATAACGGGCTGCCATGAGGCGGCCCGTTTGCTAATAAGGATAAATAACATGACAGAAGCCATGAAAATTACGCTTTCCACACAACCTGCTGACGCACGCTGGGGTGAAAAAGCCACATACAGTATCAATAACGATGGTATTGCCCTGCACCTTAATGGGAAAGATGACCTGGGTCTTATTCAGCGCGCGGCACGTAAAATCGACGGCCTTGGCATCAAGCATGTGCAACTGGCAGGCGAGGGCTGGAATGCAGACCGCTGCTGGTCATTCTGGCAGGGCTACAAAGGGCCGAAAGGCAGCCGAAAAGTGGAATGGCCAGAGCTGGACGACGTACAGCGTCAGGAGCTGGATAACCGTCTGACCATCATTGACTGGGTGCGTGACACCATTAACGCACCGGCGGAAGAGCTGGGTCCAGAGCAACTGGCGCAGCGTGCCGTTGACCTGCTGTGCAGCGTGGCGTGCGATCACGTCTCTTACCGTATTACCAAAGGCGAAGATCTGCGTGAGCAGAACTATATGGGGCTGCATACTGTGGGGCGCGGCTCTGAACGTCCTCCGGTCCTGCTGGCGCTCGACTACAACCCGACAGGAGATAAAGAAGCCCCGGTTTTTGCTTGCCTGGTCGGGAAAGGGATCACCTTTGATTCCGGCGGTTACAGCATCAAGCAGAGTGCCTTTATGGACTCCATGAAGTCCGACATGGGCGGTGCCGCAACGGTAACCGGCGCGCTGGCGTTTGCGATCACGCGCGGTCTGAACAAACGCGTGAAACTGTACCTGTGCTGTGCGGATAACCTGATCAGCGGTAACGCGTTCAAGCTGGGCGATATCATCCACTATCGCAACGGTAAAAACGTCGAAGTGATGAATACCGACGCGGAAGGGCGTCTGGTGCTGGCGGATGGCCTGATTGACGCCAGCGCGCAGAAGCCAGAGCTGATCATTGATGCTGCGACGCTGACCGGAGCCGCGAAAACCGCGCTGGGTAACGACTACCACGCGCTGTTCAGCTTCGATGACCAACTGGCGAACCGCCTGCTGGCAAGCGCAGCCGAAGAAAACGAGGCGTTCTGGCGTCTGCCGCTGGCGGAATTTCATCGTAACCAGTTGCCGTCTAATTTTGCCGAGTTGAACAATACCGGCAGCGCGGCGTATCCGGCAGGGGCGAGCACAGCCGCAGGATTCCTGTCGCACTTTGTGGAAAACTACCAGCAGGGTTGGCTGCATATCGACTGTTCGGCAACCTATCGCAAAGCGCCGGTTGAGCAGTGGTCTGCCGGGGCGACCGGTTTGGGCGTGCGTACAATCGCGAATCTACTGACTGCCTGAAGGGTATTTTTGTAGGCCGGGTAAGCGAGGCGCTCCCCGGCATTTTGCCTGATGGCGACGTCATACGTCTTATCAGGCCTACAATCCATATATTATTTGTGATCTCTATGTCTGAAACAAAAAATGAATTAGAAACCCTGCTGGAGCAGGCGGCGACTGAACCCGCACACCGTCCGGCATTTTTCCGCACCCTGTTGGAATCCACTGTCTGGGTACCTGGTACTGCGGCAGACGGCGAAGCGATTGTCGAAGACAGCGCGCTCGATCTTCAGCATTGGGAAAAAGAAGATGGCACCACCGTTATCCCCTTTTTCACCTCGCTGGAAGCGTTGCAGCAGGCCGTCGAAGATGAGCAGGCGTTTGTGGTGATGCCAGTACGGACGCTGTTTGAAATGACGCTCGGCGAAACGCTGTTCCTCAACGCCAAATTGCCGACTGGTAAAGAGTTTATGCCTCACGAAATCAGCCTGCTGATGGGGGAAGAGGGCAATCCGCTGAGCACGCAGGAAATGCTGGAAGGTGGGGAATCGCTGATTCTCTCCGAAGTGGCCGAACCACCAGCACAGATGATCGATTCGCTCACGACGCTGTTTAAGACCATCAAGCCGGTGAAGCGTGCGTTTCTCTGCTCAATTAAAGAGCGCGCGGACGCTGAGGCAAATCTGCTGATTGGTATTGAGGCCGATGGCGATATTGAGGCGATTATTCAGGCTGCGGGCAGTGTGGCAACTGATACGCTACCGGGCGATGAACCGATCGATATCTGTCAGGTGAAAAAAGGGGAGAAAGGGATCAGCCACTTTATCACCGAACACATCGCGCCGTTCTACGAACGCCGCTGGGGCGGGTTCCTGCGTGATTTCAAACAGAACCGAATTATTTAAGTGAAGGAAAGCCGCCCCGAAAGGCGGCATCCTCGTTTACCTGCCCTGGTCGCTGGTCTTTACGAGAACAGAATTACTGGGGTAACTCTGGTCTGCGTGAAGGCACAACACACCAGAAACAAGAAGCACGATACAGACGTTCCGTATCTTCATTGTGCGGTCCATGCAAAGACCGCTTCACGACAGCAACACTGGCGATAATGCCGTGACAGCAAGCACTACGACATGCCTGCGCTAACGGCCAAGGGACATCCTTTTCTGAAGCCAGTGCCCGCTTGCGAGGCGGCGAAAAGGGCCGAGAAGAATGATACATCAACTTCCTAATAGTTTCCTGGCTAACTAACTTGACATTATCTTCCTTAAAAGAGAGTATTACCCCACTACGGCATGCCTGCATTGCTATGGCAACACAGCCAGCTGGAAAGGCCGCGAACCGGACCAGCACAAAAAAACCGCTCAAATGTTTGAGCGGTTTTTTTGTGGGCGAAGCTGACTAAGAAATCAGAATTTATTTAGCGTCAGCCGGTTCTACCGGTAAATCGGTACGCGATCCCCATTCACTCCACGCGCCGTCGTACAACGTGACGTCTGGCACGTCCAGCGTCGCAAGCGCCAGCACGACGACGGCTGCCGTCACGCCAGAACCACAACTGGCGATAATCGGACGATCAAAACTGACGCCGTGGCGAAAGAAGATGGCATCCAGTTCGTCGGTTGTTTTCAATTCGCCTTCCTGAACCAGTTCTGTCCACGGCACGTTTAAGGCGCCGGGTATATGACCGCGTCTGAGACCTGGACGCGGCTCGTCGACTTCAGCATTAAAACGTGCTGCCGGGCGGGCATCGACAATCTGTGCGCTTTTCTCATGGCTGGCGAGCAGGACGTCGGTGACGCGCACGACGGCTTCAGAGGTAAATGCTGCATCAAACTCACCTTCCGGGAGTTCGACGTTACCTTCCTGTAGCGGCAACTCATCACGTTGCCAGCCCGCCAGACCACCACCCAGAATGGACACGTTCTCCACGCCAAAGGTGCGCAGCATCCACCACGCGCGCGGGGCGGAGAACAGACTACCCTCGTCATACACGATCAGATGTTTATCCTGATGTACCCCCAGTTCACGCATCGCCACGGCGAAGCTTTCCGGGCGTGGCATCATATGCGGCAGAGGTGAAGTGTGGTCGGAGAGCGCTTCGATATCGAAAAACACCGCACCCGGGATATGTCCCGAGCGATACTCTTGCGCAACGTCGCGGTCTTCCTGTCCTGGCGGCGCCATGCGGGCGTCGATAATTTGAATCTGCGGATCGTCAATATGCTCGGCAAGCCAGTCGGCGGCGACAAAAAAGGCGGTAGTCATGGGGATCTCCATGTTTATCAGGTGTCCGGTAAATTGTCAGGCCTTTGCCGACAGGGGACAAGTAAAAGAGGCTGATTTGTCCGGTGATCCCACATTTCTTAATTAAATTCAGACAAGATGGGAGGGGAAAGAGACTTACACAAAGTGAAATCTCACGCATAATAACGATTCTACGTTGCTAACGGGCCATACTGGCCAGGGATGAAAAATGAAACACATACGCGTAGTCGCCTGCATGCTCATGCTGGCGCTGGCTGGGTGCGACAACAACGATAAAGCTCCGATAGCGGCAAAAAACGACGCTCCCGCCGCACAACCCGCGGCGGAAAAGAAAGCAGAAAAAGATACCGCGCAGTTGCAGAAACTGGCCCGAGAAAGCGAGGGCAAAGCGCTGACGCTGCTGGATGTCTCAGAGGTGCAACTGGACGGTGCATCGACGCTGGTGTTGACCTTTTCCATCCCGTTAGATCCTGAACAGGATTTTGCCCGTCTCGTCCACGTGGTGGATAAAAAAAGCGGCAAAGTCGATGGCGCATGGGAACTGTCGCCGAATCTGAAAGAGCTGCGTTTACGCCACCTGGAACCGAATCGTGACCTGCTGGTGACCATTGAGCGCGATCTCAGGGCGCTGAACAACGCGACCTTCGAAATCAACTATGAGAAAAGCCTCACCACGCGTGATATTCAACCCAGCGTGGGTTTTGCCAGCCGTGGTTCACTGCTGCCGGGGAAAGTGGTGGAAGGGCTGCCCGTGATGGCGCTCAACGTGAACAACGTAGACGTTAACTTTTTCCGCGTGAAACCTGAATCGCTGGCGGCCTTTGTCAGTCAGTGGGAGTACCGGAATTCGATGTCCAACTGGGAGTCCGACAATCTGCTGAAAATGGCGGATTTGGTCTATACCGGTCGCTTTGATCTCAATCCTGCGCGTAACACCCGCGAAAAACTTCTTCTGCCGCTGAGCGAGATTAAGCCGTTGCAGCAGGCCGGTGTCTACGTTGCGGTGATGACCAAAGCCGGGCAGTACGAGTACAGCAACGCCGCAACGTTGTTCACGCTCAGCGACGTCGGCGTATCGGCACATCGCTATCAGAACCGGCTCGATGTGTTTACGCAAAGTCTGGAGAATGGTGCCGCGCAGCAGGGGGTAGATGTCGCTTTGCTGGATGAAAAAGGACAGACCCTGGCGAAAGCGACCAGCGATGCGAAAGGCCATGTACAGCTTGAAAATCACCAGAATGCCGCGCTGTTGCTGGCGCGTAAAGAGGGGCAAACCACGCTGCTGGATCTGAAACTCCCGGCGCTGGATTTAGCAGAGTTCGACATCGCGGGGGATCCCGGCTACAGCAAACAGTTCTTTATGTTTGGCCCGCGCGATCTCTACCGTCCTGGCGAGACGGTGATCCTCAACGGTCTGCTGCGTGACAGCGACGGCAAGACGCTGCCCGATCAGCCAGTGAAGCTGGAGGTCGTTAAACCGGACGGCCAGGTGATTCGTACTGTCGTCAGTCAACCGGATAACGGGTTGTATCACTTTACTTATCCGCTGGACAGCGGTGCGCCAACCGGAATGTGGCACATTCGCGCCAACACGGGCGATAACCAAAGCCAGATGTGGGATTTCCACGTTGAAGATTTCATGCCAGAGCGAATGGCGTTAAATCTCACCAGTCAGGAAACGCCTTTGTCGCCGTCTGATAAGGTGACGTTCTCGGTAGTGGGCTACTACCTCTACGGCGCCCCGGCGAATGGCAATGCGCTGCAAGGGCAGCTGTACCTGCGCCCACTGCGTGATGCCGTGCCGTCACTGCCCGGCTTCCAGTTTGGCAATATTGCCGAGGAGAACCTGTCGCGCAGTCTCGATGAAGTCCAACTGACGCTGGATGAAACCGGGCGTGGTGACATCAGCACCAATAGCGAGTGGCGTGAGACCCACTCACCGTTGCAGGTGATATTGCAGGCCAGCCTGCTGGAGTCCGGTGGTCGTCCTGTTACGCGTCGCGCTGAGCAGGCGATCTGGCCGGCAGACACATTACCGGGTATCCGCCCGCAATTTGCCGTTAAAGCGGTATATGACTACCGCACCGATACTACGGTGAATCAGCCGATTGTTGATGAAGACAGCAACGCCGCTTTTGACATTGTCTATGTCGATGCCCAGGGAGAGAAGAAAGCGGTCTCCGGGTTACAGGTGCGTTTGATTCGTGAGCGTCGCGACTACTACTGGGACTGGCTGGAAAGCGAAGGCTGGCAGTCGCGCTTTGATCAAAAAGATCTGGTGGAAGGTGAGCAGACGCTGGATCTGAAAGCCGATGAAACCGGCAAAGTGACATTCCCGGTCGAATGGGGTGCCTACCGACTGGAAGTGAAAGCGCCAAACGATGCGATCAGTAGCGTCCGTTTCTGGGCAGGTTACAGTTGGCAGGATAACAGTGATGGCAGCGGGGCGGCTCGGCCGGATCGCGTGACATTGAAGCTGGACAAACCGGCCTATCGTCCGGGCGACACCATGAAGCTGCATATTGCAGCACCGGCGGCGGGGAAAGGGTATGCGATGGTAGAATCCAGTGAAGGTCCGCTGTGGTGGCAGGAAATTGATGTCCCGGCGCAGGGGTTGGATCTCTCCATTCCGGTCGATAAATCGTGGAATCGCCACGATCTATACCTGAGCACGCTGGTGGTGCGTCCGGGAGATAAATCTCGTTCTGCAACGCCGAAACGTGCCGTAGGCTTGCTGCATTTACCGCTGGGAGACGAAAACCGACGTCTGGAGCTGGCGCTGGAAAGCCCGGCTAAAATGCGTCCCAACCAGCCATTGACCGTGAAGATCAAGGCCAGCAGTAAAAACGGCGAGACGCCAAAACAGGTTAACGTCCTGGTGTCGGCAGTGGATAGCGGCGTGTTGAACATTACCGATTACGTTACGCCGGATCCGTGGCAGGCCTTCTTTGGACAAAAACGCTACGGCGCGGATATTTATGACATTTATGGTCAGGTGATTGAGGGCCAGGGGCGTCTGGCCGCACTGCGCTTTGGCGGTGATGGCGATGAACTGAAGCGCGGCGGTAAACCGCCGGTCAACCATGTAAATATCGTGGCGCAGCAGGCGCAACCGGTCACGCTCAATGAGCAGGGTGAAGGCAGTGTGACGCTACCGATTGGCGATTTTAACGGCGAGCTGCGCGTGATGGCGCAGGCGTGGACGGCGGATGACTTTGGCAGCAATGAAAGCAAAACTATTGTCGCCGCCCCGGTCATTGCTGAGCTGAATATGCCGCGCTTTATGGCCGGTGGCGATACCTCGCGACTGGTGCTGGACGTGACCAACCTTACCGATCGACCACAGTCACTGAACGTGACGCTGGCCGCCAGCGGACTGATCGAACTGGTCAGCGACCAGCCTGCGCAGGTCAATCTGGAGCCGGGCGTGCGCACGACCTTGTTTGTTCCTGTTCGTGCAAAAGAAGGATTTGGTGATGGTGAGCTGCAGGCGACGTTAAGTGGATTGAACGTGCCGGGAGAAGACATCGGACCGCAGCAAAAGCAGTGGAAAATTGGCGTACGTCCGGCATTCCCGGCGCAAACGGTCAATAACGGCGTGATGCTGCAACCGGGGGAAAGCTGGACCCTTCCTGAAGAAGGGGTGATGAACTTCTCGCCGGTGACGGTACAGGGCCAACTGTTGTTCAGTGGTAAACCGCCGTTAAATCTGGCGCGCTATATTCGCGAACTGAAGGCGTATCCATACGGCTGTCTGGAACAAACCACCAGTGGCCTGTTCCCGTCGCTTTATACCAATGCCGCGCAGCTACAAGCGCTGGGCATCGCGGGTGATACCGACGAGAAGCGTCGTGCGGCAATCGAAACCGGGATTGCCCGCCTGTTACAAATGCAGCGTGATAACGGTGGTTTCGCGCTGTGGGACAAAAATGGTCCGGAAGAGTACTGGCTGACCGCCTATGCGATGGATTTCCTGGTTCGGGCGGGTGAGCAGGGCTATAGCGTTCCAGCGGTGGGGATCAATCAGGGCAATGCGCGCCTTCTGCGATACCTGCAGGATCCGGGAATGATGTCGATTCGCTACTCCAGCGATACGCAGGCAAGCAAATTTGCCGTGCAGGCTTATGCCGCGCTGGTCCTGGCGCGGCAGCAAAAAGCCCCACTTGGCGCGCTACGCGAGATCTGGGAACGGCGCAGTCAGGCGGCATCCGGCTTACCGCTGCTGCAATTAGGTATAGCGTTGAAAACGATGGGGGACGCGAAACGGAGTGACGATGCGGTTGCGCTGGCGCTCTCCACCCCGCGTCACGATGAACGTCAGTGGCTGGCTGATTACGGTAGTCCGCTTCGCGATAACGCCCTGATGCTGGCGCTGCTGGAAGAAAATAACCTTAAGCCGGATGTCCAGAACTCGCTGCTGAACACGCTCTCTGAACAAGCGTTTAGTCAGCGCTGGCTGTCAACGCAGGAGAATAATGCGCTGTTCCTGGCAGCCCGTTCGCTGCAGGATCTACCCGGTACCTGGCAGGCGAAGACTTCTCTTGCGGAGCAACCGCTGACGGGCGATAAAGCACAAACCCGTAATCTGGATGCCGATCAACTTGCGGCGTTGCAGGTGACGAATAACGGTGCTCAACCGATGTGGTTGCGCCTGGACGTGAGCGGCTATCCACAATCGGCTCCGGCACCTGCCAGCAATGTGCTGCAGATTGAGCGTCATATTCTGGGCAGTGACGGGCAGAGCAAATCGCTGGATTCCCTGCGTAGTGGTGAACTTGTTCTGGTCTGGCTGGAAGTGAAAGCCAGTCAGGATGTACCGGATGCGTTGGTGGTGGATCTGCTGCCAGCCGGGCTGGAACTGGAAAACCAGAATCTGGCAAACGGTAGCGCCAGCTTGCAGGACAGCGGCAGCGAGGTGCAAAACCTGCTCAATCAAATGCAGCAGGCAGATATTCAGCACGTTGAGTTTCGGGATGACCGCTTTGTTGCCGCCGTGGCCGTGAATAGTGGACAGCCGGTGACGCTGGTCTATCTGGCGCGAGCGGTGACGCCGGGAACCTATCAGGTGCCGATGCCCATGGTAGAATCGATGTATGTTCCACAATGGCGGGCGACCGGTGTAGCCGGGGACATTCTGATTGTTAAGCCGTAAATGGGGCGATTAACCGGCAAACGCGGCGGTTGGCTTTGGCTGACCGCCGCGTCTGTTTTACTCGTTTGCGCCGTCTGGGTGGCAGATAAAATCTGGCCGCTGCCTTTACGTGAGGTCAATCCGGCGCGAGTGGTCGTGGCCCATGACGGAACGCCACTGTGGCGGTTTGCTGACGCGGATGGCATCTGGCGCTATCCGGTAACGCCTGAAGAGGTCTCTCCGCGTTATCTTGAGGCGCTCATTAACTACGAAGACCGCTGGTTCTGGAAACATCCGGGGGTAAACCCTCTCTCCATTCTTCGTGCCGCCTGGCAGGATCTCTCCTCCGGACGGGTGATTTCTGGCGGCAGTACGCTGACCATGCAGGTAGCGCGATTACTCGATCCACATCCCCGTACTTTTGGCGGTAAGTTTCGCCAGCTCTGGCGCGCTCTGCAGCTCGAATGGCATCTCTCAAAACGCGACATCCTGACGCTGTACCTCAATCGTGCGCCGTTTGGCGGCACGTTGCAGGGAATTGGCGCGGCCAGTTGGGCCTATCTCGGAAAACCTCCGTCACAGCTCAGTTACTCTGAAGCCGCGTTACTGGCGGTATTACCACAGGCGCCGAGTCGACTGCGCCCTGATCGCTGGCCAGAACGGGCAGAAGCTGCGCGCAACAAAGTGCTTGAGCGGATGGCAATGCAGGGGATTTGGTCGCCGCACCAGGTGGAGGAATCACGTGAAGAGCCGGTCTGGCTGACGCCTCGCCAGATGCCGCAACTGGCACCGCTGTTCTCGCGGATGATGTTGGGTAAAAATCAAGGCGACAAAATTGTCACCACCCTGGATGCCGGGCTGCAACGACAGCTGGAAGAACTGGCACAAAACTGGAAGGGCAGGCTGCCAGCGCGAAGTTCGCTGGCGATGATCGTCGTCGATCACACTGACATGAGCGTCCGTGGCTGGGTCGGTTCGGTCGATCTGAATGATGCCACGCGTTTCGGTCATGTGGATATGGTCAAGGCGATTCGATCGCCCGGTTCCGTGCTTAAGCCTTTTGTCTATGGGCTGGCGCTGGATGATGGATTAATCCACCCGGCGTCTTTATTGCAGGATGTACCGCGCCGTAGTGGGGATTATCGTCCTGGTAATTTTGACAGCGGTTTTCATGGCCCTGTCAGTATGAGCGAAGCGCTGGTGCGCTCGCTGAATTTACCTGCGGTACAGGTGCTTGAGGCCTACGGTCCGAAGCGTTTTGCCGCACAATTACGTAATAGTGGACTGCCGCTGTACTTGCCTGCGGGCGCGGCTCCTAATTTGTCGCTTATTTTGGGGGGCGCAGGCTCGCGGCTTGAGGATATGGTCGCGGGGTACAGCGCTTTTGCTCGCCACGGCAAAGCGGGAAAACTGCGTTTGCAGCCGGGCGATCCCCTTGTCGAACGCAGACTGATGTCGCCCGGCGCGGCGTGGATCATCCGGCGTATTTTGGCCGATGAAGCGCAGCCGCTGCCGGATAGCGCGCTTCCCCGGGTGGCCCCGCTGGCGTGGAAAACGGGCACCAGCTATGGTTATCGCGATGCGTGGGCGATTGGTCTCAATGCTCGCTATGTCATCGGTATCTGGACGGGCAGACCGGACGGTACGCCCGTTGCCGGACAGTTCGGTTATGCCAGTGCAATCCCGCTGCTCAATCAGGTAAACAACCTGCTCTTAGCCCGTGGCGCCTCGCTGCCGGAAGATCCGCGCCCGCAGTCGGTCACCCGTAGCGTTGTGTGCTGGCCTGGCGGGCAGTCTCTTCCCCCTGGTGACAGCAATTGTCGGCGTCGTCTGGCCACCTGGCTGCTGGAAGACGTGCAGCCGCCCACGCTGTTGCTGCCGGAGCAGGAAGGGGTGAGCGGTATTCGTTTCCCGATCTGGCTGGATAAGGCAGGCCGACGCGTTGCCGCTGATTGTCCGCAGGCGCAAGAACAAATGCTGATTGTCTGGCCGTTGCCGCTTGAACCGTGGTTGCCCGCCGCTGAGCGTCGCCGTGCGCGCTTGCCGTTATCCTCAACGGTGTGTCCGCCGCACGGGCAGGATCCCGCATTACCACTGTTGCTGTCTGGCGTGCGTGATGGCGCAATCGTCAGACGTTTACCGGGGGCCACAGAGGCGAGCGTAACGCTTCAGAGCAGCGGCGGCACAGGAGAGCGCTGGTGGTTCCTTAATGGCGAACCGCTACAAGAACGTGGGCGCGGTGTCACGTTACGTCTGCGCGAAAAAGGTGACTATCAGCTACTGGCGATGGATGAGAGCGGGCAGGTTGCGACGGTGAGGTTTACGTTGCAGTAGACCAGGTTGACACTTTTTGTTGCTAATGCTCATCTTATTTTAAAAAAATGTTACCTTCATCCATATGCAATAGCCGGGATGCTCTTTATAATCCGCGCCAGGTAAAACACAACAGAACATCTTTCAGAGGTAATCATGGCTATTGAACGTACTTTTTCCATCATCAAGCCAAACGCGGTGGCAAAAAACGTTATTGGTAATATCTTTGCGCGCTTTGAAGCAGCAGGGTTCAAAATCGTCGGTACCAAAATGCTGCACCTGACCGTTGAACAGGCGCGCGGTTTCTATGCTGAGCATGATGGCAAACCGTTCTTTGACGGTCTGGTCGAGTTCATGACCTCTGGTCCTATCGTGGTGTCCGTGCTGGAAGGCGAAAACGCGGTACAGCGTCACCGCGATCTGCTGGGTGCAACCAACCCGGCTAACGCCCTGGCGGGTACGCTGCGTGCCGACTACGCCGACAGCTTCACTGAAAACGGGACTCACGGTTCGGATTCCGTGGAATCCGCCCAGCGCGAAATCGCCTATTTCTTCGGTGAAGGCGAAGTGTGCGCTCGCACTCGCTGATCCCTTCGGGAATAATTTTCGGTAAATGCCGCGTGCAAACGTGGCATCCTTGCGCCAGACTTTGTACAATGCAACGCCCCGGATGAGCACTGCTTACCGGGGCGTTTCTTTTCAACCTCCCATGGGCCATAACGTGTAACAACGAGGCCGGAAAAAATTATGTCTGAATTAGTTAACACTTCCGAAATCATCACCCCCGCGGTTCCTGCGAAAAATGGCAAAATCAACCTGCTGGATCTGAACCGTCAGCAGATGCGCGAATTCTTTAAAGAGATGGGTGAGAAGCCGTTTCGCGCTGACCAGGTGATGAAATGGATGTACCACTATTGCAGCGACAACTTTGATGAGATGACTGACATCAACAAAGTGCTGCGCAACAAGCTCAAAGAGGTGGCGGAAATCCGCGCACCGGAAGTGGTTGAAGAACAGCGCTCCTCCGATGGCACCATCAAATGGGCAATTGCCGTGGGCGATCAGCGCGTCGAAACGGTGTATATCCCGGAAGATGATCGCGCTACGCTGTGCGTCTCTTCGCAGGTGGGTTGTGCGCTGGAATGTAAATTCTGTTCAACCGCACAGCAGGGTTTTAACCGTAACCTGCGCGTTTCTGAAATTATTGGTCAGGTCTGGCGTGCGGCGAAAATTGTTGGCGCGGCGAAAATCACCGGTCAGCGTCCAATCACCAACGTGGTGATGATGGGGATGGGGGAACCGCTGCTCAACCTGACTAACGTTGTGCCAGCCATGGAAATCATGCTTGATGATTTCGGCTTCGGTCTGTCCAAGCGTCGCGTCACGCTGTCGACTTCCGGCGTCGTGCCTGCGCTCGACAAATTAGGTGACATGATTGACGTCGCGCTGGCGATTTCGCTGCACGCGCCGAATGACGACATTCGTGACGAAATTGTACCAATCAACAAAAAGTACAATATCGAAACCTTCCTGGGCGCGGTTCGCCGCTATCTGGAGAAATCCAATGCCAACCAGGGACGCGTCACTATTGAATACGTCATGCTGGATCACGTTAACGATGGCACAGAGCATGCGCATCAACTGGCAGAGTTGCTGAAAGACACGCCTTGTAAAATTAACCTGATCCCATGGAACCCGTTCCCGGGGGCACCTTATGGACGTAGTTCTAATAGCCGTATTGACCGTTTCTCTAAGGTGCTGATGAGCTACGGCTTTACCACCATTGTGCGTAAAACGCGCGGTGATGATATTGACGCTGCCTGCGGACAACTGGCGGGGGATGTGATTGACCGGACTAAACGTACTCTACGTAAGCGTATGCAGGGTGAGGCTATCGACGTTAAAACCGTCTGATGCACATTGCGCTACAGCCGGATTTTTGTGCTGTGGCGCAATGTAATTTGCATGAGGGCCAGGGTTGTACTTGTCCGGTCAATAATAACGGTGCGTTTTTGTCGACTTTAAGGCAGTATGTACGGCGCGACAATAGTTTAGCCCTCAGGCTTAAGCTGTTTTTGTTAAGAGTCAGCAGAGAGGTTTATACTGTTTGACTCAGGTTGACTGAACCGATTTTCGCGGTGTGGGTGGGCATTGTGACTCACCGGCGCCTGAACCCTAATTTTCACCAGCAGCTGTAGCGAATGAATACTGAAGCCACTCACGACCAACATGAAGCACAATCCACCGGCGTTCGCCTACGTAATGCCCGTGAACAACTCGGACTCAGCCAGCAGGCTGTCGCTGAGCGACTTTGCCTGAAGGTATCCACCGTACGCGACATTGAAGACGATAAGGCGCCTGCCGACCTGGCTTCAACGTTCCTGCGCGGATACATTCGCTCTTATGCACGCCTGGTCCATATTCCTGAAGAAGAACTGTTACCGGCTCTGGAGAAACAGGCTCCGGTTCGTGCGGCGAAAGTGGCACCGATGCAGAGCTTCTCATTAGGCAAGCGTCGTAGAAAGCGTGATGGCTGGTTGATGACGTTTACCTGGCTGGTGCTGTTTGTGGTGGTCGGCCTGACGGGCGCATGGTGGTGGCAAAACCACAAAGCGCAACAGGAAGAGATCTCCACGATGGCCGATCAATCCTCTGCTGAGCTGAACGCCAACAGCGAAAACACACAAAGCGTGCCGCTGGACACCAGCGCGACGGCAACTCAGGACAACACGCCAGCGGCAACCGGTCCGGCGGAGACGGTGCAAACGCCTGCGCCGACGACGGCACCTGCGGTTGACCCGCAGCAGAACGCCGTAGTCGCGCCTTCTCAGGCCAACGTTGATACCGCTACAACCTCTCCTGCGACACCGGCAACGCCGGATGGCGCGGCACCGTTGCCGACCAATCAGGCGGGTGTGGAAGCCGCTGCGGATCCAAACGCGCTGGTGATGAACTTTACCGCCGATTGCTGGCTGGAAGTCAGCGATGCGACAGGTAAAAAGCTGTTCAGCGGAATGCAGCGTAAAGATGGTAATTTAAACCTGACCGGTCAGGCACCTTACAAGCTTAAAATTGGCGCGCCGGCTGCGGTGCAGATCCAGTATCAAGGAAAACCTGTCGATCTGAGCCGTTTTATCAGAACTAACCAGGTTGCGCGTCTGACCCTAAATGCCGAACAATCACCGGCGCAGTAATAGACGGGTAACGCGGGAGATTTTTCATGCATAACCAGGCTCCAATTCAACGTAGAAAATCAACGCGAATTTACGTTGGGAATGTGCCGATTGGCGATGGGGCTCCCATCGCCGTCCAGTCGATGACCAACACGCGGACCACGGACGTGGAAGCGACGGTTAATCAGATCAAAGCGCTGGAACGTGTTGGCGCTGACATTGTTCGTGTCTCCGTACCCACGATGGATGCCGCAGAAGCCTTCAAACTGATCAAGCAACAGGTTTCTGTTCCGCTGGTCGCCGACATTCACTTCGACTACCGTATTGCGCTCAAAGTGGCGGAATACGGCGTTGACTGCCTGCGGATTAATCCAGGCAACATCGGCAATGAAGAGCGTATCCGCATGGTGGTGGATTGCGCGCGCGACAAGAATATCCCGATTCGTATCGGTGTTAACGCCGGATCGCTGGAAAAAGATCTACAGGAAAAGTACGGCGAACCCACGCCGCAGGCTTTGCTGGAATCGGCAATGCGCCATGTGGATCATCTCGATCGTCTGAACTTTGATCAGTTCAAGGTCAGCGTAAAAGCGTCTGATGTTTTCCTCGCCGTTGAATCCTATCGCCTGCTGGCGAAGCAAATCGATCAACCACTGCATTTAGGGATCACCGAAGCCGGTGGTGCGCGCAGTGGTGCGGTGAAATCGGCAATCGGTCTTGGCCTGCTGCTGTCCGAAGGGATTGGCGATACGCTGCGCGTTTCGCTGGCTGCCGATCCGGTGGAAGAGATTAAGGTTGGCTTCGATATCCTGAAGTCTCTGCGCATTCGTGCTCGCGGGATAAACTTCATCGCCTGTCCGACCTGCTCGCGTCAGGAGTTTGACGTGATCGGCACGGTCAACGCCCTGGAGCAGCGTCTGGAAGACATCATTACGCCGATGGACGTTTCCATCATTGGCTGTGTCGTTAACGGACCGGGTGAAGCACTAGTTTCGACGCTGGGCGTGACGGGTGGTAACAAAAAAAGCGGCCTCTATGAAGACGGCGTGCGAAAAGATCGTCTGGATAACAGCGATATGATTGACCAGCTTGAAGCCCGTATCCGCGCCAAAGCGACGATGCTCGACGAAGCGCAGCGGATTAACGTGCAGCAGGTTGAAAAATAATAACGTGATGGGAAGCGGCGTGCTTCCCGTGTATGATTGAACCCGCATGGCTCCCGTATCGCTCGGGGAAGCGCTGAGGGTTCATTTTTATATTCAGAAAGAGAATAAACGTGGCAAAAAACATTCAAGCCATTCGCGGCATGAACGATTATCTGCCTGGCGAGACCGCCATCTGGCAGCGCATTGAAGGCACACTCAAAAACGTGCTCGGCAGCTACGGTTACAGTGAAATCCGCTTGCCGATTGTAGAGCAGACCCCGTTATTCAAACGCGCGATCGGCGAAGTGACCGACGTGGTTGAAAAAGAGATGTACACCTTTGAGGACCGCAATGGCGATAGCCTGACGCTGCGTCCGGAAGGCACGGCGGGCTGTGTACGCGCCGGCATCGAGCATGGTCTCCTGTACAATCAGGAACAGCGCCTGTGGTACATCGGGCCGATGTTCCGCCACGAACGTCCGCAGAAAGGGCGCTATCGTCAGTTTCATCAGTTGGGTGTCGAAGCCTTTGGTCTGCAAGGGCCGGATATTGATGCCGAACTGATTATGCTTACCGCGCGCTGGTGGCGTGCGCTGGGTATCGCTGAACATGTCAATCTTGAGCTGAACTCCATCGGATCGCTGGACGCGCGTGCAAACTACCGCGATGCGCTGGTGGCATTCCTGGAGCAGCACGTTGAGAAACTGGACGAAGACTGCAAACGTCGCATGTACTCCAACCCGCTGCGCGTGCTGGATTCAAAAAATCCGGACGTACAGGCGCTGCTCAACGATGCTCCTCAGCTTGGCGACTATCTGGATGACGATTCCCGCGAACACTTTGCTGGCCTGTGCAAACTGCTGGAAGCCGCAGGGATTGCCTACACTGTTAACCAGCGTCTGGTTCGTGGCCTCGACTACTACAACCGCACCGTGTTTGAGTGGGTCACCAGCAGCCTGGGCTCACAGGGCACCGTCTGTGCGGGCGGTCGTTATGACGGACTGGTTGAGCAACTCGGCGGTCGCGCGACGCCGGGAGTGGGCTTTGCAATGGGCCTGGAACGCCTTGTTTTACTGGTTCAGGCAGTTAATCCGGAATTTAAAGCCGATTCTGTTGTCGATATATACCTGGTCGCTTCAGGTGCGGATACGCAGTCTGCGGCAATGACACTGGCTGAGCGCGTGCGTGATGAAATCCCGGGCGTGAAGCTAATGACAAACCACGGCGGCGGCAACTTTAAGAAACAGTTTGCCCGAGCTGATAAATGGGGTGCCCGCGTTGCACTGGTGCTTGGCGAGTCCGAAGTGGCCGCCGGTACTGTTGTAGTGAAGGATTTGCGCTCCGGTGAGCAAACTGAAGTTGCACAGGATAGCGTTGCAACGCATTTGCGCACGTTAATGGCTTAAGGAGAAGGACTGCGTGGAAATTTACGAGAACGAAAACGATCAGGTTGAGGCGATTAAACGCTTCTTTGCCGAGAACGGCAAAGCCCTGGCTGTTGGGGTTATTTTAGGTGTTGGTGCGCTGGTAGGCTGGCGCTACTGGAACAATCATCAGATTGAGTCCGCACGCTCTGCTTCTCTGTCATATCAAACCGTGGTGAGTTCGCTCAGCGCGGGTAAAGCGGAAGACCTGTCAGCCGCAGAGAAATTTGCTGCCGACAATAAGAACACCTACGGCGCGTTAGCGTCGATGGAACTGGCGCAGCAGTTTGTCGATCAGAATCAACTTGAGAAGGCCGCAGCCCAGCTTCAGCAGGGACTGGCCGCCACGAGTGATGAGAATCTTAACGCAGTGATCACGCTGCGTCTTGCTCGCGTTCAGATTCAACTCAAGCAGGCGGATACGGCGCTGAAAACCCTGGAGAGTGTGAAGGGTGAAGGATGGGCGGCGATTGTTGCCGATCTGCGCGGCGAAGCGCTGCTGAGCAAAGGTGATAAACAAGGTGCGCGTAGTGCGTGGGAAGCGGGCGTGAAAAGTAACGCCTCCCCGGCACTGAGCGAAATGATGCAGATGAAAATCAATAATTTGTCCATCTGAGAGGGACCCGATGCAATTGCGTAAATTACTTCTGCCAGGGCTGCTTTCCGTTACCCTGTTGAGCGGCTGTTCACTGTTTAGTGGCGAAGAAGACGTTGTTAAAATGTCCCCATTACCGGTGGTTGAAAATCAGTTTACCCCGTCTACGGCCTGGAGCACGTCTGTAGGTAATGGTATCGGCGATTTCTATTCCAACCTCCACCCGGCGTATGCCGATAACGTGGTCTACGCAGCCGATCGCGCTGGCGTGGTGAAAGCGTTAAATGCTGATGACGGCAAAGAAATCTGGTCGGTGAACCTGGGTGAGAAAGATGGCTGGTTCTCGCGTTCGTCAGCCCAGTTGTCTGGCGGCGTAACGGTTGCAGGCGGTCACGTCTATATCGGCAGCGAAAAAGCGCAGGTTTATGCGCTGAACGCAGCGGACGGTACGGTTACGTGGCAAACCAAAGTGGCTGGCGAAGCGCTTTCCCGTCCGGTAGTCAGTGACGGCATGGTGCTGATTCATACCAGCAACGGTCAGTTGCAGGCACTGAACGAAGCCGATGGCGCCATTAAGTGGACCGTGAACCTGGATATGCCTTCGCTGTCACTGCGTGGCGAATCTGCGCCGGCAACCGCCTTTGGTGCGGCCATTGTCGGTGGCGATAACGGCCGCGTGAGCGCCGTACTGATGCAGCAAGGCCAGATGATTTGGCAGCAGCGTATTTCTCAGGCGACCGGTTCTACAGAGATTGACCGTCTGAGCGATGTGGACACCACTCCGGTCATCGTCAATGGCGTCGTTTACGCCCTGGCTTATAATGGTAACCTGACCGCGCTGGATCTGCGCAGTGGCCAGATCATGTGGAAACGTGAACTGGGCTCGGTGAATGACTTTATCGTCGACGGCAACCGTATCTATCTGGTGGATCAGAATGACCGCGTACTGGCGTTGACGACCGATGGCGGCGTTACGCTGTGGACGCAAAGCGATCTGCTGCACCGTCTGCTGACTTCCCCGGCGTTGTATAATGGCAACCTGGTGGTGGGTGACAGCGAAGGGTATCTGCACTGGCTTAACGTCGAAGATGGCCGTTTTGTGGCTCAGCAGAAAGTAGACAGCTCCGGCTTCCTGACTGAACCGGTCTCAGCCGATGGCAAGCTGCTGATCCAGGCCAAAGACGGTACCGTGTATTCTATTACACGTTAATCGTCCTGGTCGTACGCTTTAAAAAACGGCTCCTGGTGCAGGGGCCGTTTTCCTGTTTTTAACAACGGCGCAAAAATCGCGTCTGTTGTCTGATGATTTTTAAAATGAGGCTTTAAACATGGTACCTGTGGTCGCGCTTGTCGGGCGCCCTAACGTCGGAAAATCCACGTTATTTAACCGTCTAACTCGCACCCGAGATGCGCTGGTGGCGGATTTCCCGGGTCTGACTCGTGACCGTAAGTACGGTCGTGCGGAGATTGAAGGCCGTGAGTTTATCTGCATCGATACCGGCGGGATTGATGGCACCGAAGATGGCGTAGAAACCCGTATGGCGGAACAGTCGCTACTGGCAATTGAAGAGGCGGATGTGGTGCTGTTCATGGTGGATGCGCGCGCTGGCCTGATGCCTGCCGATGAAGCGATCGCCCAGCATTTACGCTCTCGTGAAAAACCGACGTTCCTGGTCGCCAACAAAACGGACGGACTCGATCCGGATCAGGCTATCGTTGATTTCTACTCGCTGGGCCTGGGTGAAATCCATCCGATCGCCGCGTCTCATGGCCGTGGCGTGCTCAGTCTGCTGGAACACGTTCTGCTGCCGTGGATGGACGATGCCGCGCCGCAGGAAGAGGTGGACGAAGACGCCGAATACTGGGCACAGTTTGAAGCTGACGAGAACGGTGAAGAAGAGCCTGAAGATGACTTCAATCCGCAGGATCTGCCGATTAAGCTGGCGATTGTCGGTCGTCCGAACGTCGGTAAGTCCACACTGACTAACCGTATTCTGGGTGAAGACCGCGTGGTCGTTTATGATATGCCGGGCACCACGCGTGACAGTATTTATATCCCGATGGAACGTGATGAGCGCGAATACGTGCTGATCGATACCGCCGGGGTACGTAAACGCGGGAAAATCACCGATGCGGTAGAAAAATTCTCCGTTATCAAGACGTTGCAGGCGATAGAGGACGCTAACGTGGTGTTGCTGGTGATTGATGCCCGCGAAGGTATCTCTGACCAGGATTTGTCGCTGCTGGGCTTTATCCTCAATAGTGGGCGCTCACTTGTCATCGTAGTGAACAAGTGGGATGGCCTGACTCAGGAAGTGAAAGAGCAGGTGAAAGAGACGCTGGACTTCCGTCTGGGCTTTATCGATTTTGCGCGTGTGCATTTTATCTCTGCGTTGCATGGCAGCGGTGTCGGCAACCTGTTTGAATCCGTCCGCGAAGCCTATGACAGCTCCACCCGTCGCGTTAGCACGGCGATGTTGACCCGAATCATGACGATGGCGGTTGAAGATCATCAGCCACCGCTGGTCCGTGGTCGTCGCGTGAAACTGAAATATGCTCATGCGGGGGGCTATAACCCGCCGATTGTGGTGATTCACGGTAACCAGGTCAAAGACCTGCCGGATTCCTATAAGCGCTACCTGATGAACTACTTCCGTAAATCGCTGGAAGTGATGGGGACGCCGATCCGTATTCAGTTTAAAGAGGGCGAGAACCCGTATGCCAACAAGCGCAATACGCTGACCCCGACTCAGATGCGCAAGCGTAAACGTCTGATTAAGCACATCAAAAAAAGCAAATAATTCATTACGCCCTCTCCCGGCGGGGAGGGCGCCATCAACAGGAATATGAGGAGAAAGTGTGGAACTCATTTGTCCCGTTTGTCAGCATCCGCTCGATCGTCATGGCGATAACGCACATTGTGAAACCTGTCAGACAGACTTTAGCGTAGAAGCGCGTTGCCCGGACTGTCATCAGCCGCTCCAGGTTTTAAAAGCCTGCGGCGCAGTCGATTATTTCTGTCACAACGGTCACGGACTGATTTCGAAAAAACGCGTTGAGTTTGTGCTGTCGCAGGATTAATCGCAGATACAGGCTTCGCCCTTTTGCCAAAGATCGACCAGTGAGGCTGGCGCATCGTTTTCCGGTACCAGTACGATGATGTCGGTAACGCCTGCCTGATTATGCTGTGTCCAGATGATCTGTATGCGAAAGTAGCGCTGGTCGCCGCGACCCGGCGATCCCGTCTGTCCCGGAGGCATACCGACGGTCAGGCTCTGCCGGAGAATGTCGGCCACGCGCTGACGCTGAACAGTCGATAAGGTCGACAGCGCAATTTTGCGCTGCCGTGCCAGTTTGGGCATAAACGCGACGCCACCTTCCCGGGCCAGTTCTACCACGGCGTCATCAGTTAATTCTGGGATCTCCATTCACATCACTCCTGTGGCTTTCCAGGCCGCTTCTATCGCCTTCGCCGTTTCCGCGCCGCTGCGCTTGTCGCCGTGATAAACGGTTAAGCGGGCAAAATCAATGAAGTCTGCATCCTGCGCCAGTTGTCGATCGCAAACCGTATCATACCAGGCATAACCTGCTTTTTCCCATGCGTAGCCGCCGAGCGCGGTGGCTGCCAGATAAAACGCCCGGTTCGGGATGCCAGAGTTAAGATGAACACCGCCATTGTCTTCGCGTGTCTTAATAAAGTCCCGCATATGCGCAGGTTGTGGGTCTTTCCCAAGCAACGGGTCGTCATAGGCTGTGCCCGGTGCTGACATGGAGCGCAATCCCTTGCCATTAATGCTGTCCGCCAGCAATCCTTGCCCGATAAGCCAGTCAGCCTGATCGGCGGTTTGTTTGAGATGATACTGTTTAACCAACGCACCAAATACATCGGAAACCGATTCGTTGAGCGCCCCGGCCTGTTCAAAGTAAATCAACCCTGCTTCTGATTCGGTAATCCCGTGTGCCAGCTCATGAGCCACGACATCAATGGCAATCGTAAATCGATTAAATATCTCACCATCGCCGTCGCCAAAGACCATCTGCTGACCGTTCCAGAACGCATTCTGGTATTCATGCCCGTAATGCACGGTCCCGGTGAGAATTAAGCCTTTGTTATCCAGCGAGTCGCGGCGCCAGTTTTTCCAGAAAAAGTCATGCGTGACACCGAGGTAATCATAGGCTTCGTCCACTGCAACATCCCCGTTTGAGGGATGGCCTTCATAGCGCACCTGCGTGCCGGGTAATTCCTGCCTGTTTTTCGCATCGTAGATATCACGTTCAAGTTGACCGGGTTGATTCACATGCGGCGCCGCTGGTTTTCCGGGCATGTGCGCCATCAGGGTTTGTACATGAGTCAGCGTCTGGCGTGCGCACTGTTGCTGCATCGCCGAACCGCTTTCAATAATGCGTCGCAGGATATAGGGCGGGATCACACTGTAAGCATGGGACATAAGGCTCTCCTGAGTCTGGCAATGCCGAAAAAGTAAGCATGTTAAGTGTAAATCATAGAAGCAAACCTGCAGGAAAGTCGGACAAATCAGCGCTGCTGAAAGTGGCGCAACTGACTATCAGGGTTTACGTTTTTAACGACGCATAAGGTGAGGGGAACAATGAATAAACATGTCGCGTTGGGGATGACGGGTTTCTCACTGATTGCTGTGACTTACGGAATGGCGCGATTTTCATGGGGAATCATGCTGCCTGATATCCGTCAGGCGATTCCCTTCACGCCAGAAGTTGCCGGGATTATTGCGGCCTGCAGCTATGTTGCCTACTGTTTATCCGTTTTTTTGGCCTCCTTTCTGACGGATCGCTTTGGTCCACGACTCCCGGCCGTTCTGGCGGGAATCTCCGCAGCAATTGGATTAGTTATCCTGGCGTTGGCGTATTCCCCTCTTATTCTGGCGACAGGTCTTTTTATCGCCGGGCTCAGCTCCGGGCTGGCCTCACCGTCCCTTGCCGCAGCGGTGAGTAAGCGAATCTCTGCGGAACGGCAAACCCAGGTAAATACCCTTATCAACGCCGGAACGAGTGGGGGGATCATCCTGTCGGTTCTGGTGTTACGGGTTATGTCGGGTAACTGGCGCATGGCATGCATCGTCTTTGCAGTCATGGCGCTACTCTGTCTGTTTGCCGCTCTGCGTACGTTGCCTGGGGAACACGCGGAACAACTCCGAGCGCCGCCGCGCTGGCGCGTTGTCCTTGCGAAATCGGGGATGTTTCGCCTGCTGGTGATAGCCTTTGTTAGCGGTGTCGCCAGCGCGGCATGGTGGAGTTTTGGCCCCGAATTGCTGCAGCGCCATACCGGGCTGGACAGTGCCATCACCCATATGCTGTGGCTGGTCAGCGGTGGTGCAGGAATTGCCGCTGTATTTACCGGAAGTGCGGCAAAGCGTATCGGTATGCGCGGGGTTTACTGTTGCTCGCTGGTGTTTATGGCGGTTTCGCTAGTGTCCCTGGCGCTAAGCCACGGTTTCGCCTGGTGGTTGTTTCCGGTCGCGGCGCTAAACGGGGCGGGATATGTCATTTTATCCGGTGTGCTGTTGGTGCGGGGCGCCGCGCTGGCGGAGCCTTCACCGGCGGCGGGTGTCAGTCTGGCTTTCCTGATGCTGGCCGTTGGGCAAATTGTTGGCTCTGTGACATTTGGTCAGCTTTATGGCGCGATTGGCGCGGCGGAGGCACTGGTTGTTTTTTCTGGGCTGTCGGGGGCATTGCTGTTCATTTCACCTGAAGGCGAACGCTAGCCTGATGTCAGGCTTTTTTTCGCGCGCGTTTTTTCACCGGCGTTATGCTTTTGACTTCACTTTCTACCCAGCCGTCTTCCAGCCGGGTCGTCATCACATCACCGGCTTTCACTTGTGTCACTTTTTTCAGCACTTTGCCGTCGGTGGCCGTAGAGACGCTGTAACCACGCGCCAGGGTCGAGAGTGGGCTGACCGCTTCCAGGTGGGTAACTGCGTTGCCAAAGCGTTCCCGCGTGGCGCTCAGACGGGAACGCACATTCTCCACCAGACGATATTCCAGTTGCTGAATGCGGGTTTGCGCACGATGAATGCGTGGCTGCGGACTTTGCTGGTTCAGGCGTTGCAGCAGACGGGATTGCCGCTGGCTGGTGCGCTTCAACTGGCCGTCGATGGCCACGTTCATACGCTGATGCAACCTCTCCAGTGCCGTCTGCTGACGAGCGAGACGCAACTGCGGATGTTGCTGTTGCAGGCGATGATAAATCTGAGTGAATCGACGACTGCGGTTCGCCAGAAAGTAATCCATCGCCATGCCGAGACGCTGCTGTGCAGACAGGATCTGACGCAGCAACTCCTGCTGATTGCGGCTGACCATTTCAGCGGCGGCCGAAGGCGTCGGCGCACGCAGGTCGGCAATAAAATCGGCAATGGTGACGTCCGTTTCATGGCCGACGGCGCTGACTACCGGAATCGCGCTGGCAAAAATAGCCCGTGCGACACGCTCGTCGTTAAAACTCCATAAATCTTCCAGCGAACCGCCGCCGCGACCGACGATCAGGACATCACACTCCTGGCGCGCATTCGCCAGTTCGATTGCACGGACAATCTGCCCCGGTGCGTCGTCACCCTGGACGGCGGTCGGATAGATGATAACCGGTAAAGAGGGATCGCGACGTTTCAGAACATGGAGAATATCGTGCAGTGCGGCCCCGGTTTTCGAGGTAATCACCCCCACGCAGTGGGCGGGAGAGGGAAGTGACTGCTTATGCTGCTGATCAAAAAGCCCTTCAGCCTGCAGTTTAGCTTTTAACTGTTCATACTTTTGCTGGAGCAGACCTTCACCGGCAGGCTGCATGCTTTCGACGATAATCTGATAGTCGCCGCGCGGCTCGTACAGGGTGATATTGGCGCGAACCAAAACCTGCTGGCCGTGCTGGGGGCGAAAGGTCACCCGACGATTGCTGTTGCGGAACATGGCACAGCGAACCTGTGCCGTGTCATCTTTTAGCGTGAAGTACCAGTGCCCCGATGACGGCTGTGAGAAATTGGAAATCTCGCCGCTGATCCAGACCTGTCCCATTTCCTGTTCTAACAGCAGACGAACCGTCTGATTAAGGCGGCTAACAGTAAAAATTGCGGAGGTCTGAGAGGATAACATGTGAGCGGGATCAAATTCTAAATCAGCAGGTTATTCAATCGATAGTAACCCGCCTGAGCAGGAGCGCAAGCATTATTTGCAAAAAAGTGTGGATGCAACCGATTACGCTCTGTATAATGCCACGGCAATATTTATCCACCCCCAGGTTAGAGATATTGCCCATGCTACGTATTGCTAAAGAAGCTTTGACGTTTGACGACGTCCTCCTCGTTCCCGCTCATTCCACCGTTCTGCCGAATACTGCTGACCTCAGCACGCAGTTGACGAAAACGATTCGTCTGAACATTCCTATGCTCTCCGCAGCGATGGATACCGTGACTGAAGCGCGCCTCGCGATTGCACTGGCACAGGAAGGTGGCATTGGTTTTATCCACAAAAACATGTCGATTGAGCGTCAGGCAGAAGAAGTCCGCCGCGTGAAAAAACATGAATCTGGCGTAGTAACTGACCCGCAAACCGTTCTGCCGACGACTACCCTGCGTGAAGTGAAAGAACTGACTGAACGCAATGGCTTTGCAGGTTATCCTGTCGTGACCGAAGACAATGAGCTGGTTGGGATCATCACCGGTCGTGACGTGCGTTTTGTCACCGATTTGAGCCAACCGGTCAGCGTTTACATGACGCCGAAAGAGCGTCTGGTCACCGTTCGCGAAGGCGAAGCGCGTGACGTCGTGCTGGCAAAAATGCACGAGAAACGCGTCGAGAAAGCGCTGGTTGTTGATGACAGCTTCCATCTGCTCGGCATGATCACCGTAAAAGATTTCCAGAAAGCGGAACGTAAGCCGAACTCCTGTAAAGATGAGCATGGCCGTCTGCGCGTTGGCGCTGCGGTTGGCGCAGGCGCTGGCAACGAAGAGCGTGTTGATGCGCTGGTCGCGGCAGGTGTTGACGTGCTGCTGATTGATTCTTCTCACGGCCATTCTGAAGGTGTTTTACAGCGCATTCGTGAAACCCGTGCGAAATACCCGGATCTGCAAATCATTGGCGGTAACGTGGCGACCGGCGCGGGGGCTCGTGCCCTGGCGGAAGCGGGCGTGAGCGCGGTGAAAGTGGGTATTGGCCCTGGTTCCATCTGTACCACTCGTATCGTGACTGGCGTGGGTGTTCCGCAGATCACCGCAGTGTCTGATGCTGTTGAAGCGCTGGAAGGGATGGGGATTCCCGTTATCGCTGACGGCGGTATCCGTTTCTCTGGCGATATCGCCAAAGCTATCGCGGCTGGTGCAAGCGCGGTGATGGTGGGTTCCATGCTGGCGGGCACGGAAGAATCCCCGGGTGAAATCGAACTTTACCAGGGCCGTTCCTACAAATCCTACCGCGGTATGGGCTCTCTGGGCGCAATGTCCAAAGGTTCTTCTGACCGTTACTTCCAGAGCGATAACGCCGCAGACAAACTGGTGCCGGAAGGTATCGAAGGCCGCGTTGCCTATAAAGGCCGCCTGAAAGAGATTATTCACCAGCAGATGGGCGGCCTGCGCTCCTGTATGGGGCTGACCGGCTGTGGTACTATCGACGAATTGCGTACTAAAGCGGAATTCGTACGTATCAGTGGTGCGGGTATTCAGGAAAGCCACGTTCACGACGTGACCATCACCAAAGAGTCCCCGAATTACCGTATGGGCTCCTGATAAGTTTCCGCGCCCGGTTTTAACCGGGCGTTTTGTTATTGTTTCACTTGCCTCGGAATTAGCGTCAATGACAGACAATATTCACAAGCATCGCATTCTCATCCTTGATTTCGGATCGCAGTACACACAACTGGTTGCACGTCGCGTACGTGAACTGGGCGTTTACTGTGAACTGTGGGCGTGGGATGTAACTGAAGCACAGATTCGCGAGTTTAATCCTAGCGGCATCATTCTTTCCGGTGGCCCGGAAAGCACCACGGAAGACAACAGCCCACGTGCACCGCAATACGTTTTCGAAGCCGGCGTTCCGGTCTTCGGCGTGTGCTACGGCATGCAGACGATGGCGATGCAGTTGGGCGGTCATGTTGAAGGGTCGACTGAGCGTGAATTCGGCTACGCGCAGGTTGAAGTTGTAACCGATAGCGCGCTGGTTCGCGGTATCGAAGACTCCCTGACCGCTGACGGCAAACCGCTGTTGGATGTGTGGATGAGCCACGGCGATAAAGTGACGGCAATCCCGTCCGACTTCGTCACCGTTGCCAGCACCGAAAGCTGCCCGTTTGCCATTATGGCGAACGAAGAAAAACGCTTCTACGGCGTTCAGTTCCACCCGGAAGTGACCCATACCCGTCAGGGGATGCGTATGCTGGAGCGTTTTGTCCGCGATATCTGCCAGTGTGAAGCGTTGTGGACGCCGGCAAAAATCATCGACGACGCCGTTGAGCGTATCCGCCAGCAGGTTGGCGATGACAAAGTGATCCTCGGCCTTTCCGGTGGCGTGGACTCTTCCGTCACGGCGATGCTGCTGCACCGTGCGATTGGTAAAAACCTGACCTGTGTCTTCGTCGATAATGGTCTGCTGCGTCTGAATGAAGCCGGGCAGGTGATGGATATGTTCGGTGATCACTTTGGTCTGAACATTGTTCATGTTCCGGCTGAAGATCGTTTCCTGACCGCGCTGAAAGGCGAGAACGATCCGGAAGCGAAACGTAAGATCATTGGCCGCGTTTTTGTTGAAGTCTTCGACGAAGAAGCGCTGAAGCTGGAAGATGTGAAATGGCTGGCGCAGGGCACCATCTATCCTGACGTTATCGAATCTGCCGCTTCTGCGACCGGTAAAGCGCATGTCATCAAATCTCACCATAACGTAGGTGGTCTGCCTAAAGAGATGAAGATGGGCCTGGTTGAGCCGCTGAAAGAGCTGTTCAAAGACGAAGTGCGTAAAATTGGTCTGGAACTGGGCCTGCCGTACGATATGCTCTACCGTCACCCGTTCCCGGGACCAGGTCTGGGCGTGCGCGTGCTGGGTGAAGTGAAGAAAGAATATTGCGACCTGCTGCGTCGTGCGGACGCTATCTTCATTGAAGAACTGCACAAAGCCGACCTGTACAACAAAGTGAGTCAGGCGTTCACCGTGTTCCTGCCGGTTCGCTCTGTTGGCGTGATGGGCGATGGCCGTAAATACGACTGGGTGGTTTCTCTGCGTGCGGTTGAAACCATCGACTTCATGACCGCGCATTGGGCACACCTGCCGTATGACTTCCTGGGCCGTGTGTCTAACCGCATCATCAACGAAGTGAACGGCATTTCCCGCGTCGTGTATGACATCAGCGGTAAGCCGCCAGCTACGATCGAGTGGGAATAATATCCCCACACGTCACTGACGTATAATCGACAAAACCCTCTGTTTAGACAGGGGGTTTTTGCTTTATTTGGGCGTATAAAAGACCAAATGGCGTCTGTCTGAAATAACAGGATTAACGTTGAGCAGGCGTTTCGACAGAAAGAGTAGACTGTTGCGCGTCTTTTTTGTCCTGATGATGATGCCAGGCGCCGATAGAAGAGTAGACAAAACGTCCAAAAAAGAAGATAAAGCTGATAAGCAATACGATACGGGTCATGCGACTGTTAAATCGATGTCGTTTTCGCATACTGGTTGCCTGACTCACAAAAGGTTCCTTAAGGGATGCCCATACGGGCGATAGATACATTAAGGCACACTGTGTCAGGCGGGTCAATTCTTGATTATGTAAAATTGCGTCAGTTGAATCATATCTCGTTGTTATGAAGAATAATGATATTATTTACATTAATAATATGAGAATGATAACACCGTGAAATAAAGGTAATAATTGGTTAATGGGGACGGAATTATTTGATATACGTCAAAAATAACTTCCCGTTGATAACTAAAATCTGTGCGACATGTATGGTGAGTTTTTCATCTTAATTTTGACGTCAGGTGGGATGCCTGTCTGATTCACCCCTTAAGGATCCAGGGGTTCCGCTGAGCGTCTATGCGACTGAATAAAACTTATATTGCAATCAGAGATAAGTGGTGGGGACTGCCTCTGATTTTGCCTTCCCTGTTTTTACCGCTCGTGAGCCATACGAATACCTATGCGCATGTGGCCACCGGGGATGTCATCCTTTTCTACTTACCGTTATCACTCATGATGAGCCTGATGATTTTTTTCGGTTGGGCGGCCTTACCCGGTATTGTTCTGGCGGTTTTTATTCGCAAATATCCGCAGGTAGGTCTGGCGGAAACATTGCCTGTTATTGCGCATTTTCTTATTGCTGTCGTGCTCAGTTGGGGCGGTTACCGTGTTTTTACGCCCCGACGTAACAACATCTCGCATGGTGACGCG
Organism: Citrobacter amalonaticus; assembly: GCF_018323885.1. Taxonomy (NCBI): domain Bacteria; kingdom Pseudomonadati; phylum Pseudomonadota; class Gammaproteobacteria; order Enterobacterales; family Enterobacteriaceae; genus Citrobacter; species Citrobacter amalonaticus. The sequence goes on along the minus strand of NZ_AP024585.1, from coordinate 3,397,565 downwards.
CAGCTGGTCTTCCCCCGCATTTTTTGGCAAGTTTTTTGCGCCGCAACGCTATTTCTGGTGCTTTTCCAGTTCGCAGCCTTTGTGGGGTTGTATGAAAGCAAGTTGAGCTTAATGGGGGGAACACCATTTAACATCAACGCATTAATAAACTACCAGGGTATTCTGGTGGGCAATTTGATTGGTGTACCGCTCTTCTACTTTATTATTCGCGTTATTCGTAACCCGCTACATTTACGCGGCTATTATTCACAATTAAAGTTACAGTTTGATGCCAAGGCCTCGCAAAAAGAGATCATTATTTGGTTGCTGGTATTGTCCGCTTTAATGTCTTTGCTTTGTATGCCACTGAATGAAAATAGTTCCATATTCAGCACGAACTATACTATGTCGTTATTACTCCCGGTTATGTTATGGGGAGCGATGCGTTATGGCTATCGATTCATATCACTGCTATGGGCGCCAGTTTTAATTATTGCGATCCATAATTACAGAAGCTATACGCCCTATTATTCAGGTTACGATGTACAACTGGCGATTACCTCTTCCAGTTTCCTGGTTTTTTCTTTTATTGTGAATTACATGGCGGTGCTGGCGACGCGTCAGCGGATTGTGAGCAGTCGTGCCCGACGGCTTGCGTTTCTTGATCCGGTTGTCCATCTTCCCAATCTTCGTGCGCTCAACCGCGCGCTGAGAAATACGCCCTGGTCTGCGTTGTGCTTTCTGCGCGTTCCTGAACTCGAGTTTCTCGTGAAAAATTACGGAATAATGCTGCGTATCCAGTACAAGCAACAGCTCTCCCACTGGATTGCCGAAAAATTGGGTCCTGATGAACATGTTTACCAAATGTCCGGGCCTGACCTGCTGCTACGCTTAAATACAGAGTCACATCAGCAACGCATTGACGATCTGGATGAGCATATCAAGACGTTCCGGTTTGTCTGGGATGGCATGACGTTCCAGCCACAGGTGGGGATGAGCTATTGCTATGTGCGTTCCCCGGTAAATCACATTTACCTGTTGCTGGGGGAGTTGAGCACGACGGCTGAGCTGTCCATCATGACCAACACGCCGGAAAATTTAGAGCGTAGTGGTGCGATGAACATGCAGCGTAATCTGCGAGACAAAGTCGCAATGATGAACCGGTTACAGCATGCGCTGGAGCATGACCGTTTTTGTCTGATGGCGCAGCCAATCGAAGGGCTTCGCGGCGATGTTTATCATGAGATTTTACTGCGATTGCTGGATGATGACGGTGGCATGATCAACCCTGATGCCTTCCTGCCCGTCGCGCATGAGTTTGGTCTCTCCTCGAGAATTGATCTCTGGGTTATCGAACACACGTTACGCTTTATGGCGGAGAATCGTGCGCAGATGCCTGCCCGTCGCTTTGCGCTTAACCTGTCGGCGTCCTCGGTCTGTCGGGCCAGGTTTGCGCAGGATATCAGCAAACTGCTGAGCAAATACCAGATCGAAGCCTGGCAATTGATATTTGAAGTGACAGAAAGTCAGGCGCTGATGAATGCCGGACAGGCGGAGGCAACGCTGCAAAACCTGCAACAACTGGGCTGCCAAATCGCTATTGATGACTTCGGTACGGGTTACGCCAGTTATGCAAGGCTGAAAAACGTTAACGCCAATATTCTGAAGATTGACGGTAGTTTCATCCGCAATATCGTTTCGAATAGCCTCGACTATCAGATTGTGGCCTCAATCTGTCATCTGGCGCGTATGAAGAAAATGCAGGTGGTCGCTGAATTTGTCGAAAGTGAGGAGATTCGCCATGCCGCGATCTCTCTGGGGATTGATTATATGCAGGGATATTTAATCGGTGTGCCGCAGCCGTTAAGCGACACGCTGAAAGAGCAGGTGCCAGTGACTGGCACCTGAGTGTGCTTCACGCGGCGATTTCCGGTGAGCGTTCTTCTTCAATTTTCAGACGCCAGCCGGTCACCGCTTCCCAGTATTGCTGTTCTTTTTCCAGATCGAGCAAAACCAGCGCGTTCTGGCTGAACCAGTCGTGAGGGAAACGCAGGGTCCAGTGGTTGTCATCGGTGATGAGCGTCAGCGTAGGCGGTGTGGTCGTGGCCTGGCGCTGGTTGTTCAGCAGTACGCCAAGACGCAATAGCTGAATGAGCGGCAGGAACTGCTTCTTCTTAAACAGCGTAAAGCGCGGGAGATCGTCCAGCTTCACCGCCTTACGATGATAGCGAACCAGCGTCGCCATCATGGTTTGCTGCTCCTGATTAAAACCAGGCAAATCGCTGTTTTGCAGGATATACGCCGAGTGGCGATGCAGACCGCTGTGATTAATGTTCAGTCCAACCTCGTGCAGCATCGCTGCCCATTTCAGCAGCGCTTCTAACTGCGGATGCGCCAGTTTAGGCTGCTGCGCCTGCCACTGCTCATACATCTGCATGGTGGTTTCCAGCACGCGTCGCGCCTGTTCGCTGTCGATATTGTACTGATTTGCCAGGCTGCTGGCGGTGCGACTGCGAACATCCTGATGACGAAAGCGACCTTCCATTTCGTACAGCACGCCTTCGCGCAGCGCGCCATCGGAAAGGCGTAACTCGCGGATCGCCAGCGCATCAAAGACACCGCATAAAATCGCCAGACCTGGAACAAAGACCGCTTTTCGCTCTTCAGATAACCCCGGCAGGCTTAGCGATTCGAAACTGCGGTGTTGCAGCAGTTCGGTTACCAGTCGGTCCAGACGCTCTGGGGTGATGAACCCGTCTTTCTCGCCCATTTCTAAGAGCACTTCGTGCGCGGCTTTGATGGTGCCAGAGGCCCCCAGCGCAACGTTCCAGCCCTGAATACGGAATTGCCAGGTCAGGGTTTCAAGCTTCTGCGCCGCCGCCATTCTGGCACGCTGGAAGTTTTCCTTGCTGATGACGCCGCCGGGGAAATAGATCTGGGCAAAACTGACGCAACCCATACGACGGCTTTCAACCAGCTTCGGTTCGAAGTTTTCGCCAATGACCAGCTCCGTCGAGCCGCCGCCAATGTCGATGACCAGCTTGCGGCCTTTTTCCGGTTGCGTATGTTCTACGCCCATAAAGATCAGACGCGCTTCTTCATTACCGGAAATGATCTCGATCGGATAGGGGATAACCTTTTCCGCTCGTTTGAGAAAATCGGTGGCGTTTTGCGCCTGACGAAGCGTATGGGTACCGACAATACACACGCTGGAGGGGGCGAACCCCTGAAGACGTTCAGCAAACAGTGACAGGCAGCTTAGCCCGCGCTCCATTGCCTCTTCGCTCAGCATGTTGTCTTCGCCGAGACCATCCGCCAGATGCACGCGCTGTTTCAGGCGACCGATAATCTGCATGGCGCCATCCACCACACGGGCAATCACCATGTGAAAACTGTTTGAACCGAGGTCGACCGCCGCAAACTCCTGCGGTCGTGGGGTCTTATCATGTATTGGCATAGCGTTAGTCAGATTGCTCGAGTGATTTGATATAGTCGTAAATAGCCAGTTGCGACTGCACTTTGCGGCGGTTTCCACGCGGCACGTAGCGATTACTCAGTTCTTTATCGATGTAGCGGGCTTTTACCGTATCGCTGAACAGGATGTCAATAATATCCAGCACCCGCTGCTTCAGGCGCGGATCAAGCAGCGGCGTCGCCACCTCAATGCGGTAGTCGATGTTACGCGTCATCCAGTCGGCGGAAGAGAGATAGACCTGCTTATCGCCGCCGTTTTCGAAGATATACACCCGGTCATGCTCAAGATAACGGTCCACAATACTGATGACGCGGATATTATCGCTGATACCTTCCAGATTCGGAATAAGCGAGCACATACCACGAATCAACAGATTGACCGGTACACCTGAGCTGGAGGCGGCATACAGCCGATCGACCAGCCCTTTGTCCACCAGGTTATTCAGTTTCAGTGTGATGCCGGAGGGGAGTCCCTGTTGAGCGTTGGCGATTTCACGATCGATCATCTCATACAGCAGGCGGCGCGAGTTTTGCGGCGAGACCAGCAGATAATCAAACGTCACCGGGCGATACGGGTTCTCGATAAAATTGAACACCCGACGGACTTCGTTAGTGATCCGCGCGTCGGCGGTCAACAGCGAATAGTCGGTATACAGACGCGCGGTTTTTTCGTTGAAGTTACCGGTGCCGATATGGGCGTAACGCACCACCTCTTCGCCTTCTTTGCGCGAAATCAGGAACAGCTTGGCGTGAATTTTTAAGCCGGGCGCGGAGAAGATGACATGCACGCCCGCTTCCGTCAGGCGTTTCGCCCAGTGAATGTTGGCCTCTTCATCAAATCGTGCCTGTAACTCCACCACAACGGTCACTTTTTTACCGTTATGGGCGGCGTGGATCATTGAGTCGATGATCCGCGAGTCTTTTGCCACGCGGTAGATGTTGATTTTGATTGCCAGCACGCTCGGGTCAAACGAGGCCTGGCGCAGCAGTTCCAGAACGTGCTCAAAGGTGTGATACGGATAGTAAAGCAACACATCGCGTTCACGAATGGCGTCAAATCCGTTACGGAACTTCTCTTTATCAAACCAGATATGGCGTAAGCGCGGCAGCGGCTTATTCACCAGATTGGCTTTGCCGACATTAGGGAAGTTAATGAAATCTTTGAAGTTGTGATAACGCCCGCCGGGAACGATAGAGTCATAGCGTGAAATCGTCAGCTTCTCGCGCAGCACTTCGACCAGTGCATTAGGCATGTCGCGCTGATAAACAAAACGCACCGGCTCGGCGGTCAGACGCTGTTTCAGGCTGGAGGACATCAGCTCCATCAGGCTGGATTCCATCTCGTGCACCAGATCGTACTCGGCGTCACGGGTCATCTTCATGGAATAGGCATTCAGTGCGTCATAATCAAAGAAGCCCTTAAAGATGTCGTCCAGACAGTAGCGCAGAATGTTATCCAGCAGGATCATTGGTTTACGGCGACGCGGGGCTTCCGGCGGCAGATTCACAAAGCGTGGAACCTTGTCAGACGGAATTTCCAGCAGCGCATAGCGAATGGTGTCGCCGCGAATAATTTCGACTGCCAGATAGGTGTAGTCATCCTTCAGGAACTGTACCAGATCCGTTTCGCGGTTAATTAAAATTGGGGTGATGTGCTGGCGCAGATACTGCTTGAAATAGTGGCGCAGCCAGCTTTGCTGATTGACTGACAGTTGACGCTCGTTGATCAGGAAGATCTGATTACGCGCCATCTCCAGCAGCAGTTCGTTATACAGGCCATCGAATTCCTGGTCGGCTTTCAGTACGCGGGACTGGATTTTGCCTAACAGGTGGCGAGAATGTGAATTTGAACCCTGTTCTTCGCTGATGATGATGCGACGTTTGAGCTCTGCGAAGCGAACTTTGTAGAATTCATCCAGGTTATTGGAATAGATGCCTAAGAAACGCATCCGTTCAATTAGCGGGTTTGATTTATCCGCGGCTTCCTGGAGCACACGTTCGTTGAACGCTAACCAGCTGAGCTCTTTCTCGATATAAAGCTTTTCCTGACCCATTAATACTTATACTCCGTTTTATTCACGGGACACTGCCTGATTATTATGGCGAGCATTGCGCTCAGATGTCCAACTGTGCCAGAAAAATATGACAATAAACCGTCTGATCGCAAAGGGGAAGGGGGACTGGAGGTCTGAAGAGAAGCGCTGGCCGGATAAGGGATGACATCCGTTATCCGGCACCGTTTTTACTCGTCGGCAGCGTAGCCCTGTGGCGGCAGGCGAACACCGTCCAGCCAGGCGGCGTTATCGCGCATTTTCAGCCGTCCGTCCACAAACCAACTGACGACCAGCGGGTAAATGGCGTGTTCCTGAACCTGAACGCGGGCGGTGATTTCATCTTCGTCATCGCCCTCAAAAACCGGAACTTTGGACTGCAAAATGACCGGTCCGCCGTCGAGCTCGTCAGTGACAAAGTGGACCGAGGTGCCGTGTTCCTCATCGCCGTTTTCCAGCGCCTGACGGTGGGTGTGCAAACCGGGATATTTGGGCAACAGGGAAGGGTGAATATTCAGCAGTCGACCGTTATAGTGCGCGACGAACGCCGGGCTCAGAATGCGCATAAAACCGGCCAGCACCACAACGTCAGGCGCATACGCGTCGATCTCAAGGATCAGCTCGCGGTCAAATGCTTCACGGCTGGAAAACTGATCCGCCGTTAGCGTATGGGCCGGGATTGCCGCTTTTCTGGCACGCTCAAGGCCGAACGCGTCGGCCTTGTTGCTGAATACTGCCCGCAGGGTGCCATTGATTTTCTTCTCTTTGCAGGCATCAATAATCGCCTGCAAATTGCTTCCGTTACCGGAAATAAGCACCACAATATTCATTATTCAATAACCACGCGCTGCGCGGAATCGGAAGCCTTGATGACGCCGAGCTTCCAGGCTTTTTCACCTTTTGCCTTCAGCAGGGTAAGGGCGTTGTCTACTTCTGCCGCCGGAAGAGCAATGACCATGCCGACGCCGCAGTTAAAGGTACGATACATTTCATGCTGGCTGACGTTACCGGCGCTTTGCAGCCAGTTAAAAACAGCTGGCCACTGCCAGGAGGATTCATCGATCACCGCCTGCGTGTTGTCCGGCAGTACGCGCGGAATGTTTTCCCAGAAGCCGCCGCCGGTCAGGTGCGCGATAGCGTGCACATCAACCTTTTCAATCAATTCCAGAATCGATTTCACGTAGATGCGGGTCGGCGCCAGCAGGTGGTCGGCCAACGGTTTGCCTTCCAGAACCGTCGTTTCTGGATCGCAGCCGCTGACTTCAACAATTTTACGTACCAGTGAGTAACCGTTGGAGTGCGGACCGCTGGAACCCAGTGCAATCAACACATCGCCATCGGCCACTTTGGAACCGTCAATGATGTCTGATTTTTCGACCACGCCGACGCAGAAACCCGCGACGTCATAATCTTCACCGTGATACATCCCCGGCATTTCAGCGGTTTCCCCGCCGACCAGCGCGCAGCCGGATTGCAGGCAGCCTTCGGCGATACCGTTAATCACGCTGGCTGCGGTATCCACATCCAGTTTGCCAGTGGCGTAGTAGTCGAGGAAAAACAGCGGCTCAGCACCCTGAACGACCAGGTCGTTGACGCACATCGCCACGAGATCAATGCCGATGGTATCGTGACGCTTCAGATCCATCGCCAGACGCAGTTTTGTCCCGACGCCATCAGTACCGGAAACCAGCACTGGTTCACGATATTTTTGCGGCAATGCGCACAGCGCACCGAAGCCACCCAAACCACCCATCACTTCCGGGCGGCGAGTTTTCTTCACTACGCCTTTGATTCGATCCACCAGAGCATTACCCGCGTCAATATCAACACCGGCATCTTTGTAGCTAAGAGAGGTTTTATCGGTCACTGCCTGGTTCCCCACGTTTTCTTACGGTAAAAGTAAAATTCGGCGCAATTCTAGCAGGGAAAGCAAACGTTTGCGAGCCTGTGTTGCATCCGTTTTTATCTGTCGAGATTTGCTGCATTTTCTCCGCGGCGCGGTGTTTTTATGACCTGAACCACGAAAATGAAACCGGGTTCAGTTTCACCCTTGAAAGCAGTGCCGGGATTGCTCAGTATCATACTGAAACCGGTTTCTGTTTTGTCATAGCAAATTAACGAGGGAAACTATGTCTGGATTTAACGCGAATTTCATGTGGGGCGGGGCGGTCGCCGCTCATCAGCTTGAGGGCGGTTGGCAGGAAGGCGGAAAAGGGATCAGCGTTGCTGACGTCATGACGGCGGGCGCTCATGGCGTGGCGCGAGAAATTACCGATGGCGTGCTGCCCGGCAAAAACTACCCTAACCACGAGGCGATCGATTTTTATCATCGCTACAAAGAAGACATTAAGCTTTTCGCGGAAATGGGCTTTAAATGTTTCCGGACGTCCATTGCCTGGACGCGCATTTTCCCACTTGGGGATGAAACGCAGCCAAACGAGGCGGGACTGCAATTTTACGACGATCTGTTTGATGAATGCCTGAAGTACGGCATTGAACCGGTGATTACCCTGTCGCATTTCGAGATGCCCTACCATCTGGTGACGGAGTATGGCGGCTGGCGCAACCGGAAGCTGATCGACTTTTTTGTCCGCTTTGCGAAGGTCGTCTTTACCCGCTATCAGGGCAAAGTGAAGTACTGGATGACCTTCAATGAGATCAACAACCAGGCCAATTACCATGAGGATTTTGCACCGTTCACGAACTCCGGCCTGAAGTATCAGCCAGGTGAAGATCGTGAACCGGTAATGTACCAGGCGGCGCACTATGAACTGGTGGCCAGTGCGCTGGCGGTGAAGGCGGCACGAGAAATTAACCCGGCATTGCAGATCGGCTGCATGATCGCCATGTGCCCCATCTACCCACTGACCTGTGCGCCAAACGACATGATGATGGCGATGAACGCCATGCACCGTCGCTACTGGTTTACCGATGTGCATGTGCGGGGGAAATATCCGCAGCATATTCTCAACTATTTTACGCGCCGTGAGTTTGACCTCGATATCACGGAAGAAGACCGTGTTGCTCTGTCCGAAGGCTGCGTCGACTACATCGGTTTTAGCTATTACATGTCGTTTGTCACCAAAGCGACAGACGATAACCCGCAACTCGATTATGACGAGAGCAAAAGTCTGGTCTCCAATCCCTACGTACAGAAATCGGACTGGGGCTGGCAGATTGATCCGGTGGGATTGCGCTATTCGCTGAACTGGTTCTGGGATCACTACCAGTTGCCGTTGTTTATCGTTGAGAACGGGTTTGGTGCGATTGATGTTCAGTTGCCTGACGGCACCGTGGATGACAGCTACCGTATCGAGTATATGGCGGCACATCTTCGTGAAATGAAAAAAGCGGTGGAAGAGGATGGCGTGGATCTCATGGGGTACACGCCGTGGGGATGTATCGATCTGGTCTCTGCGGGAACGGGAGAGATGAAAAAGCGTTACGGGTTTATCTACGTTGATAAAAATAATGACGGCAGTGGGACACTGGCGCGCAGCCGTAAGAAATCATTCGCATGGTATCAGCAGGTGATAAAAAGCAACGGCGAATCCCTCTGATTTCAGCCACTTGATACGACGCCCCGTACAGAATGCGGGGCGTATTTTATACTCATCACCCAAACGTATACCACTTTGCTTGATCCAGGTCATGCATACGTTATATTGCGCCAGAGAGGAAAAGCGGTATAATCCGGCGATTTTTTTTGTGGTTGCCACTCGTCTGAGGAAAGGAGAAGAGTATGAAGATCGTGGAAGTCAAACACCCACTCGTCAAACACAAGCTGGGTCTGATGCGTGAGAACGATATCAGCACCAAACGCTTTCGTGAACTCGCCTCGGAAGTAGGCAGTCTGCTGACCTACGAAGCGACTGCGGGCCTGGAAACCGAAAAAGTAACCATTGAAGGCTGGAATGGTCCGGTCGAAGTGGATCAAATCAAAGGCAAAAAAATTACCGTTGTACCTATCCTGCGTGCCGGTCTGGGCATGATGGAAGGCGTGCTGGAAAACGTACCCAGCGCACGTATCAGCGTGGTCGGCATGTACCGCAACGAAGAAACGCTTGAGCCGGTCCCGTATTTCCAGAAGCTGGTATCCAATATCGACGAGCGCATGGCGCTGATCGTCGACCCGATGCTGGCAACCGGGGGTTCTGTTATCGCCACTATCGATCTGCTGAAAAAAGCGGGCTGCAGCAGCATCAAAGTGCTGGTGCTGGTGGCGGCCCCGGAAGGGATCGCCGCGCTGGAAAAAGCGCATCCGGATGTGGAACTCTACACCGCGTCGATCGACCAGGGCCTGAACGAGCACGGATACATTATTCCGGGGCTGGGTGATGCCGGCGATAAGATTTTTGGTACGAAGTAAGTGAATAACTGATAAATAGCCGACTTTAAGAGTCGGCTTTTTTTTGAATAAAACAACTCAACGATTCATAACAAACACACTCAGAGGAAAACACTATGACGCGCCGTGCTATCGGGGTGAGTGAAAGACCGCCACTTTTACAGACAATCCCGCTTAGTTTGCAACACCTGTTCGCCATGTTTGGCGCAACCGTGCTGGTGCCAGTTCTGTTTCATATCAACCCGGCTACCGTTCTGTTGTTCAACGGGATCGGGACCTTGCTGTATCTCTTTATCTGTAAAGGAAAAATTCCTGCCTATTTAGGTTCAAGCTTCGCGTTTATCTCACCGGTTCTGCTGCTGTTGCCGTTGGGATACGAAGTGGCGCTGGGCGGCTTCATCATGTGTGGTGTGCTGTTCTGCCTGGTTTCTTTCATTGTCAAGAAAGCGGGAACCGGCTGGCTGGACGTGATGTTTCCTCCTGCGGCAATGGGCGCAATCGTTGCCGTCATCGGTCTTGAACTGGCAGGCGTGGCCGCTGGTATGGCTGGATTGCTGCCTGCGGAAGGACAATCTGCGGATTCGAAGACCATCATTATCTCGATGGTGACGCTGGCGGTGACCGTGTTTGGCTCGGTGCTGTTTCGTGGTTTCCTTGCGATTATCCCGATCCTGATTGGGGTACTGGCAGGTTATGCACTGTCATTTGCGATGGGCGTGGTTGATACCACACCGATTGCCGAGGCGCACTGGTTTGCGCTGCCGACCTTCTACACGCCGCGCTTTGAGTGGTTCGCCATTTTGACTATTCTGCCTGCGGCGCTGGTGGTGATTGCCGAACACGTCGGTCACCTCGTGGTCACGGCGAATATCGTCAAAAAAGATCTGGTTCGCGATCCGGGTCTGCATCGCTCGATGTTTGCCAACGGTTTGTCGACGGTGATTTCTGGCTTCTTTGGCTCCACGCCGAACACCACCTACGGTGAGAACATTGGTGTAATGGCAATCACCCGTGTTTACAGTACCTGGGTAATTGGCGGCGCGGCGATTTTCGCGATTCTGCTGTCCTGCGTCGGTAAACTGGCGGCGGCGATCCAGATCATTCCGCTACCGGTGATGGGTGGGGTGTCATTGCTGCTGTACGGGGTGATCGGGGCATCCGGTATTCGCGTGCTGATTGAATCGAAAGTGGATTACAACAAAGCGCAGAACCTGATCCTGACCTCTGTCATTCTGATCATTGGCGTCAGCGGCGCGAAAGTGCACATTGGCGCGGCGGAGCTGAAAGGAATGGCGCTGGCGACGATCGTTGGGATCGGTCTGAGCCTGATCTTCAAGCTGATTTCTGTCCTGCGCCCGGAAGAAGTGGTGCTGGACGCGGAAGATGCGGATACGCCGAAGCCGTAAAATGGGATCCGGGCAGTGATGCTGCCCGGTTCTAACGCGACGGAATTCTGTGGTAAACTCATCACGATTTTAATGAAATCTGGGTTGAGGTCTCTCTGAACACACCGGCACAGCTCTCTTTGCCACTTTATCTGCCTGACGACGAAACGTTTGCAAGTTTCTGGCCGGGAGATAACGCCTCTTTACTGGCCGCACTGCAAAACGTGCTGCGCCAGGAGCATAGCGGATACATCTATCTCTGGTCGCGTGAAGGCGCCGGCCGCAGCCATTTGCTGCATGCTGCCTGTGCTGAATTATCGCAGCGTGGTGATGCCGTGGGCTATGTGCCGCTGGACAAGCGCACCTGGTTTGTACCGGAAGTGCTCGACGGGATGGAACACCTGTCGTTAGTCTGTATCGACAATATTGAATGTGTCGCGGGTGATGAAGAGTGGGAGATGGCGATATTTGATCTCTACAACCGCATTCTGGAATCCGGAAAAACGCGGTTACTGATCACCGGCGATCGTCCTCCACGGCAGTTAAAGCTGGGGTTGCCCGATCTGGCCTCGCGTCTGGATTGGGGGCAAATCTACAAGCTGCAACCGCTGTCGGATGAAGATAAGCTGCAGGCGCTACAGCTACGCGCCCGACTGCGCGGATTTGAACTCCCGGAAGACGTGGGGCGCTTCTTGCTCAAACGGCTCGACAGAGAAATGCGCACGCTGTTTATGACGCTCGATCAGCTTGATCACGCCTCCATCTCCGCGCAGCGCAAATTGACCATTCCGTTCGTGAAAGAAATTCTGAAGCTCTAGTCGAAATACAAGGTTACGCATCGCAGTCGGTCTGATAAGCGTAGCACCATCAGGCAGAACGGTGCGGATGCCGGAGGGCGACGTCGCCTTATCCGGCCTGATTACCCAAACAAACGCCCTCACTCAGAGGGGGACTTCTCAACTGCCAGATCGTTAAGTAAATGCTCCATCAGCAGTGGAATCGGTCTGCCCGATGCCACGCTTCTTCCCCCTTCGCGCCACAACGCCGTACCGCTGACGTCGAGATGCGCCCATGGAATCGTCGCCGGACAAAAATGATGAAGCAGCCAGGCCGCCGATGCGCTGATTGCCGCGTTGTTAGTCGGCGTATTGCACAGATCGGCAATCGCGCTCTCCGTTTGTTTTTTCAGGTGAGCGTCCAATGGCAGCGACCAGACTCTATCTCCGCTCTGCTCACCGGCAACGGTTAACGCCGCACGCAGCGCGCTATCCTGGGTCATCAATCCACTCAGCTCATAGCCCAGCGCTTTCACCACGGCGCCGGTCAGCGTTGCTAAATCAATGATATAGCGAGTCTCTTTGTGGCGCTGGCTGGCCCAGGCAATGGCGTCAGCAAGTACCAGTCGTCCTTCGGCGTCGGTGTTGTTGATCTCCACCGTCATCCCGTTACAGGCGCGTGCTACGTTACCCGGTTGCATGGCGTCGGGACCAATGGCGTTTTCCGCCAGCGCCAGTACGCCCATGACTCGAACCGGCAGCGCCAGCCCGGCAATACTGAGCATCAGCCCAAGCACGTTGGCTGCGCCGCACATGTCGTACTTCATGGTGTACATGCCCGCGCCTTCTTTCAGCCACAAACCGCCGGTGTCGAAAGTGATGCCTTTCCCGACATAGCTGCGCACCGGGCCGCTGCTGACGCCGTCGTAATGAATCGCCAGCAGGCGGGGCGGGCGGCTGGAGCCTTTCCCCACGGCGTGCAGCAAGCCAAGGCCTTGCGCTACGATGGCCTGTTCGTCCAGCACTTCGCAGCGCAGGTCAGGGTAAGCCGCGCATAGACGTTGGGCCTCTTCGACAACGACCTGCGGCGTACACTGCTCGGATGGCATATCCGCCAGGCGGCGGGCGGCGACCATGCCGTTGGCAATGGCCTGCTGCCGACGGAAAATTTCCTCTAACGCTTCCCGCTGTTCGGGTAAACAAAGCGCCGTTATGTGGTCGAGTCTTATCGTCGCGTTGTCTGTAGTTTTCAGTTGCAGGTCGTCAAGGCGATGTACCTGATTGAACAGAAAACGCAGAACCTGAAGCAGCACGGTTTCGTGTATTTCGCGAACATCAATGATCACGTGAGAACTGACCGGCGTGGTGAACAGTGGACGTAATGCGTTCAGCAAACCGTCGGTCAGGTTGTCCTGCCACAGTGCTGATGGAATGAGGGTGATGCGTTTGTAAGGGGCGCAGCCAAAACAGGTATCCGCCATGTTACCCGTGGCACGCATTTCGTTTATCAGCGCGGTGTCTGGTAACTGTTGGCTTGTGGGACGGGCAATCAGGTGCGCGTTGGGTTGCGCCTCTGAAAGGGACTGAATCAACTGATATGTCATCATTATTCTTCCTCTATTGGCGCACGGATCCGTGCCGCATAGGCCTGCATCCACGCCTCATCGACTGGCTGGTAATACGTCTTTTCGTGCCGACGTTCCGCGAGATAGACGGTGAGTGGATGACTGGCGGTGGCAACGGTAAACGAGAAGGTTTTGATATTGGTCGCCGCGCCAAATTCTCCCCGGTGATTCATACACACGACGGATAAATCGCCCACCCTGCCAAAGCGGGACATCAGGTTGTCCTCCAGTTCAAAAACCACGGAGTCCGCAGCCTGCTGCGGCGTCATGCCCTGTGCCATACGGCGAACGATTTCGTAGCTGGTGCACCCCTTCATCAGGTCTTCGCCAACGCCAGTGGCGGTCGCGGCGCCGATTTGACTGTCGCAGTAGAAGCCGGAACCAATAATCGGGGAATCTCCCAGACGACCGCGTTTTTTCATAAACAGACCGCTGGTGGAGGTCGCCACGCTCATCGAACCTTGTGTGTCCAGTCCGATAATGCCGACGGTATCATGGCCGTCATAAGGACTCAGTCCCTTATCCAGCGTCTCGCGGCAGCGTTTGCGATAGTGTTGGATGGCGCGGTCGGTAAGCATGGTTTTTTCTGCAAACCCCTGGCTTAACGCCCATTCTCGGGCACCCTGGCCGACAAGCAGGCTGTTATACCGTTGACGACTCAGGGCGTGCGCAACGCGTACCGGATTGGCGATATCCACGAGATTGCCCACGGCGCCGAACGCCAGCGTGTCGCCATCCATGAATGCGGCATCCAGTTCCACCTCACCCTTTTCGGTTGGCAGTCCGCCGTAGCCAACGGACTTGTATAATGGGAAGTCCTCAACTGCGGCAACGGCATCGACTACCGCACTGGCCGCTGTTTGGCCTGCAGCCAGCGCGGAAGCGGACTCAGTAACGCCTTCAAGCGCCATTCGCCAGGTGGCGATAATTCCCCACATGTTTTACTCCTGTTTAACGGGTGTACTCTCATTTTGTGCCAGCGTGGTGACTTCCGCCGCGCGGTACTGTTTATCGACAATGCGCATAAATGGCAGATAGAGCATTGCGCCAATCAGTAAATTGATGATCTGCATGACGCTACCGCTGAGATGGCCTGTGACGATAAAACCACTGATAACCGGCGGCAGCGTCCATGGAATAAACACGCCCGTCGTGACGGCAACAGCGCCAATTTTCATTGCGACGTACTGGATGGTGACTAACACCAGAGGCACCAGGTTGAACGGTATTAGCATGATGGGGTTCATGATGACCGGCAGACCGAACAAAATGGGTTCGTTGATATTGAAAATCGATGCGCCAGCCCCCAGCCGGGCCACTTCCCGCATGTTTTTACTGCGGGCAAAAATCAGCATTGCGATAACCAGCGATAAGGTTGCGCCAGCGCCCCCCATCCAGATCATGTCAAAAAACTGCTCGGTGATAATATGCGGTGGCGTAACGCCCGCCTGAATGGCGGCGATGTTATCCGTCTGGTTCTCCATCCACAGTGGCCGGATAATGCCGTTGATCATTGAGCCAGAGTTAATCCCTACCGACCATAAAATCGTGATGCTGAAAACCGTCATCAGCGCGCCAAAATAGGAGGTGCCATAGTGACGAACCGGCGTCGCAACCACTTCATAGATAAAGCGGTGAATTGTCTGGTAGTGGGTATTTTCAAACAGGATGCGAATAATCAGCACCAGGATCATTACCAACAGGGCGGGGATCAGCGCGGCAAATGATTCCTGCACGGCAGGCGGAACCCCTTCGGGCATCTTGATGACCAGTTTTTTGCGTTTCAGCCAGCAGAACAATTCCGTCCACAGCAACGAGCCAATCATTGCCACAAATAGCCCTTTAGTGCCGATCCATTCTACTGGTATCACGGTGATGCCGCCGTTATCCGCAACTTTGATAAACGGGGTGAGGATCAGGAAGCAGACCAGCGCCAGGATGCCGCAGGAGATACGGTCTTCACCGTAATGTTCCGCCAGACGGTAGGCAACCAGGAAACTGATGAACAGTGACATCGTTGAGAACACCGCGTTAAACGGGATCTCGATAATACTGCTCCAGCTTTCACCAAACGCGCCAGACATAAATTGCTGATAGGTCTGGTTCGGAAAGGAGGAAATAACCAGCAGAATGGAGCCGACGATAATGAACGGCATAAAGGAAACATAAGCGCCGCGGATCGCGCCCAGGTAACGCTGCTGCGCCGTTTTGGCCGCAAGCGGCATCAGTTTTGCTTCAAGAAATCCCAGAACATTGTTCATTGTGAACTCCGTACAAGATCGGATGAGAGTATTTATGGTATGCCAGAGGATTATCAGGGAAGCTCCGCAGTCGAAAGGTGAATCTGGTCACAATGTGTTCGCCTTATAAATATAAATCTCATATGATTAGTTATCTCTTTGGAAAAGGATTTGGCGATGGAAATAAAACTGCATGCCAATGCCACCACGACACCGCGCATCCGTCGTTATCTGCAGCAGTCGGATAAAAGCGACAGAGCGCTGGCCGCTGAGCTGGGGATTTCCGTCACCACGGTCAGGCGCTGGCGACAACGTGAGCAGACTGCCGATCGGCAAACTACGCCGAAAGTGATACATAAAGCGATGAGACAAGAGCAGATTGCGCTGATTAACGGACTGCGGGATGCGACCGGCGCGCCGTTAGATGAGCTTTTGTTACTGGTCAATGAAGGGCTGGGCATTCACGTTTCCCGTGCGACGCTAAATCGTTATCTTAAACCTGCAAGGTTGATGCGTCAGGGGACACTTTTGCAGGGGAAAAAGGCACTGAAGGCCGGGCATTTCCCTCATGTGCTTGAGGTGCATCACCTCCCGCTTTCACTGCATATGGAGGATGGCGGGGAGCATCATGTGCTCTGGGCTCGTGAACCGGTGAGCGGCTGGTGCTACGCGCGACTGTATGCCGGGATTTCGCCGCATCTGGTCATGAAATGGCTGGATGCGCTGCTGACAGCCTGTCCGGCTGATATACAATCTATTGAGACATTCTTTTCTGACACCCATCTTGATGGGCTGGAACAGGGGCTGATAGCACGAGGAATGACGCACTACATAAACCATAACGTGCAGAATGCGATTCAGGTTAACCTTCCGCTGGTGGCGATTGTGCCGCGGGTAAAGGACGTATCAGCCAGTCAACTGCTGGCAGAAATTTGCGAAAGTTATAATACCGGCAAGGCGCAGAAAAAACTGGGGGAGATGACGCCGCAGGCTTTTCTCGAAGCACTACGGCGGGAGTGATTAGCCGATGATTTCCAGCACGTGTTCCGGTGGACGGCCAATACGCGCCTGGCCGTTCGCCACTACAATTGGACGTTCCATCAGTTTCGGGTGTTCCACCATCGCCTGAATCAATTCATCTTCACTCAGACTGCTGTCAGCCAGGTTGAGCGACGCGTAGAGATCCTCTTTTCGGCGCATCAGTTCCCGGGCGCTTTCCATGCCCAGCATCTTCAACAACTGACGCAGCGTTGCGGCATCGGCAGGCGTTTCCAGGTAAAGCACCACTTCTGGCTCCACACCGTGCGATTGCAGCAGGTTCAGCGTTTCGCGGCTCTTGGAGCAGCGCGGGTTATGGTAGATTTTTACGGCCTTTGACATGGAGAATCCTTTTTACATTTTCGTGTACGGCTTAAAGCGTTCCTGCAACTGGCGCAGTTGGTCGATGCGCGCATCGTAACGCGCCTGTTGTTGGCTGCCCAGCTTCACTTGCGAACTGGCGCTGCTCAGTAACGAGATGGCCTGATCGAGACGGCCCGCCAACGCATACCCTTCCGCACGCGCGGCCAGTTCCTGATCGCGGTTATACAACGCGGCTTCCGCCTGCGCCAACAGATCCCAGCCGTTGGCGTCGTCCTTGTTGTTAAAGGTATAACGGTTAAGGATGGTTGCCGCTTCTTGTGGCTGACCGCCCTGTAGCAGGGCGTTCGCAAGGTTAAGTTGCAAAACTGGGTTGATTCGCAAATCACGCGCTTTTTTCAGTCGGGCAATCGCGTCACTGGTTTTCTTTTGCCCGAGGTCGATGTCGGTGGCCAGATCCAGATACCAGGCGTTATTGGGCTCTGCGGACAGCAGCGGTTGCAGCGCTTTGCGAGCCTCGTCGTATTTATTGGCTTCCATCGCCTGTAACGCACGACCGTACTGCGCCGCGCGCTGCTGTCGGACGTTACCTTTTGCCCACTCGTCGAGCATGTCGCTGGTCAGTTGGTTTCGTCCGGAGTTATACATCCCCAGAGTTCGCGCTTTCGCCAGATAGAAATCTTCAGAGGATTGCACCACCACCGGACGCATCTGGTTTGCGCGATTGCGGGTATCTGAAAGACGACTTTCCGGCAGGGGGTGGGTCAGCAAAATTTCAGGCGGACGCGAGGAGTAACGCGCCTGGTCGAGCAGTTTTTCCAGGAAAGTCGGCATCGCCTGCGGATCGAATCCAGAACGTTGTAAAACCTGAATGCCGATACGGTCTGCTTCCTGTTCATTTTGCTGCGTGAAGCTAATCATCCCTTGACGCGATCCCGCCAGCGTGCCGGTGAGCGCGGCCATCCCGGCCTGAGGGCTCGCCATCGCCAATAGAATGGAGCCTAACGCGCCAACCCAGGTCAGCGGCGCGCTGCGTTTCTGATCTTCCATGGCGCGCGCAAGGTGGCGCTGGGTGACGTGCGAGATTTCGTGCGCCATAACTGAGGCGAGCTGACTTTCGTTATCGGAATAGCGAAACAGGGCAGAGTGCAGCACGACGTTACCGCCAAAAAAAGCAAAGGCGTTGATTTCGTCATTGTTAATCAAAAAGAAATGGAAGGGCGTCTTGACCGAATCGGCGTGTGAAACCAGACGCATACCCAACCCATTAATGTACTGAACCAGCAGCGGATCGTTAATCAGCGGCGCGCTGCCACGCAGCTGGCGTACATAATAATCGCCCATCTGCATTTCCTGGCCGATGGAAAGCGTACTTGCCGCCGAGGTTCCCATGTCTGGCAAGCTGTCCGCGGAGTTTGCGAACGCGGGAGCCACCTGACTCAGGGTCAGCGCGGCAATGAGGGTAGCAACCAGGTTCTTCTTAAACTGCCTGAACATAACCTCTGTCCTGTTTTCTTTGAGATAGTCATTTGACCGATGCCGGGTCGTATCGTTCCGTGTCTGCCGACACAGGCAGTGTAACGGCGAAATTTGTCGATGAATACCCTGCACAAATGACTTTTCAGTTTCCAGAATCAGCAATAAAAAGCGAAGTCTTTTTTGTGACATTTCGATACAATTCGGGATCGCAATCCCGCTATTGAGGTTCAGGGAAGGTTTTATGCTCGAAATGTTGATGCAATGGTATCGCCGTCGCTTTAGCGACCCCGAGGCGATTGCCTTGCTGGTTATTCTGGTTGCCGGGTTTGGCATTCTTTTCTTTTTTAGCGGATTACTGGCGCCGCTGCTGGTTGCCATTGTGCTGGCGTACCTGCTGGAATGGCCAACGGTGCGTCTTGAAGCCATCGGCTGCTCGCGCCGCTGGGCGACCTCTCTCGTGCTGATCGTATTTGTCGGCATTTTGCTGTTGATGGCCTTTGTGGTGATGCCGGTGGCATGGCAACAGGGGATCTTACTGATTCGCGACATGCCAGGCATGTTGAACAAACTGTCGGATTTTGCCGCTACGCTGCCGCGTCGTTATCCGGCTTTAATGGATGCGGGCATTATCGATGCGATGGCGGAAAATATGCGCACCCGCATGCTGACGATGGGCGATTCGGTAGTGAAATATTCGCTGGCCTCTTTGGTCGGGCTGCTGACTCTGGCGGTCTATCTGGTGCTGGTGCCGCTGATGGTGTTCTTCCTCGTCAAAGATAAAGAGCAAATGCTGAACGCCGTGCGTCGTGTGCTGCCGCGTAATCGCGGGCTGGCGGGGCAGGTCTGGAAGGAGATGAACCAGCAAATCACTAACTACATCCGCGGCAAGGTGCTGGAGATGGT
Organism: Citrobacter amalonaticus; assembly: GCF_018323885.1. NCBI lineage: Bacteria > Pseudomonadati > Pseudomonadota > Gammaproteobacteria > Enterobacterales > Enterobacteriaceae > Citrobacter > Citrobacter amalonaticus. Next base: position 3,377,946 of record NZ_AP024585.1, on the reverse strand, counting down.
GGTGGTGGGCGTGGCGACCTGGCTGGGCTTCCTGATGTTTGGCCTCAACTACTCACTGCTACTGGCCGTGCTGGTGGGGTTCTCGGTACTCATTCCCTATATTGGCGCTTTTGTAGTCACTATTCCTGTGGTAGGCGTTGCGCTGTTCCAGTTCGGTCTGGGGACCGAGTTCTGGAGTTGTTTCGCCGTCTATTTGATTATCCAGGCGCTGGACGGCAACCTGCTGGTGCCGGTGCTGTTTTCTGAAGCAGTCAATTTGCATCCGCTGGTGATTATCCTGTCAGTGGTGATCTTTGGCGGCCTGTGGGGATTCTGGGGCGTGTTCTTCGCCATTCCGCTGGCGACGTTAATCAAGGCCGTTGTCCATGCCTGGCCGGATGCGCAGGTCGTTGACGAGTCCTGAGGCGTTTATGTAACAGGGAAGTGGTGAACTGTGTGTTAGTCGATGCGCTCTGAGCGAAAGGCAAAAAGGTAGCGCGAGATAAAAAGGCGAGTGTAAAAAAGGACGCTTAAACAGACAGCCGATTACCCGGCCTACACACGGTAGGCCGGACAGGGCGTCAGCCGTCATCCGGCAGCGTGAAAGTCAGGCGTTTTCTTTCAGCCAGTTCAGCACCACATCGTGGTGATTACTGGTTTTGAAATCATCGAAAACGTGTTCAATCTTACCGTCAGCGTCAATCAAGAAGCTGATGCGATGGATCCCATCATAGGTTTTCCCCATAAAGGATTTCTCGCCCCAGACGCCAAACTGCTCGCAGACCTGATGATCCTCGTCGGACAGCAGGGTAAAGTTAAGCAGCTCTTTTTCGGCAAAACGGGAAAGCTTTTCAGGCTTGTCAGTGCTGATGCCCAGCACGTCTACACCTGCTTTTTTCAGCTCATCCATGTTATCTCGCAGGCCACAGGCCTGAACGGTACAGCCTGGTGTCATGGCTTTCGGATAGAAATAGACCAGCACACGCTGTCCCTGGAAGTCGGTCAAATTTACTTGTTCTCCGTCTTGATCCGGCAAGCTAAATTTCGGTGCGATGTCACCGGCTTTCAGTGGATTCATTACTTAACTCCATCCTGTTCATCATGTTGTGAATAATTAACAACGTTAATACTGCCTTGTGCATTGAGTTCTGTACATAGTGCTTTAAAGGCCTGTTCAATATTTGCGGCATCATCCGATGCCGGACTGTGGGCGGTAATCTGGATGTATAACTGCGCCGCCTTATCATTTTCAGCAGGTTGCGTGCGCGAAACCAGTTCCGCAATGTTCATTCGATGGTTATCAAACAGGGCTGTAAATCGTTCAATTAAATGTGGCGAATCCGGTACATCAACCTGAACCCATACCGTTGCCGGCATTGGCGGACGGGGATGCGCCGTCGTACGCTTCATCACAATCAGTAAATCCAGCTCTGCACCTTTCAACGGCAGGGTCGATTCGATCAGGGTGATGGCATTCCAGGTACCCGACAGCAGCATGATAAACGTAAACTCATCGCCCAACATGGCCAGGCGACTGTCTTCGATATTACAGCCGCAACTGCTGACATGGCGGGTGATCGTGTTCACAATTCCAGGGCGATCGGCACCCAGCGCAGTAATAACCAGGTAATGTTGCGATGAAGGTGTCAAACCTGTTCTTCCTTTGAGAGGTGGGGTAATCATAAGGAAAGCATAAAAAAAACCTGCATACAACAATCAGAAGGGCTCTCGTCGCTTGCTTTTATTGTCGTACCAAACGTAACATTGAGACACTTGTTTGCACAGAGGATGGCCCATGTTCACGGGAAGTATTGTCGCGCTTGTTACACCGATGGATGAAAAAGGTAATGTCTGCCGGTCAAGCCTGAAAAAACTGATTGATTATCATGTCGCCAGTGGCACCTCGGCGATCGTTTCTGTTGGCACTACCGGTGAGTCCGCTACGCTGAGTCATGATGAACATGGCGATGTGGTGATGATGACGCTGGAGCTGGCTGATGGGCGTATCCCGGTGATTGCCGGTACGGGCGCGAACGCGACCGCAGAAGCCATTAGTCTGACGCAGCGTTTCAATGACAGCGGAATTGTCGGCTGCCTGACGGTAACGCCTTACTACAACCGTCCGACTCAGGAAGGTTTGTTCCAGCATTTCAAAGCCATCGCGGAACATACTGACCTGCCCCAAATTCTGTATAATGTGCCATCCCGTACCGGTTGCGATATGCTGCCGGAAACCGTTGGTCGTCTGGCGGAATTAAAAAATATTGTCGCAATTAAAGAGGCGACAGGGAACTTAAGTCGGGTTCACCAGATCAAAGAGCTGGTTTCCGATGATTTTCTGCTGCTCAGCGGCGATGACGCGACCGCGATGGACTTTATGCAGTTAGGCGGTCATGGCGTGATCTCCGTGACGTCTAACGTTGCGGCGCGTGATATGGCGGAAATGTGCAAACTGGCGGCGGAAGGGCGTTTTGCCGAGGCGCGTACCATTAATCAGCGTCTGATGCCGTTACATAACAAACTGTTTGTCGAACCCAACCCAATCCCAGTGAAATGGGCATGTAAGGCGTTGGGCCTTGTGGCGACCGATACGCTGCGCTTGCCGATGACACCCATCACAGACAATGGTCGTGAAATTGTCAAAGCGGCGCTCAAGCATGCCGGTTTGCTGTAAAGTTTAGGGAGATTTGATGGCTTACTCAGTACAAAAGTCGCGCCTGGCCAGGGTTGCGGGTGTTTCGCTTGTTTTGCTGCTCGCGGCCTGTAGTTCTGACTCGCGCTACAAGCGCCAGGTGAGTGGTGATGAATCCTATCTGGAAGCCGCACCGCTTGCTGAACTTCATGCGCCTGCCGGTATGATTCTGCCGGTGACCACGAGCGACTACAACATTCCGGTCACCAACGGCAGCGGTGCCGTTGGGAAAGCGTTGGATATCCGTCCGCCGGCACAGCCGCTGGCGCTGGTTTCCGGTGCCCGGACCCAGTTTGCGGGCGATACCGCCACGCTGCTGGTGGAAAACGGGCGTGGAAATACGCTGTGGCCGCAGGTGGTCAGCGTGATTCAGTCTAAAAACTACACGATTGAAAAACGTGATGATGCCAGCCAGACGCTGACAACCGGTTGGGTTGACTGGAACCGTCTGGACGAAGACGAGCAGTACCGTGGCCGTTATCAAATCTCGGTTAAACCGCAGGGCTATCAGCAGGCGGTGATGGTGAAACTGGTCAACCTTGAGCAGGCCGGTAAGCCTGTGGCGGATGCCGCTTCACTGCAGCGTTATAGCACTGAGATGATGAACGTGATTTCTGCGGGCCTTGATAAGACCGCGACTGACGCCGCGAATGCTGCACAGAACCGTTCTGCCGCCACGATGGATGTGCAGAGCGCCGCGGATGACACCGGTTTACCGATGCTGGTGGTGCGTGGCCCATTCAACGTCGTCTGGCAGCGCCTCCCGGCAGCACTGGAGAAAGTCGGCATGAAAGTGACCGACAGTACCCGTTCGCAGGGGAGTATGGCTGTTACCTACAAACCGCTGTCCGATAGCGGCTGGCAGGAGCTGGGCGCTCGCGATCCAGGGCTCTCTTCCGGTGACTACAAACTGCAGGTCGGTGATTTAGACAACCGCAGCAGCTTGCAGTTTATCGATCCGAAGGGGCATACCCTGACGCAGAGCCAGAACGACGCGCTGGTTGCTATCTTCCAGGCAGCGTTTAGCAAGTAAAAAAACAGGGCTGGAGAAATCCGGCCCTTTTTATTTCCGTGCTACGCAAACGTGTGCGTGGCATAATATTCCCCGTTTTGAATACAAATGATCACACCCAGGAGTAATGAAGATGCAAAAGCAAGCTGAGTTGTATCGTGGTAAAGCGAAGACCGTATACAGCACGGAAAACCCGGACCTGTTGGTGCTCGAATTCCGCAATGATACGTCAGCAGGGGATGGCGCGCGCATTGAGCAGTTTGATCGTAAAGGTATGGTGAATAACAAGTTCAACTATTTCATCATGACCAAACTGGCCGAAGCGGGTATCCCGACGCAGATGGAGCGACTGCTCTCTGATACCGAATGTCTGGTGAAAAAGCTGGATATGGTGCCGGTCGAGTGCGTGGTGCGTAACCGTGCGGCAGGCTCTCTGGTTAAACGTCTGGGTATTGAAGAGGGCATCGAACTGAATCCGCCGTTATTCGACCTGTTCCTGAAAAACGATGCAATGCATGACCCAATGGTCAACGATTCCTACTGCGAAACCTTTGGTTGGGTGAGCAAAGAGAATCTGGCACGAATGAAAGAGCTGACCTATAAAGCGAACGATGTGCTGAAAAAAATGTTCGATGACGCAGGACTGATCCTCGTCGACTTCAAACTGGAGTTCGGTCTGTACAAAGGCGAAGTGGTGCTCGGCGATGAATTCTCTCCGGACGGTAGCCGTCTGTGGGACAAAGAGACCCTCGAGAAAATGGACAAAGACCGTTTCCGTCAGAGCCTGGGTGGCCTGATTGAAGCCTATGAAACCGTGGCGCGTCGTCTGGGTGTGAATCTCGACTAACTTACCTTTCGGGTCGGGGATGCTCTCCGACCCGCTCTTCGCACTTCAATCTTGTTTTCCTGTGGTAATCTTCCGCTGAACCGCCTACGATCATCATCATAACGAATAGAATGTTGAGGTAAGTATGCGCTGGCAAGGGCGTCGTGAAAGTGACAATGTGGAAGACAGGCGCAGCAGCTCAGGCGGTGGTCCCTCTCTGGGCGGGCCAGGATTTCGTCTGCCGAGCGGCAAAGGCGGAATTATTCTGCTCATCGTCGTGCTGGTTGCCGGGTATTACGGCGTCGATTTAACCGGACTGATGACGGGACAACCGGTCTCTCAGCAGCAGTCTCAGCGTTCCATCAGCCCGAATGAAGATGAAGCAGCAAAATTTACCTCGGTGATTCTGGCAACGACAGAAGACTCCTGGGGACAGCAGTTTGAAAAAATGGGGCGTACCTATCAACCGCCAAAGCTCGTGATGTACCGTGGAGCAACGCGAACTGGCTGCGGTACCGGACAATCCATCATGGGGCCGTTTTATTGCCCGGCGGATAGCACGGTCTATATCGATCTCTCCTTCTACGATGACATGAAAGACAAACTGGGCGCGGACGGTGATTTCGCTCAGGGGTATGTGATTGCTCACGAAGTCGGTCATCACGTCCAGAAACTGCTTGGCATCGAGCCGAAAGTGCGTCAGATGCAGCAGAACGCCTCGCAGGCGGAAATCAACCAACTCTCTGTCCGTATGGAACTACAGGCGGACTGCTTTGCCGGTGTCTGGGGCAACAGCATGCAGCAGCAGGGCGTACTGGAGTCCGGCGATCTGGAAGAAGCATTGAATGCCGCCGAAGCGATTGGCGACGATCGTCTCCAGCAGCAAAGTCAGGGGCGCGTCGTTCCGGACAGCTTCACCCACGGGACGTCAGAGCAGCGCTATCGCTGGTTTAAGCGCGGTTTCGATAGTGGCAATCCGGCGCAATGTAATACCTTTGGTAAAGGTTTTTAACTTCTGAGGCAGGGATGTCTGGTTACACCGCGCTGAATGCGTTAACCGCGCAAATGACCCGGGAGGGGATTCGCCGCCTGCTGGTGCTGAGCGGCGAGGCGTCCTGGTGTCATGAACAAGTACAGCACCTGCGCGACACGTTGCCCGGCGACTGGCTATGGGTTTCCCCTGATGCCGCCGCCGAACCCAGTTGCACGCCGCTGGCGCTGCAAACGTTACTGGGACGTGAATTCCACCATGCCGTTTTCGATGCTCTGGCCGGGTTTGATGCGGCGGCTTTTGCTGCCTTAAGCGGAACGCTGCGCGCGGGCAGTTGGCTGGTGTTACTCACGCCGACACTGGCGCGCTGGCATCTCTGTCCTGATAATGATTCGCTGCGCTGGAGCGACTGCGCGCAACCTATTGCGACTCCCCATTTTATCCACCGCATTCGTCGCCTCATCGCGGCGGATGAACAGACGCTGTGCTGGCAACAGTCGCAGCCGTTTTGCGTACCGTATTTTTCAGAACGTCCTCACTGGCAGTCCGCAACCGGTGCGCCGCTGCCGGAACAGGCCGCTATTCTGACGCAACTGCTCCGGATGCCCGAAGGGATCGCCACGGTGACCGCCGCGCGTGGACGTGGAAAATCGGCGCTGGCCGGTCAGTTGATTTCACGTATTACGGGCAACGCCCTTGTGACGGCACCGGCGAAAGCGGCAACGGACGTGCTGGCGCAATTTGCCGGTGACCGTTTCCGCTTTATGGCGCCAGATGCGCTGCTGAGTGTGGAGGTTGATGCCGACTGGCTGGTGGTGGATGAGGCGGCGGCGATCCCTGCGCCGCTCCTTCAGCGTCTGGTTTCCCGTTTTCCGCGCGCCCTACTGACAACGACCGTACAGGGCTACGAAGGCACCGGACGCGGCTTTTTGTTAAAATTTTGCGCCCGCTTCCCGGAACGACAGCGTTATGAACTTCAGCAACCCGTCCGCTGGGCGCAGGGATGTCCGCTGGAGAAATGGGTTAGCGACGCGCTGGTTTTTGATGATGACGATTTTGCAACTACCCCGCAGGGCTGCATGGTGATTAGGCCTTTCGAACAGGACGCCTGGCAGACGCAACCGGAAATGCCTCTGGCGGTCTATCGGCTGCTTTCCGGGGCGCATTATCGTACCTCTCCGCTGGATCTACGCCGAATGATGGATGCGCCGGGGCAGCATTTTTTCCACGCCACCTGTGACAGGGAAATCGTCGGGGCACTCTGGCTGGTTGAGGAAGGCGGTCTTGCTCCCGAACTCAGCCAGGCGGTCTGGGCGGGATTTCGGCGACCGCGGGGGAATCTCGTCGCGCAGTCGCTGGCGGCACACGGTGGCGATCCGCTGGCGGCTACCCTGACCGGTCGTCGAATCAGTCGCATTGCCGTCCATCCGGGACGTCAGCGTGAGGGGATTGGACAACAGCTGATCGCGCAGGCTCATACGGCACACTGTGACTATCTTTCCGTGAGCTTTGGCTATACGCCGGAGCTGTGGCGCTTCTGGCAGCGCTGTGGTTTTATCTTGGTGCGGGTAGGCAACCACAAGGAGGCCAGTAGCGGCTGCTATACCGCAATGGCGCTCTTACCGCTAAGCGCGGCAGGCAGGCGCCTGGCCGAATATGAGCACCACCGTTTGCGTCGCGATGCGGATATTCTTACGCGGTGGAATGGGGAGGCGATCCCGGTTGAACCGCTGAAAGCGACTACGCTTAATGAAGATGACTGGCAGACGCTGGCAGGGTTTGCTTTCGCGCACCGTCCGTTGTTGACCTCTCTCGGTGGTCTGAACCGCCTGCTGTCGACCAGCGCGTTGCCGCTACCGGCGCTGCGGGGCAGCCTGCAAGCACGCCTCAGCGATGCGGAACTCTGTGTGACATTGCGCCTTTCAGGGCGCAAAGCACTGCTGAAGCGTCAGCGGGAAGAGGCGGCGCAGGCGTTAGCCGGGCTGGATCCCGCACGGACTGAGCATGACCGTAATGGCATTCTGCAATGGCAATTTTTTCACTAACTCCTTCAATTTTCTGGCATGGTCATTGCGATTGAGCAGCGTAGAATTAACGACATCAGTTAAGGAGATCGCCATGAAACATGACCATTTTGTTGTTCAAAGTCCGGCCCAACCTGCTCAACAGCTGTTGCTGCTGTTTCATGGCGTGGGTGATAACCCCGTTGCGATGGGAGAGATTGGTTCGTGGTTTGCCCCTCTCTTCCCGGACGCGCTGGTGGTCAGTATCGGCGGCGTTGAGCCGAGCGGACCGGCATCCGGGCGGCAGTGGTTTTCCGTGCAAGGGGTGACGGAAGAGAACCGTCAGGCACGGATTGACGCTATCATGCCGGTGTTTATCGAAACCGTACGTTACTGGCAAAAACAGAGTGGCGTAGGGGCAAATGCCACGGCGCTGATTGGTTTCTCGCAGGGCGCGATTATGGCGCTGGAGAGCATCAAAGCCGAGCCTGGGCTGGCCTCGCGGGTGATTGCGTTTAACGGACGCTACGCCAGCCTGCCGGAAACGGCATCGACCGCCACCACGATTCATCTGATTCACGGTGGGGAAGACCGGGTCATTGAGCTTTCGCATGCGGTAGCCGCCCAGGATGCGCTGTTAAGCGCAGGCGGGGATGTCACGCTGGATATTGTGGAAGACCTCGGTCACGCGATTGACGACCGTAGCATGCAGTTTGCACTCGACCATTTGCGCTATACCGTGCCGAAGCACTACTTTGATGAAGCGCTCAGCGGCGGTACGCCGAACGATGATGACGTAATTGAGATGATCTAAAAGACAAAGCCGGAATGGGGAAACCCCTTCCGGCTCTGGTTTATTTCTTCGGTTGGTCTTTCTTCGGCCAATCGTCGTCGTCATCCCACTTATCGTTAAAATCACGATGCGGGGGAAGTTCCGGTTTATTCGCGAGGAATTTTTTGTGGTCGACGCGTTTGAGATCCTTGATCACATTCAGCAGCACACCTACCAAAAACACCAGCACCAGAATCCACCAATATTTTGCCAGCCAGTCCATGCGCGTTACCTCTTGCAGGAACCTCGTCAGGCGACGAGTTGTTCCATTATACGTTGATACATACGGGCAAGCAGTTGCAGGTCGGCGGCGTTCACACATTCATTAATTTTATGAATCGTGGCATTCACCGGACCGAGCTCTACGACCTGCGCCCCCATACGAGCGATAAACCGTCCATCGGACGTACCGCCCGTGGTCAGTAACTGCGGTTTAATTTCATTATAGTGCTCGATGGCGTTCACGACTGCATCCACCAGTTTCCCGCGATCGGTCAGGAACGGCTGGCCAGAGAGCCACCAGTCAACGGTATAGCGCAACTGATGTTTCTCGAGCAGCGCGTGCACCCGCGCTTTGATCATCTCGTCAGTCAGTTCGGTACTGAAACGGAAGTTGAACTGCACAAACAGTTCACCGGGGATGACGTTATTGCTACCGGTACCCGCCTGGACGTTGGCAATCTGCATGCTGGTGGCCGGGAAAAACTCATTGCCCTGATCCCACTCAATATTCACCAGTTCATTGAGCATCGGCGCGGCGCGATGTACCGGGTTATCCGCCAGGTGTGGATAGGCGACGTGACCCTGCACACCGTGGATAGTCAGGTTACAGGTGAGCGATCCGCGACGGCCGTTTTTCACCACGTCACCCACGACTTCGGTACTTGAGGGTTCGCCGACCAGACAGTAATCCAGGCGCTCATTTCGCGCCATCAGCGCCTCAACCACCTTAACGGTGCCGTTTTTCGCGCTGGCCTCTTCATCGGAGGTGATCAGGAACGCCAGGCGCCCTTTGTGGTTCGGGTGCTGAGCGACAAAACGCTCTGCCGCCACCACCATGGCCGCCAGCGAACCTTTCATATCCGCCGCGCCGCGGCCGAACAACATCCCGTCGCGGATGGTTGGCTCGAAAGGTGGGTTGATCCAGCGATCGGCATCGCCCGCCGGCACGACGTCGGTGTGACCGGCAAACGCCAGCGTCTCACCCTGTCCGCGCCATGCCCAAAAATTCTGTGTATCCGCAAAATCCATGCGCTCAACGGTAAAACCGATCGCACGCAGGCGCTCAATCATCAACGCCTGACATCCGGCATCATCCGGGCTCAGGGAAGGGCGGCGAATAAGCTGTTGTGTCAGCTCAATAACCGGGCACGACATAGACTACACCTCGTCAAAAAACTGCTGATAACTGGATTCACTAAAACCCAGCAGCATAGGCTTCCCGGGCGCACAGAGCAATGGGCGTTTGATGATTGCCGGCATTTCAGTCATTAATGCGGCGGCGGACGCGGCATCCGTGATGTGACTGCGTGTGGTTTCATCCAGTTTTCGCCACGTCGTCCCACGGGTGTTGAGAAGCGGTTCCCACCCTAATTCATTGATAAATGAAGTGAGAAGTGTGCTGTCCAGACCATCGACACGGTAATCATGAAAACGGTAGTCAATGCCACGCGCTTCCAACCAGCGGCGGGCCTTTTTAATGGTGTCGCAATTTTTAATACCGTAGAGGGTAATCATGTGCATCCTTATTAACGTAAACTGATTATATAATCATCAATATCGTTACGTCCGATAATACATCTTGTCATTTAATCGTGATCGGTAAATATAACATTGTTGAAGTAATGTGAATAATAATTCCTGAATTTGTTGGAATTTTCTTCTTAATCAAAATTCGGAATTTTCTCCGACGCAGTCACTTGTTTTTAATCGAAATTGAAGAAGTACCAGATAAGGTATGATTGTTGCGAATTATTGCAGTAAGTCACATAAAATTTATGGTGACCGCGCCATAGTAATCACATCAACCACACCCCGGAGGATGTAATCACAGCAATCGGTTAATTTGTCTTCACCAGATGAGAATGTTTTTGTAGAATACCCATAATAAGAAGCAGAGGTTGTTATGATTGAACGCGAACTGGGGAACTGGAAAGATTTTATCGAAGTTATGCTTCGCAAATAAATTTCTGGAAGGATGACCAAATAACAGAACATACCGTGTGAGATTCATCACACAGAAAGGGCGACCCGTTGGCAGGTCGCCTTTTTTTGTCTGTTATTCCGGACGCGGCTTCAGTGGGAAGCGGCGACGTACCAGCACGAAAAACAGCGGCACGAAGTACATTGCCAGCACCGTTGCCGAGATCATCCCGCCCATGACGCCCGTCCCGACGGCGTGTTGACCGCCGGAGCCTGCGCCGCTGCTGATCGTCATCGGCAGTACGCCAAAGATAAACGCCAGTGAGGTCATCAGGATCGGACGTAAGCGCTGTCGACATGCATGTAGCGTCGCATCCAGCAGATCGTGTCCTTTCTCATTCATCTCATTGGCAAATTCAACGATCAAAATGGCGTTTTTCGCCGAAAGCCCAATGACCGTCAACAGCCCGACCTGGAAATAGACATCATTTTCCAGGCCACGCATCCAGGTCGCAAGCAACGCGCCGATGACCCCCAAGGGCACCACCAGCATCACTGAGAACGGTACTGACCAACTTTCATACAGCGCAGCCAGGCACAGGAATACCACCAACAGTGAAATGGCATACAGGGCCGGAGCCTGCGCTCCGGAGAGTCGCTCCTGGTAAGACATGGCGGTCCATTCCAGTCCAAATCCGGTCGGCAACTGACGCACCAGCGACTCCATCACATCCATCGCTGTCCCGGTACTCACTCCTGGTGCGGCTTCACCGACAATTTCGACGGCGGAATAGCCGTTGTAGCGCTCCAGACGTGGAGAACCCGTCTCCCAGCGAGAGGTGGCGAAGGCGGAGAAAGGCACCATACCGCCGCTGTTATTGCGCACGTACCACAGGTTGATGTCGTCTGGCAGCATACGGTATTTCGCTGCCGCCTGGACGTAGACCTTCTTGACGCGGCCACGGTCCATAAAGTCGTTGACGTAGCTCGATCCCCAGGCGGTCTGCAACGTATCGTTGATGTCGTCAATGGATACACCCAGCGCCTGCGCTTTGCGTTGGTCGACATCAATTTGCAACTGAGGACTGTCGTCCAGACCGTTGTGTCGTACACGAGTCAGGGCGCTATCCTGCGACGCCAGGCGAAGCAGTTGGTCACGCGCGGCCATTAAGGCGTCATGACCGGCGCCGGCGTGATCTTGTAGTTCCATATCAAAACCTGCGGAACTGCCGAGACCGCTGATGGCAGGCGGACTGCTGGCGAACACGCGCGCCTCTTTGATTTTGTTAAACGCCTTCGTCGCACGTTCGATAATGGCAAACGAGGTGCCAGTCGTCGGGTCGCGTTCGCTCCAGTCTTTCAGGCGTACAAACATACGCGCCACGTTCTGACCGTTGCCCCCTGGGCCAGAACCGACCGTCGCAAAGACGGACTGGACGGTATCCTTTTCCTGGGTGAAATAATATTTCTCGACTTCCTGTACCACTTTTAAGGTTTGTTGCTGCGTTGAGCCGCTTGGCAACTGAACCGAGGTGATAAACATGCCGCGATCTTCCAGCGGCAGGAACGAGGTCGGCAGACGCAGGAACAGAACCACCATCGCGCCAAGCAGCAGCACATAAATCAGGAGCCAGCGCAGGCTGCGATGCAGAATTTTGGCAACGCCTTTTTCGTAGCGTTCGGCGTTACGGTTGAAGGTACGGTTAAACCAGCCGAAGAAACCGGTTTGCCCGTGATGCTCGCCTTTATGCAGTGGTTTAAGCAAAGTGGCGCACAGGGCAGGGGTAAGGATCATCGCCACCAGAACGGAAAGCACCATCGCCGCCACAATGGTAATGGAGAACTGACGGTAGATTGCCCCGGTGGTTCCGCCAAAAAAGGCCATCGGTACGAAGACGGCTGACAGCACCATCGCGATACCGACCAGCGCACCCTGAATTTGTCCCATCGATTTTCGCGTCGCCTCGCGCGGCGTGAGGCCTTCCTCACTCATAATACGCTCGACGTTTTCCACAACCACGATGGCGTCATCCACCAGCAGGCCGATTGCCAGTACCATCGCAAACATCGTCAGGGTATTGATGCTGTAGCCGAAGGCATAGAGCACCGAAAACGTCCCCATCAGTACCACCGGTACGGCAATAGTGGGGATCAGCGTGGCGCGGAAATTTTGCAGGAACAGGTACATCACGAGGAACACCAGCGCGATGGCTTCCAGCAGTGTTTTCACCACGTCTTCAATCGAGGCTTTAACGAAGGAGGTGGTTTCATAGGCCACCTTGTACTCAAGACCATGTGGGAAGTATTGCGCCAGTTCATCCAGACGCTTAATGACCTGGGTCGCGGTGGCCATTTCGTTGGCCCCCGACGCCAGTTTCACTCCAAGACCGGATGCCGCATTGCCATTGAAGCGGCTGAGATAGTCATACTTCTCAGCCCCCATTTCGACGGTGGCGACATCGCCCAGGGTTACTTCTGAGCCATCCTGATTGACACGTAGCGAAATGGCGCGAAACTGTTCCGGCGTTTGCAGCAGCGACTGGGCGTTAATGGTGGCATTCAGCGCCTGGGTATCAATGGAAGGGGTTCCGCCAAGCTGTCCGACGGCGATCTGCGCGTTCTGCGACTCAATGGCGTCGGTGACATCTTTCGCCGTCATCTGGAAGCTGTTGAGCTTTGCCGGATCCAGCCAGATGCGCATGGAATATTGCGAGCCGTAGGCATCGATGTCGCCGACGCCGCTCACCCGGCTGAGCGGATCCTGAATATTACTGGCTACGTAGTCCGCGATATCCTGCTTATCCATCGACCCGTCGGTGGAGACAAAAGCAATCGTCAGGATGTTGGTATCCCCGGTCTTACGGACCGTGACACCCTGGTTCTGTACCGCCTGCGGCAGTTTACGCATCGCCGACTGTAACTGGTTCTGGACCTGTTGTACGGCTTCATCCGGATCGGTGCCCGCCACGAAGCTCAGCGTAACCGACGCTTGTCCGGTGCCGCTGCTTTGCGATGACATGTACATCAGATTATCGAGGCCGGTCATGTTCTGCTCAATGACCTGGGTGACGGTGTTTTCCAGCGTTTGGGCGGAAGCGCCAGGATAGTTTGCCGTGATGCGCACGTTTGGCGGCGCCAGATCAGGATATTGCTCCACCGGCAAAGAGAAAATCGCCAGGGTACCTGTCAGACACAACAGAATAGCCAGCACCCAGGCAAATATGGGGCGATCGATAAAGAAATTCGCCATCAGAAAGAGGACCTCATTATTCTACATATCTTTATAGGTATGACTTGCTTCACTGTATCGGGAAGGTACGAGCCAAACGTGGAGAAAAAAAGGAGATAATGTAAATTATCATGCCTGATTACAGTGTTTGTCAGCTTCCCACATGCTCACGTCCGGTTTTGTGAGATTTTATGCCAGATGACTCGCATCCTCTTCTGATTCTGTCGAGCGAAAGCTAATGCTCACTAACGTCCCACCGCCGGAAGGCTGCGAAAAACTTAACGTGCCGCCAAGACGTTCCGCGCGCTCGCGCATAATGTTCAGGCCGTAATGCCCCGCCGGTTCTTTAGGTTCGCCAATGCCCACGCCGTTATCGCGAATATACACCGTGTGATTGCCATCCGGCGCTGTCACACAGCTAACGGCAATCTCACTGGCACTGGCGTGCTTCATCGCGTTGAGCACCGCTTCCCGGATAATCTGTAACAGATGGACCTGCATCTGCGCATCGAGCGCCAGCGTCGGCAACCGGCAGTCCAGAGTGAGTTTAGCGGCAGTTTGCCCTTGTAGCGCTTCGAGCATTTCATGCAGTGCGGAAGGTAAATCAGCCTGTTGCAGGGTTAGACGGAAGGTGGTCAGCAGTTCACGCAACTGACGATAGGCGTCGTTCAGCGCCCGCGAGAAGTCATCCATAATGGCCTGCGCCGGGGCGTTATCCTCAGGAATGGCGCGTTTGAGCAGCGTCAACTGAATGCGCAGATACGAAAGCACCTGCGCCAGAGAGTCATGCAGTTCACGGGCAATAGTGGCGCGTTCTTCCATCAGCAACAGTTGCTGGAAGTGTTTCTGCGCATGGTTGAAGTACAGGCCGCGCCCCAGCATTGTCGATACGCTGTTTAACAGCGGGATCGCGCTGGCGACATGCTGACTTTGCCAGTGCAGCTCGCCGTAGACCGTCTCCTGCATGGTCACCGGCAGGATTTGCATCGGCAGGTCGGCCTGTTTTTCACCTTCACTGATACGCCAGTTTTCGCCGACGGTAAGCTCCAGAAATAGTGCCGCTTCATTATCACGGACAATCTGCAAAATATGGCGGAAGCAGTGCACATCAATCTGACTGGTATTTAGCGCCTGAGAACACTGGTACAGCACTTCCAGACGTCGCTTGGCTTCATGGAGATCGTGGGTCTTTTCTTCGACCTTCGCTTCCAGCGAGCGGTACAGCTTATGCAACTCGCTCGACATCTGATTAAAGGTCTTCGCCAGTAGCCCCAGTTCGTTGGGAAGGTGCGTATCCAGCGGCGGCGAATCAAACTGACCGTGTTCGATGCGCTGGCTGGCCATTACCAGTTGGTTCAGTGGGCGCACAACCTGATGACGAATACGGCGCAGGGTGAAAAAGACGAGGGTAAAAATCCCGATACCGCCCGCCAGCGAGATCCCCACCACCAGCATCACTTTGCGCTCGGCATAGTGCTGCAAGGCCAGCACGAAGAGATCGATCTTATCGACGTAGGCGTTAATGTTGTTCTGATACCACTGCAGATCCCCATCAATCAGGCGGGCATTCATCTCCAGCCAGTTGGCATGCAGTTGCGCGTAGCGACCTTTCACCGCCTGAGGCACATACCAGGCATTCAGATTGCTTAACGCCGATGAGTTGAGGGCTTGCTGAAAGAGCAGACGATGGGCGTTTAATTGCGGGCTGTGGCTTTGCAGATCGTACCCCAGACGATAGCTCTGCATACGTAATGAACCCGCCACGTTAATGGCTTCGGCATCCCGCAGGCTGCTGGCCAGCGTCAGTAACGCAACGCCGGTTGAGAGAATCGAGAGCAGGACAATGTAAAAAAAGGCCCGGGCCAGGCTGGCCGAGACGGGGCGTTTGACGATCACACGCGTAATTTCCTTTAAAAGTGCTTACGGTAAAAATCTCTCGCAGATCTGAAACGTAATTTCACTCTGGCTGAAATAAATTGATCTGCCACAGGTTCTGTAGAAATAGTTGTGCTTCCTGGGCAAATGAACATTGCCGACGTGTGGTCAGTCGGTTAATAACAACACTTATATAAAGAATAAGGTTTTTACAACCAAAAAAGAAGGTCGCCATGAACCGTTTTATTATGGCCAACAGCCAACAGTGCCTGGGATGCCATGCCTGTGAAGTCGCTTGCGTTTTGGCCCACAATGAAGAGCAACACGTCCTTAGCCAACGTCACTACCAGCCCCGGATCACGGTTATCAGGCATCAGCATCAGCGAAGTGCAGTGACCTGCCACCATTGCGAAGATGCGCCCTGCGCCCGCAGTTGTCCGAATGGAGCGATAAGCCACGTCAACGACAGCGTGCAGGTCAATCAGCAAAAGTGTATCGGCTGTAAATCCTGCGTGGTGGCTTGTCCGTTTGGCACCATGCAAATCGTCCTGACCCCCGTCGCCAACGATCAGGTCAAAGCCACAGCACATAAATGCGACCTCTGTCAGGGGCGGGAAAAGGGGCCGGCCTGCGTGGAGAACTGTCCTGCGGACGCACTGCAACTGGTGACGGAAGGGTCGTTAACCCGGCTGGCGAAAGCGCGACGTTTACGTACTGCCCGGCAGGAGAATCAGCCGTGGCATGCCGATGCCACAGCGACCGCTTTCCCCGCAATGAGCAAAATTGAGCAAATGCACGCGACGTCGGCGCGCGGTGAGCCGGATAAACTGGCTATCGACGCGCGAAAAGTCAGCTTTGATGAAATCTATCTGCCGTTTCGCACGGCTCAGGCGGAGCGGGAGGCCTCACGCTGCCTGAAGTGTGGTGAACACAGCATTTGCGAATGGACCTGCCCGCTACATAACCACATCCCTCAGTGGATTGAACTGGTGAAAGCCGGAAATATTGATGCGGCAGTGGAGTTGTCTCACCAGACGAATTGTCTGCCGGAAATCACCGGGCGCGTTTGTCCACAAGACCGACTGTGCGAGGGCGCCTGTACGGTGCGCGACGAGCACGGCGCGGTGACGATCGGCAACATTGAACGCTACATTTCTGACCGCGCGCTGGGTAACGGCTGGCGGCCGGATCTGAGTCATGTCCAGAAGGTCGATAAGCGTGTGGCGATTATTGGCGCCGGTCCGGCAGGGCTTGCCTGCGCCGACGTGCTGGCGCGTCACGGCGTCAGCGCCACGGTTTTTGATCGTCACCCTGAAATCGGCGGGCTGCTGACCTTTGGCATCCCGGCCTTCAAACTGGATAAATCACTGCTGGCGCGTCGTCGGGAAATTTTTAGCGCGATGGGGATCCATTTTGAGCTGAACTGCGAAGTGGGCAGGGATGTGAAAATGGAGGCGCTGCTCGAGGATTACGATGCCGTATTTGTCGGCGTGGGAACCTATCGTTCGATGAAGGCCGACCTGCCTAACGAAGAGGCTCCGGGCGTCTATGACGCGCTGCCATTCCTGATCGCCAATACTAAACAGGTGATGGGACTGGACGAATGTCCTGAAGAGCCGTACATCAACACCGCCGGACTTAACGTGGTGGTGTTGGGCGGAGGCGACACGGCGATGGACTGTGTCCGTACCGCGCTGCGTCATGGCGCAAGCCAGGTCACCTGCGCCTATCGCCGTGACGAAGCCAACATGCCGGGTTCGAAGAAAGAGGTGAAAAACGCGCGTGAGGAAGGGGCGAAGTTCGAGTTCAACGTACAGCCGGTCGATCTGGAACTGAGCGCGGACGGGCGCGTTTGCGGCATTCGTTTTCTGCGTACGCAATTGGGTGAGCCGGATGCCCAGGGACGCCGCCGTCCGGTGCCAATTGCTGGCAGTGAATTTGTGATGCCGGCAGATGCTGTGATCATGGCGTTTGGTTTCCATCCGCACGGGATGCCGTGGCTGGAGAGCCATGGAGTGCAAGTGGACAGCTGGGGGCGCATCGCGGCAAACGTGGAGAGTGCATACCGTTACCAGACCACTAACCCGAAAATTTTTGCTGGCGGCGATGCTGTTCGCGGCGCCGATCTGGTGGTCACCGCGATGGCGGAAGGGCGCCATGCGGCGCAGGGGATCATCGACTGGCTGGGGCGGTAAACGTTTGACTATCCCGTAGGCCGGATAAGGCGTAACCGACATCAGGCTTGATAGCGCTGCGCTTATCAGGCCTGCCATTCGCCTCTATCCGGCATAAATCAGCCTTATCTTACACAGACAAAACCGGCTTCACGGCGTAGTATAATTTCTCTTCTTACGCTGTGGAGTCGATATGTCGCAAAAAATCACCCTCGTTAAAGACAAAGTCCTTTCTGATAACTATTTCATCCTGCGCAATATTACCTACGATCTGACCCGCTCGAACGGCGATGTCATCCGCCACAAACGTGAAGTGTACGATCGCGGCAACGGGGCAACGATCCTGCTGTATAACGCAGAGAAAAAGACGGTGGTGCTGATTCGTCAGTTCCGCGTAGCGACGTGGGTGAACGGTAACGAAAGCGGGCAGTTGATTGAAACCTGCGCAGGATTACTGGACAACGACGAGCCGGAAGCCTGCATTCGCAAAGAGGCCATTGAAGAGACAGGCTATGAAGTGGGTGAGGTGCGCAAGCTCTTTGAGCTGTACATGTCTCCCGGCGGTGTGACGGAGCTGATTCACTTTTTTATCGCCGAATACAGCGAAAGCCAGCGTGCTAACGCGGGGGGTGGTGTGGAAGACGAAGACATCGACGTGCTGGAATTACCGTTTACTCAGGCACTGGAGATGATTAAAACCGGTGAAATACGAGACGGTAAGACCGTGTTATTGCTCAACTATTTACAATCCTCCCATTTAATGGATTGATAAATAAGGTTTATATTTCTTTACGAATGATTGAATCTATCCGACAAATCCGATTGAGCATGGTCAACAGCACAACGAAGATACGACCTGTGTTGTTCGTTTGACTTCTGGGGTTATTACCGTCCATGCGCTATCGCGTTATTTTCCTTTTCCTGCTCGGCCTGATTCCGGCCCGCTTGCTGTGGGCCGCGCCCGCGCAACAGGCCTTTTCTGACTGGCAGGTAACCTGTAATAACCAGAATTTTTGCGTCGCGCGTAACACCGGTGAACATGGCGGGCTGGTGATGACGCTGAGCCGCAGTGCCGGGGCGCATACCGATGCCGTCTTGCGCCTCGATCTTGGCGGATTGACCGCGCCCACCAACGAAGCGGATATCGCGCCACGCCTGTTGCTGGATGGCAAACCGTTGGCGCTGAGCCCAGATCACTGGAGAATGACGCCGTGGCACCTGATGACAGATGATCCGGCGACTATCGCTGAATTTCTGCTGACGATTCAGGACGGGAAGGCGATTACCCTGCAAAAGGGCAATCAAACCATTTCGCTGGCCGGGCTGAAAGCGGCGCTGTTGTTCATCGACGCGCAGCAGAAGCGGGTGGGCAGCGAAACGGCGTGGATTGAAAAAGGGGACGATCCTCCACTGAGCGTGCCACCGGCACCGGCGCTGAAAGGCGTAGCCGTCGTTAACCCAACACCCACACCGCTCTCCCTCGACGAACGCAACGACCTTCTTGATTACGGCAACTGGCGAATAAACGGCATTAAGTGTTCACTCGATCCTTCACGCCGTGAGGTGCGGGTGACCGCCCTTACCGATGACAAAGCCCTGTTGATGATCGCCTGCGAAGCCGGAGCGTACAACACCATCGATCTGGCGTGGATCGTGTCGCGGAAAAAACCACTGGCCTCACACGCCGTACGCCTACGTTTACCGTTTAACAGCGGCGCGGAAAGTAATGACATGGAGTTAATGAACGCCGTGTTTGATGAGAAGTCGCGTGAACTGGTTACCCTGGCAAAAGGGCGGGGATTAACGGACTGCGGCATCCAGACTCGCTGGCGTTTTGACGGTCAGCGTTTTCGTCTGGTGCGTTATGCCGAAGAGCCGAGCTGTGATGGCTGGCATGGGCCAGATGCCTGGCCCACGCTGTGGATCACGCGTTGATTTTTTATCGGATGACGACGCAGTCGTCATCCGGCGTTGCAGACATCAGGCGTTCAAAACCTTGTGTGCTTTCTCCACAATGTTCTCCACCGTAAAGCCGAAGTAAGGGAACAGCTTCTCTGCTGGCGCGGATTCACCGTAGCCGGTCATCCCGACAATCGCCCCTTTTAAGCCCACATATTTGTACCAGTAATCGGCAATACCGGCTTCGACCGCGACGCGCGCGCTGACGTTCGATGGCAGCACCGACTCGCGGTATGTCTCGTCCTGGGCATCGAAAATATCCGTTGAGGGCAGCGATACCACGCGGACGTTACGCCCTTCGCCGGTCAGTTTCTCCGCGGCCTGCAGGGTAATCTCCATTTCTGACCCGGTGGCAATCAGAATGATATCCGGTTTGCCGCCGCTGTCTTTCAGCACGTAGCCACCGCGGGCGATCGCTTTCACCTGCTCCGGCGTGCGTTCAACCTGCGCCAGGTTTTGTCGTGACAGGATCAGCGCCGTGGGGCCATCATGGCGCTCGACCGCCAGCTTCCAACCCACCGCGGCTTCAACCTGATCGCACGGACGCCAGGTGCTGAAATTGGGCGTCAGACGCAGGCTAGCAAGCTGTTCCACCGCCTGGTGCGTCGGACCGTCTTCCCCGAGGCCAATAGAATCGTGGGTATAGACCATGATTTGCCGCGCCTTCATCAGCGCCGCCATACGCGCCGCATTACGCGCATATTCAACGAACATCAGGAAGGTGGCGGTATAGGGCACGAACCCGCCATGATGGGCGATACCGTTGGCGATGGCGGTCATGCCAAATTCGCGCACGCCGTAGTGAATGTAATTGCCCGCCAGATCTTCTTTCAGTGAGGTCGAGCCTTTCCAGATTGTCAGGTTGCTCGGCGCCAGATCCGCCGAACCGCCTAACAGCTCCGGCAAGAGCGGACCGTAGACGTTGAGAGTATTTTGCGATGCCTTGCGGGTGGCGATTTTGGCGGGGTTCGCCTGTAACTCGTTGATGTATTTCTGTGTGGTTTTTTCCCACGCCTCTGGCAGACCGCCGGTCATGCGGCGTGTGAACTCCGCGGCCAGTTGCGGGTGCGCTTTCTGGTAAGCGGCGAATTTTTCGTTCCAGTGCTGTTGCGCTTTCTCGCCTTTTTCGCGGGCGTCCCAGGCGCGATAAATCTCTTTCGGGATCTCAAATGCCGGATGGTGCCAGCCGAGTTTTTGGCGGGTCAGCGCCACTTCTTCTTCGCCCAGCGCCGCGCCGTGGGATTCCTCTTTCCCTGCTTTGTTCGGTGAGCCAAAGCCGATCACCGTGCGGCAGATAATCAGCGACGGTTTGTCCTTCACGCTCTGCGCTTCTTGAATCGCTCTCTTCACCGCTTCCGGGTCGTGGCCATCAATCTCGTGGACGACATGCCAGTGGTAGGCCTCAAAGCGTTTGGCGGTATCATCGGTAAACCAGCCGTCGGTTTCACCATCAATGGAGATACCGTTGTGATCGTAAAAACCGATCAGCTTGCCCAGCCCCAGCGTTCCCGCCAGCGAACAGACCTCATGCGAAATGCCTTCCATCAGGCAGCCGTCACCCATAAACACATACGTGAAGTGATCGACAATCTCGTGGTCCGGCTGGTTAAACTGTGCCGCCAGCGTGCGTTCGGCAATGGCTAAACCGACGGCGTTCGCCAGCCCCTGGCCCAGCGGCCCGGTGGTGGTTTCCACGCCTGGCGTATAGCCGATTTCCGGGTGGCCTGGCGTTCTGGAATGCAACTGGCGGAAGTTTTTCAACTCTTCAAGCGGCAGGTCATAGCCTGACAGATGCAGCAGGCTATAGAGCAGCATAGAAGCGTGACCGTTCGAAAGAATAAAACGATCGCGATCGTACCAGGTTGGATCGGTCGGGTTGTGCTTAAGAAAATCGTTCCACAGCACTTCGGCGATATCCGCCATTCCCATCGGCGCGCCGGGGTGACCGGAATTGGCTTTCTGAACAGCGTCCATACTGAGCGCACGAATGGCATTGGCAAGGTCTTTACGGGACATAGAACACTCCGTGGCAAGGTTTAGAGTTTGGCCGCAAGCAGGTCTTCCAGTTTGCGTTGGTCAACGGCGAACAGACGGATACCGTCAGAGAGTTTCTCTACCGCCATCGCATCCTGGTTATGCTCCCAGCGGAATTCAGCTTCGCTCATGGGGGCGGGACGATGGAAGGTTTGCGAAGACGGCACCAGCTTGCGCACGACCGGTTCTTCTTTTTCCTGTAATTCTTTCAGGAGATTGGGGGCAATCGTCAGGCGATCGCAGCCGGCCAGCGCCAGGATCTGCTCAGTGCGGCGAAAACTGGCGCCCATGACGATGGTGTCATAACGATGCTGTTTGAAGTAATCGTAGATATTGCGCACCGACTTCACGCCGGGATCTTGCTCGACAACGTACGGGTCCATGGGGCTGCGCGCCTGATACCAGTCATAGATGCGCCCGACAAACGGAGAGATCAAAAAGACGCCCGCTTCAGCGCAGGCGCGGGCCTGAGCAAAGGAAAACAGCAGCGTCAGGTTGCAGTTAATTCCCTCTTTCTCTAACGCTTCTGCCGCGCGAATACCTTCCCATGTGGAGGCCAGTTTGATCAGTATGCGGGATTTATCGATCCCCTGCTGCTGGTACAAATCCACCAGGTGGCGGGCCTTGTCGATACTCTTTTGTTGATCGAAGGAGAGGCGGGCATCCACTTCGGTCGACACGCGTCCCGGAATGCTTTTAAGAATTTCCGCACCAAAATTGACCGCCAGTTTGTCGCAGGCTTCGGCAACCTGCTGTTCCTGGGTTTTACCCCGCTGCTTTCCCCAGCGGATCGCATCGTCAATCAGATGCGCGTAGTGCGCCAGGCCAGCGGCTTTCAGCAGCAGGGAAGGGTTGGTGGTGGCATCCTGGGGTTGGTAATGACGAATAGACTCAATATCGCCGCTGTCGGCCACGACAGTGGTGAATTGTTTGATGCCGTCTAACTGGTTCATAGGAAATACTCCTTGAAAAGTAACGTGTTAGGTGAGTGCTTAAAATCACACTTCTGAGAAATTCATGATGTGCACCACAAAAAAGCATAGCAGACAGGCATGGTATTGCTGGCTTAAGCAGGTAACATGGTTGTTATGAGTTGATTACGAAATCTTTATTTAAGTCGTGATAGTTTGGGGACCTTCAAAGTTTGCGTCCCGCAGTGCGGTGATAATGTGCGACGCACCTGGCTGCGCGTGACTTTTTTGAACGATACGTGAAAGGAACAACAAGATGGATGACCAGTTAAAGCAAAGCGCCCTTGATTTCCACGAATTCCCGGTACCTGGTAAAATCCAGGTTTCTCCGACCAAGCCCCTTGCCACGCAGCGCGATCTGGCGCTGGCCTACTCGCCGGGCGTCGCGGCACCTTGTCTTGAAATCGAAAAAGACCCGCTGGCTGCGTATAAATACACCGCGCGTGGCAACCTGGTTGCCGTTATCTCTAACGGGACGGCGGTGCTGGGCTTAGGCAATATCGGTGCGCTGGCCGGTAAACCGGTCATGGAAGGCAAAGGCGTTCTGTTTAAGAAATTCGCCGGTATTGATGTGTTCGATATCGAAGTCGATGAGCTCGATCCGGACAAATTTATTAACGTCGTTGCCGCGCTGGAACCGACGTTCGGCGGGATCAACCTGGAAGACATCAAAGCGCCGGAGTGTTTCTACATCGAACAGAAACTGCGCGAACGCATGAATATTCCGGTGTTCCATGACGATCAGCACGGCACCGCGATCATCAGTACCGCCGCCATTCTTAACGGCCTGCGGGTGGTAGAGAAAAATATCTCCGACGTGCGGATGGTGGTATCCGGCGCGGGCGCGGCGGCGATCGCCTGTATGAACCTGCTGGTGGCGCTGGGAATGCAGAAACACAACATTGTGGTCTGCGACTCCAAGGGCGTTATCTACAAAGGTCGCGAGCCGAATATGGCTGAAACCAAAGCGGCCTACGCGGTAGATGATGACGGCAAACGGACGCTGGATGACGTTATTGACGGCGCGGATATTTTCCTTGGGTGTTCAGGCCCGAAAGTGCTGACCCAGGAGATGGTCAAGAAAATGGCCCGCGCGCCGATGATTCTGGCGCTGGCTAACCCGGAACCGGAAATTCTGCCGCCGTTGGCAAAAGAGGTGCGTCCGGACGCCATCATCTGTACCGGCCGTTCCGACTACCCGAACCAGGTCAACAACGTCCTGTGCTTCCCGTTCATTTTCCGTGGCGCACTGGACGTTGGCGCGACGGCAATCAACGAAGAGATGAAGCTGGCTGCGGTCCATGCCATTGCCGAACTGGCGCATGCCGAGCAAAGCGAAGTCGTGGCCTCGGCCTATGGCGACCAGGATCTGAGCTTCGGCCCGGAATACATCATTCCAAAACCGTTCGACCCGCGTCTGATCGTTAAAATTGCGCCAGCGGTTGCCAAAGCAGCAATGGATTCCGGCGTGGCAATGCGTCCCATTGCCGACTTTGACGCTTATGTCGACAAGCTGACGGAATTTGTCTACAAAACTAACCTGTTCATGAAGCCGATTTTCTCGCAGGCACGCAAAGCACCGAAGCGTGTCGTGTTGCCGGAAGGGGAAGAGGCGCGTGTGCTGCACGCAACGCAAGAACTGATCACGCTGGGTCTGGCGAAGCCGATCCTGATCGGCCGTCCGGGCGTAATCGAAATGCGCATTCAAAAACTGGGGCTGCAGATCAAAGCAGGCGTCGATTTTGAGATCGTCAACAATGAATCCGATCCGCGCTTTAAAGAGTACTGGAGCGAGTACTACCAGATTATGAAGCGTCGAGGCATTACCCAGGAGCAGGCGCAGCGTGCGGTGATCGCCAACACCACGGTGATTGGGGCGATTATGGTACAGCGCGGTGAAGCGGATGCGATGATCTGCGGCACTATCGGTGATTACCATGAACACTTCAGCGTGGTGAAAGCGGTGTTTGGCTACCGTGAAGGCGTCCATACCGCCGGGGCGATGAACGCGTTACTGCTGCCGAGCGGCAACACCTTTATTGCCGATACCTACGTCAATGACGATCCTGAGCCGGAAGAGCTGGCGGAAATCGCCGTGATGGCGGCGGAAACCGTGCGTCGCTTTGGTATCGAACCGAAAGTGGCGCTGCTGTCGCATTCTAACTTTGGTTCGTCCAACTGTCCGTCTGCCGGCAAAATGCGCGCCGCGCTGGAGATTATCAAAGCACGTGCGCCTGACCTGATGATTGACGGCGAAATGCATGGTGATGCCGCGCTGGTGGAAAGCATTCGTAATGACCGGATGCCGGACAGCCCGCTGAAAGGCTCGGCCAATATTCTGGTGATGCCGAATATGGAAGCGGCGCGTATTAGTTACAACCTGCTGCGCGTTTCCAGTTCGGAAGGGGTCACTGTTGGGCCGGTACTGATGGGGGTCTCGAAACCCGTTCATGTATTAACGCCGATCGCCTCTGTTCGTCGAATTGTTAATATGGTCGCGCTGGCGGTGGTTGAAGCACAAACACAGCCGCTGTAATTTTACTTTAATTAATTCCGGCGCGGGTTTTTCCCGCGCCTTTTTATTTTCCGCGTATTAGTGATCCACTTCACCTTTTAAATCACCTTGCCGAATTTTGTTATTTACCCTGACAAAAAATTGCCACGATAAGCCCAGTCTTAACACAGGCGGTGAGCAATGGATAAAGAACGCATCATTCAGGAATTTGTGCCGGGCAAACAGGTCACGCTGGCGCATCTCATTGCGCATCCAGGTGAAGAACTGGCGAAAAAGATCGGTGTTCCCGAAGCTGGCGCTATCGGCATTATGACCCTGACGCCGGGTGAAACGGCCATGATTGCCGGCGATCTGGCGATGAAGGCGGCTGACGTACACATCGGTTTTCTCGACAGATTCAGCGGCGCGCTGGTGATCTACGGCTCGGTTGGCGCGGTAGAAGAGGCCTTATTGCAAACGGTCAGCGGGCTGGGTCGGTTATTACATTTCACGCTCTGCGACCTGACGAAAAGCTAATTTTGAGGTGCTCATGAAACGTATTGCGTTTGTTGGCACTGTCGGCGCGGGAAAAACAACGCTTTTTAATGCATTACAGGGAAATTATTCCCTCGCCAGAAAAACCCAGGCCGTGGAATTTAATGAAAATGGCGATATCGATACGCCGGGGGAATATTTTAGTCATCCCCGCTGGTATCACGCCTTAATTACCACGCTGCAGGATGTAGATACGTTGATTTATGTCCATGCGGCCAATGACAAAGAAAGTCGCTTACCTGCCGGGCTGTTAGATATCGGTGCCAGTAAACGACACATCGCCGTGATCAGCAAAACGGATATGCCGGATGCCGACGTAACCGCAACGCGGGAATTACTGCGCGGAATTGGGTTCCAGGGGCCGATTTTCGAGCTCAACAGCCATGACCCGCAAAGCGTGCAGCACCTGGTGGACTATCTGACTGAGCTCAGCCAAAAGGAGGAAGGGGCAGGTGAAAAAACTTATCACAGCTAACGATATACGTGCGGCGCACGCACGAGGCGAACAAGAGATGTCGGTGGTGCTGCGCGCCAGCATCATCACTCCGGAAGCCCGTGAAGTCGCGGAGTTACTGGGCATCACGATTGTGGAGCGCGAGGGATCCGCGCCAACGGCAGCGTGCAGTGTCGACGAGGCCAAATCTGAAACCCAGCGCATTCGTGAAACTATCATCGCGCAACTACCAGAAGGGCAGTTTACCGAGAGTCTGGTTTCACAGCTGATGGACAAGGTGCTGAAGGAAAAACAGTCGCTGGAGCAGGGCGAGATGCAACCGGGTTTTCACTCGGTGACCGGCAAAGGCGGCATCAAAGTGATCGACGGCAGCAGCGTTAAGTTTGGCCGCTTCGATGGTGCGCAGCCACACTGCGTAGGCCTGACCGATCTCGTCACCGAGCAGGATGGCAGCAGTATGGCCGCCGGGTTCATGCAGTGGGATAACGCATTCTTCCCATGGACGCTGAACTACGACGAAATCGACATGGTGCTCGACGGTGAATTGCATGTGCGCCATGAAGGCGAAACGATGATCGCTAAAGCCGGGGACGTCATGTTCATCCCGAAAGGCTCGAGCATTGAATTTGGCACGCCGACGACCGTGCGCTTCCTGTACGTTGCGTGGCCTGCGAACTGGCAATCGGTATGAAAGATTTCATCACCGAAGCATGGCTCAGAGCGAACCATACGCTCAGCGAAGGGGCGGAAATCCATCTCCCCGCTGACGCTCGCCTGACGCCCTCTGCCCGCGAACTGTTGGAAGGGCGACATCTGCGCATCAAGTTTCTGGATGAGCAGGGCAGTCTGTTTGTCGACGACGAGCAACAGCAGCCGCAGCCGGTGCACGGGTTAACCAGTAGCGATACGCATCCCCAGGCCTGCTGTGAACTGTGTCGCCAGCCGGTGGCGAAAAAGCCTGACACCTTGACCCACCTGACGGCGGACAAAATGGTCGCCAAAAGCGATCCGCGTCTGGGCTTTCGCGCCGCGCTGGACAGCACCATCGCGCTGGCGGTGTGGCTGCAAATCGAACTGGCGGAGCCGTGGCAGCCCTGGCTGGCGGATATTCGTTCGCGGCTGGGCAACATTATGCGCGCCGATGCGATGGATGAACCCCTGGCGGCACAGTCCATCGTTGGGTTGAACGAGGATGACCTGCATCGTCTTTCCCATCAACCGTTGCGTTATCTGGAGCACGATCATCTGGTACCTGAAGCCAGTCATGGTCGTGAGTCCGCGCTGCTGAATCTGCTACGTACCAAAATTCGCGAGACGGAAACGATCGCCGCTCAGGTCTTTATCACCCGCGGATTTGACGTCCTGCGCCCGGATATTTTGCAGGCGCTGAACCGTCTCTCCAGCGCGGTCTACGTGATGATGATTCTGTGTGTCACCAAACACCCACTCACCGTCAACCAGATCCAACAGCGACTGGGAGGTGAACAATGATCATTGAACGCGCCCGTGAACGGGCTCAGCAGGCGCCGGCCCGGGTGGTCTTTCCGGATGCGTTAGACGAACGCGTGCTGAAAGCGGCGCATTACCTGCAACAGCACGGTCTGGCGCACCCCATTCTGGTGGCCAGTCCGTTCGCACTGCGCCAGTTTGCCCTCACACATCGGGTGGCGCTGGACGGTATTCAGGTTATCGACCCGTACAGCAATCTGGCGATGCGTGAAGCGTTCGCCCAGCGCTGGCTCGCCCGATCTGGAGAGAAAACGCCGCCGGATGCCCTTGAGAAACTCAATGACCCGCTGATGTTTGCTGCGGCGATGGTAAGCGCAGGCCAGGCGGATGTCTGTATCGCTGGCAACCTTTCATCCACAGCTAACGTGCTGCGTGCGGGCTTACGCATTATTGGCCTGCAGCCGGGATGTAAAACGCTGTCGTCCATTTTCCTGATGCTGCCGCAGTACGTCGGACCCGCGTTAGGGTTTGCCGACTGCAGCGTGGTGCCGCAGCCGACGGCGGCGCAACTGGCAGATATCGCGATCGCCAGCGCCGACACCTGGCGCGCCATCACCGGTGAAGAACCGCGTGTGGCGATGCTGTCATTCTCCAGTCAGGGTAGCGCCCGTCATCCCTGCGTGGCGAACGTGCAGCAGGCAACGGAGATTGTTCGCGAACGTGCGCCCACGCTACTGGTGGATGGCGAATTGCAGTTTGACGCCGCCTTTGTGCCGGAGGTCGCTGCGCAAAAAGCGCCCGCCAGCCCTTTGCGCGGTAACGCCAACGTGATGGTTTTTCCGTCACTGGAGGCCGGCAATATTGGTTACAAAATCGCCCAGCGTCTGGGAGGGTATCGTGCCGTCGGGCCGCTGATTCAGGGGCTTGCCGCACCGCTTCATGACCTTTCGCGAGGCTGTAGCGTACAGGAAATTATCGAACTGGCGTTGGTGGCAGCCATGCCGCGCCAGACTGACGTGAGACGCGAACGTGACTCACAAACCCTGGTTGTATAAATGGTCCCGTTCTGGACCCCATGAGAGGAAAACACAATGGAAGCTTTAGGAATGATTGAAACCCGGGGCCTGGTTGCACTGATTGAGGCCTCTGATGCGATGGTAAAAGCCGCACGCGTGAAGCTGGTTGGTGTGAAACAGATTGGCGGCGGTCTGGTGACTGCGATGGTTCGTGGCGATGTCGCGGCCTGCAAAGCAGCAACAGATGCCGGTGCCGCAGCGGCACAGCGTATCGGCGAACTGGTCTCCGTTCACGTGATTCCGCGTCCGCATGGCGATCTGGAAGAAGTCTTCCCGATCAGCTTCAAAGGCGACAGCAACATCTAAGCAGGACTGGGGGCCGGATGGCGCTGCGCTTATCCGGCCTACAGGATCGCAGCACAACGTAACCCACGGAGGCGGGTATGAAACTGGCAGTCGTCACAGGACAAATCGTTTGTACCGTACGCCATCAAGGACTGGCACACGATAAATTGCTGATGGTGGAGATGATCGATGCCCAGGGAAATCCCGACGGGCAGTGTGCCGTCGCCATTGACAGCATCGGGGCGGGAACCGGGGAGTGGGTGCTGCTGGTTAGCGGCAGTTCTGCTCGCCAGGCGCATCGCAGCGAAGCGTCCCCTGTCGATCTGTGCGTGATTGGTATCGTCGATGAAGTGGTGGCTGGCGGTCAGGTGATATTCCACAAATAGGACTGAACATCATGAATCAACAGGATATTGAACAGGTGGTGAAAGCGGTACTGCTGAAAATGAAAGACAGCAGTCAACCCGCGACCGCCGTTCATGAAATGGGCGTCTTTGCCTCCCTGGATGATGCGGTGGCGGCAGCAAAAGTCGCTCAGCAGGGGCTGAAGAGCGTGGCGATGCGCCAGCTTGCCATTCACGCCATCCGTGAAGCGGGCGAAAAGCATGCCAAAGAATTAGCGGAACTTGCCGTCGAAGAGACCGGCATGGGACGCGTCGACGATAAATTTGCCAAAAACGTGGCACAGGCTCGCGGGACGCCGGGCGTGGAGTGCTTATCGCCGCAGGTACTCACCGGCGATAACGGCCTGACGCTGATCGAAAATGCGCCGTGGGGCGTCGTCGCCTCAGTGACGCCATCTACTAACCCGGCGGCGACAGTGATTAATAACGCCATCAGCCTGATTGCCGCGGGTAACAGCGTCGTGTTCGCTCCCCATCCGGCGGCGAAAGGCGTTTCACAACGCGCTATCACACTGCTTAACCAGGCGGTGGTGGCGGCAGGTGGCCCGGAAAACCTGCTGGTGACCGTGGCGAACCCGGATATTGAAACCGCACAGCGGTTGTTTAAGTACCCAGGCATTGGTCTGCTGGTCGTCACCGGCGGCGAAGCGGTGGTCGACGCTGCCCGCAAACACACCAATAAACGTCTGATTGCCGCCGGTGCCGGTAATCCGCCGGTGGTCGTCGATGAGACGGCGGATCTGGCGCGGGCTGCACAATCCATCGTCAAAGGCGCTTCTTTCGATAACAACATCATCTGCGCGGATGAAAAGGTACTGATTGTCGTCGATAGCGTGGCGGATGAGCTGATGCGCCTGATGGAAGGCCAGCAGGCAGTGAAACTGAGCGCCGCACAGGCCGAACAGCTCCAGCCGGTGCTGCTGAAAAATATCGATGAACGCGGCAAAGGCACTGTCAGTCGTGACTGGGTCGGACGCGACGCGGCAAAAATCGCCGCCGCCATTGGCCTGCAAGTTCCGCCGCAAACCCGTCTGCTGTTTGTTGAAACGTCAGCCACGCATCCTTTTGCCGTCACGGAACTGATGATGCCGGTTCTGCCGGTGGTGCGGGTGGCAAATGTCGACGAGGCGATTGCGCTGGCGGTGCAACTGGAAGGCGGCTGCCACCATACCGCTGCGATGCACTCACGCAACATCGACAACATGAACCGGATGGCGAACGCCATTGATACCAGCATCTTTGTCAAGAATGGACCGTGCATTGCCGGGCTGGGGCTGGGTGGTGAAGGCTGGACCACCATGACCATCACCACGCCAACCGGAGAAGGGGTGACCAGCGCGCGTACGTTTGTGCGTCTGCGTCGCTGTGTATTGGTGGATGCGTTTCGAATTGTATAAGGGATGAATGATGGCGCACGACGAAGAAAATTGGCTCACGCCAAGACTGCAAAAAGCCGCTGACCTGTGTAATCAGGCGCCTGCGACGAGCGATTCCGCGCTGTGGCTGGGTGTTGATCTCGGCACCTGCGACGTGGTGTCGATGGTTGTCGACGGTGACGGACAGCCGGTCGCGGTGTGTCTTGACTGGGCTGACGTCGTGCGCGACGGCATCGTCTGGGATTTCTTCGGTGCGGTCACAATTGTGCGCCGCCATCTCGATACGCTCGAACAACAGCTCGGTAGCCGGTTTACCCACGCGGCGACGTCGTTCCCGCCGGGCACCGACCCGCGCATTTCCATCAACGTGCTGGAATCTGCCGGGCTGGAGGTCAGCCATGTGCTGGATGAACCAACCGCGGTCGCCGATCTGCTGCAACTGGATAACGCCGGTGTCGTGGATATCGGTGGCGGCACGACCGGGATCGCCATCGTCAAACAGGGCAAAGTGACGTACTCGGCGGATGAAGCGACGGGCGGCCACCACATTTCGCTGACGCTGGCCGGAAACCGGCGCATCGAGCTGGAAGAGGCCGAGCAGGTCAAGCGCAGCAACGCGCAGGAGATTTGGCCGGTGGTGAAACCGGTCTACGAGAAAATGGCGGAGATCGTTGCTCGTCATATCGAAGGACAAGAAATAGCCGATTTATGGCTGGCGGGCGGCTCTTGTATGCAACCGGGCGTAGAGGCGTTGTTTCGCCAGCGCTTTCCTGAACTCCAGGTACATCTGCCCCGGCATAGCCTGTTTATGACACCGCTGGCGATCGCCAACAGCGGGAGAGAGAAAGCGGAGGGAATCTATGCAAGCTGAATTGCAGACGGCGCTCTTTCAGGCATTCGATACCCTGAATCTGCAACGCATGAAAACGTTCAGCGTACCGCCGGTCACGCTGTGCGGGCTCGGGGCGCTCAGTTCCTGCGGACAGGAAGCGCAATCGCGAGGCTTAAGCCATCTGTTCGTGATGGTCGACAGTTTCCTGCATCAGGCGGGGATGACCGCGTCGTTAGAGCGCAGTCTGGCGATGAAAGGCGTGGCGATGACGGTCTGGCCGTGTCCGATGGGTGAGCCGTGCATCACCGACGTCTGCGCAGCGGTCGCCCAATTGCGCGAGTCAAAATGCGACGGCGTTGTTGCCTTTGGCGGCGGTTCGGTGCTGGATGCGGCAAAAGCTGTCGCCCTGCTGGTGACGAATCCACATCAGACGCTGGCCCAGATGACGGAATACAGCAGCTTACGCCCGCGACTGCCGTTGATTGCTGTCCCCACCACCGCCGGAACCGGATCGGAAACCACGAACGTAACGGTGATTATCGACGCGGCGACAGGACGCAAGCAGGTGCTGGCACATGCGACGCTGATGCCGGACGTGGCAATCCTTGATGCCGCGCTGACTGAAGGCGTACCGCCTCATGTGACGGCAATGACCGGGATTGATGCGCTGACGCACGCGGTTGAGGCATACAGCGCGCTGAATGCCTCGCCGTTTACCGACAGCCTGGCGATTGGCGCAATTGCAATGATTGGCAAATCGCTGCCGAAAGCGGTGGGCTACGGTCACGACCTCGCCGCACGGGAGAGCATGCTGCTGGCCTCCTGCATGGCAGGAATGGCGTTTTCCAGCGCCGGGCTGGGGCTGTGTCATGCGATGGCGCATCAGCCTGGCGCCACATTGCACATTCCGCACGGCCAGGCGAACGCCATGCTGCTGCCAACGGTGATGGGCTTTAACCGTATGGTGTGTCGCGAACGCTTTAGCCATATCGGACGCGCCTTGACCAATAAGAAAGCAGACGATCGCGACGCTATCGCCGCCGTCAGCGAACTGATTGCGGAGGTGGGCCTGAACAAACGGCTCGCTGATGTCGGCGCAAAACCAGAACACTACAGCGTCTGGGCGCAAGCCGCGCTGGAGGATATTTGTATACGCAGCAACCCACGCACCGCCACGCAGAGCAACATTATCGAGTTGTACGCGGCGGCACAATAAAAGCATACCAGGACGTAGGCCAGATAAGGCGTTCGCGCCGCCATCCGGCAAAACGCGACATCATTGCCTGATGACGCTGCGCTTATCCGGTCTACGAAAAGCCTGGCAAATGGAGATAAGGGTATGGGAATTAACGAAATCATCATGTACATCATGATGTTCTTTATGCTGATTGCCGCCGTGGACAGGATCCTGTCGCAGTTCGGCGGGTCGGCGCGTTTCCTCGGGAAGTTCGGCAAAAGTATTGAGGGATCCGGCGGTCAGTTCGAAGAAGGGTTTATGGCGATGGGCGCTCTGGGACTGGCGATGGTCGGTATGACCGCGCTGGCGCCGGTGTTAGCCAAACTGCTCGGGCCGGTGATTATTCCGCTGTATGAAATGCTTGGCGCGAACCCATCCATGTTCGCCGGAACGCTGCTGGCGTGCGATATGGGCGGCTTCTTCCTTGCCAAAGAGCTGGCGGGTGGCGACGTCGCGGCGTGGCTCTACTCGGGATTGATTCTGGGGGCAATGATGGGGCCCACCATCGTGTTCTCTATCCCCGTTGCGCTGGGCATTATAGAGCCGTCTGACCGCCGTTATCTGGCGCTTGGGGTGCTGGCAGGCATTGTCACGATCCCTATCGGCTGTATTGCCGGTGGTCTGGTCGCGATGTATTCGGGCGTTGAGATCAACGGACAACCGGTCGAGTTCACCTTCGCGCTGATCCTGATGAACATGATCCCGGTGATTATCGTCGCCGTGCTGGTGGCGCTGGGATTGAAATTCATCCCGGAAAAAATGATCAACGGCTTCCAGATCTTCGCCAAATTTCTCGTTGCGCTGATCACCATTGGTCTCGCCGCGGCAGTCATCAAGTTCCTGCTGGGCTGGGAGCTGATCCCCGGTCTCGACCCCATCTTTATGGCACCTGGCGACACCCCCGGTGAAGTGATGCGCGCCATTGAAGTGATCGGTTCTATCTCCTGCGTGCTGCTCGGGGCGTATCCGATGGTGCTGTTACTGACCCGTTGGTTTGAGAAACCGCTGATGCGC
Organism: Citrobacter amalonaticus; assembly: GCF_018323885.1. NCBI lineage: Bacteria > Pseudomonadati > Pseudomonadota > Gammaproteobacteria > Enterobacterales > Enterobacteriaceae > Citrobacter > Citrobacter amalonaticus. The sequence goes on along the minus strand of NZ_AP024585.1, from coordinate 3,344,051 downwards.
GTCGGAAGCCTGTTGAAAATCAACAATATGGCAGCAGGCGGCATGGTGGCGACACTGGCGAATAACATCCCGATGTTCGGCATGATGAAGCAGATGGATACCCGCGGCAAAGTGCTCAACTGCGCCTTCGCCGTCTCCGCAGCCTTCGCGCTGGGTGACCACTTAGGCTTCGCGGCAGCCAATATGAACGCCATGATCTTCCCGATGATTGTCGGCAAATTGATTGGCGGTGTTACGGCGATTGGCGTGGCCATGATGCTGGTGCCAAAAGATGAAAACGTTCCGGCAGAAACGGAAGTGGAGGCGCAATCGTGAACACGCGCCAGCTACTGAGCGTCGGTATCGATATCGGCACCACGACCACGCAGGTGATCTTCTCGCGCCTGGAACTGGTTAACCGTGCGGCAGTGTCGCAGGTGCCCCGTTACGAATTCATCAAACGCGACATTAGCTGGCAAAGCCCGGTCTTCTTTACCCCCGTCGATAAGCAGGGCGGGTTACGGGAGGACGACCTTAAAGCGCTGATCCTCGCGCAGTATCAGGCGGCGGGGATCGCGCCGGAATCGGTTGATTCAGGGGCCATCATCATCACCGGCGAGAGCGCGAAAACCCGCAACGCGCGCCCGGCGGTGATGACACTCTCCCAGTCGCTCGGTGACTTTGTGGTTGCCAGTGCCGGACCGCATCTGGAATCGGTGATTGCCAGTCACGGCGCCGGGGCGCAAACCCTGTCTGAACAGCGGATGTGCCGGGTGCTGAACATCGACATCGGCGGCGGCACTTCGAACTATGCGCTGTTTGATGCCGGAAAGGTGAGCGGCACCGCCTGTCTGAACGTCGGCGGGCGTCTGCTGGAGACCGACGGTCAAGGGCGCGTCGTACATGCCCATCAACCCGGTCAGAAGATTGTCGATGAGGTATTCGGGGTGGGTACCGATGCCCGTTCACTGACCGTCGCGCAGTTAGGGCAGGTGGCGCAGCGGATGGCGAGTCTGATCGTAGAAGTGATCGACGGCGCGTTGTCGCCGCTGGCGCAAACGCTGATGCAAACCGGGTTACTGCCAGCGGACGCGAAGCCGGAGGTCATCACCCTGTCCGGCGGCGTGGGAGAGTGCTATCGCAATCTGCCTGCCGATCCGTTCTGCTTTTCTGATATTGGGCCGCTGCTGGCGACGGCGCTGCATGAGCATCCGCGTCTGCGTGCGATGAACGTGCAGTTTCCGGCGCAGACCGTGCGCGCTACGGTGATTGGCGCAGGGGCGCACACGCTGTCGCTCTCGGGCAGCACCATCTGGCTGGAAGGGGTTCAGTTGCCGCTGCGCAATCTGCCGGTGGCGATCCCGATGGATGACGCCGATCTGGTTGGCGCGTGGCAACAAGCGCTGACGCAGCTCGATCTGGATCCACAGACTGACGCATACGTACTGGCGCTTCCCGCCTCGTTGCCGGTGCGTTACGCCGCATTACTTACGGTCATCGACGCGCTGCTGGCCTTCATCGCGCGTTACCCGAATCCGCATCCCCTGCTGGTGGTGGCTGAGCAGGACTTTGGTAAAGCGCTGGGCATGCTGTTGCGCCCACAGTTACAGCAACTCCCGCTGGCGGTCATTGACGAAGTGATTGTCCGGGCGGGCGACTATATCGACATTGGTACGCCTTTGTTTGGCGGATCGGTTGTGCCGGTGACGGTGAAATCACTCGCATTTCCTTCCTGAGGGAACGACTTATGAAACTAAAGACCACATTGTTCGGCAATGTTTATCAGTTTAAGGATGTAAAAGAGGTGCTGGCAAAAGCCAACGAACTGCGTTCGGGGGATGTGCTGGCCGGCGTCGCGGCGCAAAGCTCGCAGGAGCGTGTCGCGGCGAAACAGGTGTTGTCGGAAATGACGGTGGCGGATATTCGCAATAACCCGGTGATTTCCTATGAAGAGGATTGCGTCACGCGCCTGATTCAGGACGATGTCAACGAAACGGCCTACAACCGCATTAAGAACTGGAGCATCAGCGAGCTGCGTGAGCATGTGCTGAGCGATGACACCTCGGTTGATGATATTGCCTTTACGCGTAAAGGACTGACCTCGGAAGTGGTGGCGGCAGTGGCGAAGATCTGCTCTAACGCCGATCTGATCTACGGCGGCAAGAAAATGCCGGTAATCAAAAAGGCCAACACCACGATCGGTATTCCGGGCACCTTCAGCTGTCGTCTGCAGCCGAACGATACCCGTGATGATGTGCAGAGTATTGCCGCGCAAATCTACGAAGGGCTCTCTTTTGGTGCCGGCGATGCGGTGATTGGCGTCAACCCGGTGACCGACGATGTGGAGAACTTAAGCCGCGTACTGGACACGGTTTATGGGGTGATCGACAAGTTCAACATCCCGACCCAGGGCTGTGTGCTGGCGCACGTTACCACGCAGATTGAAGCGATCCGTCGCGGTGCGCCGGGCGGACTGATCTTCCAGAGTATCTGCGGCAGTGAAAAGGGCTTAAAAGAGTTCGGCGTAGAGCTGGCAATGCTGGACGAAGCGCGTGCGGTAGGGGCGGAGTTTAACCGGATCGCCGGAGAAAACTGCCTGTATTTTGAAACCGGACAGGGCTCGGCGCTGTCCGCCGGGGCGAACTTCGGGGCGGACCAGGTAACGATGGAAGCACGTAACTACGGCCTGGCGCGTCACTACGATCCATTCCTGGTGAACACCGTGGTGGGCTTTATCGGGCCGGAGTATCTCTACAACGACCGCCAGATTATTCGTGCCGGTCTGGAAGATCACTTTATGGGCAAGCTGAGCGGCATCTCGATGGGCTGTGACTGCTGCTACACCAACCATGCCGATGCCGATCAGAACCTCAACGAAAACCTGATGATTCTGCTCGCCACCGCGGGCTGTAACTACATCATGGGTATGCCGCTTGGCGACGACATCATGCTCAACTACCAGACCACCGCCTTCCACGATACGGCGACCGTACGCCAGTTGCTGAATCTGCGTCCGTCGCCGGAGTTTGAACGCTGGCTGGAAACGATGGGCATTATGGCAAACGGTCGCCTGACCAAACGGGCGGGCGATCCGTCACTGTTCTTCTGATGACGCGGGGATGACAAACAATGGATCAAAAACAGATTGAAGAAATTGTACGCAGCGTAATGGCGTCAATGGGACAGACACAGCCGCAGACCGCCGCCCCGTCGCAGTCCTGCGACAAACCGCAGTGTGCGGCACCGTCGACTACAGAGAGCTGCGCGCTGGATCTGGGCTCCGCTGAAGCAAAAGCCTGGATTGGCGTGGAGAACCCGCATCGCGCAGAGGTGCTGACCGAACTGCGGCGCAGTACCGCAGCTCGCGTTTGCACCGGGCGTGCCGGTCCGCGTCCACGCACTCAGGCGCTACTGCGTTTTCTCGCCGACCACTCACGCTCAAAAGACACCGTCCTGAAAGAGGTGCCGGAAGAGTGGGTGAAAGCCCAGGGACTGCTGGAAGTGCGTTCGGAAATCAGCGACAAAAATCTCTACCTGACGCGCCCGGATATGGGCCGCCGTTTGAGTCAGGAAGCCATAGAGGCGCTGAAATCGCAGTGCGTCGCAAATCCGGATGTTCAGGTGGTGGTGTCTGACGGCCTGTCTACCGATGCGATCACCGCGAACTATGAAGAGATCCTGCCCCCGCTGCTGTCCGGTCTGAAGCAGGCCGGACTGAAGGTCGGGACACCGTTCTTTGTCCGCTATGGCCGCGTGAAGATTGAAGACCAGATCGGCGAGATCCTCGGAGCGAAAGTGGTGATTCTGCTGGTCGGTGAACGTCCAGGACTGGGGCAGTCGGAGAGTCTCTCCTGCTACGCGGTCTATTCACCGCGCGTGGCGACGACGGTGGAGGCCGACCGTACCTGTATTTCCAACATCCACCAGGGCGGTACGCCGCCGGTAGAAGCCGCTGCTGTCATCGTGGATTTGGCCAAACGCATGCTGGAGCAGAAAGCATCCGGCATCAACATGACCCGTTAAGGAGGCATCATGCCAGCATTAGATTTGATTCGACCGTCGGTCAGCGCGATGCGCGTGATTGCTTCCGTGAACGACGGGTTTGCACGCGAACTTAAATTACCGTCGCATATACGTAGCCTCGGTCTCATCACGGCAGATTCTGATGACGTGACGTATATTGCCGCAGACGAAGCGACAAAACAGGCGATGGTTGAAGTGGTGTATGGCCGTTCGCTGTACGCCGGGGCGGCCCATGGGCCATCGCCGACAGCCGGTGAAGTGTTGATTATGTTGGGCGGTCCAAACCCGGCGGAAGTGCGCGCCGGGCTGGATGCGATGGTGGCGCATATCGAAGGCGGCGCGGCGTTCCAGTGGGCGAACGATGCGGAAAACACCGCGTTCCTGGCGCATGTGGTGTCGCGTACCGGCTCTTATCTGTCGTCAACGGCAGGGATCGCGCTGGGCGATCCGCTGGCTTATCTGGTGGCACCGCCGCTGGAAGCAACCTATGGCATTGATGCGGCGATGAAATCCGCCGATGTTCAACTGGTGACCTACGTGCCGCCTCCGTCAGAAACTAACTACTCGGCGGCGTTTTTGACCGGTAGCCAGGCTGCCTGTAAAGCTGCCTGTAATGCCTTTGCCGATGCGGTTCTGGACATCGCCCGTAATCCTGTTCAGCGCGCGTAACGGAGGTCATCAATGATCAATGCACTGGGGTTACTGGAAGTGGAGGGCATGGTTGCCGCCGTGGACGCGTCGGATGCCATGCTGAAGGCGGCTAATGTCAACCTGCTGAGTCATGAAGTGCTTGACCCGGGCAAAGTGACGCTGGTGGTGGAAGGCGATCTGGCGGCGTGTCGTGCGGCGCTGGATGCCGGAAGCGCCGCAGCACAGCGGACAGGCCGCGTCATCAGCCGCAAAGAAATTGGTCGGCCAGAAGACGACACCCAGTGGCTGATCGGCGGATTTAAGCGCGCGTCGAAATCCCCTGAGCAGAAGACAGCGCCGAAGCCTGAAGCACCTGTACGGTCTGAATACGCCGACGCGCTGCTGGCGCAGCTCGCTACAGCGCGTCAGGGAATGACGGCAGGAGAGGTCGCCGCGCACTTTGGCTGGCCGCTTGAAGAGGCCAGAAACGCACTGGAACAGCTCTTCACTGACGGGGCGTTGCGTAAACGCAGTAGTCGCTATCGCTTAAAAAATTAACCTGTCGGAGGGCCGGGCGTCTTACCAGGCGTCCGGCGTAAAAGATCATGAAAAAGACCCGTTCAGCCAGTTTGCACCATCTTTATCATGAAGCGTTACCCGAAGACGTTAAACTCACGCCAAAGGTGGAAGTGGACAACGTTCACCAGCGGCGGACCACGGATGTTTATGAGCACGCCCTGACCATCACTGCCTGGCAGCAGATTTATGATCAACTGCATCCGGGGAAGTTTCATGGTGAATTCACGGAAATCTTGCTCGATGACATTCAGGTTTTTCGCGAATACACCGGACTGGCGCTGCGTCAGTCATGCCTGGTGTGGCCGAATTCGTTCTGGTTTGGCATTCCGGCCACGCGGGGCGAGCAGGGATTTATTGGCGCACAGTGTCTCGGCAGCGCCGAGATTGCGACCCGCCCGGGCGGTACGGAGTTCGAGCTGAGCACGCCGGATGATTACACGATTCTCGGGGTGGTAATTTCAGAGGATGTGATTTCCCGTCAGGCACAGTTTTTACATAATCCGGAAAGGGTGCTGCATATGCTGCGCAACCAGTCGGCGCTGGAGGTCAAAGAGCAGCACAAGGCGGCGCTGTGGGGCTTTGTCCAGCAGGCGCTGGCGACTTTTAGCGAGAACCCGGAGAATCTTCATCAACCCGCAGTGCGTAAGGTGCTGGGGGATAATCTGTTGTTGGCGATGGGCATGATGCTGGAGGACGCGCATCCTATCAACTCGGCGGAGAGTATCAGCCACCAGGGCTACCGCAAACTGCTCTCCCGGGCGCGTGAGTATGTGCTGGAAAATATGTCGGAGCCGCTGACGGTACTCGACCTCTGCAACCAGCTTCACGTCAGCCGTCGTACGTTGCAGAATGCATTTCACGCCATTTTGGGGATTGGACCGAATGCGTGGCTGAAAAGGATCCGCCTGAATGCGGTGCGACGGGAATTAATCAGCCCGTGGTCGCAGAGTACCACGGTCAAGGATGCGGCAATGCAGTGGGGGTTCTGGCATTTAGGGCAGTTCGCCACCGACTACCAGCAATTGTTTGCCGAGAAGCCGTCGCTGACGTTGCACCAGCGTATGCGCCAGTGGATGTGATGAACGCAGGCTGCAATGGATTGTAGGCCTGGTAAGGCGTAAGCCGCCATCAGGCAATTACACCCACTCACGCACCTGAATAAAATCGCTGAGAGCGGCCTCCGGGCTGCCAGCGTCCGGCTGCCAGTCGTATTCCCAACGCACCAGCGGCGGCATCGACATCAGGATGGATTCTGTGCGCCCGCCGGTCTGAAGCCCAAACAGGGTGCCACGATCCCACACCAGATTAAACTCCACGTAACGACCGCGACGATAGAGCTGGAAGTTACGCTCACGTTCACCCCAGCTCATCGCCTTGCGGCGCTCAACGATCGGCAGATACGCCTCGGTATAGCCTTCGCCGACGGCCTGCATGAAGGCGAAACAGTGGTCAAAATCCGGCGTGTTCAGATCGTCAAAAAACAGCCCGCCGATGCCACGCTGCTCGTTGCGATGTTTGAGGAAGAAATAGTCATCGCACCACTTTTTGTAACGTGGATAGACATCGTCGCCAAACGGCTGACACAGATCGCGCGCGGTGCGATGCCAGTGAATGGCGTCTTCTTCAAAGCCGTAGTAGGGCGTTAAGTCAAAACCGCCGCCAAACCACCAGACCGGGTCGGCACCCGGCTTTTCGGCAATAAAAAAACGCACGTTGGCATGGCTGGTGGGAATATAAGGGTTGAGCGGGTGCACGACCAGCGACACGCCCATCGCTTCAAAACTGCGTCCTGCCAGTTCCGGGCGATGGGCCGTGGCCGATGCTGGCATGGCGTCACCGTGTACGTGAGAAAAATTGACGCCAGCCTGTTCGAAGATGCCGCCGTTACGCAGCACCCGACTCCGTCCGCCGCCGCCCGCGTCACGCTGCCAGCTATCTTCGACAAACTCCGCGCCGTCAATGGCGGTGAGCTGCTGGCAAATGGCATCCTGCAAGTTCAGCAGGAACTGTTTTACGCGTAGAGCATCGGGTTTCATGATTACCGTTTCTTCGAATGGGCTTTCTGATTATCAAACCAATGGAAATAGCTGATCACACCATTAGCGATGGCGGTGGCGATCTTCTGACGAAATGCCGTGGTGCCCAGCAGTCGCTCCTCTTCCGGATTGGTGATGAACGAGGTTTCAACCAGTACCGACGGGATTGACGGTGATTTTAGCACCACAAACGCCGCCTGTTCCGTATTCCGGCTGTGCAGTTTATGTACCGGTTTGATCTTCCTGAGAATATGTGACCCCAGCGTCAGGCTGTTTTTGATGGTATCCGTCTGTACCAGGTCAAAGAGCACCTGTTGCAACAGGTGATCCTTGTCGGTCGTTTTCTTACCGGCGACTTCGTCGGCGCGGTTTTCGCGGTCGGAAAGGTATTTCGCCATGGCGCTACTGGCCCCGCGATTGGAGAGGGCAAACACCGACGCGCCCGCCGCACTGGGATTGGTAAAGCCGTCCGCGTGGATTGACATAAACAGATCCGCGCCGTGCTTGTGGGCGATTTCGACGCGGTCGTACAGGGGAATAAAGGTATCGCCCGAACGCGTCAGGCGGCAGTCGATCCCCTGACTGCGTAAAATGGAACGCACATTTTTCGCTATCGCCAGCACAACATGCTTTTCTTTGGAGCCGTTGCGGCCAATGGCTCCGGTGTCGATACCGCCGTGGCCCGGGTCCAGCACGACAATGCGCTTGCCACCTGATTTTTTCGTGGCAGGCTGACTGTGACCATTGCTGGTTTTCAGTGGGGCTTCTTTGGCTGTGGCGTTCGCCATCCCTGTTAATGTCAGCGCCGCCAGTCCGGCTTTCAGCACCTGACGGCGCGATGTGAGAGTTTTTAGCGGTTTAAAAGTGCTCATACGGCCTGAGTTGTAAAAAAAAGAGTCCTGATGTTATATCGTATCGCGTAATCCGTTACGACGCTTGATGTTGAGAATTGTTTTACTTTTCATTTCAATACGTGACAATCCGCTATTATGCCATTTTTTCCGCCGTTTCGCGTCAGATATTGGCTAAATGGGGCGTTCGCGCCATAATCGGAGTTTTAACCTTGAAAAGGGCCTCAATACCATGGAGATACGCGTTTTTCGCCAGGAAGATTTCGAAGAGGTGATCACCCTCTGGGAGCGCTGCGATTTGTTGCGTCCGTGGAATGACCCGGAAATGGATATCGAGCGGAAGGTGAACCATGACGTTAGCCTGTTTCTCGTTGCGGAAGTAAACGGGGAAGTGGTAGGGACGGTGATGGGCGGCTACGACGGTCATCGCGGATCGGCCTATTATCTTGGCGTGCACCCGGAATTTCGCGGTCGCGGCATCGCCAATGCGCTGCTTAACCGGCTTGAGAAAAAACTCATTGCGCGCGGTTGCCCGAAGATTCAGATCATGGTGCGTGAAGATAACGATGTGGTGTTGGGGATGTATGAGCGACTCGGCTATGAGCATGCCGACGTGCTGTGTCTCGGAAAACGCCTGATCGAAGATGAAGAATATTGATTCCCCTGTCGCGCGTCGGGACAGGGGATAATTGATTAACGCGCAACGCGGCTGGCGATTTGCGCGATATCATCTTCACTGAAAGAGATATTACAATCTTTTCCAGTATCGAGGAGGATTTTCTGGGCAATCATCTCTGTTACTGGCGCGATGGTACTAAAATGGTCGGCTTGAGGTATTTTGCGGATCTCTATTGGAATGTTATTTTTCCTGGCTAGCTTCGCAATGTTATCAAACGCAGACCAGTAACTCCTCGCTCCTTCAAAGTACCATGTAGGTTTCTTAATCGAAGTAATGAACGCGGCCGGTGAGCGTAAACGGTATTCTTGTTCCGTTTGTTCAAACGGCACGGGCACCATCATTTTTCCCCCTTGCACCCGCGCTTTTAAGTCAGGGATTGCACCGAGGCTGAAGTAGGCGCGAAATTTGTCACTATATTCACTGGATAGTAAAACACGGGTGCCGCCTGTACTGTGTCCCGCCAGATAAATGCGCTGCGGATCGACCCACGGCTGTTTTGCTAACCAATCATAAGCGGCTTCGATATCATCAAGCTCACCATAAAACATCTCGTAACTGCCGGGGTTATGGTCTTCGCCGCGAAAACTGGGCACCATTTCGACAAGCCCCGCATGGCGAAACGCGCTGCCGCTTTGGTCATTATCTCGCTCCTGTGGTTCCCAGAAATAATCACTGTCGCTCAAACCGCCATAACCACCGTGTATCCATATCACCGCAGGATGACGTTTATCATCTTTCGGATCCGGGGTGATGTAGGCTGCCATATCTCCAGACTTCGTGGGATAGTGGGTCAGTACATAAGCGTCCGCCGGTGGGGTTAGCAGATCGCCTGAATCCGTAAAGCTCTTTTGTACAATATGGGTGGTGAAACGACTGTGGGCCTCGCGAAGTGACTCATGGCTGACATTAACCTTATGACCCGTGTCTGGGATCTCAATAACCTCATCAACATCGTGACAGGCAACAAGCGATAAAAGTGCACTGACGATAAGTCCCTTCTGGAAATAACGCATAAGAACTCCTTCCCTGAAATAAAGTAAATTATTATGAATGTTCCGCATGAAATAGACAGATTGAATACGGACAAATGACAGCTTGTTCCCTAAGGGGAAATCATCGAGAATCTGTATAATTTCGCTCTATTATCAGGTTTTAACATGCATTTTCCGTCTGATTATGATCGTCATGGCACACTGAAATTGCCCTTTTTATTCTGGCTTGTGCTCTTGCTCCAGGCACGCACCTGGGTGCTGTTTGTGATTGCCGGTGCTTCGCGCGAACAGGGCACGGCGCTGTTGAATCTGTTCTATCCCGATCACGACAATTTTTGGCAGGGGCTGCTGCCGGGCATACCGGCAGTGTTGGCGTTCTTGCTGAGCGGACGACGCAACGCGTTTCCCCGGATATGGCATATGCTGTACGCGCTGCTGATTGTGGCTCAGGTGGTCCTGCTCTGTTGGCAGCCCGTTCTCTGGTTCAATGGCGATCCTGTCAATGGCGCGGGTCTGGCGCTGGTGGTGGCGGATATCGTGGCACTTTTGTGGCTATTGACCAACCGACGGATGCGCGCCTGTTTTACTCTGGAGAAAGAATAACGGAACTTTTTGGTGAAGCCGGACTCCAGGTAACGTTGATCATTAATGAAAGGAAGTGAGATGAAATCGCTGCGTGTAGTGTTATGTGCTATGCCGCTGGTGCTGACCGGCTGTTCGACGCTGTCGTCGGTAAACTGGTCTGCCGCCAATCCGTGGAACTGGTTTGGTTCATCGACAGAAGTAACCGAACAGGGCGTTGGCGCACTCACGGCATCGACGCCGCTAAATGAACAGGCCATTGCCGATGCGCTGGACGGCGACTATCGCCTGCGCAGAGGCATGAAGACCGAGAATGGCAATGTGGTGCGCTTTTTCGAAGCCATGAACGGCGACAAGGTGGCGATGGTCATTCACGGCGAGCAGGGAAACATCAGCCGCATTGATGTCCTGGATAGCGGGATTCCTTCCGACGCGGGCGTTGAAATTGGCACACCGTTTAGCGACCTCTACAGCAAAGCGTTCGGCAATTGTCAGCCTGCCAGCCACGCTGAGCAGAGCGCAGTAGAATGTAAAGCCGAAGGCAGTCAACACATCAGCTATCTCTTTACCGGTGAATGGAAGGGGCCTGAAGGGTTAATGCCGCCGGACGATACGCTGAAAGCGTGGAAAGTGAGCAAAATTATCTGGCGTCGTTAATTTGCGTCTGAACAAACCCTCGAACGTAAAAACAGGGTAAAATAACGCCCATCAATGCCACGATTGCGTGGCATTCTCATTTTTCAGGAGGAATGATGTCTCAGGTTCAGAGTGGCATTTTGCCAGAGCATTGCCGTGCGGCGATTTGGATTGAAGCGAATGTAAAAGGCGACGTTGATGCCCTGCGTGGTGCCAGCAAAGCGTTCGCCGATAAACTGGCGACCTTCCAGGCGACATTCCCGGACGCCCATCTGGGTGCGGTCGTGGCCTTCGGCAATAACACCTGGCGCACCCTGAGCGGCGGAGTGGGGGCTGAAGAGCTGAAAGACTTTATCCCTTACGGTAAAGGCCTGGCCCCGGCGACCCAGTACGATGTGCTGATCCACATTCTTTCTCTGCGTCACGATGTGAATTTCTCTGTCGCTCAGGCGGCGATGGAAGCCTTCGGCGATTGCATTGAGGTCCAGGAAGAGATCCACGGTTTCCGTTGGGTGGAAGAGCGTGATCTCAGCGGCTTTGTCGACGGTACGGAAAACCCGGCAGGGGAAGAGACGCGCCGCGAAGTGGCGGTCATCAAAGACGGCGTGGATGCGGGTGGCAGCTACGTCTTTGTTCAGCGCTGGGAACACAATCTGAAGCAGCTCAACCGCATGAGTATTCACGATCAGGAGATGATGATCGGGCGTACCAAAGAAGCCAACGAAGAGATCGATGGCGACGATCGCCCGGTAACGTCGCACCTGAGCCGTGTAGATCTGAAAGAAGACGGCAAAGGGCTGAAAATTGTTCGCCAGAGCCTGCCATACGGCACCGCCAGCGGCACTCATGGTCTCTATTTCTGCGCCTACTGTGCGCGTCTGCATAACATTGAACAGCAACTGCTGAGCATGTTTGGCGACACCGACGGCAAACGTGACGCCATGCTGCGCTTCACCAAACCGGTGACCGGCGGGTATTACTTTGCGCCGTCGCTGGACCGTTTGCTGGCACTGTAATTTTCCGCTTACGCACGTCGCTACGACCAGCATAAAAATAGTGTCCCCGCCCCGGCGGGGATGATTTTTATCTAAGATTTACCTTAATTAGTGAGCTGTTCCTCAGCACGTATCCTTTTTTCCTGTATTTTCAATGTTAATGGAGTGTGAGACTTCATATTCACAAGGAGAGCATTGAAATGGGTAAACTCACGGGCAAAACAGCATTGATTACGGGCGCATCACAGGGCATTGGCGAAGGCATCGCCAAAGTGTTTGCCCGGCATGGGGCGAACTTAATCTTGCTGGATATCTCCGATGAGATTGAAAAGCTGGCGGATGAACTCGGTGGCCGCGGGCATCGCTGTACGGCTGTGATTGCGGATGTGACCAATCCCGCCTCCGTGGCGGCGGCGTTGAAGAAAGCGAAAGAGGTGGAAGGCCGCATCGACATTCTGGTCAACAATGCAGGCGTCTGCCGTCTGGGCAGCTTCCTCGACATGAGCGACGAAGATCGCGACTTCCACATTGATGTGAATATCAAAGGCGTCTGGAACGTGACCAAAGCGGTCCTGCCGGAGATGATTAAGCGTAAAGACGGACGCATCGTGATGATGTCCTCGGTCACTGGCGATATGGTCGCCGATCCGGGCGAAACGGCCTATGCGTTGTCGAAGGCCGCGATTGTCGGGCTGACCAAATCGCTGGCGGTGGAGTACGCCCAGTCGGGGATTCGCGTGAATGCGATTTGCCCGGGCTACGTGCGTACCCCGATGGCGGAAAGCATTGCGCAGCAGTCTAACCCGGACGATCCGGAATCAGTGCTGACCGAAATGGCGAAGGCGATCCCGCTGCGTCGACTGGCCTGCCCGCTGGAAGTGGGTGAACTGGCCGCCTTCCTGGCGTCGGATGAGTCCAGCTATCTCACGGGCACGCAAAACGTGATTGACGGCGGCAGCACGTTGCCGGAGACCGTCAGCGTCGGAATCTGACGACCGCACAACCCCTTCTGACCATCAGGAGGGGTTTCTCTTATTCCCTTTTCAACTTTCAAATCAGTAAACGGTATATAAAACCGTTACTCCTTTCACACTCGTTATAAATATTATGGCTATTAGAAAGTCATCAAATTTATAAGGGTGCGCAATGGCCGTTAACTTACTGAAAAAAAGATATCTGACGCTGGTGGCGTCGTTGTTACTGGTCGGTCAGGCGCAGGCGACGGAGCTATTGAACAGCTCGTACGACGTCTCCCGCGAACTGTTTGCTGCCCTTAACCCGCCGTTTGAACAGCAGTGGGCGAAAGATAATGGCGGCGATAAGCTGACGATTAAACAGTCGCACGCGGGCTCCTCAAAGCAGGCGCTGGCAATTTTACAGGGACTGAAAGCCGACGTCGTGACCTACAATCAGGTGACCGATGTGCAGATCCTGCATGACAAAGGCAAGCTGATTCCGGCTGACTGGCAAAGCCGTCTGCCGAACAACAGCTCACCGTTTTACTCCACGATGGGATTCCTGGTACGTAAAGGCAACCCGAAGAACATTCGCGACTGGAACGACCTTGTCCGTTCTGATGTGAAGCTGATCTTCCCGAACCCGAAAACCTCCGGTAACGCCCGTTACACCTATCTGGCTGCCTGGGGCGCCGCCGATAACGCGGACGGCGGCGATAAAGCCAAAACCGAACAGTTCATGACCCAGTTCCTGAAAAACGTCGAAGTGTTTGATACCGGCGGTCGCGGCGCGACCACGACGTTTGCTGAGCGCGGACTGGGCGATGTGCTGATTAGCTTTGAGTCCGAAGTGAACAACATTCGCAAACAGTATGAAGCGCAGGGTTTTGAAGTGGTTATCCCGAAAACCAATATTCTGGCTGAGTTCCCGGTTGCCTGGGTGGATAAAAATGTGCAGGCCAACGGCACTGAGAAAGCGGCGAAAGCCTATCTGAACTGGCTGTACAGCCCGCAGGCGCAAACCATCATCACGGACTACTACTACCGCGTGAACAACCCGGAGGTGATGGACAAGCTGAAAGATAAATTCCCACAGACCGAACTGTTCCGCGTGGAAGAGAAATTTGGCTCCTGGCCTGAGGTGATGAAAACCCATTTCACCAGCGGTGGTGAACTGGACAAACTGCTGGCGGCGGGGCGTAAGTAATGTTTGCAGTCTCCTCCCGACGCGTATTGCCTGGCTTTACTTTAAGCCTGGGCACCAGCCTGCTGTTCGTTTGCCTGATTTTGCTGCTGCCGCTCAGTGCGTTAGTGATGCAACTGGCACAGATGAGCTGGGCGCAATACTGGGATGTGATTACCAATCCGCAGGTGGTTGCTGCCTATAAAGTGACGCTATTGTCGGCGTTTGTGGCGTCGATTTTTAACGGTGTGTTTGGCCTGCTGATGGCGTGGATTTTAACCCGCTATCGTTTTCCAGGGCGCACGTTGCTGGATGCGTTGATGGACCTGCCGTTTGCGTTGCCGACGGCAGTTGCCGGTCTGACGCTGGCTTCGCTGTTTTCCGTTAACGGTTTCTACGGCGAATGGCTGGCAAAATTTGATATCAAGGTGACATACACCTGGCTTGGCATTGCGGTGGCGATGGCGTTCACCAGTATTCCGTTCGTGGTGCGTACCGTGCAACCGGTACTCGAAGAGTTAGGCCCGGAATATGAAGAAGCGGCGGAAACCCTGGGCGCCACGCGGCTGCAAAGCTTTCGCAAGGTGGTCCTGCCGGAACTGTCACCTGCGCTGGTGGCCGGTGTCGCGCTGTCGTTTACCCGCAGCCTTGGCGAGTTCGGCGCAGTGATTTTCATCGCCGGTAACATTGCCTGGAAAACGGAAGTCACCTCGCTGATGATTTTTATTCGTTTGCAGGAGTTTGATTACCCTGCCGCCAGCGCGGTTGCCTCGGTGATCCTCGCGGCATCGTTATTGCTGCTGTTTTCAATTAACACCCTGCAAAGTCGCTTTGGCCGACGTGTGGTAGGTCACTAATGGCGGAAGTTACTCAATTGAAGCGTTATGACGCCCCCCGCATCAACTGGGGAAAATGGTTTCTGATTGGCACCGGCATGCTGGTGTCGGTGTTCATCCTGTTGGTGCCGATGATCACCATTTTCGTCCAGGCGTTCAGCAAAGGGGTGATGCCCGTGCTACAGAATCTGGCCGATCCGGATATGCTGCATGCCATCTGGCTGACGGTGTTGATCGCCCTGATTGCGGTGCCGGTGAACCTGGTGTTTGGCGTTCTGCTGGCCTGGCTGGTGACCCGTTTTAACTTTCCGGGCCGCCAGTTGCTGCTGACGCTGCTGGATATTCCTTTTGCCGTCTCGCCGGTGGTGGCGGGGCTGGTGTATCTGCTGTTTTACGGTTCCAACGGCCCGTTGGGCGGCTGGCTGGACGAGCATAATCTGCAAATTATGTTCTCCTGGCCGGGGATGGTGCTGGTGACCATCTTCGTCACCTGTCCGTTTGTGGTACGTGAACTGGTGCCGGTGATGCTCAGTCAGGGCAGTCAGGAAGATGAGGCGGCGATTTTGCTGGGCGCATCCGGCTGGCAGATGTTCCGTCGCGTGACGCTGCCGAACATTCGCTGGGCGCTGCTGTATGGCGTGGTGCTGACTAACGCCCGTGCGATTGGCGAGTTTGGCGCGGTGTCGGTGGTTTCCGGCTCAATTCGCGGCGAAACCCTGTCGCTGCCGTTACAGATTGAATTACTGGAGCAGGACTACAACAGCGTCGGCTCTTTTACCGCTGCGGCGCTATTGACGCTGATGGCGATTATTACCCTGTTTTTGAAGAGCATGTTGCAATGGCGCCTGGAGAATCAGGAAAAACGCGCGCAACAGGAGGAAAATCATGAGCATTGAGATTGCCAATATTAAGAAGTCTTTTGGTCGCACCCAGGTGCTGAACGATATCTCACTGGATATTCCTTCAGGTCAGATGGTTGCCTTGCTTGGGCCGTCCGGTTCCGGTAAAACCACACTACTGCGCATTATTGCCGGGCTGGAACACCAGTCCAGCGGACATATTCGCTTCCATGGTACCGACGTCAGCCGCCTGCATGCGCGCGATCGTAAGGTGGGATTTGTCTTTCAGCACTACGCGCTGTTCCGCCATATGACGGTGTTCGACAACATCGCCTTTGGCCTGAGCGTCCTGCCGCGTCGTGAGCGTCCCAATGCGGCGGCGATTAAAGCCAAAGTGACGACACTGCTGGAGATGGTGCAACTGGCACACCTGGCGGATCGCTTCCCGGCGCAGCTTTCAGGTGGGCAAAAACAACGTGTTGCGCTGGCCCGCGCGTTAGCGGTTGAACCACAAATTCTGCTGCTGGATGAGCCGTTTGGTGCCCTTGATGCGCAGGTGCGTAAAGAGCTGCGCCGCTGGCTGCGTCAACTGCATGAAGAGCTGAAATTCACCAGCGTCTTTGTCACGCATGATCAGGAAGAGGCCACTGAAGTGGCGGACCGCGTGGTGGTAATGAGCCAGGGGAATATTGAACAGGCCGATGCGCCGGATCAGGTCTGGCGTGAACCGGCGACCCGCTTTGTACTGGAATTTATGGGTGAAGTGAACCGCCTGCAAGGCACCATTCGTGGTGGGCAGTTCCACGTTGGCGCACACCGCTGGCCGCTGGGCTATACGCCTGCGTATCAGGGGCCGGTCGATCTGTTCCTGCGTCCATGGGAAGTCGATATCAGCCGCCGTACCAGTCTGGATTCGCCGTTGCCGGTTCAGGTTATTGAAGCCAGCCCGAAAGGTCATTACACCCAATTGGTCGTGCAGCCGCTCGGGTGGTATCACGACCCGTTGACCGTGGTCATGCAAGGGGACGATGCTCCGGTACGCGGCGAGCGTCTGTTTGTAGGCCTGCAAAACGCACGCTTGTATAACGGCAATCAGCGTATTGAACGTCATGATGATGTTGTTTTCGCAGAAATAGCGTAATCTCAGAGCGTTTTTTATGTAGGCCGGATAAGACAGTTATGCTGCCTCCGGCAATACACATTTGCCTGATGGCGCTGGGTTTATCAGGTCTGGGTTGTGGACTGAAATTGTGAACACATTAGAACAAACTATTGGCAACACGCCGCTGGTGAAGCTGCAGCGGTTGACGCCGGATAATGGCAGTGAAATTTGGGTCAAACTGGAAGGCAATAACCCGGCGGGGTCGGTGAAAGATCGTGCCGCGTTATCGATGATTGTTGAAGCGGAAAAACGCGGGGAGATTACGCCTGGTGATGTATTAATTGAGGCTACCAGCGGGAACACTGGCATTGCGCTGGCGATGATTGCGGCCCTGAAAGGCTATCGTATGAAGCTACTGATGCCGGACAACATGAGCCAGGAACGCCGCGCCGCGATGCGCGCCTACGGTGCTGAGCTGATTCTGGTGACCAAAGAGCAGGGGATGGAAGGGGCGCGCGATTTAGCGCTGGAGATGGCTCAGCGCGGCGAAGGCAAGCTGCTGGACCAGTTCAATAACCCTGATAACCCATACGCGCATTACACCACTACGGGGCCGGAAATCTGGCGGCAAACGTCCGGACGTCTCACCCATTTTGTTTCCAGCATGGGGACGACCGGTACTATCACCGGGGTTTCTCGTTTTCTGCGCGAGCAGGCCCGCGCGGTCACTATTGTGGGTCTGCAACCGGAAGAGGGCAGCAGCATTCCGGGGATTCGCCGCTGGCCAGCGGAATACATGCCGGGCATTTTTAATGCTCAGCTTGTCGATCAGGTCGTCGATATTCACCAGCGAGACGCGGAGAACACTATGCGTGAACTGGCGGTACGTGAAGGGATCTTCTGTGGCGTCAGCTCTGGCGGCGCGGTCGCCGGTGCAATACGGATTGCGAAAGTCAATCCGGGCGCGGTGGTAGTGGCGATTATTTGCGATCGCGGCGATCGTTATCTCTCTACCGGCGTGTTTGGCGAAGAGCACTTCAGCCAGGGCGCGGGGATTTAACCCCATTGCCCGGCGATGACCGGGCATGCGGATTAACCCTGACGTTTTTTCACCAGCAGATCCAGGAACTGCCAGAGTTTTTCATTCATTTCCTTATAATCCCATTCGCGCATTTCCGCCTTCGAGCGAATAAAGCGCTTCCCTTTGGCTTCCGCCAGCTCTTGCTCAGAATGTTGAATCAGTCCTTCCACCGCCTCGGCAGTAAATTCCATATGGCACTGGAAGCCGTAGACAAAGTTGCCGTATTGCACGATCTGTCGTGGACAGCCGATGCTTGTGGCAAGCACCGTGGCTTGATCGGTAAGCCCTGGCATGTCGTTATGCCAGTGGCCGACCGTCAGCGGAGAGCAGAAGTGGGCAAGCAACGGATGCTGTTTTCCTGCTTCGGTCAGCGTAATGGGATAGTGACCAATCTCTTTTTCCGGACTCTGGCAGACCCTGGCTCCCAGCGCTTCGCCAATCAACTGTGAACCCAGACAGATCCCGACCACGATCCGACCCGCCGAGATAGCCTGGTTGATCAGGTGTTGTTCAGCCTTAGAGTCAAAATAAGGGCACTCTGCTAGCGTGGTGCGCGGTGACTGCGGGCCGCCAAACACGACCAGCATATCAAAGCCATCGGCGTTGGCCGGAACCGGTTCGCTGTCATAGACGCGGGTCCAGGTGATGTGATGACCGCGCGTTTCAGCCCACGGCAAATAAGCGCCTGCCGATTCAAATGATTCGTGAATAATAAAATGGACGTGCACGGATACTCTCCTGTTATTGGCTCAGCGCCTGATGAAGATGGCCGGCCAGGCGGTTGATGTCGTTGTCATTGAGTGTGGAAAGGGTGATACGCAGACCCTGTGCGGGCGTGTTAACGCCGAAAGCGTCGCCTTCACGCACCAGCCAACCGGATTTCGCCAGCGCGAATGCAACGTTTTGGCTGGCTTCGGCAAGGGGTAGCCACAGGTTCAGACCATCGCCGGGGAAAATATTGTTGATGCCTTGTGCGTGCAGCGCCTGCGCCAGTTTGCGCTGCTGATCGGCGTAAAACTGGCGGGATTCGGCGAGCGTTTGCTGCCAGACGGGGTCTGCCAGACAGGTGTAAACCAGATCCTGCAAAATGTGGCTGACCCACTGACTGCCGGCGTTTAGACGCAGGCGTAATTTTGCTGACGTCGCGGGATCGCTGGCGACAATGGCAAGACGCAGGTCTGGCCCCAGCGTTTTCGACATTGAGCGAACGATCGACCAGTGGAGTGTTTCTGCCGCAATCACCGGATGCCACGCGCAGGCGGAAAGCAGGGCAAAGTGGTCGTCAACAATCACCAGTACCTGTGGGTATCGTGCGAGGATGGCCTGTAATGCGCCAGCGCGTGCGGCGCTTAAACTGCATCCCGTCGGGTTGTGCGCCCGAGGTGTAACGATCACTGCCCTGGCGCCTTTAATCAGCGCCTGTTCGAGCCCCTCTGGTCGCATCCCTTCACTGTCGACGCTCACCGGGCTGGCGCTGAATCCGGCGTATCGCAGCATATTGATACTGCTTAAAAAGCAAGGGTCTTCAACCACCACGCTATCGCCGGGCAGCAGATGGGCACTCAGCAGGCGTTCAATGGCGTCAATTGCGCCGCTGGTGATATCAATTTCACCCGCAGCGGGAACGGCATCCTGCATCCACTGCGTGGCCCAGCGCTTTAGCTCCGGGGAAACCGGCGTGTCACCGTACAGGCGGTGGTCGTGATGACATTTTGCAAAGTAACGGCTCAGGTCCGGCAGGCGAGTCGGGTCAGGATTTCCGCTGGAGAGATCGTGAAGCGGCGTGTGGGGGTCGCCGCCTTCGCGTGCGATGGGCGTCGAGGCGCTTTTAATAACGGTGCCATTGCGGCCACGACTTTGCGCCAGTCCGGATGTCACCAGGCGTTTGTAGGCCGCTGCAACAGTATTGCGATTTACATTGAGTTGTGCAGCCAGTTCCCGTACCGGCGGCAATGTTTCACCTGCAGACAACACGCCGCTGGTGACGTGCTGCCGTATACTGTCAAAGATTTCGCTGGCGGTTTTTCCGTCGATCATTATTGACCTATGACAAAATGAATTTTAGCATATGACGATAATAGTGAGGCACCCGCCCGCTGTCCAGTGAGAGGAGAAGTTAATGGAGCAGGAGAGTGATATTCAGTCAGTGCTCTTCGACGATAAGCATCGGGCGTTGCAGACCGATATTGTCGCCGTTCAGTCACAGGTGGTGTATGGCAGCGTCGGCAATAGCATCGCTGTGCCAGCCATCAAAGCAAAGGGTTTGCGGGTGACGGCGGTGCCTACCGTCCTGTTCAGTAATACTCCGCACTATGACACGTTCTACGGGGGCGTTATTCCGGCCGACTGGTTCCGCGGTTATTTGCTGGCGTTAAGCGAGCGTGATGCGCTGCGCGAGTTAAAGGCTGTGACCACCGGTTATATGGGCAGCGCAGAACAAATCGTGCTGCTGGCGCAATGGTTGCAAAACGTTCGTCAAACGCATCCTGACATTCCTGTTCTGGTCGATCCGGTGATTGGCGATACCGACAGCGGAATGTATGTGAAAGCCGAGATACCGGATGCCTATCGACATCACCTGCTGCCGCTGGCGCAGGGGCTGACGCCGAATGTCTTCGAACTGGAGATGCTCAGCGGTATGCCGTGCCGCACCCTGGAGGAGGCTGTTATCGCGGCGAGATCGCTGCTGACCGACACGCTGAAGTGGATTGTCATCACCAGCGCGCCAGGACAGGACAGTGAAACCATCAATGTGGCGGTGGTCACGGCCCAAACGCTGGATGTGATTGAGCACCCGCGGGTAGAAACCGATCTGAAAGGGACCGGCGATCTGTTCTGTGCCGAGTTGATTAGCGGCATTGTGTTGGGGAAATCGTTGACGCAGGCAACGCAACAGGCCGCGGAACGCGTACTGGCGGTGATGACCTGGACGCAGCAATGCGGATGTGACGAACTGATACTGCCTCCGGCAGGGGAGGCGCGATGAAGAGTTATCGGTTAGTGGTTCGTCAGCAGGGACGTATCGTGGGACATTTTGAAACCAGCGGGCTGAATGCGCTGGAAGATATCTGCGTGGCGCGCGCGATGTTTGGCATCACGGGCGGCTATCAATGCGAACTGTTGGTTTCTGATTCAGAAAAGCGGATGCTGGAGAGCGGGCCGGAAGGGATGAAAATCCTGATGCGTGAAAAGTGTTATCGCCCGGTGACCTCACCATTGTAACCGCGAACTGATGCCGGATGGCGGCGTATGCGCCATCAGGCGGGTTTTGCCATCCGGTAGATAAAAAAATGGCGCCAGAAGGCGCCATTTTTCTCTGCGGCAAGAATTATTTCTTGATGCGGATAACCGGGGTTTCACCCACAGTCACGCTACCGGACAGTTTGATCAGTTCTTTGATTTCGTCCATGTTGGAGATAACCACCGGAGTCAGGGTTGACTTGGCTTTTTCTTCCAGCAGCGGCAGATCGAATTCAATTACCGGGTCACCCACTTTCACACGCTGGCCTTCTTCAGCGATACGCTTGAAGCCTTCGCCTTTCAGCTCAACGGTGTCGATACCGAAGTGAACAAACAGTTCGATACCGCTATCGGATTCGATAGAGAACGCATGGTTGGTCTCAAAGATTTTGCCGATGGTACCGTCAACCGGTGCAACCATCTTATTACCGGTTGGTTTGATAGCGATGCCATCACCCACGATTTTTTCAGCAAAAACGACATCCGGTACGTCTTCGATGTTGACGATCTCGCCAGAGAGCGGTGCAACAATCTCAATAGTTCCGGTGTCTTTCTTATCATCAGAAACCAGAGACTTCAGTTTATCGAACAAACCCATGATCTTCTCCTAAGCAGTAAATTGGGCCGCATCTCGTGGATTAGCAGATTGTTTTTTCTTCAATGAACTTGTTAACCAGCGTCATTAACTCGTCCGTTGTCGGTTGAGCAAGAGCCTGCTCTGCTAACACCTTCGCATCTTCGAAGTTCGTGTTACGGATAATCTTCTTAATGCGCGGGATAGAAATGGCGCTCATAGAGAATTCGTCCAGACCCATCCCCAGCAACAGAAGTGTAGCACGTTCGTCGCCTGCAAGCTCACCACACATGCCAGTCCATTTACCTTCAGCATGAGAAGCATCAATAACTTGCTTGATCAATGTGAGGACAGATGGCGACATTGGCTGGTAGAGATGTGAAATCATATCATTACCACGGTCAACTGCCAGAGTGTACTGCGTTAAATCATTGGTGCCGATACTAAAGAAATCAACTTCTTTGGCTAAATGACGAGCAATCGTTGCCGCAGCCGGTGTTTCCACCATCACGCCAATCTCAATGGTCTCGTCAAAAGCTTTACCTTCGTCACGCAGTTCCTGTTTGTAGATTTCGATCTCTTTACGCAGTGCGCGAACTTCTTCAACAGAGATGATCATCGGGAACATAATGCGCAATTTGCCGAAAGCAGACGCGCGCAGGATAGCGCGAACCTGATCGCGCAGGATCTCTTTACGATCCATCGCGATACGCACAGCACGCCAACCCAGGAACGGGTTTTCTTCTTTCGGGAAGTTCATGTACGGCAGCTCTTTGTCGCCGCCGATGTCCATGGTACGCACGATCACCGCCTGAGAGCCACACGCTTCAGCCACGGCTTTGTAAGCTGCAAACTGTTCTTCTTCAGTCGGCAGCGCGTCGCGATCCATAAACAGGAATTCAGTACGGTACAGACCCACACCTTCCGCACCGTTGCGCTCTGCGCCTTCGACGTCACGCACGGTACCGATGTTGGCGCACACTTCAACCTGATGGCCATCCAGGGTGATGGCAGGCAGATCTTTCAGTTTAGCCAGTTCCGCTTTTTCAGTGGCAACTTGCTCCTGAACGGCGCGCAGTTTTTCAATTTCTTCGTTGGTCGGGTTGACGTAAACCTGGTTGTTTACGGCATCCAGAATCAGATAGTCGTCGTTTTTCACCTGAGAGGTGACGCTACCGGTACCCACGATGGCTGGCAGTTCCAGAGAACGCGCCATGATAGAGGTGTGGGAAGTGCGGCCGCCCACGTCGGTAATGAAACCCAGCACCTTTTTCAGGTTCAGCTGTGCGGTTTCTGACGGGGTCAGGTCAGCGGCAACCAGGATGACTTCATCCTGAATTGCGCTCAGGTCAATAATTGCCAGCCCGAGAATGTTGCGCAGCAGGCGCTTACCGATGTCACGTACGTCAGCCGCACGTTCTTTCAGGTATTCATCATCCAGTTCTTCCAGGGCAGTGGCCTGACCTTCGATAACTTCATGCGCAGCTGCGTCAGCCGTCATGTGTTTATCTTTAATCAGGGCTATGATTTCCTGCTCCAGCTCCTCATCTTCGAGCAGCATAATATGCCCTTCGAAAATGGCTTCTTTTTCTTCACCGAACGTTTCACCAGCTTTCGTTTTGATCGCTTCTAACTGTGCAGATGCCTTGGCACGACCGCTCAGAAAACGTTCAACTTCCTGATCAACCTTGTCGGCAGAAATTTTTTTCCGGTCAATGACGATTTCGTCTTCTTTCAGCAAAAGTGCTTTGCCGAAAGCGATACCCGGGGATGCTAAAATGCCTGAAATCATAACCCTACCTTACTTGTGACTGATTTTTAAAAGAACCCGGAAAAACTTATTCCAGTTCCGCCATCAGCTTGACCAGATGTTCTACGGCTTTCTGCTCGTCTTCACCTTCTGCAGAGATGGTCACGACGGTACCCTGAGTCAGACCCAGAGTTTGCAGTTTAAACAGGCTTTTCGCGCTGGCGCTTTTGCCGTTGGAAGTCACAGTAATCTCAGAAGTGAAGCCTTTCGCTTCTTTAACAAACTGAGCAGCAGGGCGGGTGTGCAGACCGTTCGGAGCGGTAATGGTAACTTCTTGCTGGAACATTGTATTTCCCCAACTTATAGGTTTAGTGTTGTGGAACTAAAGTCTAGCCTGGCGGTTTGACTTTAGCCTGTATTGTTAGCGCCGGCGTAAACGGGCGCGACACACCAGGTGTTTTACGCCATCCGTTGCTGTCAACCTCTGGCCGCTGACGTTTCGCTCGTCATTAAACATTATGCCGCTAAATCAATACTTGAACCAAATCATAAAATCGATTCAGCTAGCAGTTTTCCTGTAACGATTAATTTCGCGCTTCAAAATAATTAATCAGGTTAAATACCAGACCTGGCGGGGTGAAGCAATGGCAGGTGGGGTGAAAGTTTGAAGCAGGCCACAAAAAAGCACCTGAAAAGGTGCTTTTTTACGCGTTTTTAACATGCTGGCATTACTGTTGCAATTCTTTCTCTGTGAAGAGATCGGCAAACAGTGCAGTGCTCAAATAACGCTCACCCGATGACGGTAGGATAACCACAATATTCTTATTGGTAAAGGTTTCATCTTCCTGAAGCTTAAGCGCGGCAGCCACTGCGGCTCCGGAGGAGATACCGGCAAGAATGCCTTCCTCTTCCATTAGGCGGCGGGCGGTGGAGATCGCCTCTTCGTTGGTGATGGCGACCACTTTGTCGATCAGTTTCAGATCCAGGTTACCCGGAATGAAACCGGCGCCGATACCCTGAATTTTGTGCGGACCTGGCTTCAGCTCTTCGCCTGCCAGCGCCTGAGCGATGACCGGGGAATCCGTTGGCTCAACGGCAACGGTAATCAGGTCGGTTTTGCCTTTGGTGCCTTTAATATAGCGGGTGACGCCGGTTAGCGTCCCGCCAGTCCCCACGCCGGAGATGAAAACGTCAACCTGGCCGTCGGTATCTTCCCAGATTTCCGGACCGGTGGTTTTTTCGTGAATTTCTGGGTTTGCCGGGTTGCTGAACTGCTGAAGCAACAGATATTTCGCCGGATCGCTGGCGACAATCTCTTCTGCTTTCTGAATGGCGCCTTTCATGCCTTTTGCGCCTTCGGTCAGCACCAGGTTGGCACCCAGCGCTTTCAGCAGTTTACGACGTTCGATACTCATGGTTTCCGGCATGGTCAGCGTCAGTTTGTAACCACGTGCCGCCGCGACATAGGCCAGCGCGATACCCGTGTTGCCGCTGGTGGGTTCAACCAGCTCGACGCCCGGTTTAAGCACGCCGCGTTTTTCAGCATCCCAAATCATATTGGCACCGATACGGCATTTCACGCTGAAGCTCGGGTTACGTGATTCCACCTTCGCCAGAATGCGTCCGTTACCGATACGGTTCAGTCGAACCAGCGGCGTATGACCGATAGTCAGCGAGTTGTCTTCAAAAATCTTACTCATGGCCTGTCCTTAACTGTATGAAATTGGGATACCTTCCCAGCATACCCTTCAGACGAATATGGGGAAGTAAGGATTTCGCATATCTATATGCTATGAAGAAATAATGGGTATCAGTATGGAATAAGAGGCGTTATAAACAACCTCTTATTTACACAAACTTTCGTTATTTCCATAACGCGTGCTTAGCACGATAGCAATCCACCCACATCGCCGTGGCGCCACAGACTGCCACTGGCATGATGAAGAGATTAAGAACCGGGATCAGGGTAAACAGGCTGGTGAGCGCACCAAACTGCATATTGGTGACCTTACGGCTGCGCAGAGCAATGCGCATCTCTTTAAACGGCACTTTATGGTTGTCAAAAGGGTAATCGCAATACTGAATGGCCAGCATCCAGGCGCTGAACAGGAACCACAGTACGGGGGCGATGGTTTGCCCGATGCCGGGAATAAAGTAAAGGATCAGCAGTACGATGGCGCGTGGCAGATACCAGGCCAGCTTTTGCCATTCGCGTTTCATAATCCGCGGCACATCTTTCATGATCCCCAGAATGCCCGTGTCCGGCGGCGTTGCGCCGGTGAGCCGCGCTTCCAGTTGCTCCGCCAGCAGCCCGTTAAACGGCGCGGCAATCCAGTTGGCCAGGGTCGAGAAAAAATAGCCAAACACCAGCAGCACAGAGATGACCGCGACAGGCCACAGCAGATAGCTCAGCCATTGCAGCCAGTCCGGGACGTGACTCATAAGCGACGGGATCCAGACATCCAGCTGTGTGAACAGCCACCAGAACGCACTGCCCATTAGCAGGATGTTGACCAGTAGCGGTAAAATGACATAGCGACGGATCCCTGGTTGCGAAACCAGTTTCCATCCCTGAGCAAAGTAGTAAAAACCGCTGCGTGGCGCAGTGACAGATGATGACACCATAGTCAGGACATGCTCCTTTTCGTATAAGTCCTAAGCGAACACGGGTATCTTACCGGGTTATCGCACACAGAACAGTTCGGAAATGTTCGAAAAAACAGCAAAAAGCACGATTTCGTTCATCTTTATGCTGTGAAAGCTAAGAGTACACTTGCACTTGACGTAATCGGCAAATACTCTTAGTGAGTAAATGTTTGCCGTGGTGGCAAGGTGTTAGAACAACAGAGAATATAATGATGCAGGATTTGCGTCTGATATTAATCATTGTTGGCGCGATCGCCATAATCGCTTTACTGGTACATGGTTTCTGGACCAGCCGTAAAGAACGATCTTCTATGTTCCGCGATCGTCCACTGAAACGCATGAAATCAAAACGCGACGACGACTCGTATGACGATGATGTCGAAGCAGACGAAGGCGTGGGTGAAGTTCGTGTTCACCGCGTGAATCATGCCCCTGGCAACCCGCAGGAGCATGAAGCTCCTCGCCAGTCGCCGCAACACCAGTACCAGCCGCCTTATGCGTCGGCACAACCGCGTCAGCCGGTTCAGCCATCGTCTGAAGTGCCGGTACAGCCGCAGCATGCCCAGCGTCCGCCGCAGCAGCCGGTACACCAGCCACAGCCTGCGCCGCAGCAATCCGCTCAGCCGCAGCCAGTGCATCAGCCTGCGCCACAGCAACCTGTGCATCAGCCGCAGCCGGTTCAACAACAGCCCGTCGCGCCGCAGATTCAGCCCGTTCAGCCGACTGCACCGCAGCCGTCGCCACAGGCTTTCCAGCCTGCAGAACCCGTGGTCGAGCCACAGCCTGAGCCCGTCGTTGAAGAAGCGCCAGCCCCGGAAAAGCCTCAGCGTAAAGAAGCGGTGATCATCATGAACGTCGCCGCCCATCATGGCAGCGAGCTTAACGGTGAAGTGCTGCTCAACAGCATTCAGCAGGCCGGATTCAAGTTTGGCGACATGAATATTTTCCATCGTCATCTGAGTCCGGATGGCAGCGGCCCGGCGTTATTCAGCCTGGCTAATATGGTTAACCCGGGTACGTTTGATCCAGAAATGGTCGACTTCACCACGCCGGGCGTGACCATCTTTATGCAGGTGCCGTCTTACGGCGATGAACTGCAGAACTTCAAACTGATGCTGCAATCCGCACAGCATATTGCCGATGAAGTCGGTGGTGTGGTGCTCGACGATCAGCGTCGGATGATGACGCCGCAAAAATTGCGCGAGTATCAGGACCGTATCCGCGAAGTGAAAGACGCGAACGCCTGATACACTCAAGGCACGACAACTTCCTTTCTGAACCCCCGCCTGTCGGGGGTTTTTTATCATTGATGGTGCGATATGGAATCAATCGAACAACAACTGACCGAACTGCGAACCACGCTTCGCCATCATGAGTATCTTTACCATGTGATGGATGCGCCGGAAATCCCCGATGCAGAATATGACCGCCTGATGCGCGAGCTGCGTGAACTGGAAGCGCAACACCCGGAGCTGATTACTCCGGACTCTCCGACCCAGCGCGTGGGCGCTGCGCCGCTGGCGTCTTTCAGCCAGATTCGTCATGAAGTGCCGATGTTGTCGCTGGACAACGTCTTTGATGAGGAGAGTTTCCTGGCGTTTAACAAGCGCGTGCAGGACCGTCTTAAGAGTAGCGACAAGCTCACCTGGTGCTGTGAGCTGAAACTGGACGGTCTGGCGGTCAGCATTCTCTATGAAAACGGGGTGCTGGTGAGTGCAGCGACGCGTGGTGATGGTACGACCGGTGAGGACATTACCTCAAACGTGCGGACTATTCGCGCCATTCCGCTGAAACTCCACGGCGATAACATTCCGACGCGTCTGGAAGTGCGAGGCGAAGTTTTCCTGCCGCAGGCGGGTTTTGAAAAGATCAATGAAGATGCTCGCCGCACGGGCGGAAAGCTGTTTGCTAACCCGCGTAATGCGGCGGCGGGCTCGCTGCGCCAGCTCGATCCGCGTATCACCACGAAGCGACCACTCACTTTCTTCTGCTATGGCGTTGGCGTGCTGGAAGGCGGCGAACTGCCTGATACTCATCTGGGGCGTCTGCTGCAATTCAAAGCATGGGGGTTGCCGGTCAGCGATCGCGTGACGCTGTGTGACTCGCCGGAAGCGGTGCTGGCGTTTTACCACAAGGTGGAAGAGGACCGTCCGACGCTGGGTTTCGACATCGATGGGGTGGTGATTAAGGTCAACTCGATGGCGCTACAGGAGCAACTGGGTTTCGTCGCACGTGCGCCGCGCTGGGCGGTGGCCTTTAAATTCCCGGCGCAGGAACAGATGACCTTTGTTCGTGACGTGGAGTTCCAGGTCGGACGCACCGGAGCAATTACTCCCGTTGCGCGTCTTGAACCGGTACAGGTCGCGGGTGTGCTGGTGAGTAACGCCACGCTGCATAATGCCGATGAAATCGAACGTCTTGGCCTGCGCATTGGCGATAAGGTGGTAATTCGCCGTGCTGGCGATGTTATTCCGCAGGTGGTCAACGTGGTGCTTTCCGAACGTCCGGACGACACGCGTCCGGTAGCATTTCCGACGCATTGCCCGGTATGCGGTTCAGACGTTGAGCGCGTGGAAGGTGAAGCGGTTGCTCGCTGTACCGGCGGTTTGATTTGCGGCGCGCAGCGTAAAGAATCGCTCAAGCATTTTGTGTCTCGTCGGGCGATGGACGTGGACGGCATGGGCGACAAAATTATCGACCAACTGGTCGAGAAAGAGTATGTCCACACGCCGGCGGACCTGTTTCGGCTGACAGCCGGGAAACTGACCGGTCTCGACCGAATGGGGCCGAAGTCGGCGCAAAACGTGGTGGATGCGCTGGAAAAATCGAAATCGACCACCTTTGCCCGTTTCCTGTATGCACTCGGTATCCGGGAAGTTGGAGAGGCTACGGCCGCCGGTCTGGCCGCTTACTTCGGTACTCTGGAAGCGCTGGAAGCGGCGTCTATTGACGAGCTGCAAAAAGTCCCCGATGTGGGCATTGTGGTCGCCACCCATGTGTTCAATTTCTTTGCTGAAGAGAGCAATCGCGAAGTCATCGGGCAACTGCTGGCGGAAGGCATTCACTGGCCTGCACCGGTGGTGATTAATGCGGAAGAGATTGACAGTCCATTTGCCGGGAAAACGGTAGTGCTGACGGGAAGCCTGAGCCAGATGTCGCGCGATGATGCTAAAGCGCGGCTGGTGGAGCTCGGCGCGAAAGTGGCGGGCAGCGTCTCGAAGAAGACCGATCTGGTTATTGCTGGCGAAGCGGCCGGTTCTAAACTGGCAAAAGCGCAGGAGCTGGGGATTGCAGTGATTGACGAAGCGGAAATGCTCCGCCTGCTGGGTGTCTGAGATGGAGAAAGAGCAGCTCGTTGAGATTGCCAACACGGTGATGCCGTTTGGTAAATATAAAGGGCGTCGGCTGATCGATGTGCCAGAAGAGTATCTGCTGTGGTTTGCCCGCAAGGATGAGTTTCCGGCGGGTAAACTGGGCGAGCTGATGCAAATTACGCTGCTAATCAAAACCGAAGGGCTGAGCCAGCTGGTTCAGCCCCTGAAGCGCCCGCTTTAAGCTTTGGCGGCGCGGCTGTCCTGCTGCTCCTGTAACTGTTCGGTCTGGCGCTTATAGCGGCGAGCCAGTACTGCACAGACCATCAACTGAATCTGGTGGAAGATCATCAGCGGCAGCACCATCATCCCAATGACGGACGTCGGGAAAAGGATGTTGGCCATGGGGACGCCGTTTGCCAGACTCTTTTTCGACCCGCAGAAAACAATCGTGATTTCGTCGGCTTTGTTGAAGCCGCATTTGCGCGCCACAACGATGTTTACAGCAATCACGATGGCGAGCAACACGATGCTGACCACGACGATAAACAGCAGCGATCCCCAGCCCACTTTGTGCCAGATCCCGTTCACGACGGCTTCACTGAAGGCGGAATAAACCACCAGCAAAATTGACGTTTGATCGGTCTTCGCAATCCATTTTTTATTTCGTGCGACCCACTTGCCGATCCACGGGCGGGAAAGGTGCCCGAGCACAAACGGCAACAGCAGTTGCAGCATGATTTTCCCGACCTGCTCCAGACTGCCTTCTGCGCCATGAATATTCATCACCAGACCAACCAACAGCGGGGAGAGGAAAATCCCCAGCAGGCTGGAGGCCGAGGCTGAGCAGACCGCCGCCGCAACGTTACCGCCCGCCAGCGAGGTAAAGGCAATCGCCGACTGTACCGTAGCGGGCAAAATGCACAGATACAGAAAGCCGGTGTACAGCATCGGATCAACGTTGACCGGCGCCCACCAGGCAAACAATACGCCGAGCACCGGGAACAGAATGAAGGTGCTACACATCACCCACAGGTGTAACCGCCAGTGACTGCCGCCCGCGATAATGGCTTCGCGCGAAAGCTTTGCTCCGTGCATAAAGAACAGGAGCGCGATGGCCGCGGTGGTGATGCCTTCAACAACAGGCACAAAATCTCCCTCAGCGGGGAAAAATGAGGCCAGCAGGACGACCGTAATCAGGGTCAGCGTAAACGGATCGAGGATACGAAAAATATTCATAAATACTCCAGGAATTCGGTGTCCTTATTTTGCGTTTTTCATTTTGAGAAATAAAATTGATTTATTGCATCTATATATGAATCGAATCGATGAATTATTCACTGCGTCAACTTCGGGTGTTTGTCACTGTAGCCCAGGAAAAAAGTTTTAGCCGTGCAGGCGAGTGCATTGGCCTGAGTCAGTCGGCAGTGAGCCACAGTATTAAAGAGCTAGAGCGCCAGACGGGCGTTAAACTGCTGGATCGCACGACGCGAGAAGTGGTGCTGACGGACGCCGGTCAACAACTGGCGGGTCGTCTGGAGCGACTGCTGGATGAACTACACATCACGCTGCGTGAAGCGGGTAGGGTGGGCACGCAACTCACCGGGACGGTCCGCGTGGCGGCAAGCCAGACGATCTCCGCCCATCTCATTCCGCAGTGCATTGCGCAAAGTAACTTGCGCTATCCGGCGATCGATTTTGTCCTGCACGATCGACCGCAGCAGTGGGTACTGGAGAGTATCCGCCAGGGAGAAGTGGATTTTGGCATTGTGATTGATCCGGGGGCGGTGAGCGATCTGCAATGTGAAGCTGTGCTCTCCGAACCTTTTCTCCTGCTTTGCCATGAGTCACACCCGCTGGCGACACGGGAATGGGTGAACTGGCAGGATCTCCGGGAGGAACGGCTGGTCTTACAGGATTATGCATCGGGTAGCCGGCCGCTCATTGACGCGGCGCTTGCGCACTTTGCGATAGAGGCCAATATTGTGCAGGAGATTGGTCATCCGGCGACGCTGTTTCCGATGGTAGAAGCGGGAATAGGTATCAGTATTCTGCCTGCGCTGGCCTTACCGTTGCCGCAGGGGAGCCACTTGCAGGTGAAGCGACTGACGCCGGTGGTGGAGCGGCAACTGATGCTGGCGCGTCGCAAGAATCGCTCGCTGTCGACAGCCGCCCAGGCGCTGTGGGAGGTCGTTCGCACCCAGGCGAATGCATTAACAAATTTACGTGCGCAGGATCCGCTTTATCAGATATAAACATCAATCTGATGGTCGTCGGAAGGATGATTAACGCCTTGCGCGTTTACCTGGGCTTGTTCCTGCTTTTGCTGAGCTTCTTCGGCCTGCTGGTGCTGTAACTGCGCCAGTTGTGCCTGCAACACTTTGATCTGTGTCTGGAGCATTTCTTGTTGTTTTTTCTTCTCTTCCGCGCTGCCAGTGCTATCCGGCACCTCTTTGAGCTTCTGCGTCAGTTGGGTGATTTTCTCCACAATCTGGGCGATCTGCGCGGCGGTACTGTTACCTGAAGCGGTTTTTGCGCTACTCCCGCCGCTTTGAACGGAAGGGGTTGAGACGTTGATGGTGGTCATCGTGGTTTCCTTTTGCCATTAAACCTACGATATCGGCATAGAAAGACAGACCTTCAGTGCATCCTCCTATTTCTGGCAGGGACAATTAGCCTTCATACGCGCCTGCCGGGCCCAGGATTGATATACATTTGCTATCGATCATCCGGGAAAACTGTATTGGTAATCGATTGCGTACTCTCGCTATAACCATTACCTCCCTCACTCAATGAGTGACTAGCTGATTATAAGGACATCTCATGACCGACTCCCACTTTTCCCAGAATCCCTGGAACAGCGCTGATATTATCCGCGGCTATAAACCTGACTTCACGCCGCGCGTCGCTTTTATCCTTGGATCGGGTTTAGGCGCGCTGGCTGAGCAGATAGAAGATGTGGTGGCGATCTCTTACGAGAAGCTGCCTGGGTTCCCGGTGAGTACCGTTCACGGGCATGCCGGTGAGTTAGTGCTCGGTCATCTGGCCGGGGTTCCGGTCGCCTGTATGAAAGGACGCGGGCACTTCTACGAGGGGCGCGGCATGACCGTGATGACCGACGCTATTCGCACAATGAGGCTACTGGGTTGCGAACTGCTGTTCTGCACCAATGCGGCGGGGTCTCTGCGTCCGGAAGTGGGGCCAGGGAGTCTGGTGGCGCTGAGTGACCATATCAACACCATGCCAGGAACGCCGATGGTTGGGCCGAACGATGAACGCTTTGGTGAGCGTTTCTTCTCGCTGGCGAATGCCTATGATGCCGATTATCGTGCGATTTTACAGACCGTAGCTGCCGACGAGGGTTTTACGCTGAGTGAAGGCGTATTTGTTTCTTATCCGGGACCTAACTTTGAGACGGCCGCAGAGATTCGCATGATGCAAATTATCGGCGGCGATGTGGTGGGGATGTCGGTGGTACCTGAAGTTATCACCGCCCGCCACTGCGGACTGAAAGTGGTTGCCGTGTCGGCGATCACCAATCTGGCGGAAGGGCTGGGGGATGTGAAACTCTCGCACGCGCAAACCCTGGCGGCGGCTGAACTTTCACGTCAGAACTTTATCGACCTGATTTGCGGGTTCCTGCGTAAACTGGCCTGAAACCGATAATAATAATGACCCCGCCAGCAGGCGGGGTTCGTACTCTACGGCAAGGAAGAAAAAAATGGGTATTGCGTCCCGATTAAAGATCATGTCGTTTATGCAATATTTTATCTGGGGAAGCTGGCTGGTCACCCTGGGTTCATACATGATTAACACCCTTCATTTTACCGGTGCCAACGTGGGTATGGTGTACAGCTCAAAAGGGCTGGCGGCGATTATTATGCCCGGCATTATGGGGATTATTGCGGACAAATGGCTGCGGGCAGAGCGTGCTTATATGCTTTGTCATCTGCTCTGTGCGGGCGCGCTGCTCTACGCGACGACGGTGACCGATCCGGACACCATGTTCTGGGTGATGTTGATCAACGCAATGGCCTTCATGCCGACGATTTCGCTTTCCAACAGTGTCTCATATTCCTGTCTGGCGCAATCAGGGCAGGATCCGGTGACGGCATTTCCGCCTATTCGCGTTTTTGGCACGATTGGTTTTATCGTTGCGATGTGGACCGTCAGCCTGATGGGCCTGGAGCTGAGCAATGCGCAACTGTACATTGCGTCTGGCGCATCGCTGCTACTGGCTGCCTACGCACTCACGCTGCCGAAAATTCCGGTCGCCGAGAAGAAAGCGAGCGCGTCGTTTGCCAGTAAGCTGGGGCTGGATGCGTTTGTGCTGTTTAAAAATCCGCGGATGGCGATTTTCTTTCTGTTTGCCATGATGCTGGGTGCAGTGCTGCAAATTACCAACGTTTTTGGTAACCCCTTCCTGCACGACTTTGCCCGCGATCCGCAGTTTGCCGACAGTTTTGTGGTGAAATACCCGTCCATCTTACTCTCTGTCTCGCAGATGGCGGAAGTCGGCTTTATTCTGACTATCCCGTTCTTCCTCAAACGCTTTGGCATCAAAACGGTCATGCTGATGAGCATGCTGGCGTGGACATTGCGCTTTGGCTTCTTTGCCTTTGGCGACCCGTCTCCACTCGGATTTGTTCTGCTGCTGATGTCGATGATCGTCTACGGTTGCGCATTCGATTTCTTCAACATTTCAGGCTCGGTCTTCGTTGAACAGGAAGTGGATTCGAAAATTCGTGCCAGTGCGCAGGGGCTGTTTATGACGATGGTCAATGGCGTCGGCGCGTGGGTTGGCTCCATCCTGAGCGGTATGGCGGTGGATTACTTCTCAGTGGATGGCGTGAAGGACTGGCAAACTATCTGGCTGGTCTTTGCGGCGTATGCCCTGGTGCTGGCGGTGATTTTTGCGCTGTGCTTTAAGTACAAGCATGAACCTGAAAAGCAGGCACAGCCCTCGCTGGCCCGTTAATCCCCCTTTGCGGCGGGCATATGTTGCCCGTCGTTCCTGTTCTGCGACGCAATGTGGTAATTTGGCGCATCAGTCCTCTCCTCAGGAGCGCATTACCCATGGAACGCACGCCTCGTATCGATCTCAAGTTACTGCGTTATTTTCTTGCTGTCGCCGAAGAGTTACATTTTGGACGCGCCGCCGCTCGTCTGAATATGTCGCAGCCTCCATTGAGTATTCATATTAAAGAGCTGGAACAGGAGCTCGGCACGCTGCTGTTTATCCGCCATTCGCGCAGCGTAGCGTTGACCCATGCAGGGAAAATCCTGATGGAAGAGTCACGACGTCTGCTTTCCAGCGCCAGCCAGGTGTTAGCACGCGTCGAACAGATCGGGCGCGGTGAGGCAGGGCGGATCGAACTGGGCGTGATCGGCACGGCGATGTGGGGAAAAATGCGCCCGGTAATGCGGCAATTCCTGAAGGACAATCCTAACGTTGAGGTGCTGTTTCGTGAAAATATGCCAGCGATGCAGATGGCCATGCTGGAGCGACGTGAACTGGATGCCGGTGTCTGGCGAATGGCGGTTGAGCCAGCGCCTGGGTTTACCAGCCTGCGATTGCATGAATCCTCTTTTCTGGTGGCGATGCCAGAAGAGCATGCGCTGACTGTGCGGGAGACCGTACCATTAGAAGCCCTGCGTAACGAATATTTCGTCACCATGCCTTCGATACACACTGACTGGGCATTCCTGCAACGCGTTTGCCAGAGTGCGGGGTTCTCTCCGATGATCATACGTGAAGTGATGGAGCCGCAAACGGTACTGGCGATGATCAGTATGGGAATTGGCATTACGCTGATTGCCGACAGCTACGCGCAGATGAACTGGCCGGGTGTGGTGTTCCGTCCATTAGAAGAGCGTATTCCGGCTGATTTGTACATCGTGTATGACCAGCAACAGGCGACACCCGCACTGGAACACATGATTAATGCCTTAACGGCGTAACGGGTACATCGCGTACTTTTTTGCTTCAACGTACCCGAACCGATCCCCGTTGTGGTGCCAGGACGTCTGGCCGTAGACCAATCATTGTATAGCATCACCAAATGATCCTATGCGGTTGATGGTTACGCAGGGAATATATGTCTGAACCAATTTCCGCAAGGATTATTCACAATTTCGGTAAATGAAAATGTAGCAATGTATATGCGGTAGGTGAAATTTAAATTTGTTCTTTTTTATTGAATTTTTCCGTTCGGGGCGTATGCTGAAGTAAAATAAATGGAGGTTGTAATGTGCGAAAGGATATTAAGGAACGCTTCTTTTGATCATGAAGGCACTATTCTGAGAGACTGTCAGGAACTATTCACAGAGCCAGGGTTATCTTCTGGGGCTGATCCTGTATTATTCAGATCGTTAACCCCCGGAGAGTTAAAGCTGGCGCAAACTCTATTTAAGAATATCATCAACTACGACAGAGTAAAAATATATTGTGACCGCAATCATTCAAGGTATCAATCTAAAGTAATAACCAATACCAGAAATGGTGAGATTCTTTTGAGTATAAACGAGTATAAATCTGATTTTTCAGCCGATTATACAAACTACCATGATTCTGTAACATATCCTCATTTGTTTATATTTGCCATTTCTTTTGTCTGGCAATATTATCGGCATGACTCTTCTTTTCATGATAATACCTATGCATCAACACGCTGGGATTCATATCATCTTGGTGAGCCTCATTTTATTTTTTACTCTATGGAACAACAGGCGGCAATGATTGCTGATTACTGGTTGCTGAAGAAACATGATTTTATGGAGTATGAAAAATTAAGCAGCTATAAAAAACATGAGCAATTTAATTTTAATATAAGAAAGGAGTTATTGGATAAATACCAATCTATTTTATGGATGCATATTCAAACTAGGTAATCATCCTGGCAATTTAATAGGCATTTTGTTGGAGTTATTACCTTTCTCGTATACATCCTTACCAAAACGTTCGAAAAACACCCTTATAGTTTTATTACTTTCCCACGCTTGCCACCGTCATCAATAAAATACGTTCCTAAACGCAATTTATCACTATCATCCTTTCTCATTAGAGTAAACTCCTCTACTAATGAATAATGTGTATAGGTTGAGCGATAAGTAAGCATCACCACATTAGCATTAATAACATTACTGGATATTAAATCAGACTTTATGAAATCTTCTTTGCTTGTAATTTTCGGGAAATCATTAGCTCCATTTGCATACATATTGGAGAAATCATTTTTATTATATAAACTTTGAAAGTAAACAACCTTTTCTTGAGCCTCGTTTCTTACCTCCGCATACAATCTGTATACCATTATAAGCACTGCTCAATTTCTCATGAGATGCAAACTACCAAAAAATCAGCGCTGCTATTATCAATCACCAAGACCACATTAATTTTATCTTTTCCTTAAGTGAATTGAGGAATACATGGATATTAAATTTATTACCTTTACATCATGCTAATCATAATTATCGATATATTGAGGTAGTAAAAAATTTATGCTACCAATCCATAGATTCACAAAGGATATCTGGCGGCAACGATGTTATGCTCTTATCTGTTCGGTGAACAAACTCATTGTGTATTTAAGCATGATACTGGATACGTTGTTTCCCAACAACCTACGGATTGGAGGTATAGACGAATTCTTATTTTTGTTCTCCGGTTCACATGAGTACATTGTAATTCGAATTCAGGAATTTTTAATAAATTTGCACAGACAGTATATTCCCAACCGCTCAACAATCAAGACTGCCGACAAAAACCAAGCATAGAATGCAATATATGGCAATAATGAACCAATTATAATACTCGACCACAAATCATTTATTACAACATGAGGTGATGTTTTTATAGAAACATAAAAAAAACTTATCACTGATGAAATATAAGGGGTGATAACACAGAAAACCGCATCCATGAAAATAGTTTTCTTCAAAAAGGACACAATTCCAGAAATCAAAAACAAAACATAAAAAACCGTCAAGTAATCGTAAGTGTAATGATTTAATGTTTTAAACACATATGTCTTCACAATAAAGAAATGAATAATTATTGAGAAAATAGGTAGAGATAGGCGTGCTATTCTCATAATTAACACCGACTAATATGCTGGAGTTATAAACCATGAACCCCATGGTTTATTTGGCTTAGGGTAACGGATATTTGACATAGCATCTTTCATTCCCCACGGCGTCTGAATTTTTCCCAGATTTTTAAAAGGGCCAATGCCATTTAAAACACTACTGGAACATGATGCACAAAAAAATGGTGAACATCCACCTTGTTCATCTATAGCCTCTCTAATTTTCCTGTCCTCATCTGGAGTTATTTCGAAACTATAAACGTTCACATCCGAACCATCTTCAAATTGATATTTTAAAAAATTATTCAAATTAGCGTCACTTCCCGAGAAAGTACCACCACTTCCCGATGGTATTCCTTCGGGGGTCATATAAGATC
This sequence comes from Citrobacter amalonaticus, assembly GCF_018323885.1. NCBI lineage: Bacteria > Pseudomonadati > Pseudomonadota > Gammaproteobacteria > Enterobacterales > Enterobacteriaceae > Citrobacter > Citrobacter amalonaticus. Next base: position 3,306,087 of record NZ_AP024585.1, on the reverse strand, counting down.
CACCAGTATCATATAATAACTCGTTATCACCACTTCCCATATGCAAACCAACATGACCTATCCCATTATTATTAACAATAAAATCCAGGTTATTTAACCCATAGGGATCTATAACTAATACTGGATTCAGCGGATATTTATAAAGGTTCCACCCTCCCTGCAATCCAATCGGATCCTGCGTGATATACCTTCCCTGTGCAGGGTCGTAGTACCGGTGCCGATTATAGTACAGCCCCGTCTCTTCATCGTATTGTTGCTCCGGCAGGCGAATAAGCTATTCCAGGTTCTGCGGGTTATCTTTTAGCAATAGGTTCCCACGCTCATCAAATTCTGCGAACGAATGATTAGCTGCACTTCCCTATAGGCGCAGTGGAGTTTTTTACTAACTTAACTCTGCCAGGCCAATTTGAACAATCAGCCTGGACTTTCTTTATCCTCATTTCTTACTTTTCGAATGTCGAAGTTTTCTTACTATTAGTGAGCATCCTCCTCCAATCCCACCTAAAGCAGCGCCAGTTGATATGCCTTCAAGAAGCAAAATATAGTCATTTGGTCCTACGCCTGAAAGTAAAAAAGTATACATAACACCTAAAGCTACGACTAATGAAGAATGAAATATACTTTTTTTTGTATTAAATGGCCAGCAATGCAACCACACCAAAATAACATGGAGTAAGCTATTGCATTTGAAATTTTTATTAGCCAGATGTTTTGGAAAGAATCATTAAAAATATACCACATAATAATTCTAAAAGAGTTCCTCATAAATGCAATTAGATTTATACATATGATATAAGAAAGTGTCAATCCTATTCGTGATGGCAATTCAGAAATCTTGTTTATATATTTATTCATTATGGTTTTACTCAGTCTATCCGCATAATTTATTCCCTAACTCTGGGGTCGCAACTGTATCCATGAAGCATTCATAACCATTTTTTGAACCGCACGTTAATGCCCTTGAATGAGCTTTTACGAGATTCTCAATGCAATCTGCAGCGGTGTTTACAGGAGCTGATTTACTTCCAATATTTTCGCTAGGGTCAGGTATCCCTTTCCCTGCTTCAATTTCATTCAACGGAAACAAACCGGTTTGAAAAACTTTTGCAGCAACAGACTTTGTGTTATCAAATTGATCCTTACACATTGCATACACATTTATATAATTAGTCCCGAGATGATTACTTCCTTTAACCACATTCCATTCGGAAAATTCCCATTCGGATATAGGTTTTGCAATTGGACCTTCGGCTTCACCTGCTGCATGATTATAAGCCTCTTTCATACCTGGCTGGCTGAGCCAATTGCCTAATCCATCCCAGCCAGATAACCCTAAAGGATCTATTATTTGTATCGGATCCAGCGGATATTGATACAAATTCCAACCTCCCATTAATCCAATCGGATCCTGCGTGATATATCTTCCCTGCTCAGGGTCGTAATACCGGTGCCGGTTATAGTACAACCCCGTTTCTTTATCCCATTGCTGTCCCGGCAGACGGATGAGCTGTTCCAGGTTATGCGGGTTATCTTCCCGCAGCACATTTCCCATTCGTCAAACTCTGCGCGCCACGCAACCCGTCCGTTAATGTCAATCAGCACCAGCGGCAGCCCCCGGTGGTCGCAGTGGTACAGGTGGATTTTTCTCTCCGGTATATATTCCGGTTCTATTCGGGTTAAGAGATACACCCTAGTAAAATATTCGAATATATGCACAGTAGATTATTTTGTGTGTATTACATTTAACACCTGACCATCTTTTTTCGCTATTAGTATTGTAAAATTCCCCCCTAACGTCTCCGGTTGTTTTCCCTCTATCTTCCAATAAGCATTGTCATCTGTGATACTATATGGCTTTTGAAATTCCGCCTTTTCTTTTCCATATATATATTTAACATAAACATATGATAGTTCCAAAGCCATTTCACGGCTATTTACTAAAAAATCCACTGAATTTTCTCTTCCAAATGCTGAGTGTGATATTGCAAACAATATCCAAGCAAGTGATATAAATGAGTTCTTCACGGTTTACACCTACCGAATATCAAAAGTTGTGGGTAAAGCATTAGATTCAGAATATATAATATTTTCACCGTCGGAATCCATTTTTCCAAAACGCCCTTCTGGTGTACCTAAATACCCATTAAGGGCATGTTTTTTAGAATAGTTAATGTCCGCAGGAGAAAATTCTTCGTTTTTATAGTGCCGATTATATGCACCATGAGTATGATAGGCTCCCGTGGATGCTGAACCAGCAGGACATGGGCTACTCAGTGAGTTAGAACTGGAATCCGTACCCTCCTTAGGTTTCGTGGAAAAATATTCCCCTTTATTATCCTTACATATCATACCTGCATATTCCCTATTATTTACTATTGATAATCCATTTATTTTCTTTAGTGCTTCAAAAGCAGCGGTTTCTTGATTATCAAATTTCTCTGGCCCGATAAAAGGTGAAAACAACTGACATATTCCTTCTGTACATGCTCCCGACTTTGCATCACTCCACGCAGATAATCCTAATGGATCTATTTTGGACAAAGGATTCAGCGGATACGTGTAAGGATTCCATCCCCCCATCAACCCTATCGGATCCTGCGTGATATATCTTCCCTGTGCTGGGTCGTAATACCGGTGCCGGTTATAGTACAGTCCGGTCTCTTTATCCCACTGCTGCCCCGGCAGACGGATGAGCTGTTCCAGGTTATGCGGGTTATCTTCCCGCAGCACATTCCCCCATTCATCAAACTCTGCGCGCCATGCAATGGCCCCGTTAACGTCAATCAGTGCCAGCGGCAGGCCCCGGTGGTCGCAGTGGTACAGGTGGATTTTGCGTTCCGGCGTGTATTCCGGCTCCAGCTGATTTTTCATCTGTTCCGGCGTCAGCCCGCACTGTGTCAGCCACTGTTGATTTGCTTCGCTGAGTTCCCCGCGCCGTAGTTCCGCTTCCAGATTATCCACCCTCGCCACCAGTTCCGGCGGGAAGGTCACGTTTGCTTCCTGTTGAAATTTCTCCGCCAGCGTGCGGCGGATGGCTCTGGTCAGTTCTCCGGTTGCCGTTTCAATACGGATGAGCGGCGTGAAGCTCCCCGGCAGGTACACCGTCTGGATGCGTGTTTTGTCCGTCTGCGTGGTGGTCAGCCGGTTGCCATCCCAGGCGTACCACACGGTTTCCTGCAGTGCCGGCTGTGAACACGAGCCATCGTGAAATACCGTACATGCCCACACCCGTTTGCTGACGCGGCGGCCCGGCGGGTCGTAAAGATAACGGCTTTCCGTCAGCACGTTGCCCTGTTGCATCCGGCGGTAGTGCGTCAGCCGGTGCTGGTTATCATAGCGGTAATGATGCACGACGCTGCCGTGCGGGCGTATCCGGCGCTCGTCTTTCTCTGTCAGCCTGCCGTGTTCGTCATAATGATAAAAGTTCTCCACATCCTGGGTGATGCGGTTATCCGGGAAGCGTTCCGGCAGCATCGGGTATTTATCCTGCTGCGCTGTCCGGTTGCCCGCCGGGTCGGTGAACGTCCACTGCGCCAGGTCGTGGTGGGGCGATGTGATATGTGTACAGAGCAACCTTCCGGCGTCGCCGTACTGATAATCCCGCTGCTCATGCTGCCCGCGGATGCGGACCAGCTGCCCGCCGCTGTTCCAGGTGTAGTCGCGGTTAAGCTGAAGAATGCTGAGGTGATGGCGCTGTAGCTGACCGGCCGGGGTGTATACCGTGGTCAGGTCGTATTCGCCGAAGCGGCGCTGCGTTTCCCGGTGCAGGCGGTCGCGGGTGAACTCAACCAGCGGCGTGTCGCCGGGCTTCATGCCGGTCAGATAACCGCTGCCGTAAGTGAGCCATTCTACCGGGGGAAGGGCGTCCGGTGTCACGCGGTCCGGCAGTCCCTTATCGCTGTAATCGTGCCGGGTTTCGTGCTGCCACAGCAGCTCTCCCGTTTCGGGATGCTGCACTGTCTGGCGTTCAAGGTTCATCCGTCCCTGTTTATCGTACTCATACTGCACGGCGACGCGGTGGCCGTCGCTGAGATGGCTGACTTCGGCCAGCCAGCCGTGCTCGTTGTACTGCCAGCGTTCTGCCTCCTCGTCATTCACCGTTCGGTATGTCAGCCGGTCTGACGCATCGTAATGCCAGAGGGTGACGAGGCTTTCGTCCTCACTGCGGATAAGCTGCCCGGTAATACCGTACTGATAACGCTGCGTCCTGCCGTCAAAGCCCGTTTCCTGCACCAGCCTGTCCAGCACATCATAAGTGAAAGTGGTGTGGCTGCCGTTTTCGTTGGTCAGTTGCGTCACACGGCCTGCGGCATCGTAGGTCATCTGCCGGGTCAGGCCGCCAGTGGTGGTGCTCACCGGGTGTCCAGCGGCATCATACTCTGTGGTCTGCCTGCTGCCGTCCGGGTGGAGCACGACCATCAGGTCGCCCGCGATGCTGTACTCATAGCGGGTTTCGTGGCCCTGTGCATTTTTCTGGCTGACCAGTCTGCCCCGGTCATCGTAAGCACGGTACTGGCTGAGGCCTTCTTCCTGATGAAGGGCAGTGACCTGACCGAAGCGGTCATATTCGTAACGGGTCTGGTAGCCTGAGCAGTCGGTGAAGCTCAGCAACTGCCCGTAGCGGCTCCACGTCATCTGTTTCCGGCTGCCGGTGGCATCTTCGGTGGCGGACGGGTATTCGCTGTGCGGGTTGTCATAAAACCAGCGGGTGGTGCTGCCGTCGCGCAGGGTGTCGGCGATGAGTCTGCCCTGAATGTCGTATTCCTGCCGGCTTTGCAGGCCGTCCGGGTATACGGTGTCCGTCAACTGGCGCTGGCTGTTGTAATAAAATTCAGTACGCCTGCCGTCTGGCGCGACGATTTCTTTTAACTGGCCGGAGCCGGGACTCAGGCGGTATTCCGTCTTGCGGCCCGCCGCATCGGTCTGTGCAATAAGTCTCCCTGCCGGGTCGTATTCACTGTGAATGGCGCTGCCATCGGAGCGTTCCTGTTTCACTACCCGCTTCAGCCCGCCTTCGCCTTCGGTGTAAAGCACCTCCCGGCGGTTCAGGCTGTCGGTGATGGTGACGGCATTTTTCTCATATTCATACGTGTAGCTCAGCCCGGCCGGGTTATGCTGCGCCACCACACGACCGGCCGCATCATAGCGGTAGGTGGTCCGGGGCCGTCCGGCGTACTGGTGCGCCGTCATGCGTCCCGGATGTTTATCGTCATAATTGAAGCCCCGCACCGGCGTATCGCTGCGGTCATACACCGCCGACAGCTCGCCGCGCGAGGTGTACGCATAGCGGACCTGTGGCAGTACGGGAAGATTTTCCGGGTATTCCGGGTCGTGGGTCAGCCACACGGCCTCAAGACGAATACCGCGGTCTGCGCCGTAGCCGGTGACCGGCATCGTCTGCGGGTATTCCGGCGCCCTGACGCCGGAGGAGACCGCCTGTTTACGCGCCGCCTCCGCCCGCTGTGCCTGCGTGGTCAGTACCAGCCGGAAGCGGCGGCCTGCGCCGTCGGTCACGGCGGTGATATTCCCGGTAAATTCCCCGTCGGCGTCCCGGTGAAAGGTTTGTGTGCGCCCGAAACGGTCAGCCAGCCCGGTCAGCACCCGGTACGGCGGCAGCGGGGCGGGCAGCGCCTCATCCGCTCCCGGTACGCGCTCAGACCAGCCGAGTATCCACCACGGCCCCTGTGCGCTGCTGGTCGCCAGATAGACATGTGGACTGGTGCGGATGTCTTCCGGCAACGACTGCCAGAGTATGTGCAGCGGATTGCTTTCATGCAGCGCCGGAACGCCGCCCCGCGCCAGCCAGAGCGACTCGCTGCGGCTGAAGGCCGTTTCACCGGGAAACAGCGGGTCAAAGTGAATACTGCGTCCGCCATTGTCGTTGAGTATCAGTTCCTCATTGCGAAGCTGTAAGCGGATGTCGAAAGGGGCTTTCCAGCCGGGGCCAAAAATACCCACCGGTGCAGGCGTTTTCGTCCGGTAGCTGTTGTAAGTCCTCGAGAGCACAAACGGCAACGGACCCGGCAGGGCGAAATCGGTTTCACCGGGCTGCACCTTTGCACCCAGCAACGGATTGACCGGGTTACCGGAAGTCATCCCTCCCGGGCAGACCGAGCAGGCCACGCCGGTAGGTGCGCCAATCATCACACCCGCAGAGCCCTGGATTATCGGGCCACCCTTCATGGTGCCGTCGCCCTGACGCGCCGCCGGTTTTCCGCTCATAGACAAATCCTTCTGATAATGCTGAATTTACTGTTATCGTTTTACATAAACGCAAATGCGCAGCCGTTGACTCAGTACTTACGCATATCCGGCGGCTGACTGCTGCTTTCTTCCGGCACCTTCGGCGGGTCTTCCGCTGCGCCGCAGTTCCAGTTAATCATCAGCGCGTCGCCACTGAGTGTTTGCACGCCCTGAAGATTAATAGCCGTGCCGTTAAGGAAGATTTTGCCGTCCTGCGTCAGCACCAGGCGCGCCTGTCCACAACGCAACTCCAGATGTTCTCCGGCAGAGTACACCGCCACCTTTCCGGCGCTTTCTGTCCGGGTTTTGCCTACCGTGAAGCTGACGTTTTCCCCCACGCTGACGTCATACCCTTTGCCAACCAGCAGGGATTTCTGAATACCGACCTGTGAGGACTGCATCAGCGCCACCGAGGTGTTCATCACTCCACCCACCGTAGTCTGGTATGCCACCCCCACGCTCAGGGCGCGGACAATCCCCACCGTTTCCGCCTGATTCATGCCCACGGTGACACTCTGATTCTGGCCCACGGTCTCTTTCTGGTTCTGCAACACTGTCTGTATCTGGTTTTGCTTCACGGTGATAAGCTGATTACCGCCGATCGTTTCCCGGTGGTTTGCCGTCACGTCAGTGGTACGGTTATTCAGTACATCGGTGTCCATGTCTTTCTGCGCATGGATATACACCTGCTCCTGCCCGGTCGCATCCTCAAAACGCAGTTCATTAAACCCGCCGCCCTTATAGGTTTTTGAGCGAATGGTCATCTGTGTTTTCGTGCCGGGCAGGCTGCCGGGGGAGCGGTTATCGTCGTGATAGGTACGCCCCATAATGATGGGCTGGTCTGGGTCGCCATTGAGGAAGTCCACGATGACCTCCTGACCCACGCGCGGAATGGCCAGATTGCCGAACCCGGCACCCGCCCACGCCTGCGACACCCGTATCCAGCAGGAACTATCCTCATTGCTTTTATGATAACGGTCCCAGTGAAAGCGCACCCGCACACGACCATGCTCATCGCAGAAGATTTCTTCGCCCGACGGCCCAGTGACAATGGCATTTTGTGGACCATCCACTTTTGGCTTTATCAACGGCTGCGGTCGCCAGGTTCTGTCGGCGGGGATCACTTCAAACTGATTATTCAGCGTGGTGCCCATACCCTGTCCGCCTTTCATCGCCTGTGGCTGTTTTCCCGTCAGAACGCTGCTGACAACCTGCCATTTTTGGTTAAGCGTGTTTACCGGATGCCCGGTAAGTGAGAAGGTTGTGCCCGGCCACAGTAGGGGAGAGTTGCTGATACAGGCGGCGGTTTCCGCATTGTTACGCCAGCCCTCTATCTGGTAGCGGGCGAAATCCTGCCCGTGTTGTTCATCCTTAAAACGCCCCGGCCAGTCAAAGACTTCATACTGCTTCCTCTGTCCGTTCAGATTTTCACCAGAATGTCCGTAATACCCGGGCCACTTCGGCATTTTAAAGGTGTAGTCCTGAGTTTCTACGGAATAGGGGCGGATTTGAGCCTGGTAACTGAAGGTACTGACACTCGGAATGGTAATTTCTAATGAACAGTTTGGATTGAATGGCAGTTCACCGGCATCGGATAATCCGGCAACGTTATCGCATAGTGTCAGTGTCTGCGCCGGGCTGTCAGCAGCAAAACGATCAAAAAAGAAAATACCTTCCTCTGACCACAGCCTGGTAAGAAACGTAAGGTCCGTCTCACCATACTGAACGCAGAATTCTCGCGCCGGGTGGTCTTCATAAAACCAGGGCTTCCAGTCAGTAATGCCGTTCTCCTCCAGCAGGGTGGCGGAAATGGTCTGAATGTCCTGTTGCTGGAAGATGCGAAAATTCTGGCGCAGACCGCTGCGCCAGAGGGGAGGAGTGATGGTTAGGCTGTAGCACATCTGCCAGCCGTTGTACTCTTTCATCCCAAACCGGGTAACGATACCGCTGACATAGCGCTGAGGAGTATTGCCCTGCCAGATAGTCAGGGTGGCATTTTTCTCCAGTAGCTTTTCTGCGGTCTCTCCGAAAGAATCGCTGGCAACATCAATATCCAGCACAAACGGAAATGAGTGGCGCTGCCTTAACACAAAATTCACCACGGCGAAGGTTTTTTGCCCCAGCCCGGCCACGTCCAGCGTAAAACGCAGTCCTTTCAAAGACACAACGACCTCCCCTGATGCAGATAAAAGTATCCTGCGGGAACCGATAGTGCGGCGGAGGATAAAGCGAACCTGACGACACAATACCGAACAGAATAATAACTACTGTTATTGTATGAAACGGAATACTCTCTTTCGGGGCTGTTTTTTTTGATGGATATCAATGGAATGGACAGACGGGGAAAGTATTTTCCCGAAACGGGCTATATTTTGCGCTATTTATTTTTATTCTGAATTTATATTATTTTTAATATTTACAGCGTGCTTGATTTGGCATGAAATTCCCCAGACTCGGTACAGGCTCGAATCTGACAAACAGTACATAGCAAAAAGGCGCCTTTAGGGCGCCTTTCTACATTGGTGGGTCGTGCAGGATTCGAACCTGCGACCAATTGATTAAAAGTCAACTGCTCTACCAACTGAGCTAACGACCCGAAGTGGTGGGTGATGACGGGATCGAACCGCCGACCCCCTCCTTGTAAGGGAGGTGCTCTCCCAGCTGAGCTAATCACCCACTTCGGTACTTCACAATAAGAAATTTAGCTGGCGAGAAAGTGGTGGGTGATGACGGGATCGAACCGCCGACCCCCTCCTTGTAAGGGAGGTGCTCTCCCAGCTGAGCTAATCACCCACTTCTCAATTTCTTATCTACACGGCGGAGACTACATAAAGTAGTTGGTGGGTGATGACGGGATCGAACCGCCGACCCCCTCCTTGTAAGGGAGGTGCTCTCCCAGCTGAGCTAATCACCCCCGCTGTGTGGAGTCGCATTATAGGGAGAGTTGAAAATGAGTCAACGCATTTTCTAAAGAAATTGTTTGTTCGTCGTAATTTTAAGCAAAACGATCGTGAAACGGTCTCTGGCGCATGATTTCTAAACAAAAAGGGTTCTGTACGGCGTTTACCCGGTAACAACATTGAGGATTTACTTCACAGTGATAGAATATCGGCCATTCCATTTTTCCCGGATTTGCCGGTTGTCGGCATCTTTATAAACGTAAGGCCATTTCATGAAAATCAAAACTCGCTTCGCGCCAAGCCCGACAGGCTATCTGCACGTCGGTGGTGCGCGTACTGCTCTCTATTCCTGGCTTTTTGCACGTAATCACGGCGGTGAGTTTGTGCTGCGTATTGAAGACACCGATCTCGAACGTTCCACGCCGGAAGCTATCGAAGCCATTATGGACGGTATGAACTGGCTGAGCCTGGAATGGGACGAAGGTCCGTACTTCCAGACTAAACGTTTCGATCGTTATAACGCAGTGATTGATGAGATGCTGGAAGCGGGCACGGCCTATAAATGTTACTGCTCCAAAGAACGCCTGGACGCACTGCGTGAAGAGCAGATGGCGAAGGGTGAAAAGCCGCGCTACGACGGTCGTTGCCGTCATGGTCATGAACATCACGCTGATGATGAGCCTTGCGTTGTCCGTTTTGCCAACCCGCAGGACGGCTCTGTCATTTTTGACGACCAGATCCGTGGCCCGATCGAATTCAGCAATCAGGAGCTGGACGATCTGATCATCCGCCGCACCGACGGTTCCCCAACCTATAACTTTTGTGTAGTGGTGGACGACTGGGATATGGAGATCACCCACGTCATTCGTGGTGAAGACCATATCAACAATACCCCGCGCCAGATCAACATTCTGAAAGCGCTGAACGCGCCGGTGCCGGTGTACGCCCACGTCTCTATGATCAACGGCGACGACGGTAAAAAACTGTCCAAACGTCACGGCGCGGTGAGTGTGATGCAGTATCGTGATGACGGCTATCTGCCGGAAGCGCTGCTGAACTACCTGGTGCGTTTGGGCTGGTCCAGCGGCGATCAGGAGATCTTCACCCGTGAAGAGATGATCAAGCTGTTCTCCCTTGGAGCGGTCAGCAAATCCGCCAGTGCGTTCAATACGGAAAAACTGCAGTGGCTGAACCATCACTACATTAACTCGCTGGCGCCGGAGTATGTGGCAACGCATCTGCAGTGGCACATCGAGCAGGAAAACATCGATACCCGTAACGGCCCGGAGTTGGCTGAACTGGTGAAACTGCTGGGCGAGCGTTGCAAAACACTGAAAGAGATGGCGCAGAGCTGCCGTTACTTCTACGAAGACTTTGCCGAGTTTGATGCCGATGCCGCGAAGAAACACCTGCGTCCGGTGGCGCGTCAGCCGCTGGAAGTGGTGCGTGACAAACTGGCAGCCATTACCGAGTGGACGGCTGAAAACGTGCATCACGCGATTCAGGCTACTGCTGATGAGCTGGAAGTGGGGATGGGTAAAGTCGGTATGCCGTTACGTGTGGCGGTAACCGGTGCGGGTCAGTCTCCTGGCTTAGACGTAACGGTGCACGCGATTGGAAAAACTCGCAGCATTGAGCGCATCAATAAAGCTCTGGCATTTATTGCGGAGCGTGAAGCGCAACAGTAAGCGATCGCCGCATTAATGAAACGGCAGGGGAGACTCTGCCGTTTTTCTTTGCATTACTCAGAATCGTTCAGACCCAGGCGTGTAAGGAAACCACGGATACCTTCACGTGAAAGGAATAGCGCTAACTTTTCCTGTTCCGCAGCGGACATATTTTCCACGGAATCAATGATTTGCCTATAGGCATGACTGCGTACGACGGGATTGTACTCGGCCAGCGGCTCTTCAGCCTGATAAAATGCAGAATGGTTACGAAACGCCGGGATGTTCAAAATAAACTCCCGCACGCGTGTATCGATATGAACGAGTCTTGCCCGACCACCTTTAACACCTGGAAATTTTTCCGTTTCCCATTTTTGTTCACGTATCCAACGATTCACGGTTTGCTTAGCGACACCGAGGCAATCTGCCAGTTCTTCGGTGGTCATTTTGCTGCGTAATCTTTTCATATTATTTGCTGTCGCGGATCCCTAAGCGTTGTAATAAACCGGTAATCCCTTCCCGCAGTAGCAAAGAGGTAAAGTGTTTTTGTTCGGCAGGCGTCATCTCTTTCACCAGCTTGATCAGGAGTGCTTCCAACGAGGCATCGCCAGGGGGTGAGAAGGTGTCAGACAATCCTTCCGCTGAGCGTTCTGCGCTGCGGATATATTCACGAACCTGTTCGTTAACATGCACCAGTCGCGCTTTACCGCCCTGAACGCCTGGTTTTGGTGATGTCGCCCAACCTTCTTTTCGCACCCATTTATTAATAGTCTGTCGGCTGTAACCCGTCAGATTCGCGAGTTCTTCTGGCGTCATCCGTTCCTTGAACATAACGATTCCCTGAATAGTCGTGTGGTTAATTAGTGGTTCATTTTATAGCACCATTTTAGTGGAAACCGTGACGTGTTTAACTACTGAATGCGAGTTGTTGCGCATTGTTCTTCATTTGTCTGCTTTTTCAGCGATTAGAATCGGCGCTTTCAATTTGCCGTTGACACATGCGAAGGGAATTCATATGATGCCGCCCGTCAACTCGACAAGCTTTACGTAATGGGGCTATAGCTCAGCTGGGAGAGCGCTTGCATGGCATGCAAGAGGTCAGCGGTTCGATCCCGCTTAGCTCCACCAAAAATTGAACCCAACAATTTTTGGTACGTAAACGCATCGTGGGGCTATAGCTCAGCTGGGAGAGCGCTTGCATGGCATGCAAGAGGTCAGCGGTTCGATCCCGCTTAGCTCCACCAAATTCAGAACCCTCGCTGCAAAGCGGGGGTTTTTTTATCTCTGCGCGCCTTTCATTTTTGTAATACAGTTTCTATTAAGCCAGAATCTGTGCTCACAAATTCGGTGGATTTATCTGGCGGGTATAGGTTTGCTTCGCGGTGCGAATAAACTTATCATTTATGTGACAAATAGTTCGTTCCGTGAGAGCAGTTAATTCATGCCACCCAAGCATAACCTGATAAATAATATAAGAATATTCGCTCTTGCGATCGTGCTCTCCATCGCAGCCATCCAGTTTTCACGTTTGATTTCCCCGCGGACCATAGTGGACTCCAGCGATATCTATCTTTCGTGGCTACCGCTGTGCGTGCTGCTGTCGATGCTGCTGCTGTTTGGTCGACGCGCTGTTCTGCCTATTGTGCTGGCGTTATACCTGACCAATCACTGGAATCTTCATCTGCCGTTTGCGCAAGGTATCGTGTTGCTCTTTTGTCAGATGTTTGCCGTACTAGGAACGAGCGCGCTTGTTCGCTGGCATATTGGACCGCGCTGGCGTTACGGCTTGCCCGATCGCAATATCTGGCGCAGGGTGATTTGGTTTGGCTTTGTGGCTCCTGTCGGGATGAAGATCAGCATGTATCTCGCCGGGCATTATCTCGACTTCCCGGTCGCGGTGTCGACATTCTTTGGTGCTGCGGCAGCCATCTTCACGATTGTCGATATTCTGAGTCTGATCTCGGCGGCGCTGATCTTCACCTTGCTGTTTTATTATCCGCTACGGATGATTGTGAATCCACGGTATGCCCGAACGTTCTGGCGCAGAGACATTGCCCCGTGTTTCGATAAAGAAAAGCGCTTATTTACCGTCAGTTGGCTGGCCTGTATTTCGGCCCTTCTTGTCATTATGTGTTCTCCCCTGGAGAGCGGATACATTGCAGGGTATCTGGTGCCGGTCTTCTTCATTATTTTTACCACCGGCGTGGGTAAACTCACCTATCCGTTTATTAATCTAAGCTGGGCGATTAGCACGCTGTTCTTGTTGACCTATAACCGCAATTTCTTACAAGGCGTGGGGTCGGAGTATTCGCTGGCGTTTATCCTGTCGGTTCTTGTTTCGTTCAGTATCTGCCTGATGTATATGATGCGCATCTTTCAGCGCAGTGAATGGCTTAATCGCCGCTGGCATATGCAAGCGCTTACCGACCCCTTAACTCGTTTACCGAATCTGCGTGCGCTGGAGCAGTTCCTGAAAAAAGAGTCAGGGCAGAGCGTCTGCTGTCTGCGACTGGAGAATCTGGAGTTTCTGAGCCGTCACTACGGCATGTTAATGCGCGTGCACAGCAAACGCACGGTGCACCGTATGCTGCAACCGTTGATGCTTGAGAATGAAAAAATCTTTCAGTTGCCGGGGAGTGAATTATTACTGGTGCTTAACGGGCCGGAAATGGACGCCCGTCTGCAACATATGCTCGACCTGTTGAACAGTCGTAAAATTTACTGGAACAACACCGGGCTGGACATGGGCTACGGCGCATCCTGGGGACAATGGGATGGGAAGCAGGAGACGCTGCAACCGCTGTTGGGTCAGTTAAGCTGGCTGGCGGAACAATCCTGCGCCAATCACCGGGTACTGGCGCTGACGCATAGCCAGGAAGTCGCGACGGGCCAGACGACCGAACGGGTGCTGCTGCTCAATAAAATTCGTAAAGCGCTCGATAACGGCGATCTCCTGCTTTATGCGCAGCCTATCCGCGACGCTCACGGCAAAGGGTACGACGAGATTCTTGCGCGGCTGAAAAGCGATGAAGGTATCATGACGCCGGATCAGTTCATCCCGCTGATCGCGCAATTTAACCTCAGCGCCCGTTTTGATTTGCAGGTGGTGGAAGCCTTGCTGAACTGGCTATCTGCGCATCCTTCTGGCGAGGCGGGACCGCTTTTCTCGGTGAATCTCATGCCGCTGACCCTGCTGCAAAAAGAGACGGCGCCGCGCATTATTCGCCTGTTCACCCGCTATGGTATCGCCCCGGAAACGGTGATCATTGAGATCACCGAAGAGCAGGCATTTTCCAATTCGGAAACCAGCATGCAGAACCTTGAACAGTTGCATAAATTCGGCTTCCGGATTGCGATTGACGATTTTGGTACCGGGTATGCCAATTACGAGCGCCTGAAGCGTTTGCAGGCTGACATCATCAAAATCGACGGCGTGTTTGTAAAAGATATTCTGACAGATTCACTGGACGCGATGATTGTGAAGTCGATAACCGATCTGGCAAAGGCGAAGTCGTTAAGCGTAGTGGCGGAATACGTGGAAACACCTGCGCAGCGGGAGCTGCTGTTAAGCCTGGGCGTGAACTACCTGCAAGGGTATCTGATTGGACGACCGAGGCCGTTAGGGGAATCACAGGTATAAAAAAACGGGGATGCGCTCCCCGTTTTTTGTGTCAGTGCTGTCTTACAGAACCAGTGCGGCGATAGAGGCAGACAAGACGCTCACCAGCGTAGAGCCGTAAACCAGTTTCAGACCGAAACGGGATACGACGTTACCTTGCTCTTCGTTCAGGCCTTTAATCGCGCCTGCGATGATACCGATAGAAGAGAAGTTGGCGAAGGAGACCAGGAATACAGAAAGGATACCTTCCGCGCGCGGAGAGAGCGTGGCGGCGATTTTCTGCAGATCCATCATTGCAACGAATTCGTTGGAAACCAGTTTGGTCGCCATGATACTGCCTACCTGCAACGCTTCGCTGGACGGCACACCCATCACCCAGGCAATCGGGTAGAAAATGTAGCCCAGGATGCCCTGGAAGGAGATGCTGTAGCCGAACCAACCGGTGACGGTGGCGAACAGGGCGTTCAGCGCGGCGATCAGGGCGATAAAGCCGATCAGCATGGCGGCAACGATAATCGCAACTTTAAAGCCCGCCAGAATGTATTCACCCAGCATTTCGAAGAAGCTCTGGCCTTCGTGCAGATTGGACATCTGGATGTTTTCTTCGCTGGCATCAACGCGGTACGGGTTGATCAGCGACAGCACGATAAATGTGCTGAACATGTTCAGAACCAGCGCCGCAACCACGTATTTAGGTTCCAGCATGGTCATGTACGCACCGACGATAGACATGGAAACGGTGGACATTGCTGTCGCGGCCATGGTGTACATACGGTTGCGGGACATTTTGCCGAGAATATCTTTATACGCGATAAAGTTCTCAGACTGACCGAGGATCAGCGAGCTGACGGCGTTGAAGGATTCCAGTTTGCCCATGCCGTTGACTTTGGATAACAGGAAACCAATGGCACGGATGATAATCGGCAACACGCGAATATGTTGCAGAATACCGATCAACGCTGAAATGAAGACGATAGGGCAGAGAACTTTCAGGAAGAAGAAGGCCAACCCTTTATCGTTCATGCTGCCAAAGACGAAGTTCGTCCCTTCATTGGCGAATCCGAGCAGTTTTTCAAACATTTCGGAGAAGCCTCTCACGAAGCCGAGGCCGACGTCAGAGTTCAGGAAGAACCACGCCAGTAACACTTCGATAACAAGCAGTTGAACGACATAACGAATGCGAATTTTTTTACGGTCACTGCTTACCAGCAATGCGAGGATCGCAACAACGGCAAGTGCCAGGACAAAATGAAGGACGCGGTCCATATTTGCTCCAAATATGAGGCAGGTTAAGTTTTCGTGCACATTCTATGCAACGTGTACAAAGAAAACGAGATCTAACACACACTATAATCAGGACCTGTGACGAGATTCAAAAATAGTGATCCGGCATACACTTCTGTTATGTCTAATGCGAAAGTAAATAGTTAAGTTATTGTGCTAATATAATAACAATTATTAAACATGCCACGCGCATTCCTGTACCCACACTTTTATCGTTCCCGCCTATTAGAGAAATCAAGGTTACCTTTTTTACATGCACTTGATAACCATTCTCATCAGGCATACTATAAAACATAGCAAAGGCTATGTTTCCGAGGCAGAAGATGACAAACGATCGCGTTGAGAGTAGCAGTGGAAGAGCAGCGCGCAAGTTAAGGCTCACATTAATGGGACCTGCGTTTGTCGCGGCTATCGGCTATATCGACCCGGGCAATTTTGCGACCAACATTCAGGCCGGTGCCAGCTTTGGTTATAAACTGTTGTGGGTCGTGGTCTGGGCAAACCTGATGGCGATGCTGATTCAGGTCTTGTCTGCGAAACTGGGTATTGCGACGGGTAAAAATCTGGCTGAACAAATTCGCGATCACTATCCGCGGCCGGTAGTCTGGTTCTATTGGGTGCAGGCGGAGATTATCGCGATGGCGACCGATCTCGCGGAATTCATCGGGGCGGCGATAGGATTCAAACTGATCCTCGGCGTTTCGTTATTGCAGGGGGCGGTGCTGACCGGGATCGCCACCTTTCTGATCCTGATGCTCCAGCGGCGTGGACAAAAACCGCTGGAAAAAGTGATCGGCGGCCTGCTGCTGTTTGTCGCCATGGCTTATATCGTTGAACTGATCTTTTCCCAGCCCAACTTTGCACAGTTGAGTAAAGGCATGATAATCCCTGACTTGCCCAACTCTGAAGCGGTATTTCTGGCCGCCGGGGTGCTGGGCGCTACCATCATGCCACATGTAATCTACCTGCACTCTTCGTTAACACAGCACCTGCATGGCGGCACGCGTCAGCAGCGCTATGCGGCGACAAAATGGGATGTAGCTATCGCCATGACCATTGCGGGGTTCGTCAATCTGGCGATGATGGCGACTGCCGCCGCCGCGTTTCACTTCAGTGGTCACACCGGTGTTGCCGATCTGGATCAGGCTTATCTGACGCTGGAGCCGTTATTAAGTCACGCGGCGGCAACGGTCTTCGGACTGAGCCTGGTGGCGGCGGGGTTGTCGTCAACGGTGGTTGGTACGCTGGCGGGGCAGGTCGTGATGCAGGGGTTTGTCCGCTTTCATATCCCCTTATGGGTGCGTCGTACCATCACCATGATGCCGTCCTTTATCGTGATTCTGATTGGCCTTGATCCGACGCGGATTCTGGTGATGAGCCAGGTGCTGTTAAGCTTTGGTATTGCACTGGCGCTGGTGCCGCTGCTGATATTTACCAGCGACAGCAAACTGATGGGCGATCTGGTGAATACCCGCTGGGTTAAACAGACTGGCTGGATGATTGTGGTGCTGGTGGTGGCGTTGAACCTGTGGTTGCTGGTCGGCACGGTGCTGGGGTTGTGATCTAACCCGCCGTGACACGCAACAGGTCACGGTTTTAGTCCTGGATTTCCGTTATCCTGCATCTTGCATTATCCACTGGCGAGCGTTCATGAATCACTTTGATCTCTCTTTCCTGAAGTATTTACAGGATAACAGCCCGCTGTCGATTGACGAGGCGGTTCAGCGTTTCGGTAAGACTCTCTCCACGCTAAAACGCACCATGAAAGAGCTCAATGAACTCTTGCCGGAAGACGTCCAGCTCCATCAGGATAATCAGTTTATTACGACCCGGATTGGCTATAGCGAATACCGGCAATTTTTAGCGCGTATACGTTTTAATCGCTATATCACTACGTCGGAAGAGCGTGTGAGGGATCTCCTCGTGGCGCTCTGTTTGCATGATGTGGTGAATAAAAACGAGTACTACAAAAAGTTTTATGTCAGCGCGGGGACGGTCAAAAATGATAATCCCGTGATGTTGCGTCTGGCGCAAGAACACGCCCTGACGGTACAAAGCATCCCACGTACCGGGTCGCGGCTTGTCGGCGATGAGTTCTCGTTGCGCCTGGCGGTGTGCATGTTAATACTCAAAACCGTTGAGATTGGTAAACACCACCAGTTGATAGCCCATCAGGCGAATGAGCCCGTCAGTCGTTCGATTGCCGATCAGTTTCTGAGTGAATGTGCTTCGGAGATTACCCAGGCTGCACGTTGCTATGAAGACGTTATCCGGCCGATTAACACGCTGGGTTACAACGGTCGGAAATACCTGCTGGTGTATTTGAGCCTCGCGTTACATCGCATCCGCCGGGGACATGTAATCAAAGAGAGTACGACGACGCCGTTTTTGACGACGTTCCCTTTTGAGGCCATGACCAATCCGCAGGAAAACCGCTGTCTGGATCTCCTGATTGCTTCGCTGACGTTTACGTATCGCCCTTTCACCTTATATGACGCCAGCCTGGTGGCGCATGTGAAACGGACCTGTGAACGTTTAGCCGCTAGCCTGAACAACACCATTCACAATCAGCATGCCTGGTTTGCCGAGGTTTATCACTTTATCTATGCCGCCATCATCCAGAATAAATTTCATCTCTGGTTTGATGATAAAAAACTGCATAACGTCCAGAATCGTTACCCTGAACTCTGGGACGACGTTCAGTCTGCGGTGAGCGAGATTGAAAAAGGCTGGCAAACGACGTTTTCCGCCATTCATCTGGCGACACTGGTGTTGATCACGAAAAAATATGAGCTTAAAAACCGGGTAGTGAGTGAGCCGAAAAAGCGGGTCATTATTGTGACGAACTCTTCGGAAAGTAAGGTCGGGTATTTCAAAGAGGTCCTGTCCTCACGTTTTCATATCGATATCCCGGTATGTATTAATATCAATGAGATTGAACAGCTCCAGTCACGTGAGTTTGATCTGTTGATCACCTTTACCAATAAGATCTCAAGCCATTTGCGGTATGCCGGACTGGATTACGTCAAAGTTAACTTCTGGCTAACGCAGGATGACTTCCAGTTGCTTCGTGAGCGGGGACTTGCCTCCGCGCGCAAAAAAATACCGGCTGAGCAGTTTGTTCAGCAGGTACAGGGTATGAGTCCCGAGGCGCTCAGGGATTTCCTCGAACGCCATTATGGTGATGTGTTTATTTAGCCAGCGGTTGTAAGACGCCGCGACACCAGACGGCTTCAAGATCTAACGCCTCATCAAGGACAAGAATATCGGCATCTTTTCCGGGCGTCAGGCTGCCCTTACGCTGTTCAACACCGGCGAGAATCGCCGGATTCAGGCAGGCAATCTGCGCTACGGAAACCCAACTATTCTCCAGACGACCAACCACATTTTTCACTGAATCCAGAAAGCTCATCTCCAGTGTGCAGACGTCCGCCCAGTCATCAGGCGAGACCGTGCGGATATTGCCGTGGCGATCGGTAATTTCCAGAAGATGATGGCGAATACGAAACGTCTCCTGACGCAGGTAATGGTGAAATTCAAACCCTTCCGGGAAATCCACATATCCCAGACAGTCGCTGACCATGACCAGACGACGATCTTTTTTCAGACGATAGAGAATATCGAACACTTCCGGGCGTAGGGTGATGCCGCTTTGTTTTGCCACTTCGGCGAAGGTGTCCTGGTGGTACATTAGCGCGCCGACAACGCCTGGCTCACGATGATGTAATCCGCGCATGGCGCTGAAGGCGTGGGTAAAGTGACATAGCCCTGCTTCAATCGCCCGGGTGGTTTCGTCAAACGTCGCGTCGGTATGCCCTGCGGATACCGTGACGCCAGCCTGGCGCAAATGACGGATCAGCGGCAGCGCATCCGGCAACTCTGGCGCCAGCGTCATTAAACGAATATGCCCCCGTGCAGCCTGCTGATAGCGTTCAAAGCCTTCAATGCTGGGGAGCTGAATAGACTCCTTGCGCTGCATCCCGCTGTATTTGGCATTGATAAACGGTCCTTCCATGTGAATGCCGACGGCTTCAGCCCCGTCTTCTGCTTTCGCGTGCGCAATCCAGTCGGCGGCCGTGGTCAGACTCTCCAGTAAGAACGCGTCCGGCTGGGTGGCGGACGTAGCAAGCCACGCGGTGACCCCGGCATTGACCAGATCCCGGCTCATCGCCTGTAAAGAGTGACGCTCCCCCTTCCAGGCAAACGAACCTCTTCCCCAACCGTGGACGTGGATATCGACAAAACCCGGCATCAGCATCGCATGTTGGTAATCAACCACCTGGCCGCGAGGAGAATTATCCAGGCCAACAATCTGTCCCTGTTTGATATGCAGATAACCGCGTTGTATCCCGTCGGGTGTGATGATTCGGTCGCTTGCCAGAGAGAGCAGGGGGTCAGACATCCTCTTTCTCCCATACGCGCGATGCCGTTTCGGCGGCGATCTCCGCACACAAACCGAGGTAGTGGGCGGGATCGAGCAGGGCGTCGATTTCTGTATCGCTAAAATGCTGGCGAATCAGGGGGTCGGCGCGCAGCACGTCGGCATAGGGCAATCCCTCGTGGGTGCTGCGCATCGCCAACTGGTACACGCGCTCGTGCGCCGCGTCTTTGCCTAACCGCTCCACCAGTTGCATCATGATTTTTTCGCTATTGATCAAGCCATGGGTTAAGTGGACGTTCTGGCGCATACGTTCAGGATTAATCACCAGCGTACGGGTCAACTCTTCCGCGCGCATCACGATCTCCGCCATCAACTCCATGCTTTCCTGAATATTTCCGTCGAAGATAAAGTAGGCTGAACTGTCTGCTTCAAATGGGCGAGGGCTGACATACAGGCAGGAAGTGAGCACGGAATACAATTTTTGCGCGTTGGCGATAATCCCTTTAGCCAGTTTGGGGTTCACTTTTTGCGGCATAGTGCTGCTGCCAACCGTTCCTTTGGTAAACGCTTCAGAGACTTCAGCGAACTCTTCGCTGGAAGTCTGATACACCTCTTCGGCGATTTTATGCAGCGTGGTGGCGAGCAGGCACAAATTGCTGATGTATTCCGTGCGATAAACGCGGGAGTTACGCGAAGGGATCGCCATGGAGTGCATTCCCAACCGTTGTGCGACGCGATCCTGCACCCGACGTCCAGTTTCGCCAGTGGCGTGAAACGCCCCCACAGCCCCCCCCATCATCACCGTGAAAACGCGTTTTTCTGCTTCCTGCATGCGCTGTTGGGCGCTCAACAGTTCGTCAATCCATACGGCAGCTTTATAGCCCCAGGTCACCGGTAAGGCATGCTTACCGTGGGTGCGACCTGGCATCAGGGTGGCCTGATGATCGGATGCCATTTTCGCCAGGTTGCGCAGAATATCGTTCACAAAGCCCTGCATGATGTCATCGAACTGCTTTGCCAGGTAAAGCTGTGCGGTTTGCTGGATATTCTGGGTGGTGACGCCATAGTGCACATACTTCCCGCTTTCGCTGTCGCAGGCTTTGACCAGTACTTTGATCACCGGGACAAAGCCGTGGCCGATCTCGCGGAGCAGGCGTTCCATTTCTGTCAGGTCGATTTTATCGACGCGACAGTTGGCGGCAATATTTTCTGCCGCACGGGTGGGAATCATCCCGTATTCAGCCTGTGACAGCGCCAGGGCAGCTTCGACATCTAGCCAGGACTGGACCCGCGCAGGTTGAGCGAGCAGCGTTTTCATTCCCCGATCGTCGATGGTTTTACTTTTTGAATCATACAATGCGCGCATTCCTGTCTCCTTAAGCTTATTTCGCGCCGACAAGGCGGTCATCTACCGCATTGCGGACAAATTCGACGTGTGGGCCAAAGACCACGTGGACATGGTTGCTGGAGGGGATAAAGGTACCCAGCGATCCCGATTCTTTCAGCACGGTCATGTCCATTTTT
Source organism: Citrobacter amalonaticus (assembly GCF_018323885.1). Classification (NCBI taxonomy): domain Bacteria; kingdom Pseudomonadati; phylum Pseudomonadota; class Gammaproteobacteria; order Enterobacterales; family Enterobacteriaceae; genus Citrobacter; species Citrobacter amalonaticus. Next base: position 3,284,469 of record NZ_AP024585.1, on the reverse strand, counting down.
TTCTGATCCTTTACATCGACACGCAAACGCGACACACAGTTTTCAACATGTTTAATGTTGTCGGATCCGCCTAGCCCCTGAATAACCAGTTCAGCGACCTTGTCGTACTCTTTATTATTCAGCAAGGTACTGTCTGACGTTTCACTTTCGCGTCCCGGCGTTTTTATATCAAAGCGAGCGATCGCGAAGCGGAAAACGACGTAGAAAACGACAAAGTTAATGGCGCCAAGAAGCAGTAAATTTACCCAGTGCGTCTGTTCATACATCAGACCAAAAATACCGAAGTCGAAGATCGTGCCGCGAATATAGCCGATGGACACGTCCAGCATTTGCAGTGGAATAGTCAGCAAGCCGCAAAGTATGGCGTAAACAATAAAGAGCTGTGGAGCAATAAACAGGAAGGAAAACTCCAGCGGTTCGGTGATATTCCCCAGCATGGCGGTGAGCACCACGGTCAGAATCATCCCTTTGGCAAATTTCTTATTCTTAAAATAGGCCATGTGATACATCGCCAGCCCAATCGCTGGCACGCGGAACAGCGTGGTGAGCATTTGCGATGACGCCAGATAACTGGTGAGCGTCGGCATATATTCCTTCCAGGCAGGATGGGAAGGGCCAAGCTCAAACAGGATCTTATTAATCGCAGGCAAAATGCCGACGTACGTTTGTCCGTCAATGAGATAGGTACCCCCAGCCGCGGTAAAGCGGACGGTAGAACTCAGGACATGGTGTAAACCAAATGGAATTAACAGACGGTTGAGCGTCATGTAAATCCCGGCACCGATATTAGGAGCCATCATAATGGTTGAAATGGCGCGCATACCGGCAGTAAACAGATCCCAGATAAAAGGGATAATTAACCCCACGGGAATCGAAAAGGCGATAGCCAGAATCGCTACGGATTTCTTACCGCTGAAAAAAGCAAAGGCGAGAGGAAGTTGCAATCGGTAAAACCGGTCGGTGACTTTGGCCGCCAGTAGCCCGGCAATAATGCCGCCAAGCGCTTCGATTTTCAGCGTCTGAATACCGAGTACCATTCCTTGCCCAACGAGCGCCAGCTCATCTTTTGCCAGTGTACCCGCCAGTTTGAGGTGAACATGCATGGCGATAAGTAGCGTCAGATAGGCCACCACGGAGGCAAAAACCGCAATCCCTTTCTCTTTTTTGGACATGCCGTACGCCACACCCATCGCGAATAATAACGGGATATTGTTGAATACGACGCTACTGATTAATCCCAGTGAAGAAAGAATGGCTTTAAATATATCGTTCCCGAGAAACGGGAGTTTTTCTATCATATAGCTCTGGCCTAACGCAGAGCTAATTCCCATGACCATCCCCACGGGCGCCAGTACGGCAATCGGCAATAACAGCGATCGACCGAATGTCTGAATTTCATTCTTAAAATTAGCATTCATAAGTTAATCCTGACGTGAATTCTCATGAGGATAAGATACGTTCAGGATATTTTTGCTCAAGGGCAAATGGTGCAGGATAAAAAGCGCAGGATTTGACCATAAAAAAAGAGCCCGAAGGCTCTTTTTTTAATGATGGTGACCGTGGCCTTTTTTCCCGCGCCCGCGATGGTCGTCGCGATCGCGCCAGCCTTCCCGGTATCCGCGCTCGTAAGCATTACGCTTATCCCAGCCACGGTGATAGCCATTGTCATGTCGCCACCAGCGATTTTTACGCCATTCATAATTGCGATGCCAGTAGTCACGGTCACGCCAGTGTCCGCCGTCCCAGTAGTTACCGTAATTATCGCGATCGCCAATTTGTAATTTTATCGATGGCAACAGGGTGATTTCGCCCGCGTTTGCGGCAAGCGGTGTAAAAGCCAGTAGGGCTGCCGCCAGAATCAGTGACCTGAACATTCTTTATCTCCTTCACGATCGAAGCCGTAGTCGGCCTGTTAACGTAATATTACGGGGCCGTAAAGCCCCATTTCATCGCCTTAACTCTTAAATCATGAATGAGAGCACGAATTGCTAAAAACGCTGCTCACGCTTACTGTTCAGAATGTTGTCGATATCGGCGCATTCCTGGTCAGTGAAATGACGATTGGCCAGCATGCCGACCGCATCCTCAATCTGCGAGGTTTTACTGGCACCAATCAGGACCGAGGTGATGTTATCGTCGCGCAGTACCCATGCAAGCGCCATCTGCGATAATTTTTGTCCGCGCTTTTCAGCCATTGCATTGAGCTGGCGAACGGTTTCCAGCTTTCCGGCGGTAAGCTGATCAGCATTCAGAAAACGGCTTCCGCTTGCCGCTCTGGAATCAGCCGGGATCCCGTTCAGATAGCGATCGGTGAGCTGTCCACCCGCCAGCGGGGAAAAGGCAATGCTGCCCACCCCTTTTTCCTGCAACATCGTCAGCAGTTCCTCCTCCACCCCGCGTTCAAACATCGAATATTTAGGCTGATGGATCAGGCATGGCGTGCCCAAATCATTGAGGATATCGATAGCTTCACGAGCGCGATCGGCCGGGTAATTGGATATCCCGACATACAGCGCTTTCCCCTGGCGTACGAGGTGATCGAGCGCTTGCATTGTCTCCCGCAGGGGCGTTTCAGGATCGGGACGGTGGTGGTAGAAAATATCTACGTACTCCAGCCCCATTCGCTTCAGGCTTTGATCAAGACTGGCAATCAGATACTTGCGGGATCCCCAGTCGCCGTAAGGGCCGTCCCACATGGTATATCCCGCTTTGGTGGAGATAATGAGCTCATCGCGCCACGGTAAAAAATCTTCCTGCAGGATGCGGCCAAAGTTGCATTCCGCTGAACCCGGCGGGGGACCGTAGTTATTGGCGAGGTCGAAGTGGGTAATCCCCAGATCAAATGCGCGCTGAAGCAGTGCCCGGCTGTTTTCCATCAGGGTGGTATCGCCGAAGTTATGCCACAGGCCAAGCGAGATGGCGGGTAGCTTCAGGCCGCTCTGACCGCAGCGGCGAAATGCCATTCTCTGATAGCGATTTTCATCAGGCTGGTAAACCATTGTCTTCCCTCGCAGTGAATTCAGCTCCCCAGTGTATACGTTTACACTGGTGATTTTTCAATGACATTTTCACTCGGGAGACTGTAAATCCTGCTTTCCACCCTCATCGCCGCCTCTTTCTGGACAGCCCCGACGCTTCTTCAATACTCAACATGAGGTTACCGTCAGAAGGAAAGCTGTCATGCAAACCCCTTACACCGTTGCGGATTACCTGCTCGACAGAATTGCCGGGTGCGGCATCGGGCATCTGTTTGGCGTGCCGGGTGATTACAATTTGCAGTTTCTTGACCATGTGATCGACCATCCGCATGTGCGCTGGGTCGGGTGTGCCAACGAGCTTAACGCTGCCTATGCGGCGGACGGTTATGCCAGGGTCGCCGGGTCCGGAGCGCTGCTGACTACCTTTGGGGTCGGGGAACTCAGTGCGATGAATGGCCTGGCGGGCAGCTATGCGGAATATGTCCCCGTTCTGCATATTGTTGGCGCCCCATGTAGCGGCGCGCAGCGTCGGGGAGAACTGATGCACCACACGCTGGGCGACGGCGATTTCCAACACTTCTACCGGATGAGCCAGTCCCTGTGTGCGGCCAGCGCTGTGTTGGATGCGCAAAACGCCTGTCATGAGATTGACCGTGTACTGAGTACGATGTTGACTGCCCATCGCCCGGGTTACCTGATGCTGCCTGCTGATGTGGCGAAACGTCCCGCGTTGCCCCCTTCAGCGGAACTGATCCTCTCTGCACCGGAATCGCAGGGGAGCGTGGTGACGGCATTTCGCTACCATGCCCGACAAAAGCTGATCAACAGTCCCCGCGTGGCGCTGCTGGCCGATTTTCTCGCCCACCGTTTTGGTCTACAACCGGTCCTGCAACGCTGGATGGCCGAGACGCCTATCGCCCACGCCACGCTGTTGATGGGAAAAGGACTTTTCGATGAACAACAGCCGGGATTTGTCGGCACCTATAGCGCGGGGGCCAGCAGTGACGACGTCCGTCAGGCGATAGAAGAGGCGGATACGACGATTTGTGTGGGTACCCGATTCGTCGATACGCTAACGGCTGGCTTCACCCAGCAACTGGCGCTGGAACGCACAATTGAGGTGCAGCCGCAGGCATCGCGGGTGGGAGGCATCTGGTTTAGTGGACTGTCTATGGAGCAGGCGGTTACCACGTTACGTGAGTTATGCCTGGAACTCTCCATTGCGCCGCCGCCCGTTAAACCTGCGACCGTACAGCTGCACATCGAACGAGGTCCACTGACCCAGGAGAACTTCTGGCATACCGTGCAGCAGGCGCTGGCACCCGGCGATCTGATCCTGGCCGATCAGGGAACGGCGGCATTTGGGGCCGCGTCCCTGTTGTTGCCTACGGGGGCGGAACTGATTGTCCAACCGCTCTGGGGATCGATAGGCTATTCGCTGCCCGCCGCGTTTGGCGCGCAAACGGCGGCGCCTGAGCGTCGGGTTATCCTGATAACCGGCGACGGCGCGGCGCAACTGACCATCCAGGAAATCGGCTCCATGTTGCGCGACGGGCAAACGCCGGTAATTCTGGTACTCAACAACGACGGCTACACCGTCGAGCGAGCTATCCACGGGGAGAAACAACGGTACAACGATATTGCTTCCTGGAACTGGACGCAGATCCCTCGGGCATTCAGCCTTGCGGATCAGGCTGAATGCTGGCGGGTGACTCAGGCCATCCAGCTCGAGGAAGTTCTGGCCCGGCTGGCACGTCCACAACGGCTCTCGCTGATAGAGGTCGTGCTGCCAAAAGCCGATTTACCCGTGTTATTACGTAAGGTCACCCAGGCGCTGGAGTCGCGTAACAGCGGATGACTATTTGTCCTCCCGGTTGGCGACCATCATGGGTTTGCCCGCCAGCAACAGCCAGGCCGGAAGCATCACAATACACAGCAGCGGCAGCAGGGTGGTATCCGGTACCACCACAGCAGCCATAAACAGGCTAAGCCAGCCGTCACGGGTGACGACCAGCACCAGGCCAAGAATAGCGCAGGAGACGGTAATCGCGGCCGGAACGGCTTCAACGTGGGCGTGCAGCATCAAACCTAATGCCACGCCGATAAACACGGCCGGGAAGATCCGCCCGCCGCGAAAACCACTGGCCGCAGCAATGACCAGCGCAGCGAGTTTTATCACCGCGAGCATAAAAAAATCTGTGGTGCCGAGCGTCTGACTGAACGCCATTTGCTGCATTTCATCCAGACCTTTAAACAGCGTCAGTGGTCCACCCATCACGCCGAGTAACCCTAACAGGAAACCTCCAACGCCGAGGATCAGCACCGGATTCTTCAGGCGATGCAGTAAAGCGTGCAGCCGGGGTAAGCACCAGACCGCCACCATCCCCGCGGCAATAGCAATCGCCGCCACCACGGCTCCGGAGAAAATGTCCACGATGCGCATCTGGGTGTAATGGGCGATCGGGAGCGAGAAATGCGGGTGAAAAAACAGGCTGGTGGTCAATGAACCTGCCGCCGCCGCCATTAACGGCGCAAAGAGGCGATCCCACAAAGGGGTATCGTTAGAGCCACTCAGGGTTTGCGAGAAAATCAGCGCGGCGGCGACCGGCGTGCCAAACAGGGCGCCGATGGTGCCGGCCGAGGCCAGAATGGTCCAGTCGAGGGCGCCAATCCGTGGGAAAAACCGACGCCCCAGCGCAACGGCTAGCGCGATGTTAACGGCCATAATCGGATGTTCGGGACCAAGGCTGACGCCACCCGCCAGACCCAGCACCAGTGCGATGATAAGGCCTGGCAATGCAACAGGAGAAATGGGTGCGCCGATCAGCGGTTCGGTGGCCGGATCAGGGCCAGCGTGCCCGGTGCTGTAACGAATCACCAGCCCCACCAGAACCCCGGTTAACGTCAGGGTGAGCATGATCCAGAGCGGGGAATCGGCGGCAATCCCCACACTTCCCGGCAGACGTTGCCAGAGTATGCTCTGTAAGATGGAAGCAAACTTCATGACCACAATCAGGACTAAACTGGATGCAACCCCCAGAATCAGCGCGGGGATCGACAATAACAACATGGTTCTGGCTCGCGGATGGAGCATGTTTTTTTCCTTAATACCGTGTCTTACGTTCAGTTTGCCGCGTCAGCCAGATGGCATCGCTGCAAATGGTGCTGAAACGATAAAGTTATTGTGTGACCTGGATCGATATTTTCAGGGGACTCGCTTTTCTGAGATTGTTGTTATGCCCCCGTATATTTACAGTGTGGCAAAGACTTATTTTGACTTTAGCGGAGCAGTAGAAGAATGACAAAGTATGCTTTAGTAGGTGATGTCGGCGGCACCAACGCTCGTCTTGCTCTGTGTGATATCGACAGTGGTGACATCTCGCAGGCTAAAACCTATTCCGGTCTGGACTATCCCAGTCTGGAAGCTGTCGTGCGTGTTTACCTCGATGAGCACAAGGTGAAAGTGGACGCGGGCTGTATCGCGATCGCCTGTCCGATTACGGGTGACTGGGTGGCTATGACCAACCATACCTGGGCGTTTTCTATTGCGGAGATGAAAAAAAATCTCGGTTTCAGTCATCTGGAAATCATTAATGATTTCACTGCGGTGTCGATGGCGATCCCGATGCTGAAAAAAGAGCATTTGATCCAGTTTGGCGGCGCGGAACCGGTTGAAGGTAAACCTATCGCAGTGTATGGCGCGGGCACCGGTCTGGGGGTATCGCATCTGGTTCATGTTGATAAACGCTGGGTTAGTCTGCCGGGCGAGGGTGGTCATGTCGACTTCGCGCCGAACAGCGAAGAAGAGGCGATCATCCTGGAGGTCCTGCGCGCTGAGATTGGTCACGTCTCTGCAGAACGCGTGCTTTCTGGTCCTGGTCTGGTGAATTTGTATCGTGCAATCGTCAAATCTGACGGACGTCTGCCAGAAAATCTGCAGCCAAAGGATATTACCGAACGTGCGCTGGCCGACAGCTGCACGGACTGTCGTCGCGCGCTGTCGCTGTTCTGTGTGATTATGGGGCGCTTTGGCGGCGATCTGGCGTTAACGCTGGGCACCTTTGGCGGCGTCTACATTGCCGGTGGTATCGTGCCGCGCTTCCTGGAGTTCTTCAAAGCCTCGGGGTTCCGTGGCGGTTTTGAAGATAAAGGTCGCTTTAAGGCCTACGTTCAGGATATTCCGGTGTATCTGATTGTTCACGATAACCCCGGTCTGCTCGGTTCCGGCGCGCATTTGCGCCAGACGTTAGGCCAGATTCTGTAAGTCTCGTTCCACAGGAAAACCGCGTGTCCCACGCGGTTTTTTGGTCTCTGCTCTCTGCGTCGCACGGGTTCACAGTTTATGACCAGGCGGCATCCGTAACCCTGTCCGAGCATAACGAGACCCGTAAACCACGTCCACCAACTGGTATCGTCGCAAAAATTGCAGGTATAATCTCAGACATCATTCCACAGGTTTATAAGTAAAGATGACGAAACTTACCTTACAAGAGCAGATGCTAAAAGCGGGTTTAGTAACCAGCAAAAAAATGGCGAAAGTCCAGAGAACGGCTAAAAAATCACGCGTGCAGGCTCGTGAGGCAAGAGAGGCAGTTGAAGAGAATAAAAAGGCACAGCTTGAGCGTGACAAGCTGCTCAGTGAGCAGCAAAAGCAGGCGACGCTGGCGAAAGAATTTAAAGCCCAGGTAAAGCAACTGATTGAAATGAATCGTATCACTGTCGCAAAAGGCGACATTGGCTTTAACTTCACCGATAACAATCTCATCAAGAAAATCTACGTCGATAAACTGACCCAGACGCAGTTGATTAACGGACGTCTGGCGATTGCGCGTTTGTCTACCGATAACAGCGCCGAGAGCGAATACGCGATTATCCCGGCCAGCGTCGCCGATAAAATTGCGCAGCGTGACGCAACCAGCATCGTATTGCACAGCGCGTTGAGTCAGGAAGAGCAGGATGAAGACGATCCGTATGCTGATTTTAAAGTGCCTGATGATCTGATGTGGTAAGTCGTATTCAGAACGGCGCGGCGTGATGCACGTTGATGCGCTCCCCGCTAATGGGGTGAGTAAAGCGTAATTCGCTGGCGTGTAGCATCAGCCGTGCGGTTTGTTCTGTACCGGGCAGCAGGCGACCGCCATACAGGTCGCAACCCAGAATAGGGTGCCCCAACAGCTGGCAGTGAATACGTAGCTGATGCGTACGTCCGGTCTCCGGCGTGAGCTGGACCCGCGTCAACGGCAGTATAGTTCCGTCGTCCTGCGGTTGGTTAATTCGTGCGACGACCTGATAACGTGACCGCGCGGGTTTGCCATTGACCGGGCTAATTGACATCAGCGGGAACCGTGCCGGATCGTTGGCTATCGGCGCATCAATCACTCCTTCGTCAGCGTTCAGATGTCCGCAGAGCAATGCGCTGTAGACTTTACTGACGGTGCGCTGGCTGAACTGGTGGCAGAGGGCGGCATTGACGGCCTTATTACGCGCCACGACCATCAGTCCGGACGTGCCGAAATCCAGACGGTGGACCAGCGTGCAGCCAGGATATTGCTGAACCAGCCGATAGTGTACCGAATCGAGATTTTGTGGATTTTTCCCTGAAAGACTGAGCAGCCCGCTGGGTTTATTGATCAACAGCAGGTGATCGTCCTGATAGAGCGTCTCTATCTCGTCGTTGCACGGTGGGGCAATAAAGGTATCAATAATCGTAGACATCAGGCTGCCCGACGGGAAAGTGGGTGCGGATGATAACCCATTTTCAGCCGACCGGCGAATGACGGCGGCTTTACTTTCTCTCGCGTCGCTAAAATTAATCATCCAGACTTAAGCCAAAGACGTGGCCTGCGCAGGCAATGTGCTTTACACTGCGCGCTGCAAAAAATTGAGTGGATTAACCAGACGGTAATGGCGATGAACGGAACAATCACAACGTGGTTTAAAGATAAAGGTTTTGGATTTATCAAAGATGAGAACGGCGATAATCGCTATTTTCATGTGATTAAGGTTGCCAACCCTGAGCTTCTCAAGAAAGATGCGGCGGTAACCTTTGAGCCCACCACCAACAACAAAGGTCTTTCTGCGTATGCGGTGAAGGTCGTGCCGGACAGCAAATATATCTATATCGCGGGCGAGCGTCTTAAGCTCACCTCGATTAAGTCCTTCGTGGTATTCAGTGAAGAGATCCCGGCCGACACGCCGATTGATAAAGAAAATGCAGTGCTCTCTGTCGGGCTACTGATGAGCAACATCCGACCGAAAACTACGGCGACACCGGGTGAAATGCGCACGGTAAAAAAACTGGCGATCACCACTTTCCAGGGCACGACATTAATCTTCTCGGAAGATGAGATTGATATCGAGTCCACGGTTAAAATGCTCAAAGTTTGATTTTTTTGTGCTTCCGCGCAACAGCACAGTTCAGCCGACTACAGATGCATTAACTGGCGGAATTCTTTCACCTTACTGCGGCTTACGGGAATTTCAAATTCCAGATCCTTGAGCCGCAGAATATAGGTATTGTTGAACCACGGCTCGATCTCGCGAATCTTGTTCAGGTTGACGCAGAACGAGCGGTGACAGCGGAAAAAATGCGAAGGCGGCAGTTTGTTGCAGAACTCGGTGATGTTGATGGGCATCACGTACGATTCCCGCCGCGTATAAACAAACGTCATTTTCTCATGCGCTTCGGCATAATAGATATCGTTGATCGGGGTAACGATGATCCGCTCATCTTTAATTAGATTGATGGTGTCATTTTCACGCGCCACGGGCCCAACCCCAGCAGCGCCAGACTGTTGCTGCTGCCAGGCCGCCTCTAGTTTTTGCAGCATTCCGACAATTCGCGATTCCTGATACGGCTTGAGAATATAGTCAAACGCTTCCAGTTCGAACGCTTCAACCGCATGTTCTTTCCACGCGGTAATAAACACAATAAACGGCTTATGGGCGAACTGGCTGATATTTTGCGCCAGCAGAACGCCGTCCAGAGACGGAATATTGATATCGAGAAAAATGGCGTCAACGCGCTGATGCTGCAAAAACTTCAGCACATCCAGACCGTCGTCAAACGTCCCGACAATCTCCATCTGGCTATGTTCTTTAATCAGCCAACTGAGTTCCTGTTGGGCGAGGAATTCATCTTCAACGATGATGACTTTCACAGTGTTACTCCGGCTTAAAGCAATAACGTGGCGGGCGTAGCCGTTGCCGAACGCTGGTTGGGGACATAAAAGGCGATTTCGGTGCCTGGTTCCAGGCGGCGTATATGCAGGCCTTCACCAAATAGCAGCTTAACGCGATGATGGACATTAAGCAGGCCAATTTTATTGCCCGGCATTTCGTTGGACTCCACGCGCTCGATCACTTTCGGATCGATACCGTGGCCGGTGTCCCTTACCGCAATGCGCACCCGGTTGCCGCACTCGGCGACGCTAATCGTTACCACGCCTTTCCCTTTGCAGGGCTGAATGCCGTGGACGATGGCGTTCTCCACTAACGGTTGTATCAACAGGCTGGGAATGGAGCAGTTGACCTCTTCATCAATATCATAAATCACGGTCAGCTTGTCGCCAAAACGGGCCTGTTCAATGGCAATGTAATCCTTGATTTGATACAGCTCTTTTTTGATGTCGATCTGTTCGTCGTCCTTTAACTCAATGTTATAGCGCAGATAACGCGACAAATTAAAAATGAGCTGACGGGCAGTGTCCGGATTAAGTCGAATCGATGACGAAATCGCGTTCAGGGCGTTAAACAGGAAATGAGGATTAATTTTGCTTTGCAGCGCACGTAGCTCTGCCTTATTTGCCATTTCCCGCAATTGCTCGGTGCGGGAGACTTCGAGCTGGGTTGAGATAATTTGCGACAGACCCACCGCCATCTCCTGCAATGATGAGGTGATTTGATGGGCGTGACAGTAGTAAATTTTTAGCGTACCGGTCACCACACCTTTTTCCCATAATGGAATGACCAGCATGGAGTGGATCTCCGGGGTGCGGTGCGCTTCATCATTGTTTTTAATGATGATTTCACCGTGATTGATCGCCTGCTGAGTGGTCGGACTGACGAAGTCATCGTGGTTGCGGTAATTTGCTTCCCCGACGCCGACGTAGGCCAGCACATGCTGGGTATTGGTAATGGCGACCGCATCGGCGTGGATATCGTGACGAATGATGTCGCAGATCTGGCGCAGCGATTCGCTGTTGACCTTGCGAAACAGGGGCAGGGTTTTATTGGCGATATCCAGCGCCAGCTTGGCTTGCCGCGCGGCGCTCGCTTCTTTTTCCCCCTCAACGCTCTGAACCAGCAGCACGATAAACCCGATACAGACGCTACCGAGGATCATCGGAATACCGATTTTCGAGACAATATCCAGCCCCAGTTCAGTGGTTGGCGCCCAGAGGACCACCAGGATCATCGTCAGCGTTTCGCAAAGCATGCCGCCTAAAATCCCGGCGCGCCAGTGTTGGGCTTTGGGGATCCTGCGGTTAATCCAGCCCGCGAGGCAGCCCGCCAGAATGCTGGTAATAAAGCAGGGGATTGCCGTCACGCCGCCAATGTCGATCAGGTAACGGTGCGTTCCTGCGATCACCCCCGTAATAATGCCGACCCACGGACCAAACAGGATGCCGCCGGACATTACGGCAATGATCCGCACGTTCACCAGCGATCCTTCTACCGGTACACCAGACCAGGTACTGAACAACGCGAACATCGAAAAAATCGCGGTGACAGCAAGCAATTCCTTTGGCGTATGGGCAGATTTATGCAGCAGCTCGCGAAACAGGCGGATGCGGATGAGAAAGAACAGGCAAAATAGCATCAGCGCTGCGCGGTCAAACACGGCCAGCAGCATGGTAAATATTTCGTGCACGGGGGGACTCTTGCCAAAGGATTAAAGCCCTATGATAGGTAACCTCAGAGGGGATGACCAGCCTGCTGAGATCTTGCGGCTAATGAGGAAAAACCATGGTTTTAAAAGGGGATTGATGGTTGATTGGTGTATTTACAATACATCTCATAAAATGCCTGCTTTCATAGTTATCATCATGGCAACAAAATGTTATTAGAAGGTAATATTGAGTGGTGTCGAAAACCTGTTATTTCCCCTTTTAAAATTGTTATTCCTCTTTTGGTGAACGAAAAAATATTTTCCTTTCCCTCTCGACAGAAGGATTTTAATCAGGCTATTTTCTAAACGTGCCACCATCGTGGCAGCGTCGCTCGGACGGTCCGGGCGCTAACGTGAATCTGAGGAAATTATGGCTGACTCTCGCCCTGAACGTCGCTTTACGCGTATTGATCGTCTTCCCCCTTACGTTTTTAACATCACCGCTGAACTGAAGATGGCTGCGCGTCGGCGCGGCGAAGATATTATCGACTTCAGCATGGGGAACCCGGACGGCGCGACGCCGCCTCATATCGTCGAAAAACTGTGTACCGTGGCGCAGCGCCCGGATACGCACGGTTATTCAACTTCTCGCGGTATTCCGCGTCTGCGTCGGGCCATCTCCCGGTGGTATCAGGAACGTTATGATGTCGATATCGACCCGGAATCCGAAGCGATTGTCACCATCGGCTCAAAAGAGGGGCTGGCGCATCTGATGCTGGCCACGCTCGATCACGGTGATACGGTGCTGGTGCCGAACCCCAGTTATCCCATTCATATTTACGGTGCGGTGATCGCCGGCGCGCAGGTCCGTTCTGTTCCGCTGGTGGAAGGTATCGATTTCTTCAACGAGCTGGAACGTGCGATTCGCGAAAGTTATCCAAAGCCGAAGATGATGATCCTCGGCTTCCCGTCTAACCCGACGGCACAGTGCGTTGAGTTAGAATTTTTTGAGAAAGTGGTCGCGCTGGCGAAGCGTTACGATGTGCTGGTGGTGCACGATCTGGCTTATGCCGACATCGTTTACGACGGCTGGAAAGCGCCGTCCATCATGCAGGTGCCTGGCGCTCGCGACGTGGCGGTGGAATTTTTCACCCTGTCGAAAAGCTACAACATGGCCGGCTGGCGTATTGGCTTTATGGTCGGTAACAAAACGCTGGTCAACGCGCTGGCGCGGATTAAGAGCTATCACGATTACGGGACGTTTACCCCGTTGCAGGTTGCGGCGATTGCGGCGCTGGAAGGCGATCAGCAGTGCGTACGGGATATCGCCGAGCAGTATAAGCGTCGCCGTGACGTGCTGGTGAAAGGCCTGCATGAGGCCGGATGGATGGTCGAAATGCCGAAGGCTTCGATGTACGTATGGGCGAAGATCCCGGAACAGTATGCCGGCATGGGGTCGCTGGACTTCGCGAAGAAACTACTGAACGACGCCAAAGTATGTGTATCGCCAGGCATTGGTTTTGGTGATTACGGCGATACCCATGTCCGCTTCGCGCTGATTGAGAACCGCGATCGCATTCGTCAGGCGATCAGAGGGATTAAATCAATGTTCCGCGCCGATGGCTTGCTGCCAGCCGGGACGAAATCACCCTCTGAGACACTTGAGTAAAACCCAGTCCTTCCAAACGCAAACAGGAGCCATCGGCTCCTGTTTTTTTGCTGCATTGTTGTCTTTAGATCATCAGAGCAAACGTACCGGCCCAAACGATGACCATAAAAGAAATGCCCATAAAGAAATATTTCACTTTCATCTCTCCGCGCAATAACTGATACGCCTGAATGAATTTCATCTCATCTGATTATAGAGAGCTGATACCGGTAAAAACGAAACCCAGAATATTCCTCATTTCGTTTACGGCACCACCTCAGAATTCTGTGCGTTGATTGCTCCAGACGGCGCTAATGTACGCCTAAAAATGAGGCGAGACAAGAGGGATTTTTTTATTTACTTTTAGTAACTTACAACTGTCGTGATTCGGCGACAGTATAATTGCAGAGGGTAATAAATCACATTTGAGCGACGCGATTGACGACCTGAAAAACGAGGATAAAAACCATAACATAATCAAGGTTATTGGCGAGTGACAGGCAATAAAAAAGGCCTTGCGGCCTTTTTTAAATGTAGAGTGAGGTTTCACCCATTGGACGGGTTTTAAAGCGGCGATGGATCCAGAGATACTGTTCGGGTGCGCGCATGATCTCTTTCTCGATAATCTTGTTCATATAGGCAGCAGCCTGATTTTCATCCGCCGGGTAGCCTTGCATCTCTGGTGAGATATACAGACGGTAGCCGCAATTACCGGCTTTTCTGACCATCGTTACGGTGAGCATCGCGGAACCTGACAGGCGCGACAACACATAGGTACCATTAGTGGTCGCTACGTTTTTAACGGCGAAGAACGGCGCGAAAGAACTGCCTTTCGGGCCGTAATCCTGGTCGGGGGCAAACCAGACGGCTTCCCCTTTTTTCAGGGCACCGACGATACCGCGCAGATTGTTTCTGCCGATCATCGCTTTATTCGAACGCATCCGTCCGCGGGTCTGTACCCATTCCATCAGCGGATTGTTGTGTGGACGATAGGTTGCCATCATCGGCTGGCAAAGCCCCATTACCCGGCCACCCAGTTCCAGTGACATAAAGTGAACGCCAACGACCATCACGCCGCGGTTTTGCGCCTGCGCGCGCTGTAGGTTTTCCAGTCCCTCAACATCAAACCATTTACGCACGCGACGGTCAGGCCAGAACCAGGCCATACCGGTTTCCAGCAGCGCCATCCCGAGAGAACGGAAATTCTCTTCAATCATCTTTTCTCTCTGTTCCGGAGAATAAGACGGGAAGCAGAGCTCAAGATTTTTGCGGGCAATAGACTCGCGACGTTTCAGTAAGGGGCGCGCCAGTGCGCCCGTCCGGGTGCCGAGAAAGCACAGAACAGGGTAGGGCAGTTGCACCAATAACCAAAGCACACCGAGGCCAAACCAGGTGAGCCAGTAACGCGGATGCAGAAACGCGCGGGAAAATTTGCATGTTGGGAACATAAACACCTTCTATAGATACCCATTTTTGTATCGCAGAAGATGAATTCTCCAACGCGGTACACTCAATGTCTTAGGCCATCATGTACGACAATGGTTCCTGCTAAGAGTGTAAAACTGCGTCAGGATAAAACCACGAGGGGCATGAATGCTGGACGTATAATGTACCATCAGGGGATTAATGTCAGCCACAAATAATTAATCAAGAAGCGTAAATATTTGCATGGCGTATAAAGGATAATGGCGTGTTTTTTAATTATTTGTTTTTAATAAGGTTAGAAAAGCACAATGCGGAATATTCGTATAATTAGACTTGTTATAAAAAAGTTGTGAAATTTGCTGGTGGTGGCGCTTTAGTTTATGATGAAAAGTATAAGGAGAGTAAGGATTTAGGTTTGGAGTTCACGCAAAAAGGAGGTACAGCGATGATCTTTTTTTTAGCCTTTCTGCTCGCGAGTATGCTGGGTGTCAGCGGGTATATCGCGCAGGTTTTAGGTTGGATATCAGCCATTAGCGCGCTTCTTGGCATGGTCGTTCTGGCAGTGCTGATATACTACACTACGATGTGGTTGACTGCGGGTGATGAAATGGTCACAGGATTGTTTCTTTTTCTTTCACCTGCCTGCGGCCTGATCATTCGTTTTATGGTGGGTTACGGTAAGCGTTAATTTGCACGGCAATAAATCATTATTATTGATGATTGCCATTTTTATATTGGGTTGTCGCGTCCTGTGGGAAAGTGCCAGCCAACTGGCACTTTCGTTGTCAGCCCCCCCGAAACGACCCGGTTAATCCTCTGTTCTTCCGTTCGTGCCTTATTCGGCGACTGACCACTCCTGTGGATAGCGTGTGGGAACGAAACGCACTGTGAGCGCCATCAGTCCGGCGATACAGAGGGCATGGAACGTCCAGTCAAGCCAGTAATTGCCGCTCAGACTGCGCAAGAGACCAGAGAGCCAGGGAGAGAGGCCAGCAATAATAAAACCAATCCCCTGCATGAAAGCGACTAATTTACCGGAGATTACCGGATGTCGGGCATGGTCGAGCGCCAGCACCAGACATAAAGGAAACGCGCCGCCCAGGCCGATACCGCACACCACCGCCCAGAGAATCGGCAATTGCGCAGGCCAGAGGATAAAACCACAAAAGCCGAGCATCTGTAGTGCCAGCGTGAAAAGCAGCAATTTACGGCGATCCTGATGATGCGCGAGCATAGGCAATATGAGCGCTCCCGCCGTTTGACCGACGGTCATCAGCGCCAGCAGCGTACCGCTGAACTGTGCACTTTTGCCCAGTTGAATATAGTACGGCGGCAGCCAGGCAATCAGACTGCCGTAACCGCCATTGATCACGCCAAAATAAAGCCCCAGCGTCCAGGCTCGCGGGTTGAGGACGACGCGCACGGCGGTACCTTTCGGGTAAGTGAGCGGCATCTCTGCGGAGCGGCGTTGTGCTAGCCAGCCAACCAGAGCAATCAGCGCGGGCAAGGCCCACCATGCCAGCGAGCGATGCCAGAGTTCACTGTGTTGCGCGATCCACGGCGTCAGCGCCGCCCCGAGTCCCCCGCCCCCCATCAATGCGGCCGACCAGAGTCCCATCACCTGCGGCATGCGGCGATGAAAAAGACGCTTAATCACCGTGGGCATCACCACCTGAATGATCCCGATACCAATGCCGCCCAGCAGAGCGCTGCTGAGCAGCACAACGCTGTGCGGCGCCAGTTCACGAAGCAACGCGCCGGTCATCACCATCAACAAACTCAAGGCGACATTGATATGCTCGCTGATATGGCGATTGATCCACCCGCCAGCCAGCGCCAACGCGCCCATGGCGATCATCGGTAGCGCCGTGAGCAGCGACGCCACGGCAAAGCTCATGCCGCTGGCGGCGCGCAGCTGTGGCAGAAGCGGGCCGACAGAAGTCAGCAGCGGACGCATGTTCAGGCCTATCAGCACCAGAACCAGCAGCATCAGGCCAACGCGGGGAGTTTTGTTCATGACTGTTTTTCAGCCCAGCGTTGATACACCGCCAGACCGTTAGGCTGCGGAAGATGATGAACGGGCAGGGTTTGCTGCTCGAGAGGCTGCTGTAGTTGCTGATAAATGGCAGCCGTAGAAAGACGGAACGTTTCGCCGTCGCCATTGCTGTTGGCGAACCAGACCTCTTTCACCCCGGTGAGATACATCGCGCTAAGGCACATTGGGCACGGTTGTCCGCTGGCGTAAACCACGCATTCGCGGAGCGCTGCACTGCCTGAATGGGCAGCAATCGCCCGAATGGCATTGAGTTCCGCATGTCCGGTGGGATCATCATCCAGGTGCAGCGTATTGACGGCTTCGGCGATCGCGACGCCGTTGCGGACAATGACCGCGCCAAACGGGCGTCCACCCTGTTCAACGTTACGGGCCGCCAGGGCCAACGCCTGTTGCAGATAGTTATCATGTGCAGACATGCTTTACTCCTGTGAGCAAATAAAAGAAGAACGATACGCCTGCGCGTACCGTTCTGATGGATTAAAAAGGCTTCGTTGGCAAGTACTTACCATCCAGAGTAATCACGGCGCGCTCGCCACCTTCTGGATCCGCCACTTTTTTTACATCCAGCCTGAAATTTATGGCGCTGATAATGCCGTCGCCAAATTTTTCGTGGACCAGCGCTTTTAGCGTGGTGCCGTAAACCTGCAACATCTCATAGAAACGGTACATCGTCGGGTCTGTCGGTACGCGATCGTCAATACTGCCGCGCAGGGGAATGGTCTGTAACAACAGGACTGCATCGCTGTCGAGGGCCAGCTTCTCGCCGATGAGGCGCGCAGCATCGGCCGGGAGGGCATGTTGACCGAGCAGCGCGGCGGTGACAAAGGCTTCGGATAAGCCGGTACCGTCCGCAAGCTGGGCAAATGTGAGATCCTTTTTGGCTTTGCTCAGCAGGATCTGGTCAGCCAGGACCAGGCGAATATCACGGTTAATTTGCGACTGAATCATGATGAATCCTCATTGATACGTTAAAAAATAGCTCAGGCTGCGGATGGCTGGCGGTAAGGCATCGCGCAGGTGTCTGGGTTTTTCGCCAAAGAGACGAACTGTCTGCTGGCACCGTCGTAAGCGGCAATCTCTGCACTTTCGATGTCGTAAACCCAGCCGTGTAGCGCGATGCGCCCCTCTTCGAGCGCGAGGCGCACGGAGGGATGGGTCTGGATGTTGGCGAGTTGCGCGATGACGTTTTCACGCACCATTGAGGCCGTTTTCTCAGCCAAAGAGGTGTGCATTCGTGACTCGTTAACGACGCGAGCGGAGTCCGCATAACGCAACCAGTGGTTGACGGCAGGCATATGATCCAGGCAGTGACAGCCGGCAATGGCGGTCATCGCACCGCAGTCTGAGTGTCCGCAGATCACAATGTCGCTGACGCGAAGCGCAGAGACGGCGTATTCCACCGAGGCGGTTACCCCGCCGGGCTCCGGCCCGTATGACGGCACAATATTTCCGGCGTTACGGATCACGAACAGATCGCCAGGCTCGCGCTGCGTGACCAGTTCGGGAACCAGGCGGCTGTCCGAACAGGAGATGAATAACGCCCGGGGATTTTGCTGGGTGGCAAGGCGTCTGAACAATTCCGCGCGTTCAGGAAAGACCTTGCGCTGAAACTTCAGGAAGCCATCAATAATCTCTTTCACGAATAATCCTCTGTCTCGCTATGCGATGGACACAGGCTACGCACTTCATATCATAAGATAAAAGACTCATTTATAATTGAGATTATTGGAAAATCTTATGGGTAAAGGCGATGCTGGATCGACACACTCACTATTTTCTTGCCGTCGCGGAACATCACGGATTCACTCGCGCAGCGGCGGCGCTGCACGTTTCGCAACCGGCGCTTTCACAGCAAATCCGGCAACTGGAGGAGGCGCTGGGCGTTCAGTTGTTCGATCGTAGCGGGCGTTTGACCCGGTTGACCGATGCGGGAGAGGTTTATCTGTGCTATGCGCGTAGCGCGCTACAGGCGCTGGAAGAGGGCAAACGTGCCATTCATGATGTGGAGGATCTGAGCCGGGGGACCCTGCGCGTCGCGGTGACGCCTACCTTTACCGCCTGGTTTATCGGCCCGTTACTGGCCAAATTCTATACCCGCTATCCTAATGTGACTTTACAGTTGCAGGAGCTCTCGCAGGACAACATCGAAGAGAGGCTGGTCAACGATAAACTGGATGTTGGCATTGCTTTTGATGAGATTCACTCTGCGGATATCGATGCACAGCCGTTGCTGACTGAAAATCTGGCCCTGGTTGTGGCAAATCATCATCCGCTGGCGGCACAAGCGTCGGTGGATTTAAGCGTGCTCAATAATGAAAAGTTGATTTTATTGAGCGCGGAGTTTGCTACCCGGGAACAGATTGATCGTTACTGTCGTCAGGCTGGACTGCAACCGCAGATCCACATGGAGGTTAATTCCATCAGCGCGGTGCTGGAACTGGTGCGGCGCACGGGATTATCCACGCTATTGCCTGCGCCTATCGCGTTGCAAAGCAACGATCTGCGGGCCATTTCACTGACGCCACAACTGCTCGAACGCACGGCCGTATTATTGCAGCGCAAAGGCGCCTGGCGAAGCGCCGCCGCCAGGGCGTTTGTCGCGATGGCGCAAGAAGGCGTTAAGACGGTGAAAGCGACACGCTAAGCGGCGTTTCGGCGAGGTAAGCCGCGGAGCAGATTGTGATTGCATAAGGAAAGTAGTTTGGGTATTTTTATGCAGTAAATGTGCATAAAAATAACAGGAGAAGGGAATGTTCAGTCAGTGGATAAAAGCAGGATGTTTGATGATGGCGTTGACCGGGGCCGCTTTTGCAGCACAAGAAACCTACGTGGTCGGCGCGGGTGGCACCTATCGCCCATTTGAATTTGAAAACAGCCAGAAACAACTGGAAGGCTTTGATATCGATATTATTAAAGCCATTGCTAAAGCAGAAAATTTTGATGTCAAACTGGTCAACACGCCGTGGGAAGGTATCTTTGCGACGCTGGGTTCCGGGGATCGCGACATCATTATCTCGGGGATCACCATCACGGATAAACGTAAGCAGATGGTGGATTTTTCTCTTCCTTATTTCCCGGCGGAGCAGTCCATTGTCGTTCCGGCTGATTCAAAAGTGAGTTCTCTGGACTCGCTGAAAACGGAAAAGGTTGGCGTCGTTAACTCCAGCACCGGCGACATTGTGGTTTCTGGCGTTCTCGGGAAAAACAGCACCGCAATTAAGCGTTTCGACAACACGCCGTTAATGCTGCAGGAATTGTTTGAAGATGGCGTCAGCGCGGCGGTTGGCGATGTTGGCGTGGTGAA
This sequence comes from Citrobacter amalonaticus, assembly GCF_018323885.1. Lineage (NCBI taxonomy): Bacteria > Pseudomonadati > Pseudomonadota > Gammaproteobacteria > Enterobacterales > Enterobacteriaceae > Citrobacter > Citrobacter amalonaticus. Next base: position 3,264,228 of record NZ_AP024585.1, on the reverse strand, counting down.
ATACTACATCAAGCAGCATCCGGAAAAACAGTTCAAGCTTGTGCCGGATGCCAAGTTTGAGCGCCAGTATTTTGGTATTGCGGTCGCCAAAGGGAATACCGAATTACAGCAAAAGATTAACGCGGGATTGAAGAAAATCATCGCTGACGGTACCTACGATAAAATTTATAAAACCTGGTTTGACAGTGAAGTCCCGACGCTTCCGTCAGAGTAATTTGCATTATTAATTTATTTTTTAGGCTGACACGCGGTCTGTGTCAGCTTTTTTGCAGGGGAAAACCATGACGGGATTTCGTTGGGAAATCATCCAGGAGTATGCGCCATTATTTATGGAAGGCGCGTGGATGACCATAAAATGCACCATCATCTGTGTCTGTCTTGGCACACTCTGGGGGCTGACGCTGGGGCTGGGCCGCATGGCGAAAGCCGAGCACGGTTTCTGGAAATACGCACTCCGCTATTTTGTTCAATATCCCGTTCGTTTCTACGTCAGCGCCTTTCGCGGAACGCCACTGTTTGTTCAGATCATGGTCGTCCATTTTGCGCTGGTACCGCTGTTCATCAATCCCCGTGACGGAATTCTGGTCACCAGCGGGCTGATGAGCGCCGATTTTGCCCGCGAATTGCGCTCGGGCTACGGGGCTTTCTTATCCTGTATTGTGGCGATCACGCTGAATGCCGGGGCTTATGTTTCTGAGATCTTCCGCGCGGGGATCCAGTCGATTGACCCTGGTCAGATGGAGGCCTCGCGAGCGCTGGGGATGCCGTGGTGGAAAACCATGCGCAAAGTCATTCTGCCTCAGGCTTTTCGCCGTATTCTTCCACCGTTGGGCAATAACGCCATTGCGATTGTCAAAGATTCCTCACTCGCCTCGGCGATCGGTCTTGCCGATTTGGCCTACGCGGCGCGTACGGTTTCAGGCGCTTACGCCACCTACTGGGAACCCTACCTGACCATTTCACTGGTGTACTGGGTACTCACCTTCCTGCTGGCGCAGCTGGTTAACCGTCTGGAAAAAAGGTTTGGTAAAAGTGATCCACATTAAAAATTTACATAAACATTTTGGTGACAACCACGTTCTGCGCGGGATTGACTGTGATATCAAACCGCAGGAAGTGGTGTGCATCATTGGCCCGTCAGGGTCCGGGAAAAGCACCTTTTTACGCTGTATGAATGCGCTTGAGACAGTCACCGAAGGCGAAGTGATGGTGAATGGTTTTGCCGTTCACGATCGCAAAACCGATCTCAATAAAATGCGCGAAAGCGTGGGGATGGTGTTCCAGCGTTTTAATCTGTTTCCGCACATGACGGTGCTGGACAACCTGATGATGGCACCGCAAATGTTGTTGGGGCTCTCGCGTCGAGATGCGACCAGCCGGGCAGAAATGTTGCTGGAAAAGGTCGGATTAAGCGATAAACGCGACGCCTGGCCTTCACGCCTGTCGGGCGGTCAACAGCAACGTGTGGCGATTGCCCGCGCGCTGGCAATGAACCCCTCGATCATGTTGTTCGATGAGCCAACCTCGGCGCTGGATCCAGAGTTAGTGGGGGATGTGCTGGAGGTTATGAAGAATCTGGCCAATGAAGGCATGACCATGGCGATTGTCACTCACGAAATGGGGTTCGCCCGTGAAGTGGCTGATCGGGTCATCTTCATCGATCACGGTATTATCCAGGAAGAGGGATCGCCTGACGTGCTTTTTACATCGCCAGCGAATCCGCGAACGGCTGAATTTTTAAGTAAGGTTCTTTGATATTAGAGGCCAGATTGGTATTTCCCGATCTGGCCAATTACGTCAAAATCCGATCTGCTCTTTTATCGTTTTGCTACTGCCGTTTGTTTTTACTGGCGCGATGCCCGCATCACGCGATTGCACGGAGGCATACATCTGGCTGGCGCCAATAATCTGATGATTACCTGCTTTCAATACAAAACGGAATTGATCGTTTGTACTCTTACTCAATTCAAACCAACCGGCCATCATTATCGCCTTTTTGAAAAGAGAGGAATTACCGGACCGTATTGAGCATCGTTTAGTGATAATTTATCAGGCACTATTCGAAGGGAACTGTAAAGTCTCAAACTAGTCGCGATGCAGAAGGAGAGAAATGAAACAGATCAATGTGCGTCTCGCAAAACTCAGAAGTCGGTTTCCGCCGCCGGTCATTTTGTTAATCTTTGTGGTCGGGGATTGTTTGACCGCAAATCCGCGTTTTACCTTTGGCCTGGTCACCCAAGTGCTGAGTCTGGCGATTGCTGCAGTCAGTCTTGGCATCATTCTGACGACCGCGTGGCACATGCATGTGAGTCGCACTACCCTCAATCCACTACAGGCGGATAAAACAACGACGCTGGTTACGCACGGATGTTATGCCTGGAGTCGAAATCCTATTTATCTTGGACTGATCGGTGTGCAATTTGCCGTTGCGCTCTGGATGGGCAGTCTGCCTGGCATGATTGCCGTGCCGCTCTTTATGCTGGCGGTGGCCCGGTTGCATATCGATTTTGAAGAGTTCGAGTTACATAAGCGTTTTGGTGCACAGTGGGAGCACTACACTAAACAGGTTCGCCGCTGGCTATAAAGGCAGGATGTCGACTATCCGCAGACCGCGTCAACAAATGCGATGGCATCAGCGACAGCATGGCGCGCCTGCCACGCAAGGTATCCGGGGCTGTCTGCGTCACAAAAGCCGTGCTGTGCATCGTACATATGACATTGCACCAGGGGCAATGTTTCCAGCTTCTGTTGTAGCGCCGTAGGGTCGAATGATGGCTCATGGCGAGCCATGATCATCAGCGCAGGGCAGTGCGGTAACTCATCGCTGTACTGACGAATGCGAGAGCCATAATGACAAATAACCCCGTCACACAAGCCGCTTCCTGCGACCCGCCATGCGAGCGTTGCCCCGGTGCTGTAGCCGATGACAATCAATTTGCGATGTTGCGCACGCAGTGTGGTAAGCAACGTTAAGATGGGTTGTGGATCAAAACCAACGTGGATTGAAAAATAGCGATACGCCTCATCCTGCTGAGCATAGCTGTACGGCGCGTCATGCGGAAAAAGTGCGGGAACGTAGACGTCGAAACCACGCGCCCGCCACATTTCCCTGGTGCGATGTATATGCGCATTGATGCCGTAGATTTCATGCAGGATCACGACGGCATCTGACCGTTGGGTTGGCATCGGTGGTTTAGTCGTCTGCTTTGTGTGCCCAGGCAGGCATGGATGTCAGGTAACGGATTGCGCGCTTACGTGACTCCTCAGGGCCCACTTTTTGCCAGGAATCCAGAAATCCTGCCAGACCGGAAACGGCGTCATCCCAGGGCTTCAGATTGCCTTCGGCATCGCTGCAATAGGCACAGTATTTATCGCTCGCCCCTTTGGCATCGGGTGCGGAAAGTGGCATTCCGCAGGCATGGCAAAACTGTTCTTGCTGTGACATTTCACGCTCCTTGTATCCTGTGGTTGATGAATGAATATACGGTTATTTTTCGAGAAGAATCCGATGCCAGATCAAATAACCCTGATAGTAGTGTCACAAATATTGATTTGATTTATGTATTGAGAGGCCAGGGGTCTGTTAGTCTTGCTGGCCTATCGGTAACTCAAGGGATTGTTGTGCTGGAAATCTTTTCTTAACCCACTGAAAAATATCTTCAAATATTTTTCGCATTGCAAAATTCATGGTTCGTCCAGGACGAATCCGTTTTTGTATGGGTTAAAAAAGGGTCAACATGCACGTCACATGGACTGTCAGTCCCGTGGGATATCAGCGCATTGCGAAGCGCTGTCCTGCCTGCAATATCAAACGCGATTTCATCCCTTCCGGGGCTTTCAGAATGAATTCGCAAAAGAAGCTGCTTGATGTCTGGAGCATCTATAAGTGCCTTCATTGCGATTATACCTGGAATATCAATCTGTTCTCTCGACTCCCTGTCAGCCGTATTGACCGCGATCTTTTTGCGCGGATCGTTGGCAATGACGCAAGCGCGATCCTGCTTTTCGCTCACGATCGCCAGGTTTTGAAGCGAAATAATGCTGAGCTTTCCGGTAGCCCGGAGTTTGCTGTTCGCGAACAGTGGCGGATGACGCTTGCCCGGCATCAACAGGTGAAGGTCACTATCCGCTTAACGACCGCCTTTCAGGTCAGTCTGTTGTCGGTGATGAAAAAGCAGTTACGACTCAGTACGGGGGAGGTCGCGCGACGGATTGCAGAAGGGAAGATTCGCGGCATTACGCTGCGTGAGCTAAAAAATCGCAAAATTCATGAGACGACGCATGAGTTTTGGATGAGTCCCGACGCGTTCTACGCAACCCGAAAAATATACATCGGAGTGAAACGCTAAACCAGACGACGCCCGCCAGTATGGCGGGCGTCACCGTCCAACGAGTCAATCCTGCGAGGGATATCGCGTTTCCGTGATGAGGTCTTTTTATTTTACGGACAATTTCTCCTGAAATATCAATCTTCAAGTGAGATAAATTCTTCGCAAAAAGGCGTATAGGGACGCAGATTCGCGTAATTCCGCGAGAAGCGAAGTCTGCGGTCAATATTTTTGACCAGCCTGTTTGTGGAATCTTCATTCAGGAGTTTACACACGTGCCGTGTATCCAGACGTAATATTTTGCACGCCTCCAGCGTTGGACAGAAATTCATGGAATGGAACGTGATCTGTTTTTCACTTCTCGCCACCACAGGCATTTCATCAACTGTGGTGTGAAATCGACTTACCAGCAAGCGATGGGCCGCTTCTAACAGATTGCTGTGTTCAGCACGCAGTATCGCGCTATTCTCACAGAACCAGGCCGTTCGACGCGCAATGGAATCGGCATTCAGCGCCCTAAGATCGTCATCGGTCGCCGAACGTAGTCTATTGATTTCATTTCGAACATCCGCGCGATAAAGAGTTGCGCATTCTCGCTGAAGAATACCTTTATGTACGGTAATATCCATTCCTGCTTTATCAAACGCTTCAGTACAAAGGAATAAAATCCGCCGCCGCCCCTGGGCCAGCGCATCCTGAATAGAGTATCCAAAGGCTATCTCTTTGATACCTGACCACGCAATGGCGAAGGCACACATCGGACAGGGTTCACTGGTTGTGAGAAGAAGACAACCGGATAAATCTTTGCCGATCTTTTTCCCGGCGAGTTTAATGGCATTAATTTCCGCGTGCGATGTCGGGTCTGATTCTGTTTCCTCACCATCATGCGCAGAGGCAATGATTTCCCCATCCTTGATGATGACTGCGCCAAAACCTTTATTTCCTTCACGCAGACTTTCTTCCGCTTCACGAATGGCGTGGCGCATATAGGATTCAAGTTGAATAATATCATCCATAAGTTATTTATTCCGTGGCGTATTTTTATGAATTATTACACCGCCGTTATTCCGCTGGCAAGGAACAATAACAGAATTTACTGCCACACAAAAAAGCGTTATTTACGTAAGGTTTGGTGACTCATTATTTATTTGAAAAGAGATTTCTGCATAAACGCGCCGATCCCCTGTGCGATGCCGCCGAATAAAAACATCAGTATTCCCGGAACGACTGACGCCGTGCCAAACGGCTGCGCGTTTTTTCGCAACCGTCTTTTTTTGCATAACACAATTAATGCGTTCTTATTACAAAAATAGTTTCTATTCGCATCTTATCTATTCCTGCGGTCGCTGCAATTCCATACTTTTTATCTGGTTATCTGTGAATGCTTTCACAACATCCATTCAGTCATAAGCCTAGCCTCATAAGTAGCTATTTGTACTCAGTTTGCCTTACGTAAACTTATTATTAAGGAATGGCATATGTCGCAACGAGACTACCTTGATGAACTGATTCCTGGCTTCACGCCCTTGTTGGCTATCAAAGAAGCTTCCCGCTGTTTGCTGTGTCACGACGCACCGTGCAGCCGATCCTGTCCGGCGGAAACAGACCCGGGGAAATTTATCCGCTCTGTTTATTTCCGTAACTTTAAGGGCGCGGCCGAAACCATTAGAGAAAATAACGCGCTTGGCGCCGTCTGCGCCCGGGTATGTCCCACGGAAAAACTCTGCCAGCACGGCTGTTCCCGTTCCGGAATTGATAAACCTATCGATATTGCCCGTTTGCAACGGTTTGTCACCGACTTTGAACGACAAACGCAGATGCAGATTTATCAGCCAGGTCGTAAAGATAAGGGCAAAGTTGCCATCGTGGGGGCGGGCCCTGCCGGCTTGCAGGCCAGTGTCACGTTGTGCAATCTGGGCTATGACGTCACTGTGTTCGAAAAAACGGCCCAACCCGGCGGTTGGTTGCGCCACGGCATTCCTGAATTCCGTCTGCCGCAATCGGTGCTGGACGCTGAAATTGCGCGTATTACGGAAATGGGGGTGACAATCCGCTGTGGCTGCGAGATTGGCAACACCGTCACGCTGGAGGCGCTCAAAGCTGAATATCACGCTGTCCTGCTGACGGTCGGCCTGTCAAAAGGCATGTCGCTGCCGTTGTTTAATGACGCGGGGACGGCAGAAATCGCCGTCGACTTTTTAAAACGCGCGCGTGGCAAGGCGGGTGGCATATCCGTGCCGCAAAGCGCGCTGGTGATTGGCGGCGGCGATGTCGCCATGGACGTGGCCAGTACGCTCAAAATTCTCGGCTGTGAATCGGTTACCTGCGTGGCGCGTGAAGAGCTTGCGGAGTTTCCGGCCAGTGAAAAAGAGTTCACCACCACCCAGGCGCTGGGCGTCTCTATCATTGATGGCTTTACGCCAACGGCAGTTGACGGAAATAAGGTCACCTTCAGGCACGTGCGCCTGCCTGGCGAGCTGTCTCTGACCGCAGAAAAAATTATCCTCGCCGTCGGTCAGCATGCCGGGCTGGAAGCCTTCTCCGGCATTCGGGTACAACGCAATACCGTCGACACTCAACATTACCAGACTGCAGTTCCGGGACTGTTCGCCGCTGGCGATATCGTCCAGGGAGATAAAACCGTGGTGTATGCCGTTAAAACCGGGAAAGAAGCCGCTCAAGCCATTCATCACTATTTAGAGGAGGCGTCATCATGCTAACCAAAGATCTCTCTATTACCTTCTGCGGCGTGAAGTTTCTCAATCCGTTCTGCCTCTCTTCTTCCCCGGTCGGCAATTGCTATGAGATGTGCGCTAAAGCCTACGATAGCGGCTGGGGCGGCATCGTTTTTAAAACCATCGGTTTCTTTATCGCCAACGAAGTTTCTCCCCGCTTCGACCATCTGATTAAAGAAGACACCGGGTTTATCGGCTTTAAAAACATGGAGCAGATTGCTGAGCACCCGCTGGCAGAAAATCTTGCGGCGATTCGTCGGCTCAAACAAGATTACCCGGATAAGGTGCTGATCGCCTCGATCATGGGGGAAAATGAGCAGCAGTGGCAGGATCTGGCGCGTCTGGTCGAAGAGGCTGGCGCGGATATGATTGAATGCAACTTCTCCTGTCCGCAGATGACCTCTCACGCCATGGGGAGCGATGTGGGGCAAAGTCCTGAACTGGTGGAGAAATATTGCCAGGCGGTGAAACGCGGCTCTTCTCTGCCGATGCTCGCTAAAATGACGCCCAATATCGGCGATATGTGCGAGGTTGCGCTGGCGGCGAAACGCGGTGGTGCCGATGGTATTGCCGCCATCAACACCGTCAAGTCAATTACCAATATTGACCTCAAGCGTAAATTGGGTCTGCCAGTCGTCAACGGCAAATCCAGTATTTCGGGCTATTCAGGTAAAGCGGTGAAACCGATTGCCCTGCGCTTCATTCAGCAGCTACGCACCCATCCTGAGCTGAAAGATTTTCCGATTAGCGGTATCGGTGGAATTGAAACCTGGGAAGATGCTGCCGAGTTCTTGCTGCTGGGCGCCGCAACACTTCAGGTGACAACCGGCATCATGCAGTACGGTTATCGCATTGTTGAAGATATGATCAGCGGCTTGTCGCACTATCTTAACGATCAGGGTTTCGACTCGCTGGATGAGATGGTGGGGCTGGCAAATGCCAATATCGTTCCGGCAGAAGATCTCGACCGCAGTTATATCGTTTACCCGCATATTAATCAGGAAAAATGCGTCGGCTGCGGTCGTTGCTACATTTCCTGCTTCGACGGTGGTCATCAGGCGATGGAGTGGAACGAACAGACGCGGACCCCGCACTGCAATACCGAAAAATGCGTCGGCTGCCTGCTGTGCGGCCATGTTTGCCCGGTCGCGTGTATCAGCCTCGGAGAGGTAGTATTCAAACCTGGCGAAAAAGCGCATTCGGTCACCCTTTAACGCCCGGACGTTTTCCGGCTCGCCACGGTGGGCCGGATGGTGTCCCCTGCAGGAATCGAACCTGCAACTAGCCCTTAGGAGGGGCTCGTTATATCCATTTAACTAAGGGGACGAGGCGGCACGAGTATACCGGTTTTTGTTTGCCCCGGTAAGAGAGTGACCGCCTGACTGTTCAAACCGTCGCCATTCAGGACTGTTTTTCCTCCTTTTTCTGCGCATTGTCTCTTTTTTGCGCCGCGATTCTGGCTTCTTCTTTGCGGGCGTTGCTCATATCGTTGCGGATCTGCGCGTGGCTCATCAGGGCAAAGATAAAGGTGCCGCCGCAAATGTTTCCGGCAAGCGTGGGTAAGGCAAACGGCCAGAGGAAATCGCTCCAGTGCAGCGTGCCGTTAAATACAAGATAGAGAATTTCGACTGACCCGACGACGATGTGGGTGGTATCGCCCAACGCAATCAGCCACGTCATCAGGATGATCACCACAATTTTCGCTGCACCCGCCGCCGGGAACATCCAGACCATGGTGGCAATCAGCCAGCCGGAAATAATGGCATTGGCAAACATCTCCGTAGGTGAATTTTTCATCACGTCCATGCCGATCTTCACGAACGCGTCGCGGGTCTCTTCGTTGAAAATGGGCATGTATTCAAAGGCCCACGCCGCGACGCCGGTGCCCAGCACGTTCCCCAGCAGTACGATACCCCACAGTCGCATCAACAGGCCCGCGTTACTGAGCGTCGGATTCTGCATGACGGGCAGCACGGCGGTGACGGTGTTTTCAGTGAACAACTGCTGGCGAGCCATGATGACGATGATAAAGCCAAAGGTATAGCCGAGATTCTCCAGCAAGAAACTGCCGGGTACCCCCTCCAGTTCAACGTGGAAGATCCCTTTTGCCAGCAGCGAAGCCCCCATCGAAAGCCCGGCGGCGATGGCAGACCACAGCAATGCCATCGCGTCCCGTTCCAGCTCTTTCTCCCCGTCCTGACGAATATGCTCATGAATCGCCATCGCCCGCGAGGGGAGGCGATCCTCATCCAGTTCTATCTTCTTCCCATCCTGTTTTTCTTCACTTTCGACGGCAAGCTCGTCGCTATGTTTATCTAATTTGTCGTTTTCATGATCGACCATTATTCGTCTCCGGTATAAGCACTGACACGTTAAAGCGTAGCGGTTTTTAGCCTGCCCCCTGTCAGGACATGTTCTGAAAACGCAAAAATGGTAACGTTTGTTTTTCTTCATCCCGCTAAAATAGAAGCGCGACGATTCTGGTGTGACCAGGCTATGATCAAATCAACAAGTTCGGTGATATAGACATCGTTTGACGTACTGTTACAATCGCTCACACCTTTACAGGCGGATACGATAGCGTTCCGTCATGGATGGCAATCAGCGATAGCCATAATTAACAGGGAGACATTTATGAAGCTTCGCCTGTCGGCGCTTGCGCTGGGAACCACACTGCTGGTGGGGTGTGCGAGTTCCGGCACAGAACAGCAGGGGCGTTCAGACCCGCTTGAAGGGTTCAACCGCACCATGTACAACTTCAACTTTAATGTGTTGGATCCGTATATCGTTCGACCGGTGGCCGTCGCATGGCGTGATTATGTTCCGCAGCCTGCCCGTAATGGTCTGAGCAACTTCACTGGCAACCTGGAAGAGCCGGCGGTGATGGTGAACTATTTCCTGCAGGGCGATCCGTATCAGGGGATGGTGCATTTCACCCGCTTCTTCCTCAACACGATCCTGGGGATGGGGGGCTTTATTGACGTCGCCGGTATGGCGAACCCGAAACTGCAGCGTGTTGAACCGCATCGCTTCGGCAGCACTTTAGGTCATTATGGCGTAGGTTATGGTCCTTACGTGCAGTTACCGTTCTATGGTAGCTGGACGATCCGTGATGATGGCGGAGATATGGCGGATACGTTATATCCGGTGCTCTCCTGGCTGACCTGGCCGATGTCTATTGGTAAATGGACGATTGAAGGGATTGAAACCCGCGCGCAGTTGCTGGATTCCGATGGTCTGCTGCGTCAGTCTTCCGATCCCTATATTATGGTTCGTGAAGCTTACTTCCAGCGTCATGATTTTATCGCTAATGGCGGCAAGCTCAAGCCGCAGGAAAACCCGAACGCGCAGGCGATTCAGGATGAACTCAAAGAGATCGATTCCGAGTAAGCCAGATTGAGCAAATAAAAAGGTGAGCTAAAAAGCTCACCTTTTTTACATCTGCAAGAAATCAGAATGCGTAGTTGAAGTTGGTACCGAACAGCCAGGCTTTACCTTCAGACTCGAACTGGTACGGACCTTCGTTAATCTTAACGCTCTGACCGTGCATGTAAGAGACACCAACGTCCACAGACGCATCTTTATTGAAGGCGTAGGTGGTACCGGCGCTCAGCCAGAAGCGGTCCTGATCCGGAATAGAGATAGAGCGGTTTTGTGATGGAACCGGGCTATCATCGAAGGCGATACCGGTACGGAACGTCCAGTTATCATCGTAGTAGTAGGTAGTTCCCAGTGCGATGCGGTAAGCGTCTTTAAAGCCTTCATGTTTCTGGAACAGCGTATCACCACTGGTAGATTTCGCTTTCAGCTCCTGGAACTGACTCCAGCTGGTATAGGCCAGGCTGTAGTGGATAGCCCACTGCGGCGCTACGCGGTTATAACCGGACACTTCCCACATTTCTGGCAGGTTAAGCGTCAGGTAACCTGACTGAGTGGCGCCGCCGGTAGCGGTCGGGATACCCAGGTTGTAGTTGTTGATCGCCGGAGGCAGATCGCTGCTGTAATTACCTTTAAAGTCAATTTTGACTTCAGAACGGTAGGTCAACGCGTAGCGGTTGTTTTTATCCAGTTCATACAGGATCCCGGCGTTCCAGCCGAAGCCCCATTGGTTACCATTCAGATGAGCAATTTTGGTATCGCTTGGGATGCCATTTGCGGTGGCAGCCAGTTGCTGACCCTGCGGCGTTTGTCCGGCTGGAGAGTTCATCACCTGACCGGCAACCAGTTGCCCCAGGTCACCGGCGAAGCGTTCGATTTTCGCACGCGCATAAACGGCGTTCAGACCAAGACCGAAGCTCCAGGCGTCGTCTAAGCGATAGGCGCCGCTTAAGTTGAGGTTCATGGTTTCGAGGTCGGTGGTACCGCCAACAGAACCGCCTGCGTAGGTATCGTTGAACTCTGTTGCCAGACCGTAGTTAGAGGTAATTGATGCCCCCCAACCGAACTGATCGTTAATTGGCGCAACAAAGTGTGCGTTTGGCACCCACGCCGTTGGCGCGATGTTATCGGCATCAAGGCTACGGCCAGACGGAGAGCGTCCGCTGATGTTGACGTCCGGATCGATATAGACCGCACCCGCAGAGAACGTCGGGCGATCGAACATTGTGATCAGCGCTGGGTTACGGCTGACGTTACCTGCATCGTCTGCGATAGCGCCTTCACCCGAATAGGCCCGGCCGAGGCCAGAGGAAGAAAATTCGTTTAACTGAAAGCCTGCAGACCAGGCCTGGGTGGAGATAATTGCCACTGCGACTGCGAGAGCAGACTTTGTTAACAGGGTTTTCTGGCTCATGACCATAACCTCAATTGATTTATTTTTATACAAACTATGTTACATGGTGTAACAGGAGCGCGAAGTGTAGGGTCTGTGGTACAACATAGAAATCAGACCAGTGGCGTGAGTATAGGTCTGACCAGCTGAAATGTTGCAAGTATGTTTATAATTTTTTTCAATTGTGATCTTAAAAACGCGATCCAGCTGGCAAAATTGACGGTTTGCGCACTCACCCTTTTAGGTGAAATTTGTTTTAGATCATTTTTAATTGTGATTTCGGTCACTTATCGCATTTCGCACAATTAACAACTGGAGAGGTGAATGTGGGGGGCGTAAAATATCCCCATCGTTTATCTGGCACCCTGGGTGCGAAATACAGAGGAAATCTACAATGAGTAAATGCAGTGCTGATGAAACCCCGGTTTGCTGCTGTATGGATGTTGGTACCATCATGGACAACTCCGATTGCACCGCATCATACAGCCGCGTGTTCGCTAACCGCGCAGAAGCTGAAGAGACGCTGGCGGCGCTGACCGAAAAAGCCCGTAGCGTGGAATCTGAACCGTGCAAAATCACCTCGACCTTCACCGAAGAGTCTGACGGCGTGCGTCTGGATATCGATTTTGTCTTCGCCTGCGAAGCCGAAACCCTGATTTTCCAGCTGGGTCTGCGTTAATCCCGCCTCGTTGTTTCTGATGCCCCGGTGAGTTTTCCCCGGGGCATTTTCGTTTCAGGCAGTGATTATTCACTGTGTCGTAGCTCTCACTTTCTTTGCGCTCCGCTTGGCTAAATGTAAAAAATTGGTTAAGACTATGATCAGGTCAGACCACTTATTTATTTTTTACAGGGGAGTGTTATGAGTCAGGCATTACCGCTGGTCACCCGTCAGGGCGATCGCATCGCCATCGTGAGCGGATTACGTACGCCTTTTGCCCGTCAGGCGACCGCATATCATGGCATTCCCGCCGTCGATCTCGGCAAAATGGTGGTTGGCGAACTGCTTGCACGCAGTGAAATCCCTGCTGATGTGATTGAACAACTGGTTTTTGGCCAGGTGGTACAGATGCCGGAAGCGCCGAACATCGCGCGTGAAATTGTGCTCGGGACCGGGATGAATGTGCATACCGATGCCTACAGCGTCAGTCGTGCCTGTGCAACCAGTTTTCAGGCAGTGGCTAACGTCGCAGAAAGCCTGATGGCCGGCACCATTCGTGCGGGTATCGCTGGCGGGGCTGATTCATCTTCGGTGCTGCCCATTGGCGTCAGCAAAAAACTGGCGCGGGTGCTGGTCGATGTCAACAAAGCCCGCACGATGGGGCAGCGTCTGAAACTCTTTTCCCGTCTGCGCTTGCGCGATCTGATGCCCGTCCCGCCTGCTGTGGCGGAATACTCAACCGGTCTGCGAATGGGCGATACCGCTGAGCAGATGGCGAAAACCTACGGGATTACCCGTGAACAACAGGATGCCCTGGCGCATCGTTCTCATCAGCGGGCCGCCCTGGCGTGGGCAGAAGGTAAGCTCGCCGATGAAGTAATGACCACTTACACACCGCCTTTTAAAGAGCCCCTGTCTGAAGATAACAATATTCGCGGCAACTCCACGCTGGCAGATTACGCCAGACTGCGTCCGGCATTTGACCGCAAACATGGCAGCGTTACGGCGGCAAACAGCACTCCGCTGACCGATGGCGCGGCGGCAGTCATCCTGATGACGGAATCTCGAGCGAAAGAGTTGGGGCTGGTTCCGCTCGGCTATCTGCGCAGCTACGCGTTTACCGCGATCGATGTCTGGCAGGATATGCTGCTGGGTCCGGCCTGGTCTACGCCGCTGGCGCTGGAACGTGCGGGCATCACAATGGCCGATCTGACGCTTTTCGATATGCACGAAGCCTTTGCCGCGCAGACGCTTGCCAATCTCCAGTTACTTGGCAGTGAGCGTTTTGCCCGCGACGTGCTCGGTCGAAGCCATGCCACTGGCGAAGTGGATGACAGCAAATTTAACGTACTTGGCGGTTCAATTGCCTTTGGACATCCATTTGCCGCGACGGGCGCGAGGATGATCACGCAAACGCTGCACGAATTACGTCGTCGTGGTGGCGGCTTTGGCCTGGTCACCGCCTGCGCAGCGGGTGGGCTGGGTGCGGCAATGGTTCTGGAGGCGGAATAATGGAAATGACATCGGCTTTTACGCTTAACGTGCGTCTGGACAACGTCGCGGTCATCTCTGTTGATGTCCCCGGAGAAAAGATGAATACCCTTAAGGCGGAGTTTGCCTCGCAGGTACGCATCATTCTTAAACAGATTCGCGAGAACAAGGCGATTCGCGGCGTCGTCATTATTTCTGCAAAAGCGGACAATTTTATTGCCGGGGCGGATATCAATATGATTGGCCGCTGCAAAAGCGCCCAGGAAGCAGAAACGCTGGCGCGACAGGGGCAGCAACTGATGGCCGAGATTAACGCGCTGCCGATTCCGGTGGTGGCCGCCATTCACGGCGCTTGCCTGGGTGGCGGACTTGAACTGGCGCTGGCCTGTCATACTCGCGTTTGCACGGACGATGCAAAAACCGTACTCGGTTTACCGGAAGTGCAACTCGGGCTGCTGCCGGGGTCGGGCGGTACCCAACGGCTACCCCGACGGGTGGGTGTTAGTACGGCGCTGGATATGATCCTCACTGGTAAGCAACTTCGCGCGAAGCAGGCGCTGAAAGCGGGGCTGGTGGATGAGGTAGTCCCGCAGACGATCCTGCTGGATGCTGCCGTGGAATGGGCGAAAAAAGATCGTCCCGTTCACCGCGCTTTACCGGTTCGTGAACGTATTCTGGCGGGCCCGCTCGGACGGGCGTTGCTGTTCCGCATGGTCAGCAAGAAAACAGAACAGAAAACCCAGGGAAATTACCCGGCGACAGAACGTATTTTACAGGTGATTGAAACCGGACTGGCACAGGGGAGTAGCAGCGGCTATGACGCGGAGGCGCGCGCGTTTGGCGAGCTGGCGATGACGCCGCAATCGCAGGCGTTACGCAATATCTTTTTTGCCAGTACGGACGTGAAAAAGGATCCGGGCAGCGAGGTGCCGCCAGGGCCGCTTAACAGCGTCGGCGTATTAGGTGGTGGACTGATGGGCGGCGGTATTGCGTACGTCACAGCCTGTAAAGGTGGCTTGCCAGTTCGTATCAAAGACATAAATACCAAAGGAATCAATCACGCGCTGAAATACAGCTGGGATCAGCTTGAAACGAAGGTACGTCGTCGGCATATCAAAGCCAGTGAACGTGACAAACAGCTGGCGCTAATATCGGGTTCGACCGACTATCGCGGCTTTTCCCATCGCGACCTGGTGATTGAAGCGGTATTTGAAGATCTGTCGTTAAAACAACAGATGGTGGCGGAAGTTGAGCAGAATTGCGCATCCCACACCATTTTTGCCTCCAACACGTCATCTTTACCGATTAGCGATATTGCGGCCAAAGCGGCCAGGCCTGAGCAGGTGATTGGTCTGCACTTCTTTAGCCCGGTAGAAAAAATGCCGCTGGTGGAGGTGATTCCGCATGCTATGACGTCGGGGCAAACCATCGCCACTACGGTTAAGCTGGCGAAAAAACAGGGCAAAACGCCAATTGTGGTGCGTGATAAGGCTGGGTTCTACGTAAACCGCATTCTTGCGCCGTATATCAATGAAGCGATTCGCCTGCTGACCGAAGGTGAGCGGGTCGAGCAGATCGACAGCGCACTGGTAAAGTTTGGTTTTCCGGTTGGGCCAATCCAACTTTTGGATGAGGTCGGAATCGACACAGGCACTAAAATTATACCGATACTGGAAGCCGCTTATGGCGAGCGTTTTAGCGCCCCTGCAAATGTTGTTTCATCAATTTTGAATGACGATCGCAAAGGTAGAAAAAATGGTCGGGGTTTCTATCTTTATGGGGCGAAAGGGCGTAAAAGCAAAAAACAGGTCGACCCTACAATTTATACGCTTATAGGCGCTCAGGGGCAGAGCCGGCTCTCCGCTTCGCAGATTGCGGAACGCTGCGTCATGTTAATGCTCAATGAGGCGGCGCGCTGCTTCGATGAGCAGGTGATCCGTAGCGCGCGCGACGGTGACATTGGCGCAGTGTTTGGTATTGGTTTTCCTCCGTTTCTCGGTGGCCCGTTCCGTTATATGGATTCTCTCGGGGCGGGTGAAGTGGTTGCGGTATTGCAACGTCTGGCTTCGCTGTATGGTCCGCGGTTCACGCCGTGCGATACGTTGTTACAGATGGCGGAGCGGGGTGAAAGTTTCTGGAAAGCAGATGCAACTGACCTGAAAGAACAAGGTCAAATGTAAGGTATATCCGCACTGAATGGCTGTGTGTTGGTTAAATTGTAAACACAGATTGACTATACTTACGCCATTGAGGTAAAACACAGCGTTTCATTCAGTGAACGGATAAGGCACAATGCCGGCCACTGCATTACAGCAACCCTGAGGGGTTTTGGCTGGGGTGCGTGTGATTCTGGTTAACAAAAGCGGTGCAATATGCAAGTTTTTATCATGCGTCACGGCGACGCGGCCCTCGATGCCGCCAGTGATTCGGTTCGTCCCTTAACCCCCTGCGGTTGTGACGAATCACGCCTTATGGCGAACTGGCTGAAAGGTCAAAAAGTGGATATCGAACGTGTTCTGGTGAGCCCGTTCCTGCGAGCCGAACAAACGTTGGATGTGGTAGGGGGATGCATGAACCTGCCACGCGACGTGGATGTTTTGCCGGAGTTGACTCCCTGCGGCGATGTCGGTCTGGTCAGCGCCTATTTGCAGGCTCTGGCCAATGAAGGCGTAGCCACCGCGCTGGTAATCTCCCACCTTCCGTTAGTGGGTTATCTGGTGTCCGAGATGTGTCCAGGCGAAACGCCGCCGATGTTTACCACCTCCGCGATTGCCAGTGTGACGCTGGATGAAAGCGGAAAAGGGGTGTTCAACTGGCAGATGAGCCCGTGCAACCTCAAAATGGCGAAAGCGATTTAACCGCTGTATTCTCTGTAAAGAACCGCTGATGCGGCTCTTCAGACTGCTGACAAAGAAGAAAAAACGTGGTTTTTCCTTCTTTGTGGTTATCAGCCGAAAATCAATAAATTGATTTTCCTGGTTTTTTAATGAGGTGCTCTCTGCTTGTCGGGGGGCCGGAATCAGGTTTATCACTACGCTAAAGAGCCGCTGATGCGGCTCTTGTTGTTTCTGTGCTCAGGGCAGTTCCGGCGGCGCCCACTCTTCCACTTCGATTAACACCAGCAGCGCGGCATCGCCGCCGTACTCTTTCGGTGCCTGATGGAAGGCCATGACGTGCGGATGCTGCGCCAGCCACAGCGGCGTCTGTTGTTTCAGCACATGTTTGCCGTGACCGTGCATCACGCAGGCGCAAAACACATGTTCCCGGCGGCAGGCGGCAATCAGCGCGCCCAGTTCCTGCTTTGCCTGAAGCTGCGTCAGACCGTGTAAATCGAGAAACAGCTCCGGAGAGTAATCGCCACGGCGCATTTTCTTCAGCTCGAAATGGCTCACGTCAGGACGGACATATTTGACCGGGCCTTCCGTATTCAGCAGCGGCTGAAACTCATCAGAGAAATAATGGCTGGCATCGGCCTGCTCCGAAAGCAGCCGCTTAACCGGCACCTCGGTGATCTTTTTACGCAGCGGGCGATGAACAATGGTGTCCTGTTTAATCTGACGGGTGCCGGTCATCAGTTGCCGGAACAGCGCCTGGTCCTCCTCGCTCAGCGATGTTTTCTTTTTCATTCTGTGATCTCATCTTTTTTTATTGTCCGTTAGTTTACCCGACTCGATGCGGATGCGAATGCTCAAAACGCAATTTTCACCCGCAACCCCTGCGTGATTGCTGATTTATCGCCGTCTTCATGGCAAACTAGCCGCCGAAATTAATGCGAGCATGCCCTGGAGGAACAGGTGGATAAAATTTTCGTTGATGAAGCAGTGAGTGATCTGCATACCATTCAGGACATGTTGCGCTGGGCGGTCAGCCGTTTTAGCGCGGCGAATATCTGGTACGGTCACGGTACCGATAACCCGTGGGATGAAGCCGTGCAACTGGTGTTGCCATCGCTGTATCTGCCGCTTGATATTCCAGAAGATATGCGTACCGCGCGCCTGACCTCCAGCGAACGCCACCGTATTGTTGAGCGCGTAATCCGCCGTGTGAACGAACGTATTCCGGTGGCCTATCTGACCAACAAAGCCTGGTTCTGCGGCCATGAGTTTTATGTTGATGAGCGCGTGCTGGTGCCGCGTTCTCCAATTGGTGAGTTGATCAACAACCGCTTTGCGGGGCTGGTCAGTGAGCCGCCTCAGCTAATCCTTGATATGTGTACCGGTAGCGGCTGTATTGCGATTGCCTGCGCCTATGCCTTCCCGGAAGCGGAAGTGGATGCGGTAGATATCTCGGCGGACGCGCTGGCCGTGACCGAACACAACATTGAAGAGCACGGTCTGATCCATCATGTCACGCCGATTCGTTCCGATCTGTTCCGTGACCTGCCGAAGGTTCAGTACGATCTGATCGTAACCAACCCGCCGTACGTTGATGCGGAAGATATGTCCGATCTGCCTAATGAATATCGTCATGAGCCGGAACTGGGTCTGGCGTCCGGCACTGACGGCCTGAAACTCACCCGTCGCATTCTGGGCAACGCGCCGGATTACCTGTCTGATAACGGCATTCTGATTTGTGAAGTCGGTAACAGCATGGTACATCTGATGGAACAATATCCGGATGTGCCGTTCACCTGGCTGGAATTTGACAATGGCGGCGATGGCGTCTTTATGCTGACCAAAGCCGAGTTGATTGCTGCCCGCGAGCACTTCAGCCTCTATAAAGATTAAACCACAACGACAACAACGAGACCGCAATGGCAGGAAATACAATTGGACAACTCTTTCGTGTAACCACCTTCGGCGAATCGCACGGGCTGGCGCTCGGTTGTATCGTCGACGGTGTGCCGCCAGGCATTCCGCTGACAGAAGCTGACCTGCAGCACGATCTCGACAGACGTCGCCCTGGCACGTCGCGTTACACGACGCAGCGTCGCGAACCGGATCAGGTGAAAATCCTCTCCGGCGTGTTTGAAGGCGTAACGACGGGGACCAGCATAGGTCTGCTGATTGAAAACACCGATCAGCGCTCGCAGGACTACAGCGCTATTAAGGACGTGTTTCGTCCGGGACACGCAGACTACACTTACGAACAAAAATATGGCCTGCGCGATTATCGTGGCGGCGGGCGTTCTTCCGCGCGAGAAACCGCGATGCGCGTGGCGGCAGGTGCCATTGCTAAAAAATATCTCGCTGAAAAATTTGGCGTAACCATTCAGGGCTGTTTGACCCAGATGGGCGACATTCCGCTGGCAATCAAAGACTGGTCGTTGGTCGAGCAAAACCCGTTCTTCTGTCCTGACCCTGATAAAATTGAAGCGCTGGACGAGCTGATGCGCGCGCTGAAAAAAGAGGGCGATTCCATTGGCGCGAAAGTGACCGTGGTCGCCAGCGGTGTGCCGGCAGGCCTGGGTGAACCCGTCTTTGACCGACTTGATGCCGATATCGCCCACGCGCTGATGAGCATCAATGCGGTGAAAGGCGTCGAAATTGGTGACGGCTTTGAGGTCGTGGCGCTACGCGGCAGTCAGAATCGTGATGAAATCACCAAAGACGGCTTCCAGAGCAATCACGCCGGCGGTATTCTGGGCGGGATCAGTAGCGGCCAGCAAATCGTGGCCCACATGGCGCTGAAACCGACGTCCAGTATTACCGTTCCGGGTCGCACAATTAACCGTTTTGGCGAAGAGGTGGAGATGATCACGAAAGGTCGTCACGATCCGTGCGTGGGGATCCGTGCGGTACCCATCGCGGAAGCGATGCTGGCGATCGTGCTGATGGATCACCTGTTACGTCAACGGGCGCAAAATGCGGATGTCAAAACGGATATTCCACGCTGGTAAGAGATGAAAAAAACCGCGATAGCACTGCTGGCTCTGTTTGCCAGCGCGGCCAGTCTGGCGGCGACGCCGTGGCAGAAAATTACCCAGCCCGTGCCGGGCAGCGCACAGTCAATTGGTGGTTTCTCGAACGGCTGCATTGTGGGGGCGGACACGCTTCCCGTGCAGTCGGATCACTATCAGGTGATGCGCACCGATCAGCGCCGCTATTTTGGCCATCCCGATCTGGTGATGTTTATCCAGCGACTGAGTACGCAGGTGAGCAATCTGGGGTTGGGAACGGTGCTGATTGGCGATATGGGAATGCCCGCCGGTGGTCGATTTAACGGCGGACATGCCAGCCATCAGACCGGTCTGGATGTAGACATTTTCCTGCAGTTGCCAAAAACACGCTGGACTCAGGCGCAACTGTTGCGTCCCCAGGCGCTGGATTTGGTCGCCCGTGACGGTAAACATGTTGTGCCTTCGCTCTGGAAACCGGAAATCTCCAGCCTGATTAAGCTGGCGGCGAAAGATAACGACGTCACGCGTATTTTTGTGAATCCTGCCATAAAACAACAGCTCTGCCTGGATGCCGGTACCGATCGCGACTGGTTACGTAAAGTGCGACCCTGGTTCCAGCATCGTGCGCATATGCATGTCCGATTACGTTGCCCTGCCGACAGCCTTGAGTGCGAAGATCAACCTTTGCCTCCTCCGGGCGACGGTTGCGGCGCTGAGCTACAAAGTTGGTTTGAACCGCCAAAACCTGGAACAACAAAGCCTGAGAAGAAGACACCGCCTCCGTTGCCGCCTTCCTGCCAGGCGCTTCTGGATGAGCATGTACTCTAATGGATAATTTTGCGGACCTGTTTATGGTCTCTCCGCTGCTGTTGCTGGTGCTGTTTTTTGTGGCAATGTTGGCTGGATTTATCGACTCACTGGCGGGCGGCGGCGGCCTGTTGACCATCCCCGCGCTGATGGCGGCAGGGATGTCTCCCGCGCAGGCGCTGGCAACCAATAAACTGCAGGCCTGCGGCGGTTCGATTTCATCTTCAATTTATTTTATTCGCCGTAAAGTGGTGAACCTCGCCGAGCAAAAACTCAATATCGCGATGACGTTTATTGGTTCGATGAGCGGCGCACTGCTGGTGCAGCATGTGCAGTCAGGCGTGTTGCGACAGATCCTGCCTGTTCTGGTGATCTGCATTGGTCTCTACTTTTTGCTGATGCCGAAAGTGGGCGAGGAAGACAGACAGCGTCGCCTGTACGGTCTGCCGTTTGCCCTGGTGGCCGGTGGCTGCGTAGGCTTCTACGATGGTTTTTTTGGCCCGGCGGCAGGTTCATTTTACGCGCTGTCGTTTGTCATGCTGTGCGGCTATAACCTTGCTAAATCGACGGCTCACGCCAAGGTGCTGAATGCCACCTCCAATATTGGCGGCCTGCTGCTGTTTGTCATCGGCGGGAAAGTGATTTGGGCCACCGGATTTGTCATGCTGATCGGGCAATTTCTCGGGGCGCGGATGGGCTCCCGACTGGTACTGAGCAAAGGACAAAAGCTGATTCGGCCCATGATCGTCATTGTCTCGGCGGTGATGAGCATGAAACTTCTTTATGATAACCATGGACAGGAGATTCTCCACTGGCTGGGGATGAATTAATGAACAGTACGCACCGCTACGAACAATTGATTGAGATTTTTAACGGCTGCTTTGCCGATGATTTTAATACCCGTCTGATTAAAGGCGACGACGAACCGATCTATCTTCCTGCTGATACGGAGATCCCGTATCACCGGATTGTTTTTGCGCATGGCTTTTACGCCAGCGCATTGCATGAGATTTCGCACTGGTGCATTGCCGGAAAAGCGCGCCGCGAGCTGGTGGATTTCGGCTACTGGTATTGTCCGGACGGTCGCGATGCGGTGACACAGGGGCAGTTTGAAGATGTGGAAGTGAAACCGCAGGCATTCGACTGGTTGTTTTGCGTGGCGGCGGGATATCCGTTTAACGTCAGTTGCGACAACCTGGAAGGCGATTTTGAACCGGACCGCGTGGTGTTTCAGCGTCGGGTTCATGCACAGGTGATGACGTATCTGGAGGAGGGCATTCCCGAACGTCCGGCGCGCTTCATCAAAGCATTACAGAATTATTATCACACGCCTGAACTTACGGCGGAACAATTCCCGTGGCCAGAAGCGCTCAACTGAAGCCAGTGCCACGTTACAATGAGGAAAGAAGATGATCGCGGAGTTTGAATCACGCATTCTGGCATTAATCGACGACATGGTAGAGCATGCAAGCGATGATGAGCTGTTTGCCAGTGGATATTTGCGTGGCCACCTGACGTTAGCCGTCGCAGAACTGGAAGGTACTGATGACCATTCTGCTCAGGCCGTCTATGCCAACGTCACCCGCAGCCTGGAAAACGCTATCGGTGCCGGTGAGTTGTCGCCGCGCGATCAGGCGTTAGTCAAAGAGATGTGGGACGCGCTGTATCAGAAGGTGGCGCATCAAGGCGTTTAATAATGACTCAACAGAGGGTCAATTAGACATCTAAGCGAAAGTGTCTCATTGTGGGTCCGATAGTGAATTCTTTATTGGACCCAAATTCTGGCAGGTCGCAAAAAACAAATCTATTTAAATATATTGCATTATATTATCTCATGTGTAATTTAATTTAAATTAATCAGAAACGCCTCAAAAAAAGAAGGAAAAACGCACGATATAATTCCCACAAATTCAAATCAATCGTTTTGATGAATTGTAATCTGACAATTCAATCCCCTTCGCTATATAAATATAATCTTAAAAAAAAATCATAGGGTTATATTTTAGAAATCCAAAGTTCATAATGTTTCCAGCTTGAGCCATATACGAATTCAGGCTGCAGACTGTGTATACGCGCGACTAGCTATCAGGGTTGTTAGCTACTAAATGTATCATAATAGGGACTAAGAAAATGAATGAGCTACTCATCAAAGCTTATGTTAAGGGGTTAAATGGAGCCGGACGTGTCCATAACTACTTTAAAGATGAGCGAGGCGTGACAGCTGTAGAATATGCAATTGTACTTGCTGGCGTTGCAGCCGTAGTCGCAGTGATCTTCGGTAAAGATGGTACAGTACAGACGTTGTTAGAAAGTATTTTCAAAACGGTATCGCAACAGGTTTTGGATTCTATCACTTCATAATCAGCGTTGAGATAATGCGGGCAGGGAATATTCTGCCCGTACAGTTTAATAAAATAAGTATAAATAAATGGTGTGAAAACATCATTTTTTATGTGTAAGTAAAATATGGTAATCCCTTTGTAGACTTCGCAATCAGCAAAGTCCGTGCGGTAGCTATGTCCAAAATAAATGTATATCATGTACGTATTCCTCAATATACATTTACTTCTATTATAGAACTTAATTCTTATATTCAATTTTCCCATAATATGCGGACGATGATGGCATCATAAATCATAGTTTGCGTCATATAAATTATGACGTCACACATATTAGCCTGATAACGTTGAGGATATCAATGAGCAAAAAATACTCATTAATAATTAATATTGCCATGATCGTTATTGGTATCATTGGTATGCTTTTTTATTATATGGCGAGCAAGAAACCCCAGTACAAGCCCAGTCAGGTGCAGAAAGTTGTTCAAACAAAAGTTATCGAATCGCCTACTGAGAGTATTACCGTCGCCGTTGCGAAGAAAAATCTGCAAAAAGGGACGCGCTTAACCTCTGGTGATTTTCAACTCGAAACCCTCAAGATAAAAGAGGGGGGGAATGAAAAAAGTACACTTTCAGTGGGCGATATTGATAACTGGATGCTGAAAAGTGATATTTCAGAAGGCGCAAAAATTCCCCAGGCAATTTTAGTTAAGCCAGGTAGCGAAGAATATATAAAAATGTCAGCAAAACCTGGAAGTATAGTCTACGGATTCTCTATTAAAAAAAATGATAGCTATCTCTTCAACAATGCGCAAGCTGGCGGCGGAGTAGATATTTATCTGGCCTATAATTTGAGAGTAACAAAAGACGAATCCGGAGAGATAAAGACCGCGCCAGTAACAGATGCAACGGATCATATTAATGGTCGGCATTTCAAAATGTTAATGAAAAATAAGAAGATACTGTCCATTCAAACAGTTACATCGAAAGTTAAAGCAGTAGTAAATGAACAAAACCCCATGATAAATGAAGGATATGTTTTAGTGGAGCTTACGCCTGCAGAAGTGATAATGCTAAAAGGTTTAGAGGATGCAAAACTGTATATTTTCCCTACGAGTGAAAATATTGCTGAATTTGATCCTGCTCATTCTGTCTTAGTGGGGGATGAAGGTCAGTGGCCGATTGATAATAGAAATATTTTATCGACAGCGGTTCAAAGTGCGACAACGATTCAAAATGACAGTGAGTTTATAAGAGAGTTTCGCGGTGAGAATAGTGCTAACAGTTCGATAAATAGCAAATAGCGCTAAAAGTATTAATAATACGGATGCTTAAAAATAAGGATAGATTTATGTCGAAAACAGCAAAAGTGCTCGTTTTATTTTGTTTATGTCCATTATTACTATCGTCTGCCTTTGGAGAAGATTTAACACTGAAGGAAGGGCAAGCAAAAAATATTTCATCGCAGCAGAAAATAGAGACTGTTTTCATCTCAAACCCAGAAGTTGCAGATTACAAAGTCATTGATAATAAAAAAATTGTCCTGTTCGCCAAGCAACCAGGTGTGGCTGATCTAACGATTTACGGAGTGAAAGGTAAAGTATTAAAAAAAATCAGCGTTGCCGTTGATGAAATCGGAAGCTCCCTGGCCCAAAAGGTGAATAAAAAATACCCTGGCACCAAAATTAGCATTGAGCGCTACATGAGTAAAGATAAGGCAACTTATATTATTCAGGGTGAAGTGGCGACAGAAGAATTAAGAGATGAGATCTATAACACTGTTGGTAGTCTTGTTGGCAGTGATAAAAAAGAAGAAGACGTCACATGGAATGAAAATTCGCAAGGCGGCGGCACGGGCGGCACCAAGATCGACCATTTAAGTAAAAAAAGATGGGACAATATCATCGATCGCATGACTGTACTATCATCGCCGCAACAGGTTAATGTGAAGTTAACCGTTGTTGAAGTGACTAAGCAATTCACCGATGCGTTGGGCATTGAATGGAGCAGCTTAACACTTGACAGTATCATCAACGGTGGGAGTACAGCAAACAGCGCGGGAGTCTTCAGCTTAATAGGCTTTAAAGGCGGATTTGATGCAGGAAACATTAGTACTGTTATCAACGCCGTCAAAAACGACAGCATTGCGAAAGTGTTAGCACAACCGAATTTAACCGTTCTCTCAGGAGAGTATGCCAGCTTTTTGGTAGGAGGGGAGATTCCAATTGTTGTCGACAGTGGTGGCAACAGTACGGCATCTGTGGAGTATAAGGAATACGGCATACGTCTTAATATTGGCGCAAAGGTGAATCGCACTGATAAAATCCGTCTTTTCATATCTAACGAATTAAGTAATGTTACAGGGAGCTACACTTACAACTCCTATGCTATCCCGACCATTAACACCAGAAGAACACAATCCACAATAGAATTAGCCGATGGAGATAGTTTTGTCATCGGTGGATTACTGACTGAAACTGACCGAGAGTCTTTATCTAAAGTGCCGTATGCCGGCGATATCCCAATCCTTGGGGCTTTTGCCCGAAGCTCACAGACTGAAAGAGAGAAGAGTGAGCTAGTCGTATTCGCAACTGTAAAATTAGTAAAACCGTTTTCAGCAGAAAATAGCTATAAAATCCCCACTCCCCAATACCATAAAACTTCAGTAGACAAACTTTTCTTCAATGTCGGCGTTGCTGATGAACATACTAATAGACTAGAAGAAGACGCAAGAAGTTTCATTTCACGCGGTGGATTTATCCGATAAAGAACGGGAGGGGAAATGCTGGATCTTACTAAAATTAACAAAAGAAATATTGAAAATAAAAATAACAATTCCACCATTGGAACTGTTGCTGTCATCTCATCACGTAGTCATGTTTCTGCTGGGGTAATGACCCAAATACGCGTGAACGGCTGCCATGACATTATCCAGGTAAATAAATTTTTCAATGATATTATCGATGATAAAGAATTAACATCGTCAGAGTATCTCATCGTTGATATTGAAGATTTTAACGATGTAGACGCTATACAGCAAAAGATAAAATATCTCTTTCCAGCTGCAACGAAAAAAATATTTATTGGTGATGTTGATTCAATTACCTTCAGCAATGAAATGAAGCGAATTGGGGCTGTATATTTGCATCTTGATTCACAAATTACATTGCTCGGTGTAACATTGAAGAATTTTGAAACTGATGTTACAAGTGTGAGCTATACACAACGCATCAGTATCCTGGGCTGCAAAGGGGGAAGTGGAACTTCTTTTGTCGCATACCAGTTTTTTAGATCAATTTGTGGATTAAGTCATTTACCTGTATTGCTTGTTCAGGGGCATACAGGCACACCCGATCTTGATCTCATATCAGATACCGCTCTACAACATGACGGTGTAATATCTTATATTGACGCAAATCGCGGAATGAAGATTGCTACTGATGAAGAGCAATGGCAGTTTGATTCGGACGAATACAAAAATTATAATATTGTTGTTTTTGACCATAACGTTACAACACAGGTGAGAGATAAACTTGCCTACATTGTCCCTGGTTCCGATTTTATCTTTATTGTTGTAACCAGAGAACTCTCATCAGTACGCAATGCCCGTCTTATCATTGATGAATTAGAAAGAACAACCACCACGTCAGACAATCAGAAGAAAAATTCAAAAAACATTATCATTCTGAATGAAAATCATCATTCAAGGCCGAATGAGTTGAATAAGGAAGATATAGAAAATTACCTGGGTAAGAAAATTGACATTGTACACCCTTACATTAAAGATGTAAAAAAGACTGATAACAAATCAGAACTTTATTTCTTTACGGCCAAAATGTTGGGTAAAAATATGAAAGGTGAGAAACCTGATGGCAATAAGAAAGGTCTATCACTATTTTCAATATTTAATAAGAAGAAAAATAATTAATGACCAGGTTATCATCGTGGCTATCCCTCGTCAAGGCACTATATTAATCATGGGCCTTATATGAATAAATCAATTTCCTTTATCTATTTCAGACAAGAAGTACTTAAAAACATAGATCTGGAACAAATTGAAAGTATCAAAGAAAACCGTGCGGAACTCATTAACGAAGTTAATACGGTTATTCGTAATGTTATTAATAACAATCGCACAGAGAATTATCTCTCTGCACCGGAGCGACAGGAGCTGTGTGAGTTAGTTGTTGATGAAATTACTGGCTATGGTCCATTGCGCGAGTTAATGGAAGATGAGTCGATTAGCGATATATTGGTCAACGGCCCGGATCGTATCTTTGTAGAACGTAAAGGTCGCCTGGAACTCTCTGATAAGCAGTTCATCAATAATGAGCAGTTAACAGATATTGCCCGACGTTTGGTGGGTAAAGTAGGAAGGCGAATTGATGACGCGCAACCGCTTGTGGATGCGCGTATGCCTGATGGTAGCCGACTCAACGTAGTTATTTCTCCAATATCTATTGATGGCACTTCAATGTCCATTCGTAAATTTGGTAAGGGAAATATAACTCTGGGAGAGCTAATCAAATATGGCAGTATGAATGAAATGATGGCTAATTTCCTGGTAATTGCAAGTCGCTGTAGAGTCAATATCATAGTCTCCGGGGGGACAGGCTCGGGTAAAACAACTCTACTAAATGCGATGTCCCAATATGTTGACGAAACTGAACGTGTCTTGACACTTGAAGATGCAGCGGAACTTCGTTTACAACAAGCACATGTATTAAGACTAGAAACGCGATTGGCAGGTTCAGAAAACCAAGGGCAAATCACGATGCGAAATTTGGTTATCAACTCACTTCGTATGCGCCCGGATCGTATTATTATTGGGGAATGCCGCGGACCAGAAGCCTTCGAAATGCTGCAGGCAATGAACACCGGACATGATGGTTCTATGTCAACGCTGCATGCAAATAACCCGCGTGATGCATTAGCTCGTCTTGAGAGCATGGTAATGATGGCCAATTCAGCATTACCCCTAGTAGCAATACGGAGAAATATTTCAACTGCTGTGAATATCATTGTTCAAGCTTCACGTCTTCCTGATGGGTCCAGAAAAGTAATAAATATATCCGAAGTCATGGGGATGGAAGGTGAGAATATTATTCTACAGGATATCTTTTCTTATGCTGCTAATCCTGAAAGAGATAATAATGGTATGATCACGGGTACATTTACATGTAACGGTCTTTTGCAGCGGTCAGCAGTTTATCGGCAAGCTTTAATTCATGGTTATCTTGATCCGTTACGGCAACTATTTGGGAATAAAGTCTCATGATAATGGCAATGATTTTTATTGTTATCTCTATTTGTGGCGTTCTTCAAATATATTTATCGTTAAAAAAAACGAAAGAAATAAAAGGAAAAATACTCTCAACGAACATCATTGCCAGCCAGGAAGTAGCAAATAAAAAACAACCATTCAAAGATTCAATGGCAGGAGTTTTTATTTTTATTGAAAAGCTTCATGCTAATCTAATTGGAAAAAAAAACGAGCACATTTTTAAGCATGTAGCGATAATACTGGTGGCATGTGCCGCAGCATTATATGTAAACATGGAATATCTGAATTTCAGCAATGTCGTAATAACAAATATAACGTTACTTGCTACCATCTATATTTTGTATATGCGACAAGTAAAAAAGTACCGGCGAGAGTTTGAGAGGGATTTCTCCGAGGCACTCAATATAATTAATAGCGCGGTACGAGTAGGGCGCCCGGTATTGCAGGGCTTTGAAGAATGCTCGCGGGTGATAGACAGCGATTTCGGAAGAGAGTTCAAACGTATTCTCATGCGACTGGATATCGGAGATGATCCTGAGCGCATATTTATGGATTCTTACGAAAAATTTCCCTATAGTGAATATTTTTCATTCGTTATTACGGTACTTATAAATATGAAAGGCGGAGGGCAAGTTAGCGAAGTGATGTCTCGCCTGACAATGTTAATCTCAGCAAGTAAGACGTTGGACAGAAAAAAAATCGCAATGACTGCTGAGGCAAGAATGTCGGTTAAAGTACTTGTCATTATTCCTGTCTTTTTTTTCTTTTTCTTGAAATTTGTGGCACCAGATAACTTTGAAATTCTTATTGGAACAGATGCAGGGAAATATATTCTTTATTACGCATTAACAAGTATATTAATAGGGCTATTTATCGTTTGGTCTATGATGAATAAGGTTGGGTGAAATGATATATATTATTTCTTTTATTGTTTTTCTGACTGGAATGAGAAGTATATTACTCCTTATTTATCGCAAGCAGCGAGCTAATAAAGTTAAGAAGTTAATCAATTTTTCTAAAGTAGATAGTAATAAAAAGAATATATTAACATATGGAACAAATTTGATAGAGACGCAACTGGATAAAACATTCAAGAAAAATAGTAAACTTGTTTCAATTTCATCTGAGTTAGATAAGAATGTTAAAGTTAAGGCATTTTTATTTGTTGTGATAGCTTCACCAGTGCTCATAGCGAATTATATGGGATGGATGAAGCTTGATAATCAGGTGCTAATGATTGCACTGTTAGCTATACTCGGAGTGATTGTTATCGTACCTTCGAGAGTGCAAACAGCTATTTCTCAGCGGCGATTTAGAAGAATATCTAATGACATTCCTTACTGTATAGATCTTTTAGCCGTATGCATCCAGTCAGGTATGACAGTCGAAGCTTCGCTTGCTTATATTTCTCATAAGATGGAAGTGATCAATAAAGATCTGTCTTCGTTGCTTATCCGCACTGTTTTGAGAGCTGATGTTAGTGGCATTAACGCTGCACTTGAACAACTTTCAGGTGAAGTGGTTAATGAAGAAGTAAGAATGATGTGTTCAGCATTATTGCAGAGCACAAAATTTGGCTCGTCGATATATGCTGTACTTATAGATTTATCTAAAGAAATTAGACAGATGCAATTACTTGCAATGGAAGAAAAAGTTGCAGCACTTTCTGCAAAGATGACATTCCCAATGATTGCTTTTATTCTCTTTCCCCTGATCGCAATTGTTGCCGGTCCGGGCCTGATTAAGATGACTTCGACATGGTAAAAAGATTATTACCCCTATTAATGCTTGCTGTGCTATCTGGCTGTACAGGTGGACCTACGAATGCATCTGATGAAGAACAAAAGGAATATATCCTAACTCAACTGAATGATTATCAAGGGCTTATTGAGATATACAGAAATAAACTCAGTGTTAAAGATAATGATGATGAACGATACTATCTATCACAGCTATATAATAAAATTGGCGACTATAACTCATCAAATATTTATCTGGCACCATTGGTAGAAAAAAAAGGAAGTAAAGAATATTTACTGCTTAAGACACAGAATCTGCTTGAGTTAGGAAAGGAAAATGAAGCCCAGACCATTCTAAATGAAATGCTTGCACATGATGACTCAAACGGGGAATTATGGAATTTACAGGGTATTTTACTGGCTCAAACAGGAGACTATCTTAAGGCAACGTTATCTTTTGAAAAAGCAAGAGGGCTTTTTTATGATGAAGAGGTCGTCGTCAATAATCTGGCCATGATGGCTATTCTGCAAGGAGATTATATTACGGCAAGAAATTATCTTCTCCCTCTGTATTCCAGGAAAGAATATAAACCACAAACTGCGTATAACCTAGCCTATGCTCTGGTAAAATCCGATGATTATGAGAGTGCGAAAAAAATTATTATTGATGATAAACTCTCAACATCACAACCTGATGCGCTAATTGCATCTTTGGCAAAATTATCACCGCGAGAACATTTTAAAATAGAAGGACAAAAAAAAGATGTTGCAGTGACTGCAAGCACAAGCGTTGGCCTAAATCAAAATAAGCCCCTGACAATACCTGTATCGGATATGCAGAATAATATAAAATCTGATGATTCCTCTCAACTGGTGAACAGTGGAATAAATAAAAACAGTTTTACCTATAAATTAGACATAGTCACTCTTGTTAAGTGAATCCTCTATATACAGGATGTTGCGATGAAACGTTACGGTTTATGGAAAAGATTATATTCTGAGAAAGGAACCTCAAGCATCGAGTTTGCTTTTTATTTACTGATTTTCGCTTTGATGTGCGGATTCCTGATTGATATGAGTTTTTCACTCATTAAAAAAAGCCATATGGAGCGCGTTAATTATTCATTAACAATGATTTTTCGTGAGCGAAACGGTCTGTTTGGTGGCGGTAACGCTTCCGATATTAGCAAAAGCGATCTGGATACCTTAAAAGCAACGCTGGACGAGATGTTGCGCCAAAAAGATGGTTCCGTCGAGCCCTATCAGCTCGGTATACAAATTCTACAGCCTACAGCCCAACAATGTAGTATTCAAAGTAGTCCCCTAAATAATTGCCCAAGCTCGCATCCCGTTAAACCAGACGGGCCACTTTCAAGATATACATCAACCTCTTTTAATACCATGTTCATTGAGGGTTGTGATGTTACACGTAAGTATTCCCGTCGTGAGGATCTTGCGAAGCTTTCGGTCTGGGGTCATCGCCCGGATAGATCTCCTGACGCTGATCAAGATTGGTTTCCGGTTTATGAAGTGATTTTGTGTGTTCCCGGAGCAGAAAGTTATTTTAATCGAGCTTTGGGCATCTTTAATAAGGACCTCGGTAGTCTTTATATTCGAAATGTCGCGCTGCCGCGGTAAACAAAGCTATCATTTCTGCTGGTAACTCAGGTAGATATAAAATGAAATATTTAATCAAACGATTTTTGTTATTCATTATTTGCAGGGAAGGCGCTGTAACAATAAGTTATGCGCTTATGTTGCCTACGCTTATCGGTTTCTTTTCATTAGCAATTGATGGGGCTCGATTTATCACTGAGCGGTCTCGTTTATCAGATGCTATTAATCAGGGCGTCTATTCAATTGCGATGTCATATGACAGTGACGATAAAAATGCAGATACTGAAAAAACAGTAATGTATTTATCTTATTATCTCCCTGGTGAGGAAATAGACAAAAACAAAGTCTATATAAATGTTGATAAAGAAAAAGATAAAAATGGTAAGGTGGTGTCGACAGATTTTTCCTTAGATTCTGATGTCATCACCCATCCGTTACTTTCGTTATACAAAGAGGGCTATAGTGGTTTTCATTCGAACATAACTTTGCATGGCGAGCGGTCGTCGGGTCATATCCGCAAATCACTTGAAGATCTTTCCGTCCCTGCAGATTATACGTTTGTACTCGACTTTTCAGGTTCTATGAATAGTAGTTCAGCAGAGAGAGGCTACACTCGTATTGAATTATTAAAAAAAGTGTTTACCGATCTTGGTAACCGAATATTCGATAATGACAATGGTAGTACGATTGGTATTGTACCGTTCTCTACGGGAATTCCTGCCGTATTAGACAAGACTAATTACGCAAGTACGACAAGTAAAGAGGTTGGGTGTACTTATATTGGAAAGCTTCAGGATAAGTATTCAGGGTTAGACTGGAGTTTTTGGTATAACAAACAACCACCGGAACGCACGACAGGTAATACCTTTATAAACAATACAGACGCCTATCTTAATAGTTATTATAAGGATGTAATCGCGAAAGCCAATGGTTATACGACAACCTCTGCGGAGACATGGTTAATTGATGAGGGGTATTGTAGAAAAGATAGTGGCAAGTTAACCTGTGATGCAGACCCTAGTTCTGATATTCATAACCCAGATAATTATGAGGAATTTACCAATAACTTTAATAAGTTTAATTTGCTAACAGCATCAGTAAGTAAATATAATTCTATCGCTAATATTGAAACAATGGATTACGAAGGTACTGTTGCAGACGATTATCTATTTACTGATGATAATGTTGTGACTTTTATTAATTATCTTAATGGTCCCTCTCAGTATTCTTCCGATCATGTTATTCCTTTTGAGTCTCTTTGCGCCTACGCTACTTCGGGGACCCGTGATCATGCAAATGTCGCTAAATTTATCAGAACCATCGAAAAGCCCAATTACTATCTGGTGGAGCTTACAGATAACCGTTCCATAATAGACAATTTTAACAACATGGGACCTCCAGGTGGGGGGACGGATAGTATTAGTGGATTATTAAGAGCTGTACCACTCATCACCAAAGGCAAAAATGACGTTAAAATGATATTTGTCATCTCTGATGGTGAGGATGATACCTATTCAAAGAAAAATAGAAAGACACTAATGGATACATATCATCTCTGTGATGTAATCAGAAACGGTCTTAAAAAATATCCTGCTGGAACGACGACGACAGATGTGGAAATATATTATATCTCTTTAATAAGTAATGGTTCTGATTTAGACTGGCAAAACTCTTGTGTCGGTCCTGGACACGCTTTTATAGCAACTAATTACGATGCGCTTTATGATGTCATTGCCGGAGCGATGGCAAGAGAAACGACCCGCTATGTAAACCCGGATGAATAGTCAAAATTCCCGTAGCGCAAATAAACGTCGCTACATTTTTCTCTATTTTCTGAAAGGGTTTGAGAATGTTTGACTTGCCCGCTATTACGGCACAATGCGGTGCGGAAGTGTACACTGAGGCTATACATCGAATTATCAGCGTTGAGTCTTCTTTTAACCCTTATGCCATAGGCGTGGTGGGGGGAAGACTGGCTCGTCAGCCTGTAAATAAGGAAGAGGCTATTGTTACTGCTCGCTATCTTGCTAACGCTGGTTGGAATTTTTCAATGGGGCTGGCGCAGATAAACCGGTATAATTTGTCCAGATATGCCCTTGATTATGAAACTGTATTTGAACCATGTTCAAACCTCCGCGCTGCGGCTTCTATTTATCAGGAATGTTACGATCGCGCGTTAAAAGTATCTGATGCGGAAACCGCCCGGCTGAAAGCGTTCTCCTGTTACTACAGTGGTAACTTTAGTCGGGGTTTCATTGCCGATGCTGGAGGAAGTTCCAGCTATGTGCAACGGATTGCAAATGTGAAGATGGATAATCAGGCAATCAATAACGTGCTGCCTATACCTGTGTTAGGGAACGGAGGTAAGGATAGCCATACTGCTTCGAGCCAACACAAAGGAACACGAGGTAAGTCGAATAAGAATACTGTTGATTCACGACGTATGCGAAGCCTTAATTCTCATCATGATGCAGCTCAGGGAATTAAACAGCTTAGAGGTGATTAATGGGTAATGCGTGGATTTCAGAACAATTTTTAATTCTTTTTTGAGAAAATCAGTAACTCTTGCCTGGATTGTATATTACCTATTCAATCTACTCATCATTTAAATGGAAGTATATTATTACAAGCATGTTTTAGTTCTATTGTTTGCCATATTTTTTTTAGTCTGATGAATATTATGCGTATGACCTTTTGGAAGGGCGGTTTATATTCATGTGTCGATGGTGCATTATAATGCTGGCAATTTTTTCTGGTTATTTCCTTTTTTATGCTTATAATGTATTTCATACGGTGAGCCTCTGAATGTTGCAAAAACACACTAATTTGCTATCTGGTGTTTTTATATATGAATGAATTAAAAATAGTGTTCGTGGGTCCAACAGGGGCTGGTAAAACGACAGCCATAAATGCAGTTAGTGAAATATCTGTTGTGAGCACGGAGGTTATGCGTTCCTCATTAGATACAGAGTCTTTGAATAGTCAGCTGGTTCCAAAGAAGACAGTCACTGTTGGCATTGATTATGGTGAGTTTAGCTTTAATAATGATACCCGTGTGAGACTCTATGGTGTCCCTGGTCAGATGAGGTTCGAGTTTCTCTGGGAGTTTATGAGTAAAGGATCAAGAGGCACTGTAATACTTTTTGATATTACCAGCAAGACATTTACAGATGAAATTAATTTTTTCATCAATAGGTTTCGTGATGTGTTGTTGACCAGTAAATGTATTGTAGGAATTAGTAAGTATAGTGAGTCTTATTCCGATAGAGTCATTGAAATATTAGATTTAATTAATGATTCAAATGTTCCTGTTATTGCTGTTGATATCAGGAATAAGGAGGATGTACTGAAGTTATTGGCGTTGTTGATCGAGTAGTTTTATTGGAATTAATCTATTTTTTTATAAAGGACTTATCATGAGTAATATTTCTGAATCATTAAATTCGCTGATGCAGGTTTCTGGTGCGATCGTCGCTTCTGTTGTTGACTCTAATAGCGGTATGATGCTAGGTCAGGCTGGCTCAGGCATTAACCTGGAACTGGCTTCTGCAGGTAACACCGAAGTAGTGCGTGCAAAAATGAAAACGATGGAAACCCTTAAGCTCAACGATAAAATTGATGATATTCTGATTACATTAGGTAAACAGTATCATATTATTTGCCCTATTGATAAGAATCCAGGGCTTTTTATCTATTTTGTTCTTGATAAGGCGAAAGCTAACTTAGCCCTGGCTCGTCACCATGTAAAAGAAGTTGAGTCCCAGTTAGTTGTATGATTATTGATTGAGTAAAGAGTTTGTCATTGTCATACTATGTCAATGACTGTAGGCTCAACAAATTCATTAATACCCTACCGGCATTTTGCTTGTAGGGTATTTTATTGTTTTATGTTTATAAAAACATTCATTATGAATAATATACTTATGGGAAACAGTTGATAAATAATTTTCTATGACGTCAGCATTTCTAATGCCTGAGATTTAAAAGGATGCGGTTTATTATGGAAATGGGGAATGAGAGTTGGTCTTTTTTAGCAGCATTGCTTTATTTGTCTGCTTTCTTTTTTTTCTTTAAAAGCCACAGTCGAGGTATCGCCGGCTCGATCATTGCTACCTGTTTTATCCTTATTACAATAATTTTTAGTTTATTGACAGGGTGCTATTTAGTCGCTAACTGGTTTACGGGTATAGGTTTTGATGATTCTGTTTTCTACCATCTTCGATTCGGAGTCGAAGGGGGAGATTTTAGTGATTTTTACTTTTTAATATTTTACTTCTTATTGTCGCAAGCTTTTTTTGCAGTTCTTATTATTATCTATTTTAGGTCTTTTTTAAAAAGCAAAAATACCAAATTCAAAATTGTGCCGGTGGTTGAAGGCATGATAATGGTGTTATGCGCATTCTTTTGTACTCCTGCGACCTCAAATTTAATTTCGTATTCGTTGACATCGCAATCATCAGGTGATTTTTCTGATTATTTTATAAAGCCGCAAGTCATATCATCGACTCAAAAGCCTAAGAATATCATTTATTTTTATCTGGAGAGTCTGGAAGGGAATTATATGGATGAAAGTCTTTTCCCTGGATTACTTCCTGAGTTGCATAAAATTGAAAAGGATAGCGTTACATTCACTAACATTGGTCAAACTATTGGTAGCAGTTGGACAATGGCCGGAATGGTTTCCAGTCAATGTGGTTTGCCGTTATTATCTGTGTTCACCAATGATAATTTCCAGATGAATAATTTTATGCCCAATGCTGTATGTTTAGGGGATATTTTAAAATCGAAAGGCTATCACCTGGAGTTTATGGGCGGAGCCGAAACTGAATTCGCAGGAAAAGGGCAGTTTTATAAGGATCATGGTTTTTCTGATGTGAAAGGTAGGAAAGAGTTTATTGATCAACATGTAGCCAAAGATTACATAAACAACTGGGGGCTGTATGATGATACCCTTTACGAACAATTACTGACGCGCGTTGCTTCTTTGCGACAGACCCAGGCGCCCTGGGGACTCTTTTCAATCAATATCGGAACCCATCAGCCGGAAGGGTATCTGGCACACGAATGCGCGACTATGAAGTATGGTGATGGTAATGATCATCTGCTGAATGCGGCGCATTGTACCGATTTCCTTATTGGTAAAGTGTATCAGTCCTTGAAGAAGAAAGGTCTTCTGGATGATACGTTACTGGTTTTTGGTTCAGATCATCTCGCTCCAGTAATGGTAAAGACACTAGAGACGTTGAAGAAGAAGGAGCGCCATAATTTATTGATGATCACTGGCGCGGGTATCAAACCAACTCATAATCCTCGTCATGGTACAACTCTTGATGTTTCTCCGACCATTCTCAATTATCTGAACTATGGTTCTCACCCTGTAGGGCTTGGCCGTGATTTAAATGGCAATATGGCGACGCTCGCGGAAAATTTCTCGGGGCAAATGTTCCTGGACAGAAAACTACTTTCCTGGCGAACGACTATTGATATGGCATTCTGGGGTTACCCTGATATTAATGGCAGCGTTGAAATTGATTCCCACAAAAAGCAAGTTAAGGTAGGCGATAAGTCATTTAAGATCCCTTCTCTTATCCGTTACACGAAAACCGGTAAAATAGAAGATGTTGTCTTTAGCAGCGATAATATCATCTCTGTCGGGAATAACAGCTATCTTCCCGCATTTTTCCTTGTGAACCTTATTAGCAACAATCAAATGTTTTTGTGGATAGATACTTGTCGTGAGTTATCAACACTGAATCCTGAGTTGCGTAGTTTTAGCAATCAGTATTGCTATTACAATGGTTCTCTGGCTTCCGTTCATTCGACATCAGGTCTTATTTCTAAAACACCCATGGCAGTTAAGGTCAATCTGAATGAAGATAATGCTTATTCTTCCTCACGAGCGAATGATTTACGTAATGCGCTGAAGGATAAAAATCTAATGGTCTGGACAGAGACGCTGTTAAAATCTGAAAAAACACATAGTTTTCCGCCTGTTAATATCATGTCTGCCGGACATCATTCACTTATTCAGCCTTCAATACTTGCTAACCGCTTTCTGGAAGGCGATGGTTTGTTTTTGACCCGTTTTACGTATACAAATCTCCCTTCGGTGGGGGTTACCATCTACCCGGAAGTCATTGGAAAACTGGCGGTTTGCGATAAAAAACAGGGGGGAATCTCCCTTTCCCGGATGATTAAAGATGCCTCGCCTGCAAAAGGAAAAACGAATCTGTTTTATGCCATTATGGGTAATGTTGATCCGGAGTGTTCAAAAGGGGTTGCTAACCGCATTGATCTCGATTTGCCTCAGTTCGCTGCATTGACTGCGGAGAAGCCTTATATCGCTATTCTTGATGATAATCTGAGGCCTCTTACTGAGAACGCTGGTCGTCCTGATCAGTCTATAGCCATACAGGTCAAGTTTAATGATGATGAATAACCGCACGAGTCAGCGTAATGCTTGAGCCGTTTACCGCGTAAAGCTACATGATACGCCTGCGTTGACTGCTTTAAGACGAGACGTATTGATACCTTCTACGCGATATGGTCTGTTCTCGTTGGGTTTAGCTCATCATGCCGGAACTGATTTGATGGGCTACTCAACAGGCCGACCTTTCAGGAGTTTACGGATCCACAGTCGATTCGGGTTCAGTGCAGCCAGTGTCAATTTGTCGAGGGGAAGAGGTTCACTGCTCATTTGGGAAGCCAGAATTTCAGCTGCAAGTGGCCCAGAACAAAGTCCGCGAGCACCCAGGGCACCAATCATATACAGGTCCGGATAATATGGGGCTAAAACGGCATCTTTAGTCTGTTCATTGAGTGTTGCATAGCATGAAAGCGTCGACGCGTAGTCCGGAACGCTTCCTACCATCGGTAAATGATCGCGGGTGGCACAACGCACGCCGCAGCGAGCATCTTTGCCGCTCACATCGACTTCTTTGGCCCAGTCTACTGCCGGGAAGCAGTCAATCAGGCGCTGCCTATTTTGCTGCTGATCGTCTTCCCGATACTGCGTCTCTTCGCTGCCGCGATGGTAGCTGGCGCCGATACAGTGTTGTTGATTCGTCGGATTTTGCGGCGTCAGATAACCGTCATAGCACAGCACCTGACGGATCCCGGAAAGCGCTGGCGTCGTCGGAATATGACTGACCTGGCCGGCGACAGCGTAGACGGGTAACGGCCGCGTTTGGGCAAAATGGTTAATCTGATGACCATTGGCCAGCACTACCGCGGCATGTTCTGCGTGACTGCCGTGCGTAAAGTGCAGATCCCAGCCGGAAGCTGAACGGTGAAGAGCTGCCAGAGAGTGTTGGTAATGGCAGCGTAGCCCCTGCTTTTCCGCGAGTTTCAGCACGGCAGCGGTCAGTTGCGCCGGGCACAGCCAACCGCCTTGCGGATAGGTTATGCCACCGCACCCAGTGTCTACCCCGGTAAGTTTTTGTGCCTGGGTAATATCCACCGCACTTGCCAGCGCAGACGGCAATGCCAGCGACAGCATTTGTTGGATCTTGTGCTGGCTCTTGTCGTCATAGCCAAACTGCGTGACGCCACACCAGTCATGATCAAATTCTACGGGCAGGGCGTCATACAAGCGACGGGCAAAGGTAAATGCCGCCGGGAAGAAAAGGGTGAGCGCCGTGTCGTGCTTGCTGAGCAGGGGATAAAGTGCTCCCTGACGGTTGCCGGATGCGCCCAGGGCGGGGGCGTCATCGGCACAATAGAGTGTCACTTGCCAGCCCCGGCGTAACAACGAAAGCGAAAGCAGTGCACTGGCGATCCCGCCGCCAATGATTGCGACGTCACGTTTTTCGCTTCCCTGACGAGCAAACCACGGCGTTGAGGACGGGATTTTCAGCGTCTGTTCCATGGTTCCGCGCAGCATTTCGCGCTTGCGGCCAAAACCTTTGCATTTCTGCATAGTAAAGCCGGCATCCTGCAAACCACGACGAACAAATCCCGCAGATGTAAAGGTTGCCAGCGTACCGCCAGGACGAGCCAGACGCGCCATGGCGTTAAACAGATTTTGCGTCCACATGTCCGGATTTTTGGCCGGGGCGAAGCCGTCGAGAAACCAGGCGTCAACTTTTTGATTCAGGCTGTCGTCGAGTTGATCGGTGAGTTCATTAATATCGCCAAACCAGAGGTCGAGCGTGACGCGTCCTTCTTCCAGCAGCAGGCGGTGGCAACCCGCCAGCGGCAACGGCCACTGGGCCTGAAGTTGCCCGGCAAATTCGGCCAACTCCGGCCAGTGCTGATGCGCCGCTGTGAGATCATCACGACTCAACGGAAATTTTTCAAAACTGATGAAATGTAATCTTTGTAGCGTAGCATCGGGCTGAGTGGCGCGAAATGCGGCGAACGCCTGCCAGAGCGTGAGAAAGTTCAGACCCGTGCCGAAGCCGCTCTCAGCCACCACAAACAATGGGCGAGGATGTTCCACAAAGCGTTCAGCGATCCGGTTGCCTCCGAGGAAGACATAGCGCGTCTCTTCCAGACCGTTGTCGTTGGAAAAGTAGACGTCGTCAAAATCTCGGGAAACAGGTGTACCCTCAGCGTTGAATTCGAGGTTGGCGGGTTGTATAGCGTATTGTTTCACGTAAGTTACTCGTCTGACAGGCAGTGTCACGATCTTAGCGATGTGTGCCAGGCGGCGCAAATTTCAGTATAAATTGGCTGATCGGACTTGTTCGGCGTACAAGTGTACGCTATTGTGCCAATCGAAACTTACTATAGTGCGACTGACAGAGGTATTGAATGAAACGTGCAGTGATTACTGGCTTGGGCATTGTTTCCAGCATCGGTAATAACCAGCAGGAAGTCCTGGCATCTCTGCGTGAAGGACGTTCAGGGATCACTTTTTCTGAAGAGTTTAAAGATGCGGGAATGCGCAGCCACGTATGGGGTAACGTCAAACTGGACACCACTGGTTTGATCGACCGTAAAGTGGTGCGTTTCATGAACGATGCCTCTATTTATGCCTATCTCTCCATGCGTGAAGCTATCGCAGACGCTGGTCTGAGCGAAGAGGTTTATCAGAATAACCCGCGCGTTGGCCTGATTGCAGGTTCCGGTGGATCGTCTAAAGCGCAGGTTTTCGGTGCTGACGCCATGCGCAGCCCGCGTGGTCTGAAAGCAGTTGGCCCGTATGTGGTCACCAAAGCGATGGGCTCTGCCGTTTCGGCCTGCCTCGCTACACCGTTTAAAATCCACGGCGTAAACTATTCGATTAGCTCGGCCTGCGCGACGTCTTCTCACTGCATCGGCAATGCGGTTGAACAAATTCAACTGGGTAAACAGGACATCGTATTTGCGGGCGGCGGCGAAGAGCTGGGCTGGGAAATGGCCTGTGAGTTCGACGCGATGGGCGCACTGTCCACCAAATATAACGATCAGCCTGCTAAAGCTTCCCGTACCTATGACGCGCACCGTGATGGTTTTGTTATCGCGGGTGGCGGCGGTATGGTGGTGGTTGAAGAACTGGAACACGCCCTGGCGCGTGGCGCGCATATCTACGCGGAAATCGTGGGCTACGGCGCGACCTCTGATGGCGCGGATATGGTGGCTCCGTCCGGCGAAGGCGCAGTGCGCTGCATGCAGATGGCGATGCACGGTGTAGATACGC
Organism: Citrobacter amalonaticus; assembly: GCF_018323885.1. Taxonomy (NCBI): domain Bacteria; kingdom Pseudomonadati; phylum Pseudomonadota; class Gammaproteobacteria; order Enterobacterales; family Enterobacteriaceae; genus Citrobacter; species Citrobacter amalonaticus. Next base: position 3,222,998 of record NZ_AP024585.1, on the reverse strand, counting down.
CGATCGACTATCTGAACTCCCACGGTACTTCAACGCCGGTGGGCGACGTGAAAGAGCTGGGCGCGATTCGCGAAGTGTTTGGCGATAAGAGTCCTGCGATCTCTGCAACCAAAGCGATGACAGGTCACTCTCTTGGCGCCGCGGGCGTACAGGAAGCAATTTACTCTCTGTTGATGCTGGAGCATGGCTTTATTGCACCGAGCATCAATATCGAAGAGATGGACGAGCAGGCTGCAGGCCTGAACATCGTGACCGAAACTGTCGATTGCGAACTGAACACCGTTATGTCTAACAGCTTCGGTTTCGGCGGTACTAACGCCACGCTGGTGATGCGTAAGCTGAAAGCGTAAGACAATTATTGACGGAAAAGGGAGCCATAAGGCTCCCTTTTTACTTTTTAAGCGGTTCGTATTCCGGCGCAATTTCTGCTGACCACGCCCTGGCACGTGCAATGGCACCGGCGCTGTAAATGGGATGTTCAAACTGGTTTCCGACATCCCTGACACGATAGATTTTCCAGTGTTTTTCTTCCCAACGCGTATAGACCTCCAGTTGAACGGGCGCTATGTTGGCGGGTCCACCCAGTTTGACATCCACTTTTTCGCCGCCGAGGAAGGGACGTGCTTGTCCAACCTGTAACAGTGGGATCCACTCAGGGGCATAATCCTGCACATACATAAAGTAGTCTGAGTCGACGATGTCTTGCTCATAATAGCTATCGATCAACTTCAGGCGATCGATAACCTCTTTAGTAACATAACGTTGCATTACCCCGCGGGTATCGTGAGGCTTATCTGGTGCATCGATAAATGCCGCCATCCACGCGAGATAGAATTGTTTAACGTCTTCTGTGCTGTCGTGCCGGGGCGTGGAGCAACTGCAAAGCAGCAGGACAAGTGCTAAAAAAGAGAAGGCTCTCATCGCTATTTCCTGTAGATGATATAGGCCGGTTTTGCCGCCCGGTAACCAGGGCCTGCCCACATGTCGCGTTGTCTGAAATCTGAGTACCACTCTGAACCGTCGTAAATCGCCATATGACCGCTGGGGTTTCCACCGGAATAGGGTTGAATCACGATGACATCACCCGCCTGAGGAGACTCATAGGCACCAATCGGGACAAAACCGGCGTTTTTTAGCATTGGGCCATAATCTTTGGCGTGGTTAGTGTTGCCAAGTAAGACGCCTCCCGCCAGGATCGCTTTACGGGTAAATTCTGCGCAGCGGCTTTGTGAATGCGCGCCTGCATGAGATTTTGCATAACTCACGGCGGCTGTTTTATCCCAACTCATAATAACCTCTGTTAGTGATACGCGTAATAAATTACGAGAAGCATTAACAATATCTATTCGGTCAGGCGTAACTTTTAATGCTATTTTTATCCGTAAGGTTTTTTTATTTATTAGTCATTCTCGCGGGTGATTAAATATATCTGAAATATACGCTCATATTATTTTTTAAGGCACTCGGCAGCAGATTCTGTCGGCAGGTTGATATAGCGGGTTGGCCAAATTTTTTCTGGCGTGGTTTCCAGCGCGTTAGCGATAATTTGTTCGGCGCGAGGCCAGCTACGAGTAAAGACGTTACGCAGCGAGTCTGGTGATAAACCTGCTGCGCGTGAAAGTTCCCTGAGTGTTATTCCCTTTTTTTCGAGTGCGCTTTTAATATCTGCACGATGCCAGTCTTGGCTTTTTTCTCTCATTCTGTAATCCTACGAAGATGTGTTATCGGCGCCGATATTTTTTACGGTTTTAAATGACTGTGACAAAAGAAGGTGTTTTTCTTTTGTCGGATTATTTTCCCACAATAACCCTGAAATTTCGCGCAAAAAAGAAAATTTATTATTATTTCATTGGGGAAAGGAACGAAACGATGTCTAAAGAATGGCTCACGGTACAGGAATGTATTGGTCTGCCGGGTTTTCCCGGTAGCGTTCCCGCTGTTCGTAGTCGACTCAACATCCTGAGTACGGGTAAAGAAGGCGTTAAGCGCAAACGCAGAAAATCGAAGGCATGGGAATACCATATTTCGATTCTCCCCGTGTATGTTCGTCCTTATGTTGCAGACAGCGACCCGGAATCTGTGCGAAACGATGCCTCGGCCTGGGAAGCGGAACCGAAAGAGATTTGGGATATGATGTTCAGACTCCTGACGCCTGAACAGCAGCAGCAGGTGACTTATCTGTTTGGCACGAAAGGGATTGGAGCGGTCCTTCCTTCGCTTTTCGACAATAATCCCCCGTACTGAGCACACGGTACGGTTTGCGGTTGACAACATTAGTCACTCGCAGGCAGACTTCAGGCCCATCATTATCTTCCGGATAATGCGTAAGCGTTTGACGTTATCCAACGCACCTTAATCCTGACGGTCAGGTGGAGGGGGCGTGGCGTTTCCTCGCCTTACTCTGCATTCTGGAGTAACGCATGACAGCAGTAACCCATAAAGAAAAAACATCTGCAGCGAACACATCGCTTTTTCGTATCGCGTTTGCGGTCTTTTTGACCTACATGACGGTCGGCCTGCCGCTACCCGTCATTCCACTTTTTGTTCATCATGAACTGGGCTATGGCAATACGATGGTCGGTATCGCCGTGGGGATTCAGTTTCTCGCAACCGTCTTAACGCGCGGCTATGCCGGGCGACTCGCCGATCAGTACGGCGCCAGGCGTTCTGCGCTGCAGGGCATGTTTGCCTGCGCGCTGGCGGGCGGCGCGTGGCTACTGGCAGCACTCTTACCCGTTTCTGTACCGTTCAAATTCGCGTTATTAATCGTCGGACGGCTGATCCTCGGCTTTGGGGAAAGCCAGTTACTGACTGGAACCCTGACCTGGGGGCTGGGTCTGGTGGGGCCGGCACGTTCCGGTAAAGTGATGTCGTGGAACGGGATGGCAATTTACGGTGCGCTGGCGGCAGGGGCGCCGCTGGGTCTGCTGATCCACAGCCATTTTGGGTTTGCGGGTCTTGCGGGCACGACAATGGTGTTACCGCTGCTGGCATGGGCATTTAACGGAACGGTGCGTAAAGTACCGGCACATGCGGGCGAGCGTCCCTCACTGTGGAGCGTAGTAGGGCTTATCTGGAAACCGGGTCTGGGCCTCGCGCTGCAAGGCGTGGGATTTGCCGTGATCGGCACCTTTATCTCTCTCTATTTTGCCAGCCACGGTTGGGCGATGGCGGGCTTTACGCTGACTGCGTTTGGCGGAGCCTTTGTGATCATGCGCGTGCTGTTTGGCTGGATGCCGGACCGCTTTGGCGGGGTCAGGGTGGCTATCGCTTCTCTGCTGATCGAGACCGTTGGGCTGGTCTTGCTCTGGCTGGCGCCGACGGCCTGGTTTGCGCTACTCGGTGCGGCATTAACCGGAGCCGGCTGTTCGCTGATCTTCCCGGCGCTCGGCGTTGAAGTGGTGAAACGCGTACCGTCACAGGTCCGCGGGACCGCGCTGGGGGGGTATGCCGCATTTCAGGATATCTCTTACGCGGTCACTGGTCCGCTGGCGGGGTTGCTTGCCACGTCCTGTGGCTATCCATCCGTGTTTCTTGCCGGTGCGATTTCAGCGGTGCTGGGGATTGTGGTGACGCTACTGTCGTTTCGCCGGCGCTAGATGACCAGCCAGAAAATCAATAACGCGACCAGCAGGGCGATAAACAGCAGTCCGGGACGCGCGGTGAACGAGCGCAGCGTATCGATAACCGGTGTAAACGGACTATAAATCGGTTGAATGTGGCGGGGATCGTTTAATTCCCGATCGCGCTCGACGCGGCGCAGGAAGATCTGATTCAGGAGATCCTGCACTTGCGCGGTGGTCAGCACCGTCTGCGGTTGAATTTGCCAGGTCTGCTGGGCGTAATCTTTCAGGTTGAGCAGTTCATCGGCTTCCAGCGGTTGCTTGAGCGCCGCCTGTAGCGATTGCAGGGTAGGGGCGTGTTGCAGACTCAGGGTTTGACGCGCCTGCAGCCAGGTCGCCAGATGGGTGAACTGTTTTGCCGGGATCAGCTCACCGCTTTTCACGCCAGAAAGTTCCAGCATTGATTGCCAGATCAGCTTGCTGGATTCCCCCGTTGCGGCGGCCAGTTTGGTAACCAGTTGATTTAACGTATTGTGTTCGGCTGGCAGTAGCGGGCGATCGGTCGCCGGGCGCTGCTGCGGCTGCGGGATCGACAACTGTCCCTGCTGTAAAAGCGTTAGCACGTTCTTAAGCTGTTCCGGTTTGAGTTGGCTGAGCGCCGTTTGTCCGTACTGCTGACGAATAAAATCGCTGACCGCCTGGCGGTTATTTCCCTGAGTCAGTAATTCTGTCAACTGTGAAAGCACCTGGCGGTTGGCATGATTTTGTTGGGCCACACCGAGGCGCTGGTTGAGATTTTGTTCCGCCGCAGGGAAATGGCGCGACAGCAGTGGAGTATCGCTTTTTACGCCGAGATCGTGCTTCATACCTGCCCACACTTCCGCACTTTGCTGTTGCGTCAGTGAAATCAGGCGCGTTATCAGGCGTTCCAGTACGGTCCGCTGTTGCGTGGAGAGCGGTTGTTCGCCCGCCGTGGAAACCGCAGGTTGCCCTTCACCGGGAGGGCGTGCGGGAGTACCGGAAATGGGTTGCATCATCACTTATCCTTAAACCATCAATCTTAGCAAAGTATGCCTGGCGGCCAGATTATGGCACACTTGCCCGGTTAACTCTCGTTCTCAAACAGGTACGACAGACGTGAAAATTCTCGTTGATGAAAATATGCCTTATGCCCGCGAATTGTTTAGTCGTCTGGGTGAGGTCAAAGCGGTTCCCGGACGTCCCATCCCTGTCGCTGAGCTGGATGATGCCGATGCGTTAATGGTGCGTTCGGTCACCAAAGTGAACGCGTCGCTGCTGGAAGGGAAAGCCATCAAGTTTGTGGGTACCGCAACTGCGGGTACCGACCATGTGGATGAGGACTGGCTCAGGCAGGTGGGCATCGGATTTTCAGCGGCACCTGGCTGTAACGCCATTGCGGTGGTGGAATATGTGTTCTCCGCGCTACTGATGCTGGCTGAACGTGACGGATTCGCGCTGCGCGATCGTACAGTCGGGATTGTCGGTGTAGGTAACGTCGGTGGACGCCTGCAGGCGCGACTGGAAGCACTGGGGATCCGCACGCTGTTATGCGATCCACCCCGTGCGGATCGCGGGGACGAGGGCGACTTCCGCTCGCTTGATGAACTGGTTCAGGAAGCGGATGTCCTGACATTCCACACGCCGCTGTTTAAAGAAAGGCCTTACAAAACGCTGCATCTGGCCGATGATGCGCTGATTTCTCGTCTGAAACCGGGCTCTATTCTGATTAATGCCTGTCGTGGCGCCGTGGTGGATAACGCCGCGTTGCTGGCGCGTCTTAAAGCCGGACAGGATCTGAGTGTGGTTCTGGATGTCTGGGAAGGCGAGCCGGATCTGAATGTCGACCTGTTGAACACGATCGATATCGGCACCGCGCACATTGCGGGCTACACGCTGGAAGGCAAAGCGCGCGGCACCACGCAGGTCTTTGAAGCATATAGCGCATTTATCGGTCATGAGCAGCGTGTCGCGCTGGATACCTTGCTGCCGGCCCCGGAATTTGGCCGTATTACGCTGCATGGTCCGTTGGATCAGCCGACGCTGAAAAGACTGGTGCATTTGGTGTATGATGTGCGCCGCGACGATGCGCCGCTGCGCAACGTTGCCGGAATACCGGGTGAATTTGATAAACTGCGCAAAAATTACCTCGAGCGTCGTGAATGGTCCTCACTGTATGTGATGTGCGACGACGCAGATGCGGCGGCGTTACTGTGTAAACTGGGTTTTAACGCAGTTCATCACCCGACACGTTAATGTCTTCTTAATGCCCCCTGACGAATAATCGGCAGGGAGGCTTATGCTTTTCTGGAGTAAACCACCATGTCTGAAGGCTGGAATATTGCCGTCCTCGGCGCGACGGGCGCCGTTGGCGAAGCGTTGCTTGAAACCCTGGCTGAACGTCAGTTCCCGGTTGGGGAAATTTTTGCGCTGGCACGTAATGAAAGCGCAGGCGAACATCTGCGCTTTGGTGGTAAGTCAGTGATTGTGCAGGATGCGGCCGAATTTGACTGGACGCAGGCGCAACTGGCCTTTTTCGTTGCTGGCGTTGAGGCCACGGCGGCCTGGGTTGAAGAGGCGACAAACGCGGGCTGTCTGGTCATTGATTCCAGCGGTCTGTTCGCGCTTGAACCCGACGTTCCGCTGGTGGTGCCGGAAGTGAACCCGTTCGTGCTGGCGGACTATCGCAATCGCAATGTGATCGCCGTGCCGAACAGCCTGACCAGCCAACTGCTGGCCGCGCTGAAACCGCTTATCGATCAGGGTGGGCTTTCTCGCATCACCGTAACCAGTCTGCTTTCGGCATCTGCGCAGGGTAAAAAAGCGGTCGATGCACTGGCCGGACAAAGCGCGAAACTGCTGAACGGGATCCCCATCGATGAAGATGATTTCTTTGGTCGCCAACTGGCGTTCAACATGTTGCCGTTGTTGCCGGATCGCGAAGGCAGCGTGCGTGAAGAGCGGCGGATCGTCGATGAAGTACGCAAAATCATGCAGGATGATGGGTTGTTGATCTCGGCAAACTGCGTACAGTCACCGGTGTTTTACGGTCACGCGCAGATGGTGGCATTTGAAGCGCTGCGTCCACTGGCTGCCGAAGAGGCGCGTGATGCCTTTTCCCGCGGCGAAGACATTGTACTGTCAGAAGAGAGTGAATTTCCGACCCAGGTGGGCGACGCTTCAGGCAGCGCGCATCTGTCTGTGGGCTGCGTGCGTAACGATTACGGCATGCCGGAACAGGTTCAGTTCTGGTCCGTGGCGGATAACGTCCGCTTTGGCGGCGCGCTGATGGCGGTGAAAATTGCGGAAAAACTGGTGCAGGAGTACCTGTACTGATGTCTGACCAGCTACAACCGCCGGTGTATAAAATTGCGCTGGGCATCGAGTATGACGGCAGCAAATATTATGGCTGGCAGCGTCAGAATGAAGTCCGCAGTGTGCAGGAAAAGCTGGAAAAGGCGCTTTCGCAGGTCGCCAATGAGCCGATTAACGTCTTTTGCGCCGGGCGCACCGATGCCGGTGTGCACGGCACCGGACAGGTTGTGCATTTTGAAACCACCGCGCTGCGTAAAGATGCGGCCTGGACATTGGGTGTAAATGCGAATTTGCCTGGTGACATTGCGGTGCGATGGGTGAAAGCTGTACCGGAAGATTTTCACGCGCGATTCAGCGCCACGGCTCGCCGATATCGTTACATCATCTACAATCACCGGTTACGTCCGGCGGTGTTAGGCAAAGGGGTGACGCATTATTACGAGCCGCTGGACGCCGAACGCATGCATCGTGCGGCGCAGTGTCTGATTGGCGAGAATGACTTTACGTCGTTTCGCGCCGTCCAGTGCCAGTCGCGCACGCCGTGGCGCAACGTGATGCATATTAATGTGTCGCGCCATGGGGCGTATGTGGTGGTCGATATCAAAGCGAATGCCTTTGTACATCATATGGTCAGGAACATTGTTGGCAGCCTGATGGAAGTAGGCGCCCACAACCAGCCGGAGAGCTGGATAGCAGAGTTGTTAGCGGCAAAGGACAGAACGCTCGCAGCGGCAACGGCGAAGGCCGAAGGACTGTATCTGGTTGCGGTGGACTACCCTGACCGGTTTGATCTTCCTAAACCGCCCATGGGCCCGCTCTTTCTGGCGGACTAATTCGAGTCGTATAAAGGCACAACTATGGACCTGATTTACTTTCTCATCGATTTTATCCTGCATATTGATGTGCACCTGGCGGAACTGGTCGCAGAGTACGGCGTCTGGGTTTACGCAATTTTGTTCCTGATTTTGTTCTGTGAAACCGGACTGGTGGTCACGCCGTTCCTGCCGGGGGACTCCCTGCTGTTTGTGGCGGGGGCGCTGGCGTCGCTGGGCACCAACGATCTCAATGTGCACCTGATGGTGGTGTTGATGCTGATTGCCGCGATTGTCGGGGATGCGGTGAACTACACTATTGGTCGCCTGTTCGGCGAGAAGTTATTCAGTAACCCGGACTCGAAGATTTTCCGCCGTAGCTATCTGGACAAAACACACCAGTTTTACGAAAAACACGGTGGAAAAACCATCATTCTCGCCCGCTTTGTGCCGATTGTCAGAACATTTGCACCGTTTGTGGCGGGAATGGGACATATGTCGTATCGTCATTTTGCGGCGTATAACGTGATAGGGGCGCTGTTGTGGGTTCTGCTCTTTACCTATGCCGGTTACTTCTTCGGCACCATTCCGATGATTCAGAACAACCTTAAGTTGCTGATCGTCGGGATTATTGTGGTATCGATCCTGCCGGGCGTGGTGGAAATTGTTCGCCATAAACGCGCAGCGTCACGTGTAACAAAATAGAAACTAACTCAGCGGTTCGACCACTTTTTTGTCCAAAGTTTCGGGCTGTTATGTTTTAATGTGCAACATTCATGGTCTGTTGGGGGCAAAAATGGCATTATGCGCCCCCACGGCAAAACTGGAACACACCAGGTTCAGGCAGAAAGGTCATAAATGAGCTGGATTGAACGAATTAAAAGCAACATTACTCCCACCCGCAAGGCAAGCATTCCTGAAGGGGTGTGGACTAAGTGTGATAGCTGCGGTCAGGTTTTATACCGTGCTGAGCTGGAACGTAATCTTGAGGTCTGTCCGAAGTGTGACCATCACATGCGTATGTCGGCGCGTAACCGCCTGCATAGCCTGTTAGATGAAGGAACGCTGGTGGAGCTGGGTAGCGAACTCGAGCCGAAAGACGTGCTGAAGTTCCGTGACTCCAAGAAATACAAAGACCGTCTGGCGTCCGCGCAAAAGGAAACCGGCGAGAAAGATGCGCTGGTCGTGATGAAGGGTACGCTTCACGGCATGCCGGTTGTGGCAGCGGCATTTGAGTTTGCTTTCATGGGCGGCTCGATGGGTTCTGTGGTCGGCGCACGTTTTGTCCGTGCCGTTGAACAGGCGCTGGAAGATAACTGCCCGCTGGTATGCTTCTCCGCCTCCGGCGGTGCGCGTATGCAGGAAGCGCTGATGTCGCTGATGCAGATGGCGAAAACCTCTGCAGCGCTGGCAAAAATGCAGGAGCGTGGTCTGCCGTACATCTCCGTGCTGACTGACCCAACAATGGGCGGCGTCTCTGCAAGCTTCGCGATGCTCGGCGATCTCAACATTGCTGAACCGAAAGCGCTGATCGGCTTTGCGGGTCCGCGAGTTATTGAGCAAACCGTACGTGAGAAACTGCCGCCGGGATTCCAGCGCAGTGAGTTTCTGATCGAAAAAGGCGCTATCGATATGATCATCCGCCGTCCGGAGATGCGCCTGAAACTGGCGAGCATTCTGGCGAAGCTGATGAATCTGCCGGCGCCAAATCCGGATACCCCGCGTGAAGGCGTAGTGGTGCCACCGGTGCCGGATCAGGAACCCGAGGCCTGATAACTGAAAAGGGCAGGGCCACAGGCGCTGCCCTTTTGCTTTTCTCAACGTAACGATTTCACGGGCATCATGAATAACAAACGTATTCCTAAAGCCACGTCGCCCCTGGCCTCGTGGCTTTCTTATCTGGAAAACCTCCACGCGAAAACGATCGATCTGGGCCTTGAGCGCGTAAGCCAGGTGGCTGCGCGACTGGGCGTACTGAAGCCTGCGCCGTTTGTCTTCACCGTGGCTGGCACTAATGGCAAAGGCACGACCTGCCGGACGCTGGAGTCGGTATTGACGGCGGCGGGATATAACGTCGGGGTATACAGTTCGCCACATCTGGTGCGTTACACCGAACGTGTGCGTGTACGTGGCAATGAACTGCCCGAATCGGCTCACACCGAATCCTTTGCCGAGATCGAAGCGGCGCGTGGGGACATCTCGCTGACCTATTTCGAATACGGCACTTTGTCTGCATTGTGGCTGTTTAAGCAGGCACAACTGGATGTGGTGATCCTGGAAGTTGGGCTGGGTGGACGACTCGACGCGACAAATATCGTCGATGCCGATGTTGGCGTAGTCACCAGCATCGCGCTGGATCATACCGACTGGCTGGGGCCGGATCGTGAAAGCATTGGCCGTGAAAAGGCCGGTATTTTCCGTGCGGGAAAACCGGCGATTGTCGGCGAACCCGAAATGCCTTATACCATCGCCGATGTCGCACTGGAGAAAGGCGCGCGGTTACAGCGTCGTGGCGAGGACTGGCAGTTTACGGTAACGGAGACGGGCTGGTCTTTTAGCGATCGCCACGGTAGCCTGGTGAATTTACCGCTGCCACAGGTGCCTCAACCTAATGCGGCGACTGCGCTGGCGGCACTGCGCGCCAGCGGCCTGAACGTCAGTGAGCAGGCGATTCGCGACGGGATTGCCCGGGCGATTCTACCAGGACGTTTCCAGATTGTGAGCGAGTCGCCGCGCATCATTCTTGATGTCGCGCATAATCCTCATGCGGCGGAATATCTCACCGGACGGCTGAAAATGTTGCCGAAAAAGGGGCGCGTTCTTGCCGTTATCGGTATGCTACATGATAAGGATATTGCGGGAACGTTGGCCTGGTTGAAAAGCGTGGTCGACGACTGGTATTGTGCTCCGCTGGAAGGTCCCCGGGGCGCAACGGCAGAACAACTGCTGGAACATCTCGGTAAAGGCAGTGTCTATGACAGTGTCGCGCTGGCATGGCATGCGGCGCTGGCAGACGCGAGACCAGAAGATACCGTACTGGTGTGCGGTTCATTTCACACGGTTGCACATGTCATGGAAGTGATGGACGCGGGGAGAATCGGTGGCGAGTAAGTTTCAGAATCGTTTAGTCGGCACGATCGTGCTGGTCGCGCTGGGCGTCATTGTGTTGCCCGGGCTGCTCGACGGGCAGAAAAAACATTATCAGGATGAATTCGCGGCGATCCCGCTGGTCCCGAAACCGGGCGATCGCGATGAGCCGGATATGATGCCAGCGGCAACGCAGGCTTTGCCGACTCAGCCGCCAGAAGGGGCGGCGGAAGAGGTACGGGCAGGCGATGCGGCGGCACCGTCGTTGGATCCGTCACGCTATGCATCAGCGAATAATCCTGAGCTTGATTCGACGCCAGCGCCGGTAGAGCAGCCCAAACCAAAACCGGTTGAAAAGCCGAAGCCGCAACCGAAGCCGCCTGTAGAGGCAACGCCTGCTCCGGTTCCCGCTCCTGCGCCAAAACCGGCGGCAGAAGAGAAACCGGCGCCAACGGGTAAAGCCTACGTTGTGCAGTTAGGGGCGCTGAAAAATGCCGATAAGGTCAATGAGATCGTGGGTAAACTTCGTGCCGCAGGTTTCCGGGTATATACTTCTCCGTCAACGCCAGTACAGGGTAAAATAACCCGTATTCTCGTGGGGCCGGATGCATCACGCGACAAGCTGAAAGGCTCGCTCGGTGAGCTACAGCAAATCTCCGGATTAAGCGGAGTGGTGATGGGGTACAGCCCGAACTAAGTGAGGGTTGCCTGATGACAGCGCTCGGCGTCTTATCAGGCTTCCCACCTTGTTGTATGTCGGCCGGATAAGGCGTTTACACCGCCATCCGGCAGTGCCCGAAGAGGCATAAAACGGTATGGCGTTGAAGTTTTTTTCAGCGCCATTTTTATTTACGCGCGGGAAGGAAATCCCTACGCAAACGTTTTCTTTTTCTGTTAGAATGCGCCCCGAACAGGACGACAGGGCGTAAAATCGTGGGACACATATGGTCTGGATTGATTACGCCATTATCGCGGTGATTGGTTTTTCCTGTCTGGTTAGCCTGATCCGTGGCTTTGTTCGTGAAGCGTTATCGTTGGTGACATGGGGTTGTGCTTTCTTTGTCGCCAGCCATTACTACACTTACCTGTCTGTCTGGTTTTCGGGCTTTGAAGACGAACTGGTTCGAAACGGGATTGCCATCGCGGTGCTGTTTATCGCGACGCTGATCGTCGGCGCCATTGTGAACTACGTGGTAGGGCAACTGGTTGAGAAAACCGGTCTGTCAGGTACCGACCGGGTTCTGGGGGTCTGTTTCGGGGCTCTGCGCGGCGTGTTGATTGTGGCTGCTATTCTGTTCTTTCTCGACACCTTTACCGGCCTGTCGAAAGGTGAGGACTGGAGTAAGTCACGGCTGATCCCGGAGTTCAGTTTCATCATCAGATGGTTCTTTGACTATCTGCAAAGCTCGTCAAGTTTCTTGCCCAGAGCATAAGCGTTGGGTTGTAGCTTAACGAGGAAAAAGACGTATGTGCGGTATTGTCGGTATCGCCGGTGTTATGCCGGTTAACCAGTCGATTTATGACGCCTTAACAGTGCTTCAGCATCGTGGTCAGGATGCCGCTGGCATTATCACCATCGATGCAAATAACTGCTTCCGTTTGCGTAAGGCAAACGGTCTGGTGAGTGATGTTTTTGAAGCTCGCCACATGCAGCGTATGCAGGGCAACATGGGCATCGGTCATGTGCGTTATCCAACGGCTGGCAGCTCCAGCGCCTCTGAAGCTCAACCTTTCTACGTCAACTCCCCGTATGGCATCACGCTTGCCCACAATGGCAACCTGACCAATGCCCACGAACTGCGTAAAAAGCTGTTTGAGGAGAAGCGCCGTCACATCAATACCACCTCAGATTCTGAGATCCTGCTCAATATCTTCGCCAGTGAACTGGATAACTTCCGTCACTACCCGCTGGAAGCAGACAACATTTTTGCCGCGATTGCCGCGACCAACCGCCAGATCCGCGGCGCGTATGCCTGTGTGGCGATGATTATTGGTCACGGTATGGTTGCCTTCCGTGACCCGAACGGTATCCGTCCGCTGGTGTTGGGTAAACGTGATGTCGGCGACGGTCGCACCGAATATATGGTGGCGTCTGAAAGCGTCGCGCTGGATACCCTGGGCTTTGAATTCCTGCGTGACGTTGCGTCGGGCGAAGCGGTTTATATCACGGAGAAAGGGCAGCTATTCACCCGTCAGTGTGCCGAAAACCCGGTCAGCAATCCGTGCCTGTTCGAGTATGTTTACTTCGCGCGTCCGGATTCCTTCATCGACAAGATTTCCGTCTACAGCGCCCGTGTGAACATGGGTACCAAGCTTGGCGAAAAAATTGCTCGTGAGTGGGAGGATCTGGATATCGACGTGGTCATCCCGATTCCAGAAACCTCCTGCGATATCGCGCTGGAAATTGCGCGTATTCTCGGCAAGCCGTACCGTCAGGGGTTTGTGAAAAACCGCTACGTTGGTCGTACCTTTATCATGCCGGGACAGCAGCTGCGCCGTAAGTCCGTACGCCGCAAACTGAACGCCAACCGCGCGGAGTTCCGTGATAAAAATGTCCTGCTGGTGGATGACTCCATTGTGCGCGGCACCACCTCAGAGCAGATTATTGAAATGGCACGTGAAGCCGGGGCGAAAAAGGTCTATCTGGCCTCTGCGGCACCGGAGATTCGCTTCCCGAACGTGTACGGCATCGATATGCCTACTGCAAACGAACTGATTGCGCATGGTCGTGAAGTGGATGAGATTCGCCAGATCATCGGCGCAGACGGTCTTATCTTCCAGGACCTGGACGATCTGATCGACGCGGTCCGTACCGAGAACCCGGATATCCAGCAGTTTGAATGTTCCGTGTTTAACGGCGTATACGTTACGAAGGATGTGGATCAGCAGTATCTCGATTTTCTCGATTCCCTGCGTAATGACGATGCCAAAGCAGTTCAGTTGCAGAACGAAGTTGAAAACCTCGAGATGCACAACGAAGGGTAATCCCTGACCTGCCAGGGGGCGAATCCCGCCCCCTGACTTGCAACTCCCCATAAAATCCTGCAAAGTCAGCCCAGAAGTCAGACAGGGCGATAAATCATGAAGCGACTCATTATTGGTATTTCGGGTGCCAGCGGCGCCATTTACGGCGTGCGGCTGCTCCAGGTGTTGCGCGATGTACCGGATGTTGAAACGCATCTGATCATGAGCCAGGCCGCCCGCCAGACGCTTTCTCTCGAGACTGACTTATCGCTGCGTGATGTTCAGGCGCTCGCGAGCGTGACGCACGATGCGCGCGATATTGCCGCCAGCATCTCCTCCGGCTCTTTTCAGACCGCCGGAATGGTTATTCTGCCGTGCTCAATTAAAACGCTTTCTGGCATTGTCCATAGCTATACCGATGGCCTGTTGACCCGCGCGGCAGACGTGGTGTTAAAAGAGCGCCGCCCACTGGTGCTGTGCGTTCGGGAAACGCCGCTCCATCTGGGGCATTTGCGCTTAATGACCCAGGCGGCGGAAATTGGTGCGGTCATTATGCCACCGGTTCCGGCGTTTTATCATCGTCCTCAGACGCTAGATGATGTGATAAATCAGACAGTTAATCGCGTCCTCGATCAGTTTGATATCGCCCTTCCGCAGGACCTTTTTACCCGTTGGCAGGGTGCATAATATTGCCCCGTCGGCGGGCCTTTTTGCATCAATTGCCCTGAAACAGGGCAATTTTGTAACCGCGATCATATCCTCAACATTTAATTCGCTAAATCCATCTGAAACGCTGCGGTTCATCCGTCAGACCTGCTATCTTCAACATCAGGACAATATTGCAACGTTTTATTAACATATTTAACGTCGAATATCCCGAGCGGCGCGAAAATGGCATAAGACCTGCATGAAAAAGCCTGCAAACGCACAACACAACGTAAAACATAATAAAGTCATTCCACTTGAGGGTTATGTATGAAGAAGTCAATTCTCGCTCTGTCATTGCTGATTGGTCTATCTGCTACTGCATCCAGCTATGCAGCGCTGCCGCAAACGGTGCGCATTGGCACGGATACCACCTACGCTCCGTTCTCTTCAAAAGATGCCAAAGGCGACTTCATCGGCTTTGATATCGATTTGGGCAATGAGATGTGTAAGCGTATGCAGGTCAAATGTACCTGGGTCGCCAGTGATTTCGATGCACTGATCCCGTCGCTCAAAGCGAAGAAAATTGATGCCATTATCTCTTCGCTCTCCATAACCGATAAGCGCCAGCAGGAAATTGCCTTCTCCGACAAACTGTACGCGGCGGATTCGCGTCTGATCGCGGCGAAAGGCTCCCCGATTCAGCCAACGCTTGACGCGCTTAAAGGTAAGCACGTTGGCGTGTTACAAGGCTCCACTCAGGAAGCCTATGCCAATGACACCTGGCGTAGCAAAGGCGTGGATGTGGTGGCCTACGCAAACCAGGATTTGATTTACTCCGACCTGACGGCGGGCCGTCTTGATGCGGCATTGCAGGACGAAGTTGCCGCCAGTGAAGGTTTCCTCAAACAGCCTGCGGGCAAAGACTTTGCTTTTGCCGGCCCTTCCGTGAAGGATAAAAAGTACTTCGGCGACGGTACAGGCGTCGGTTTACGTAAAGACGATACGGAACTGAAAGCTGCCTTTGATAAGGCGCTGGCCGATCTGCGTCAGGATGGCACTTACGACAAGATGGCGAAAAAGTATTTTGACTTTAACGTCTACGGCGACTGATACCTGAATACGGGGGACCTGACTGCACCGTTTGGGTTAGCCATAGCGGTGCGTGACGGGTTGAATGCACCATTATGGTGCAATTATGGCGGGTGAACAGAGCGGAAGTGCATATTTAAGCGCTTTTCATGCAAAATAAACCGGGGACAGGGCAGAATGTTTTGCCTTGTCGACCCGATTAATGGCACGATAACTGCACCTGGTCCTGTAAACATCCCCTATAAAAGACAGTCTGTTGAGGATAGTTATGAAAAAACTGGTGTTATCTCTTTCTCTGGTCCTGGCTTTCTCCAGTGCTACCGCAGCCTTTGCCGCCATTCCGCAAAAAGTTCGTATTGGTACCGATCCAACCTACGCCCCGTTTGAGTCGAAGAATGCGCAGGGTGAATTGGTGGGTTTTGATATCGATCTGGCGAAAGAGCTGTGCAAACGTATTAATACGCAATGTACCTTCGTTGAGAACCCGCTGGATGCGCTGATCCCGTCGTTAAAAGCGAAGAAAATCGACGCTATCATGTCCTCGCTTTCGATTACTGAAAAGCGTCAGCAGGAAATCGCCTTCACTGACAAACTTTATGCAGCTGACTCGCGTCTGGTCGTGGCCAAGTCATCAGACATTCAGCCGACCGTTGAGTCGCTGAAAGGCAAACGCGTCGGTGTGCTGCAGGGCACCACTCAGGAGACGTTTGGTAACGAACACTGGGCGCCAAAAGGCATTGAGATTGTGTCGTATCAGGGGCAGGACAATATTTACTCTGACCTGACTGCGGGGCGTATTGATGCTGCATTCCAGGACGAAGTTGCCGCAAGCGAAGGCTTCCTGAAACAACCCGTTGGCAAAGATTACAAATTCGGCGGCCCGTCTGTGAAAGACGAAAAACTGTTTGGTGTAGGGACCGGCATGGGTCTGCGCAAAGAGGATAACGAACTGCGTGAAGCCCTGAACAAAGCGTTTGCAGAAATGCGCGCTGACGGAACTTACGAGAAGCTGGCGAAGAAATACTTTGATTTTGATGTTTATGGCGGTTAATCCCCGCAGGTGCAGATAAAGCCCAGGACGTGATGATGAACCGGTTTTATGCCTGATGGCACTGCGCTTATCCGGCCTACAGGTGATTGCTGTAGGCCGGATAAGGCTACGCCGCCATTCGGCATAACAGGTAGCACCATCACGTCAAAAGAGGCTTCTAACTCGCCACTCACGACAGGACAGGCAGCATGTTGTACGGGTTTTCAGGTGTTATTTTACAGGGCGCAATTGTCACGCTGGAACTGGCTCTCAGTTCCGTGGTGCTGGCCGTTCTGATCGGGCTCGTCGGTGCGGGGGCTAAACTCTCGCAAAACCGGGTGACGGGGCTTATTTTCGAAGCTTATACCACCCTCATTCGCGGGGTGCCGGATCTGGTGCTGATGCTGCTGATTTTTTATGGCCTGCAGATAGCACTCAACACATTAACCGATGCGATAGGCATCAGTCAGATTGATATCGACCCGATGGTCGCTGGTATTATTACGCTCGGTTTTATCTATGGCGCGTATTTTACAGAAACCTTTCGTGGCGCTTTTATGGCGGTACCAATAGGTCATATTGAAGCCGCTACCGCTTTCGGTTTTACCTCTTCACAAATTTTCCGCCGTATTATGTTTCCGGCAATGATGCGCTATGCGCTGCCGGGGATTGGGAATAACTGGCAGGTGATCCTCAAAGCGACGGCGCTGGTCTCGCTGCTCGGTCTGGAAGATGTGGTCAAAGCCACGCAACTGGCCGGAAAGAGCACCTGGGAGCCATTCTATTTCGCCATCGTCTGCGGGCTTATCTATCTGGTATTTACTACGGTTTCCAATGGTGTGCTGCTGTTCCTTGAGCGCCGTTACTCCGTCGGTGTGAAGAGGGCTGACCTGTGATTGAGATAATTCAGGAGTACTGGAAATCCCTGTTGTGGACGGATGGCTACCGGTTTACGGGGGTGGCGATTACGCTGTGGCTGCTGATTTCCTCCGTGGTGATGGGCGGCATTCTGGCCGTTTTTCTGGCCATTGGTCGTGTTTCCAGCAACAAATTCATCCAGTTTCCCATCTGGCTGTTTACCTATATTTTTCGCGGGACGCCATTGTACGTTCAGCTACTGGTGTTCTATTCAGGGATGTACACGCTGGAGATAGTCAAAGGCACCGATTTTCTGAACGCCTTCTTCCGCAGCGGTCTGAACTGTACCGTTCTGGCGCTGACGCTGAACACGTGCGCCTATACCACAGAGATTTTCGCCGGGGCCATTCGCTCGGTTCCGCACGGTGAAATTGAAGCCGCGCGCGCGTATGGCTTCTCCTCATTCAAAATGTATCGTTGCATTATTCTGCCTTCGGCGTTGCGTATCGCGTTACCCGCGTACAGCAACGAGGTCATTTTAATGCTGCACTCCACGGCGCTGGCGTTCACGGCAACGGTTCCGGATCTGCTGAAAATCGCCCGTGATATTAACTCGGCGACCTATCAGCCCTTTACCGCTTTCGGTATTGCCGCCGTGCTGTACTTAATCATATCGTATGTCCTGATAAGCCTGTTCCGCCGTGCGGAAAGGCGCTGGTTGCAGCATGTTTCCTCTAAATAATTCGGGTAACACGATGTCTGAGAATAAATTAAACGTTATCGATTTGCACAAACGCTACGGCGAACACGAAGTGCTGAAAGGGGTTTCACTGCAGGCCAACGCCGGAGATGTGATCAGTATTATTGGCTCATCCGGCTCCGGGAAAAGTACATTTTTGCGCTGCATAAACTTCCTCGAAAAACCGAGCGAAGGGTCGATTGTGGTCAACGGCCAGAACATCAACCTGGTGCGTGACAAAGACGGTCAACTGAAGGTGGCGGATAAAAATCAGCTTCGTTTACTGCGTACCCGCCTGACGATGGTGTTTCAGCACTTTAACCTGTGGAGCCACATGACGGTGCTGGAAAACGTCATGGAAGCGCCAATTCAGGTGTTGGGTCTGAGCAAACAGGAAGCCCGTGAACGGGCGACCAAATACCTGGCGAAAGTCGGCATTGATGAGCGTGCACAGGGGAAATACCCGGTGCATCTTTCCGGTGGTCAGCAGCAGCGAGTGTCGATTGCACGCGCCCTGGCGATGGAGCCGGAAGTGTTGCTCTTTGATGAACCAACCTCGGCGCTGGATCCTGAACTGGTCGGCGAGGTGCTGCGTATCATGCAGCAACTGGCCGAAGAGGGGAAAACGATGGTGGTGGTGACGCACGAAATGGGCTTTGCCCGCCATGTCTCCAGCCACGTGATTTTCTTGCATCAGGGGAAAATCGAAGAAGAGGGCAATCCAGAGCAACTCTTCGGTAACCCCCAAAGTCCACGCCTGCAACAGTTCCTGAAAGGATCGCTGAAGTAACGGGTTCAGGCGTATCGTTAAGGTAAGCCGGGAAAGGCAACAGCCTCCCGGCTTTTTTTGCGAGTGACTTTCCGTAAGCCCTGAAAATATTGCAGACCAGCGCATTTACCCTGGATTCATCACCGCAAAGCGCAACGTCTGTTGGTGTCGCAGACGATTAATGCGCGTAACGTCATGTCATCGACTCACAGGGATGATGGTATGGTCATGACAACAGCTAAGGTTACAGCGCATGATGCGGTGTTTAAAACGTTCATGTGCCACCCGGACACTGCCAGAGATTTCCTGGAATTCCATCTGCCTGCTTCATTGCGGCAACTTTGCGATCTGGACTCGCTGAAACTCGAGTCAGGTAGCTTTATTGAAGAGAATCTCCGTGCGTATTATTCCGATGTTCTTTGGTCGTTAAAGACGGCGGAAGGAGAGGGCTTTATCTATGTGGTGATTGAACATCAAAGTTCACCCGATGCTCATATGGCATTCCGACTGATGCGCTATGCCATGGGGGCAATGCAACGTCATCTCGATGCCGGACATAAAAAACTGCCATTGGTGATCCCGATGTTATTTTATCACGGCGCGGTGACGCCCTATCCCTTTTCCTTGTGTTGGCTGGATGAATTTGCCGATCCCTCTACGGCAAGACAACTCTATACCGCCGCCTTTCCTCTGGTTGATATTACGGTTGTGGCGGATGATGACATTATGCAGCATCGACGGATAGCGCTCCTGGAATTAATGCAAAAGCATATCCGCAAGCGTGATTTAATGGGCTTGATGGAGCAATTAGTTGCCCTGTTGATTAAGGGTTACGCTAATGACAGCCAGTTGAAAACGCTGTTTAATTATATGATGCAAACCGGTGACGCCGCGCATTTTAGTGAGTTTCTTGCCGAGGTTGCCCAGCGTTCACCCCACCACAAGGAGAGACTAATGACTATCGCCGACAGATTGCGTCAGCAGGGGATTCAACAGGGAAAACGCGATGAAGCCCAGCGGATTGCACGTATGATGCTGGCAGATGGGATTGATGCCCACACCGTCGCCAGGATAACCGGTCTTCCCGTTGACGAGCTTACCGCTACCCGCGCATAAGACTATCTCGCGTCGACGGGCAGTTAACCTCACGCCATCTCCAGACGGTATCCCCAGTCGTCATAGTGGATACCGTTGATCTCAAACGCTTTCTCCAGCACCTGCGTACGCACAAATCCCAGTTTTTCCAGCAGGCGGACTGAACCCCGGTTCTCGGCAAGCACCCAGGCGTTGATGGCTTTCACGCCAGCTTCGCGGAAGGCATAGTCGCAGACGGCACGAACGGCCTCACTGGCGATACCGCGTCCCTGGACGGCGGGGATAACGCAATAACCGATGTCAGCTTCCTGCGGAAAATGATGGCTGATTTGTAAGCCAATGTCTCCCAGCGGTGTGGCATCGTGATGCTGGCGGATCACGAAGGTGTGTTTTGAGGTAAGACGACGCGCAAACAGCAAACGCGTTTCGCGTTCCGGGCAGAGGTTGCCCATAAAACGCATGATGTCCGGATTTTCACGAAGCGCGAGGAAAAAGGGCCAGTCTGTGGGTTGAAACGGGGAAAGCGTCAGTCGTTCGGTTGTGAGTCGTGCCATAAAATCGCCATTCCGGGAGCCAGTGAGACTACCTTACCACCGGAACGGCGAGAGTGAACAGGGAAGACGTTAGCGAACGACATCCGACAGCGCTTCTTCAAGGTCATACCAACGGAAGGGAAATCCGGCGGCTTCCAGTCGTTTGGGCAGGGCGCGTTGCCCACCCAGCACCAGTACCGATGATTCGCCCATCAGCAGGCGAATCACGGTGGCTGGTACGCGAAGAATGGCTGGCCGTTGCAGGGCATGTCCCAGCGCATGAGCAAACTGCTCATTGCGTACCGGATAGGGCGAGACCATGTTGAACGGCCCACGCAGGTCGTTATCCAGCAGCCAGAGAATCGCATTGACCATATCATCAATGTGGATCCAGGCCAGATACTGGCGGCCGTTGCCAATGGGGCCACCGAGGCCCAGACGAAACGGTGGAACCATTTTGCCGAGGATACCGCCCTTTGGTGCCAGCACCACGCCGGTACGCAGCAGGCATACACGCGTTTTGTCGCTTTGCGCTTCGCAGGCAATTTGCTCCCAGCGTGTGCAAAGTTTATGGGTGAATTCGTTATGCGGCGGTTCTTCCTCGGTGACGACCACTTCGCCCAGATCGCCATAATAACCTGTGGCAGAACCTGAAATCAGGACTGACGGCGGGGTTTCACTGGCATTAATGAGGTCCGCCAGTTTCTGGGTGATGCGCCAGCGGCTCTGACACAAGCGATCTTTTTGCTCCGTCGTCCAGCGCTTGTCAGCAATGGGCTCACCGGCCAGGTTAATCACCGCGTCAAAACCGTCGAGATTTTGCTTATCTTCCAGCGTGTCCCACAGTGTCACCCGGTCATTGAGCTTTTCCCGGGCAGTATCGCGGTGGCGGGTCAGTACGGTCACCTGATGATCCAGTTCCTGCAGGCGCGGGACCAGGTGTCCTCCAATAAGGCCAGTCCCTCCAGTTACCAGTATCTTCATGCAGCCTCCCGTGATGTCGGTTAGCGCTGCCAGCTCAACGTCATGGAGACGGAATCGGCATAACGCAACGCGTGTAGTTTGTCGACTTCCACTTCAGCATAAGTGACCCAGTGGTGTTCGCGTGCGATATCGAGCACATCCTGGGTTAATTTTTCTAACAATGAGAAGCGATTGTTCTCAACGTGCAGGATGATATTTTTGGTGATCGTGCGGTAATTCAACGCATCATTGATATCTTCGCTGACGCGAGCCTTGTCCGCCGGATAGTGAATCGCAACGTTGATGACAATATCCTGTCGGTTATTGATCTCTTCCTCTTTGATGCCAATGAAAGTGCGTAAGCGAAGGTTTTTTATACGAATTATAGCGTCATGATGTGACATTGCAGGTCTCCTCCATGTATGAACTCTCGCATGATACACGAGAACCCGGTCGCGTTATCCTCTTGCTCACGCAGGATCCTGATACGCCAGCATCATTGCGCGTTCTGTGGCGGGCCGACTGCGAATGCGCTCAAACCAATTCTTCACGGCGGGAAACATGTCCAGGTCGACGCGCTGACGCTGCCAGGCGTTCACCCACGGCCAGCAGGCGATATCGGCAATGCTGTAATGCTCGCCGCCCAGCCACGGCGACATCTCCAGCCGTTTATTGAGAACGTTATACAGCCGTTGTGTTTCAACCTGATAGCGCTCAATAGCGTAGGGGATGGACTGTGGAGCAAAATGGTTGAAATGGTGGTTTTGACCAAGCATTGGGCCCAGCCCGCCCACCTGCCAGAACAGCCATTGCAGCGTGCTATGGCGCTCGCGTAATTCACCGCTAAGCAACAGGCCGCTCTTTTCCGCCAGATAGAGCAAAATGGCACCGGACTCAAACAGGCTCAGCGATGTGCCGCCATCGAGCGGGTTATGATCGACGATGGCGGGAATTTTATTGTTGGGTGAAATGGCGAGGAAATCGGGGCGAAACTGATTACCCTTACTGATATCCACTTTAATTAATCGGTAGTCCAGCGCGGCTTCCTCAAGGAAGAGGGTAATCTTGTGCCCATTGGGTGTCGGGGCGTAATAGAGGTCGATCATTTCTGCTCCACAACGTGTTTATCGGATAAGCCAACCACAAGTATAGAAAGCCTGTCGTGCTGTGTGAGTTTTCATCAGGTGACAGCGAGCGAAAGACCCTCTATGTTGGGAGAAAAGCCTAATAAAGACGAGGATGCCATGAGTAAACCCACTATCACGCTGTGGTCCGATGCAAACTATTTCTCCCCCTATGTGCTCTCCGTGTATGTCGCTTTGCAGGAAAAGGGACTGCCGTTTAGTCTGAAAACCGTCGATCTTAACAACGGTGAGCATCTACAACCGGGCTGGCAGGGGTATGCACTGACGCGTCGGGTACCGTTGCTGAACATCGATGGTTTTGAGTTGAGCGAGTCCTCCGCGATTGCTGAATACCTGGAAGACCGCTTTTCGCCACCCACCTGGGAGCGAATCTATCCTCACGACCTGCAAAAACGCGCGCGTGCGCGGCAGATACAGGCATGGTTGCGCAGTGATTTAATGCCCATTCGAGAAGAACGTCCGACGGATGTCGTTTTCGGTGGGGTAAAAAAAAGACCGCTGAGCGAGGCGGGGAAAATCAGCGCAGACAAACTGTTCTCCATAGCGGGGAATCTGCTGGCACATGACATGCCAAATCTTTTCGGTGAATGGTGTCTGGCCGATACTGATTTAGCCCTGATGCTCAACCGTCTGGTTCTCAACGGCGACGACGTCCCGGAGCGACTGGCGGAATATGCAGCATTTCAGTGGCAACGCGCCTCTGTCCAGCGTTATATTGCGCTTTCCGCGAAGCGTTCAGGCTGATAAAACGTTTGTAATCCAGTATCATAATGCGGTTTTTGATGACACGGAGCATGTGATGAAACTGATGTTTGCATCCGACATTCATGGGTCCCTGCCCGCTACAGAACGCGTGCTGACCCTGTTTTCACAGAGCGGCGCGCAGTGGCTGGTGATACTGGGCGATGTCCTCAACCACGGACCGCGAAATGCGTTACCCGAAGGCTACGCGCCCGCTCAGGTCGCTGAGCGGCTCAATGAACAGGCGTCGCAGATTGTCGCGGTGCGGGGAAATTGTGATAGTGAAGTGGATCAAATGCTGCTGCAGTTTCCAATAACCGCGCCCTGGCAGCAGGTGCTACTGGAAAATCAGCGACTGTTTCTGACTCACGGTCATCTCTTTGGGCCGGATAACCTGCCGGCACTGCGGGCCGGTGATGTCCTGGTATACGGGCATACGCATCTGCCGGTGGCAGAAAAAAGAGGCGATATTTATCACTTCAACCCGGGTTCAGTAAGCATTCCGAAAGGTGGCTACCAGGCAAGTTATGGCCTGCTGGACGATAATGTTTTGAGCGTTATCGCACTCAATGATCAAAGTATCATTGCGCAGGTGGCGATTAATTCGTAATTTACCCCCACATATGTAAATGCGCCGTAAGAGCGCCAGAAAAAGAAGGTTTCCTGATGGTGGAACAGCGTCGTTTGGCAAGTACGGAATGGGTGGATATTGTGAATGAAGACAACGAAGTCATTGCACAATCCAGCCGGGAACAGATGCGAGCGCAGGGCCTGCGTCATCGTGCGACCTATATTGTTGTACACGACGGAATGGGCAAAATACTGGTGCAACGTCGTACCGAGACAAAAGACTTTTTACCCGGAATGTTAGATGCCACTGCCGGTGGCGTTGTGCAGGCTGACGAACAGTTGCTGGATTCTGCCCGCCGTGAAGCGGAAGAAGAGTTAGGCATCGCCGGTGTGCCATTCGCCGAACATGGTCAGTTCTACTTTGAAGATAAGAACTGTCGCGTCTGGGGTGCGCTGTTCAGCTGTGTGTCGCACGGCCCGTTCGCCTTGCAGGAAGAAGAGGTCAGCGAAGTTTGCTGGTTGACGCCGGAAGAAATTACCGCCCGCTGTGATGAATTCACGCCCGACTCGCTGAAAGCGCTGGCGCTGTGGATGACCCGTAACGCTAAAAATGAAGCGGCAAGGTCAGAGTCGCAACAGGAGAAGCAGGAAGAGGCGGAGTAACGTCCTTTCTGAACTAACCGTAAAAAGGAGCCATAAGCGGCTCCTTTTCTCTTTTAGTGGTATCCCATGATTTGTGCGCCAATCACCACCACGCTGGACATAATGAATAGCAGCCCCAGCAGCGTCGCACCCACTTTCAACCAGTTACGGAAATCCACCCGACAGACGCCTAATGTCGCCATCAGTGATGCAGAGGTCGGATAGATGATGTGGCTAAAGCCATCACCAAACTGGAACGCCAGTACGGTGACCTGACGGTTAACCCCCACCAGATCGCCGAGCGGCGCTAACAGCGGCATGGTCAGCGCCGCCTGGCCCGATCCCGACGTTACAAAGAAATTAAACACTGCCTGGAAGAGCAGCATAAACCACGCGGCAACGGCGTTGTCCAGCCCGCTGATGCCGTTGGCGATGCTGTGTAACAGCGTATTGAGCACGCTGGCGTCACCCGCTTCGCCGTTGCCTACCAACAGTAAAATGCCTTTGGCAAAACCTACCAGCAGGGCGGGGGCAATCATCATGCGTGCGCCTTCGGTGAATGAGGACGCCATAATGTTGACCGTCATGCCGTTAAGACGGAAGACAACGGCGATAATGCCAATGACCAGGCCCATGGTGAAGAACTGGCTGGCTATCTCCGGAATAAACCATGCGTTGACGATAACGCCCCAGACCACCCAAACCATCACCCCGGTCAGTACCAGCAGCACCAGCCAGTCGCCGATTGTGAAGCGGCGCTCGACAACGTCATCCTGCTGTTCGCGAAAGAAACGGTCAGATTCATGCACGCGTGACAGAAGCGGATTCTTTTTCACCCGCGAGGCATAGACCAGGGTAAACGTCAGACCGATCAGTGTCGAAATAACCCATACCACGATACGCAGACCGGAACCGGAGAGGACCGGTACGCCGGCAATGCCCTGCGCGACCACCACGCAGAAAGGGTTCATCCATGAACTGGCAAAGCCAATTTGTGTCGCAATATAGGTCACTAACACCGTGGTGATACTGTCATACCCCAGTCGCACCATCAGCGGCGCGATGATGATCGCGAAGGCAACCGCCTCTTCTCCCATGCCGAACACCGCACCGCCCAGCGAGAAGAGAATAAACAGTACCGGGATAAACAGAACCTCGTTGCCTTTGGTATGACGGATGAGCGCAAGGATGCCGTTATCAATAGTTCCCGTGCGCATAACGATGCCAAACGCACCGCCAATCACCAGCATAAACATGATGATACCGACGGCGGTACCGAATTTAGAGCCGGAGGTCAGCCCTTCGAATGGGAAGTTCATCAGGCCCGGGCTTTCATCGCCGGTAGTGAAGAATTTAACCGGATGATACTGCGCTTCACCGGCCTCGTTGGTCAGAATACGGAAAGAGTGGGGGTCAACCACTTTACGGGTTTTTGTCTGACCATCTACCTGGTATTGCACCTCCTGGCTGTCGAACATCCCGACGGGGACAACCCAGGTCGCAAGGCTGGTTAAAATGGCGACAAAGAAAATAATGACCAGCGTATCGGGCATGGCCCATTTTCTGGCTGGCTGTGTTTCGGTTACTGCAGACATGAAAGACTATCCCTGTTGCAAAGCAAAGAGGCTAAGTATGCAAACAGGCGAATGGTTATTCATTGATGCAGCGCAGTTAAGCAAATAAATCCGTTTTTGCATTGCCAGAAACGGCAATAAAAAAGCCGGAAATCAGGGTGATTTCCGGCTTTTGACCGGGCCCGTCTGGACCCAGCGGAGACAACTTACTGCTGTTGTGAAGACTGAATCGCGGTCAGAGCGATGGTGTAGACGATATCGTCAACCAGCGCGCCACGGGACAGGTCATTCACCGGCTTGCGCATACCCTGCAGCATCGGCCCGATGGAGATCAGGTCGGCAGAACGCTGTACCGCTTTGTAAGTGGTGTTACCGGTGTTCAGATCCGGGAAGATGAACACGGTAGCGCGACCCGCAACCGGAGAGTTCGGCGCTTTGGATTTTGCCACGTCAGCCATCACGGCGGCATCGTACTGCAGCGGACCGTCGATCATCAGGTCAGGACGTTTTTCCTGTGCAAGACGAGTTGCTTCACGCACTTTCTCAACGTCGCTACCCGCACCAGAGGTGCCGGTGGAGTAGGAGAGCATTGCGACGCGCGGTTCGATACCAAAGGCAATGGCAGAGTCAGCAGACTGGATAGCGATTTCAGCCAGCTGTTCAGCGGTCGGATCCGGGTTGATCGCGCAGTCGCCGTAAACGTAAACCTGTTCTGGCAGCAGCATGAAGAAGACGGAGGAAACCAGTGAACTGCCTGGCGCAGTTTTGATAAGCTGCAGCGGCGGACGAATGGTGTTAGCCGTGGTGTGAACAGCGCCTGATACCAGACCGTCAACTTCGTC
Source organism: Citrobacter amalonaticus (assembly GCF_018323885.1). Lineage (NCBI taxonomy): Bacteria > Pseudomonadati > Pseudomonadota > Gammaproteobacteria > Enterobacterales > Enterobacteriaceae > Citrobacter > Citrobacter amalonaticus. The sequence goes on along the minus strand of NZ_AP024585.1, from coordinate 3,196,001 downwards.
TTGTTCCAGCATCAGCGTACCGAGAACCACGTTGTCTTCCAGCTGTTCGCGGGCAACGGTTTCGGTCATGCCTTTGCTCTTACGCAGTTCAACCAGACGCGCGACATAGCTTTCGCGAACCACTTCCGGATCCACGATTTCGATGCCAGCGCCGAGCTCAACGCCCTGAGAGGCCGCAACGCGGTTGATCTCTTCCGGGTTACCCAGCAGTACGCAGGTTGCGATACCACGTTCAGCACAGATGGCTGCCGCTTTCACGGTACGCGGTTCGTCGCCTTCTGGCAGCACAACGCGTTTACCGGCTTTACGCGCCAGTTCGGTCAACTGATAGCGGAAGGCTGGAGGAGACAGACGACGGCTACGCTCAGAGGTCGCGGTCAGGGACTCGATCCAGTCAGCGTTGATGTAGTTCGCCACGTATTCCTGAACTTTCTCGATGCGTGCGTGATCGTCAACCGGCACTTCCAGGTTGAAGCTCTGCAGGCTCAGAGAAGTTTGCCAGGTGTTGGTGTTCACCATGAATACCGGCAGGCCGGTAGCGAAAGCGCGTTCACACAGTTTAGAGATGCGCGCATCCATTTCGTAGCCACCGGTCAGCAGCAGGGCGCCGATTTCAACGCCATTCATCGCGGCCAGACACGCGGCAACCAGCACGTCCGGACGGTCAGCGGAGGTGACCAGCAGGGAACCGGCGCGGAAGTGTTCCAGCATGTGCGGAATGCTACGCGCACAGAAAGTGACAGACTTCACGCGACGCGTATTGATGTCGCCTTCGTTGACGATGGTGGCATTCAGGTGGCGCGCCATGTCGATCGCACGGGTCGCGATCAGCTCAAAGCTCCACGGCACTGCGCCGAGAACCGGCAGTGGGCTGCTCGCGGTGAGCTGTGCCGGATCGACTTTTACGACCTGCGCTTTGGAAGAGTCGTCGAAAATCTCAGACAGATCCGGACGGGTACGACCTTGTTCATCAACCGGAGCGTTCAGTTTGTTCACGATAACGCCGGTGATGTTGGTGTTTTTTGCGCCGCCGAAGCTGCTGCGAGTCAGTTCAATTCGCTCGTTCAACTGTTCCGGCGTATCGGTGCCCTGAGACATGACGAAGACGATTTCCGCGTTCAGCGTTTTGGCGATTTCGTAGTTCAGAGACTGCGCGAACTGGTGTTTACGGGTTGGGACCAGGCCTTCAACCAGTACCACTTCTGCGTCTTTGGTGTTCGCATGGTAGTTTGCGATGATCTCTTCCATCAGCACATCTTTCTGATTGCTGGACAGCAGAGACTCTACGTGGCTCATCTTCAGCGGTTCAGCCGCGGTGACAGAAGAGTTTGCACGAACGATAGCGGTGGTCTGGTCTGGCGCATCGCCACCGGCGCGTGGCTGGGCGATGGGCTTAAAGACACTCAGACGAACGCCTTTGCGTTCCATAGCACGGATGACGCCGAGGCTGACGCTGGTCAGGCCGACGCTGGTTCCGGTAGGGATCAGCATAATAATACGGGACACGGTTTATCCTCTTTCGTTACCGCCCGTTGGGCGGGTTACAAAACAGCACCGCCAGCTTAGCTGGCGGTGTGATATCAGGCAGTCAGACGGCTCGCGTCTTGCGCGATAACCAGTTCTTCGTTGGTTGGGATCACCACCGCAGGACGGGTACCTTCTTTGTTGATGAAACCAGATTTGCCGAAACGGGCAGCCAGGTTACGTTCATGATCAACTTCAAAGCCCAGCACGCCCAGTTTACCCAGGGACAGTTCGCGAACCATGGCCGCGTTCTCACCGATACCGCCGGTGAAGACAACCGCGTCCAGACGACCGTCCATCAGCGCCGTGTAGGAACCGATGTACTTCGCCAGACGGTGGCAGTAAACGTCCATTGCACGTTTCGCGTCTTCTTTGGTGGTGTAGTTGTCTTCAACATAACGGCAGTCGCTGGTCACTTCGGTCAGACCCAGCAGGCCGGATTCTTTGGTCAGCATCTTGTTGATCTGATCAACGCTCATGCCCAGCGTGTCGTGCAGGTGGAAAATGATTGCCGGGTCGATGTCACCAGAGCGGGTACCCATCACCAGACCTTCCAGCGGGGTCAGGCCCATAGAGGTATCAACACATTTACCATTGCGGATAGCAGAAACAGAACCCCCGTTGCCCAGGTGGCACGTGATGATGTTCAGCTCTTCTACCGGTTTGTTCAGCATTTTTGCCGCTTCCTGGGTAACGAAGAAGTGGCTGGTACCGTGCGCGCCATAACGACGAACGCCGTGTTCTTTGTACAGGCTGTACGGCAGGGCATAGAGGTAAGACTCTTCCGGCATGGTCTGATGGAACGCGGTGTCAAACACAGCCACGTTTTTGTCTTTCAACTGCGGGAAGGATTTCAGTGCTTCTGCAATCCCGATCAGGTGAGCCGGGTTATGCAGCGGTGCGAAAGAGGCAGAATCTTTGATGCCCTGAATAACAGAGTCATCGATAACCACGGAGCTGGTATACTTCTCGCCGCCGTGTACGATACGGTGACCGATTGCAGTCAACTGCGCAGACAGTTCTGGTTTTTGTGCCAGAATAGTATTAACGATAAAGTTCAGCGCTTCACTGTGAGCGGCGCCTGCACCTAAAGCCGCTTCTTGTTTACCGCCGTCCATTTTCCATTTGATACGTGCTTCAGGGAGATGGAAACATTCGGCTAAACCAGAAAGGTACTCTTCACCGTTAACTGCATCGATGATTGCAAATTTCAGTGAGGAGCTACCGCAGTTCAGAACCAGTACTAACTTACTCGACATGGAAGTACCTATTATTGATACGTGGCTAAAAAAACGTCAGGGAGCCATAGAGCGTAGCGCAGTGTGACGCTGACATTTATGATTAACATCATGCCAGTTGTCTTTTTTGGCATGATGGAAGAAATACCTTTGAGTCTATGCCATTTTGCGTATTTTTCAGCCAATGGCATACTATATGTAAATTTGACGACTCAATGATTTTGGACTACAGGCCTTTTACAGGCCGCTACAGGATACCCGATAGTGGGTATCAATGACAAAATGTTTTGAACGTTGTCCCGTATAGTTGTTGTTTTGCACAAATATTTGAAATTTTATATGTGAAGTTGAGGTAAGCCATGTCGACGCCGGATCATCGCTCCGTAAATTTTTTTAGCCTTTTTCGTCGGGGGCAACATTACTCAAAGACGTGGCCAATGGAAAAGCGCCTTGCACCCGTCTTTGTTGAGAACCGCGTGATTCGGATGACACGTTACGCTATTCGCTTTATGCCGCCGATCGCTATCTTTACCCTGTGCTGGCAGATAGCACTGGGCGGCCAGTTAGGGCCTGCCGTCGCCACCGCGTTGTTCGCGCTCAGCCTGCCGATGCAGGGGCTGTGGTGGTTAGGGAAGCGTTCCGTCACGCCGCTGCCGCCCTCGATCCTGAACTGGTTTTATGAAGTCAGAGGCAAATTACAGGAGGCGGGGCAAGCGCTCTCCCCGGTTGAAGGGAAGCCGGATTACCAGGCGTTAGCTGACACGCTTAAGCGTGCCTTCAAACAACTGGATAAAACTTTCCTTGATGATTTGTAATTGCCCCCTGATTACGCATATAAAAGAAGGCATATTAATGCCTTCTTTTTTTTCACCGTTGTAGAGTGATACAGGAGTCCCAAATGGAAATGACCAACGCTCAACGTCTTATTTTGTCTAATCAATACAAAATGATGACTATGCTCGATCCAACTAACGCCGAGCGTTATCGTCGTCTGCAGACGATCATTGAACGCGGTTACGGTCTGCAGATGCGCGAACTGGATCGGGAATTTGGCGAGCTGAAAGAGGAAACCTGTCGTACGGTTATCGACATCATGGAGATGTATCACGCTCTGCATGTCTCCTGGGCCAACCTGAAAGATGCGCAAAGTATTGATGAACGTCGGGTAACCTTCCTGGGCTTTGATGCCGCAACGGAAGCGCGCTATCTCGGTTATGTTCGCTTTATGGTGAATGTGGAAGGACGTTACACCCATTTTGATGCCGGCACGCACGGTTTCAACGCGCAGACCCCAATGTGGGAAAAATACCAGCGGATGTTAAGCGCGTGGCATGCCTGCCCGCGTCAGTATCATTTGAGCGCCAACGAAATCAACCAAATCATCAATGCCTGAGGAGGTGAACGTGCAATGCAAGGGCTTTCTGTTTGACCTGGATGGAACGCTGGTTGACTCGTTACCTGCTGTGGAACGTGCATGGTGTAACTGGGCCGATCGTTTTGGGCTGACGCATGACGAAGTGTTAAGTTTTGTTCATGGCAAGCAGGCGATTACCTCTTTGCGCCATTTCATGGTGGGCAAACCTGAGGCGGAAATCGCTGCGGAGTTTACGCGTCTGGAGCAAATAGAAGCGACAGAAACGGCGGGCATCACCGCGCTGCCTGGCGCGGTTGCGCTGCTTAACCATCTGAACAAGGCCGGGATCCCGTGGGCGATTGTGACATCAGGGTCGATGCCGGTTGCGCGCGCACGTCATCAGGTGGCCAACCTGCCAGCCCCGGAGGTTTTCGTGACCGCTGAGCGGGTCAAACGTGGTAAGCCGGAGCCGGATGCTTATCTGCTCGGCGCGCAACTGCTTGGTTTAGCGCCGCACGAATGTGCGGTGGTGGAGGATGCCCCTGCGGGCGTGCTCTCGGGACTCGCCGCAGGCTGCCATGTTATCGCAGTAAATGCCCCGGCGGATACGCCGCGTCTGGATGAGGTCGATTTCACCCTGACCAGCCTGGAGCAGCTTTCGGTGACCAAACAACCGAATGGTGATGTGGTTGTATTAAGAAATACCTGATCATGATTTAGCCCCGGCTTGTCGGGGCTTTTTTATGGCAGAATCATTCCATCTTCTCATCTGACAAGGATAGGTTGTGAACGGTGAATTGATCTGGGTTCTCTCGCTGTTGGCGATTGCTGTGATTTTGTTTGCGACGGGCAGAGTGCGTATGGACGCGGTAGCTCTGTTTGTCATCGTAGCCTTTGTTCTCAGTGGCACACTGACCCTTACTGAGGCCTTTTCGGGATTCAGCGACCCTAATGTGGTGTTGATTGCCGCGCTGTTTATCATCGGTGACGGGCTGGTACGCACCGGCGTGGCGACCGTCATGGGCACCTGGCTGGTGAAAATGGCGGGCAGTAGCGAAATCAAAATGCTGGTCCTGCTGATGCTGACCGTTGCCGGACTGGGCGCGTTTATGAGTTCAACCGGCGTCGTTGCTATCTTTATTCCCGTGGTACTCAGCGTCTCGATGCGTATGCAAACGTCGCCGTCGCGCCTGATGATGCCGCTCAGTTTCGCCGGGCTTATCAGCGGCATGATGACGCTGGTGGCCACCCCGCCCAACCTGGTCGTTAACAGTGAATTGTTGCGCGAAGGCTATGCCGGTTTCAGCTTCTTCAGCGTCACGCCTATCGGCCTCGTCGTGCTGGTGCTGGGCATTATCTATATGCTGCTGATGCGCTTTATGCTCAAAGGCGACAATCCACAACAGCAGCGAGATAGCTGGAAACGTCGCACCTTTCGCGATCTGATCAAAGAATATCGCCTGACAGGGCGCGCGCGTCGACTGGCGATTCGTCCGGGGTCACCGATGATCGGTCAGCGCCTCGACGATCTTAAACTGCGTGAGCGCTATGGCGCCAACGTGATCGGCGTCGAACGCTGGCGGCGTTTTCGGCGGGTGATCGTAAACGTGAATGGGGTATCGGAGTTTCGCGCCCGTGACGTGTTACTGATTGATATGTCCGCCGCCGATGTCGATCTCCGTGAATTTTGTAGCGAGCAATTGCTGGAGCCAATGGTGCTGCGTGGGGAGTATTTCTCTGACCAGGCGCTGGATGTGGGAATGGCGGAAATCTCGCTGATCCCGGAATCGGAGTTGATTGGCAAGTCGGTGCGGGAAATCGGTTTTCGTACCCGCTATGGGCTGAATGTGGTTGGCCTGAAACGTGACGGCGTGGCGATCGAAGGTTCGCTTGCCGATGAGCCGCTGCTGATGGGCGATATTATCCTGGTCGTCGGTAACTGGAAACTGATCGGGATGCTGGCAAAGCAGGGGCGAGATTTTGTCGCGCTGAACCTGCCAGAAGAGGTAAGCGAGGCTTCCCCGGCGCACAGCCAGGCCCCGCACGCGATTTTTTGTCTGGTGCTGATGGTCGCGCTGATGCTGACTGACGAAATTCCTAATCCCATCGCGGCGATTATTGCCTGTCTGTTGATGGGAAAATTTCGCTGTATTGATGCCGAAAGCGCCTACAAAGCCATTCACTGGCCCAGCATCATTTTGATTGTCGGCATGATGCCTTTTGCGCTGGCGCTGCAAAAAACCGGTGGTGTGGATCTGGTCGTGAAAGGATTGATGGACGTGGGCGGCGGTTATGGCCCGTACATGATGCTGGGCTGTCTGTTTGCGCTGTGCGCGACCATTGGTCTGTTTATCTGGAATACCGCGACGGCGGTATTAATGGCGCCGATTGCGTTGGCGGCGGCGAAGTCGATGGGCGTTTCTCCCTATCCCTTTGCGATGGTGATCGCGATGGCGGCCTCGGCGGCCTTTATGACGCCGGTTTCATCACCGGTCAACACGCTGGTGTTAGGACCAGGGAATTACAGCTTTAGCGATTTTATTAAGCTGGGCGTACCGTTCACCATTATCGTTATGGCGGTATGCGTGGTGATGATCCCGATGTTGTTTCCGTTTTAATGTTGTATCGCATTGCCGGATGGTGCATACGTGCATCCGGCAAACCGTTACAGCGGAGAGTCCTGGCTAATTTCATCGAGAGACAGGTGAAAACTGGGGACGAAGACTTCCATAAAGTAATCCATCTCCGTGCTGCGGCGTGACTCCAGCGTTTTTTCCAGTCGCGTCTTTGCCAGCAGGAATTCATTATTCCCTGCCGACAACTCTTCCAGACACTTCAGATACGCACACAGCGCATCGGCCTGTTTCACAATCGACTTTTCTTCTTCGCTATATGCATGCTCATCAATCAGCGGGGCAAAAATATCCCTCAGCTCATCGGGCACCATATCGACCAGTTTCTGCTGAGCGATTTTCTCAATAGCCTTATATTCCTGGGCGATTTGCGAATTGAAATATTTTACCGGCGTGGGCAGATCCCCGGTCAGCACTTCTGACGCATCGTGATACATCGCCAACAGCGCAATGCGTTCGGCATTAACCTGACCGGCAAACTTACGGTTTTTGATCGCCGCCAGCGCGTGGGCCACCATTGCGACCTGGAGACTGTGCTCAGAGACGTTTTCTGTGCGCACATTGCGCATTAAAGGCCAACGGTTAATGAGTTTGAGGCGGGAGAGGTGGGCAAAAAAATGGCTCTGCTTCATAGTGACCTTTTCATGATGACAACCTGGAGGTCATTGTGCGCAGAGAAGGCCGCCGGATGCAAATGCTCGTCATACTTCACGTTGCAGGACAAAACACCCAGGGTGTTTTGTCCTGCAACGCATTTTGGATTAAAGCTGGTGATATCCCGACAAGAAACGTGCAAATTTGCTCAGCGACATCTCTATGTCGTCGATGCGGGGCAGGGTGACGATGCGCACGTGATCCGGCCACGGCCAGTTAAATGCCGTCCCCTGAACCAGCAGGACTTTTTCCTGTAACAGAAAATCGAGCACCATTTTCTGGTCGTCATGAATATTGAAGCGCTTCGCGTCAATTTTCGGGAACATATACAGCGCACCGCGCGGCTTCACGCAGGAGACGCCCGGAATATCGTTGATCAATTCCCAGGCGCGATTGCGCTGCTCATACAGACGACCGCCGGGCATGATGAATTCACTGATACTCTGGTAACCGCCCAGCGCCGTCTGAATGGCATGCTGTGCCGGCACGTTGGCGCAAAGACGCATCGATGCCAGCATTTCCAGCCCTTCGATATAACCTTTCGCATGCTTCTTCGGCCCGTTGAGAACCATCCAGCCCTGACGGAAACCGGCCACGCGATAGGTTTTGGACAGGCCGTTAAAGGTCACGGTCAGTAGATCCGGTGCCATCGCGGCGATGGAATGGTGCTCGGCGTCGTCATACAGGATCTTATCGTAGATCTCATCGGCAAAAATAATGAGATCATTCTGCCGCGCGATCTCGACGATCTCCATCAACAGCTCTTTGGAATAAACCGCGCCGGTCGGGTTGTTCGGGTTAATGATGACGATCCCACGGGTACGCGGCGTGATTTTGGCGCGGATGTCATCAAGGTCCGGGAACCAGTCGGATGATTCATCGCACAGGTAATGCACCGCATTGCCGCCAGAAAGCGCGACCGCCGCCGTCCACAGCGGATAATCCGGCGCGGGCACCAGCATTTCGTCCCCACTGTTCAGTAATGCCTGCATCGCCTGCACGATCAGCTCTGAAACGCCATTACCGATGTAGATATCTTCGACGGTGACGTCACGCATGCCACGCGCCTGATAGTGCTGCATGATGGCTTTACGCGCGGAATAGAGGCCTTTGGAATCGGAATAACCTTGTGCAGTAGGCAGATTACGGATGACATCCACCAGAATTTCATCGGGGGCGTCAAAGCCAAAAGGGGCGGGGTTACCAATGTTCAGTTTCAGAACCTTATTGCCTTCTTCTTCAAGGCGTTTCGCTTCCTTCAGAACAGGACCGCGGATGTCATAACAGACGTTATCTAATTTGCTGGATTTCTCAATGGGGGACATGAACCTTGACCTTTATGCTGTTATCACCACTTCCTGCCGTGGAAGTCAGTTTGGAACAATGTACTCCCCCAGCGGGGCGTTTTGAAGGCTTTGCAGAAGAAGATTTTGCTGAATGGTGACGTGCTATTGTGTTGTCATTAACTGATTTTTACGTAATATATAGAGATAAAAATAGGTTATTCCGATTTTTATAGCATGATATTGCGATTTTTACGTTCACGGGTGGCCGATTCTCTTGCTTACAAAAAGGTTCAGCGCCCGTGAAATTTCGGGGAGAATTCTGACGTCATTTAATAATTCGTAAATACTGAAAGATTAATCACTGCCCGTGTTATCGGGATGTACGGGAACCCTGGCGGTGTAAATCTAATGTTAAGCAGGATTTATGAATGACCTGGAATCTCATTAATTATTATTTAATAATTAAAAAGGCTTTACGCAAGGCGCGAATAATAGCGAGTTGATTTGAGAAACATAACAAAACTTTGCATCAGATTATTCGCATTAAAGCTTATAAATAAAAAGGTTTTAGGTTAAGATACGCATGATGAAATGACATGTGGCCGCATGATTTGTTAATATCCCGAATGGGTTTTTGTGGCTAACTTACTGCCATGTATGCTTATTTCTCGTTGATGTATGCCCGGTTCCATTCTTTACATTTACACTTTTTACATCCAGAAAATGGCAGAAATCTACATAGGCTTTAATAGGTCAGCCCGTTCTTAACGAAATAACCTGAGAGTTCGCGTAAGGTATTATTACGTAAGAAAGAGGGTAGCATTTCGCCAGTCACATGATATACCTATTTACTTTCACCTGCTGTCAGCGGGTGACTCTGCTAAGGAAGCGCATTACAAACGGAATTGCTTGATTTTGTATGCACAGCATTAACAAGCTCAGTATGAGCCGCCAGTAAGTGAAAAATTATGATAAATGCAAATCGTCCGATAATTAACCTCGACCTCGATCTGCTGAGAACATTTGTTGCTGTTGCCGATCTGAACACATTTGCAGCAGCAGCTGCAGCGGTGTGTCGTACTCAGTCTGCGGTGAGCCAACAGATGCAGCGCCTCGAACAGCTCGTGGGAAAAGAACTCTTCGCTCGTCACGGTCGTAACAAACTGTTGACTGAACACGGCATTCAGCTTTTGGGTTACGCCAGAAAAATCCTACGTTTCAATGATGAGGCCTGCTCATCATTGATGTTCAGCAATCTTCAGGGAGTATTAACTATCGGGGCTTCGGATGAATCCGCCGATACGATACTGCCTTTCCTCCTGAATCGCATTAGCTCGGTTTATCCGAAGCTTGCGCTGGATGTCAGAGTGAAGCGAAATGCCTTCATGCTCGATATGCTGAAATCGCAAGAGGTGGATCTGATCGTCACCACTAACCGTCCCGGACCGTTTGAGAGCCTGACGCTGCGTACCTCGCCGACACACTGGTACTGTGCCGCAGAGTATGTGCTGCAAAAGGGCGAACCGGTTCCGCTGGTGTTGTTGGATGATCCCAGTCCGTTCCGTGATGTGGTTCTTGCCACCCTGAATGCGGCGAACATCCCCTGGCGACTGGCCTATGTGGCGTCGACATTGCCGGCCGTGCGCGCGGCGGTGAAAGCTGGTCTTGGCGTGACGGCGCGTCCGGTAGAAATGATGAGTCCGGATCTACGCGTGCTGGGGGCAGTTGACGGATTACCGCCGTTGCCGGACACCGAATACCTGCTGTGCCGTGACCCGGCCTCGAAGAACGATCTGGCGCAGGTTATCTATCAGGCGATGGATACCTGGCAGAATCCGTGGCAGTACAGCCCAATTACCCCAGAAGGGGGAGATGATTCCGTGCTGGTCCAGGGAGACTATGAGTAACGGGTCACAAAAAAAGCATTAAAAAGGGCAAGTGTAAAAAAGAGCCACTGGAGATTAAAAAACATCCAGTGGTTCTTTTTTTGTACTAATATCCTTAACGGGCAGGAGGAAAAAGGTAAAAATCCTCATAAATCAGCGAGTAGACGTTGCGATTAAAAAATGCGTAAAAAAGAAGCGAAATTCGCAGGTCAACCCTCTCATGTTAAAAAACGAGAGAAATTGTTGCTGTTTTTTGAGGTGGATTAACAAAAGCGTGTCACAGATCAAGAAAATACTCCCTTTTAGGGGAAGGCTTTTGGATCAATTCCTGTCAAAATAGGCGCGTTTTTTTCTACTTACTTCACAACGGACACGATTCAACAACATCCCCATTTAGCCTGTGAATCGATCGACACGGTGCTAAAGCGCATTAAATGTTAAGGGTGTTGTTATCATGTAAATTAATGTGAGGAAACTTTTGTTAAAGTTGACAAAAGGTTATAGAAAGGAGTAAAAAACCCCATCAATTGGCTGTCTAAAACATTTTCTGCAGCGATTGTAAGGTTTTTTTTATTCCTCCCCATGAATCGATGTGGCGTTCATCTGCCGAAAAGAGCAGAGAATTTGGCGCTACTTTTGATGAGTAAGCAATGAGTATGTCAACATCCACTGAAGTCATCGCTCATCACTGGGCATTCGCTATCTTTCTTATTGTTGCCATTGGCCTGTGCTGCCTGATGCTTATCGGCGGTTGGTTTTTAGGCGGTCGCGCACGCGCGAGGTCAAAAAACACCCCGTTTGAATCAGGTATCGACTCGGTCGGCACCGCCCGCTTACGCCTGTCTGCCAAGTTTTATCTGGTAGCCATGTTCTTCGTTATCTTCGACGTTGAAGCGCTGTATCTGTTCGCATGGTCGACCTCTATCCGCGAAAGCGGTTGGGTAGGCTTTGTCGAAGCTGCAATTTTTATTTTTGTGTTACTGGCAGGTCTGGTTTATCTGGTGCGTATTGGCGCGCTGGACTGGACGCCCGCGCGTTCACGCCGCGAGCGTATGAACCCGGAAACGAACAGTATCGCTAATCGTCAACGCTAACCGCGAGGCATTAAGATGGATTATACGCTCACCCGCATAGATCCTAACGGTGAGAACGACCGTTACCCCCTGCAAAAACAGGAGATCGTAACCGACCCCCTGGAACAGGAAGTTAACAAGAACGTGTTCATGGGCAAACTCCATGACATGGTTAACTGGGGTCGCAAAAACTCAATCTGGCCTTATAACTTCGGCCTTTCCTGCTGCTACGTAGAGATGGTGACCTCGTTCACCGCCGTGCATGACGTGGCGCGCTTTGGCGCGGAAGTCCTGCGTGCTTCACCACGTCAGGCTGACTTGATGGTGGTAGCGGGGACCTGCTTTACCAAAATGGCGCCGGTCATTCAGCGTCTTTACGATCAGATGCTGGAGCCGAAATGGGTCATTTCCATGGGCGCATGTGCCAACTCCGGCGGTATGTACGATATTTATTCGGTCGTGCAGGGCGTTGATAAGTTTATCCCTGTGGATGTTTACATCCCGGGTTGCCCGCCGCGTCCGGAAGCGTACATGCAGGCGTTAATGCTGTTGCAGGATTCCATTGGCAAAGAACGTCGTCCGCTCTCCTGGGTGGTTGGCGATCAGGGCGTTTATCGCGCCAACATGCAGTCAGAGCGCGAGCGTAAACGCGGCGAACGCATTGCAGTCACGAATCTGCGTACACCAGACGAGATTTAATTTGCGCCTGTCGGCAGCAGCATTTTACTTCGCCTATCACTACATAAATCGCGCGAAGCTCTGTCGACAGTCACCACGGACCATTTGCAATGGTGAACAATATGACCGACTTAACCGCGCAAGAAGCCGCATGGCAGACCCGGGATCACCTTGATGACCCGGTCATCGGCGAACTGCGCAACCGTTTTGGGCCGGATGCCTTTACCGTTCAGGCGACTCGCACCGGGGTACCCGTTGTTTGGGTCAAGCGTGAACAATTACTGGAAGTGGGCGATTTCTTAAAGAGATTGCCGAAACCTTACGTCATGCTGTTTGACTTACACGGCATGGACGAACGTCTGCGCACACACCGCGAAGGGTTACCCGCCGCGGATTTTTCCGTTTTCTACCACCTGATTTCCATTGAACGCAATCGCGATATCATGCTCAAGGTGGCCTTGTCTGAAAACGACCTGCGTGTACCGACCTTCACCAAACTGTTCCCGAACGCTAACTGGTATGAGCGTGAAACCTGGGACATGTTTGGTATTGAATTTGACGGACACCCGCACCTGACGCGTCTGTTGATGCCGCCAACCTGGAAAGGCCATCCGCTGCGTAAAGACTACCCGGCGCGTGCTACCGAATTCGATCCGTTTGAGCTGACCAAAGCGAAGCAGGATCTGGAAATGGAAGCGCTGACCTTCAAACCGGAAGACTGGGGCATGCAGCGTGGTACCGAAAACGAGGACTTTATGTTCCTCAACCTCGGCCCGAACCACCCGTCTTCACACGGTGCATTCCGTATTGTTCTTCAGCTTGATGGCGAAGAGATTGTCGACTGTGTGCCTGACATCGGTTACCACCACCGTGGTGCTGAAAAGATGGGCGAACGTCAGTCCTGGCATAGCTACATTCCGTATACCGACCGTATCGAATACCTCGGCGGCTGCGTCAACGAGATGCCGTACGTGCTGGCAGTGGAAAAACTGGCGGGCATTACCGTACCGGATCGCGTTAACGTTATCCGCGTGATGCTCTCCGAGCTGTTCCGCATTAACAGCCATCTGCTGTATATCTCGACGTTTATCCAGGACGTCGGCGCCATGACGCCGGTCTTCTTTGCCTTTACCGACCGTCAGAAAATCTACGACATCGTAGAAGCGGTCACCGGCTACCGTATGCACCCGGCCTGGTTCCGTATTGGCGGCGTGGCGCATGACCTGCCGCGCGGCTGGGACAAACTGCTGCGTGAATTCCTCGACTGGATGCCGAAGCGTCTGGCTTCTTACGAGAAAGCCGCACTGCAAAACACCATTCTGAAAGGGCGTTCGCAGGGCGTTGCCGCTTACGGTAAGAAAGAAGCGCTGGACTGGGGCTGCACCGGTGCGGCGCTGCGTGCGACCGGTATTGATTTCGACGTGCGTAAAGCACGCCCTTACTCTGGCTACGAAAACTTTGACTTTGAAGTGCCGGTTGGCGGCGGGGTTTCCGACTGCTACACCCGCGTGATGCTGAAAGTGGAAGAGCTGCGCCAGAGTCTGCGCATCCTTGAGCAGTGCCTCAACAACATGCCGGAAGGCCCGTTCAAAGCGGATCACCCGTTGACGACGCCGCCGCCGAAAGAGCGCACGCTGCAACATATCGAAACCCTGATCACCCACTTCCTGCAAGTGTCGTGGGGCCCGGTTATGCCGGCGAATGAGTCCTTCCAGATGGTGGAAGCGACCAAGGGTATCAACAGTTACTACCTGACCAGCGATGGCAGCACCATGAGTTATCGTACCCGTATTCGTACCCCGAGCTACGCGCATTTGCAGCAGATCCCGGTGGCAGTACGTGGCAGCCTGGTGTCCGACCTGATCGTCCATCTGGGTAGTATCGATTTTGTTATGTCAGATGTGGACCGCTAATTATGCACGAGAATCAACAACCACAAACCGAGGCTTTTGAGCTGAGTGCGGCAGAGCGTGAAGCCATTGAGCACGAGAAGCACCACTACGAAGACCCGCGTGCGGCGTCCATTGAAGCGCTGAAAATCGTTCAGAAGCAGCGTGGCTGGGTGCCGGACGGTGCGATCCACGCGATCGCTGATGTGCTGGGGATCCCGGCAAGCGATGTCGAAGGTGTTGCGACGTTTTACAGTCAGATCTTCCGCCAGCCGGTGGGTCGCCACGTGATCCGCTATTGCGACAGCGTGGTGTGCCATATCAACGGTTACCAGGGGATTCAGGCTGCGCTGGAGAAAAAGCTCAACATCAAGCCGGGGCAGACGACCTTCGACGGTCGCTTTACGCTGCTGCCGACCTGTTGCCTTGGGAACTGCGACAAAGGGCCGAACATGATGATCGATGAGGATACTCACGCTCACCTGACCCCGGAAGGCATTCCTGAACTGCTGGAGCGGTATAAATGAAAGACATTATCCGTACTCCCGAAACGCATCCGCTGACCTGGCGTCTGCGTGATGATAAACAGCCCGTGTGGCTGGACGAATACCGTAGCAAGAACGGCTACGAAGGTGCGCGTAAGGCGCTGACTGGTCTGTCCCCGGACGAAATCGTCAACCAGGTCAAAGACGCTGGCCTGAAAGGGCGCGGCGGCGCAGGCTTTTCCACCGGTCTGAAGTGGAGCCTGATGCCAAAAGACGAATCCATGAACATCCGCTACCTGCTGTGTAACGCCGATGAAATGGAGCCGGGCACCTATAAAGACCGTTTGCTGATGGAACAGCTGCCGCATCTGCTGGTGGAAGGCATGCTGATCTCCGCGTTTGCGCTGAAAGCGTACCGGGGCTACATCTTCCTGCGCGGTGAATACATTGAAGCCGCCGTGCATCTGCGCCGTGCGATTGCGGAAGCGACCGAAGCCGGTCTGCTCGGCAAAAATATCATGGGCACCGGTTTTGATTTCGAACTGTTTGTTCACACCGGGGCAGGGCGCTACATCTGCGGTGAAGAAACGGCGCTGATCAACTCCCTTGAAGGCCGTCGCGCTAACCCGCGTTCGAAGCCGCCGTTCCCGGCGACCTCCGGCGCATGGGGTAAACCGACCTGCGTCAACAACGTGGAAACGCTGTGTAACGTTCCGGCGATCCTCGCCAACGGCGTGGAGTGGTACCAGAACATTTCGAAGAGCAAAGATGCTGGCACCAAGCTGATGGGCTTCTCGGGTCGCGTGAAGAATCCGGGACTGTGGGAATTGCCGTTCGGTACCACCGCACGTGAGATCCTCGAAGATTACGCGGGCGGCATGCGCGATGGACTGAAGTTCAAAGCCTGGCAGCCTGGCGGCGCGGGAACTGATTTCCTGACCGAAGCGCACCTCGATCTGCCAATGGAATTTGAGAGCATTGGTAAAGCCGGAAGCCGTCTGGGTACCGCGCTGGCAATGGCGGTTGACCACGAGATAGGCATGGTGCCTCTGGTGCGTAACCTGGAAGAGTTCTTTGCTCGTGAATCCTGCGGATGGTGTACGCCATGTCGTGACGGCCTGCCGTGGAGCGTCAAAATTCTGCGTGCGCTGGAGCGTGGCGAAGGCCAGCCTGGGGATATCGAGACACTTGAGCAACTGTGTCGTTTCCTCGGCCCGGGTAAAACCTTCTGTGCACACGCACCGGGCGCGGTTGAGCCGCTACAGAGCGCCATTAAATATTTCCGCGAAGAATTCGAAGCTGGCATTAAGCAGTCGTTCAGCAATACCCACGCGATTGGTGGTATTCAGCCGAACCTGCTGAAAGAGCGCTGGTGATTACAGGCCTCTGAGCCTGTATCGCGATATGAATTTCGATTAACGCTTAGTCTCTGACTAAGCCAACTGGAAGCATGCTGACTATGGCTACGATTCATGTAGACGGCAAAGAATATGAGGTCAACGGAGCGGACAACCTGCTGGAAGCTTGTCTGTCTCTCGGCCTTGATATTCCGTACTTTTGCTGGCATCCGGCGCTGGGAAGCGTTGGTGCTTGCCGCCAGTGTGCGGTGAAGCAATACCAAAACGCGGAAGACACGCGTGGTCGCCTGGTGATGTCTTGTATGACACCGGCAACCGAAGGCACGTTTATTTCGATTGACGACGAAGAAGCGAAACAGTTCCGCGAAAGCGTGGTGGAGTGGTTGATGACCAACCACCCGCACGACTGTCCGGTCTGTGAAGAGGGCGGTAACTGCCACCTTCAGGATATGACCGTGATGACCGGCCACAGTTTCCGTCGCTATCGTTTCACCAAACGTACTCACCGCAACCAGGACCTGGGGCCGTTCATCTCTCATGAAATGAACCGCTGCATCGCCTGTTATCGCTGTGTGCGTTACTACAAAGATTATGCAGACGGTCAGGATCTGGGCGTGTATGGCGCGCACGATAACGTCTACTTCGGACGTCCGGAAGACGGTACCCTGGAGAGTGAATTCTCCGGTAACCTGGTGGAAATCTGCCCGACCGGCGTATTCACCGATAAAACGCATTCCGAACGCTATAACCGTAAATGGGACATGCAATTTGCGCCGAGCAT
The DNA here is from genome assembly GCF_018323885.1 of Citrobacter amalonaticus. Lineage (NCBI taxonomy): Bacteria > Pseudomonadati > Pseudomonadota > Gammaproteobacteria > Enterobacterales > Enterobacteriaceae > Citrobacter > Citrobacter amalonaticus. The sequence continues at coordinate 3,179,162 of NZ_AP024585.1, read as the reverse complement.
CTGCCAACAATGTTCCATCGGCTGTAACATCAGCCCGGGTGAGCGTTACGGCGAACTGCGTCGTATCGAAAACCGTTATAACGGGACCGTTAACCACTACTTCCTCTGCGACCGCGGTCGTTTTGGCTATGGTTACGTGAACCTGAAAGACCGTCCGCGTCAACCAGTACAGCGTCGTGGCGATGACCTGATCACCCTCAACGCCGAACAGGCAATGCAGGGCGCGGCAGATATTCTGCGTCAGTCGAAGAAAGTGATTGGCATCGGCTCACCGCGCGCCAGCGTTGAGAGCAACTTCGCGTTGCGTGAACTGGTCGGGGCGGAAAACTTCTATACCGGGATTGCACAATCCGAGCAGGAACGTCTGCAACTGGCACTGAAGGTGCTGCGTGAAGGCGGTGTGCATACCCCTGCGCTGCGTGATATTGAATCTTACGATGCGGTACTGGTGCTGGGCGAAGACATCACTCAGACCGGCGCTCGCGTTGCACTGGCCGTGCGTCAGGCGGTGAAAGGCAAGGCACGCGAAATGGCGGCAGCCCAGAAAGTGGCTGACTGGCAGATTGCGGCGATCCTCAACATCGGCCAACGCGCGAAGCACCCGCTGTTCGTGACCAATGTGGATAACACCCGTCTGGATGATATCGCGGCCTGGACCTACCGTGCGCCGGTTGAAGATCAGGCGCGTTTAGGCTTCGCGATTGCCCATGCGCTGGACAACAATGCGCCAGCCGTTGACGGCATCAGCAGCGACCTGCAAAACAAAATCGACGTGATCGTCCAGGCGCTGGCGGGGGCGAAAAAACCGCTGATCATTTCCGGTACCAACGCCGGTAGCGCAGAAGTGATTCAGGCGGCTGCCAACGTGGCGAAAGCGCTGAAAGGTCGCGGTGCGGACGTCGGCATCACGATGATTACCCGTTCGGTTAACAGTATGGGTCTGGGCATTATGGGCGGTGGTTCGCTCGACGATGCGCTGACCGAACTGGAAACCGGCCGTGCTGACGCGGTGGTCGTGCTGGAAAACGATCTGCATCGTCATGCGTCGGCAACGCGCGTGAATGCTGCGCTGGCAAAAGCGCCGCTGGTGATGGTGGTTGACCATCAGCGTACGGCGATCATGGAAAACGCCCATCTGGTGCTTTCCGCCGCCAGCTTTGCCGAAAGCGACGGCACGGTCATCAACAACGAAGGCCGTGCTCAGCGTTTCTTCCAGGTTTACGATCCGGCGTACTACGACAGCAATACCATCATGCTGGAAAGCTGGCGCTGGTTGCATTCACTGCACAGCACCGTACAGAACCGCGAAGTGGACTGGACGCAGCTTGACCACGTGATCGACGCGGTTGTCGCCGCGATCCCTGAACTGGCCGGTATTAAAGATGCTGCGCCGGATGCCACCTTCCGCATTCGTGGACAGAAACTGGCGCGTGAGCCGCACCGTTACAGTGGTCGTACGGCGATGCGCGCGAACATCAGCGTTCATGAACCGCGTCAGCCGCAGGACAAAGACACGATGTTTGCCTTCTCAATGGAAGGGAACAACCAGCCGTCTGCGCCGCGTTCACAGATTCCATTTGCCTGGGCGCCGGGCTGGAACTCTCCACAGGCGTGGAACAAGTTCCAGGATGAAGTGGGCGGGAAACTGCGCCATGGCGATCCGGGTGTGCGTCTGATTGAAGCCTCAGAGGGCAGTCTGGATTACTTCGCGACGGTTCCTGCAAGCTTCCAGGCCCAGGACGGTCAGTGGCGTATCGCGCCGTACTACCATTTGTTTGGTAGCGATGAACTGTCTCAGCGTGCGCCGGTCTTCCAGAGCCGCATGCCGCAACCGTACATCAAACTCAACCCGGCCGATGCCGCGAAGTTGGGCGTGAATGCCGGTACCCGCGTCTCCTTTAGCTACGATGGCAATACGGTCACGCTGCCGGTTGAAATCGCCGAAGGGCTGACGGCAGGGCAGGTTGGCTTGCCGATGGGCATGCCGGGCATTGCCCCTGTTCTGGCGGGTGCGCGTCTTGAGGATCTGCAGGAGGCACAACAATGAGTTGGATTACACCGGATCTGATCGAAATCCTGCTGACCATCCTCAAAGCGGTGGTGATTCTGCTGGTGGTGGTCACCTGCGGGGCATTCATGAGCTTTGGCGAACGTCGTCTGCTGGGTCTGTTCCAGAACCGTTACGGACCGAACCGTGTAGGCTGGGGCGGTTCGCTCCAGCTGGTTGCGGACATGATCAAGATGTTCTTTAAAGAAGACTGGATCCCGAAATTCTCGGATCGCGTCATCTTTACCCTTGCGCCAATGATCGCCTTTACCTCGCTGCTGCTGGCGTTTGCCATCGTGCCGGTGAGTCCGGGTTGGGTGGTCGCGGATCTGAACATCGGGATCTTGTTCTTCCTGATGATGGCGGGTCTGGCGGTGTATGCGGTGCTGTTCGCCGGTTGGTCGAGCAACAACAAATACTCGCTGTTGGGTGCGATGCGTGCGTCTGCGCAGACGCTCAGCTACGAAGTGTTCCTCGGGCTTTCCCTGATGGGCGTGGTGGCGCAGGCCGGTTCCTTTAACATGACCGACATCGTCAACAGCCAGGCTGATATCTGGAACGTTATTCCGCAGTTCTTTGGTTTTGTCACCTTCGCTATCGCGGGCGTGGCGGTGTGTCACCGTCATCCGTTTGACCAGCCGGAAGCCGAGCAGGAACTGGCCGATGGTTACCACATTGAATACTCCGGGATGAAATTCGGTCTGTTCTTTGTGGGCGAGTACATCGGTATCGTCACCATTTCTGCGCTGATGGTTACCCTGTTCTTCGGTGGCTGGCAGGGCCCGTTCTTACCGCCATTCATCTGGTTCGCGATTAAAACCGCGTTCTTCATGATGATGTTCATTTTGATTCGTGCGTCGTTACCGCGTCCTCGTTATGACCAGGTAATGTCCTTCGGCTGGAAAATCTGCCTGCCGCTGACGCTCATCAATTTGCTGGTAACGGCGGCTGTCATTCTCTGGCAGGCGCAATAAGGGGCACAAAGACCATGACCTTAAAAGAATTGTTAGTAGGTTTCGGCACCCAGGTACGCAGTATCTGGATGATCGGCCTGCATGCGTTCGCCAAACGCGAAACGCAGATGTACCCGGAAGAGCCGGTCTATCTACCGCCCCGTTTTCGTGGTCGCATTGTGCTGACGCGCGACCCGGACGGCGAGGAGCGCTGCGTTGCCTGTAACCTGTGTGCGGTAGCGTGTCCGGTAGGCTGTATCTCTCTGCAAAAAGCAGAGACCAAAGATGGTCGCTGGTATCCGGAGTTTTTCCGCATTAACTTCTCACGCTGCATTTTCTGCGGTCTGTGCGAAGAAGCCTGTCCAACAACCGCGATTCAGCTTACGCCAGATTTCGAACTGGGTGAGTACAAGCGCCAGGATCTGGTTTACGAGAAAGAGGATCTGCTGATCTCCGGTCCGGGCAAATACCCGGAATATAACTTCTACCGGATGGCAGGTATGGCAATCGACGGCAAAGATAAGGGCGAAGCAGAGAACGAAGCCAAGCCTATCGACGTCAAGAGCCTGTTACCGTAAGGAGAGGGGCAATGGAGTTCGCTTTTTATATCTGTGGCCTGGTCGCCATTCTCGCAACCTTGCGGGTGATCACCCATACCAATCCGGTGCACGCGCTGCTGTACCTGATTATTTCGCTGCTGGCGATTTCCGGGGTGTTCTTCTCGCTGGGCGCTTATTTCGCGGGTGCGCTGGAAATCATCGTTTACGCGGGCGCCATTATGGTGCTGTTCGTGTTTGTGGTGATGATGCTCAACCTGGGCGGTTCTGAAATCGAACAGGAACGTCAGTGGCTGAAGCCGCAGGTGTGGATTGGCCCGGCAATTCTGTCGGCCATCATGCTGGTGGTGATTGTTTATGCCATTCTGGGGGTTAACGATCAGGGTATCGACGGTACGCCAATCAGCGCGAAAGCGGTCGGTATTACCCTGTTCGGGCCTTACGTACTGGCGGTTGAACTGGCATCCATGCTGCTGCTGGCAGGTCTGGTTGTTGCCTTCCACGTTGGACGCGAAGAGCGTTCAGGTGAAGTGCTGAGCAACCGTAAAGACGACAGCGCGAAAAGAAAAACGGAGGAGCACGCATGATCCCCTTACAACATGGACTGATCCTCGCTGCGATTTTATTCGTTCTGGGTTTAACCGGTCTGGTTATCCGCCGCAATCTGCTGTTTATGCTGATTGGCCTGGAAATCATGATCAACGCTTCCGCGCTGGCCTTTGTGGTTGCCGGTAGCTACTGGGGCCAGACCGATGGTCAGGTGATGTATATTCTCGCCATCAGCCTTGCGGCTGCCGAAGCGAGTATAGGGCTTGCGCTGTTGCTGCAACTTCATCGCCGTCGCCAGAACCTGAACATCGATTCAGTAAGTGAGATGCGTGGATGAACATGCTTGCCTTAACCATCATTCTGCCATTGATTGGCTTTGTCCTGCTGGCGTTCTCTCGCGGACGCTGGTCAGAAAATCTCTCCGCAACAGTGGGCGTAGGCTCCATTGGTCTGGCGGCGCTGGTCACTGCCTTTGTCGGGATGGACTTCTTCGCCAACGGCAAGCAGGCGTTCAGCCAGCCGCTGTGGACGTGGATGTCTGTCGGTAACTTCAACATTGGTTTCAACCTGGTACTGGACGGCCTGTCGCTGACCATGCTGTCGGTTGTCACTGGTGTCGGTTTCCTGATCCACATGTTCGCCTCCTGGTACATGCGCGGTGAAGAGGGCTACTCCCGCTTCTTCGCTTACACGAACCTGTTTATCGCCAGCATGGTTGTTCTGGTGCTGTCCGATAACCTGCTGTTGATGTACCTCGGCTGGGAAGGCGTGGGCCTGTGCTCTTACCTGCTGATCGGTTTCTATTACACCGATCCAAAGAATGGCGCTGCGGCGATGAAAGCGTTCGTCGTGACCCGTGTGGGTGACGTGTTCCTCGCGTTCGCACTGTTCATTCTGTACAACGAGCTGGGTACCCTGAACTTCCGTGAAATGGTTGAACTGGCGCCAGCACACTTCGCCGCAGGCAACAATATGTTGACGTGGGCGACGCTAATGCTGCTGGGTGGTGCTGTGGGTAAATCGGCACAGTTGCCGTTGCAAACATGGCTGGCTGACGCGATGGCGGGCCCGACGCCTGTCTCCGCGCTGATCCACGCCGCAACGATGGTAACCGCTGGTGTTTACCTGATTGCCCGTACGCATGGCCTGTTCCTGATGACCCCGGAAGTTCTGCATCTGGTCGGTATCGTGGGTGCGGTGACGCTGGTGATGGCAGGTTTTGCCGCACTGGTGCAAACCGACATCAAGCGCGTACTCGCTTATTCCACCATGAGCCAGATCGGCTACATGTTCCTGGCGCTGGGCGTTCAGGCATGGGATGCGGCGATTTTCCACCTGATGACGCACGCCTTCTTTAAAGCGCTGCTGTTCCTGGCGTCCGGTTCCGTCATTCTGGCCTGCCATCACGAACAGAACATCTTCAAGATGGGTGGCCTGCGTAAGTCCATTCCGCTGGTTTATCTCTGCTTCCTGGTGGGCGGTGCGGCGCTGTCGGCGCTGCCGCTGATTACCGCAGGCTTCTTCAGTAAGGATGAGATTCTGGCAGGCGCGATGGCGAATGGTCATATCAATCTGATGGTGGCAGGACTGGTCGGTGCGTTCATGACCTCCCTGTATACCTTCCGTATGATTTTCATCGTGTTCCACGGTAAAGAACAAATTCATGCTCATGCAGGGAAGGGGATTACTCACCACCTGCCGTTGATTGTCCTGATGATCCTGTCCACCTTCGTAGGCGCGCTGATTGTGCCGCCGCTGCAGGGTGTACTGCCACAGACAACTGAACTTGAGCATGGCCGCGTGATGACCCTGGAAATGACTTCTGGCGTGGTAGCGATTGCGGGCATCCTGATTGCCGCATGGTTGTGGCTGGGTAAACGTACTCTGGTGACCTCGATTGCCAACAGTGCGCCGGGTCGTCTGCTGGGCACCTGGTGGTATAACGCCTGGGGCTTCGACTGGCTGTACGACAAAGTGTTCGTTAAGCCGTTCCTTGGCGTCGCCTGGCTGCTTAAACGCGATCCGCTCAATGCCCTGATGAACGTGCCAGCCATCCTTTCCCGCTTTGCAGGTAAAGGCCTGCTGTTCAGCGAGAACGGTTATCTGCGCTGGTATGTCGCATCAATGAGCATTGGCGCCGTAGTGGTGCTGGCACTGCTGATGGTACTGCGTTGAGTTTGCGGGCTGGATGAACGACTGCCGGATGGCGCTACGCTTATCCGGCCTACACGCTCAAAGAGAATTTTTAGAAAATTCGTTGAAAATCAGGTCCAACTGGACAGGCGTTATCGGCGAAGTCAGAGTGAGCACCGCCTGTGTACCGCAACCGGAGCGTACTGAGGTATGTGAGGATTGCGAGCACTGTCGGGGTTCGCTATGACGAGTGAGATAGCCTGAACCGGACTTAAACAAGGAACAAAGATCACCATGTTATTACCTTGGTTGATATTAATCCCCTTTATCGGTGGCTTCCTGTGCTGGCAGACCGAACGCTTTGGCGTGAAGGTGCCGCGCTGGATCGCGCTGATCACCATGGGACTGACGCTCGCGCTTGGCCTGCAACTGTGGCTACAGGGCGGTTATTCGCTGACGCAGTCTGCTGGCATTCCGCAGTGGCAGTCTGAATTTGTCCTGCCGTGGATCCCGCGCTTTGGCATCTCGATTCACCTGGCAATCGACGGTTTGTCGCTGCTGATGGTGGTGCTGACCGGTCTGCTTGGCGTTCTGGCGGTGTTGTGTTCCTGGCGAGAAATCGAAAAATACCAGGGCTTCTTCCACCTGAACCTGATGTGGATCCTGGGCGGCGTGATCGGTGTGTTCCTTGCCATCGACATGTTCCTGTTCTTCTTCTTCTGGGAAATGATGCTGGTGCCGATGTACTTCCTGATCGCGCTGTGGGGCCACAAGGCGTCCGACGGTAAAACGCGTATCACGGCGGCAACCAAGTTCTTCATTTACACCCAGGCGAGCGGTCTGGTGATGCTGATTGCCATCCTGGCGCTGGTGTTCGTTCACCATAATGCGACCGGCGTGTGGACCTTCAACTATGAAGACCTGCTGAAAACGCCGATGTCGCATGGCGTCGAATATCTGCTGATGCTGGGCTTCTTCATCGCGTTTGCGGTGAAAATGCCGGTGGTTCCACTGCACGGCTGGCTGCCAGATGCGCACTCCCAGGCACCGACCGCGGGTTCTGTTGACCTCGCCGGTATTTTGCTGAAAACCGCCGCTTACGGTCTGCTGCGTTTCTCTCTGCCGCTGTTCCCGAACGCGTCAGCGGAGTTCGCGCCTATCGCGATGTGGCTGGGCGTTATCGGTATCTTCTACGGTGCATGGATGGCGTTCACGCAGTACGACATTAAACGTCTGATCGCCTACACCTCGGTTTCACACATGGGTTTCGTGCTGATTGCCATCTACACCGGCAGCCAACTGGCGTACCAGGGGGCGGTGATTCAGATGATTGCGCACGGCCTGTCCGCTGCGGGTCTGTTCATTCTGTGTGGTCAACTGTACGAACGTTTGCACACCCGCGACATGCGTATGATGGGCGGCCTGTGGGGCAAAATGAAATGGTTACCGGCACTGTCGATGTTCTTCGCCGTGGCGACGCTGGGTATGCCTGGCACCGGTAACTTCGTTGGCGAATTCATGATCCTGTTTGGCAGCTACCAGGTGGTTCCGGTCATCACCGTGATTTCGACCTTTGGTCTGGTGTTTGCCTCTGTTTACTCGCTGGCGATGCTACATCGCGCTTACTTCGGTAAAGCGAAGAGCCAGATTGCGCAACAAGAGCTGCCAGGGATGTCGCTGCGTGAGCTGTTTATCATCCTGTTGCTGGTCGTGCTTCTGGTACTGCTTGGCTTCTATCCGCAGCCGATTCTGGATACCTCGCATTCTGCGATGAGCAACATCCAGCAGTGGTTTGTTAATTCCGTTACTACTACAAGGCCGTAAATCGCCATGACAATAACTCCACAACACCTGATTGCGCTGCTACCGCTGCTGATCGTCGGCTTGACGGTGGTGGTTGTGATGCTCTCCATTGCGTGGCGACGCAATCACTTCCTCAATGCCACGCTGTCGGTCATTGGGCTTAACGCCGCGCTGGTTTCGCTCTGGTTTGTTGGCCAGGCTGGCGCGATGGACGTGACCCCGCTGATGCGGGTTGACGGTTTCGCAATGCTCTACACCGGACTGGTTCTGCTGGCGAGTCTGGCGACCTGTACTTTTGCCTACCCGTGGCTGGAAGGCTATGACGATAACCGGGAAGAGTTCTACTTGCTGGTGTTGATTGCCGCGCTGGGTGGCATTCTGCTGGCGAACGCCAATCATCTGGCGGCGCTGTTCCTTGGTATCGAACTGATCTCCCTGCCGCTGTTTGGTCTGGTGGGCTATGCCTTCCGTCAGAAACGTTCGCTGGAAGCCAGTATCAAATACACCATCCTGTCTGCTGCCGCCTCGTCATTCCTGCTGTTTGGTATGGCGCTGGTGTACGCGCAGTCTGGCAACCTGTCGTTTGTCGCGCTCGGTAAGAGCCTCGGCGACGGTATGCTGAACGAGCCGCTGCTGCTGGCGGGCTTCGGGATGATGATTGTTGGTCTGGGCTTTAAACTCTCTCTGGTTCCGTTCCACCTGTGGACGCCAGACGTATACCAGGGTGCACCGGCTCCGGTTTCCACCTTCCTGGCGACGGCGAGCAAAATCGCTATCTTCGGCGTGGTGATGCGTCTGTTCCTGTACGCGCCGGTTGGCGACAGTGAAGCGGTTCGCGTGGTGCTTGGCGTGATCGCCTTTGCTTCCATCATCTTCGGTAACCTGATGGCGCTGAGCCAGACTAACATCAAGCGTCTGCTGGGTTATTCGTCTATCTCTCACCTCGGCTACCTGTTAGTGGCGCTGATTGCTCTGCAGAGCGGCGAGATGTCCATGGAAGCGGTCGGCGTTTACCTTGTCGGTTACCTGTTCAGCAGCCTCGGCGCGTTCGGCGTGGTCAGCCTGATGTCCAGTCCGTACCGTGGTCCGGATGCCGATTCTCTGTTCTCCTACCGTGGGCTGTTCTGGCATCGTCCGATCCTCGCGGCAGTGATGACGGTAATGATGCTGTCTCTGGCAGGTATCCCGATGACGCTGGGCTTTATCGGTAAATTCTACGTGCTGGCAGTCGGTGTGCAGGCGAACCTATGGTGGCTGGTTGCCGCTGTGGTGGTTGGTTCCGCGATTGGTTTGTATTACTACCTGCGTGTTGCCGTGAGTCTGTACCTGAGCGCGCCGCAGCAGCTTAACCGCGATGCGCCGTCTAACTGGCAGTACAGCGCAGGCGGTATTGTGGTACTGATCTCCGCACTGCTGGTGCTGGTGCTGGGTATCTACCCGCAGCCGCTGATCAGTATTGTGCAGTTAGCCGCACCGCTGATGTAAGCGACAAGCAAAAACGAAAAACCCGCCGAGGCGGGTTTTTTTATGGATGAAGAATCTTCAGGCAATCAACTGACGACTGACCAGCGGGCCGCTGATGTTTTGCGCCGCGCGATCCATCACTTCCTGAATAACGGATGACAGTTCGTTCACTTCAAACTTCGCCACGTAGCCATCGGCTTTCACTTTGCGGACGTGATCTTCATTGGCACTACCGGAAAGAGAAGAGTGGATCACCACCGGAATTTTCTTCAGCCGCTCGTCGGTTTTGATTTTTCGGGTCAGGGTGAAACCATCCATCTCCGGCATTTCCAGATCGGTTAACACCAGTGCGATCTTCTCGCTAATCGCTTTGCCTTCCGCTTCCGCTTCCTGCGCCAGTTGCTGAATTTTGTCCCAGGCATCTTTACCGGTGACGTGCATTTGATGGGGAATGTCCATGGCCGTCAGACCTTTCTCCAGCATCGCACGGGCCACGCGGGAGTCTTCCGCGACAATAGCCACGGCACCGGGGGTGATGTTGAACTTATTGGTTTTCAGTTCCGTTGCGCGCAGGTCGTGATTCGATGGCACGATGTCATACAGAATCTGTTCTACGTCGAGCACCAGCGCCAGGTTGTTGGTCTCTTTGTCTTCATCCAGACAGGCGATACTGGTGATGTAGCGGCCGTTCACCGCTTTCTCTGCGGTGTGTACCTGCTTCCAGTCCAGGCGCATGATGTTTTCGACCGACTCGACGGCGAAGGCCTGCACGCTACGGGCATATTCGGTGATTAACAGAATGTTGAGTCCATTCTCCGGCTTGCAGCCGGCTACGGCGGGGAGGTCAATAACCGGAATCACCTGATCGCGAATATTGACCATTCCCAGCAATGGCGCCTTCATCCCTGCCGGACGAGTAAAGGCAGGCATAGGTACAATTTCGCGCAACTTGAACACGTTAATGCCAAACAGCTCAGATTTCTGTTCGTGCAGGGAGTTTCCCAGACGAAACAGCAGCAGTTCAAAGCGGTTGGACAGGGTCAGATTCGCCCTGTCATCGATATCTTTCTGGAAATTGTCCATGCTGTCCTCAGTGTGAATACTGCGTTTTTACTGTTATCGGCACTGAGAGCAAAAAATGGAGCCCTAAACCGTGAAAATGGCGAAATCGTCGGCAAGTTCAGTGGAAGGGAAGATAGCCTGACACTCTGCCAGCAGTCGCTGGCAACCTGCGGCGTCATAGCGCGAACTGACGTGCGTTATGATGAGCTTTCCGACTGCAGCCTCCCGTGCCAGCAGTGCCGCCTGGCGGGTGGAACTGTGTCCACGGCTGTTGGCCTTTTCTTCCATTGACGTATCCAGCGTGGTTTCGTGAATCATCACGTCGACCCCTTTCGCCAGATCAAGCGCGGATGCGCAGGGCGCGGTATCGCCAAAAATCGCGGCTGTTTTACCGGGCGTCGCCGGGGCAAGAAAATCGGCCCCGCGTATCACGCTGCCGTCTTCCAGGGTAACCGTTTTGCCTGCTTTCAGATCCTGGAACCAGGGACCGGCTTTCACCCCAGCGGCTTTCAGCGCTCTGGCGTTCAGCGCGCCGGGTTTATCATGCTCCTCAACGCGGTAACCGTAACATTCCAGCGGGTGTTCAAGCGGGTAAGCCGTTACTTTTCGCAGCCCGTCATCAAGAATTTCCCCGGCGGTGATTTCGACGATTTCCAGCGGATAGTCAGTCCATGAGCCGCTCAGACGCAGCGCGGTTTCAGTAAACTCACGCAGCCCCTTCGGCCCGTAAAGCGTTAGCGGCTGAGCATTGCCCGCCATCGAACGACTGCACAGTAAACCCGGCAAACCGAACAGATGATCGCCGTGCAGATGGCTGATGAAAATCCGTTCAATTTTGCCGGGATGATATGCCGTGCTCAACATCTGATGTTGCGTACCTTCACCACAGTCAAACAGCCATAGCGCGGGCTGCGTCGGGTGTTGATGATGTAGCAAAATGGCTGTCACGTTGCGCGTACGCGTGGGCACGCCAGCTGAGGTACCCAGAAAGAGAAATTCCATTATTTCATTACACTTTTGAAAAATAATCTGGCTAGTATAAATCGTTTACGGAAAAGGAGCGCACGATGATTATCTGGCAAGACCTGCATCATTCGGAATTAACCGTCCCACAGCTCTATGCGCTGTTAAAACTGCGCTGTGCGGTGTTTGTTGTGGAGCAGAACTGTCCCTATCTCGACGTAGACGGTGACGATCTGGTGGGTGAGAACCGCCATATCCTGGGCTGGCATGACGGCGAGCTGGTGGCGTATGCGAGGATTCTTAAAAGCACTGAAGATCTGGAGCCCGTCGTGATTGGACGGGTGATCGTCAGTGAAGCGTTACGCGGTGAAAAGCTGGGCCAAAATTTGATGGCGCAGACGCTGGCGTCTTGTCAGCGACACTGGCCGGAGAAGGCGCTGTATCTGGGTGCACAGGCGCATTTGCAGGCATTCTATGCACGATTTGGTTTTGCTCCGGTCACCGAAGTCTATGAGGAAGATGGCATCCCACATGTGGGGATGGCGCGCGAAGCGATTCGGGCGGGATCCTGAGTCGTTGTCTATAGTTAGGGGCAGGTTTACTAACATGGAGAACGAGAATGTCTTATCAATTTGGTGATTCGCGTATTGATGACGACCTGACGTTGCTGAGTGAAACGCTGGAAGAGGTGCTGCGTTCCTCAGGGGATCCCGCCGATCAGAAATACATTGAGCTGAAAGCGCGGGCTGAAAAGGCGCTGGATGAGGTCAAAAATCGCGTAAGTCAGGCTTCAGATAGCTATTATTATCGTGCCAGACAGGCCGTTTATCGTGCAGATGATTATGTGCACGAAAAACCCTGGCAGGGGATTGGCGTTGGCGCGGCGGTCGGACTGGTGCTCGGCTTACTGTTGGCACGACGCTAATCTGCAAGCGAGATCGCATTGACTCCCTAAACTGGGGTACTGCTTTTTTTGTGCAGTACCCCGTATAATGTGAGGTTTTTAACAGGGAGAGGTCCGCGTGCATTCACTCACTACTGCGCTGGAAGGTCTGACGCGTCTTTTGTCGCAGGCAATCCCGGCGGCACCAGGCATTCGGGTTCTCGATGTTCCTTTTCCCCTTAATGACGCTTTCGATGCGTTAAGCTGGCTGGCAAGTCAGTCCATTTATCCGCAATTTTACTGGCAGCAGCGCAACGGTGATGAAGAGGCCGCCGTGCTGGGCGTCGTTGCGCCATTTTCTTCTCTCGATGAGGCGCAATGCTTTCTTCGCCAACATCCGCAGCAAACCGACCTGCGTATCTGGGGACTGAATGCGTTTGATCCAGAGCAGGGTAACCTGGTGTTACCGCGTCTTGAGTGGCGGCGCTGTGCGGGCGTGGCTGTGCTGCGTCTGCATTTGTGGAGTGATGTTTCTCTGCGCGAGGATGCTGACCGGGCGCTGACCTTTCTCGCCTCGCTGGTGAGTGTAAAACCGCTGCCGACATTACGTCTGAGCAAAACCGCTGAACAGCACTGGCCCGAAAAAGCAGGCTGGATCACCCTGATTGAGCAGGCCACGCAGACGATTGCCGAAGGTGAACTGGATAAAGTGGTGCTGGCGCGCGCCAGCGATCTGCACTTTTCTCGCCCGGTGAATGCCGCTGCTGTGATGGCTTCAAGTCGCCGTTTGAACCTGAACTGCTACCATTTTTATATGGCTTTTTCTGCGCAGAGTGCGTTCCTGGGTTCGTCTCCGGAACGTCTCTGGCGACGTCGCGATACCGCGCTCCGTACCGAGGCGCTCGCCGGGACGGTAGCGAATCACCCGGATGATTATAAGGCCTGGCAACTGGGCGAATGGCTGATGAAGGACGACAAAAATCAGCGCGAAAATATGCTGGTGGTCGAGGATATCTGTCAGCGCCTGCAGGACTACACGCATACACTGGACGTTTTGCCGCCGCAGGTGCTGCGGTTGCGAAAAGTGCAGCATTTGCGACGCTGCATCTGGACGGCGCTGAATCAGGCGGATGACACGCTCTGTTTACTGCAGTTGCAGCCCACGGCAGCCGTGGCCGGGATCCCACGCGAACGGGCACGGGCATTTATTCAGCAGCGTGAACCTTTTGCGCGGGAATGGTACGCCGGGTCGGCGGGCTATCTGTCATTACAGCAAAGCGAATTTTGTGTTTCGCTGCGGTCGGCGAAAATCAGCGGTAACGTGGTTCGGCTGTATGCCGGTGCGGGTATTGTTCGTGGGTCAGACCCTGAGCAGGAGTGGCAGGAAATCGATAATAAAGCCGCTGGTCTGCGATCTTTGTTACAGATGGATGGATAATGAGTTACATATTCCCGACTCATATCAATAATCCCTTTTTTCCGTTCTTTATACTGAGTCGCAATATTGATACCGGACAATCTCATGTCAGTAAGCGCATTTAACCGACGCTGGGCGGCGGTCATTCTGGAAGCATTAACTCGCCATGGCGTCAGGCATGTTTGCATTGCCCCTGGCTCTCGTTCCACGCCGCTCACTCTGGCGGCGGCGGAAAATTCGGCTTTTATTCACCACACGCATTTTGATGAGCGTGGTCTTGGTCATCTGGCGCTGGGACTGGCGAAGGTGAGTAAACAGCCTGTTGCCGTGATCGTGACCTCCGGTACGGCGGTCGCTAACCTCTATCCGGCGCTGATTGAAGCGGGGCTGACCGGTGAAAAACTGATCCTTCTGACGGCCGATCGTCCTCCTGAACTGATTGACTGCGGCGCGAATCAGGCGATTCGTCAGGCGGGCATGTTTGCGTCACACCCGTCACAAACGCTTTCGCTTCCGCGCCCGACGCAGGACATTCCGGCCCGTTGGCTGGTGTCGACTATCGATAATGCGCTGGCCTCGCTGCATGCCGGCGCGGTCCATATCAACTGTCCGTTTGCCGAGCCGTTATATGGCGAGATGGACGAAACCGGTCTGGCCTGGCAACAGCGTCTCGGTGACTGGTGGCAGGATGACAAACCCTGGCTGCGCGAAGCGCGTCGGCTGGAGAGCGACAAACAGCGCGACTGGTTCTTCTGGCGGCAAAAACGCGGCGTTGTTGTTGCCGGGCGAATGGGTGCAGAAGAGGGCAAGAAAGTTGCGCAATGGGCGCAGACGTTGGGCTGGCCGCTGATTGGCGATGTGCTGTCGCAAACCGGACAGCCGCTTCCCTGTGCCGACCTCTGGCTCGGCAATCCGAAGGCGGTGACGGAACTGCAGCAGGCACAGATTGTAGTGCAGCTGGGCAGCAGTCTGACCGGAAAACGTTTACTGCAATGGCAGGCAAACTGTGAGCCGGAGGAGTACTGGATTGTCGATAATATCGAAGGGCGGCTGGATCCGGCGCATCATCGCGGTCGTCGTCTGGTGGCAAAAATCGGCGACTGGCTGGAACTGCATCCTGCGGAAAAACGGCAACCGTGGTGTGTAGACATTCCGTGTCTGGCGGAGCAGGCCTGGCAGGCTGTGGCGGCGCGGCGTGATACTTTTGGCGAGGCGCAACTGGCGCATCGCATTCGCGACTATCTGCCCGAGCAGGGGCAGCTTTTTGTCGGCAACAGCCTGGTGGTGCGCCTGATTGACGCGCTGTCGCAGCTTCCGGCAGGTTACCCGGTATACAGCAATCGCGGCGCAAGTGGTATTGATGGTCTGTTATCGACCGCTGCGGGCGTGCAGCGCGCCAGCGCGAAATCAACGCTGGCGATCGTGGGCGATTTATCGGCGTTGTACGATCTCAATGCGTTAGCCCTGTTACGGCAGGTCTCCGCGCCGTTCGTACTGATTGTGGTGAACAATAACGGCGGGCAGATTTTCTCGCTGCTGCCCACGCCGCAGAGCGAACGTGAACGCTTTTACCTGATGCCGCAAAATGTCCATTTTGAACACGCGGCTGCAATGTTTAACCTCAAGTATCATCGTCCGGAAAGCTGGGATGAACTGGAGGCGGCGCTGGCTGGCGCGTGGCGTATGCCTGCGACCACGGTGATTGAACTGGTGGTCAACGACACCGACGGCGCGCAGACGCTACAACAGCTGCTGGCGCAGGTGAGCCAATTATGATCCTGCACGCGCGGGCAAAAGCCGCGCAGTCAGACTCACCCTGGCTGGTTTTCCTGCACGGTTTTTCCGGCGATAGCCAGGAATGGCAACCGATCGGCGAGCGGCTTTCCGGCTTTTCACGCTTGTACATCGATCTGCCTGGTCACGGTGGATCGGCGGAGATCCGCGTCAGCGGATTTAACGATGTGATCAGCTTGCTGCGTGATACCCTCTTTAGTTACAACATACTGAAATACTGGCTGGTGGGATATTCCCTCGGCGGCAGAGTGGCGATGATCGCGGCCTGTCAGGAAATGCCGGGGCTTTGCGGCCTGGTGGTTGAAGGCGGGCATCCGGGACTGCAAAGCGACGCCGAACGCGACGCGCGCCGGGATTCTGACCATCACTGGGCGGAACGTTTTCGCCATGACACGCTGACTGAGGTGTTTACTGACTGGTATCAGCAGCCGGTTTTTGCTTCGCTGAACGCGCGGCAACGAGAAGCGCTTGTTGCACTGCGTAGCCAGAATAACGGCGAAACGCTGGCGGCAATGCTGGAAGCCACTTCGCTGGCGGTCCAGCCTGATTTACGCGCTGCGCTCACCGCGCGCGCCTTTCCGTTTTATTATTTATGTGGTGAACGTGACAGCAAATTCTGCGCCCTGGCGACGGAATTAGCGGCGACCCGCCATGTGATTCGTAACGCCGGACACAATGCGCACCGGGAAAATCCCGCAGGCGTGGTGGACTGTCTGGCTCAGATTCTGCGTCTCTGACTAAAGGACACACTATGATCTATCCTGATGAAACAATGCTTTACGCACCGGTAGAATGGCACGATTGCTCGGAAGGCTACACCGACATTCGCTATGAGAAATCGACCGACGGTATCGCAAAAATCACCATTAATCGTCCGCAGGTGCGCAACGCATTCCGTCCTCTGACCGTCAAAGAGATGATTCAGGCGATGGCGGATGCCCGTTACGACGATAACGTGGGCGTGATTATTCTGACTGGCGCAGGCGATAAAGCCTTTTGTTCTGGCGGCGACCAGAAGGTTCGCGGCGACTACGGCGGCTATCAGGATGACTCCGGTGTGCATCACCTGAACGTGCTGGATTTCCAGCGCCAGATCCGTACCTGTCCGAAGCCGGTCGTGGCGATGGTGGCGGGTTATTCCATTGGCGGTGGTCACGTGCTGCATATGATGTGCGACCTGACGATTGCGGCGGAAAATGCCATCTTCGGGCAGACCGGCCCGAAAGTCGGCTCCTTTGACGGCGGCTGGGGGGCGTCTTACATGGCGCGGATCGTGGGGCAGAAGAAAGCGCGTGAAATCTGGTTCCTGTGCCGTCAGTACGATGCCAAACAGGCGCTGGATATGGGGCTGGTGAACACCGTTGTCCCATTGGCTGAACTCGAAAAAGAAACCGTGCGCTGGTGTCGTGAAATGCTGCAAAACAGCCCGATGGCGCTGCGTTGCCTGAAAGCGGCGCTGAACGCCGACTGTGATGGTCAGGCCGGTTTGCAGGAGCTGGCGGGTAACGCCACCATGCTGTTCTACATGACGGAAGAAGGTCAGGAAGGCCGTAACGCCTTCAACCAGAAACGTCAGCCTGATTTCAGCAAATTCAAACGGAATCCGTAATGCGTAGCGCGCAGGTATACCGCTGGCAGATCCCCATGGACGCGGGGGTGGTTCTGCGCGACAGGCGGTTAAAAACGCGTGACGGGCTGTATGTTCGCCTGCACGACGGCGAGCGTCAGGGATGGGGAGAGATCTCCCCACTGCCGGGATTCAGTCAGGAAACCCATGAAGAGGCGCAGGTTGCGCTGCTGGCCTGGGTTGACGGCTGGCTGCAGGGAGAAGATGCATTGCCTGACATGCCTTCTGTGGCCTTTGGCGTCAGTTGTGCGCTGGCGGAAATAGCCGGAACGCTGTCTGAAGCCGCAGACTATCGGGCGGCGCCGCTGTGTACCGGCGATCCGGACGATCTGGTGCTGCAACTGGCGGATATGCCCGGCGAAAAAGTCGCGAAGGTGAAGGTCGGACTGTACGAAGCGGTTCGCGACGGCATGGTGGTCAATCTACTACTGGAGGCGATACCGGAACTGCGGCTGCGGCTGGATGCCAACCGCGCCTGGACGCCGTTGAAGGCGCAGCAGTTCGCGAAGTACGTGAACCCGGACTACCGTAACCGCATCGCCTTCCTCGAAGAACCGTGCAAAACGCGCGACGACTCGCGAGCCTTTGCCCGTGAAACCGGGATTGCTATCGCCTGGGACGAAAGCCTGCGTGAGGCGGATTTTGTCTTTGAAGCAGAAGAGGGCGTACGTGCAGTGGTGATCAAACCGACGCTGACCGGGTCGCTGGAAAAAGTGCGTGAGCAGGTACAGGCCGCGCATACACTGGGGCTGACGGCGGTGATCAGTTCATCCATCGAGTCGAGCCTGGGTCTGACCCAACTGGCGCGCATTGCCGCGTGGCTGACGCCAGACACCATTCCGGGACTGGATACGCTGAGCCTGATGCAGGCGCAGCAGATTCGTCGCTGGCCGGGAAGTCCATTACCACTGATTGACGAATCAGCCCTGGAACGCCTGCGATGACCTTTCCTGACTGGCCGTGGCGATACTGGCGGCAGGTTCAGGGAGACGCGCCAGCCATACGCCTGAATGATGAGGTGCTAAGCTGGCGCACGCTCTGTACGCGTATTGATGCCCTGGCGAGCGGTTTTGCCGCACAGGGGGTTACCGAAGGCTGCGGCGTTATGCTGCGCGCCTGGAATCATCCGCAGACACTGCTGGCATGGCTGGCGCTGTTGCAGTGCGGTGCACGGATCCTGCCGGTCAACCCGCAGCTTCCTCACGCCTTACTGGCAACATTGCTGCCCGATCTCACGCTGCAGTTTGCGCTGGACCTGGAGGGAGAAAACCGCTTTCCCTTTCTGATCCCGCTGAACTGCCTGAACGCGAACGGGCAGCATGCCGTCGACTGGCAGCCGCAGCGTCTGTGTTCCATGACGCTGACCTCCGGTTCGACCGGTCTACCGAAAGCGGCAGTTCATACCTGTCAGGCGCATATTGCCAGTGCTGACGGTGTGCTGTCGCTGATGCCGCTGGCAACAGAGGACGACTGGCTGCTCTCTCTGCCGTTGTTTCATGTCTCCGGACAGGGGATTCTGTGGCGCTGGTTAGTGGCCGGGGCGCGGATGACGGTACGGGAAAAACAGCCGCTGGAACAGATGCTGGCCGGATGCACCCATGCTTCGCTGGTGCCAACGCAACTCTGGCGACTGCTGGTGAACCAGACGCCGGTGGCGCTGAAAGCCGTTTTGCTGGGTGGCGCGGCGATTCCGGTGGCGTTAACCGAGCAGGCGCGCGCGCAGGGCATTCGCTGCTGGTGCGGATACGGCCTGACGGAATTTGCCTCAACGGTATGTGCAAAAGAGGCGGACGGTCTGGCTGATGTCGGTATGCCTTTACCGGGACGAGAAGTCAGAATCGTAAATGATGAAGTCTGGCTGCGGGCGGCCAGTATGGCGGAAGGCTACTGGCGAGACGGTAAACTGGTTTCGCTGGTTAACGATGAAGGCTGGTTTGCCACACGCGATCGCGGCGTGCTGAATGACGGAAAACTGACCATCGCCGGACGTCTGGATAATCTCTTTTTTAGCGGCGGAGAGGGGATACAACCCGAAGAGGTGGAACGGGTCATTGTTACGCATCCTCACGTGCTGCAGGCGTTTATCGTGCCGATCGAGGACGCCGAATTTGGTCATCGACCGGTGGCGGTGGTGGAATGTGACGCAGACGTCGCAGAGACAGAACTTAACGAATGGGTGAAAGACAAACTGGCACGTTTCCAGCAGCCGGTACATTGGCTTTCTCTGCCTGCCGAACTGAAAAATGGGGGGATCAAGATATCCCGGCGTGCCGTCGTTGATTGGGTGAATGAAACATTAGGAAAACATTAATTTCACTTCGCAGTTTTACCAATTGATGCCCATTGCCACTTTGTTTATCTGCTACTGTGTAACGTAATGTAAAAGTTCCCGATACGTAAAGGTATGCAATGGAGTGGCAGGTGAAGAAGTCGTGCTATGACAAAAGGTCAGGGAAGCATGCATTAGTGTTAAGTGATGCCGGCGGTTCACTGAAAATGATCGCTGAAGTCCAGTCTGACATTGTGGTGAATGCCGGTGATATCCTTTCTCCGCAGAAGGATGCGCTGTATTCCGTCAACCGTGACAGCGGGCGGACGGTGAAGATTCTGGATGCCAGAAATTATACCTGCGACGAGTGGGAGCGCCTGAAGACGTTGTTGGGGAACAAATAAACGTCAGCGCGTTTTCCGCGGTGCGGGCAGAAAAATGAACATCAGTCCGGCCATGATACACAGTACGCCCAGCAGCGCTTTCAGAGAAAACGTGCCCTGCCAGCCGGGTAAGATTATCGACGCCACCCACACCAGCACATAACTCAGGCTGAGCAGCGCGTAAGCCTTGCTCAGCGCGAGGTGATGTAGCGCGTTATGCCAGCAGAAAACCGACAGCAGATAGCCCACTAAACTGGTGAATAGCACGAGCGTACCGGTATGGAGGGAGAACAGCACCGGGATAAACGTCTGCCACTGTGTCATCGGCGGCAGGTTTGCCATCGCAAAGCTCAGGCCCAGTTGCGCGACGGACGTGATGATCACGCTGCACAGTCCCCAGAGTAATCCCATTACGCCGCACTCCCCAGAATAAAAATACCGCTGATGATCAAGACGATGCCCAGCCAGTGACGAAGCGCCACCGGTTCACGCCAGATTTTCCATGCCAGCAATGTGACCCAGACAAAGTTGAGACTGAGCATCGGGTAAGCGATACCCACGGGAATGTTCTGCAATACCAACAACCACAGGATCATCGCCAGGCCAAGGCAGGCGAGCGCCAGCCCCAGCCACAGGGCAATATGGCGTCTTCGCGCGCGGGTCGGCACGCGGAGCGTCGCCTGTTTCTGGCATAACTGCCCTGCAACGCTAAGCAGGCTGGCCAGTACTAATACCAGCCAGATCATTTGGGACGATACTGAATCAGCACCAGACGCCCCTGATTATCGATACTGTCAGCAGGGGGAATGGCAAGGCGGTTGATGTCTTCATCCTTCGCGATGGTGAGCACGAGCGTAATAATACCCTCCTGACGGTGCTGGCTGAGCCAGTCCGCAAAATCGCCGTAGCGAATGAACCGGCCTTTAGCATCGGGATAGTTAAGGCCATATTTCAACTCGCCGGTTTGCCCGTACATTAAAATGTCGTCGCGTTTCAGGCTCCAGGCCAGCCCGGCGGCGACGCCTACGCTGTCGGTAAGAATGTAGCGGCTTGGCGCCAGGTTTTCCCGGGTCATCTCGACAAAAAACTGTGGCTGTTTGGATTCCATGACCCGATCGGGCACGGAAAAACCAAACAACAGCGCCAGCGCCACGGGACACAGCGCGGCATAAATCCAGCTCTTTTCGGTGTTAGTCAGCGTATACCAGCCGAAAAAAGTCCACAGAGCAAACATCCCCAGCGTGCAGAAAACCTTATACACCTCAATGTGCATCCAGACCGGCGATTTCAGCGGTCCCCACGGCGAGACAACCAGCGTAGCGATAATCCCGATGACGCCGAACAGAATATTGATCCAGCCGTTGATGCGCAGCGCGGCAAAGCCCTTTTCCGCTGCGTTCAATCCGTATCTCGCCATCAGTATGGCGAGCGGGGCGAAACAGGACAGAATATAGGTCGGTAATTTGCCTTTCGCGATGCTGAAAAACACCAGCGGCATTACGATCCAACCGAGCAGATAGAATGCGCTGCGCGATTCATCTCGCGTCTGCCAGCCGGTCTTTAAGGCTCCGGGAAGCAGCGCAAGCCACGGCAGGCTTCCGGCGATCAGCACCGGCAGATAGTACCAAAACGGCGCTTTGTGCTGGGCGTCATCCATCGCGAAACGCTGGATGTGTTCGACCCAGAAAAAGTAGTGCCAGAAATCGGGTTCACGTTGGGCGATTGCCAGTCCCCACGGCAGAATGACGACGACACAACTGATGACCGCTAATCCGCCAAAGAGGAACAGATCTTTCCAGCGTTTCTGCGCGGCGACCCACGGCAGAACGCTGAGCACCGGTACCGCAAGCGCCAGAAAACCCTTGGTCATTACGCCCATCCCGCAGGTGACGCCCAGCAGCAGGAACCCTGCACTTTTCCCTTGCCAGGTGGTGGCCTGCATCGCCTGCCAGAAGCAGCACAGTCCCGCCATTAGCCAGAGCGCAATCAGTGGATCGAGCACTGCATAGGTGCCAATCCCGTAGACAATAAACAACGACAGGAAGATGATGGCCGACAGCAGGGCGGTACGCGTATCGCGCCATAGGCGCATGGCAAGCCATGCCACCAGCACGGCGGTGACCAGCGTCGCAAAAATGGCGCCCGCGCGAACGCCGAAATTGTTCGCACCAAACAACCCCTGCCCGATGCTGTTGATCCAGTACCCGGCAATGGGTTTTTCAAAGTAACGGACGCCAAGAAAATGAGGAACAAGCCAGTCGCCGGAGGCCAGCATTTCACGACTGATCTCGGCATAGCGCGTTTCATCAGGTTGCCACAACAGACGCAGGTTGATGGGGATGATGTACCAGAACGCGATTAGCGCGGCCAGTATCTGATAATAACGGGTGTTTTTCATCGTATGACACTCATTGCTTGCTGGCAGCCTAACCATCCTTCTCTTCCCGCGATGTGACCGCGAATAATCTCTCCCGGCGGCAAGGTGTTGCGATCCTCAGGCAGGAGATCGCCAAGTGGGCAGAAGGTGATGCCCGCATCGGCCGCACGCTGGAGCAGTTCCTCAAACTGGCGGTGCCAGGCACCGCCTTCGACTTCGGCATGAATGGTATACACCGGCGTACCGGTATCCCGCTGTATTCGGGAGAGGATCCAGTCGTTGAAATCCTCTGCCTGAACCTCACGACCCACCGCTTCATCCCACGTGGGCAACGTGACCGGAATTTGTGGCGTAGCGAACGCATCAGCCCCGAGAACCGGACGGAACGGCGCCCAGCCGCGGCAGTCGCTGTTGTATCGCAGAGGAAATGCCTCTTTGGCGAGCACCACACGCTGGTCAGCGCGCCAGCCCGCGACGGCTGAACAGGTCACGGGCTGGCCGGTGATCGCCTCCAGGGCGGTGATCCCGTGTGAAATATCGGCGATCAGTTGCTGTTCGCTCCACTGAGGACTCCGGGACTGCCAGGCGTGGTGATCCCAGGCGTGCAGACCCGTTTCATGCTGGCGTGCCGCTTCACGGATAATCTCGGCGTTTGCGCGACCGATTTCTTTTCCCGGCCAGGCGGTACCGGCCAGCAAAATATCCCAGCCGTAAAGAGACGCGGCGTTTGAGCGCAGCATTTTCCACAGAAACTGCGGTTTAATCAGGCGCCAGAGATGGCGCCCCATGTTGTCAGGCCCAACGCTAAAGAAAAAACTTGCCCGAATGTGGTATCGGCTCAATGACGCTAACAGGCGCGGCACACCTTCGCGGGTGCCGCGGAAGGTATCGACATCAATACGCAAGCCGACTTTTGTCATGATGAATGTTCCGTGAGTTCTACACTGCGCAGGAAGAAATCCAGCGTCTCGTCAACCGTTTCGCGCATATCGATGGTAGGCTCCCAGTCCAGGCAACGTTTTGCATTACGGATGTTGGGCTTACGGTGCTCCACATCCTGATAGCCTTTGCCATAATAGCTGCTGCTTTCAACCACCCGTAACCCGGCAAACGGTGGAAAATGATGGCGCAGTGGATGTTTGTCGAAACTCTCCAGCAGCATTTCCGCCAGTTCCTTGATGCTGGCTTCGTTTTCTGGGTTGCCGATGTTGATGATTTCACCGTCGCAGCGACCCCCCGCATTTTCAATGATCCGGTACAGCGCTTCGATGCCGTCGCGGATATCCGTAAAGCAGCGTTTCTGTTTTCCGCCTTCGATAAGCTTAATCGGCGAGCCTTCCACCAGGTTAAGGATCAACTGTGTGATGGCGCGTGAGCTGCCAATTCGCGCAGAATTCAGGCTGTCGAGTCGCGGCCCCATCCAGTTGAAGGGGCGAAAGAGGGTAAAGCGGAGCCCGTCTTTTTCGCCATAGGCCCAAATGACACGGTCGAGAAGCTGTTTGGACACCGAGTAAATCCAGCGGGGTTTATTGACCGGCCCGACAATCAGATTCGAGCTGTCTTCATCAAACACTTTGTCGGTACACATCCCGTACACTTCAGAAGTCGAGGGGAAAATGATCCGCTTACAGTATTTCACGCAGTAGCGAATGATTTTCAGGTTTTCTTCAAAATCCAGTTCAAAGACGCGCAGTGGGTTGCGGGTATATTCAATTGGCGTGGCAATGGCCACCAGCGGCAGCACCACGTCGCATTTCTTAACGTGATATTCGATCCATTCAGAGTGAATGCTGATGTCGCCTTCCACAAAATGAAAACGCGGGTGGTTGAGGAAGCGGCCAATCGCATCGCTGCCGATATCCAGACCATAGATTCGTAGTGGTCTTCGCGCAGCAGGCGTTCGGTAAGATGGTTGCCAATAAAACCATTCACGCCGAGGATCAGCACGCGGGTACGGCGCTTGCTGGCAGCCAGCGATGGGCTGTTTAAACGGGAGCCTGCAACCAGGCCGAGTACCTGCGCTAACTGTGCACCCTGCATGGTGATGCCGTTACCCGCCTGTCCGGTCACTACCTCCAGCGCGCCTTCGGAACAGGCGATCAGCAGGGGCGCGACGGAAATCACGGTACCCGGTTGCGCGGTCTGGGGCTGTGAGTGGACGCGGGATGACCAGATGGTGAATTTTTGCGTGCCGGAATAGCTGAACGCGCCCGGCCAGGGGGCCGCGACCGCCCGCACCATGTTATGCAGCGTCGTTGCCGGTCGGTTCCACGTCAGGAAACTGTCTTCAGGCGTGCGACGACCAAAGTACGTTGCGTCGCTCTCGTTTTGCAAAACGTCACGCGTCTCTCTGCGTTTGATAGCGGGTAGTGCCTGTTCCAGCACCTGTCGGGCGGTCTGGCAAAGCTTATGATGTAGCGTAAGGGCCGTATCGTCAGGCGAAATAGCGACACGCTGTTGCCCGATAATGGCGCCTGCATCGGCGCGGTTGACCATGCGGTGCAGCGTCACGCCGGTTTCACTTTCGCCATTCACCAACACCCAGTTCAACGGGGCGCGACCGCGATACTTTGGCAGGAGTGAACCGTGCAGGTTGAATGCACCAGCCGGAGCCTGTTCCAGAATTGCATCGCTGAGTAGATGACGGTAATAGAAAGAGAAAATAACGTCAGGAGCGAGTTGGCTGATACGCTCAGCCCAGATTGGATGGTTCACGTCATCCGGGGCGTAGACCGGGATCCCCGCATCAGCGGCCAAGCGAGAAACGGAGCCAAAAAACGTGTTTTCTCCTGGATTATCCGCATGTGTAAAAATGGCGGCAATGTCATAGCCGGCGTCGAGCACGGCCTGAACGCCCAGACAGCCCATATCGTGATACGCGAAGACAACGGCTTTCATTATTGATTTTCCTTTGTAGAGTGCGGGCTTTCCGGACGAATAACTTGCTGGACGAAATAGCGGGGGCGGGCGCGGACATCGTTGTAAATTCGACCGATATATTCGCCGAGTAATCCCATGCCGATGAACTGCGCGCCGATAAAGGTAAACAGAACGGCAAACAGCATGAATACCCCTTCAGCCGCCCATTGTGGCCCCAGCGTCAGGCGGAGAATGACGAGGAGTATCGACAGAGTAAATCCGGTAACGGCGATGACGCTGCCGAGCAGGCTCAACATGCGCAAAGGCGTCGTCGTCAGGCAGGTCACCAGGTCGTACATCAGGTTAATCAGCCGCATAAAGCTGTATTTGGAATCACCAAATTCACGTTCCGCGTGATGAACGGGGATCTCCGTGGCGCGCCGGGCAAAAATATTCGCCAGAATCGGGATAAATGTGCTGCGCTCATGACAATGCAACATGGCATCGATAATGTGCCGGCGATAGGCGCGAAGCATGCAGCCGTAGTCGCCCATGGCTTTGCCCGTGGTGCGCTGAATCAGATGGTTGATCATCTTCGAGGCGGTTTTACGGAACAGACTGTCCTGACGATTCTGGCGTACGGTGCCAACGACGTCATACCCTTCATCGGCTTTTGCCACCAGACGCGGGATCTCTTCCGGCGGGTTTTGCAGATCGGCATCGAGCGTAATGATCAGGTCGCCAGTAACGTGACTAAATCCCGCCATGATGGCGGAATGCTGCCCGTAGTTGCGATTGAGTAAAATCGAAACGATGTGGCTGCCTTCGGCTTCTGATGCGTCGATCAACAACCGGGCAGAGTGGTCGCTGCTACCGTCATCAATCAACAGGATTTCATAGTCTTTTCCCAGACTCTCGCAGGCCGCAGTGGTTCGCCTGAACAGTTCCGGCAGGCTTTCCTGTTCGTTATAGACAGGGATCACCACCGACACTTTCGTAATCGGAAGAGCTTCAAACATGGTTATTTACCTGCAATCTGGCGAAGTGCGGTGATGACACGATCGGTATCCGCCGGGGTCATATCAGGAAACAGCGGTAGCGAGCAAATACGTGCGCTGTTCCATTCGGTATGGGGGAGCGACAGAGTGTTAAAGCGCTCGCGGTAATATTTCTGCGTGTGTGCCGCGCGAAAATGCAAACCGGTCCCGATTCCCTGGGCTTTGAGCGCCTCCATCAGCGCGTCACGACTGATGCCACAGCACTCTTCGTCGGTACGAATAATAAACAGATGCCATGCATGGACGTGGGGCCATGACGGCAGGCTCAGCGGTTGAAACGGCAGATCGGCCAGCGCTTGTTGGTACGCGTGGGCGATGGTTGTCCGGCGACGGTTTAGTGTCTCTAGTTTGTCTAACTGAACCAGCGCTATCGCCGCGTTAATATCGGTCAGATTATATTTGTAACCCGGTGTCAGTACCTCGGCCTGAGGCGCGCGACCCCAGGTCTGGCGATCGTAGGCATCCACGCCGAGTCCGTGGAATTTCAGCTTACGTAACTCCCGGGCGAGTGGCTCATCATCGGTGACGATCAGTCCTCCCTCTGCGCAGGTGACATTCTTGATGGCGTGAAAGGAGAAAATCGCGGTACCTCGTGCGCCGACGTGACGACCCTGATAATAAGTCCCGACCGCGTGGGCGGCATCCTCGATAACCGCAATGCCGTGACGTTCTGCAAGGGCGTAAATGGCATCCAGATCGGCCGGTGCGCCGGCGTAATGGACGGGAATAATGGCTTTCGTGCGCGGCGTTATGGCGGCTTCAATGTGCTCAGCGGTGACCATCAGCGTGTCGCGGTCGACATCCACCAACACTGGGGTGGCGCCCAATAGCACAATCATGTTCAGGGTGGAAACCCAGGTCATTGACGGGGTGATGACTTCATCACCGGCACCGATTCCCAGCGCCATGAGAGCGATATGCATACCTGCCGTGGCGGAGCTAACGGCAATAGCGTGGTGGTTTCCCGTCAGCTGGCAGAAGGCCTCTTCCAGTTGCTGATTTTTCGGGCCGGTCGTAATCCATCCGGAATCAAGAACCGCTTTGATTGCGGCAAGTTCTTCCGTACCTATCGCCGGGCGAGAGAAAGGCAGAAAATCAGACATTATATTTCCTTTAGCCATTTGGATACTGCGATCCTCTTATTTATTAAGTCATAAACAGGAGGCTAAATGAGGATTATCCAGTTAAAGCCAAATAATAGTGGCTGAATATTAATTTAACCTTAAGAACTTAACGTTAAGAAAATATATCCTTTTTTCTCTATATTGCATTTGCATTGGCCAGGGTTTTCGGGCATTTTGCCCACTTAAATGATCATGCCTTTGATTAAGCGGTATGCCGTAAAGTGATATTTCTGTTCGCCGGTAACGGGTGGAGTTTATTGTGTTTATCGTGTCCCAGTATTTCATTAAATCCAAAAAATATACGGTTATCCTGTTATCAGCGCTGGTGATAATGGTAGGGCTGGGCAGCCATTTCGCCTGGAGTAGTAACGGATTGCCGCGAATCGATTCCCGTACTCTGGCGGTACTGGCAAAACAGCATCCGGTGGTGGTGTTGTTTCGTCATGCCGAGCGCTGCGACAGGTCAGACAATCTCTGCCTGTCGGATAAAACCGGCATTACCGAGCATGGCGCGAAGCAAGCCCGTGCGTTGGGCGCCGCGTTTGGTAAAGAGATAAAAGACTACGATTTGTATGCCAGCGATACGGTACGCACCATTCAGTCAGCGACCTGGTTTTCTGCGGATAAAAAACTGACGGTAGATAAAGGCATGCATGCCTGTGGGCGGGGGACTTATCAGGCCATTGAGCGTTTAGCCAATAAGTCGGAAAATAAAGATGTGGTAATTTTTACCCATAATCATTGTTTGACATATCTTGCAAAAAATATGCGGGGTGTAAAATTGACCCCGGATTATCTGGACGGCCTGGTGATGCATGTCGATAAGGGAAAATTATTCCTTGATGGTAAACTGGTATCACTCTAACCCCTATTATGAATAAAGAATGACAGCCGTAATGGCTGTCATCAAATATTACAATAACCCTTTCAGTGTTAAGGTTTTCACCGTCGCAACGTTCAGATCGTATTTCGCTAAATCTTCCGGCTTGACCCAGGCAAACGCCTGAAACTCGTCATTGATATGCACCTCACGATTGGCAGCGATGCAGTCGAAAATCAGGTAAATCATATAAATCTCTTCCTGACGGCCATCGGGGTAGGTTTTGGTACGGATATCATCGCTGAAGGTCCAGGGTTTGATATCAGTCAGAACCAACTCAGTACCCAGTTCTTCGCGAATCTCACGGCGCAGGGCCTCTTCAATGCGTTCGCCTGGTTCAACGCCACCACCAGACAGTGCCCATTGGCCCGGGAAAACGCCCCGGTCGTCGGCCATCTGGCACAGGAGATAACTTCCAGCATTCTGTATTAAGGGGCAAACAATAGTCCTTTGACGCACGGTAATGTTCCTTGAAGCAGAGGGAGTGTTAGCAGGGAAAAGTTTATCCCCTGGCAACAGGGGAGAAAATGTTTATTTTCTATTCATATGAGAAATGTACTTTGATGGATTGCTATGAATAAAAAATAGTATCCTGGCGCTTTTCCGGACGGTAAAGAGGGTTAACGGGACTCTTCTTGTCTCTGAACGGTATTATTTAGTTACAAAATGCCGCACGATCGCTTTTTTAGCTCATTGATTCCTTTAGCGCTGGCAGTACAATCCTGCGGCTTTGGGGAACTTTACGTATTTGCTTGCTGGAAAGGGTAAAAATGAAAAAAAGCGTATTATTTGGCATAGCGGGAATGCTGTTCGTTTCCGCCTCTGCGAGTGCAATGAGCATCAGCGGACAGGCGGGTAAAGAATATACCAACGTTGGCGTCGGCTTTGGCACCGAGTCCACGGGACTGGCGCTGAGCGGTAACTGGATGCATAGCGATGACGACGGTGACGTCGCGGGTCTGGGGCTGGGGCTAAATCTACCGCTCGGTCCGCTGATGGCGACGGTGGGCGGCAAAGGGGTCTATACCAACCCGAACGACAGTGATGAAGGCTATGCTGCTGCGGTTGGCGGTGGATTACAGTGGCCAATAGGCGACAGTTTCCGCCTGTTCGGCGAGTACTACTACTCACCGGACTCGTTATCCAGCGGGATCCAGAGCTATGAAGAGGCGAATGCCGGCGCGCGTCTGACGATCATGCGTCCGCTCAGCATCGAAGCGGGTTATCGCTACCTCAACCTGGCGGGTAAAGACGGCAATCGTGATAACGCCATTGCGGACGGCCCGTATGTTGGGGTCAATGCCAGCTTCTAATTTTGGTGGCGCGGTCTTCTGCCGCGCCACTTTTGTTACCTTCCTGATATTTCTCTACCACGCCACTTCCCCCTTTGCGTTATAGTGTTTTCATCATAAAAGCAGGAGAACACGATGTTAAACGTGGAGATGTTATCCACCGGGGATGAAGTGTTGCACGGGCAAATCGTCGACACGAATGCAGCCTGGCTGGCCGATTTTTTCTTTAATCAGGGATTGCCCTTAACCCGTCGTAATACGGTGGGCGATAACCTCGATTGCCTGGTCGCCATTCTGCGCGAGCGGAGTCAGCATGCTGACGTACTGATCGTCAACGGTGGACTGGGGCCGACCAGTGACGATCTCAGCGCGCTTGCTGCGGCGACGGCGAAAGGGGAAGGGCTGGTTCTGCACGAAGCCTGGCTTGCCGAGATGGAACGATTCTTCCGCGAGCGCGGCAGAGTGATGGCGCCCAGCAACCGCAAACAGGCGGAACTGCCCGCCAGCGCTGAATTCATCAATAATCCTGTCGGCACCGCCTGTGGTTTCGCGGTACAGCTTAATCGCTGTCTGATGTTCTTTACGCCGGGTGTACCGTCAGAATTTAAGGTGATGGTAGAACATGAGATCCTGCCGCGTCTGCGCGAGCGCTTCTCTCTCACCGAACCGCCGCTGTGTCTGCGTCTGACCACCTTTGGTCGTTCGGAAAGCGATCTGGCGCAAAGCCTCGACTCGCTTTCATTACCGGAAGGGGTGACGCTGGGTTACCGTTCTTCGATGCCAATTATCGAACTGAAATTAACCGGACCGTATGCCCAGCGTGAAGCGATGCGCGGTCTGTGGCAGGAGGTCAAACGTGTTGCCGGCCAAAGCCTGATTTTTGAAGGTACCGAGGGACTTCCGTTGCAAATCGCCCGCGAGTTGCAGAAAAGGCAGCTCAGCCTGACGCTGAGCGAGCAGTTCACCGGCGGGTTGGTGGCACTGCAGCTCTCCCGCGTGGGCGCGCCGCTGCTGGCCAGTGAAGTGGTGCCTTCGCAGGAAGAGACGCTGGCGCAGACTGCGCACTGGACGACAGAACGGCGCGATAACCACTACGCCGGACTGGCGCTGGCGATCTCCGGGCTGGAAAACGATCACCTGAATTTTGCGCTGGCGACCCCCGACGGGACGTTTGCCCTGCGCGTGCATTTCAGCGTGACCCGTCACAGTCTGCTGGTCCGTCAGGAGGTCTGTGCGATGATGGCGCTAAACATGTTACGTCGCTGGTTCAACAAGCAGGATATTGCCAGCGAACACGGCTGGATTGAGGTGGTTGAATCCCTGACGCTGTAGTCTTTACCTCGCCCGAAGGCATTGCGTTTTTCGGGCTGATTCTTTTTTTGTCCAACCCATTGTACTCCCCACGAAAAAATCCGTGCGTCACCTCACATTCCTGCACGTAATTTCTCCATTCTGCTGGAAGAAAGGCGCGACATGACGCGCTTCACAAATTTACCTGACGCGACCGATCACACTGATTCCAGTATCTCAGACTGGAGTCCAGTATGTTGGAATCAAGCAAAGTCCCGGCGCTCACCCGCGCCATTGATATTCTCAATCTGATTGCGCGGATTGGCCCCTGTAGCGCCGCCACGATTATCGAAACGCTGGGTATTCCCAAAAGCACGGCGTACCTGCTGTTGAGTGAACTGAAGCGTCAGCGGTTTATCAGTGTCGATCACCAGGAGAACTTTTGTCTGTGGACCAAACTGGTGGAACTCTCCGGCCATGCGCTCAGCAAAATGGATCTGCGTGAACTGGCGCGACCACGCCTGACGCAACTGATGGATGAAACGGGGCTGCTCTGCCATTTGGGGATCATTGACCATGAAAGCGCGTATTACATCCTGAAGGTGGAATCGTCTTCGACCATCAGCGTGCGCTCCCATGAAGGGAAAAGCCTTTCGTTGTATCGCTCTGGTATTGGTAAGTGCCTGTTGGCCTGGCAGCCCGCCGCCGTGCGTAACGCCATTATTGAACAGCTGGTGTGGGAGCAGGCGACCCCCACCACGATCACCCAACCTCAGCAACTTAGCGATGAACTGGAACGCATCCGTCAGCGCGGCTGGAGCTTCGACAACGGAGAGGATTATCCGGATGTACGCTGTGTTGCTGCCCCTGTATTTAATGCCAATAACGAACCCGCCGCCGCCATTTCGGTGGTTGGCACTCGCTTAGAAATTAACGAAGAGAATCGTGATTATCTTGCCGGCAAAGCCATTGCCTGCGCGAAGGATATTTCACGTCTGTTGGGATGGAAAAGTCCCTTCGATTCACTCGCATCATAATAATGGAGAACATCATGACCCTACCCAAAATTAAACATGTCCGCGCCTGGTTTACCGGTGGCGCTACCGCAGAAAAAGGCGCTGGCGGCGGTGATTATCATGACCAGGGGGCGAATCACTGGATTGACGATCATATCGCCACGCCGATGAGCAAATATCGTGAATACGAACAGTCACGCCAGTCCTTTGGGATTAACGTGCTGGGTACGTTGATTGTCGAAGTTGAAGCCGAAAACGGACAGACGGGATTTGCGGTCTCTACGGCAGGGGAGATGGGGTGCTTTATTGTTGAAAAACACCTCAATCGCTTTATCGAAGGAAAATGCGTCAGCGATATCAAACTCATTCACGATCAGATGCTCGGTGCGACCATGTATTACTCAGGCTCTGGCGGTCTGGTGATGAACACCATCTCCTGCGTTGATTTGGCGCTGTGGGATCTTTTTGGCAAGGTGGTCGGTCTGCCGGTCTACAAACTGCTGGGCGGCGCGGTGCGCGATGAAATTCAGTTTTACGCCACGGGTGCTCGTCCGGATCTGGCAAAAGAGATGGGCTTCATTGGCGGCAAAATGCCGACGCACTGGGGACCACACGACGGCGATGTGGGGATCCGCAAAGATGCCGCGATGGTGGCGGAGATGCGTGAGAAGTGCGGCCCGGATTTCTGGCTGATGCTGGACTGCTGGATGAGTCAGGACGTGAATTACGCCACGAAGCTGGCTCACGCCTGCGCGCCATCTAACCTGAAGTGGATCGAAGAGTGTTTACCGCCACAGCAGTATGAAGGCTATCGCGAACTGAAACGCAATGCGCCGGCAGGC
Source organism: Citrobacter amalonaticus (assembly GCF_018323885.1). Classification (NCBI taxonomy): domain Bacteria; kingdom Pseudomonadati; phylum Pseudomonadota; class Gammaproteobacteria; order Enterobacterales; family Enterobacteriaceae; genus Citrobacter; species Citrobacter amalonaticus. The sequence continues at coordinate 3,146,520 of NZ_AP024585.1, read as the reverse complement.
ATGATGGTCACCAGCGGTGAACACCACGGCACACTGCAGTCCTTCCGTACGCTGGCGGAAACCGGTATCGATATCATGCAGCCGGATGTCGGCTGGTGCGGCGGCCTGACCACGCTGGTCGAGATTGCTGCGATTGCGAAATCGCGCGGACAACTGGTGGTACCGCACGGCTCGTCGGTCTACTCACATCATGCGGTGATTACCTTCACCAACACGCCGTTCAGTGAGTTCCTGATGACCAGCCCGGACTGCTCAACCATGCGTCCGCAGTTTGACCCGATTCTGCTTGATGAACCGGTACCGGTACAGGGCCGCATTCATAAGTCCGTGCTGGATAAACCAGGATTCGGCGTGGAGCTTAACCGCGACTGCAATCTGAAACGGCCTTATAGCCACTAATGACCTGTGCGTTGCCGCAGCGTCGGCAACGCCCTCATCTCTTTGAGGATCTTGCTATGAGTACCACTCTTCTTGACGGCGTGGTGAAGAAAAACCGCGCACGTTTAATCCCGTTTATGCTGGCACTGTATGTACTGGCGTTTCTGGACCGTTCGAACATTGGCTTTGCCAAAGAGACCTATCAGATTGATACCGGGCTGAGCAACGAAGCCTATGCGCTTGGCGCGGGGATTTTCTTTGTGGTCTACGCCTTTCTTGGCGTGCCCGCTAACCTGCTGATGCGCAAGCTGGGGGCCAGAACATGGATTGGCACCACCACGCTGTTGTGGGGATTCCTCTCCGCCGCGATGGCGTGGGCGGATACCGAGGCGAAATTCCTGATTATCCGTACCCTGCTGGGAGCGGCGGAAGCCGGTTTCTTCCCCGGCATGATCTATCTCACCTCGCAATGGTTCCCGCAGCGTAACCGCGCCAGCATTATGGGGCTGTTTTACATGGGGGCGCCGCTGGCGTTGACGCTGGGATCGCCGCTGTCCGGCGCGCTGCTGGAGATGCACGGTTTCATGGGGCATCCTGGCTGGTTCTGGATGTTCGTTATCGAAGGTTTGCTGGCAGTTGGTGCCGGGGTCTTCACCTTCTTCTGGCTGGATGATACCCCGCAGCAGGCCCGTTTCCTCAGCGCAGAAGAGAAAGCGGCGCTCATAAGCCAACTGGCGAGTGAAGAAGAGAAGAAGACCACGTCAAAACTGACGGATGCCCTGCGTAACGGACGCGTCTGGCAACTGGCGATTATCTATCTGACGATTCAGGTGGCGGTGTACGGACTGATTTTCTTCCTGCCGACTCAGGTTGCTGCACTGCTGGGCACCAAAGTCGGCTTCACGGCGTCGGTGGTGACTGCCATTCCATGGGTTGCCGCACTGTTCGGGACCTGGCTGATCCCTCGCTACTCAGACCGTACGGGTGAACGTCGTAATGTCGCTGCGCTGACGCTGCTGGCGGCGGGGATTGGCATCGGCGTATCCGGGCTGGCGTCTCCGATGGTGGCGATTCTGGCGCTTTGCGTAGCGGCTGTCGGTTTTATCGCCGTACAACCGGTGTTCTGGACCATGCCGACGCAATTACTTTCCGGCACCGCGCTGGCGGCGGGGATCGGCTTCGTGAACCTGTTTGGCGCGGTGGGCGGGTTTATTGCGCCAATCCTGCGTGTTAAAGCAGAAACGATGTTTGCCAGCGATGCCGCAGGACTGTTGACGCTGGCGGGCGTCGCCATCATCGGCTCATTGATTATTTTCACCCTGAGCGTAAATCGTCCTGCGTCGCAACCGGGTGCTGCGCATCAATAAGTTTATCCATGTTGTAAGGATCATTATGAACGCATTGTTAGCAAACCCTTTTAAGGACGCACTCCGCAAAGGGGAAGTACAAATCGGACTGTGGCTGAGTTCGACCACCTCTTATATGGCGGAAATTGCCGCGACGTCGGGTTATGACTGGCTGCTGATCGACGGCGAACACGCGCCGAACACGATGCAGGATCTCTATCATCAGTTGCAGGCGATAGCCCCTTACGCCAGCCAGCCGGTGATTCGTCCGGTAGAAGGCGCTAAGGCATTGATCAAGCAGGTACTGGATATCGGCGCGCAGACGCTGTTGATACCGATGGTCGATAGCGCAGAACAGGCGCGGCAGGTGGTTGCTGCAACCCGTTACCCGCCGGTGGGGGAGCGCGGCGTCGGCGCCAGCGTGGCGCGGGCAGCGCGCTGGGGACGCATTGAAAACTATATGGCGCAGGCCAATGAGTCACTCTGTCTGCTGGTGCAGGTTGAAAGTAAAGCCGCGCTGGATAATCTGGATGCGATCCTCGATGTAGACGGGATTGACGGCGTGTTTATTGGTCCCGCCGATCTTTCGGCTTCGTTGGGGTATCCGGACAACAGCGGGCACCCGGAGGTGCAGAGGATTATCAAAGAGAGCATCCAGCGCATTCGTGCGGCCGGAAAAGCGGCGGGTTTTCTCGCCGTCGATCCGCTCATGGCGCAGAAATGTCTGGAATGGGGGGCAAACTTTGTCGCCGTGGGCGTTGATACTATGTTGTATACTGACGCGCTGGATCAGCGGCTGGCAATGTTTAAGCCCGGTCAGACGATGCCGAAACTGAAAAGCAGTTACTAAATCCATAGCCCGGCGGCGCTGCACCGCCGGGCCATCTGTCAGACTTTACGGACTGTTTGCCATGATATCGTCGAGTGACAGTCCGGTTATCATCAACACCTTGTCGCGTTCGATCCCGCTTTTCAGCATCATCCGCGCGATACGTAATGCCTCCTCCCTGGTGCCTTTTTGCCTGCCTTCCTGCAATCCCGTATGGTGGCCTTCCTGCCGAAGCCTTTCTGCAATCGTCATCAATTTCTCCTTGTGATGGGGAACTCGCTCAGCGACGTTACGGATAAAGTCACTGAAGCGGGACACATCGCCGTACTGCACCAGATAATTAAACAGTGTATGCAACTGGCTGTCATTAGCAGTACCTGTAATTAACAGCGTGACCAGTCGGTCAACCAGCCCCATCAAATCACGATCGCGGATATGTTTTTGCATCAGTTCCAGCAGAGCTATGCGCTTATGCTGCATGATTTCGTCGTCAGTAATCACCGTGATATCGACCAGTGGAAAGGCTTCTGTGTAGAGTTGCCGCGCCAGCTGTAGGTCGTTAAATTCGTCCAGCCAGTTCAGTGAGAAAGGGTATGGGCTTTGTTCGCCATGATAAAACAGCATCGGGATCACCAGCGGCAGGGTTTTATTTCCGTTATCAAGGTGGTGTTGCATCGCGGCAGTGGCATAGCGCATCAAACGAAAGGCCATGTGCGGCACGGCGGTACTCTGATGTTCGATAACGCAGTAAATGTAACCCTCACCCTCGTGTGTTTTCAGCGACCACAAAACATCGGAATAGTAGGTTCTCAGGTCGTCTTCAATGAAGGTGGTGGATTCCAGTTTGAGCGTGGTTAACTCGCAAAGTTTGCATAATGACTCAGGAAGATGAATCTTAAGAAAATCCTGCGCAATTTCAGGATGGGTCATCATCTTTTTAAACACGGCATCGTGCGGTGTTGACGTCGTTGATTTCGCCATGGTTGTCCGTCACCAAAGAATCCAGTGACGTGACGATACGAGGTTACATTAAGGGCTGCATGCCCGAAATTCAGTCTTTGCGAAGAGGGACGGGAGATAAATACGTACGACGGTAACGTATTCAATTTTGTGGAAGGCTAAACGCAAAAACGCCCGGGGCACCGTGCCGCCGGGCGAGTCATTTAGCCTAATGCTTTCGCCAACAGGGTGATCGGATGTTCGCAGCGTTTGCTGGTGGACATCTCGATTTGCCATTTGCAGGTCTCGCAGTCGGTCACCACAATATCCGCGCCGCTGTCTTCAATCTGTTTAAACAGCGGTGCGCCGATGGCTTGCGAGGTAGGATAGTTCTCTTTTTTAAAGCCGTAGGTACCAGCTATTCCGCAGCACTGAGAATCCAGCACCGTGAGTTCCAGCCCCGGAATGCGGCGTAACAGTTCAAGGGTGTACAGCGTCCAGCCCATTTTTTCCATATGGCACGGCGTGTGATACACCACTTTTAACGGTAACGGCTTCAGCGGCAGGGTTTTTCCTTCGTCCAGTTTTCGCCACAGCCAGCGGGTTGCCAGTTCGATATGTTCCCGCAGACCGCTGTTGTCGACGTCCAGCACTTCCGGGTACTCGTCACGCAGCGCAAAAGTACAGGTCGAGGAAGTGGCAATGACCGGAATCCCCTTCACGCCAATCGCTTCACGCAGTGATTCGACGTTAGTCACCGCCTGTTTACGCGCCTTGTCGGTGAACCCGTTGGCAATCAGCGGCACGCCGCAGCACTTCTCTTTACTCAATAACTGGACGCCGGTGCCCATCGCGTTCAGCACTTTGATCAAATCTTTGCCGAGCTGCGGATGGTTGTAATTCACAAAACAACCGTGGAAGAAGGCAACCTGATCGTTGTACTGTGCCTGCTGGGCCGCCACGCTGCGATACCAGCGGCGGAAGGTGCCGAAAGAGTATTTTGGCAACGTCCGGCGATGGTCGATTTTCAGCGCGTAATCGAGCAACTGGCGCACCGGTTTCAGTGACGTTGCCGTGTTGACCACCGGCGCGAACGGGGTGGAAACACTGCCCATCAGATCGGTGTGGCTTAAGATAAAGTTACGCAGCGACGGGGTGGAGGTGTCATATTTTGCCCGCGCGCGCTGAATGATATCGCCGATTTTGACGTCAGACGGGCAGGCCACTTCGCAGCGTTTGCAGTTAATGCAATATTTCAGCGCGTCGTCGTACAGCGCGCCATCTTTCAGACGCAGGCGCTCGCCGTCGGGACCGGCCTGTTTGGGGCCCGGGTAACCTGGATTCACACGGCTGACCGGACAGGCGGTAGTACAGACCGTGCATTTGATGCAACTTTCAAAACTCGTATCGCTCATTGCTCACCTCCTGCACGTGCTGCAATGTGATGGGCGGCATGTAACGCGGTGACTGCGCAGACGCCGCCTCCGCATCCCTGGGCAATGGGGTCGAATCCGCCGAGAACCGAGCCAATCGCATAGAGGTTGTCTACGGTTTGTCCGGCCAACGACGGGCGCAGCGCCTCATCAGTGCTGACGCCAAACTGTTGCCAGGGTTGCGCGTCAAAGAAATCGCGTTGATACCATTCGGCGCGGGTCGCCGTTTGCTGAACATCCAGTCCCAGAATCGGTTCGCGGATCCCTTCACGTTCGGCAAGCAGGCCGCTGCTAAAGAAACTCCCGCTGGCAAGCACCGCGAAACGCGGGCGTAGCGGAATGTCCGCGTGGTTGCGCGTCCAGATTTCGCTCACCACGCCATTTTTGCAGGTGACTTTCTTCACCTCATCGCCTGGCATCCAGATCCCGCCCTGACGGACGAACTGACGCTGCAACTGGTTATGCAGACGGATCCCCAGCACCGATGGCGGTAGCGTAGGCAGTAGCATGAGCGAGCATGGCAGACGCTCGTTGAGCCAGCGCCAGAGGCGGTCATCCACCAGACCAAAGCAGGCGGGCATGATGATCATTTCGCAGGTTTTTGCGATCGGCAACAGCGCGTCATACAACAAGGGCCATTTATCTTCGTTATCCAGAAAACGCGCAATATTCACCGCCCGAAATTCGGTGGCGTTGTCACGCAACACGTCCAGTTCCGGCAGGTCGATTTCGGCGGTTTCAACCGTCAGATCCTGTTGACGTAAAGAGGCCGCCGCCAGGTGCGCCTGAAAATCGAGTAAGCCGCTAATGCCCACCACACAAAGGCGTTTTGCCGCCAGCGGCCAGACAGGGACTTCCGGTGAACTGAGCCAGGTCGAACGCAGTGTGCCGAGCGGGGTGACCCGCTGATGTGACTGCCGAACCTCGCCTTGCAAATGCGCGCCGGAGGCTTCCAGCAGCGCCTGTGTCTGTTCAGCGAGTGTCAGAACGCGTTGCGTACCCAGCGTGGCGTAGGGATGTGTTGGGGCCTGTTCGCGCAGGGCGTCCAGACCGGCAGTGATGTCATTCACTGGTTGCCCGTCCGGTAGCGCGCTGAGCAGATCCAGCGAGCCGGAAGAGAAGTGCAGCGCGCTCTGACCGCGAGTGACCACCGCACAGCGTAATCCGCTCTTTTGCAACTGCAGTCCGCACAGCAGTCCGGCGAGACCGCCGCCCATAATGACCGTATCAAATCTCATCGCGAGGCTCCTTTTCCAGACCACATAATCCCTGGTATACCCAGCGGGTAAATTCGCTTTCGCGCAGGGCATCACCCCAGGCGATCGGTTGTACGCCTTTCCAGCGTTCGTTGAGGAAGTCTGACAACTGGGTAATGGACTGCGCAGCGGTGGTGATGTTAAAGCGTTGCAGCAACCCGGCGGCACGGCAGGCGCAGAGCTCGCCCTGACAGGTGCCCATCCCCACGCGGGTGCGACGACGGAGATCAAGCAGGCTGTTGACGTTTAAATTTTCGACGGCGTACTGCACTTCACCCGCAGTGACGGCTTCACATTCACAGACCAGACTGCGGTGCTGACGACCATGACTCAGCCATGCTGGCGTACGGTCGCCGTGGCGATACACCGCGGAGCCTCGCAGTGGGGCTGGCAGAGAGATCACGCGCTTCAGCGTGCTTTCCGTGGGTTCCTGCGAGCCCGGTAGCGGCGTGTCTGCAGTGATGCAAGGACGCGTGTTACCCAGTTTCCGGCAGACCGCGTCGGTGGCCCATTCCGCCATTAGACGATAAGTCATCAGTTTGCCGCCGGTAATCGTGATAAACCCGTCCAGGCCGTCGCGTTTCGCGTGATCGAACAGCACAATGCCGCGACTGACGTTACGACCGCTGGGATCGTCATCGCTTGCCACCAGTGGACGCACCCCGGAGTAGGCGCGCAGAATGCGCGTTTTCGCCATGATCGGCGCCAGCTTTTCACCTTCGCGCAGCAGAATATCGACCTCATCGGCGGTGACGCGGTTGCTGTCGATATCATTGTAATCAATGTGGGTTGAGGTGGTGCCAATCAGCGAAATGGTATCGCCGGGTACCAGAATATCGGCGTCGGAAGGCTTGCGGCAGCGGTTAATGACGTGTTGGTTGATGCGGTGGTCCATAATGAGCAGCGACCCTTTCGCCGGGAACATGCGGATACTCAAATCGGCATATTCCGCGATCCGCTGTCCCCAGATCCCGGCGGCGTTCACCACCACCGGCGCATGCAGCGTTTGCGTTTCGCCATTGAGATGGTTGCGCACATGGACACCGCTAACGGTCGCGCCTTCACGGATCAACCCCGTCACTTCGTGGGCGGTCAGGATAATAGCACCGTGCTCTTTCGCATCAAGCATGTTGGCTGCAGTCAGGCGGAACGGATCGACCGTTCCGTCCGGCACTTTGACCGCGCCGATCAGCTGTGGATTCACCGACGGTTCGATAATCCGCGCCTGTTGCGGATCGATCGCTTCTGCCCGAATGCCCGCTTCTTCACAGGCACGGATAAAGGTGGCCTGAAAGGAAAGCTCATCTTCGGGCAGGGTAATAAACAGACCGTCTGTCGGCTCAACGCAGTGGCGGGCGATACGTTTCAGAATTTGGTTTTCGCTGATGCATTCGCGGGCAGATTCGGCGTCAGTCACCGCATAACGTGCGCCGCTGTGCAGCAGTCCGTGGTTACGACCGGGCGCTCCGGTCGCAATATCATGACGCTCGACTAAAATAACACGGAGTCCACGCAGCGCGCAGTCGCGGGCAATCCCTGCGCCAGTGGCACCACCCCCAATGATAATCACGTCACTGGTTTGCGAGTCGCGAGTTTTCATTGTTTTCCCTCACAGTTCGTTTTTTATCATTTAGCCACATAAAAAGCATGGTTTGTTTGATTTCGCGCATATTCGCTCATAATTCGAAAATGAAACGTGATTTCGTGCGCCTTTCTGAACATTCATCATAAATCTGTAACAATATGTGCTGTAATTCACATTCACGGCATGTATCTTTGCATAACATCGCGACCAACACTGGAAGCAGCGGGGGTTGCGTGTACCACCTGCGGTGTTTACTACTTATAAAAGACGGGCCACGGAGGCTACATTATGTTGAGTATTTTTAAACCAGCGGCGCATAAAGCTCGCTTGCCTGCAGCGGAGATCGATCCGACATACCGCCGGCTTCGCTGGCAAATATTCCTGGGGATATTCTTTGGCTATGCCGCGTACTATCTGGTGCGCAAGAACTTTGCCCTTGCAATGCCTTACCTGGTCGAGCAGGGGTTTTCACGCGGTGATTTAGGTTTTGCCTTGTCGGGGATCTCTATTGCCTACGGATTTTCGAAATTCATCATGGGGTCGGTTTCGGATCGCTCGAATCCGCGCGTTTTCCTGCCAGCCGGTCTGATTCTGGCCGCGGCAGTGATGCTGTTCATGGGCTTTGTACCGTGGGCGACATCGAGCATTGCCATTATGTTCGTGCTGTTGTTCCTCTGCGGATGGTTCCAGGGAATGGGCTGGCCGCCGTGCGGACGTACCATGGTGCACTGGTGGTCGCAGAAGGAACGTGGCGGGATTGTCTCCGTCTGGAACTGTGCGCATAACGTCGGTGGCGGGATCCCTCCGCTGCTGTTCCTGCTCGGGATGGCCTGGTTTAACGACTGGAAAGCTGCCCTGTATATGCCAGCGTTCGGCGCCATTCTGGTGGCTATTTTCGCTTTCGCGCTGATGCGTGATACGCCGCAATCCTGTGGCCTGCCGCCCATCGAAGAGTACAAAAACGACTATCCGGACGACTACAACGAGAAAGCGGAAGAAGAGCTGACCGCGAAGCAGATCTTCATGCAGTACGTTCTGCCGAATAAACTGTTGTGGTAGATCGCGATTGCGAACGTGTTCGTTTATCTGCTGCGTTACGGCATTCTCGACTGGTCTCCAACCTATCTGAAAGAAGTGAAGCACTTTGCGCTGGATAAATCCTCCTGGGCCTACTTCTTCTATGAATATGCAGGGATCCCTGGCACGCTGCTGTGCGGCTGGATGTCGGACAAAGTGTTCCGTGGTAACCGTGGCGCGACCGGTGTGTTCTTTATGACCCTGGTGACGATCGCTACCATCGTTTACTGGATGAACCCGGCAGGTAACCCGACCGTCGATATGGTTTGTATGATTGTGATCGGCTTCCTGATTTACGGTCCGGTGATGCTGATTGGTCTGCATGCGCTGGAACTGGCACCGAAAAAAGCCGCAGGGACGGCAGCGGGCTTTACCGGCCTGTTTGGTTACCTCGGCGGTTCCGTGGCGGCCAGCGCCATCGTCGGCTACACCGTGGACTTCTTCGGTTGGGACGGCGGTTTCATGGTGATGATCGGCGGCAGCATTCTGGCGGTGATTCTGTTGATTGTGGTGATGATCGGCGAAAAACGCCACCATGCTGAGATGCAACTGAAACGCAACGGGGGCTAAGTGAATGAAAAAAACACTGAAAAACCTGAGCCTGACGCTGATGATGGCGGGTGCGGTAATGGGAAGTCATGCCCTGGCTGCCAGCAACACAGATAAAGTTGTGATTGCCCACCGTGGCGCGAGCGGCTACCTACCGGAGCATACGCTGCCCGCGAAAGCGATGGCCTACGCGCAGGGGGCGGATTATCTGGAACAGGATCTGGTGATGACGAAAGACGACCAACTGGTCGTCCTGCATGACCACTATCTTGATCGCGTGACGGATGTCGCCGAGCGTTTTCCGGATCGTGCGCGCAAAGACGGTCGTTATTACGCCATCGACTTTACGCTGGACGAAATCAAATCTCTGAAATTTACCGAAGGGTTTGATCTGGAAAATGGCAAGAAGGTGCAAACCTATCCTGGGCGTTTCCCGATGGGTAAATCGGATTTCCGCGTGCATACCTTTGCTGAAGAGATCGAGTTTGTTCAGGGACTGAACCATTCTACCGGCAAGAACATCGGTATCTATCCGGAGATCAAAGCGCCGTGGTTCCATCATCAGGAAGGGAAGGACATTGCGACGAAGACCCTGGAAGTGCTGAAACAGTACGGTTACAGCGACAAGCAGGACAAAGTCTATCTGCAAAGTTTTGATGTAGCAGAACTCAAGCGCATCAAAAATGAGCTGGAACCTAAAATGGGGATGGATCTGAACCTGGTGCAGTTGATTGCCTATACCGACTGGAATGAAACCCAGGAGAAGCAGCCGGACGGCAGTTGGGTCAATTACAACTACGACTGGATGTTTAAACCCGGGGCGATGAAGCAGGTGGCGGAATATGCGGACGGCATCGGTCCGGATTACCACATGCTGATTGACGAGAAGTCGACGAAAGGCAATATCGTCCTGACAGATATGGTGAAAGAGGCCCACCAGAATAAGATGGCGGTTCATCCTTATACGGTGCGCGCCGATCAGTTGCCGGAGTACACGACGGATGTGAATCAGCTGTACGACATCCTCTACAACAAAGCGGGCGTGGACGGGCTGTTCACCGACTTCCCCGACAAAGCGGTGATGTTCTTACGTAAAGAGTAACAACCGCGTTATCCCTCTCCACTGCACCCCAAAGGCGGGCAACCGCTGAGTAAGGTGCAGTTTTTTTTATCTCTTTTCCTGCCGGTTTAATGCAAAAAAGCACACGTCAGATCAAGAAGTCCGTAGCCGATCATGAATTTCTTAAGATTTCCTTAAGAAGAAGATTTATATTTGTTCGATAAATAATTTATGTCGTTACTGTAACGGATGGTCACAATGGCGCAGGCAGCAGTGCAGGATGAGTTTGAGAGCTGGTGGGCAACGGAAGGCGATTGGGTCGAAGAACCGAATTATCGACGCAAAGGGATGAGCGGTGTGCAATGCATCGAACGTGACGGGAAGAAATTGTATGTGAAGCGGATGACACAACACCTGTTTCACTCGGTACGCTATCCTTTCGGACGTCCGACGATTGTGCGCGAAATCGAGGTGATCAACGAACTGGCCCGCGCGGGCGTTATCGTGCCGAAAATTGTCTATGGCAACGCGACAAAAGTTAACGGTGAATGGCGTGCGCTGCTGATCACCGAAGATATGAAAGGCTTTGTGAGCATCGAAGAGTGGTATAAACAGCATACAGTGACGCCGTATCCTGATGAGGTGCGTGATGCAATGCTAAAAGCGGTCGCGCTGGCCTTTAAAAAGATGCACAGCGTCAATCGTCAGCACGGCTGCTGCTACGTAAGACATATCTATGTGAAAACGGAAGGGACGGTAGAAGCCGGGTTTTTAGATCTGGAAAAAAGCCGTCGTCGTTTGCGCCGCCATAAAGCGGCGCACCATGACTTCTCTCAGCTTGAGAAGTACCTGAGTCCCATCCCGAAAGCGGACTGGGAACAGGTGAAAGCGTATTACTACGCGCTGTAACGCGCGCTACATCTCAATTTCGATGTCGCCTTTTGCCCTGCAACAGCAGGGCAAAATTTCGCCGGGCTGAATGAATGCTAACGGCTCGGCGATCCAGTCCACTTGACCTGCAACCAGACGGCAGCGGCAAGAGCCGCAATAGCCTTCGCGGCACTGATATTCCACTTCAACGTTGTGCGATTCAAGCGCGGCGAGCAGGGAAGGGTGTTCATCCTGGCACAGCAACTGTGTGCCAGTGATGCGCAGTGTGACGCGTCCCATCAGAGCTGGAAGTTACTCAGATCGTCGGTATCGACTTCAGAGTCGATCTGCCCGACCAGATAAGAACTCACTTCCACTTCCTGCGGGGCCACCTGAACGTTATCGGACACCAGCCAGGTGTTGATCCACGGGATCGGATTGGAACGGGTCTGGAACGGCAGATCCAGACCGACCGCCTGCATACGAATGTTGGTGATGTATTCGACGTACTGGCACAGAATGTCTTTGTTCAGGCCAATCATTGAACCGTCGCGGAACAGATAGTCTGCCCACTCTTTTTCCTGCAGGGCGGCCTGCACAAACAGGTCATAGCACTCCTGCCTACACTCTTCGGCAATTTCCGCCATTTCCGGATCGTCAACGCCGCTGCGCAACAGGTTCAGCATGTGCTGAGTGCCAGTCAAGTGCAGCGCTTCGTCACGGGCAATCAGGCGAATGATTTTAGCGTTGCCTTCCATCAGTTCACGCTCGGCGAAAGCGAATGAGCAGGCGAAGCTGACGTAGAAGCGGATTGCTTCCAGCGCGTTGACGCTCATCAGGCACAGATACAGTTTTTTCTTCAGCGCACGCAGGTTCACGGTGACGGTTTTGCCGTTCACGGTGTGCGTCCCTTCGCCCAGCAGGTGCCAGTAGCTGGTCATCTCAATCAGCTCATCGTAATAGCTGGAAATGCCTTCCGCACGTTTCTGGATCTGCTCGTTGGTGACGATGTCATCAAACACAATAGCCGGATCGTTAACGATATTACGAATGATATGGGTGTAAGAGCGCGAGTGAATGGTCTCGGAGAAGGCCCAGGTTTCGACCCAGGTTTCCAGTTCCGGAATGGAGATCAGCGGCAGCAGTGCCACGTTCGGGCTACGCCCCTGAATAGAATCCAGCAGCGTCTGGTACTTCAGATTGCTGATAAAAATGTGTTTTTCATGCTCTGGCAGCGCCTGGTAGTCGATGCGGTCGCGTGAAACGTCAACCTCTTCAGGACGCCAGAAGAAGGAGAGTTGTTTTTCGATCAGCTTTTCGAAGATGTCATATTTTTGCTGATCGTAGCGGGCCACGTTAACCGGCTGACCAAAAAACATCGGCTCCAGCAGTTGATCGTTTTTCGTCTGTGAAAATGTGGTGTATGCCATTGAAGTGAGTCCTGTCAGCTGTGTAATGCCGGATGGCGCTTCGCTTATCCGGCCTACAACATCCGATTGATTTTGTAGGCCGGATGAGGCTTTTCGCCGCCATCCGGCAACAGATTAAATCTTACATGCGCCGCTTTCGCAGCCATCGTCCTGAATGGATGGCACCAGATCGTCCTGGGCATCTTCCGCGCCGTCGCGGGTGTTCTGATAATACAGCGTTTTGACCCCGAACTTATAGGCGGTGAGCAGGTCTTTGAGCAACTGCTGCATCGGCACTTTTCCGGACGGGAAGCGCGACGGATCGTAGTTGGTGTTGGCTGAAATCGACTGATCGATAAACTTCTGCATAATCCCGACCAGTTGCAGATAACCATCATTCCCCGGCATTTCCCACAGCAGCTCATAGGCGTTGCCCAGGTGCTCGTAGTCCGGCACGACCTGACGCAGGATGCCGTCTTTCGACGCTTTAATGCTGACGTAACCGCGCGGCGGCTCAATACCGTTAGTGGCGTTCGAGATCTGCGAAGAGGTCTCGGACGGCATCAGGGCAGAGAGCGTTGAGTTACGCAGACCGTGGGTCTTGATGGACTCACGAAGCGCTTCCCAGTCATGATGCAGCGGTTCACTGGTGATGGCATCCAGATCTTTCTTGTAAGTATCGATCGGCAGAATGCCCTGTGCGTAGGTGGTTTCGTTAAACCATGGGCAGGCGCCTTGTTCAATCGCCAGTTCGTTAGAGGCCTTCAGCAGATAGTACTGAATGGCTTCAAACGTTTTGTGCGTCAGGTTGTTGGCGCTACCGTCGGAGTAACGTACGCCGTGCTTCGCCAGATAGTAAGCGTAGTTAATCACGCCAATACCCAGCGTACGACGCCCCATCGCACCACGTTTGGCGGCCGGGATCGGGTAGTCCTGATAATCTAACAGCGCATCAAGGGCACGAACGGCCAGTACCGCCAGCTCTTCCAGTTCCTCGAGGCTGTTGATTGCTCCCAGGTTGAACGCGGAGAGCGTACACAGGGCGATTTCACCGTTTTCGTCGTTCACATCCATCAGCGGTTTGGTTGGCAGCGCGATTTCCAGACATAAGTTGGACTGGCGCACCGGCGCGACCTGCGGATCGAACGGGCTATGGGTGTTGCAGTGGTCAACGTTCTGAATATAGATACGCCCCGTAGAGGCGCGTTCCTGCATCATCAGCGAGAACAGTTCAACGGCTTTGACACGCTGTTTGCGGATGCTGTCGTCTTTCTCATATTTCGTGTACAAACGCTCGAACTCGTCCTGATCGGCGAAGAACGCATCATACAGGCCAGGGACGTCGGACGGGCTGAACAGGGTAATGTCTTCCCCTTTCAGCAGACGGGTGTACATCAGTTTGTTGATTTGTACGCCGTAGTCCATGTGACGCACGCGGTTGCCTTCCACGCCACGGTTGTTTTTCAATACCAGCAGGCTTTCCACTTCCAGATGCCACATCGGGTAGAACAGCGTGGCCGCACCACCGCGTACACCGCCCTGAGAGCAGGATTTCACGGCGGTCTGGAAGTGCTTGTAGAACGGGATACAGCCGGTGTGGAACGCTTCGCCGCCGCGAATCGGGCTGCCCAGCGCACGGATACGACCGGCGTTGATACCGATACCAGCACGCTGGGAAACGTATTTCACAATCGCGCTGGAGGTGGCGTTGATCGAGTCCAGGCTGTCGCCGCACTCGATCAGCACGCAAGAGCTGAACTGACGCGTCGGGGTACGAACGCCGGACATGATCGGCGTCGGCAGAGAAATTTTGAACGTCGACACCGCGTCATAAAAACGTTTGACGTATTCCAGACGGGTTTCGCGCGGGTAATTCGAGAACAGGCAGGCTGCTACCAGAATATAGAGGAACTGGGCGCTTTCGTAGATCTCACCGGTGACACGGTTCTGTACCAGATATTTCCCTTCCAGCTGCTTAACGGCGGCGTAGGAGAAGGTCATATCACGGTCGTGTACGATGAACGAGTCCATCTGCTTGAACTCTTCTTCCGTGTAGTCTTCCAGCAGATGATTGTCGTATTTGCCCATTTCAACCATTTTCACCACATGGTCAAACAGTTTCGGCGGTTCAAATTCGCCGTAGGCTTTTTTACGCAGATGGAAAATCGCCAGACGCGCAGCCAGATACTGATAATCCGGCGCATCGCGGGAGATCAGGTCCGCCGCCGCTTTAATGATCGTTTCATGGATATCGGAGGTCTTGATACCGTCATAAAACTGGATGTGGGAGCGCAGTTCGACCTGAGAGATCGATACGTTATTCAGTCCTTCTGCCGCCCAATCCAGAACCCGATGGATTTTGTCGAGATTGATGCGCTCTGTACTACCATCACGCTTTGTCACCAGCAGACTCTGATTCATGTGGTTTTTTACCTGTCCGTGAAAGAAAAAATATCCCCTGCATTATCCACAATGCCACCTTGTGACTAACTCTGTGGATAAATACTATATGTAGGGGTTGAGTGTTAAAGTAAACGCTATATGGTGAGTATTCTAGTAGGGATTCTTTTCAGCACAAGAGTTGATTTTGAGGTTAAATTGAGGTTGCAAAAGGGTAAGAAAGGCTAAGTGCACGTCGCATAAGGCCTGGCGGGGATGTCAATAATTCATAAAAAAAATAGATAATTTGATCGAGTGCTGATTTCTTCAACGAAGGTGTAGAAAGTTCTCATGATCTGGCGCAATTTTTGTAAGCCGGATGGCGACAGTAATGTTGTATCCGGCCTACAGGCACATCTTTGTAGGCCTGATAAGCGAAGCGCCATCAGGCAGGGGGCTTATTCCGCTTTTGCGGTGGTATGCACCATATAGTTCACATCAACGCCAGGGCCAAGCTTGAAGGTGTTGGTGATGGGGTTGTAGTGCAACCCGGTCATATGGCGCTCCTGCAAGACCGTCTGATCCACCCAACCTAGCAGCTCCGCAGGTTTAATAAATTTCTTCACATCATGGGTCCCTTTCGGCACCATGCGTAAAATATATTCCGCACCGACAACCGCCATCAGCCAGGATTTGCCATTACGGTTGAGCGTTGAGAAGAACACCTCGCCGCCGGGTTTCACCAGTTGTGCGCAGGCGCGAACCACCGATTGCGGATCGGGCACATGTTCCAGCATCTCCATACAGGTTACCACGTCATACTGATGGGCATGTTTTGCCGCGTGCTCTTCCACGGTTTCGTGCACGTAATCCACCTGAATACCACTTTCCAGCGCATGCAGTTTTGCTACCTGCAAGGGCTCAAACCCCATGTCCAGACCGGTCACTGTGGCGCCTTCACGCGCCATGCTCTCTGCCAGAATGCCGCCGCCGCAGCCGACGTCGAGCACCTTTTTACCAAACAGGCCGCCTGAGCGTTCAGCAATATAACCCAGCCGCAGCGGGTTAATGCGATGCAACGGCTTAAATTCGCCTTCCAGATCCCACCAGCGCGACGCGACTGCTTCAAACTTGGCAATTTCTTCATGGTCAACGTTGTGGTTTACCGGTGGTTTTACGGCATTCATCGGGGCTTTTACTCCTTATAGGGCTAGTGACAGGAGTATATCAGTCCACGCGGGTGAATAAAGCTTATTGGTTTACCTCAATCTCTGCGGTTGTGTTATAATTTGCGACCTTTGAATCCGGGATACAGTAGAGGGATAGCGGTTAGATGAGCGACCTTGCGAGAGAAATTACACCGGTCAACATTGAGGAAGAGCTGAAGAACTCTTATCTGGATTATGCGATGTCGGTCATTGTTGGCCGTGCGCTGCCGGATGTCCGAGATGGCCTGAAGCCGGTACACCGTCGCGTACTTTACGCCATGAACGTATTGGGCAATGACTGGAACAAAGCCTATAAGAAATCAGCCCGTGTCGTTGGTGACGTAATCGGTAAATACCACCCGCATGGCGACTCTGCGGTATACGACACCATTGTCCGTATGGCTCAGCCGTTCTCGCTGCGATATATGCTGGTGGATGGCCAGGGGAACTTCGGTTCCATCGATGGCGATTCCGCGGCGGCGATGCGTTATACGGAAATCCGTCTGGCGAAGATTGCCCATGAGTTAATGGCCGATCTGGAAAAAGAGACGGTTGATTTTGTCGACAACTATGACGGCACGGAAAAAATCCCTGACGTTATGCCGACCAAAATCCCGAACCTGTTGGTAAACGGTTCGTCCGGTATCGCAGTAGGGATGGCGACCAACATCCCGCCACACAACCTGACGGAAGTGGTTAACGGCTGCCTTGCGTATATCGACAATGAAGACATCAGCATTGAAGGGCTGATGGAATACATCCCGGGTCCGGACTTCCCGACGGCGGCGATCATCAACGGTCGTCGCGGTATTGAAGAAGCCTATCGTACCGGTCGCGGTAAAGTGTACATCCGTGCCCGCGCGGAAGTGGAAGTAGACGCGAAAACCGGTCGTGAAACCATTATCGTGCATGAAATTCCGTATCAGGTGAACAAAGCGCGCCTGATCGAGAAAATCGCGGAACTGGTAAAAGACAAACGCGTTGAAGGCATCAGCGCGCTGCGTGACGAGTCTGACAAAGACGGTATGCGCATCGTGATTGAAGTTAAGCGCGACGCGGTCGGGGAAGTGGTACTGAACAACCTCTACTCCCAGACTCAACTGCAGGTCTCTTTCGGTATCAACATGGTGGCACTGCACCATGGTCAGCCGAAGATCATGAACCTGAAAGACATCATTTCAGCGTTTGTGCGCCACCGCCGTGAAGTGGTGACCCGCCGTACCATTTTCGAACTGCGTAAAGCCCGCGATCGTGCGCATATCCTTGAAGCACTGGCGATTGCGCTGGCGAACATCGACCCGATCATTGAGCTGATTCGTCGCGCGCCGACCCCGTCGGAAGCGAAAGCCGCATTGATCGCACGTCCGTGGGATCTGGGCAACGTGGCTGCGATGCTGGAACGTGCCGGTGACGACGCTGCGCGTCCGGAATGGCTGGAGCCAGAATTCGGCGTGCGTGACGGTCAGTACTACCTGACAGAACAGCAGGCCCAGGCGATTCTGGATCTGCGTTTGCAGAAACTGACCGGCCTTGAGCATGAAAAACTGCTCGATGAATACAAAGAGCTGCTGGAACAGATCGCGGAACTGCTGCACATTCTGGGCAGCGCCGATCGCCTGATGGAAGTGATTCGCGAAGAGCTGGAGCTGATCCGCGATCAGTTTGGCGATGAGCGTCGTACCGAAATCACCGCGAATAGCGCTGATATCAATATCGAAGATCTGATCAACCAGGAAGATGTGGTTGTGACCCTGTCTCATCAGGGCTACGTGAAGTATCAGCCGCTGACCGACTACGAAGCACAACGTCGTGGTGGGAAAGGCAAATCGGCTGCACGTATTAAAGAAGAAGACTTTATTGACCGTCTGCTGGTGGCCAACACCCATGACACGATCCTCTGCTTCTCCAGCCGGGGTCGTCTGTACTGGATGAAGGTTTATCAACTGCCAGAAGCGAGCCGTGGTGCGCGTGGCCGTCCGATCGTCAACCTGCTGCCGCTGGAAGCCGACGAACGTATTACCGCTATCCTGCCGGTTCGTGAGTACGAAGAGGGCGTGAACGTCTTTATGGCGACCGCCAGCGGTACGGTGAAGAAAACCGCGCTGACCGAATTCAGCCGCCCGCGTTCTGCCGGTATCATTGCGGTGAACCTGAACGATGGCGACGAACTGATTGGCGTGGATCTGACCTCCGGTTCTGACGAAGTCATGCTGTTCTCGGCGGCGGGCAAAGTGGTGCGCTTTAAAGAGGACGCCGTCCGTGCGATGGGCCGTACTGCGACTGGCGTACGAGGCATCAAGCTGGCGGGCGAAGACAAAGTCGTCTCCCTGATTATTCCACGTGGTGAAGGCGCGATCCTGACCGTGACGCAAAATGGTTACGGTAAGCGTACGGCGGCGGAAGAGTATCCGACCAAGTCCCGTGCGACGCAAGGCGTTATCTCTATCAAAGTGACCGAGCGCAACGGTTCTGTTGTTGGCGCGGTGCAGGTTGATGATTGCGACCAGATCATGATGATCACCGATGCCGGTACGCTGGTGCGTACTCGCGTGTCGGAAATCAGCGTGGTAGGACGTAATACTCAGGGCGTAATCCTCATCCGTACGGCGGAAGATGAAAACGTGGTGGGTCTGCAGCGTGTAGCTGAGCCGGTGGATGACGAAGAACTCGACTCCATCGACGGTAGCGCGGCGGAAGGGGATGATGATATCGCCCCGGAAGCGGAAACCGACGACGATGTCGCTGATGACGCTGACGAGTAATCGGCGAGTTTAACGACTGCAAAAAAGGGAGGCGCTGCCTCCCTTTTTTTCGTCCTGAATTCACCATTTCCCCTTGCCAAAAGGTCCTGTCCGGTGACTTTTTCCTTCATGTATAAAAATACAAAATAAAATGAATAATTATAACTCTGTGAAGGTGCTCACTGTTTGTGCAGCCATTTCCCGTTAACTTTCCTGTTACCAAACCGCGATATTTACGAGCCCTTACTGCCAGGAGAACTGAAAAATTATTAAATAACATCATCTGAATTCTTAAAGACAAAAGCGTTGGCTGCCTTCATCTGTCAATACACTTCTGACGGATGAATATACTTATACCTACACGTTGGGAATTAACTATGATAGTTGAAATAGCAGAAGGCTTTATCCATCTTTTCCAGAGCGCAGGTAAGATATTCTCCGGGATGATCGTCAGTACCATTCCGATGCTGATAACCTTAATTTTGACCGTTAATTTTATTATGAAATTAATTGGCCAACAGCGAATGGAAAAAGTCGCCACCCTGATGGGGAAGTCAAAAATATTAACCTATGGAATTTTGCCGAGTTTTGCCTGGTTCTTTCTTAGCAGTCCGGGTGCGCTGACGATGGGTAAATTTCTGCCCGAACGTTGTAAACCCGCTTATCAGGATGCGCTGGGCAGCACCGTACACCCGCTGACCTCTCTGTTCCCACACATTGTGCCATCTGAACTCTTTATCTGGCTGGGCGTCGCCGCTGGCCTGACGCGACTCGATCTACCGGTTGCCGACCTGGCATTACGCTATATCGCTGCGGGTATTCTACTCGGTTTTATCCGTGGTTTTCTGACGGAATATATCTTCACCCGGCTGGAGAAACGCGAACTTAATCAGGAATAAGGGAAAACAATGAAAGTACTATTTTCGGCTGACGTCGTAAAGGCTGGAAGAAAAGTGGAAGAGGGACTGCTTAATGGCATGTTGATTACCTTTAATGACCATGCTCCGGAAGATTATCTCGATTATGTCCTGGTCATTAAGAATATTGTTTGTGATGTTACCCCATTACAAAAAACAATGGATTAAGTTCTGCAGATTAATAATCAGACCTGGAATATAACCTGCTGGGGAGAGGCCGCATGGCAAAATTTATGCGAGTTAGGTCATGTGACAGTGGTATTTGACGGGGCTGAAAAGCCAATAGCCTATGGTTCATTACACGTTAACAGTCATTGTTCTCCATCCGTAAATGAATTGATTGGCCCATTGACAATAATGAGGAAAACCAATGAAAACCGTACTGATTAAAAAAGGTCATTCAGGGATTGGCGATGACATGTATTTATCTCGCGATACCCGCATGGTCATCCTGTCGCTTACCGGCAAAACCATTGATCCGGTCGCGAAAAAACTGGGTGAAATGCTGGAAATGACCGTGGTTAACGGCTTTGACGCCATGCCGGATGATAAGAAAATCCTTTGTGTGGTCATCAACTGTGGCGGTTCACTGCGCTGCGGCATTTATCCGCAGAAAAGAATCAAGACAATCAACGTACTCCCTACCGGTGCGATGGGGCCGCTGGCGAAATATATCACCGAAGATATTTACATCTCTGATGTCAGTCTTGAATCGCTTTCGCTGATTGAAACCATTAATCAACCGGTAACCGGGGAGGAAAACGTTGAGCTCAGTGATCCTCTCCCGGCAGACCATGCCTGTGCCGTGGCTCACGAACGCGTGGAGGCAAAACCACGCGGTTCCGCGACCAACACCGCGCTGGAGTTGATGACGCGTTTTGCGACGGGAATCGGTAACTTTGTCAGCCTGCTCTACTCCTCGGCGCGTGAATCGGTCGAGCTGTGTATTAAAAACGTGATCCCCTTTATGGCCTTTATCTCGGTTCTGATCGCTCTGGTTCAGGAGACCGCGATTGGTCAGTGGACCGGGAATGCGCTGTCGCCGCTTGCCGGATCGTTAACCGGTCTGTTTGTGATTGCGATTATTTGTGGTCTGCCCTTCATCTCTCCCATTCTGGCTCCTGGCGCGGCGATTGCGCAGGTCGTTGGTGTGCTGGTAGGAACGCTAATCGGTAGCGGGGTGGTTTCACCGCTGATGGCGTTGCCGGCGCTGTTCGCGATTAACGTCCAGGTCGGTGCCGATTTCATTCCCGTTGGGCTTTCCATGCAGGAGGCGAAAGAGAAAACCATTCGTCTTGGCGTGCCCTCTTTCTTGCTGTCACGGATGATTACCGCGCCTCTGGCGGTGGCCATCGGTTATCTGTTTTCGTTTGGCTTGTTTAACTGAGGAAATGTGTAATGAACAAAATCAATGCCGCGGTGGTGGGGGCCGGTATTTATGGCAAACATCATATCAATGCGTATCACTATAATCCGTGGGTGAACCTGGTGGGGTTTTGCGAGATCAATCCGGACATCCGCGCCAACGTTGCGGCGGAGTTTCAGGTGCCTGGTTATGCCTCGCTGGCAGAGTTGTTTGCCGCGACGGACGTTGATCTGATATCAATCGCGACGCCGGATCCGTTCCACTTTGATGCCACGATTGAAGCCATCAGGGCGGGCAAACATGTGCTGATTGAGAAACCGATGGCGACAACGTCAGCGGAATGTCGGGAAATCATCCGCTGTGCGCAGCAACAAGGAGTGAAGATTGGCGTTGATTACCACAAGCGTTGGGACGGGATGGCACAGCATATTCACCATGAGCTGCTGAAACCCGAAACCGGTCAGGTCCTGCGTGGCTATATGAGCATGGACGATATTATCGACGTGCCGAAAAACTGGCTGTCATGGGCGAATGAGAGTTCTCCCGTTCATTTTCTCGGAACGCATTGTTTTGATTTGATTAGATATTATATGAACGGTGCCAATGCGGTGAGCGTCTATGCGATAGGGCAGAAGAAGAAGCTGGTGGCGGAAGGCGTTGATTCCTGGGATACCATTCAGTCGTTTGTCACCTTTGATAATGGCGCGCAATGGACCGTTGAAGTGGGGTGGTGCTTACCACCTTCATTTCCCAAAGCAAACGATGGGCGTAGTTTTGTTATTACCGAGAATAACTATTATCGCGCCGATGCGCAGTTGCGGGGATATGAAATGTTCACCCCTCAGCGCAGTGCAACGCCAAATTATAATTTTATTAATTACGTTAATAATAAAGCCAGTGGCTATGGGATTCAGCCAATACATGATTTTGTTGAGCACATATTATTTGATACCCCTTATCTGGCAACCGCTGATGATGGGTTGCAGGCGACGTTAATATGTGAAGCCGTACATCATTCGTTATCGACAGGACGTATTGTGCAGTTATAACTCATCGGTGGTTTACGCCTCATAAACCGTTTTGCTGGCTTTAATTTCTTTGATTAAGGCAGGGTTCGTTATTCCCCCTCAACCCGGTCGATGATCATTGTTTATGAGGCGCCTTTTCATTATTCATATTCAGATAGCAATATTGCAGCGCGTGGAAAAAAAGCGTGTGTAAAGACATTTTCAGTGCGGCGAAACTGAGGGGGCTGACGCTGGACTGAGGCGTATATAAGGTTACATCGGCAAGCGTCGCGCCGCTCTGATGGCAGGCGACTGCCAGTGAGGCGGCCTCATGCTCGCGAATCAAGGTAATGAGTTGATTATCCGGCTCATCTTTGAGTCCAGGAAGCAGGATCACGGAATCACAATCCGTCAAGGTGTTTGTCAGCAATAAATGGGCATTCTGGTACTCTACGGGAATGCAGACTTTGCCAATATCACTATAATCCTGAATGATATTGCTGAGTAATGAACTCAGTTCTCGCGGATGACAGAAATAGAGGTTACGGCTGGAATTAATAATTTCAAAGAAAGTATTAAGGGCCGCAGGGTTATTATTATTAATAAACTCGCCAAGAATAACATTGTTTTTCGTTGCCTGGGCCGGAAGCAGTGCCTCAGGTGCGCTGCGCAGACACTTAATTAAATCATATTTAAATGAAGTAAAGCCGGTATAACCGAGAGATTGCGCAAAGCGAACAATGGAGGGTTGGCTGGTTTGCGTCTTTTTTGAAATTGCCGTCGACGTCAGTTTTTCCGCGCCCGATAATGTAGCCAGAATGTAACGGCTAATTGTTTGCTCCGCGTGCGTACCTGTTTTTACCAGTAACTGAAGTTGTTCGATAATGTTCATTGAGGTCCCTCGGTTTTGTTTATTATGACAGATACACTTTATCCTTCAAGCAGCCTCTGTGTTGGCGATGGAGCGATCCGGCTCGTCCATGAGCCTCGTCCCTTTAAGCCAGCGCAAGCGTTGTTCAAAATGCCTGCTGCCTGTTGTCCTGCGACTCGAAGGATTTAGTGTCTAACCAGGGGACCCCAGGGGTTAATTCATCCTTTCCACAATCATTGCAATACCCTGACCGCCGCCGATGCACAGCGTTGCCAGACCCAGCGTTTTATCCCTGGCGGAAAGCGCATGCAGCAATGTCACCAGGATCCGCGCGCCGCTGGCGCCGATCGGATGCCCAAGCGCAATCGCGCCACCGTTCACGTTCACCTTTTGTGGGTCGAAGCCCAGCGTCTTGCCGACGGCAAGGAACTGCGCGGCAAACGCCTCATTGGCTTCAATCAGATCGATATCGGAAAGCTGCAATCCGCATTGTTTCAGGGCTTTCTGCGTGGCGGGTACCGGCCCCATCCCCATCAGCGCTGGCGCGACGCCGCCGCTGGCATATGCCTTAATGCGTGCCAGCGGTTTCAGTCCTGCCGCCAGTGCGGCAGATTCTTCCATGACCACCAGCGCGGCCGCGCCGTCGTTGATCCCAGAGGCGTTGCCAGCGGTGACGGTGCCGGCCTTATCAAACGCCGGACGCAGTGCCGCAAGACCTTCTGCTGTTGAGTCAGCCTTGGGGAATTCGTCGCGGTCAAAGACAATGGTTTTTTTACGCGACGTGACGCTGACCGGCACAATTTCGGCCTCAAAGGCGCCAGAATGGATGGCGGCGACCGCTTTTTTCTGAGAGAGCAGTGCGAGCTCATCCTGCATGTCGCGGCTGATACCGTATTCACGGGCGACGTTTTCGGCGGTGATCCCCATGTGATAACCATGGGTGGCACAGAGCAGACCGTCACGCAGAATCACATCCGACAACTGGCCGTCGCCGAGGCGATAACCCCAGCGGGCTTTCGCATCCAGCAGATAGGGGGCCAGACTCATGTTTTCCATGCCGCCAGCAACCAGCGCCTGTGCCTGACCGGCCTGAATTGCCTGGGCGGCCAGTGCGACGCTTTTGAGCCCTGAACCGCAGACTTTGTTGACGGTAAACCCGCAGACGGTTTCGCTAAGGCCGCTTTTTAACAGTGCCTGGCGCGCCGGGTTTTGTCCCAGACCGGCCTGCAACACGTTGCCCATGATCACTTCATCCACACGTTGCGGGTCGAGTTGCGCGCGTTCCAGCGCGGCGCTAATCACAGTCGCGCCAAGTTCGATGGCGCTGGTGGTGGCCAGCGCGCCGTTGAAGCCGCCGATGGCGGTACGTACTGCGCTGACGATGACACAATTTTTCATCTTCTGTTCCTTAAAAGTGAGTCGCTGCCGTCAGAAAAAGGTCAGACCGACAACAAAAATGACACCGGAGAAAAGCAGGGCGGTGATGCAGTACCCCATGATGTCGCGAACCCCCAACCCGGCGATGGCCAGTGCGGGAAGCGCCCAGAAGGGTTGCGCCATGTTCATCCACTGCTCGCCGTAGGCAATCGCCATCACGGATTTACCCAGATCGGCCCCTAGCGCTTGCGCGGCTGGCATGACGAACGGTCCCTGTATAACCCAGTGGCCACCGCCTGACGGCACGGCAAAGTTGATCAGCGCAGAGCTGAAGAAGGTCATGACCGGGAAGGTGTCTTTATTGGCGACGTTGATGAAGAACTCGGTGATGAGTCCTCCGAGACCGGAGTGCTCCATCATCAACTGGATACCGGCATAGAACGGGAACTGCACCAGGATACCGGCGGTGCTGCGCGCAGCGGCACTAATGGCGCGCATATAGGCCATCGGCGTTTTGTGCAGCAGCAGACCGGCAATCATAAACATCAGGTTGACGGTGTTGATGGTGATGTTGAACCCTTTCTCGGCGAAGTAGATCCCGAGATAAGCGATGCCTAATGCCCCAATGATCAGCGCCAGGATTCGGCTCTCTTCCAGTTTTTCGGACGGAGGCGCATCTGCTGGCAAGGTCTTCTGGAAATCAGGCTCTTCCATCAACAGTTTCGGATCGACGCTGACAACATCCGACGGTTTTGGCGTCATCATGCGGGTGATAAACGGCATGACCACAATCAGACCGAGAGTGATGAAGATGTTGAAACCGGTAAACAGGGTGTCGCTGACCGGAATCAAGCCCGCAATGTGTTCCACCGGGTTACCCGGCGTTGCCGCCAGCAGGGGCATCGAGCCTGAGAAGCCGCCGCCCCAGGTCAGAAAACCGATATAAGCGCAGGCAATCAGCAGCGGATAATCGGATCCCGGCACGCGACGGGCAACTTCACGGGCAAACATCGCTCCCACTACCAGACCGAAGCCCCAGTTAATGACGCAAGCGACGGAGCCAAAGAAGGTCACCAGCATTACGCCCTGCGCGGGCGTTTTTGCGGCAGACGCGGCAGTACGCAGCAGGTTTTTCACCGGACCGGAACTGGCCAGCGCGTGACCTGTCACGATGATCAACGCCATCTGCATCCCGAAGGCCAGCAGATTCCAGAAGCCATCCCCCCAGAAACGCACCATACTGATCGGCGTTTGCGGCGTCAGCCACAGCGCGATGCCGAACGTCAACAGCGTCAGCAGCATGGCGAAAATCAGGGGATCGGGCAGCCAGCGACTGACGAAGCGCGTCATGAAACGCGAGATACGGCCGATCATGCTTCACCTCGCTGAACGACCAGATCGGCGGCAATGTCAAACTGCGCTTCTGTTTTTGCTCGCAGAGTATCGAGGTCGCACCCGTCGACGATTTCCGTCAGCCACATTTTGCCGTCGATAAAGCGGAACACGGCGAGTTCGGTAACCAGCATATGCACCGCATGCTGGGCCGTCAGTGGCATGGTGCAGTGGCGAAGGATTTTCGCCGAGTCGTCTTTCGCGCAGTGTTCCATCGCGATAATCACTTTGCGCGCTCCGGTTACCAGATCCATCGCGCCGCCCATCCCAGGGACCATTTTGCCGGGCACGACCCAGTTCGCGAGGTTAGCCTGTTCATCAACCTGCAACCCGCCCAGTACGCAGGCATCGACGTGGCCGCCACGAATCAGCGCGAATGACATCGCGCTGTCGAACATCGCCGCACCCGGCAATATTCCGCAGGGTTGACCACCGGCGTTCACCAGATCGGGATGCGCGGTCGTGACCGGTCCCAGTCCGAGAAATCCGTTCTCTGATTGCAGGGTGATATGAATGTCATCCGGCAGATAGTTGGCGACCATCGTCGGCAGGCCAATGCCTAAATTCACAACATCACCATCGCGAAGTTCTTGCGCCACACGGCGCGCAATACGTTGTTTAGCATCCATTATTTGCTCTCCTGTGGCATGACGATATGGTCGATAACGGCGCCGGGGGTGACTATCTGATCAGGCAACAGATCGCCTGTCTCAACGAGTTCGTCAGGTTCCACCAGAGTGATATCGGCGGCGAGGGCAATAAGCGGGTTGAAGTTGCGGGCGCTGAGTTGGTAGGTCAGGTTGCCGAGTGGGTCGGCACGGTGCGCGCGGATGAGTGCCAGGTCGGCACGCAACGGTCGCTCCAGTAGCCAGGTTTTGCCGTCAAGCGTCAGGGTTTGTTTGCCATCTTCCACAATCGTGCCGACGCCGGTTGGGGTCAGGAAGCCGCCGAGTCCAGCACCGCCGCAGCGGATCTGTTCAATCAGCGTACCCTGCGGCACCAGCTGAACGTCCATCTCTTTGGCGATCATCCGACGCCCGGTTTCCGGGTTAGTGCCGATATGGGACGCAATGACTTTGTTCACCCGGCCATTGACGATCAGCGGGCCGATGCCGGTATCGACAAAGGCGGTATCGTTGGCGATCAGTGTCAGGTCTCTGACGCCGGATTCAAGTAAGGCTTCGACAAGGCGGGGCGGGGTCCCGACCCCCATAAAACCACCAACCATGATGGTCATGCCGTCACGAAAGAATCCGGCAGCGTTCTGTAAGGTAATCAGTTTTGTTTTCATTATGTTTCCCTTTTGCATACTCCATTTTGGGTACACAAAGGGAATAGCAAGCGGGATGCCAGAATGGCTAACGGACAGGGATATTAGTTAACCTGTTGAATATAATTAAATATTCATGGGGGTGTTGTGTGATCTTAGTGCGGATGCTATGCAGAATTTTGCGCACTGTGCAAAATTCTGCATAGCAGATTCTGGTTCTACAAGCCTGCCGTATCGATACCGTATTCCTGCAATTTATACATCAGGGCACGTCGACTGATGCCTAACATCAGGGCGGCGCGGGTGCGGTTTCCTTCATGCTGTTCAAGTACCTCGATAATGATCCGCTTCTCTTCGCGTTTAATCTCTTCTTTCAGATTGCGTTCACCGGGCTGTGTGGCCTTTATCTCGCTGCCACTACCCACCGGCTGGCGGAGCGGGGCAGGCAGATCTTCTGCAAAAATGACGGCACCGGTATTCATCACCACCGCCCGCTCAATGACGTTTGAAAGTTCGCGGATGTTTCCGGGCCAGGGCCAGGTGGTAAGCATCGACATGGCCGCCGGATCGATCTCAATAATGTCGCGCTGATTTTCCGAACTGAATTTCTGCAGGAAGTGGTTAGCCAGCAGCGCAATGTCTTCCCGTCGTTCGCGCAGCGGGGGAAGTTGCAGATGAATCACATTCAGACGATAGAACAGGTCTTCACGGAAAGCGCCTTCTTTCACCATCGCATGGAGATCGCGGTTGGTGGCAGCGACGATGCGGATATCCACCTGAATCGTCTGATGCCCGCCCACGCGTTCGAATTCCCGTTCCTGCAGAATGCGCAGTAATTTAGCCTGGAGCACCAGCGGCATTTCACCAATTTCATCGAGTAGCAGCGTTCCCTGATGAGCGCGTTCGAACAGTCCCTGACGCTGAGTTTGTGCGCCGGTGAAAGCCCCTTTTTCATGACCGAACAACTCGCTTTCCAGCAGCGACTCCGGTAACGCGGCGCAGTTGATTTTGATAAACGGACCGTTTGCCCGGCGCGAATTGTAGTGAATAGCGCGCGCAATCAACTCCTTGCCGGTACCGCTTTCACCACTGATCAGAACGTTGGCCTGCGACAGGGCAATTTTCGCCGTGTCTTTGCAGATATCCATCATCCGCGGACTGTTGGTCAGGATATGTCCCCACTGCCAGCTGGTGCTCAGCGCCTGATGCAGGCTGCGGATCTCCTGTTTCATCGCCTGCAGTTGCAGGGCGCGTTGGATCAGTAAATTCAGTTCATCGAGATCGAAAGGTTTGATCACGTAATCAAACGCCCCGCTGCGTAATGCTTCGACGGCGGTTTCGACTTCGGCATAAGCGGTCATCAGGATCACGGGGATGCGCGGCTGCTGAGTGCGCATGACTTTCAGGGCGTCGATCCCGTTCATTTCCGGCATGCGGATATCCATCAGCACCACATCCGGTGGAGCGTCGGCAAAGCGCTGCAACGCTTCCTCCCCGTTGCTGGCACAGTGCGTTTCATGCCCCTGTAGCGAAAAGGCGGTGGTGAGCATGCGACGAACGTTATCTTCGTCATCCACAATGAGGATACGGTAGCGGGTTTTCATACTGACAAGTTTCCCTGTGGGTTAATCGGTAAAATAAGGGTAAACGTCGCGCCACATCCGGGCATACTGGCGACGTGAATATCGCCCTGATGAGCATTGATAATGCGTTGGCTGAGCGCGAGTCCAAGCCCTGTTCCTGAGGCTTTGGTGGTGAAAAAGGGGTCAAAAATCTTTTTCTGTAGCGCGATATCAATCCCACCGCCGTTATCTTCAATCGCCACGGCTTGTTGCGTGGCTGAATATTGCCAGGTGCGAATGCGGATTTCACCGCGTGCGTTGATGGCCTGCACGGCATTAATCAAAAGATTGAGGATCACCTGTTTTAACAGCTCACGATCGGCAACGATGGCAGGCAGTCCCGTATCCTGTTCAAAGTTGAACGTGATCCGTGCCTGAACGCCGGAGGTTTGCACCAGAATCAGCGTCTCTTCGATCAGCGAATTGAGCAGAACTTGCTGCCACTGGCTTTGTCGCGGCCGGGAGAAATCCAGCAACTGCTGAATGACTTTGTTGATGGAATCAATTTCTTTCAGTACCACGGACAGATATTCCTGATGCACAGGCAGGCTGGTTTGTTGACGGATGATCTGCACATAACCCCGGATGGCGGTGAGCGGATTACGTACCTCATGCGCCACCCCGGCCATCAGTTCACCCAAAGTGGCAAGTCTCTCGGTTTGCGCCAGGCGACGCTGCGTTTCTTTGCGGGCAGTCAGGTCGGAAAAAATCACCAGCGCACCGATCAATTCACCATTGGGGTTATGAATACGGCTGGTGGTGACACTGAGTTCAATGGTGCGGTCGCGCGCCGGAAAGCTAACTTCCTGTGCCAGATGCTCCGTCCCGTGCGCCAGGGTATCGAGAACCGGGCTGGCAAAATGCGGGTCGGAGAAGAGGGTGGCATAGGGGCGACCGACCAGTTCATTGAGCGTATAGCCGGTAATCATTTCCGCCGCAGGGTTCATGGTGGTGACATCGCCCTGTCTATCGATTGCGATCACCCCATCGGCGGCGTTTTCAATGATCAGATCGTTAAGGGTTTTCGTTTCACGCAACGTTTGCGCCAACGCGTTAACGCTGCGGCTAATTTGCCCCAGTTCGCCAGGCAGATTGGGAAGTTGTGCTGGCGTTTTTTGCGCCAGCGTCGACAGACCGTCCGTGATGATGTCGATATTGGCGCCAAGGCGTCGGGAAAACAGCACGATCAAGAGCAGGCTACAGAGCAGACCTGCCGCCAGCACCGCAATGATGCGCACGTCCATCCTCCACGCCTGACGCTGGATATCTTCCGTCAACTCATTCGCCCAGATGTAGCCCAGCACGTCGCCATCCCGGGTGATGGGGATCATGGAGTTAAGAATATCGCCGCGCACCTGGCGACCGGAAAAGACGACCGGGGCATTGCTGCGCATCACTTCGCGTCCGGGGTGATCGGCGGCAATCGTCACGCCAACGTTATTTTGGTACAGCGCGGAAGGGGCGTAGGTCACAATCGCATCCAGCGCTTTGTTATAGTAGCCCGCGCCGACGCCCGGAAATGCCTGAGTGATCCGCTCAGTGATGGGGCCGAGTTCGGTATTCAGCGCCTGAATACGTTCGTCCCGCGGCAGCGCCGTAAAATGGGTAAAGCGATCGCCCAGCGCCTGATCGAGCAGGTGTACAACGGCAGATAATTTTTTCTCTTTTTCAGATAAGACTGCTGACCGTCCTTCGGTTTCTACGATATAACCAATCGACAGCGTCGGCACGATGACCATCAGAAGCGCCATCAGGATCATCTGATTGCGTAAGCGTCGCGGGTATAACCCTCTCAAAAAGCGCATGCTGGCATCCCTGTGACCCATTTTCTGACAAACGCTAATTATCGGGGGTTGCGGCAACTGTTTCTCAGCGGTGTATCATATTCCCGCAAACGCAGGCGCGGGCATTGCGACGACGCGCATTTACCGCTACCTTAACCACACTCCATT
This sequence comes from Citrobacter amalonaticus, assembly GCF_018323885.1. Lineage (NCBI taxonomy): Bacteria > Pseudomonadati > Pseudomonadota > Gammaproteobacteria > Enterobacterales > Enterobacteriaceae > Citrobacter > Citrobacter amalonaticus. The sequence goes on along the minus strand of NZ_AP024585.1, from coordinate 3,115,687 downwards.
TATCGCCTGAGGCGGAGCTTCGCCCTTTTGAAATACCTTGCATCCTTTCGCACGACCCTGAAAATCTCGCGCTATCTGTTCAGAGCGTTGGCGCTGTTGATTTGGCTGCTGATTGCCTTTGCTTCGGTGTTCTACATTGTGAACGCCTTGCATCAGCGGGAGTCAGAGATCCGCCAGGAGTTTAATCTCAGTTCCGATCAGGCCCTGCGCTACATTCAGCGCACGTCGGATGTGATGAAAGAGCTCAAGTACATCGCGGAGAATCGCCTGACGGCGGAGAACGGCGTGTTGTCTTCACGGTCGCGTGACGATAAAACCGAGGTGCCGACCTTTCAGCCACTGTTTGCCGATTCCGACTGCGCGGCAATGGGCAACGCCTGGCGCGGATCGCTGGAGTCGCTGGCGTGGTTCATGCGCTACTGGCGTGACAACTTTTCCGCTGCGTACGATCTGAATCGTGTATTTCTCATTGGCAGCGATAATCTCTGCATGGCGAATTTCGGCCTGCGCGATATGCCCGTCGAGCGCGATAACGCGCTGAAAACGCTGCACGAGCGGATTATGAAGTACCGCAACGCGCCGCAGGATGAATCCGGAAACAACCTCTACTGGGTGGCGCAGGGACCACGTCCAGGGATTGGCTATTTCTACGCGCTGACGCCGGTTTATCTGGCAAACCGCCTGCAGGCGCTGTTGGGCATTGAACAATCCATTCGAATGGAAAACTTCTTTACGCCGGGCAGTCTGCCGATGGGCGTGACCATTCTGGATGAAAATGGGCATGCGTTGATTTCGCTGACCGGGCCGGAAAGTACCATCAAGGCGGAACCTCGCTGGATGCAGGAACGCTCCTCGTTTGGCTATACGCCGGGCTTTCGTGAGCTGGTGCTGAAGAAAAATCTGCCGCCGTCTTCGTTAAGCATTGTCTATTCCGTTCCGGTCGATCTGGTGCTGGAACGGATCCGGATGCTGATTCTGAATGCCATTCTGCTGAACGTGCTGGTAGGTGCGGCACTGTTTACTCTCGCGCGCATGTACGAACGACGAATCTTTATTCCGGCGGAAAGCGACGCCCAACGGCTGGAAGAGCATGAGCAGTTTAACCGTAAGATTGTCGCGTCCGCACCGGTCGGGATCTGTATTCTGCGCACCGTTGACGGTATTAACATCCTCAGTAACGAGCTGGCCCATACCTACCTGAACATGCTCACCCATGAGGATCGACAGCGGCTGACGCAAATCATCTGTGGTCAGCAGGTGAACTTTGTCGATGTGCTGACCAGCAATAACACCAATTTGCAGATTAGCTTCGTCCATTCCCGCTATCGCAATGAAAACGTGGCGATTTGCGTGCTGGTGGATGTTTCCGCCCGCGTCAAAATGGAGGAGTCGTTGCAGGAGATGGCGCAGGCGGCTGAACAGGCGAGTCAGTCGAAATCGATGTTCCTGGCGACCGTCAGCCACGAGCTGCGCACGCCGCTGTATGGCATTATCGGTAACCTTGATCTGCTGCAAACCAAAGAATTGCCAAAAGGGGTCGATCGCCTGGTGACGGCGATGAATAACTCTTCCAGTCTGCTGCTGAAAATCATCAGTGACATTCTCGACTTCTCGAAAATCGAATCGGAGCAGTTGAAAATTGAGCCGCGTGAATTCTCGCCACGTGAGGTGATGAGCCACATTACCGCGAACTATCTGCCGCTGGTGGTGCGCAAGCAGCTTGGGCTGTACTGCTTTATCGAACCGAATGTGCCGGTTGCGCTTAATGGCGATCCGATGCGCCTGCAACAGGTGATTTCTAATCTGTTGAGCAACGCGATTAAATTCACCGACATCGGCTGCATTGTGCTGCATGTCAGCCGCGACGATGATTATCTCAGCATTCGGGTGCGGGATACCGGCGTCGGGATCCCGGCGAAAGAAGTGGTGCGCTTGTTCGATCCGTTCTTCCAGGTCGGTACGGGTGTGCAGCGCAATTTCCAGGGAACGGGGCTGGGACTGGCGATTTGCGAAAAGCTGATCAGCATGATGGATGGTGACATTTCGGTTGATTCTGAACCAGGGATGGGGAGCCAGTTTACAGTGCGTATTCCGCTGTATGGCGCGCAGTATCCGGCGAAAAAAGGGCTTGATGGACTTGCCAGAACACGTTGCTGGTTGGCGGTGCGTAATGCGTCTTTGTGCCAGTTTGTCGAAAACAGCCTGACGCGTAACGGTGTTGAGGTGATGCGTTATGAAGGGCAGATACCGGCGAGTGATGACATGTTGATCACCGACGATGCCCTGGAACAGCCGTGGCAGGGGCGGGCAGCGGTGATTTTCTGTCGGCGCCACATTGGTATTCCACTGGAAAGGGTGCCGGGGGAATGGGTGTACAGCGTGGCGTCGCCACATGAACTGCCGGCGCTGCTGGCCCGGATCTACCGTATTGAGCTGGACGATGAGGAGCTCTCCTCCGCGTTACCGGCTCCGGAAAAAGCGGCGGCCACCAATGATGACATGATGATCCTGGTGGTTGACGATCATCCGATTAACCGCCGCCTGCTGGCCGATCAGCTGGGATCGCTCGGGTATCAGTGCAAAACCGCCAATGACGGCGTGGATGCCCTGAACGTGCTGAGCAAAAACCATATCGATATCGTGCTGAGCGACGTAAACATGCCGAATATGGATGGCTATCGACTGACACAGCGCATACGTCAGTTAGGGCTGACTTTACCGGTAGTTGGGGTGACGGCCAACGCTTTAGCCGAAGAGAAGCAGCGCTGTCTGGAGTCGGGGATGGACAGTTGCCTGTCGAAGCCGGTCACGCTGGACGTTATCAGGCAGACGCTGGCGGTGTATGCGGAGCGGGTCAGGAAAACGCGAGCATAAAAAAGCCCGGTAAGCGCTGAAACTTACCGGGCTTTTTTACGTCTGCAAGAATCAGTCTTTGTCTGCCGGACTCAGGGTCACGGAAGAGAGATAGTTCAGCAGTGCGATATCGTTTTCAACGCCCAGTTTCATCATCGCTGATTTCTTCTGGCTGCTGATGGTTTTGATACTGCGGTTCAGCTTCTTGGCGATTTCAGTCACCAGAAACCTTCGGCAAACAGACGCAGAACTTCACTCTCTTTCGGAGAGAGACGTTTGTCACCGTAGCCGCCCGCGCTGATTTTTTCCAGCAGGCGAGAGACGCTTTCCGGGGTGAACTTTTTGCCTTTCTGCAGCGCAGCCAGCGCTTTCGGCAGGTCTGTTGGCGCGCCCTGTTTCAGGACAATCCCTTCGATATCGAGATCAAGCACCGCGCTCAGGATTGCCGGGTTATTGTTCATGGTCAGAACAATGATCGACAGGCTTGGGAAATGACGCTTGATGTATTTGATCAGGGTGATCCCATCGCCGTACTTGTCGCCCGGCATAGAGAGATCGGTAATCAACACGTGTGCATCTAATTTTGGCAGGTTGTTGATCAGTGCTGTGGAGTCTTCAAATTCGCCAACAACATTCACCCACTCGATTTGCTCAAGTGATTTGCGAATACCGAACAGTACAATCGGATGGTCATCGGCAATAATTACGTTCATATTGTTCATGTAAAGGCTACCTTGCTACAGCAAGCTCTTGACGTAGGTGTCAATGTCGCTGATGTATTTTTCTATTCCTGGAGCATCTTTCTCACGAATCAGATGTTCCAGCGTTTCACATAACTGCTTGCCGGGTACCAGATTTAGCATGGCAAACACGCCTTTCAGGCGGTGAGCCGTTTGGGCTAGCGCAGCAAAATCGCTGATTGCAGCCTCAGTATACAACCTCTTAACATCATCCGGTACTGTGTCTACAAATAGTGCGTAATAACCGCTGGCATGAAGTTCGGCGTTTTCATCACCTCCCAGAGGGGATTCCGGGATCGCTTCTTGTGCCAGTTGCTCTTCAATTAGTTGTAGTACAGCTTCCTGCATAGCGTTGCTCATATTAAAGTTGACGCGAAGCTGGCCTGGGCCAATTTTCCGCACGCCTGACTCATCATCGCTTAAAAGCAAGCCGGAGGCAGTAAGATTAGACGGATTATCAGTTAAAAAGAGATCATATTCTTGACTTATGAGTCTCTCATCCGGGGTGATGCAGGTCGCTCCCCAGTTTTCCAACTGGCGAAGCACGATATTGCGCACCTCGTTAGAGGTCACGTCGATCATCACGCTGACATCATCCAGCAGACGCTCTTCGTCTTCTTTATGCTGGTCGAGCGGCGTCATTTTAACATGGACTGTATAGCGTGTACCCAGCGCATCTCGCGCTTTTATGCTCAAATGTCCGCCAAGTTTACGCGCCAGCTGATCGCATAACCAAAAGGCCAGCGGATTGGCTTTACCGTAACGGTCTTTCTGCGTCTCACTGATGAACGGGAAATGCAGGTTGTCAATTTCGCTTAACGTCACGCCTTCGCCGGTATCCAGAATGCGGAACGTCAGGCGCTCGGCCACCGATTCGTCCTGATCAACCTCGAGCGTGATTTTGCCAATCTGGGTAGTTGTTACCGCGTACTGCATCAACAGCAGTAAGATCCGTCGCAGTGCATCGCGATCGCCATGTCGTTCGTCGTTTGCCTTCAGATGGTTGTTGATGAGCAGTTGCAGGCCTTTACGCTTCATCGCGGGCAGCACTTGCGGGACGACTTCGTCAATTAACGCCTGAACCGAGAAGAGGGTAGGCTCACTCTTCCAGGCGTCGTTTTCCAGCATGTTCGCCAGTTGAATTTCATCGATCATGCGGACCAGTACATCGGCATGATTCGCCAGTTGCTGTGCATCAGACGTTTGCAATTGAGCAACTTCCGCTGCCAGCGTTTTGACCGGCTCTTTCAACGTCTCGCTGATGTTTTGCATAAAGGCGACGCGGCCCTGCTGATTTTTTTCATATAACCGCTGAGCCTGTTTGAGCTTTTTGTTCACCAGCACTTCACGATCCTGGTCGCGGATAATAAAGATCTGGGTGCGTGGAGCGACCTGGCTGCGGAACAGGCGTATCTCATACAGCTCGTTATTGACGGTCGCCTGGATCACGCCCTGATGCTGTTCCGCCATGCTGGTGATGTTTTGCAGATTCAGATGCGGCAACAGATGGTCGGCAATTTTGTTACTCATCACTGTGCGGTTCGCTTCTTGATCATGCACCAGCAGACCCAGCGGCAGTAGGGAGACAATCTCTTCGTTAATCGCGCGCAGAATCCGTAGCTCATTATTAGCTGCGGTATTCGGCGCGACTTCCGTTGTGCGTCCCGGCTGGTTGCGGAAGGTGGTATAGCCGAACAGGGCGAGCGCCAGCAGCCCGATATTCAGCAATAGCGGTAACAGGATGTTTTGCAGCGTATCGAGCAGTAGGGTGCCAAACGGCACCTGCCAGACCAGGCGCATTCCCGTCGAGTTGAGCGCCGACGAGATTTCAATTTTCGAACTGTTAAAGCTGATGCTTACGCTGTCGGGCGATTCTTTATCTGCATTGCGTGCGCTGGCTGGAGTCGTGTCAGGCTCAAGGCGGAAGCTGTCCAGTGGCATGCCGGGAGGAATTAAGTCGTTGATGGGCAGGTCAAACGCGACAACGGTCGCCAGGTGTCCCGGCTGATTAAACGTGGTTCGCAGCGTAAAATAGTGGCCGTTTTGCCATGCCAGCCGACGCAGCGATGAGAAACTTTCCCGTTCGTCAAGCGCATTGGCCTGCTGGAGCATTTCTGCCCGACGGGAATCGACAATGCTGCCGATGGTCGACTCTTTAAATCCCGAAGAGAGATCTTTTAACGGCAGCGTCGAGATGAGCGTCAGGCTGTTATCCTGCCCGTTGAGATAATACATGGACCACGGCACCGTCTCAGCGCCCCACAGAGTGTCGAGGTAGGACGAGATGCGCTGCGTCATTTCCAGCGTTGAGCTGTCATGCGAGCCAAAGATCAGCGCTTCGGTTTTTCGCCGTGGTTTTTCAAGATAGTAAACGTCCTGTTTCAGGCGCGTTTCCTGCAATCCTTCGCTGCTCGACGGATTCGTCGTCGCGGCGATGTTGTCATAGATTTGCCAGGTCGCGTAACGCCAGGTATCGATACGCTTATGAATTGCATGGGTGACATCGACGATTTGATAGCTTTTATCTTTCAACCAGGCGTTAACCGCGCTTTGCACCATCACGCCCATCGTCACCAGCAACACAATGATCAGCAATAAAAAGAAACGGGTAATGCTTCCCGGCAGGAGGGAAAATCGGGACGTAGCCGTTGTATCAGACTGACTCATTCGTGGTTATGACCTGTAAAACAACGCAGAAGGTGAAAGGGCAGTATAAAGGGTACGGTGTGAATTTCCACACTCTCTACTCATTGATGTTCTGCATTTTTTGCCAAAAAGAATTCATCAGTTAAATGGCGTAAAAGTGTACAGGCCCACCAGAGGCGTACACATATTCCCCGTCAAGTGTGAAGAAATAGCACGAAATAACAAGAAATCGGTTTCTGATATCAGTCAGTGACTGAATGAAGGTAAATAGTTAATAGTTGTTATTATTTTTATGCGGTAGCACATAAAGAGAAAATAAGTGTAAAGAAGGGTAAAAAAAACCGGACGCATCGCATCCGGTTGAAATAGGGGTAAACAGACATTCAGAAATGAATGACGGTAATAAATAAAGTTAATGATGATAGCGAGAGATATTTTAGAGATGCATGACGATTTTGTTTTGTCATTCAGTGCTATCAAACTTATTTGTGTAATTAATTGTTTTATATGTATTTTATATATTTCTTGAGTGATTGTGCTTATTTTTTGTCTTTTTGAAGCAAAAAAAAAGTTCCTTGGAATTTACATTTTGAAACATCTATGTGGATAAATGAAACATCTTAAAAGTTTTAGTATCATATTCGTGTTGGATTATTCTGCAATTTTGAGGAGAATGATCTTGCCGACTGGTTAATGAGGGTTAATCAGTATGCAGTGGCATAAAAAAGCAAATAAAGGCATATAACAGAGGGTTAATAACATGAAAGTTAAAGTACTGTCCCTCCTGGTACCAGCACTGCTGGTAGCAGGCGCAGCAAATGCGGCTGAAATTTACAACAAAGACGGCAACAAATTAGACCTGTTCGGTAAAGTCGACGGTCTGCATTATTTCTCCGATGATAAAAACGCTGATGGCGATCAGACCTACATGCGTATTGGCTTCAAAGGCGAAACCCAGGTTAACGATCAGATCACCGGTTACGGCCAGTGGGAGTATCAGATCCAGGGTAACGCGCCTGAATCCGAAAACAACTCCTGGACTCGTGTTGCCTTCGCCGGTCTGAAATTCGGCGATGCGGGTTCTTTCGACTACGGTCGTAACTACGGCGTTGTGTATGACGTCACGTCCTGGACCGACGTCCTGCCAGAATTCGGTGGGGATACCTACGGTTCTGATAACTTCATGCAGCAGCGTGGTAACGGCTTCGCGACTTACCGTAACGCTGATTTCTTCGGTCTGGTTGATGGCCTGAACTTTGCCCTGCAGTATCAGGGTAAAAACGGTAGCCCATCTGGTGAAGGTGCTGATGGCATCGCTTACACCGGCGTGACTAACAACGGTCGTGAAGCGCTGCGTCAGAACGGTGACGGCGTTGGCGGTTCTGTAACCTATGACATCGGCGAAGGCTTCGGTCTGGGTGCGGCAGTGAGCAGCTCCAAACGTACTGATGAGCAGAACAGAGCGATCTACCTGGGTAACGGCGATCGCGCTGAAACCTACACCGGTGGCCTGAAATACGACGCTAACAACCTGTACCTGGCGGCGCAGTACACTCAGACCTATAACGCAACGCGTGTAGGCGGCGAAGGTTGGGCAAACAAAGCGCAGAACTTCGAAGTGGTTGCTCAGTACCAGTTCGACTTCGGTCTGCGTCCGTCCGTTGCTTACCTGCAGTCCAAAGGTAAAAACCTGGGGACTCTCAACGGTCGTAACTACGACGATGAAGATCTGCTGAAATATGTTGATGTGGGCGCAACCTACTACTTCAACAAAAACATGTCCACCTACGTTGATTACAAAATCAACCTGCTGGATGACAACAACTTCACTCGTGATGCCGGTATCAGCACCGACGACGTTGTTGCACTGGGCCTGGTTTACCAGTTCTAAGTTTGCTTAATGTCGATAAAAGGCCCTGCGGGGCCTTTTTTTGTGCGGTTTTTCGGCGTACAACCGCCGGTTTTTGGTGTACTCTTGCGCCTCTTTTGCAGGAGGACAATCACGTATGGAAATGAACGTTGCTCGTGCGGCCTTACTGGCTGTGACTCTCTTTTTTACCGGGTGCGATAACGCACCGGACGCGGCGCAAACGCCTGCCGCGGCTCCGGTCGTGCTGGAAGGGAAAACAATGGGCACCTTCTGGCGCGTGAGCGTGGTCGGAGTCGATGCCAAATCAGCAGCGGCGCTACAAACGAAAATTCAGACGCAACTGGATGCCGACGACCAACTGCTCTCCACTTATAAAAATGATTCGGCGCTAATGCGCTTCAACCAGTCGAAAAGTCTTTCTCCCTGGCCCGTCAACGAGGCAATGGCGGACATTGTTACCTCAGCGCTGCGTATTGGGCATAAAACCCAGGGGGCGATGGACATCACCGTTGGGCCGTTGGTGAACTTGTGGGGGTTTGGTCCCGACAAGCAACCGGTCCAGATCCCGACGCAGGCGCAAATTGATGCGGCAAAAGCCAACAGCGGGTTGCAGCACCTGTCGGTGATCAACCAGGCGAAACAGCAGTACCTGCAAAAAGATCTGCCAGATTTGTTTGTCGATCTCTCCACTGTCGGTGAAGGCTATGCCGCCGATCACCTGGCACAGTTGATGGAGCGCGAAGGTATCGCACGCTATCTGGTCTCTGTCGGGGGGGCGCTGAACAGTCGCGGGATGAACGCTGAAGGGCATCCGTGGCGGGTGGCGATCCAGAAGCCTACCGACCGTGAAAACGCGGTTCAGGCGGTGGTGGATATTAACGGGCACGGTATTAGTACCTCCGGCAGCTATCGCAACTATTATGAGCTGAACGGAAAACGCCTCACTCATGTTATCGATCCGCAGACGGGACGCCCCATTGAGCATAATCTGGTGTCAGTGACGGTGATAGCGCCAACGGCGCTGGAAGCGGATGGCTGGGATACCGGACTGATGGTGCTCGGCACGGAGAAAGCCAAAGAGGTCGTACGCCGGGAAGGGCTGGCGGTGTACATGATTATCAAAGAGGGGGAGGGATTCAAAACCTGGATGTCTCCGCAGTTTGAAAGTTTTCTCATTCGTGAACAAAATTAAAAAGCAAGATTGCGGGTTTTCGTGTGATGGGTTTCGGACACACTGCCGCTAAGCAGGCACTATGCTTAACGAAGGAGTCCAGTATGAAAAATTCTCTACGCGTAAATGACGACCAGCGCTGGCAATCGGTGCTGGAACGTGATTCTGAGGCTGACGGACAGTTTGTCTTTGCGGTGCAGACGACCGGCATCTTTTGCCGACCTTCCTGCACGGCAAAACATGCGCTGCGTAAAAATGTCCGCTTCTTTCCTGACGCGCAGGCCGCGTTGCTGGCCGGGTTTCGCCCGTGTAAACGCTGTCAGCCGGATAAAGCCAACGCCCGGCAGCATCGACTGGATAAAATTACGCTTGCCTGTCAGCTTCTGGAGCAGGAGAGCCCCATCACGCTCGATGCGCTGGCTGAACAGGTGGCGATGAGTCCGTACCATCTGCATCGCGTGTTCAAAGCCACGACCGGGATGACGCCAAAAGCGTGGCAGCAGGCGTATCGCGCCCGCCGACTGCGCGATGCCCTGAGCCACGGCGAAAGCGTGACGCAGGCGATTCTGAATGCCGGATTCCCGGACAGCAGCAGCTACTATCGTAATGCTGATGCAACGCTTGGGATGACGGCGAAGCAGTTCCGTCGCGGCGGTGACAAGCTGGCGGTGCGCTATGCGCTGGCGGATTGCTCACTCGGACGCTGTCTGGTGGCGGAAAGCGAGCGGGGGATTTGCGCCATTTTGTTAGGAGATGACGATGCGGCGCTGATGGCTGAACTGCGGACATTGTTCCCGGCCGCTCAGGCTCAACCCGCCGATCCCGCTTTCCAGCAGCGTATTCACCGCGTTATCGCCAGTATTGACGGGCGTGATGCCGCGCTGTCGTTGCCGCTGGATATTCAGGGTACCGCGTTTCAACAACAGGTCTGGCAGGCGCTGCGGGCGATCCCTTACGGTGAGACCGTCAGCTACCAGCAACTGGCAAAAGCCATCGGTAAGCCGAACGCGGTTCGTGCCGTCGCCAGCGCCTGTGGCGCGAATAAACTGGCGATCGTGATCCCCTGTCATCGCGTTGTGCGAGGAGACGGATCGCTTTCCGGCTATCGCTGGGGCGTGTCGCGTAAGGCACAAATCCTGCGACGTGAGTCTCCTGATGAGGGGGCATAATGCTTGATTTGTTTGCCGATTCGCAGCCCTGGCAGGAACCGCTGGCACCTGGTGCCGTCATTTTGCGCCGCTTTGCCTTCAACACAGCGTTGCAACTGGTGCAGGAGATTGAGGCGGTCGCCCGTCGGTCGCCGTTTCGCCAGATGATCACCCCCGGCGGTTACACCATGTCGGTGGCGATGACTAACTGTGGACGGCTGGGCTGGACGACCGACCGTCACGGCTACCTCTATTCGCCAATCGATCCGCTGACGGGGCACGCCTGGCCGGATTTTCCGCCGTCCTTCCTGCGGTTGTGTCAGCAGGCGGCAACGGCGGCAGGCTATACGGATTATCAGCCGGACGCCTGCCTGATCAACCGCTATGCGCCTGGCGCAAAGCTTTCGCTGCACCAGGATAAAGACGAGCCGGATCTGCGGGCGCCTATTGTTTCTGTCTCGCTGGGATTACCGGCTGTCTTTCAGTTTGGCGGCCTGAAACGTAGCGATCCGCTGACGCGCGTTCTACTGGAACATGGCGATGTAGTGGTCTGGGGCGGCGAATCGCGCTTGTTTTACCACGGAATTCAGCCGCTGAAGGCTGGGTTCCATCCGGCGACCGCCGACTGTCGTTACAATCTGACTTTTCGCCAGGCGGGTAAAAAAGAATAAAAATAAGAATTATTATTGCTGAACGCGTTGAGATGTTTAAACTGCGGGCTGTTATTCCTTGTCCGGGTTGTATGAATGGAACTACTTCTTCTTGTCTGGCGGCAGTATCGCTGGCCATTTATTTGCGTGATGGCGCTCAGCCTCGTCAGCGCGGCGCTGGGGATTGGCCTTATCGCTTTTATCAATCAGCGTCTTATTGAGACTGCGGATCCCTCTCTGCTGGTTTTACCGGAATTTCTCGGACTACTGTTACTGCTGATGGCGGTGACGCTGGGTTCACAACTGGCGCTCACCACGCTGGGACACCACTTTGTCTTCCGTCTGCGCAGTGAATTCATCAAGCGTATTCTCGATACGCACGTGGAACGTATTGAACAACTGGGCAGTGCCTCTCTGCTGGCCGGGTTGACCAGCGACGTGCGCAATATCACCATCGCTTTTGTTCGTCTGCCTGAACTGGTGCAGGGGATTATTCTGACCGTCGGTTCGGCGGCGTATCTGGCGATGCTGTCGACCAAAATGCTGTTGGTGACCGCTATCTGGATGGTCATAACCATCTGGGGTGGGTTTATGCTGGTGTCGCGGGTTTACCGGCACATGGCGACGCTGCGCGAAACCGAAGATAAGCTGTATAACGATTATCAGACGGTGCTGGAAGGACGCAAAGAGCTGACGCTCAACCGCGAGCGGGCGGAACATATCTTCAACAACCTCTATATTCCGGATGCCAAAGCGTATCGCCACCACATTATTCGCGCCGATACCTTCCACCTCAGCGCCGTGAACTGGTCGAACATTATGATGCTCGGCGCGATTGGCCTGGTGTTCTGGATGGCAAACAGTCTCGGCTGGGCGGATACCAACGTTGCGGCGACCTACTCATTGACGCTTTTATTCCTGCGCACGCCGCTGCTGTCGGCGGTGGGAGCACTCCCTACGCTGCTTACGGCGCAGGTTGCTTTCAACAAGCTGAACACATTCGCGCTGGCACCGTTTAAAGCAGAATTTCCGCGCCCGCAGGCGTTCCCGGGATGGAAAACCCTCGAACTGCGTAACGTCATGTTCCACTATCAGGACAATGCGTTCTCCGTGGGGCCGGTGAATCTGACGATCAATCGCGGTGAGTTGCTGTTCTTAATCGGCGGTAACGGCAGCGGCAAATCGACGCTGGCGATGCTGCTGACGGGGCTGTACCAGCCGCAATCAGGGGAGATCCTGCTGGACGGTAAGCCTGTCAGCGCCGAAAAGCCGGAAGATTATCGCAAGCTCTTTTCCGCGGTGTTTACCGACGTCTGGCTGTTTGACCAGCTACTGGGACCAGAAGGCAAACCGGCCGATCCTGCTCTGGTTGAGAAGTGGCTGGGGCACCTGAAAATGGCGCACAAACTGGAGCTGAGCGATGGCCGGATACTGAATCTGAAACTGTCGAAGGGGCAGAAAAAGCGCGTGGCGCTGCTGCTGGCGCTGGCGGAAGATCGCGACATTATCCTGCTCGATGAGTGGGCGGCCGATCAGGATCCGCACTTCCGCCGCGAGTTTTACCAGGTGTTGTTGCCGCTGATGCAGGAGATGGGGAAAACCATTTTTGCCATTAGTCACGACGATCACTATTTTATTCACGCCGATCGTTTGCTGGAAATGCGTAACGGACAACTGATTGAGCTGGTGGGCGATGAGCGTGATGCTGCGTCACGCGATGCCGTCGCGCGCACGGCCTGATTCATCTGACCGTGGTCCCGATGGCGCAAGGCGTTTCGGGACAACGGTTGTTTTTTTATTCATCTGACGCCCCCGTTTATTGTTATTTACATAACCTCGCGCCATGCTTAATGGCATCTCGTATCATGGATTTATGATTAATGTTCGCAAAACACCAAAACAGCGCAAGGCTGCGCGATGAAGAGCGTGCGCGGCTGATCTGGCTGCTTACCACCGATAAAGCCATTGTTTCCACCCTGTTAGGCAAGCTCACCCTGGCTGAGCAATATGATGTCGGAACGTTAGCCGACGATATTGCTGAGGTAGGCGCGCTGGTCGACCATCTTCCACCACCTGACCTGGCGGATACCCTTGAAGCGCTCCCGTCGGAAGAACGTCACGCCCTTTGGCGGCTGATTCAGAGTGATAAGCGTGGATACGTCCTGCTTGAGGCGTCCGAAAACGTCTGGGATGACCTGATCGATGAAATGACCGACCGGGAACTGCTTGAGGCGCTGCAATATCTCGACATCGACGAACAGATTTACCTGGTTCAGCACCTGCCGCGTAACCTCACAGGCCGGTTGCTGGCGACGCTGCCGCCCGAAGAGCGGGCCCGCGTGCGCCAGGTCATGCATTACGAAAAGAATCGCGTCGGCGCGATCATGGAATTCGAGGTCATCACCGTGCGCCCGGATGTGACGCTGCAAGTAGTGCAGCGTTATCTGCGTCGTCTGGGCAAGATGCCGGAAAACACTGACAAACTGTTTGTCACCCGTCGCGACAAAACGCTGGTTGGTGAGCTAACCCTGACCTGTATTTTGCTCAATGACGTGCAGTGTAAAGTCAGCGAGGTGATGGATGACGATCCGCTGACCTTCGCCCCGGAAGATAAAACGGAAAATGCGGCGCGTACCTTCGAGCGTGACAACCTGGTCAGTGCGGCGGTAGTCGATTCTGCCGGTAAACTGATGGGACGTTTGACGATCGACGAGATCGTCGACGTGGTCTACGAAGAGACGGACACCGATCTGCGTCGAATGGGCGGATTGAGCGCCGAAGAGGATGTTTTTGCGCCCGTTCCCAAAGCGGTGAAAACGCGCTGGGCGTGGCTGGCTATCAACCTGTGTACTGCGTTCATTGCCTCGCGCGTGATTGATGGCTTTGAACACACCATTTCACAACTGGTGGCATTAGCGTCGCTGATGCCCATTGTCGCCGGGATCGGCGGGAATACCGGTAATCAGACCATCACCATGATTGTTCGGGCGCTGGCGTTACAAAACATCCAGCCGGGCAACCTGACGTTTCTTATTCTGCGCGAGATGGGGGTGGCACTGGTCAATGGCCTCGTCTGGGGGGGGATTATGGGCGGGATCACCTGGTGGCTGTACGACGACATGGCGCTCGGCGGGGTGATGACCCTGGCAATGATGCTGAACCTGTTAATGGCGGCGCTGATGGGGGTGATTATCCCGATGACGATGGTGAAGCTCGGGCGCGACCCGGCGGTCGGCTCGAGCGTGATGATCACCGCGATTACCGATACCGGCGGATTCTTTATTTTTCTTGGGCTGGCGACGCTGTTTCTGATGTAGTGCGTCGTTTACGTTTCACGACGCGAGGTAGTAATCCCATCGCCACCACGCCGGCAACCACGCCAATCGCCAGGTTGCCGGTGGAGACCGTTGCGCCAACGGTAATGACCATTACCAGCGTTTCCACCACGGGCAGTGTCGTCAGGGTGGCGGGCTGGATACTGTGCCAACTGAACGTTTTCACCGCCACAATCACCATGATCCCGGCCAGAACCGACATCGGGATTTTCGCCATCACGTCGCTCAGCGCAGTGACCAGCAGCAGTAAAACCAACCCGGCGGCGATCGTCGACACGCGGCTACGGCCTTTCCCCATCTCCACATTCACGATGGTCTGTCCGATCATCGCGCAGCCAGCAATGCCGCCGTAAAAGCCCGCCAGAATGTTGGCGAACCCCAGACCCACGCTTTCACGATTTTTGTTCGACGGCGTGACCGTCAGGTCATCAACCAGTTTCGCCGTCAGTAGCGACTCCATCAGGCCCACAAAGGCGATACTCAGCGCGCAGGGCCAGATAATTGTCAGCGTTTGCAGATTCAGCGGCACTAACAGCTGCGTCAGTCCCGGTAGCCCGCCGCTCATTGCGCCTTCATCACCGACGGTCGGCAGCAATTGACCGGTGGTTGCGGTAAACAGCGTCAATAAAACAATGGCAATCAGCGGCGCAGGAATGCTTTTAATAACGCGCGGCACCCACAACACAATGAGTAGCGTTAAGGCAAACAGCCCCCAGATGAGCGGGCTTTTGCTCCAGAAATGGGGGACCTGGGCGAAAAAAATCAGAATACCGAGGGCGTTCACAAACCCGGTCATGACGGCGGCGGGAATAAAACGCATCAGGCGCGCCATCCCGGTAACGCCAAACAGAATCTGGATAAACCCGGCTAATACGACCGCTGGCAGAATGTACTGTACGCCATGCTGGTGCACCATCGGGCCTATCACCAGCGCAACGGAACCGGCTGCTGCCGTGACCATCGCCGGGCGACCGCCCATGAAAGACATTGCCAGACAAAGCACCACTGAGGCAATCAGGCTGACTTTCGGGTCAACGCCGGCAATCACCGAAAAGGAGATCACTTCCGGGATCAGCGCCAGCGCGGTGATCACCCCAGCCAGCGTTTCGCGTACCAGCAGACGTGGGGCGCGAAGAACGCCACTGACCGTGTGTTCCGCTGCCAGAGCAGGAGACGAAGGGGTTACAGACATATTTACTCTCAGGTCGGAAAGGGCCTGATAACAGCAGACCGACAGGCGTCCGTGCGGTGAATAACAACGCGCCGCATAGTACCTTTCTGGAGCGTCTGTTTCCAGAAAATATTGTGAATAACCCTATAAAGACTCAACGTATTTTTAACGTTTTTAAAATCTTAATATAATTTATAAACAATATTTAAATATTATTACTGAAGTGTTAACGTTGGTGCCGCTCGATTTTCACCTGCAAAAAGCAAAAAAACGATACTAAAAGTAAGGCATTAACCATATGAAAAAAGTGACTGCCATGCTCTTCTCGATGGCCGTAGGGCTGAATGCTGTCTCGATGGCGGCAAAAGCGAAAGCGGCGGAAGAGCAGGAGACGGACGTACTGTTGATCGGCGGCGGCATCATGAGCGCCACACTGGGAACTTATCTACAGGAACTGGAACCCGACTGGTCGATGACCATGGTGGAGCGCCTGGACGGTGTCGCGCAAGAGAGTTCAAACGGCTGGAACAATGCCGGAACCGGGCACTCTGCGCTGATGGAGTTGAACTACACACCAAAGAAAGCCGACGGGAGTATCAGTACCGAAAAGGCAGTCGAAATTAACGAAGCTTTCCAGATTTCCCGCCAGTTCTGGGCGCATCAGGTCAAGAGTGGCGTGATGCACGACCCGCGCACCTTCATCACCACCGTTCCGCACATGAGCTTCGTCTGGGGTGAAGAGAACGTCAACTTCCTGCGCGCCCGCTATGCGGCCCTGCAACAAAGCACGCTGTTCCGTGGTATGCGCTACTCCGAAGACCACGCGCAAATCAAAGAGTGGGCACCGCTGGTGATGGAAGGGCGCGATCCGAAACAGAAAGTCGCCGCTACGCGTACCGAAATGGGAACGGACGTGAACTACGGCGAAATTACGCGCCAATTGATTGCTTCGTTGCAGAAAAAGCCTAACTTTGCACTGGAGTTGAGCACCGAAGTCCGTGGATTTAAACGTAACGACGATAATACCTGGACGGTGACCGTCGCCGATCTGAAAAACGGCGAAGCGGAACATAACATCAAAGCCAAATTCGTCTTTATCGGTGCGGGCGGCGCAGCGCTGAAACTGTTGCAGGAAACCGGTATTCCGGAAGCCAAAGAGTACGCAGGCTTCCCGGTTGGCGGGCAATTCCTGGTCGCAGAAAACCCGGACGTGGTGAACCGGCATCTGGCGAAAGTGTACGGTCAGGCTTCCGTCGGCGCGCCGCCGATGTCGGTCCCGCATATCGATACCCGTATTCTGGATGGTAAACGTGTCGTGCTGTTCGGGCCGTTCGCCACCTTCTCCACTAAATTCCTGAAAAACGGTTCGCTGTGGGATCTGCTGAGTTCAACCACGCCTTCCAACTTCATGCCGATGGTCAACGTCGGGATGGATAACTTCGATCTGGTGAAATACCTGATTAGTCAGGTGATGCTGAGCGATGATGACCGCTTCGACGCGCTGAAAGAGTACTATCCGCAGGCGAAGAAAGCGGACTGGCGTTTGTGGCAGGCGGGTCAGCGTGTCCAGATCATCAAACGTGATGAAGACAAAGGGGGCGTGCTGCGTCTGGGGACGGAAGTGGTGAGCGACAAAGAGGGGACCGTTGCCGCACTGCTGGGCGCGTCACCGGGCGCATCCACTGCGGCACCGATCATGCTCCATCTGATGGAAACCGTCTTTAAAGAGAAGGTGAGTACGCCGCAATGGCAGGCGAAGCTGAAAACGATTATTCCGTCTTACGGTACAAAACTGAACGGCAACGTTGAGGCGACGCAGCAGGAACTGCAATACACCAGTGAAGTGCTGGGGCTGCAATATGTCCAGCCGCAGACGACGGACGCGGCACCAAAAGCGCAGCTTAAACCACAGGCTCAGCCTGCGCGTAAAGAAGTGGCAGATATCGCACTGTAACGGTATTGCCGGATGGCGCTGTGCCGCCATCCGGCATCATCAGAGACTTAACGCGTTACCGCGTTCTGCACATTATCTTCCGCTTTCCAGATGCGGAATTTCACATCAACATTTGCCGGGGTATACACCACGATCGGCAACTTGCTGTTGTAACGCAGCATACCGTCATTACCCAAATATGCAGTCACAAATTTCTGCTCTTTTTTGCCATCCGGACAGGCCATCATGGTCGATACCGGGGAGGTGACTTTATTAAAGACGTAGTAGTCATAACCCCAACCTTCCAGCGTTTTGCTTTCCAGCTCGCCGCCCAGGCGATGCTGATTGCAGTCGACTTCCAGCGTCTGTCCGATCATCAGTTCCACTTTAAGAGTAGATTCATCTTCCTGATGGGGTAGCTGAATAACCTGGCGCTTCATGCCTTTTTCCGCCTGCGGCCAGGGGGCGATTTTTTCCAGCGGTTGCGGATTAGCTTCCGTGGAGGCCGCCCACACAGAGGTGCTGGCGAAAGCAGCGAACAAAACGGCAGGAACCATTGTCTTTATTTTTGAGTTCACAGGTTTTCCTTTTTTATCTTATGAACGATTTCACGGCAGATTAACATATAGACCAGAATCATTGATCTGTCTTTACGTATTTTTAAAGTCTATTTACTGTGGTTATGTAAATTGGTTGGTTATTTATTCTTGTTTTTGCCGTTTGTTTTGGTTAATTATCCCGACAATCATTGCGATATATAAAATATTACATAACCATTTGATCTGTGCGGAGAAGCACATTCTGACAAGCTTCATTAACACTCTTTTGATCCAACCACTGGTTTTACCCCGATTGGGGTATGCACCTGGAACACATCCTTTACTATCTTACCGATCATAATAATGACTTAGTAGTAACGCGGTTTTTATTGTCGTTCACCCAGCCGGGGGAGCGTCGTTTATGGAAGGGCGATGCCATGGTTGATCTATCCCGTCGAGGCATACTGACTGGCAGTTGGCGTAGTGCCAATCGTGGGATTCGTCCGCCGTGGATCATGGAAGCATCTCAGTTTCTGTCCCAGTGCACCCGTTGCGACGCCTGTATTCAGGCTTGTGAACACGATGTTTTGCAGCGTGGCCCGGGTGGCTATCCGAGCGTTAATTTCCAACAAAGCGAATGCACCTTCTGCTACGCCTGTGCGCAGGCTTGCCCTGAATCTCTCTTTTCTCCGCGCCACACCAGGGCATGGGATCTGATTTTCACCATTGGGCAAGCGTGTCTGGCGTATCAGTCCGTAGAGTGCCGCCGCTGTCAGGATAGCTGTGAACCGCAGGCGATCCTGTTTCGCCCAACGTTGTC
Source organism: Citrobacter amalonaticus (assembly GCF_018323885.1). Classification (NCBI taxonomy): domain Bacteria; kingdom Pseudomonadati; phylum Pseudomonadota; class Gammaproteobacteria; order Enterobacterales; family Enterobacteriaceae; genus Citrobacter; species Citrobacter amalonaticus. The sequence goes on along the minus strand of NZ_AP024585.1, from coordinate 3,096,811 downwards.
CGGCATTTATCAGCCACAACTCGATAACCAGAACTGTAACGGATGCGGCGCGTGTGTCGCCAGTTGCCCGGTGTCAGCCATTACCGCGGAGTATAACCATGCACATTAACTGGCAGGTCTGCAGCCTGATTGTTCAGGCCAAAGGCGAACAGGTACAGGATATTAGCACGCAGCTAAATGCTTTGCCGGGCTGCGAAGTGGCCGTAAGCGACGAGCAAAGCGGCCAGATGATTGCGGTGGTTGAAGCAGAACACAGCGAAACGCTGATGCAAACAATTGAGTCGGTACGCAACGTTGCGGGCGTGCTGGCGGTGTCGCTGGTTTATCACCAGCAGGAAGAACAAGGTGAGGAAACACCATGAAACTCAGTCGTCGTAGCTTTATGAAAGCTAACGCCGTTGCGGCCGCTGCGGCGGCTGCCGGGCTAAGCGTACCGGGCGTTGCCCGCGCAGTTGTCGGTCAACAGGAAGCCATTAAGTGGGATAAAGCCCCGTGCCGTTTTTGTGGTACAGGCTGTGGCGTGCTGGTCGGCACTCAGCAGGGGCGTATTGTCGCCTGTCAGGGTGATCCGGAAGCCCCGGTTAACCGTGGTCTGAACTGCATCAAGGGCTATTTCCTGCCCAAAATTATGTACGGAGAGGACCGTTTAACGCAGCCATTGCTGCGTATGAAAGACGGTAAGTACAGCAAAGACGGTGAATTTACGCCGATCAGCTGGGATCAGGCTTTCGATGTGATGGAAGAGAAGTTTAAAACCGCGCTGAAAGAGAAAGGCCCGGAGTCTGTCGGCATGTTTGGTTCCGGCCAGTGGACCATCTGGGAAGGTTACGCCGCCTCCAAACTGTTTAAAGCGGGCTTGCGCTCGAACAACCTCGATCCCAACGCGCGTCACTGCATGGCCTCAGCGGTGGTAGGTTTTATGCGTACCTTTGGCATGGACGAACCGATGGGCTGCTACGATGATATCGAGCATGCCGATGCGTTTGTCCTGTGGGGCTCGAACATGGCGGAAATGCACCCGATCCTCTGGTCGCGCATTACCAACCGTCGTCTCTCCGATCCGAATGTTAACGTCTCCGTGTTGTCCACCTTCCAGCACCGTAGCTTCGAGCTGGCGGACAACGGGATGGTGTTTACGCCACAGTCTGACCTGGTGATCCTCAACTACATCGCTAACTACATCATTCAAAACAACGCGATTAACCAGGACTTCTTCAGCAAGCACGTCAACGTCCGCAAAGGGGCAACGGATATCGGTTACGGCCTGCGTCCGACGCATCCGCTGGAAAAAGCCGCGAAAAACCCAGGCTCTGATGCTTCTGAGCCGATGAGCTTTGAAGACTACAAAGCGTTTGTGGCTGAATACACGCTGGATAAAACCGCTGAAATGACCGGCGTGCCGAAAGATCAGCTGGAGCAACTGGCGAAGCTGTATGCCGACCCGAACAAGAAAGTCATCTCTTACTGGACGATGGGCTTCAACCAGCATACGCGCGGCGTGTGGGCCAACAACCTGATCTACAACATTCACCTGCTGACTGGCAAAATCGCGCAGCCGGGCTGTGGACCGTTCTCACTGACCGGTCAGCCTTCTGCCTGTGGTACCGCGCGTGAAGTGGGAACCTTTGCCCACCGTCTGCCGGCGGACATGGTGGTCACTAACGAAAAACACCGTGAGATCTGTGAAAAGCACTGGAATATCCCGGCTGGAACCATTCCGGCGAAAATCGGTCTCCACGCAGTTGCCCAGGACCGGGCATTGAAAGACGGCAAGCTGAACGTCTACTGGACGATGTGTACCAACAATATGCAGGCCGGTCCGAACATCAACGAAGATCGTCTGCCGGGCTGGCGCGATCCACGCAACTTTATCATTGTCTCCGATCCGTACCCGACCGTCAGCGCGCTGGCCGCGGACCTGATCCTGCCAACCGCAATGTGGGTGGAGAAAGAAGGGGCTTACGGTAACGCCGAGCGTCGTACCCAGTTCTGGCGTCAACAGATTAAAGCGCCGGGCGAATCGAAATCCGATCTGTGGCAACTGGTTCAGTTCTCGCGACGTTTTAAAACGGAAGAGGTCTGGCCGGAAGAGCTGCTGGCACAGAAACCGGAACTGCGCGGCAAAACCCTGTACGACGTGCTGTTTGCCACCCCTGCGGTGAGCAAGTTCCCGTTGACGGAGTTGAAAGAGGATCAGCTTAACGACGAATCACGTGAGCTGGGCTTCTATCTGCAAAAAGGGCTGTTTGAAGAGTACGCCTGGTTTGGTCGTGGACACGGTCACGATCTCGCCCCGTTCGATGACTATCACAAGGCGCGCGGCCTTCGCTGGCCGGTGGTTGACGGGAAAGAGACGCAGTGGCGCTACAGCGAAGGCAACGATCCGTACGTCAAAGCAGGTGAAGGCTACAAGTTCTACGGTAAGCCAGACGGTAAAGCGGTGATCTTCGCGCTACCGTTTGAACCGGCCGCAGAAGCGCCGGATGCCGAGTACGACCTGTGGCTTTCCACGGGGCGTGTGCTAGAGCACTGGCATACCGGCAGTATGACGCGCCGCGTGCCGGAACTGCACCGTGCGTTCCCGGAAGGGGTTCTGTTTATCCATCCGCTGGATGCGAAAAAACGGGATATGCGCCGTGGCGACAAGGTCAAAGTGATCTCACGTCGTGGTGAGGTGATTTCCATTGTTGAAACCCGTGGACGTAACCGTCCGCCGCAGGGGCTGGTCTACATGGCGTTCTTCGACGCCGCACAGCTGGTGAATAACCTGACGCTGGATGCGACGGATCCGCTCTCTAAAGAGACGGATTTCAAGAAGTGCGCCGTGAAACTGGCGAAGGTGTAACACGCCATGTCCAGGTCAGCGAAACCCCAAAATGGCCGCCGCCGCTTTCTGCGCGATGTTGTTCGCACAGCGGGCGGACTGGCTGCCGTTGGCGTGGCGCTGGGGTTACAGCAGCAAACCGCACGGGCTACAGGCGTGCGGTTGCGCCCGCCTGGGGCCGTGAACGAGAACGCCTTTGCCAGCGCCTGCGTGCGCTGCGGGCAGTGCGTTCAGGCATGTCCGTATGACACCTTAAAACTGGCGACGCTCGCATCAGGGTTGTCGGCGGGGACGCCGTATTTTGTTGCCCGCGAGATCCCGTGCGAGATGTGTGAAGACATTCCGTGCGCCAAAGTCTGCCCCAGCGGGGCACTGGACCGGGAGATTGCCTCCATTGACGATTCGCGGATGGGGCTGGCGGTGCTGCTGGATCAGGAAAATTGCCTGAACTTCCAGGGATTACGCTGTGACGTCTGCTATCGCGAATGCCCAAAAATCGATGAGGCTATCACGCTGGAACTGGATCGCAACATGCGAACCGGCAAACATGCGCGATTTATCCCGACCGTTCACAGCGACGCCTGCACGGGGTGCGGGAAATGTGAAAAAGTCTGCGTGCTGGAGCAACCCGCGATAAAAGTGTTGCCGCTGTCGCTGGCGAAAGGGGAGTTAGGTCACCATTACCGCTTCGGCTGGCTGGAGGGGAACGATGGCAAATCGTAAACGTGATGCCGGGCGTGAAGCGCAGGCGAAAAAAGGCGTCTGGCGGAGTCATCGCTGGCTGATTTTCCGCCGGCTCTGTCAGTTTATGGTGCTGGGGATGTTTCTGAGCGGCCCGTGGTTTGGCGTGTGGATCCTGCATGGGAATTACTCCAGCAGCCTGTTGTTGGAGTCGATCCCGTTGACCGATCCGCTCATCACCCTGCAAAGCCTGGCGAGCGGTCATCTGCCTGTGGCGGTGGCGCTAACAGGCGCGGCGATTATTACCGTGCTTTACGCCCTGGCAGGAAAGCGATTGTTTTGCGGTTGGGTTTGCCCGTTGAACCCGATTACCGATTTTGCGGCCTGGCTACGCAGAAGGTTTGACCTGAATCAGTCCGCAACTATTCCACGTCATATACGGTACGTACTTCTGGTTGTCGTGCTGGTGGGTTCAGCACTGACCGGGACGCTACTGTGGGAATGGATTAACCCTGTTTCACTGCTGGGGCGTAGCCTGGTGATGGGATTCGGTAGCGGCGCACTGCTGATTATCGCTCTGTTTTTATTTGATTTGCTGGTCGTTGAACACGGCTGGTGCGGGCATCTTTGTCCTTTAGGCGCACTGTATGGCGTGCTGGGTAGCCAGGGCGTATTAACCGTTGCGGCGAAAGACCGACAGAAATGTAACCGCTGTATGGACTGTTTTCATGTTTGCCCGGAACCGCATGTATTACGTGCCCCGGTGCTGGATGAGCAAAGCCCGGTGCAGGTCACCAGCCGCGATTGCATGGCCTGCGGTCGCTGCGTGGATGTCTGTTCTGAGGACGTATTTACAATAACTACACGATGGAGTTCGGGAGCGAAATCATGAAAAGCCATGACCTGAAAAAAGCGCTGTGTCAATGGACAGCCCTGCTGGCCCTGGTGGTGAGCGGTGCGGTTTGGGCGGCAAACGGAGTGGATCTTAGCCAGTCTCCGGAAGTGTCGGGGACACAGGAAGGGGCGATTCGCATGCACAAAGAGCAAGAGCGTATGCCGCTGAACTATGTGAATCAGCCGCCGATGATTCCCCATAGCGTCGATGGTTACCAGGTGACCACTAACACCAACCGCTGCCTGCAATGCCACGGCGTTGAAAGCTATCGTACCACCGGCGCGCCGCGTATTAGTCCGACGCACTTTATGGACAGCGACGGCAAAGTGCTGGCCGAAGTGGCGCCGCGTCGTTACTTCTGTCTGCAGTGTCACGTGCCGCAGACTGACGCCCCGCCGATTGTGGGTAACACCTTTACCCCATCGAAAGGTTACGGGAAATAAGAGGTTATTATGGAAAATGCTAACCGTAAACCAGGCCGGATTAAGCGCCTCTGGCAGTGGTGGCGTCGCCCCAGTCGCCTGGCGCTGGGTACGCTGCTGTTAATCGGGTTCGTCGGCGGGATTATTTTCTGGGGTGGATTTAACACCGGGATGGAAAAGGCCAACACCGAAGAGTTCTGCATTAGCTGCCACGAAATGCGCAATACCGTGTATCAGGAATACATGGAAACCGTACACTACAACAACCGTAGCGGTGTGCGTGCGACCTGTCCTGACTGCCACGTACCACACGAGTTTGTGCCGAAAATGATCCGTAAGATCAAGGCCAGTAAAGAACTGTACGCAAAAGCATTGGGACTGATTGATACCCCGCAGAAGTTCGAAGCGCATCGTCTGACGATGGCACAGAATGAATGGCGAAGAATGAAAGATAACAATTCTCAGGAGTGTCGTAACTGTCACAACTTTGACTTCATGGACTTAACGGCCCAGAAGAGTGTCGCCGCAAAAATGCACGATCAGGCGGTGAAAGACGGGCAAACCTGTATTGACTGCCATAAGGGGATTGCGCATAAGCTCCCCGATATGCGCGACGTCAAACCGGGCTTCTGACGGGATGGTAATGAGTGGGTAGTATGCTTGAAGCCAGAAAGCTCCTCTGTGAGCGGGATGAACGAGTCCTGTTTAGCGATTTGTCGTTCCAGGTCAACGCCGGGGAGTGGATACAGGTCACCGGCGGCAACGGCGCAGGGAAAACCACCCTGTTGCGGTTGCTGACAGGACTTTCTCGTCCTGATGCCGGTGAGGTGTGCTGGCAGGAGCAACCGCTACATCGTGTGCGGGACAGCTACCATCAAAATTTGTTGTGGATTGGCCATCAGCCGGGGATCAAAACCCGGCTGACGGCGTTGGAGAACCTGCGTTTTTTCCATCAGGACGGCGATATCGCGAAATGTCTCGCGGCGCTGGCGCAGGCCGGTCTTGCCGGTTACGAAGATATCCCTGTTAACCAGCTTTCTGCCGGACAGCAGCGCCGTGTGGCGTTAGCGCGTCTCTGGCTGACCCGCGCCACGCTCTGGATCCTCGACGAACCCTTTACCGCCATTGATGTGAACGGCGTTGAACGCCTGACGCAGCGGATGGCGCAGCATACCGATGAAGGTGGGATCGTTATCCTCACCACCCACCAGCCAATGAACGTTGCTACAGACCGCATTCGCCGGATTGCGCTGACTCACGAGAGGGCAGGGCAATGATGTGGCGTATCTTCCGTCTCGAACTGCGCGTTGCCTTTCGCCATAGCGCGGAAATTGCCAACCCGCTGTGGTTCTTCCTGATTGTTATTACGTTGTTCCCGCTGAGCATTGGGCCGGAACCGCAGCTGCTGGCGCGCATTGCGCCGGGGATTATTTGGGTTGCTGCACTGCTGGCCTCGCTGCTGGCGCTGGAGCGACTGTTTCGCGATGACCTGCAGGACGGCAGCCTTGAGCAACTGATGCTGCTGCCAATCCCATTACCGATGGTGGTGCTGGCAAAAGTGATGGCCCACTGGATGGTCACCGGTCTGCCGCTGTTGATCCTCTCTCCGCTGGTGGCATTGCTGCTGGGGATGGACCTCTACGGCTGGAAAATTATGGCGCTGACTCTACTGCTGGGGACGCCGACGCTGAGCTTTCTCGGCGCACCGGGGGTGGGGTTAACGGTCGGGTTAAAGCGCGGCGGTGTATTGCTGAGCGTACTGGTACTGCCGTTGACCATTCCCTTGTTGATTTTTGCGACTGCCGCGATGGATGCGGCATCCATGCATCTTCCAGTGGATGGATACATGGCGATTTTGGGCGCGTTACTGGCAGGTAGCGCGACGTTAAGTCCTTTTGCAACGGCGGCGGCGTTACGCATTAGTTTGCAGTAATGAGTTGCCTGATGGCGCTGCGCTTTTCAGGCCGACAAGAGCCGGGTTTTTAGGTCGGATAAGGCATCAGCCGCTATCCGGCATGACGGTAACTTTATTCGTTTGAGTCTGGTGACTGAACTATGTGGAAAACACTTCATCAACTGGCTATGCCCCCACGACTGTATCAGCTTTGTGGCTATTTTGTGCCGTGGCTGGCCGTCGCCTGCGTCCTGGTTCTGGCGACGGGCTGGATCTGGGGATTCGGTTTTGCGCCGGCGGATTACCAGCAGGGGCAGAGCTACCGCATTATTTATCTGCACGTTCCGGCGGCGATCTGGTCAATGGGGATTTATGCCTCGATGGCGGTAGCCGCGTTTATCGGTCTGGTCTGGCAGATGAAGATGGCGAACCTGGCGCTGGCTGCAATGGCGCCGATTGGCGCGGTGTTTACGTTTATTGCGCTAGTCACCGGCTCGGCCTGGGGTAAACCGATGTGGGGTACCTGGTGGGTGTGGGATGCGCGGCTGACGTCGGAACTGGTGCTGCTGTTTCTCTACGTCGGCGCAATTGCTCTGTGGCACGCCTTTGATGACCGTAAGATGGCGGGGCGCGCGGCGGGGATCCTGGTGCTGATTGGCGTGGTGAACCTGCCGATCATTCACTATTCGGTGGAGTGGTGGAACACGCTGCATCAGGGCTCGACCCGTATGCAACAAAGCATCGACCCGGCCATGCGCACGCCGCTGCGGCTGGCGATTGTCGGCTATCTGCTGCTGTTTATCACGCTGTCGCTGATGCGGATGCGTAACCTGATTCTGATAATGGAAAAACGTCGCCCGTGGGTGAGTGAACTGATCTTAAAAAGAGGCCGCCAATGACCACTGCATTTGCATCCTGGAGTGATTTTTTTGCGATGGGCGGTTACGCCTTTTACGTCTGGCTGGCTGTGGCGCTGAGCGTCATCCCGCTGGCAGTGCTGGTCATTCATACCGTGACGCAGCATCGCGCAATTTTGCGTGATGTCTCCCGTCAGCGGGCGCGTGAAGCCCGCCTGCGTGCAGCGCAGACACAACGGGAGGCGGCGTGAATATTCGACGTAAGAACCGTTTATGGATTGCCTGCGGCGTGCTTGTCGGGTTAGCGCTGACGATTACGCTGGTGCTGTATGCGCTGCGCGCCAACATCGACCTGTTCTACACGCCAGGCGAGATTCTCTACGGCAAGCGCGAAACGCAGCAAATGCCGGAAGTGGGTCAGCGCCTTCGGGTGGGCGGTATGGTTATGCCCGGCAGCGTCAAGCGCGACCCCAACTCGCTGAAGGTGAATTTCAGCATCTATGATGCCGAAGGCGTGGTGGATGTGACCTACGAAGGCATTCTGCCGGACCTGTTCCGTGAAGGACAAGGCGTGGTGGTGCAGGGGGAACTCGGCGAGAAAAACCATATTCAGGCGAAAGAAGTCCTCGCCAAGCATGATGAAAACTACACGCCGCCGGAAGTTGAAAAAGCGATGCAGGATAACCACCGCCGTCCGGAGAGCGTCTATAAGGATAAAACATCATGATGCCTGAAATTGGCAATGCGCTGTTATGCCTGGCACTGGGCGTTGCGTTGTTACTCTCAGTCTATCCGCTGTGGGGCGTGGCGCGAGGCGATGCGCGGATGATGGCGTCGGCAAGACCGTTTTCCTGGCTGTTGTTTATCCTCGTGATGGGCGCCTTTCTGGTGCTGGTCAACGCCTTTGTAGTGAATGATTTCACCGTCGTTTACGTCGCCAGTAACTCCAACACGCAGCTGCCGGTCTGGTACCGCGTCGCCGCCACCTGGGGGGCGCATGAAGGCTCGCTGCTGCTGTGGGTGTTGCTGATGAGCGGCTGGACCTTTGCCGTCGCGCTGTTTTCCCAGCGGATGCCGTTGGATATCGTCGCCCGCGTACTTGCGGTGATGGGGATGGTTAGCGTCGGTTTTCTGTTGTTCATCCTGTTTACCTCCAACCCGTTCACCCGCACGCTGCCGAATTTCCCGATAGAAGGGCGCGATCTCAACCCGTTGTTGCAAGATCCTGGGCTTATCTTCCATCCGCCGCTGCTATATATGGGCTACGTCGGTTTCTCGGTCGCCTTCGCGTTCGCTATCGCGGCGCTGATGAGCGGTCGCCTGGACAGCACTTTCGCCCGTTTTTCCCGTCCATGGACGCTGGCAGCGTGGGTTTTCCTGACGCTGGGGATTGTGCTGGGTTCAGCATGGGCGTATTACGAACTGGGCTGGGGAGGCTGGTGGTTCTGGGATCCGGTGGAAAACGCCTCGTTTATGCCATGGCTGGTGGGAACCGCACTGATGCACTCACTGGCGGTCACTGAACAGCGCGGCAGTTTCAAGGCGTGGACGCTACTGCTCTCCATCTGCGCGTTTTCGCTCTGTCTGTTGGGGACGTTCCTCGTGCGTTCAGGCGTGCTGGTGTCGGTGCATGCGTTTGCTTCCGACCCGTCTCGCGGGATGTTCATTCTGGCCTTCATGGTGCTGGTCATCGGCGGCTCGCTGCTGCTGTTTGCCACGCGAGGACATAAGGTTCGCTCCCGGGTCAATAACGCCCTCTGGTCGCGTGAATCGCTGCTGCTCGGTAATAACGTGCTGCTGATTGCCGCCATGCTGGTCGTGCTGCTCGGCACGCTGCTGCCGCTGGTGCATAAGCAACTCGGTCTGGGCAGTATCTCTATTGGCGAACCGTTTTTTAATACCATGTTTACCTGGCTGATGGCGCCGTTTGCCCTGCTGTTGGGTATTGGCCCGCTGGTCCGCTGGGGACGCGATCGACCGCGTAAACTGCAACGACTGCTGGTTATCGCGCTGGTCAGCACCCTCGTACTCTCTCTGCTGCTGCCGTGGCTGTTTGAGAACAAGATTGTCGCCATGACCGTAGTCGGGCTGGCAATGGCCTGCTGGGTGTTTGTGCTGGCGATGGCGGAGCTTGCGCTGCGAATTTCACGTGGCGCGAAAATGACGCTGAGCTACTGGGGAATGGTGGCCGGGCACGTCGGCCTGGCGGTGACAATTGTCGGCATCGCCTTCAGCCAGAACTACAGCGTCGAGCGCGATGTTCGCATGAAAGCCGGTGACAGCGTCGATATTCATGAATATCGCTTCACCTTCCGTGAAGTGAAGGATATCACCGGACCAAACTATCGCGGTGGTGTGGCGATTATCAGCGTGACCCGTGATGGCAAGGCAGAAGCAACGTTGCACGCTGAAAAACGGTTCTACAACAGCACCAGTTCGATGATGACGGAAGCGGCGATTGATGGTGGTATCACCCGCGATCTGTACGCCGCGCTCGGTGAAGAGCTGGATAACGGCGCGTGGGCTGTTCGTCTGTACTACAAACCGTTTATTCGCTGGATCTGGGCGGGTGGGATATTGATGGCGCTGGGAGGGCTGTTATGCCTGTTTGACCCGCGTTATCGCAAACGCGTACAACCGCAAAAATCGGCGTCGGAGGCGGTATGAAGCGCAACGTACTTTTGATTCCCTTTGTGATTTTTCTCGTGATTGCCGCAGCGCTGCTGTGGCAACTGGCGCGTAACGCAGAAGGCGACACGCCGACGAATCTGGAGTCGGCGCTGATTGGTAAACCGGTACCGACTTTCCGGCTTGAGTCGCTGGAGAACCCCGGTAAGCATTATGAGGCAGACGTGCTGACTCAGGGTAAACCGGTCTTACTCAACGTCTGGGCAACGTGGTGTCCGACCTGCCGCGCTGAGCATCAGTACCTGAACCAGCTGTCGGCACAGGGGATTCGCGTAGTGGGGCTGAATTATAAAGACGATCGCCAGAAGGCCATCGTCTGGCTGAAAGAGTTGGGTAATCCTTACGCGCTGAGCCTGTTTGACGGCGACGGTATGCTGGGCCTGGATCTTGGGGTCTATGGCGCGCCGGAAACCTTCCTGATCGACGGTAAAGGCATTATTCGCTATCGCCATGCCGGGGATTTGAACGCCCGCGTCTGGGAGAGTGAAATCAAGCCGCTGTGGGAGAAATACAGTAAGGAGGCCGGGCAATGAGACTTTTGCTGAGTGTGCTGATGCTGCTGTTTTCTGCTAACGCGCTGGCCACCATTGATGTGATGCAGTTTAAGGATGAGACCCAGGAGCAACAATTCCGCCAGTTGACTGAACAGCTGCGCTGTCCAAAATGCCAGAACAACAGCATCGCGGATTCCAATTCGATGATTGCGACCGACCTGCGGCAGAAAGTCTATGAGCTGATGCAGGAAGGGAAAAGTCAGAAAGAGATCGTCGACTATATGGTGGCGCGCTACGGTAACTTCGTCACCTATGATCCGCCGCTGACACCACTGACTGTCCTGCTGTGGGTGCTTCCCGTGGCGGCAATTGGCGCAGGTGGCTGGATTATCGTTGCCCGTTCGCGTCGGCGGGTACGCCTGAAACAGGAGGTGTTCCCGGATGAGATATCGTTACCGGAGGGTAAACGAGCCGGGCTGGCGGTTTATCTGCCAGGGATAGTGATTGCCGTCATCGTGGGGGCCGTCAGTTATTACCAGACCGGGAGCTATAAGCAGGTGGAAATCTGGCAACTGGCGACGGCACAAAGTCCGGCACTGCTGGAACGCGCGCTGGATCCAAAAGCGCAGCCGCTGGATGAGGAAGAGATGACGCGTCTGGCGCTGGGGCTACGTACTCGTCTGCAAAGTGATGCGACGAACGTAGAAGGCTGGATCATGCTGGGGCGGATCGGAATGGTGCTTGGCAATGCCAGTACCGCTACCGAAGCGTATGCCAACGCCTATCGACTCGATCCGAAGAACAGCGATGCTGCGCTGGGCTATGCCGAGGCGCTGACCCGTTCTTCCGATCCTGATGATAACCGTCGTGGAGGGGAGCTGCTGCGAGAACTGGTGCGTAGCGATCACGCCAATGTGCGGGTTCTGAGCATGTATGCCTTCAACGCCTTTGAGCAGGAGCGTTTTGGCGAGGCGGTTGCCGCCTGGGAGATGATGTTGAAGATGCTGCCAGCGAACGATACGCGTCGTGCGGTGATTGAGCGCAGTATCGCGCAGGCGATGCAGCACTTATCGCCAAAGAGCGAGTAACCACCCGGCCAGATGGCGAGGCACAGGCCCGATAAGCGTAGCGCCATCGGGCATTTGCTGGGCTATTGCATACCGCGGGTTTGTAAAAACAGGATGGTCGCGGCAACGCGTGAGCGTACGTTGAGCTTGCGCAGCAGGTTGCGAATATGCACTTTTACGGTTTGTTCGGAAATATTGAGGACCGAGGCAATCTGCTTGTTAGACTGCCCCTGTGCCAGCTCGTGCAACACATCCAGCTCTCGCTCGGTCAGCATGCTGAACGGATCGTCCTCTTCACCAAACATTTCGCGCTCGCGCAGATAATCGCTGACGCGTTCGCTGAAAACTTTGCCGCCATTGGCGCCTGTGCGAATGGCATCCAGCAGAACTTCCGGATCGCTGTCTTTCAGCAGGTAGCCATCTGCGCCGGCGTCAATCAGGGCGTAGATGTCGTTGGCCGAATCCGAAACGGTGAGAATGATGATCTGCGCCGTGATCCCATCGCGGCGCAGGGCGTTCAACGTATCCAGACCGCTCAGCCCTTTCATATTCAGATCAAGCAGGATTAAATCCAGATCGAGACGGTTTGCCAGATCAATCGCCGTTGCACCATCGCCCGCTTCGGCAACCACCTCAAATGTCGGATCCAGTTCCAGTAATTGACGGATACCACGACGCATAAGAGGGTGGTCATCTACCACCAGCACCTGAAAAGGCGTTGCTTCAGGCATAGTTATCTCCCGAGATTTTATTAGAATCATTATTGTTATTCGATCGCGAATCGTCCAGATTCACCGCATCGATAAGAGGGAGAAATATTACCCCAGATTACGCATGGGTAAGAAGTAAAACCTGAAAGATGAAAGGATATTCAGGAGCATAAAAAAACCAGCCCATCAGGGCTGGTTCTTAAGGAGTATTTTGGTCGGCACGAGAGGATTTGAACCTCCGACCCCCGACACCCCATGACGGTGCGCTACCAGGCTGCGCTACGTGCCGACTCGTGGGAGCTAATACTACCGCTTTCCGTACCGAATGCAAGGGGACATCCAGCTAACTGATTAATAATAAATCAGTTAGCGATAAAACGCTTCTCGTCTGTCAGCACCTGTAATAACAGACTCAACTGTGGCTTCTGATCTTTAATCTTCTCGCCGCGTAAATCGTATGTCTGGTACTTGCCGTTGTTGTTCAGCACCAGCGTCATTTCCGGCGTGGTGATTGCCAGCGTACTGAGATCGGCCGCCGTTACCCAGTAGTGACGACGATTGGCATTGAACAGATCCTGCCCCTGCGAATATTCATTAGCAGGCGTGCTGACGTGGAGCAGACGCTGCATCAACGTGGTCATGACGTCTGTGTGATCGGTCAGGCTGTTGATCCGCTGTGCGGGAGTCCCCGGCCAGTGAATAATGAGCGGAACCTGCAGGTGACCGCGCGACCAGGCGAAGTTTTTCTCTTCATCGCTCAACGCGACGCCGCGACCGGCGGTGATTATCACCACCGTGTTATCCAGTTTACCGGACTCACGCAGCGCGCCGAGCACACGGTTGATCTGCTTATCAACATCTCCCGCCGCGCGAGCGTAGCGGCGAACGAAGTTAGACTGGTTGCTGTCGTCAACGTTGGTGCCGTTAAACGAAACCCACGAGAACCAGCGGTTGTCTTCCTGCGCGTAACGCCCCAGCCAGTTGATCCACTGGCTGGCGGTCTGTTCGTCAGACTGCGTCTGTACGCTTGGCATCGAGAAATCAGACAGTAACGCCTGGCGGTAGAGCGGGCTGGTAAAGCCGTCGGAAGAGAACAGTCCCAGCTGATAGCCTTGCTGATTCAGAGCCGAAATCAGCGCAGCCGGCGTTCGGGTGGACAGAATACCGTCCATATAGCTCGGCGACACGCCGTAAAACAGGCCAAAAATACCGTTATCGGTGGTGTTGCCGGAACTCATGTGGCGCGTGAAGGCAATGTTTTGCCCGGCAAATTCGGCAAGTGCCGGCATCTGCTTTTCATAGCGCGAATAGTTCAGGCCATCGACCGTGATCAGCAGGACATTTTGCCCGGTTCCCATATCGCGATAGCGTAATTCGCTTAGTGGGTACTGCACGGACACCGCTTCCGGATTCCCCTGTTCGACCAGACGGCGCTGATACTCCTGCGCATCCAGCAGGCCATGTTTTTCCAGAAACCGGCGCGCGGTCATCGGATAGGAGAGCGGCAGATTGGCGCGCTGCATGGTGATCGGACGATAGAAATTGGCATCCGCCCAGATATAGACCACATGTGAAGCAATAAATGACACAAAGAAGAAGGCGGCCAGCGGCTTGGCGAAGTGACGACGACGCGTCAGGCTGCGCAGTTTTTGCCAGCTCCAGGTCGCAAACAGCATTTCAATCAATAAGATAACCGGCACGCTGATAAACATCAGCTGCCAGTCGCGCGCCATTTCATTTTGGTCGGGGTTAATCACCAGTTCCCAGACGATGGGATTAAGATGCAGGTGGAAACGGGTAAACACTTCGCTGTCGATCAGCAGAAGCGTCATTCCGGCCGTCGCCAGAATGGCTGACAGGAAACGCATCAGCCTCTGGGACATCACAATGAACGTCAGCGGGAACAGAATCAGCAGATAGGTGGCAAACACCAGAAAGCTGAAATGGCCGACGATACTCAGATAAGAGTAAACGCGACCGGCCAGCGTTGTCGGCCAGTCGGCGACAAACAGGTAACGGCTGCCGAGCACGATAGCCAGCAGAATGTTGAACAGTGCAAACCAGTGCCCCCAACTAACCATCTGGGAGACTTTTTCACGGTAGCGCTGACGATGAGTTACCATAACGTGTCGTTCGTTTCCCCAAAATCGGCTTTTAGTGCGCTTTGTCGTCGTTAACCGAGGACTGCAATGCGCGGGCAAAAGAGTTCGCAATCGCCTGGCGCTGAGCCGGGGCAATGCTGGTATTAATAAGGTTGGTGACCATGTTTCCCAGCACCATCAGGGAAAGATCAGTCGGTGCCTTATGTTTTTCCAGTACGTTGAGCATCTCGGTGAGCAGTTGTTCAACGTGTTCGTCACTATAGCGGGAGATTTGTGGCATAAATCGACATCAGTTTATTCATGAAAGGGCAACATATTACCGTAGCAACAGTTTTTTTTCCGCTTTTTTATCCTCAATAATTCGCGCTACCGTGCGACAGGCAAAACGGCGCTGCATCTTCTGTTGCGTCGCCTCGCCGGTGGTGGTTGAATACCGCCCGGTCTTTAAGGAGAGTTTATCATGAGTCTGGATATCAACCAGATTGCCCTGCACCAGCTTATCAAGCGTGATGAGCAAAACCTTGAGCTGGTCCTGCGCGATTCATTACTGGAACCGACAAACACCGTTGTCGATATGATGGCTGAACTGCATCGGGTCTATAGCGCGAAAAACAAAGCGTATGGTCTGTTCAGCGAAGAGAGCGAACTGGCGCAAGCGCTGCGCTTACAGCGCCAGGGTGAGGAAGATTTTCTCGCCTTTAGCCGTGCGGCGACCGGACGTTTACGTGACGAGCTCGCCAAATACCCGTTTGCTGACGGCGGCATTGTGCTGTTCTGTCATTATCGCTATCTGGCGGTAGAGTATTTACTGGTGGCGGTGCTGAACAACTTAAGCAGCATGCGCGTCAATGAGAATCTGGATATCAACCCGACGCACTATCTGGATATCAACCATGCGGATATCGTCGCGCGTATCGATCTGACCGAGTGGGAAACCAATCCGGAATCCACCCGCTATCTGACCTTCCTGAAGGGGCGGGTAGGGCGAAAAGTGGCTGACTTCTTTATGGATTTCCTCGGAGCCAGCGAAGGTCTCAACGCCAAGGCGCAAAACCGTGGACTGCTGCAGGCGGTCGATGACTTCACCGCTGAAGCGCAACTGGATAAAGCTGAGCGCCAAAACGTGCGCCAGCAGGTGTACAGCTACTGCAACGAGCAGCTTCAGGCCGGTGAGGAAATTGAGCTGGAGTCGCTGTCAAAAGAACTTTCTGGCGTCAGTGAAGTGAGTTTTAGCGAGTTTACGGCAGAGAAGGGCTATGAGCTGGAAGAGAGCTTCCCGGCCGATCGCAGCACGCTGCGCCAACTGACCAAATATGCCGGCAGCGGCGGTGGGTTAACCATTAACTTTGACGCGATGCTACTGGGCGAGCGTATTTTCTGGGATCCGGCAACGGATACGTTGACCATTAAAGGCACGCCGCCGAACCTGCGCGATCAGCTTCAGCGCCGTACGTCTGGCGGTAATTAAAAGCCATAAAAAAACCCCGCCGGAGCGGGGTTTTCTTCAACTTGTTGGCGATTACGCGCGAACGAAGTCGATGTGAGTCAGCTTTGGCTTGAACGCGTGACGCTGTACAGCCTGAGCTTTAACTTTTACTTCTTTACCGTCAACAACGATGGTCAGAACGTCGCTATAGAAACCTTCTTTAGCTTGCATGTTCATGATGGAATCGTGGTCCAGTTCGATAGCAATCGGGGCTTCTTTGCCACCGTAGATGATTGCCGGGAACTTGTTAGCGGCACGCAGGCGGCGGCTCGCACCCTTACCCTGCTCTTTACGTACTTCAGCGTTGATAGTAAACATTTAAATCTCTCTTTAATAATTCCTGCTACAGGCGACCCAGCAACAGGTAAGTGATCTGCTTTGCGTATGCAAAAGCGGGCGAGATTCTATCCTCAAACGCCCGTTACATCAATCAAAAGTACGATTAACCGCGTAATTCATGTGCCCGACGGAAACGCCCCTCGTAATCGAATACCTTTTCCCGCACCTGCCAGTACTGGCCTTTCATCCGCGCCACCACAAAGTCGGGATGGCGTAACAAGGGTTGTTGCGCGAGGATATCCGCCGCGGTGATCCAGCGTAGCGGCACACCTGGCGTGCGGGTATGCGGGCGGATAAACAGTTGTTCAAATGCCGTACGTTGGGCAGGGGTTTGCAGGCGAAAGCGCTCGCTAACGTCCGCGCCATCTTCGTCATAGTAGGTGATTTTCAGCCATTCGCCTTTCTCGTCATGGCCGTGCTGCAACGTCATGCCGCTACAGCGGAGCACCAGCGCGTCTTTCAGTTTCAACGCTGCTTTCAGCATGTCGTCGGGATCGACAAGGAGCGTATCGCATTCCCGACAGCGGCGAGCGGCAATGTCGTTTTCGGTGTTGCACTGCGGGCAATTTTTAAAGCGGAAGCGAAAATCGCACTGCTCGCGATGCCCTTCATCATCTTCAAACCAACCCTGACAGCGGCGGCCAAAATGTTCGAGCAGCGTACCGTCAGCGGTGGTTTTGCCCCAGAAGGTATTTGCGAAACCGCAGGCCGGGCAGAAGACCTGGACCGGCACGTTATCACTTTTGCCTTTCGGGCTCCCCACCTCCGGAGAATAGAGATCGTGCGGATTACCGGCGTAATCCAGAATCAAACAGTCCGTTTTTCCCGGTGCGAGACGCAGGCCGCGACCCACAATTTGTTGGTACAGACTGACTGACTCGGTGGGGCGCAGAATGGCAATGAGATCGACGTGCGGGGCATCGAAGCCCGTGGTTAAGACGGAGACGTTGACCAGATAACGAAAACGCTGAGCCTTAAACGCGTCTATCAGCTCATCACGTTCAGGACCCGGCGTGTCGCCGGTAATCAGCGCGGAATCCGCTTTCGGCAGCAGTCCGGCAATCTCTTTGGCATGCTCGACGGTGGCGGCAAAAATCATCACCCCTTTGCGGGTCTGGGCGAATTCAATAATCTGGCTGATGATATGCGGTGTGATACGCTGCTGCTTTTTCAGCTCACGATTCAGATCGGCTTCGCTAAACAGACCGTTGCTTTGCGCCTGCAGGCGGCTGAAATCGTACTGCACCACCGGCATGTCGAGGCGTTCCGGCGGCGTAAGATAGCCGTGCTTAATCATGTAGCGCAGCGGCAGTTCGTAAATGCAGTCGCGAAACAGCGCCTTGTCGTCGCCGCGCACCATACCGTGGTAGTGAAAATGATAGATCCAGCCTTTGCCCAGACGAAAAGGGGTGGCGGTCAGCCCCAGCAGGCGAATGTGGGGATTGGCGTTGCTCAGATGGGTGAGTATCTGCTGATACTGGCTCTCTTCGTCATCGCCGATACGATGGCATTCATCAACAATCAGCAGCGAAAACTCGCTCTGGAAGGCGTCCAGATTGCGAGCCACGGACTGAACGCTGCCGAACACCACTTTACCGTGGCTCTCTTTACGTTTAAGTCCGGCGGCAAAAATATCGGCTTCCAGCCCCAGTGCGCAGTATTTGGCATGGTTTTGCGCCACCAGCTCTTTCACATGCGCCAGAACCAGCACGCGCCCTCTGGCGACGCGCGCCAGTTCAGCAATCACCAGGCTTTTACCGGCGCCAGTGGGCAGAACAATCACCGCAGGCGTGTGATGGCGACGGAAATGGTTGAGCGTGGCATCCACGGCTTCTTGCTGGTAGGGGCGAAGTGTAAAAATCATAGTCTCACAATACGTAACGAACTCGGGTATAGTATGCCACGAATCGTTTTCCCTTGAGGGATGTTGTTAGCCCGCTATACTGGGCAGATAACGGCTCCACTTTTCGGGCGACGCGCCCGACTCCCGTATTTTTACAGGCAAAATCACACTCATGCGACTTGATAAATTTATCGCTCAGCAACTCGGCGTCAGCCGCGCTATTGCCGGGCGTGAAATCCGCGGTAGCCGTGTTACCGTGGATGGTGAAATCATCCGGAATACTGCGTTCAAACTGCTGCCAGAACACGACGTAGCATATGACGGCAACACGCTAGTTCAGCAAAACGGCCCACGTTACTTTATGCTTAATAAACCCCAGGGCTATGTGTGTTCGACGGATGACCCGGATCATCCGACAATCCTGTATTTCCTGGATGAGCCGGTCGCGCATAAATTACACGCTGCGGGTCGCCTGGATATCGACACCACCGGTCTGGTGCTGATGACCGACGACGGGCAGTGGTCGCACCGCATCACCTCTCCGCGTCACCACTGCGAGAAAACGTATCTGGTCACGCTGGAGTCGCCCGTCGCCGAAGATACCGCCGCGCAGTTTGCGAAAGGCGTGCAGTTACATAATGAAAAAGATCTCACCAAACCGGCTGTGCTTGAGGTTATCACCCCGACGCAGGTGCGTCTGACTATCAGCGAAGGACGCTATCATCAGGTGAAACGGATGTTTGCCGCCGTGGGTAACCACGTGGTAGAACTGCACCGCGAGCGGATAGGCGCCATTACCCTTGATGCTGACCTTGAACCCGGTGAGTATCGCCCTTTGACCGAAGCCGAAATTGCCAGCGTCGGCATGTCGTCCAGCTAAATTCAGGAGTTTTTTGTGACCACCCGGCAGCACTCGTCCTTTGCCATTGTTTTTATTCTCGGTCTGCTGGCGATGTTAATGCCGCTGTCGATCGATATGTACCTTCCGGCGCTACCGGTGATCTCCGAGCAGTTTGGCGTGCCGGCGGGCAGCGCACAGATGACGCTTAGCACCTATATTCTGGGCTTCGCAGTCGGGCAGTTATTGTATGGGCCGATGGCGGATAGCCTTGGGCGAAAACCGGTGATCCTCGGTGGCACGCTGGTGTTCGCTGCCGCCGCCGTAGCCTGTGCGCTGGCGCAGACCATCGATCAGCTGATTGTGATGCGATTCTTCCACGGTCTGGCTGCAGCCGCTGCCAGCGTGGTGATCAATGCGCTGATGCGCGATATGTATCCTAAAGAAGAGTTCTCCCGCATGATGTCGTTCGTCATGCTGGTGACCACGATTGCACCGCTGATGGCACCAATCATCGGCGGCTGGGTGCTGGTGTGGTTGAGCTGGCACTCTATCTTCTGGATCCTGGCGATCGCCGCGGTTCTGGCCTCTGTCATGATCGCAACGCTCATTAAAGAGACGTTACCGGTTGAAAAGCGCCAGCCGTTCCATATCCGCACGACAATAGGTAACTTTGCCTCGCTGTTTCGCCATAAGCGGGTGCTGAGCTATATGCTGGCAAGCGGCTTTAGCTTTGCCGGGATGTTCTCTTTTCTCAGCGCCGGGCCGTTCGTGTATATCGAAATCAACCACGTATCGCCGCAGGATTTTGGCTACTACTTCGCGCTAAACATCGTCTTTTTATTCATTATGACGATTTTTAACAGTCGCTTCGTACGCCGGATCGGTGCGCTGAACATGTTCCGTACCGGATTGTGGATCCAACTGGCGATGGCGGTGTGGATGGTGCTGAGTGCGCTGTTTGGCATCGGTTTCTGGGCGCTGGTGCTGGGGGTGGCAGTCTTTGTCGGTTGCGTGTCGATGATCTCTTCCAATGCGATGGCGGTGATCCTCGATGAGTTCCCACACATGGCGGGAACGGCCTCATCGCTGGCGGGCACTTTCCGCTTTGGCATTGGCGCGCTTGTTGGCGCGTTACTCTCTCTGGCAACGTTTAACTCAGCCTGGCCGATGATTTGGTCTATTGCCTTCTGTGCAAGCTGTTCAATTTTGTTCTATCTCTATGCGAGCCGCCCGAAAAAACGGTGATCAAATACACAATATGGAAGCCGTTCGGCTTCCTTTGTTGATGTATGTCAACGACAATCCTATCATTCCCCCGATATATGTTTATTTTATGTAAAATCAATTTATGTAAAAAGTCACATCATTGTAGTTAAAAAGGTTGAGTTAGATCGCAGAAACGGGTACATATAGCCCGCGCTCCTGTCCCGACTGGAAATCTCTATTTTAATAAAGGCCATACCCAACATACTGGCCACGCGGGAGAAGGATTGCCACGTTATGCATCCGTTTAAGGACGGATTGTCAATGATGTGTTAATATAGATGTAAATAAATTGTGAAGTGATTGTGCTTCCGGGGAAAGAAAGTGACAACATTACAGCTCTCAATCGTTCATCGCTTACCACAGAACTATCGTTGGTCAGCGGGTTTCGCAGGTTCGAAAGTTGAACCGATTCCGCAAAATGGCCAAAGCGTCGAAAACAGTCTGGTGGCGCTTAAACTGCTGAGTCCGGATGGCGATAGCGCCTGGCCGGTGATGCATAAACTCAGTCAGGCGCTCAGTGATATCGAAGTGCCATGTTCCGTACTGGAATGTGAAGGCGAACCGTGTCTGTTTGTGAATCGCCAGGACGAATTTGCCGCGACCTGTCGTCTGAAAAACTTTGGCGTGGCCATTGCCGAACCGTTTTCTAACAACAATCCATTTTGAGCGTCAGCTTAGCGTGAGAAGTTGACGCGTATACGCCTGTTGCGGTGCGCTAAAGACGCGCTCGCATTGCCCCTGCTCAATAACCTCTCCCTGTTTCAGCACAATCACCTGATGGCATAGCGCACGTACCACGTGCAGATCGTGACTTATGAAGATATAGGCCAGGCGATGCTTTTGCTGTAGCGATTTCAACAGCGCGAGAATTTGCGCCTGCACGGTCCGGTCGAGAGATGATGTCGGTTCATCAAGAACAATCAATGACGGCTTCAGGATCAGCGCTCTGGCTATCGCAATCCGCTGGCGCTGACCGCCGGAAAACTCCGCCGGATAGCGGTGGCGCGTGTCGGCATCCAGTCCCACTTCCGCCATCACCGCCATGACCTGCTGCTCGCGCTGTTCGGCTGAGAGCGATGGTTGATGAACGCGCAGTCCCTCTTCAATGATTTGTAACACGCTCAGACGCGGATTCAGCGAGGAGTTGGGATCCTGGAAGACCACCTGAATACGATGACGTACGGGCAACAACTGTCGGCGGTTAAGATGTTGTAACTGTTGGCCGTCAAATTCTATGCTGCCCTGAGAGGTGATAAGCCGCAGGAGCGCCAGCCCGGTGGTACTTTTCCCTGACCCTGACTCACCAACCAGCCCCAGCGTTTCACCCGGTTGCAGACTGAAACTGATGCCTTTCACCACCTCATTGTTTGCCACCACGCGCTTGAGAATCCCTTTGCGAATGGGGAAGGCGACGCGCAAATCCTCGACCTTTAGCAGAGGTGAATGTCCGGCTGGTAGCGGTACGGGGTCGCCTGTCGGCTCGCTGTTGAGCAATTTCTGCGTATAGGGATGCGTGGGCGCGTGGAGAAGGGGAGCGGCCCGGTTTTGCTCAACGCATTGCCCGTTTTGCATCACCGCTATGCTGTCGGCGAGCTTCCTGACAATACTGAGATTATGGGTGATAAACAGCATCCCCATGTTCAGCTCGCGCTGGAGTTCGCGCAACAGTTGCAGGATCTGCGCCTGTACCGAGACATCCAGCGCGGTAGTCGGCTCGTCGGCGATGAGTAATTCGGGTCGCGTTAACAGCGCCATCGCAATCATCACCCTCTGACGCTCGCCGCCGGAAAGCTGGTGCGGATAATCGCCCAGCCGGGTTGCAGCCTGCCGAATACCGACCCGATCGAGGCAGCTTATTATCTCTGCGCGTGCCGCCTCCCGGCGCATACCGCGGTGCAGGGAAAGGACTTCATAGAGCTGTTTTTCGAGGTTATGGAGCGGGTTCAGCGACACCATCGGCTCCTGAAAAATCATGGCGATCTTGTTGCCGCGCACGCCGCGTAGCGTCTGCTCGCTGGCGTGGAGTAATGACTCGCCGTGAAAACGGATATCGCCGCTAAGATATACGGCGGGCGGCGTGGGCAACAGGCGCAGAATCGACAGTGCGGTAACACTCTTGCCGGAACCGGATTCACCGACCAGCGCCAGCGTTTCGCCGGCCTCCACGCGCAACGACACCGCGTTAACTACCGTACGAACCGTTTCCTGCTTACGAAATCCCAGCGTCAGATTGTCTATATCGAGCAAAGGTTGCGTCATGTTACACCGCCTTGTTGGGATCGAATGCGTCACGGACGGCCTCGCCAATAAAGATCAGCAGCGAGAGGAGAATGGCGACCGACAAAAACGCAGTAATACCCAGCCACGGCGCCTGCAGGTTGTTTTTGCCTTGCAGGAGTAACTCACCGAGCGAAGGAGAACCTAACGGTAAACCAAAGCCAAGAAAATCGAGCGACGTCAGAGTGGTGATGGAACTGCATAAAATGAACGGTAAGAAGGTCAGGGTGGCAACCATCGCGTTGGGAAGCATGTGACGAAAAATGATACTGCGGTCGCTGACGCCGAGCGCCTGGGCGGCCCGGATATAGTCGAAGTTTCGCGTGCGTAAGAACTCCGCACGCACCACGCCGACCAGACTCATCCAGCCAAACAGCACCGTAATCGCCAGCAGCCACCAGAAGTTAGGCTGCACGACGCTGGAGAGCAAAATAATCAGGAACAGCGTCGGCATACCCGACCAGACCTCGATAAACCGTTGGCCCCATAAATCCACTTTGCCACCGTAGTAGCCCTGTAGCGCCCCGGCCAGTACACCCATGACGCTTGAACACAAGGTCAGCATCAGGCCGAAAAGAATGGAGATCCGCGTGCCGTAAAGCACTCGCGCCAGTACGTCGCCGCCGTTGGCATCGGTACCCAGCCAGTTCTGCGCCGAAGGGGGCGAGGGGAAGGGTTTGTCAGTCGCAAAGTTGATGCTGTTCGCCCCAAAGCGCACCGGAGCCCAGAGGACCCACCCGCGGCTTTCCAGTTGTTGCTTCAGCCACGGGTCCTGGTAATCCGCCCTTGTTGCCAGCGGCCCGCCAAAATCGCTCTCACTGTAGTTCTTGACCAGCGGGAAATACCAGCTTCCGTCGTAGCGCACTAACAGCGGTTTATCGTTAGCAATCAATTCAGAACACAGACTCAGACCAAACAGGACGAGAAAAATCCACAGCGACCAGAAGCCACGACGATGATGGCGAAAACGCGCCCAGCGGGCCTGATTGACGGGGCTTAAATGGGCCATTAACGTCCCTCAAAATCAATGCGCGGATCGACCAGCGTATAGCTGATATCACTGAGAATATTCAGCAGCAGGCCGATCAAGGTGAAGATGTACAGCGTGCCAAACATCACCGGGTAGTCGCGTGACACCGTTGCCTCATAACCCAACAGGCCCAGACCGTTGAGGGAAAACATCACTTCGATCAGCAGCGAACCGGTAAAAAACATGCTGATGAAGGTGGCCGGAAAACCGGCGATCACCAGCAGCATGGCGTTACGAAAAACGTGCTTCCGCAGGATATTCCCTTCACTGACCCCTTTGGCGCGGGCAGTGACGACATACTGCTTGCGCACTTCATCAAGAAAGGAATTTTTGGTCAGCATCGTTAATGCAGCAAACCCGCCAATGACTGTCGCCAGGACGGGTAAGGTGATGTGCCACAGATAGTCGGTTACCTTTTGATACCACGGCAGCGTGTCAAAATTCGCCGAGACCAGACCACGCAGCGGGAAGAGGTCGTAATAGCTGCCGCCGGCAAAGAAGACAATCAACAGTATTGCGAACAGAAACGCCGGGATAGCGTAGCCGATGATAATAAACGCGCTACTCCAGACGTCAAACCGGCTGCCGTTATGCACGGCCTTGCGGATCCCCAACGGAATCGACACCAGATAGATGATGAGCGTACTCCACAACCCCAGGGTGATCGACACCGGCAGACTCTCTTTGATGAGCGTCAGTACCGAGGCGCTACGAAACAGGCTGTCGCCGAAATCGAAGCGGATATAGTTCCACAGCATGGTGAAATAGCGCTCGTGCAGTGGCTTATCGAAACCGTAGCGTTGGGTGATTTCGGCAATCACTTCCGGATCAAGGCCGCGTCCCCCGCGATAGTTGCTGTCGCTGATATTTCCCACCCCGGTTCGGGCATGGCTGGCGCGAACACCTTCGCTCCCGGCACCGGGCAGCGCGCTCGTTTGACCAAATTCGATGGCGGCAATCGCCTGATCGACCGGGCCGCCGGGGGCAATTTGCACGATAAAAAAGTTGATGGTGATGATTGCCCAGAGCGTCGGGATAACCAGCAACAAACGACGAATCAGGTACGCGCCCATTTATTCACCCTGCCGTCTGGCGGCAGGTAACTTCGCTGCCCGGTTTACGTCATACCACCAGTTATCCAGGCCAATAGTATAAATTGGACGAATGCCTGGACGGGAAAATTTATCCCACCAGGCCAGTCGATCTTCCGCCATGTACCACATCGGCAACATGTAGTAATTCCAGGTCAGCACGCGGTCCAGCGCACGTCCAAGCGGCAGCAGTTTGTTTTTATCACCCTGTGCGGCGATGATTTGGGCGATCAGTTTGTCGACCACCGGACTTTTCACACCTGGAGAATTATAACTTGAGTCGATATACTCGGACGCCCAGGAGATTTGCAGATCGGAACTGGGCCACGGCATCGCCCGCCACAGGGTCGGCATCATGTCGTAGTCCCGGCTGCGCAGGCGATTGGTGAGCTGTGAGTTATCCACCTGACGAATAGTCATCGTAATCCCCAGACGCTGGAGATTATGCTGGAAGGGCAAGACCCACTGGCTGTTACTGGCGGCGGAAATGAGCAGTTCAAAATTCAGCGGTTTGCCAGTGACCATGTTAATCCGTTGCTGACCTTTCAGTTCCCAGCCCGCGTCTTTCAGTAATTTATCCGCTTTTAATAGGTTTTCCCGATCGTAACCGTCACCTTTGGATACGGGAGGCTGATAAATCTGGCTGAAGACTTCCGGCGGCAGATCCTTTTTCATCGGCGCAAGCAGGACCAGTTCAGCCGCATCGGGGTAGTTTCTGGCCGCATACTCGGTGTTCTGGAAATAGCTGTTTGCCCGGCTCCAGGCGTTGTAGAACAGCGCTTTATTCATCCATTCAAAATCAAACGCCAGCGTAACGGCTTCACGGACGCGTCGATCATTGAAAACGGGGCGCTGAATGTTGAACGCCAGCCAGCGCGTATCCTGCGCTGATTCATTTTTCTGCTCATCTTTGATGATGTACTGATTATCAAAGTTTTTGCCAACATAGCGCGTCGCCCAGTTTTTGGCATCGCTCTCCAGGCGCAAATCAAACGCGCCGGCCTTAAAGGCCTCAAAGGCTACGTTGTCGTCGAGATAATAGTCATAACGAATGACATCGAAGTTCCAACGGCCACGATTGACCGGCAGATTGGCCGCCCAGTAATCCTTCACGCGCGTATAGACAATATATTGCCCCATCTTCCACTGACTAATGCGATAAGGACCACCACCCAGCGGCGGTCTGGACAACGGGTCGCTGAGCTTATGATCTTTCCAGTACGCTTGTGGCATTACGGGTAATGAGAACAGACTGAGCATATCCTCTTTACCCGGCTTCGCGAGCTCCATGCGTACGGTGAGTGGGGCAATGGCTTTAACCGTTGTGCCTTTGTAGACCAGACGAAACTGTGGCACGCCTTCATTCATAAATTTGTTGAAAGTGAAGGCGACATCTTTGGCCATGACGGGCGAGCCATCATGAAAACGAGCGCGGGGGTTGATCGTGATTTCCACCCACGAATAATCCTCTGCATAGCGTGCGCTCTCGGCGATCAGCGGATAATAGCTGCCGGGCTCGTCATCAGAGGTGGTAAACAGGGTGTCGTAAAGCTGTTCGGTCCGGGCGCCGGGGTTTCCTCGCAGGGCGTAGCGGTTGAAGTTGTCGAAGGTGCCGAGCGCGGAAAGGGTAATCTGACCGCCTTTGGGGGCGGCGGGATTGGCGTAATCAAAATGATCAAAGTTGAACGCGTATTTAGGCTCTCCCAGTACCGCGAAGGCATAACTCTCTTTGATCGCCTGCGCCTGGACACTCGCGCTTATCAACATGACAAACAGCAGCAATATGCGAACGATTATCTGCAAAGGGATTCCTTGTCTTGCTTACCTGCCCGCGCAGGTCACTCTGATGCCTGAATAATAGGGCAGGTGGCGTCTGTTGTGAATCCACGCGTTGGGACTTTACCATTTCAGCGCGTGTGGCTGTGAAACCCAATCAACAAATTCGTCGAGCGGCAGCGGGCGGCTAATCCAGTAGCCCTGCAGGAAGCGAACCCCGCGTTCATGCAGCCATTTTGCCTGCTCAGGCGTTTCCACCCCTTCAGCTACCGTCATCATATCGAGGCGTTTAGCGAGCGTCAGCACTGCATCCAGCACCGGCGAAGTGACGGTTTCTGTTCCAATGGCGTTAATAAAACCGCGATCGATTTTCAGATAATCCAGGGTGTAGCGTTCCAGATAAATCAGCGCACTGTGGCCGGTACCGAAGTCGTCTATCGCAATTTCGAAGCCCGCGGTGTGCAGCCACTCAAATAACTGTGACGCTTCATGTTGCTTGAGCATGTCGCGTTCAGTAATTTCCAGCACGATCTGGAAGTGGTTGGGCGGCATCGCGGCGACTAACTGCCGAACGTCATCTTTAAAACTGCTGCTGTGCAGGTGATCAGGCGCAATATTGATACCGTACTTCGCGCCGACCGGGAGGACTTTTTGCAGCGTAGGGGCGTCCCGCGCCACCAGCTTAAACAGATGCTGGGTCAGCGGCACTATCATGTGCTGGGCCTCAGCGTAATGAATAAACGCATCAGGTGGGATTTCTCCTGCCGTTGGGTGTCTCCAGCGCAGCAACACTTCCAGCCCGGTGACCTTCAGCGACTGCGTATCCACGACGGGCTGATAGACGACGTAGAACTGATCGCGTTTGATCCCGGTGAGGATCTCTTTTCCGGGCCGCAAGCGAATGCTCATGACGTAGTAGCAGAGTAAACCCGCAATGATCCCACCCATCCCGCCGAGAAGCAGGGCATACCATAAGTCGGGCCAGGTCCAGTTGGTTGCGTATAGCCTGATCGTCACCGGAACACCGGCAATTTTTGCTTCGCGCTCCGGTGAACCGTCGAGTTCATCAACGGTGAGCAGATGGTCTGAAAAGGTCGACAACACGGTGTTGCCGACGATGATGGCAATCCCGTCAAAGTCTTCCTGGCGGGCGGTATAGAGCAAATACGGCGTAAGGTTGATATTCAGGGAGGTGAAAACGCCGCTATTCATCATCAGGGGATTACGATACCAAATCACCATCGCGGGTTTATTGGGCATCATCGGCGTTCCTGGGATAATCGCCATATCGATATCTTTACCAATATCGAGGCTGGGGACCAGTTCAGTCAGCAGCGTATCCATGCCTCCGGTTGCCGATGAGCAAAATGCTTTCTTATCCTTGACCAGCAAAAAGGCACGAACGTTCAGGCTAAAGGCGGCACGGGAAGTGAGTTCTGCGCTGACTTGTTTACAGGTCTTTAAAGTCAACGGTTGAAGAATGTCGGTAGTACTTTTGAGATCGGCAAAATAGCTAACCAGGTAATGCTGAATGTCAGAAACCAGCGTGTCGTATTTAACTTCCCGCTTATGCCACGCCATCACGAATTGTAAGCTACTGATAACAATAGCAACGACAACCCCGGTAATCAGGCAGGTAAGCACGATTTTTCGACCAGTCGTTAAGGCGTGAGTGAACATGATGCCTGGCTTTATCCTGAGATTGCGATGATGATAAATGTGATGGAATAACAAGACTATAGCCTGGATTGCTTCGGCGAGTCATGCTTTTCCACAGGGAGAAAAAGGGAATCAAAAAAAAGCACCGCCGAAGCGATGCTTTTCGTCTGTCTCGTCAGGGTCGCCAAGGGATAGCAACCAAACGATTAACTGCGGCTCAGAACCCGACGCGCTTCGTTATAGCGCTTCTTCCAGTATGGCTCGTTCATGCTGGAGATGATGACACCGCTGCTGGTAGAGGCATGAACAAACTGGTTGTTGCCAATGTAAATACCAACATGACGGCCCGTCGAACCTGCGCGGAACAGAACCAGATCGCCAGTACGCAGATTAGTGCGCGAAACGGATTTACCGGTTTCCTGTTGCTCGTAGGTGGAGCGTGGGAGTTCTAAACCAAACTGTTCACGGAATGTACGCTGTACAAAGCTGGAACAATCAATACCTTTTTTGGAGTTGCCGCCGAGACGATAGCGCACGCCTTTCCAGTCAGCGTACTGATCCATAATCCGCGATTTAACATCGAGGTTACGTACCATACTCTCAAATTCATCCTGAGAAGCTTGCAGTGAGGAAGCTTCTTGATTCACACCAAGCGTCTCAGAATGCGTGTTCTTTGCGGTGTTTGTGGTAGTGCTACATGCAGAAAGCAGTACCGCGACTGCTATCGCGGGGATCCCGCGCAAGATATATCTCAAGATCGGTTGAGATTTGACCATTTTGTTTGTTTTCCCTTGAAGTCCTTAACGATAAATATCGTTATAAAAAATGCCAAACGTGACGAGACTAATTACCTGCGCACAATGAGACAATTCTTTAAGCGCAAAACTGTGGCAGAACGCACAAATTTATTCGCGAAGAGAATAATAACCCAGCGAGGCAAAACGAGTTCGAGGTTACCCGATCGTTTCAGGCTTGGCGAGTGATTTTATCTGAATTTTAATAAGAAAATGTGATACAGAAAGTGAATAAACGGGATTGGTCAATTTAAACGCAAAATGACGGAAAAACAGGCAACTCATTCATTCTCAAAGGTAATGTCATGACAAAATAATGACGATGAGATGAATAATTTATCTTAACACATCATCAGGGCGTAAGAATAAACCCTGATGATGTTAATAATTGTGGGTTATTTGTTTAAGATTTGTGTGTTTTTGCCGGGAAGATAATTGTCGAAAAGCGCGATAAGGCGATCGCTTAACGGGGTCAGGAGACACCAGGGCAGGCCAATTAGAACCACGGTTAATGATCCTACGGCGATATCGGTGAACCAGTGGGCGCCGATCATGACACGCGGGAAAGCAAAAACCACAACAATAATAAGGCCGATAAATCCTGCGGCTTTTCCGAAATAGCGCAACATAAATGCGGCGAAAATAAGCAGCATCATCCCGTGATCGCCAGGGAAACTGTCTTTGGAGGCATCCTTCGTCGAAATATGCAGCAATTCGCTGACGCGATAAATATTAGCAAAACTGAGCGTAGGACTGGCGCGTTTTACAGGCAGCAGCGCCTGACCTGCCTGGTTCAGAACCACGGCGGTAAGCAGCATCACCAGACCGATGATGACAATACGGCGGCGGCCTGCAGGCGTCTCTTTCAGCCAGAAATTCAGCATCAGACAACCCATCGCCAGCAGGGAACAGGCGTCAAACGCCCGATTATTGGTGATGGCGACCAGCCACAGGAAGGCCGGGCTCTCTACCAGTTTCTGGTTAAAGAAGTGGAAAATGCCGGCGTCAAC
Source organism: Citrobacter amalonaticus (assembly GCF_018323885.1). Classification (NCBI taxonomy): domain Bacteria; kingdom Pseudomonadati; phylum Pseudomonadota; class Gammaproteobacteria; order Enterobacterales; family Enterobacteriaceae; genus Citrobacter; species Citrobacter amalonaticus. Next base: position 3,066,765 of record NZ_AP024585.1, on the reverse strand, counting down.
CGGGAACCAGAATCCATGATTCACGGGCATATACCAGCTCATGAATAACGCCAGACCGGCAACATTCAGCAGAAGTATCAGTGGTAACCGGATTTTCATATTTAACATGTTCGCTGTTCAATAAATCGCAGGCAACCTTACGCGTGTTCAGCTAAACGAAGCTTCAACAATGCGCTCTGCAACGTATTCCAGTCTGCCTCGGTGCTGGATATCAGTTCAATACGACTGTCCGGCGGCGCGACATTCTGCGTTTCAATGTGCAGATCTTCGCCCTGGCGATTAATGCGCACGAGGCCTTCCGGAATACGCATGACTCCCTTCACCCGGCCAACCGGCGCCAGTCGTGCCCATTCCAGCAGTCCGATGGTGTCAAAGACCGTATCGGCATCAAAAATCCAGCCGCAGGCCTGATGCCCCTGACCGCTGTTCAGGCTACGACGCCAGCGTTGTTGAGTTGGCAGGCTCAGCGCCGCCAATCCTCGCGGTTCTGGATGGCTGTGCGAATGCGCGGCGCTGGTGGGCAATTCAGCCAGATTCAGACGCGGTAAATCGAGCAACTGTCTGTCAATCTGACCATGCGTGACCTGCACTAACTGACGGTTGCCGCCAAACTGTTGCCACCAGGTTTGCAGCGCACGTTCACTTTCCGCAGTCGCACGATCGGTTTTATTCGCCACAATGATATCTGCTGCCGCTAACTGATCGCGGAAGTTCTCATTGGTAACGCTTTTTTCATCCAGCAATCCGCGAGGATCAAGAATGCACAACGTGGCGCGCAGGTCGATCCAGGGTTCATACACCGGTGCGGTGAGGAGGGAGAGGATCTGTTTCGGATGCCCCAGTCCAGTTGGTTCGATCAGCAGGCGGTCTGGTTTTCCCTGACGCAGCAGGGTATTCAGTCCAACCTGCATGGGCAGGCCGTTCACGCAGCACATACAGCCGCCGGGGATCTCTTTGAGCAACGCGCCGCTATCAGCAAGCAGAGCGCCGTCAATGCCGACCTCACCGAACTCATTGACCAGTACCGCCCATTTTTCGGTGGGGTCTTTGTGCGCTAACAGATGGAGGATAGAAGTGGTTTTTCCGCTGCCGAGGAAACCGGTGATGAGGTTAGTTTTGGTCACGCCTGCTCCAGAATAATGTACCGTAACGGTTTCCATTAATCCTGGCGAAAAAAAGTGAAAAAGAGAAGGGCGGGGCGAACGAAGACGGCCTCCGTTCGCCTTAATGGCAGAAATTGTTAATTTTTTAACGTATCAATCACCGCCTGATGTGCACCGTGTTGCGCGATACGCTGCCAGGCCGTTTCAATCGCCTGGACAAAAACCGGATTGTGCGGGAGGTCGTTGCTGAAAATTTCCGATAAAGAGAGCAGTGCCGACACGCGCTGATCCTCAGTACTGGCCGCGACCCTTGCGCGGATTTTATCATTCAGCGGGTCGCGAACGTCGATGGTCGTGCCGGCATCATCGACGCCGCTGACATAGCGCATCCACCCCGCCACGCCCAGCGCTAAGAGTGGCCATGCGCTTTCGCGTGCCAGATGGAGACGAATGCCCGCCAGCATCCGCTGCGGCAGTTTCTGACTGCCGTCCATCGCGATTTGCCAGGTTTTATGCTTCAGCGCCGGATTCGCAAAGCGTTCAATCAGGCTTTGCGCGTAACCGGTCAAATCCACGTCAGTAATAGTGAGCGTCGGCGCCTGTTCGTCCATCATCAGTCGGTACGCGGCTTCGCGGAATGCGCTGTCCTGCATGCACTCATTAATATGCTGAAATCCGGAAAGATAACCGAGATACGCGAGAAACGAGTGGCTGCCATTAAGCATCCGTAATTTCATCTCTTCCCAGGGACGCACATCGCTGACCATCTGCACGCCAGCCGCTTCCCATGCGGGACGACCGGCGACAAAGTGGTCTTCAACCACCCATTGAATGAACGGTTCACAGCTGATGGCGCAAGGATCGGTCACGCCCAGTTCGCGAGTGATCTCCGCCAGCGACTCTTCCGTCGCGGCCGGAACAATGCGGTCAACCATCGTGGCAGGGAAGCTGACGTGCTCGCGGATCCAGTCCGCCAGCGCGGGGGATCGTTTTTCCGCCATCCCCAGCACGGCGTTCTTCACGACGTGCCCGTTATCAGGAATGTTATCGCAGGAGAGTACAGAAAAAGCTGCCAGGCCGCGTGCCTGCCGACGTGACAGTGCTTCCACCAGAATACCCGGTGCTGAATGGGGTTCATCAGGCGATTGCAGGTCGTGAACAATGCGCGGATTTGTCAGGTCCAGCGCGCCAGTAGCCGGATCGATGCAATACCCTTTTTCGGTGATGGTCAGTGAGACAATCGCCACCTGAGGTTCGCAGAATTTTTCGATTATAGCGGCGAGCGAATCGAGTTTCGCATTCAGACATTCGTTGACGGCACCGACAATAATCGCCTGATTGCCGTCTGCGCCTTTTTCCAGCACGGTGTATAAATGATCCTGCTCGCGGAGTTGACGCATCAGAGTGTCGCCGCTGAACAGGCTGATTTCACAAATTCCCCAATCTCCGCCCTGGGCGTTCAGCACCCGATCGGTCAGTAATGCCTGATGCGCACGATGAAAGGCACCAAAACCGAAATGCACCATGCGGGTTTTCAGTTGCTGGCGGTCATAGCGTGGCGTTTGTACGCCATCCGGCAATATTGCTGAGGCAATTGTAGTCATTTATTACACACCTGATTAACCATAAATTAACAACACCAGTGTAAAGTTATATGACAACAAATTAAATTGGTAAGCCTGATTTATCCGGGTAATGTGAGCTGGATCAATCAATCACGCCCCTTTTATTGATCACCTCGTAGAAGCCTGTATGGTAGTCGTCATTCAGGTAAGCTAATTTGGTATAACAACTTTGTGAGGTAAAGCAATGGAACAAACCTGGCGTTGGTACGGGCCTAACGATCCGGTATCGCTTGATGATGTGCGTCAGGCTGGTGCAACGGGTGTTGTGACAGCATTGCACCACATTCCGAACGGTGAAGTGTGGCCGGTCGATGAGATTAAAAAACGTCAGGCGATTCTGGCGGAAAAAGGGTTAACCTGGTCGGTGGTCGAAAGTATTCCGGTTCATGAAGAGATCAAGACCCGCTCCGGTCAGTATCAGACATGGATCGCAAATTATCAGCAGAGCATCCGTAATCTGGCAGCCTGCGGCATCGACACCGTCTGCTATAACTTTATGCCGATTCTGGACTGGACGCGTACCGACCTTGAGTACGAATTGCCAGACGGTTCGAAAGCGCTGCGTTTCGATCAAATAGCCTTCGCCGCTTTTGAGTTGCATATCCTCAAGCGTGCGGGTGCGGAAGCGGACTATAGCGAAGAAGAACAGCGTCAGGCGTTGGCCTATTTCAATGCCATGAGCGACGCGGATATCGAAAAACTGACCCGTAATATCATTGCCGGTCTGCCTGGTGCGGAAGAGGGTTATACGCTCGATCAGTTCCGCGCGCGTCTGGCCGAGTATGACGGCATCAGCAAAGACGATCTGCGTGACAATATGGCCGTGTTCCTGCGTGCGATTGTCCCGGTGGCTGAAGAAGTGGGCGTGCGTCTGGCAGTGCATCCTGACGATCCGCCGCGTCCGATTCTCGGGTTACCACGCATTGTCTCCACCATTGAAGATATGCAGTGGCTGAAAGAGACCGTCGACAGCATCTACAATGGTTTCACCATGTGCACAGGCTCTTACGGCGTTCGTGCGGATAACGATCTGGTGAAAATGATTGAAACCTTTGGCGATCGTATCCACTTTACCCATCTGCGCTCGACGTGCCGCGAAGCGAACCCGAAAACCTTCCATGAAGGCGCACATTTGCAGGGTGATGTGAATATGGTCGCGGTGGTGACGGCGATTCTGACCGAAGAGCAGCGCCGCAAGAAGGCGGGGGATTTGCGTCCCATTCCGATGCGCCCCGATCACGGTCATCAAATGCTGGACGATCTGCATAAGAAAACCAACCCGGGTTATTCCGCGATTGGCCGTCTGAAAGGGCTGGCGGAAGTACGCGGTGTTGAACTGGCGCTGAAAATGACCCAGTTCCGCGACCTGCTGTAAAACAGCAAACGACAAAAAAAGGACAGCTCAGGCTGTCCTTTTTTACATCCATTCAAAAATTAATCCGCACGGCCCATATAGCGGCGCTCTTCGATATGAATGCGGATTTTCTCACCGGCGCTCAGGTATTCTGGCACCTGAATAACCAGACCGGTGCTCAGCGTCGCGGGTTTGTTACGCGCACTGGCGGAAGCGCCTTTGATGCCTGGAGCGGTTTCCACGATTTCCAGATCCACCGTCTGCGGCAGTTCGAGCGCCAGCAGTTGACCGTCCCAGGTCAGCACCTGCATATCCGGCATTCCACCTTCCGGGATAAACAGCAGCTCTTCTTCGATCTGATCTTTGGTGAAGGTATAAGGCGTGTAGTCTTCTTTATCCATGAACACGTATTCGTTGCCATCGATATAGGAGAAGTCGACGCCACGGCGGCTCAGGGTCACGGTATCGACAATGTCATCGCCCTTGAAACGCTCTTCCACTTTCAGACCCGTGCGGACATCGGAGAACCGCATTTTGTACAGCGTTGCCGCGCCACGGGCTGTCGGGGACTGAATATCGATATCTTTCACAATCAGCAGTTTGCCGTTGTAATTCAGTACCATACCTTTTTTGATTTCGTTCGCTCTTGGCATCGAAAAGATCCTGTTATAGAGATTAGCTAAATTATCGCGTCAAACTACTCGCGCCGGGTCATTCAGGCAAGTGGAATTCACCTTTTGCTGGTGCAAAAAAGGTGGTACTGTGCGCGCCTGTCCGGTGGTCACAATAAAGAGAGTCAGATTATGGAATGCCGTCCGGATTGTGGGGCGTGTTGTATTGCCCCTTCTATTTCCAGCCCCATCCCCGGCATGCCGCAGGGAAAGCCCGCAAACGTCAGGTGCGTCCAGCTCTCAGATGACAACCTGTGCCGTATCTTTGGCTCCAGCCTCCGCCCCAACGTCTGTCGCAGCCTCAAACCGTCCCAGGAAATGTGCTTAACGAACCGCGACGAGGCGATGACCTGGCTTATTGATCTTGAAGCGCTGACCGCGCCCTAAACATCCTTAATGCGCGACAGGCAGGCCATGGTGGCGACAATCATCACCAGCGCAAACCAGAAAACGGCATGGTAGTTCCAGATTTCAGCGGCAATGCCCGCCAGCGATCCGGCGATAATCCAGCCGACGCGGATGGTATTGGTGTAGAGCGTGGTGGCGGACCCTGCCTGACCAGGCATCAGATCCTGAAAATAGAGCATACCGATGCCGCCGAGAATACCGATATAGATGGCGTTCAGCAGTTGTAAACCCAGCAGCACAACAGGGGAGTGCGCGACCAGCATTCCTGTGTAAAAGCAGAAACCGGCAGCGACCGCAATGCACATCAGCAGACGTTTACCCAGACGTTTTGCGAAGTAGCCAGCAATCAACATGGTCGGGATTTCCAGCCCAGCCGCTGTCCCCATCATCACACCCGCCAGTTTCTCCGGCAGATGCAGCTCATTAATAATAAACAGCGGCATATTAATGATATACAGGCTGTTGGTACCCCACATTAAGGTACAAATGGCAAACAGCAGCAGGGTATCGCGACGGTTACGACGCGGCGCTTCCAGCGTACCGATCGCCAGTGCGGTCTCTTTGCGCATGGACGGTAAGAAAAACCATACCATTGCACCGCAAACCACAAACGCCACCGCGGCACTGAGGTACATCACCGTAAAGCTGAAGCCCATTGCCAGCGCGTAAGCCAGCGGCGGGCCGATCACCCACGCGAGGGAAACTTGGGCGCGCAGTATGGAACTGAACATCACCGCTTCACGGCCTGTGCGGTCAGCATGTTCGCGGGCCAGGGCAAACATTTGCGGGTTGGCGGTCGAACCAAAACTGCTGAGAAACACCCCGACAAACAGCAAAATAAAGTAGTTACGATTCCAGGCAAATAACACGCACGCCAGCATGCCCAGCGCACAGCAGAAGACGATCAGCTTTTTGCGATCGCCTTTTTTATCTGAACGTCCCGCCAGAAACTGGCTCACCAGGATGCCGATCACCGCACTGCCGGTAAAAAAGAAGCCGACCATTGCTGGGCGCGCATGGACTTCATCAGTCAGAAAAAGGCTTAGCGTGGGGGTCTGTAGCGCACCGGCGATACCGGTGAGAAAGGCGACAATAAGGAAAGCCGTAGACGTCAGGTCAAACGTTTTTGGCGAGGCGGCAGCGGGGGTATTGTGCATGTTTGGATATCAGTAGTGTGACGAGACGCGGAGTTTACGCCGCTTAGTGAGAAATAAACAGATGACTAAATCAAAATCGCCACGAAAAATCAAAATGGCATTTCACTCTGACAATGCTGTTAGCTGACGCTGCTGAACCTTAAGTGAAATGACGCTGTATTGACTTCAGCAACCTACCGCCAGTGAGGCAAAAATGTGCATTGCTTCTAAATTTTGCGATCAAAAATGCAACTTTACTTGCGTGCTGAAGCAGAAAGCGCAAGACTTCTTGAAACGTTTCAGCGCTGTCGAGTTTCAGTTGAGGGAACCGTATAGCGTCTTTTTTCTCATGTAAGCTGAATCGTTTCAATTCAGCAGGAGAGGAGAACCATGTTTCAGTTATCCGTTCAGGACATTCATCCGGGCGAGCAGGCCGGAGACAAACAGGAAGCCATCCGTCAGGTTGCCGCTGCGTTAGTGCAGGCTGGCAACGTTGCGGACGGCTACGTAGACGGCATGCTTGCTCGCGAGCAGCAGACGTCCACTTTTCTCGGCAACGGGATTGCGATTCCGCATGGCACAACCGACACCCGCGATCAGGTGCTGAAAACCGGCGTTCAGGTTTTTCAGTTCCCACAGGGCGTAACCTGGGGTGACGGTCAGGTGGCATATGTGGCGATTGGCATTGCCGCCAGCTCCGATGAGCACCTTGGTCTGCTGCGTCAGCTGACGCACGTGCTGAGCGATGACTCCGTAGCTGAACAGCTTAAGTCAGCGACCACGGCTGAAGAACTGCGTGCGTTGTTGATGGGCGAAAAGCAGAGTGAGCAGCTGAAGCTCGACAACGACACGCTGATGCTGGATGTCGTCGCGACCGATTTAGTGACGTTGCAGGCGCTGAATGCGGCACGTTTGAAAGAGGCTGGCGTCGTAGATGCGGCGTTTGTCGCGAAAGTGATTAACGAACAGCCGATGAACCTGGGTCAGGGGATCTGGCTCAGCGACAGTGCTGAAGGCAACCTGCGCAGCGCCGTGGCGGTAAGTCGTGCGGTAAATGCTTTTGACGTACAGGGCGAAAAAGCGGCGCTGCTAGTGACCGTTGCCATGGCTGACGACCAGCCCGTCGCCGTGCTGAAGCGTCTGGGCGATCTGCTGCTGGAGACGAAAGCTGACCGTCTGCTGAACGCCGACGCGGCGACTGTCCTGGCACTGCTGACCAACGATGACGCTCTGACTGATGATGTGCTGAACGCCGAGTTTGTGGTCCGCAATGAGCACGGCCTGCATGCCCGTCCAGGGACCATGCTGGTCAATACGATTAAACAATTCAACAGTGAAATTACCGTGGCAAACCTTGATGGAACCGGCAAACCGGCAAATGGACGTAGTCTGATGAAAGTGGTGGCGCTGGGCGTGAAGAAAGGACATCGCCTGCGCTTTACGGCGCAGGGGGCTGATGCTGAACAGGCGCTGAAAGCGATTGGCGATGCCATCGCTGCCGGTCTTGGGGAGGGCGCGTAATGAGCAGACGTGTTGCGACCATCACGCTAAACCCGGCCTACGATCTGGTGGGGTTCTGTCCTGAAATTGAGCGCGGTGAAGTTAACCTGGTAAAAACGACCGGTCTGCACGCGGCGGGGAAAGGGATCAACGTCGCCAAAGTGCTGAAGGATCTCGGGATCGACGTGACGGTCGGCGGTTTCCTCGGCAAAGATAACCAGGACGGTTTTCAGCAGTTGTTCAGCGAACTGGGAATTGCTAACCGTTTTCAGGTGGTGCAGGGGCGTACCCGCATCAACGTCAAGCTGACGGAAAAAGACGGTGAAGTCACCGACTTCAACTTCTCCGGTTTTGAGGTCACGCCTGCCGACTGGGAGCGTTTTGTTAATGATTCCCTGAGCTGGTTGGGTCAGTTCGACATGGTTTGCGTCAGCGGCAGTCTGCCATCCGGCGTGAGTCCGGAAGCCTTCACCGACTGGATGACGCGTCTGCGCAGTCAGTGTCCATGCATTATCTTTGATAGTAGTCGTGAAGCCCTGGTTGCAGGACTAAAAGCCGCGCCGTGGCTGGTGAAACCGAACCGCCGTGAACTGGAAATCTGGGCCGGCCGCAAGCTGCCAGAAATGAAAGATGTGATTGAGGCGGCGCATGCGTTACGTGAACAGGGTATCGCACATGTGGTGATCTCCCTGGGAGCAGAAGGCGCGCTGTGGGTGAACGCCTCGGGAGAATGGCTCGCCAAACCGCCTTCGGTTGACGTGGTCAGCACCGTAGGCGCCGGGGATTCGATGGTTGGCGGCCTGATTTACGGTCTGCTGATGCGTGAATCCAGCGAACATACGCTGCGTCTGGCGACAGCCGTTGCTGCGCTGGCAGTCAGTCAGAGCAATGTCGGTATTACCGATCGTCCTCAGTTGGCCGCAATGATGTCGCGTGTCGACTTACAACCGTTTAACTGACAGCAGGAGAGGCATAATGAAAACGCTGCTGATTATTGACGCTAACCTCGGGCAGGCTCGCGCTTACATGGCGAAAACTCTGCTCGGTGCGGCGGCGCATAAAGCAAATCTGGATATCATCGACAATCCAAATGACGCTGAACTGGCGATCGTACTGGCCGATGCCATCCCTAATGACAACGCGTTGAACGGCAAAAAAGTCTGGCTGGGTGATATTGCCCGGGCGGTGGCGCATCCTGAGCTATTTCTTAGCGAAGCCAAAGGTCACGCGAAGCCTTATAGCGCACCGGTTGCTGTAGCGCCTGTTGCCACAACCAGCGGTCCGAAACGCGTCGTGGCCGTGACGGCATGCCCAACCGGCGTAGCACATACCTTTATGGCGGCGGAAGCGATCGAAACCGAAGCGAAAAAACGCGGCTGGTGGGTGAAAGTCGAAACCCGCGGTTCTGTGGGCGCTGGCAATGCCATTACACCGGAAGAAGTGGCCCAGGCGGATCTGGTGATTGTGGCAGCAGATATTGAAGTGGATCTGGCGAAATTTGCTGGTAAACCCATGTACCGTACCTCTACCGGTCTGGCGCTGAAGAAAACCGCGCAGGAACTGGATAACGCCGTGGCGCAAGCCGTGGTATATGAGCCCGCCGGCAAAGCGCAGGCTGCGGCGAATGAAGGGAAAAAAGAGAGTGCTGGCGCGTATCGTCACCTGCTGACGGGCGTGTCCTACATGCTGCCGATGGTGGTTGCCGGCGGTCTGTGTATCGCGCTTTCCTTCGCCTTTGGTATCGAAGCGTTTAAAGTCGAAGGGACACTGGCGGCCGCGCTGATGCAAATTGGCGGCGGTTCAGCCTTTGCGCTGATGGTGCCGGTTCTGGCGGGCTACATTGCTTTCTCGATTGCTGACCGTCCGGGTCTGACGCCAGGTCTTATCGGCGGTATGCTCGCCGTCAGCACGGGTTCTGGCTTTATTGGCGGGATCATTGCGGGTTTCCTTGCAGGCTATGTGGCGAAGGCCATCAGCACGAAGTTGAAGCTGCCGCAGAGTATGGAAGCGCTGAAACCGATCCTGATTATTCCGCTGATTTCCAGCCTCGTGGTGGGTCTGGCTATGATCTACCTCATCGGTAAACCGGTCGCCGGGATCCTCGAAGGGTTAACGCACTGGCTGCAAACCATGGGGACGGCGAATGCGGTGCTGCTGGGTGCGATCCTCGGTGGGATGATGTGTACCGACATGGGGGGGCCGGTTAACAAGGCGGCATACGCGTTTGGCGTCGGTTTGCTGAGTACACAAACCTACGCGCCAATGGCGGCCATTATGGCGGCAGGCATGGTGCCACCGCTGGCGCTGGGGCTGGCAACCATTGTTGCGCGTCGTAAGTTCGACAAGGCGCAGCAGGAAGGGGGTAAAGCGGCGCTGGTACTGGGTCTGTGCTTTATCACCGAAGGAGCCATTCCTTTCGCCGCGCGCGACCCGATGCGTGTTCTGCCGTGCTGTATCGTTGGCGGCGCGCTGACGGGGGCGATCTCAATGGCGGTTGGGGCGAAACTGATGGCACCGCATGGTGGTCTGTTTGTTCTGCTGATCCCAGGGGCGATTACCCCGGTGTTGGGATACCTGATTGCCATTGTCGCCGGTACGCTGGTTGCGGGTCTGGCCTATGCCTTCCTGAAACGTCCGGAAGAAGATACCGTCGCCAAAGCGGCATAAAGTCATCATTACACACCAGGGCAGAGAGTTCTCTGCCCTTTTTTTTATCTTCGTTTTGTGTCCTTCCTCTCAAATATTTCCTCGCTTGCAAACTGTATCTATAAAAAATTGTGATTCTGTTCATATCTGGCGGTTTTTGCTCTTGCCAGTGCGTTTACTTTCATAAAAACAAGCTTACTATAAACACATGTTTGAATATAAACATGTGCTCTAATAAGTCGTTTGAGCCGTGAATAGTCTTAACAATCTCAAAGTCATGGTATTTTCGTACCAGGAGATGTGCTATGCGCGAAAAGGAATACATCATCACGATTGGTTCCGCCAATATGGACGTTGCAGGATATTCGCATGCTTCCTTGAATTATGCGGACTCTAATCCGGGGAAAATTAAATTTACACCTGGCGGAGTTGGTCGCAATATCGCTCACAATCTTGCATTGCTCGGGAAAAATTCCTGGTTAATGACGGCGGTTGGCAATGATTTCTATGGCCAATCGTTATTGGCGCAGACGAATCAGTCAGGCGTGCATGTGGATAATTGCCTGATTGTTGCCGGTGAGAACACCTCAAGTTATTTATCTCTTCTCGATAATACCGGTGAAATGCTGGTGGCAATCAATGACATGAGCATTACCGAACATATTTCGGCGGCGTTTCTGGCGCAGCATCTCGATTTTATCCGGGGTGCCCGTGTCATTGTGGCGGATTGTAATATTAGTGAACAGACGCTGGCCTGGTTACTGGATAACGTGGGGGATGTACCGGTGTTTGTTGACCCGGTATCGGCGTGGAAATGCGTCAAGATCCGCGAGCGTCTGGCCCAAATTCATACCCTCAAACCTAATCGTCTTGAGGCGGAAACTCTCAGCGGCATTGCGCTTTCAGGGCGCGAAGATGTTGCGAAAGTCGCTGCCTGGTTCCATGCGCGTGGCCTGCACCGTCTGGTACTCAGCATGGGGGGCGATGGGGTCTATTACAGTGAAAAAGACGGTGAGAGCGGCTGGTCGCTACCGATAAAAACCCATGTCGTTAACGTTACCGGAGCGGGAGATGCCATGATGGCGGGACTCGCTTCCTGCTGGGTTGAAGGCATGCCCTTCATTGATTCTATTCGATTTGCACAGGGTTGTTCCTCAATGGCGCTGGCCAGTGAATATACCAATAACCCTGAATTATCTGTTGCGAACGTTAAAACCCTTGTGGAGAACACAGAATGTCTGAATTAACGATTTCCTCTGAATTACTGCATATTTCGCCAGAAGTCCAGGACGCTATTAACAGTAAAAAACCGATTGTTGCGCTTGAATCGACAATTATTTCTCACGGTATGCCTTTTCCACAAAATGCGCAGACGGCAATTGAAGTCGAAGAAACTATTCGTAAGCACGGTGCTGTGCCGGCAACGATTGCCATTATTGGCGGAGTAATGAAAGTCGGCCTGAGTAAAGAAGAAATTGAATTATTAGGTCGCGAAGGACATAGCGTAACTAAAGTCAGTCGTCGTGATTTACCGTTTGTGGTAGCCGCTGGAAAAAATGGCGCGACCACGGTTGCTTCAACCATGATTATTGCCGCCCTTGCGGGTATTCACGTTTTTGCTACCGGGGGTATTGGCGGCGTTCATCGCGGTGCGGAACATACGTTTGATATTTCCGCCGATCTTCAGGAACTGGCTCATACCAATGTAACCGTGGTTTGTGCCGGCGCGAAATCTATTCTCGATTTAGGTTTAACCACGGAATATTTAGAAACGTTTGGTGTGCCGTTAATTGGATATCAGACCACTGCGTTACCGGCATTTTTCTGCCGTACCAGTCCGTTTGAGGTCAGCATTCGTCTCGACAGCGCGAAGGAAATTGCCCGGGCGATGGCAGTGAAATGGCAAACCGGCCTGAACGGAGGTCTGGTGGTCGCCAATCCAATCCCGGAAACCTACGCCATGGCGGAAGAGAAAATCAATGCGGCGATTGACCAGGCCGTCCGGGAAGCGGAAGAGCAGGGCGTTATCGGTAAAGAGAGCACGCCGTTCCTGCTGGCGCGCGTTGCTGAATTAACCGGAGGCGACAGCCTGAAGTCCAACATCCAACTGGTGTTTAACAACGCCGTACTGGCCTGCGAGATAGCGAAGGAATATCAACGCCTCGCCTGATCGAAACGAACGGGCAGCGTGCGGTCGCCCGAAACCACCAAAACCTGGCCTCGCGCCGGGTTTCCTGGCATGAAGGGAAATCATTATGGATATAATGAGAAGTGTTGTGGGTATGGCGGTACTGCTGGTGATCGCATACTTACTGTCAGTGAATAAAAAACACATCAGCTTACGTACCGTGGGCGCAGCGCTGGTGCTGCAAATTGCGATTGGCGGGATCATGCTCTATTTCCCGCCGGGCAAATGGCTGGTTGAACAGGCGGCGCTGGGCGTGCATAAAGTTATGTCTTACAGTGACGCGGGCAGTGCCTTTATTTTTGGCTCTCTGGTTGGGCCAAAAATGGATGTGCTGTTTGATGGCGCCGGTTTTATCTTCGCCTTCCGCGTGCTCCCGGCGATCATTTTTGTCACCGCGCTTATCAGCCTGTTGTACTACATTGGCGTGATGGGACTGCTGATTCGCATCCTGGGCGGGATTTTCCAGAAGGCCCTGAATATCAGTAAGATTGAATCGTTCGTTGCGGTCACGACGATTTTCCTCGGGCAAAACGAGATCCCGGCGATTGTGAAGCCGTTTATTGACCGCCTGAATCGCAATGAACTGTTTACCGCGATCTGTAGCGGGATGGCCTCGATTGCGGGCTCGATGATGATTGGCTACGCCGGTATGGGCGTGCCGATTGATTATCTGCTGGCGGCCTCGCTGATGGCGATTCCTGGCGGGATCCTGTTTGCGCGTATTCTGAGTCCGGCAACGGAAGAGTCAAAAGTCACTTTCGAAAACCTCTCTTTCACCGAGACGCCACCGAAAAGCATTATCGAAGCCGCGGCAAGCGGTGCGATGACCGGGCTGAAAATTGCCGCAGGCGTGGCAACGGTGGTCATGGCGTTTGTCGCGATTATCGCACTGTTTAACGGCATTATCGGCGGAATTGGCGGCTGGTTCGGCTATGGTCATGCGACGCTTGAAGGGATCTTCGGCTGGGTGTTAGCCCCGCTGGCGTGGATCATGGGCGTTGACTGGAGCGATGCCACCCTGGCAGGGAGCCTGATTGGGCAGAAGCTGGCAATCAACGAATTTGTCGCTTACCTCAACCTGTCGCCTTATTTGCAGGATGGCGGCACCCTGGATGTGAAAACCATCGCCATCATCTCTTTTGCGCTGTGTGGGTTTGCCAACTTTGGTTCCATTGGCGTAGTGGTCGGGGCGTTCTCGGCTATTTCGCCTCAGCGCGCGCCGGAAATCGCCCAGTTGGGTATGCGGGCGCTGGCGGCAGCCACGCTCTCTAACCTGATGAGTGCGACCATTGCCGGGTTCTTTATTGGACTGGCGTAGCGTGGCTGATAGCTTATCCGGTCAGGGGACCGACCCTGGGCCGGATAAGCCGTTTTCACTGGCTTGTTTTTAACAGATACAGCGCGTTATCAGCGGAAAGGGTGGGGTTGTTGATACTGACGCTGGCGCGTGACAGGGCCGCACAGGCCATTGCGAAATTCGCGCTTTCGCGAAAATCGCTCCCTTCCAGAAAGCAATAGATCAGTCCGGCCATAAAACCGTCATCGGCACCGAAGCTGTCGACCACCGTATGCGCGGGCGGCGTGAGCAAGAATTGCTCACCATCTTTCTCGCTACAAAAGACTGACTCATCTTCCAGACAGACAAAAATCTGTTGAATGCCCTGTTGATGAAGGGCATTCACCGCGCTGAGTCGATCTGCATCGCTGTTGATGGGGTGACCCCATAAGATCTCCAGCTCTTTTTGTGTCGGTTTCAGCGTATGGATGCGCGTAAACCAGGTTTTCACCTTCGTCGCTTTGAACTCGGAAACGGTATCAATAAATACCGGAATGTCATCAGCAACCGTAAAGACCCATTCGATGGCTTCCGGCGTCAGGTTGCAGTCCGCCAGCACCACTCCGGCGTGACGGATTAAATCCCGCGAGCTGTTCAGCAACTGCGGCGTCAGCTGTTGCAGGATATGGGTATCATTAATTGCCAGCACCGTCTCTTCTTGCTGATTGGCGATGGAGAGATAAGTTGAGGTGTTATGCCCGTGCAGGCGAATGCAACTGGAGATATTGACGCCTGCCTGGCGTGTTTGTTCCAGCAACGTCTCGCCGTAAAAATCACTGCCGACAGCGGAAATCAGATGCACATCGCGACCCAGCAGGGCGAGGTTATGGGCAATGTTGCGCCCGACGCCACCTGCAGAACAGTGGATACTGCCCGGGTTAGACGCGGCCTGCGGGTAGTGGATATCCGCCATCCCACGAATATCCATGTTAATCGCCCCTACCACCACGCAATAGGCCTGTTCGGTAAGGATGTAACCTTTTCCTTTGATTGCCCCTTTACGCATCAGGTCCATGATGTGCGCGGCGACGCGTGAACGGCTGATCTGCAAAATATCAGCGATTTCGTTTTGCTGAATCAGCGGGTTGCGGCGCAGAATTTTGAGTATCTGTTTTTCCCTGTCGTTCATGATTACGCAACCGCCTTTTCAGTTTGCTGCGCTTTCAGCCACGCGATCTCTTCTGCCCAGATGTCGGGATTGATGGTTTCCAGCACCAGCGGAATGCCGTCGAAACGGGCGTCCTGCATGATCCAGCGGAACGCGTCATGACCAATGTTGCCTTCGCCCAGACTGTGGTGACGGTCGACCCGGCTGCCAAAGGCACTCTTGGCATCGTTCAGGTGCATACCGCGCAGATACTGGAAACCGACGATGCGCTCGAATTCGGCAAAGGTTTTTTCGCATTCGGCGGCGGAACGCAAGTCGTAACCCGCGGCGAAAGCGTGGCAGGTGTCAATGCAAACGCCGACGCGTGATTTGTCTTCTACGCCATCGATGATGGCGGCAAGGTGCTCGAATTTGAATCCGAGGTTGCTGCCCTGACCGGCAGTATTTTCAATCACCGCAGTCACCCCTTTGGTCTGGGCGAGTGTGATGTTGATCGACTCAGCAATCTTTGCCAGACACTCGTCTTCCGAAATTTGCATCAGGTGGCTGCCTGGATGGAAGTTAAGCAGAGATAAGCCGAGTTGTTCACAACGCTGCATTTCATCAAGAAAAGCCGCGCGGGATTTTTCCAGCGCCTCGCCGACCGGGTGGCCCAGGTTGATCAGATAGCTATCGTGCGGCAGGATTTGAGCGGATGTGAAGTGGTATTGCTCACAGGCGGCTTTAAAGTCATCGATGATTTGCGCGGTAAGAGGGGCGGCGCGCCATTGACGCTGATTTTTAGTAAAGAGTGCAAACGCGGTTGCCTCGATTTCAGCGGCGCGAATTGCGGCATTTGCCAGCCCGCCAGCTGCGCTGACGTGTGCTCCGATGTATTTCATTAAAGACTCCTGTTAACCCACCAGATGTGGCCTGGCGGATTTGTGTATCCGGAAATTGAATCTTGCCAATCATAGCGGGTTAACAGGGTCAGGATGTAGTGAATTATGCAATAACGTGCTGGACCAGGACGTTAATCACGCCACCGCCGACAATCAGCCAGATGAACAGCACCAGTGCCATCAACAGCGGTTTCGCTCCAGCTTTCTTCAGCGCGCTGACATGCGTCGTCAGCCCCAGTGCCGCCATTGCCATAGCCAGCAGGACCGTATCCAGTGTGACCAGCATGTTCACCACCGCCTGCGGTAGCAGGTGGAATGAGTTGAAAATGGCGACCACAATGAACAGAATCGCAAACCACGGAATGGTGATTTTGCTTTTTTCCCCACCGCTGGCCGGTGACAGTTGCTTAACGCGAGCGGCCATAAAGATGAGGAACGGAGCCAGCATCATGACGCGAAGCATTTTGGCAATCACCGCTGCGTTTTCGGCGTCCGGGCTAATCGCGTGTCCTGCCGCCACAACCTGAGCAACTTCATGCATGGTGGAGCCAATGAAGATGCCGTAGGTTTCCGGACTAAACCAGTGCGCCAGCAGCGGATACATCGCCGGGTAGAGGAAAATCGCCATCGTCCCGAAGATCACGACCGTTGCGACGGCAACCGTGACTTTGCTGGCTTCGGCTTTCACAACTGGTTCCGTCGCCAGTACCGCCGCCGCGCCGCAAATGCTGCTACCCGCGCCGATCAGCCAACTGGTCTGGCGATCCAGCCCAAAGACTTTTTGCCCCAGAAAGCACGCCAGCATAAAGGTGCTGGACAGCGTCAGGATGTCGATCAGAATGCCGCTGACACCTACGTCAGCAATTTGCGCGAAGGTGAGGCGAAAGCCGTAGAGGATGATCCCCAGGCGCAATAAATGTTGTTTGGCAAACAGGACGCCGCCGTCACAGCTTTTCCAGATCTGGGGATAGACGGTGTTACCGATCACCATCCCCAATAAAATCGCTAAGGTGAGGGCGCTGAATCCGGCACCCGCCACGGCGGGAATGGACCCGCCCCATAAGGCGACTCCGGTAATCACTGCACTCAGGGCAAGCCCCGGAATAAAATGCCACATTGTTCGACGATGATTCGTTAAGGTGAGTTCTGTCATTGCCTTCTCCTCTTTTATGGGCAAAAGGTTACGGCGAACTGGCTTAAAAATAAAATTGATTATATATTTATAATTAATCTTTATAAGTGGTAAGCGACCATGCACATCACCCTGCGGCAACTCGAAGTCTTCACCGAAGTTTTGAAAAGCGGCTCAACAACGCAGGCATCGGTGATGCTGGCGCTGTCGCAATCGGCAGTCAGCGCGGCGCTGACCGATCTGGAAGGTCAACTGGGCGTTCAGCTTTTCGACCGCGTAGGCAAACGGCTGGTGGTGAATGAGCACGGGCGCTTGCTTTACCCGCGGGCGCTGGCGTTGCTGGAGCAGGCGGTGGAGATCGAGCAGTTGTTCCGCGAAGACAACGGCGCGATACGCGTGTATGCCAGCAGCACCATCGGCAACTATATCCTTCCGGGGGTGATTGCCCGTTATCGGCGAGATTTCCCCGCGCTGCCGCTGGAACTTAGCGTCGGCAACAGTCAGGATGTGATTACAGCGGTGCTCGATTTTCGGGTCGACATTGGGCTTATCGAAGGGCCGTGTCACAATACGGAGATCATCTCGGAGCCGTGGCTGGAAGATGAACTGGTGGTCTTCGCCGCACCATCTTCACCCCTGGCGCAGGGACCGGTGACGCTTGAACAGCTCGCAGCCGCCCCCTGGATCCTGCGCGAACGCGGTTCCGGGACGCGCGAAATTGTCGATTATCTGCTGCTGTCGCACCTGCCCAAATTTGAAATGGCGATGGAGCTGGGAAACTCCGAAGCCATCAAACATGCCGTTCGTCATGGGCTGGGCATTAGCTGTCTGTCACGACGCGTGATTGATGAACAACTCCAGGCGGGAACGCTGAGCGAAGTGGCAGTGCCGCTTCCGCGTCTGGTGCGTACGCTCTGGCGGATCCATCATCGCCAGAAACACCTCTCTAATGCGCTCCAGCGCTTCCTCAATTATTGCGAATAATGCCTGCCGGGGACCGATCGCCTGACGGTGATACGTCCTGGGGGCAGTAAGTTCCCCATTCTCTGCTATTACTTATAATCCGCGGCCAGTCATGAAGGTCTCTTATAACAGCGCATTTGTGCCGGAAGACGAGCGTTTCGTCTGCTACAATCGCGCCTCATTTTTTGGATGGATAGCATTTTCACATGGTTTCCGAAACTAAAACCACAGAAGCGCCCGCGTTACGTCGCGAACTGAAGGCGCGTCACCTGACGATGATCGCGATTGGCGGTTCTATCGGTACAGGTCTTTTCGTGGCATCTGGTGCCACCATTTCCGCAGCGGGTCCAGGCGGTGCGCTGTTTTCCTATATTCTGATTGGCCTGATGGTGTACTTCCTGATGACCAGTCTGGGCGAACTGGCGGCGTATATGCCGGTGTCCGGTTCGTTTGCGACCTATGGTCAGAACTATGTTGAAGAGGGCTTCGGCTTCGCGCTGGGCTGGAACTACTGGTACAACTGGGCGGTGACCATCGCTGTTGACCTTGTGGCGGCACAGCTGGTGATGAGCTGGTGGTTCCCTGATACCCCAGGCTGGATCTGGAGTGCGCTGTTCCTCGGCGTCATCTTCCTGCTGAACTACATCTCGGTCAGAGGTTTTGGTGAAGCGGAATACTGGTTCTCACTGATCAAAGTGGCCACTGTGATTATCTTCATCATTGTTGGCGTTATGATGATCGTCGGTATTTTCAAAGGCACTCAGCCGGTGGGCTGGAGCAACTGGACGACGGGCGATGCGCCGTTTGCCGGTGGCTTTGCGGCGATGATTGGCGTGGCGATGATTGTCGGTTTCTCCTTCCAGGGGACGGAACTGATTGGTATTGCCGCCGGTGAATCTGAAGATCCGGAGAAGAACATTCCGCGTGCGGTGCGTCAGGTGTTCTGGCGAATCCTGCTGTTCTATGTCTTCGCGATTCTGATTATCAGCCTGATCATTCCGTACACCGATCCGAGCCTGCTGCGTAACGATGTTAAAGACATCAGCGTCAGCCCGTTCACGCTGGTCTTCCAGCATGCCGGTCTGCTCTCTGCGGCGGCAGTGATGAATGCGGTGATCCTGACGGCGGTGCTGTCGGCGGGTAACTCCGGGATGTACGCCTCAACCCGTATGCTATACACCCTGGCCTGCGATGGTAAAGCGCCGCGTATTTTTGCGAAACTGTCTCGCGGCGGTGTTCCGCGTAATGCGCTGTATGCCACGACGGTGATTGCCGGTCTGTGCTTCCTGACCTCAATGTTCGGTAACCAGACGGTGTACCTGTGGCTGCTGAATACTTCCGGGATGACGGGCTTTATCGCCTGGCTGGGGATTGCCATCAGCCACTATCGTTTCCGTCGTGGGTATGTTCTGCAAGGGCATGACGTGAAGGATCTGCCGTATCGTTCCGGCTTCTTCCCGCTGGGGCCGATCTTCGCGTTTGTTCTGTGTCTTATCATCACGCTGGGCCAGAACTATGAAGCGTTCCTGAAAGACACCATTGACTGGGGCGGCGTGGCGGCAACCTATATTGGTATCCCGCTGTTCCTGATTATCTGGTTCGGCTATAAGCTGACCCGCGGGACTCACTTCGTACGTTACAATGAAATGCACTTCCCGGAACGCGTGAAAAAATAGTCGTCACCGCATGAATAAAGCGATAAAAAAGCCTCCGTTGCGGAGGCTTTTTTTTGGGAGGGACTCAGAAGTTGTACGTCAGACCTACCGTATAACGACGACCATCGAGAATGGTGTCATAGGTATCGTAATCAATCTGTTTATCCAGCGCGTTATACACCCCGGCTGTCACCAGCAGGTTTTTGTTCGCGTTGTAACGCAGACCGACATCAACCTGCGTATAGGACGGTGTGCCCTGCGACATTGAGGTGCGGCTCAGGTATTCAGACGTTTTACCGCGGAAGTTCAGACGGCTCCAGAAGCCGACGGTCTCCGTTGCCTGCCAGTCCAGCGTGGTGTTAAACATATGCTTTGGCATTTTGTTTAATGGCTTGCCTTCAAACTGGCCGCTCTTCTGTTCTGACTCGGTATAGGTGTAGTTAGCCGTCCAGTTGAGGTCGCGGGTCATCTTCCAGCCGAATGTGGATTCCACGCCACGCATGTTGGCTTTATCGACGTTCACGCGATCGCTGACAAAATCATAGCTTTCGCTGCCAATCGTACAGGCCGGATCGGCGCTGCTGTTGCAGCGACGGACTTCGGTGATCTTGTCTTTGAAATCAGTATTGAACAGGGTGATGCCGGCATTAAGGTTATCGCCGTTATCCCACAGCAGTCCCAGCTCTTCGCTCAGGCTCTTTTCCGGTTTCAGATCCGGGTTGCCGACAATAATGCCATTCAAACGACCGCCACCGGTTACCTGACCCCAGTTTGCGGAGGATTGACGCAGATCGGGTGCGCGGTAGCCTGCGGAGACGCCACCTTTTAAGGTCCATTGATCGCTCAGATGCCAGACGCCATAACCGCGCGGCGTCCAGTTGTCGCCGTAGTTTTCGTCCTTATCCATACGGATCCCGCCGGTCAGGGTAAAACTATCGGTCATCGCCCATTCGTCTTCTGCAAACAGCGCCCAGCTCCAGCGGGTCAGTTTATTCAGACCGTCAGCCGCTTCCAGTTGGTTGCCGTTATCGCGCAGTTTTTCATAACGGTACTGACCGCCCAGCGTCATCGTATGGGCGCCGAGGAAAATCTGGTTCTGGTTATTGAAGATCGTGTTGTATGACTTCATCTCACGACCCGGGTTGTGGGTCTCTTCCTGCTGGATATAGCTGGTGCTGTTGAAATCATCGTAATAGCCGCTGTGCGTCAGTGAATACGTGGTGTGCTCATAGCGGTTTTCACTTTTCGTGTTTGGCTTACAGGTGCCTTTCCGGCAGGTTTCCTCGGCCATCGATTTACCTGGCGTACTGTTGCGATCCTGCAATTCACGAGCGATATCAAAATCGATGTCGTTCTTATCATCCGGTGTAAAGTTAAGGGTCAGACCGCCGTTACGCAGGCGCTGCTCATTGTAACCGTTGACGATCTGATCTTCCGCGCGGCGGGACAGCAGTCCGGTGACTTTCGCACCCAGCAAGCCGTCGATCAGCGGACCAGAAGCATAGGCATTGGTCTGGAACAGATCGCCGGAGTCGCTGTTTTCCTGGAAAGTAGCGTCACCGTGCAGAGAACCGGTCCAGCCTTTGGTGTTAGAGACTTTTTTGGTGATCACGTTAATCACGCCGCCCATCGCATCGGATCCGTACAGCGAGGACATCGGGCCACGGATGACTTCGATACGCTCGATGGACTCCAGCGGCGGCAGCCAGCCCTGCTCGATCCCAGAATTATCGCTGTTCGGACGCGTACCGCGAGTGCTGATGCGTTTACCGTTCACCAGGAACAGCGTGTATTGCGACGCCATCCCTCGGATGCTGATATCACTGCTGCTGCCCCCGCCTGTGACGACTACGCCAGGGACATCTTTCAGTGCATCGGTAACGTCACGATAAGCTTTGTCTTCAATTTGCTGTTTTGAAATAACCGAAATTGAAGCTGGGGCGTTCTGGATCTTCTGCTCAAATCCCGTCGCGGTAACCACAACGGTATCCTGATCGGCAGCATGAACGAGCGATGGGAGGCATGCCGCGCTGACGACGATGGCAATAGCCTTAACGTGAGGTATAGTCATTTTGTCATTCCATTAAACGAATAAAAACCGCGTGCCATGTAAAAGGCCATGACAACTGTATGTGTTTGTCTTTTAAGAACTCTTAGCGGTAAAGAAGCGGGGGAAATTGTACAAAAGAATGAATATTTGTAAACACAAATGATAATTGAAATCATTTGCGTTTGTTTGGTTTGTAAGGAAAAACCTTTTAAGTCAATAAGATAGCGGAACGTAAATGTGAGGAAAAAATGAAGAAATCATGGAGATGTGGAGAAGAAGAAGGAGGGCGCATTGCCCTCCTGCGGTTATTTCATCAAATGTTCGGCATGGAAGCGCAGATGATCCTCAATGAATGAGGCAATAAAGTAATAGCTATGATCGTAACCAGGCTGAATACGCAGCGTCATCGGCCATGCGGTCTGGCGTGCGGCTTCAGCCAGAACCGCGGGTTGGAGCTGATCGGCCAGAAACTGATCGCTGTCGCCCTGGTCAATCAGCGTCGGGATGGCGTCTTCCGGCTGGCTGGCGTACATCAACTCACAGCTATCCCATTGCGTCCATGCGGCGCGATCCTCGCCGAGATAGGCGAGAAACGCTTTTTCTCCCCACGGGACGCGGCACGGGTTAACGATGGGGGCGAATGCAGAAACGCTGGTGTATTTGCCTGGATTTTTCAACGCCATGATCAGCGCACCGTGACCGCCCATGGAATGTCCACTGATCGCGCAGCGATCGCTGACGTTAAAATGCGCCTGAATCAGCGACGGGAGTTCGTCCCGCACGTAATCATACATGCGGAAATGAGCAGCCCAGGGTTGCTGCGTCGCATTGAGATAAAAACCGGCCCCCTGACCAAGATCATACCCCTCATCGTTGGCGACCTGTTCACCGCGCGGACTGGTATCCGGCATGACTAAAACGATGCCTAATTCAGCCGCGATACGCTGCGCACCGGCCTTAGTGGTAAAGTTTTCATCATTACAGGTTAACCCGGACAGCCAGTACAGAACCGGCGGAGGGGTCGTATCGCGAGGGGGAGGGAGAAAAATGCTGAACGTCATTGCACAGTTCAGCGTGGTGGAGTCGTGACGCCAGCGTTGCTGCCAGCCTTCAAAACAGCGGTGCTCTTCGAGCATTTCCATGCGTGGCTCCTTGTTATGTTGAACCTGAATGTGTTCGCAAACTCCCCATAATACAGATAATTCATGGCACTGTGAGTAACTTTCACTTCCGCATCGCGCAGACTTGCTTCATCATCGAGCACACGTCGATGTAACCCTTCCCGTCCCCTTTTACGAAACGCGGTTTGAAAGGCAACGGCGATTTCAATAATTATCGTTGTGAATACTGGATTATGTGCGCGGCCTCACGCACAATAATCAGGCTGTCAACAGCCTACAAACTTTGCCCCACGCAGGGCAGAGGCGCCACACCTGCAGGAGAAGAATAAATGTCATCACTCAGTAAAGAAGCGGCCCTGGTTCATGAAGCGCTGGTAGCGCGAGGGCTGGAAACGCCGCTGCGCCCGCCCGTGCATGAGATGGATAACGAAACGCGCAAACGTCTTATCTCAGGCCATATGACCGAGATCATGCAGTTGCTGAACCTCGACCTGAGCGATGACAGCCTGATGGAAACCCCGCATCGCATCGCCAAAATGTATGTCGATGAGATTTTCTCAGGCCTGGATTACGCCAATTTCCCGAAAATCACCGTCATTGAAAACAAAATGAAAGTCGATGAGATGGTTACCGTACGCGACATCACTCTCACCAGCACGTGTGAACACCATTTTGTGACCATTGATGGTAAAGCCACCGTGGCCTATATCCCGAAAGAGTCGGTGATTGGTTTGTCGAAGATCAACCGCATCGTCCAGTTCTTTGCTCAACGTCCACAGGTACAGGAGCGTCTGACGCAACAGATCCTGACCGCGCTGCAAACTCTGCTGGGAACCAATAACGTGGCCGTATCGATTGATGCAGTGCATTATTGCGTGAAAGCACGCGGTATTCGTGATGCCACCAGTGCAACCACCACCACCTCGCTTGGCGGTCTGTTTAAATCGAGCCAGAATACGCGTCAGGAATTTTTGCGCGCGGTCCGTCATCACAACTGATTAAGGCAGGAGCTATGGAGCGTAATGTCACGCTGGATTTTGTCCGTGGCGTCGCCATCCTTGGCATCCTGCTATTAAATATCAGCGCCTTTGGTTTGCCAAAGGCGGCTTACCTCAATCCCGCCTGGTACGGAAATATCACGGCTTCAGATGCCTGGACATGGGCCATTCTGGATCTGTTCGCGCAGGTAAAATTTCTCACTTTGTTTGCACTGCTGTTTGGCGCGGGCCTGCAAATGCTGCTGCCGCGCGGTAAGCGCTGGATCCAGTCCCGCCTGACTCTGCTGGTGCTCCTTGGTTTTATTCATGCCTTGCTGTTTTGGGACGGCGATATTCTGTTGGCCTATGGGCTGGTGGGGCTGATCTGCTGGCGACTGGTGCGCGATGCACCATCGGTGAAAAGCCTGTTTAACACCGGCGTGATGCTCTATCTGGTCGGCATTGCCGTTCTGCTGCTGCTTGGCGCGATCTCCGGCAGTGAAACAAACCGCGCCTGGACGCCGGATGCGTCTGCGTTGCTGTATGAACAATACTGGAAGGTGAATGGCGGCGTGGAAGCCATCAGTAATCGGGTCGATGCCTTATCGAATAGCCTGCTGGCGTTGGGCGCGCAGTACGGCTGGCAACTGGCGGGTATGATGTTGCTCGGGGCGGCACTGATGCGTAGTGGCTGGCTGAAAGGGCAGTTTCGTCTTTCGCATTACCGACGCAGCGGTTTTTTACTGATCGCCGTGGGTCTACTTATTAACCTGCCTGCCGTGGTCGTACAGTGGCAACTGGAGTGGAGCTATCGCTGGTGCGCGTTCTTGTTACAGGCTCCGCGTGAGCTTAGCGCACCATTTCAGACGCTCGGCTATACCGCGCTGATGTTTGGTTACTGGCCGCAGTTAAGCCGCAGCAAAATCGCTCATGCGATTGCCTGTGTTGGGCGAATGGCGCTGACAAATTATCTGCTGCAAACCGTGATTTGCACCACGCTGTTTTATCAATTCGGCTTATTTATGAAATTTGACCGACTGGAACTGCTGCTGTTTGTCATCCCGGTGTGGCTGGCAAACCTGCTTTTCTCCGTGATCTGGTTACGATTCCTGCCTCAGGGCCCGATGGAGTGGCTCTGGCGGCAATTAACCCTGCGAGCGTCAGGGACATCTTTGTCCCATACATCCAGATAACGATCTGGATCACAATCATTAACAAAATGGATGTAAGCGCTTTCATCGCTGTGACCGCACTCACGTAGTCCTTTTCCCTCCGCTGACAAAATAGCCGCCAGTTATGCAGCGAGTGGCTGCAATTCCAGACAGGGTAGTGAATATGATCACCATTCGTGATGTGGCGCGTCAGGCAGGCGTATCGGTAGCGACGGTTTCCCGCGTGTTAAATAACAGCGCGCTGGTCAGTCCTGATACGCGCGAGGCGGTAATGAAGGCGGTGACGCTGCTGGGCTATCGGCCAAACGCCAATGCCCAGGCGCTGGCCACGCAGGTCAGTGAAACCATCGGCGTGGTGGTGATGGACGTGTCCGATGCGTTTTTTGGCGCGCTGGTGAAAGCGGTCGATCTGGTCGCTCAACAGCATCAAAAATATGTGCTGATCGGCAACAGCTATCATGAAGCCGAAAAAGAGCGTCATGCCATTGAGGTGTTGATCCGCCAGCGCTGTAACGCGCTGATCGTTCACTCAAAAGCGTTAAGCGATCGGGAACTGGGCGAGTTTATGGATCAGATCCCCGGTATGGTGCTGATCAACCGCATTGTCCCTGGCTACGCCCACCGCTGCGTGTGCCTGGACAATATCAGCGGCGCGAAAATGGCGACCCGTATGTTATTGAATAATGGTCATCAGCGGATTGGCTATCTGGCTTCCAGTCACCGCATTGAAGATGACGTCATGCGCCGGGAAGGGTGGAGCAGTGCGCTTAAGGAGCAGGGCATTGTGGCGCCTGAAAGCTGGATTGGCATCGGATCGCCGGATATGCAGGGCGGTGAGGCGGCAATGGTTGAGCTGCTGGGGCGCAACCTGCAGCTAAGCGCCGTGTTTGCCTATAACGACAATATGGCCGCGGGCGCGCTGACGGCGCTAAAGGACAACGGCATTTCCATTCCCTTACACCTTTCAATCATTGGTTTCGACGATATTCCCATCGCCCGTTACACCGATCCCCAGTTGACAACGGTGCGCTATCCCATTGCTTCTATGGCAAAACTGGCGACAGAACTCGCATTACAGGGCGCTGCGGGAACGCTGGATTTATCCGCGACCCACTGCTTTATGCCGACCCTCGTGCGGCGTCATTCGGTTGCTGTACGACAGAATGCGGCGGCGATCACTAACTTATGATTTCGCCAGATGTAACCGCTTTCAATATGTGAGTAAATTCACAGTATCTTAACATTGTGATAGCTATGATGGCACCGCTTGTCGCACTGTAACTACGATGTAACTGTGAGTAATCACTTTTACCGAGGTAAAAGCGCTTTAAGCGAAATTAAAGCCTATTTCTGGAGCGTTACCGGGCAAGGAAGAGAGATTTTTTTAAAATGAGCTTCGGCGTTTACATAACACTTCACTAACGTTTTGTCCCGCCGGGCATTTATCTTACGTACTACCCTGCATAATAAAACCGGAGTTACCATGAATAAGAAGGTGTTGACCCTTTCTGCCGTTATGGCAAGCATGTTATTCGGCGCGGCTGCACACGCTGCGGATACTCGCATCGGTGTGACAATCTACAAATATGACGATAACTTTATGTCCGTGGTGCGTAAGGCTATCGAAGCAGATGCGAAAACGGCGCCAGATGTGCAACTGCTGATGAACGACTCGCAGAACGACCAGTCCAAACAAAACGATCAGATCGACGTGCTGCTGGCAAAAGGCGTGAAAGCGCTGGCCATCAACCTGGTTGACCCGGCGGCTGCGGGCACCGTTATCGAAAAAGCGCGCGGTCAGAATGTGCCTGTGGTCTTCTTCAACAAAGAACCTTCCCGTAAAGCGCTGGACAGCTATGACAAGGCTTACTACGTCGGTACTGACTCCAAAGAATCCGGTATTATCCAGGGCGATCTGATAGCCAAACACTGGGCGGCAAACCAGGGCTGGGATCTGAACAAAGACGGTCAGATTCAGTTCGTGCTGCTGAAAGGCGAGCCGGGTCATCCGGATGCTGAAGCGCGTACCACTTACGTTATCAAAGAGCTGAACGACAAAGGCATCAAAACCGAACAGCTGCAGTTAGATACCGCCATGTGGGACACCGCAATGGCGAAGGACAAAATGGATGCGTGGCTTTCCGGTCCGAACGCCAACAAAATTGAAGTGGTTATTGCCAACAACGATGCGATGGCAATGGGCGCCGTTGAAGCGCTGAAAGCACACAACAAAACCAGCGTACCGGTATTTGGCGTCGATGCGCTGCCAGAAGCGCTGGCACTGGTGAAATCCGGCGCACTGGCCGGTACTGTGCTGAACGATGCGAACAACCAGGCAAAAGCGACCTTTGACCTGGCGAAAAACCTTGCCGATGGCAAGGGGGCGGCTGACGGCACTGAGTGGAAAATCGAAAATAAAATCGTCCGCGTTCCTTACGTAGGCGTTGATAAAGATAACCTGGCCGAGTTCACTAAGAAGTAAGTTTGTGGGGCGCGATGTTATCGCGCCCTTTCATCCCGCACTCTGCGAGGCCAACAAGGTATAATTATGGTCAGCACAACTACTCAGCCGTCAGGCGAATTCTTGTTGGAAATGAGCGGCATCAACAAGTCTTTTCCCGGCGTTAAGGCACTTGATAATGTTAATTTAAAAGTCCGCCCACATTCGATTCATGCATTAATGGGAGAGAATGGCGCAGGAAAGTCGACACTATTAAAATGTCTTTTTGGGATCTATCAAAAAGATTCTGGCAGCATATTATTTCAGGGTAAAGAAATCGATTTTCATTCAGCCAAAGAAGCGCTGGAGAATGGTATTTCAATGGTACACCAGGAATTAAACCTGGTATTACAACGTTCTGTTATGGACAACATGTGGCTGGGGCGTTATCCCACCAAAGGCATGTTTGTCGATCAGGATAAAATGTACCGCGATACCAAAGCGATTTTTGACGAGCTGGATATTGATATCGATCCGCGTGCGCGCGTCGGAACATTGTCCGTCTCGCAAATGCAGATGATTGAAATTGCCAAAGCGTTTTCGTATAACGCCAAAATTGTGATTATGGATGAACCGACCTCTTCGTTAACCGAAAAAGAGGTCAACCATCTGTTCACCATTATTCGCAAGCTGAAAGAACGCGGTTGCGGTATTGTCTACATCTCCCACAAAATGGAAGAAATTTTCCAGTTGTGTGATGAAATTACCGTGTTGCGCGACGGACAGTGGATTGCGACGCAACCGCTGGAAGGGCTGGATATGGACAAGATCATCGCCATGATGGTCGGCCGTTCCTTGAACCAGCGATTCCCGGATAAATCCAACAATCCGGGGGAAGTGATTCTTGAAGTGCGCAACCTGACCTCGCTGCGTCAGCCGTCTATTCGGGATGTTTCCTTTGATTTGCATAAAGGCGAGATCCTCGGTATCGCAGGACTGGTCGGCGCTAAGCGTACTGACATCGTTGAAACGCTGTTTGGTATCCGTGAGAAATCATCGGGCACCATTACGCTGCACGGCAAAAAGATTAATAACCACAGTGCGAATGAAGCCATTAACCACGGTTTCGCGCTGGTCACCGAAGAGCGTCGTTCTACCGGGATTTATGCTTATCTGGACATTGGTTTTAACTCCTTAATTTCCAATATTCAGAATTACAAAAATAAAGTGGGTCTGTTAGATAACTCACGAATGAAAAGTGATACCCAATGGGTTATTGACTCTATGCGGGTAAAAACGCCAGGTCACAAGACGCAAATTGGTTCGCTTTCGGGCGGTAACCAGCAGAAAGTGGTTATTGGTCGCTGGCTGCTGACGCAACCGGAAATTTTAATGCTCGACGAACCCACCCGTGGGATCGACGTCGGTGCGAAGTTTGAAATTTATCAGTTAATTGCGGAACTGGCGAAAAAAGGTAAGGGGATCATTATTATCTCCTCCGAAATGCCGGAATTGTTAGGGATAACGGATCGTATTCTGGTCATGAGCAACGGCCTCGTTTCTGGAATTGTTGATACAAAAACGACAACGCAAAACGAAATTCTGCGTCTTGCGTCTTTGCACCTTTAAGATCAGGGGCTCCTCATGAGTGCGTTAAATAAGAAAAGTTTTCTTACTTATCTGAAAGAGGGCGGTATTTACGTCGTTCTTTTAGTCTTGCTGGCCATTATTATTTTCCAGGATCCCACGTTCTTAAGTCTGCTTAACTTAAGTAATATTCTGACCCAGTCTTCCGTGCGTATTATCATTGCACTGGGCGTCGCCGGTCTGATTGTCACCCAGGGGACAGACCTGTCAGCGGGTCGTCAGGTGGGTCTGGCGGCGGTGGTGGCGGCAACGTTGCTACAGTCGATGGAGAACGCCAATAAAGTGTTCCCCGAAATGGCGACCATGCCGATTGCGCTGGTTATCCTGATCGTCTGTGCTATTGGCGCGGTCATCGGTCTGGTGAACGGGATTATCATTGCTTACCTGAACGTAACACCGTTTATTACGACGCTCGGCACGATGATTATCGTCTACGGGATCAACTCCCTGTATTACGACTTCGTGGGGGCTTCACCGATTTCGGGCTTTGATAGCGGCTTCTCGACCTTTGCGCAGGGCTTTATCGCACTGGGCAGCTTCCGGCTGTCGTATATCACGTTCTATGCGCTAATCGCCGTGGCGTTTGTCTGGGTGCTGTGGAATAAAACCCGCTTCGGTAAAAACATTTTCGCCATCGGCGGTAACCCGGAAGCGGCTAAGGTATCAGGCGTGAACGTGGCGCTGAACCTGCTGATGATCTATGCGCTGTCCGGTGTGTTCTATGCCTTCGGCGGTCTGCTGGAAGCGGGGCGTATCGGCTCGGCAACCAACAACCTGGGCTTTATGTACGAACTGGATGCGATCGCGGCGTGCGTGGTCGGCGGCGTGTCGTTTAGCGGTGGGGTGGGAACGGTGTTCGGCGTGGTGACCGGTGTGATCATCTTTACCGTCATCAACTACGGTCTGACCTACATCGGCGTTAACCCGTACTGGCAGTACATCATCAAGGGCGGCATCATTATCTTTGCGGTCGCACTGGATTCACTGAAATACGCGCGTAAGAAGTAATCCCTTCAGGGCAGAATCAAACCGGTGCAGACGTGCTCTGCGCCGGTTTTTTTATTTGATAAAAACTAACCAGATGCCGACAAGCAGCGCGCCGACCGAAAGGCCAAAGTAGACGCCAATATAGCTCCAGTAAGCGCCAGGTTCCTCTGCGCGCTGAATTAAGCGCGGCGTTTGCGAACCTTTGACCGTTTTCTCAACGACGCCAGAGCGTAACCCTTTAATACCTTCCCGCAGGGTCCAGGCGACGATCATCAGTACGCCAATCACGATAAAAAGCGTTTTGTCTTCCATGCTTATTTTCCTTGTCTCTTTTGCAGTTCAAGCAATTGTTCCGGTGTTACGGCCGGATAGCCCTGGGCATCGTCGGGAACCTGATGCAGGGAGGGAATTGGCACTAACGGGCCGAGGAAACGGGGTTCACGTTTAAACAGATACAGATCGGCCAGCGCGCCAAAACGTGCGCCAAACTCGCGTACCCGAACCGTCAGCATATCTTTTGGCGACGGCACGGCGTAGCACTGTGCCTGAATCCCCATATGCAACGCGATAAACAGCGCGCGTTCGCAGTGGAAACGCTGGGTAATGATGATGAAGTCATTGGTGTCAAAGACTTTACGGGTGCGGACAATCGAATCGAGCGTGCGGAATCCGGCGTAATCTAACACAATATCGGCAGGATCGACGCCAGCGGCAATCAGGTCTTTGCGCATCGTCATCGGTTCGTTATAGCTTTGCAAGGCGTTGTCGCCGCTGAGCAGCAGATAGTTAACTTTGCCGCTGTTATAGGCGTTCAGCGCACCCTGAATACGGTAGCGATAATACTGGTTGATCACCCCGGTACGATAATATTTGGCTGTGCCGAGCACCACGCCAACCTGGCGGTAGGGCAGGTCCTGAAGCTCATCGTAAATATAGGGGGCAGTTTTCCAGCTCATCCAGCGATCAAGGCCCAGCACGATCAACAGCAGCAAGCCGATCAGGACCAACAGGCTGTAGAGGGCGCGCTTTAGCATGAAGAAAACTCTGTCACTGGATGAAATTTCAATCAGGCTACTGTACCCGCTGGCGAAGCGCAAGAAACAGCAGTCTGATTGGGGGGATTTTCAGCAATACGTGAAACAAGCGTAGGCCTGATAAACGTTGCGCCATCAGGTGGTTAGACCGGATAGCGATAAAAACGCCTTATCTGGCCTGTGCGCGGACGCCATCAGACAATTAGCCCAAAAGTACGCGATCGATGTTGCTGCAGCCCAGCGCTTTCAGCGTGGCGGCGGTGGCATCCCACTGGATCAGCGGCGCGTCGGCTTTTTCCGCCAGCACCGCACGCTGAATATCGGCATAACCATAGCCGTTCAGATTCAACATAATCAGCGCGCCCTGTAGCGGTGGGATGGTCGGGTTAAATGCGGCGTTTTCGCCATAGCTTCCGCTAAAGATACGTCCATCTTTGCACTCCAGCGCTACACCGCTCGGTGACTGGCTGTACGGCATATGACTGCGGCTCGCGGCGGCAATGGCCGCTTGCGTCAGCGCATCTCCCTGAGGGGCGAAACCGTGATCCTGTTCGTCCATCAGTAGCGTTTTGATGTCGAGATCTTTCGGCCCAAACGCATCCGGCAAATAGTCGCGCAGCGTATGCGGTTCCCGACCGGGCAGGTGAATGCGCAGATCCAGCCCGCTGTTCAGTTCGTTCATAAACTGGCGGCAGTGGCCGCACGGGGTGTAGTTAACGGTGATTGCGGCGAGACCTTTCTCGCCGCGCAACCAGGCGTGGCTGATGGCGCTTTGTTCAGCGTGAACCGTTTGTTGCATCGTCGCGCCGAGGAATTCCATATTGGCGCCGAAATACCACGTTCCGCTCACGCCGCGCGCAATTGCGCCAACGTTAAAGTTCGACAACGGCGTACAGGCGCAGGCCGCCGCCAGCGGCAGCAGCGCGAATGCCAGTGCGTCTTCGTCCAGTACCGTTGCGCTTTTAAGTATTGATACCTGCTCAGCCGTCAGCGACGCGGGGAAATGCGTATCTGCCAGAATGGGCGCCAGCGCGGATTGCAGGTTGTCCGCAAGTTGGCTAAACGCAGTGTGAAAACGTGGGTGCATGGCGTTGCCTCATAACAATGTATTGGGATCGTAGTGTACGGGCCTGTTATGGCTATATGTGTGATCTAATTCTCATTGTGTATGCAACTTATGAAACATAAATTAAAAATGCGCGACGTATCGCAAATTTTAGCCCACAACCGCGAGAATAACCGGAAACAGGAACGGGGCGATCAGCGAGGTAATAATCCCGCAAATCACCAGCGCCAGCGAACTGAATGCGCCTTCCTGATAATCCAGCTCCGCACAGCGGGCGGTGCCGAGGGCGTGGGACGCGGTGCCCATCGCCAGTCCGCGTGCGGCTTTGGTTTTAATGCGCATGGCGTTTAACAGGGTATGACCAAAGACGGCGCCGAGTATACCGACGAAAATCACGCACACGGCGCTGACCGCCGGAATGCCGCCGATGCTGCCGCCCACGGCCATCGCAATCGGCGTAGTGACGGATTTCGGTAAGACGGAGGCGGCGATTTCAGGCGTGGC
Organism: Citrobacter amalonaticus; assembly: GCF_018323885.1. Taxonomy (NCBI): domain Bacteria; kingdom Pseudomonadati; phylum Pseudomonadota; class Gammaproteobacteria; order Enterobacterales; family Enterobacteriaceae; genus Citrobacter; species Citrobacter amalonaticus. The sequence goes on along the minus strand of NZ_AP024585.1, from coordinate 3,034,061 downwards.
GCCCATCAACAGCGCTACTGTGGTGCCGGTCACCATCGCCACAACGCTGCCAACAAAACAGATAGTAATGATTGACTTCCAGCGGGCGCGAATCTGATGCAGCTGTTCATACAGTGGATAGGCCAGCGCCACGACCGCCGGTTGCAGCAGGTCATTCAGCACTTCGCTACCTTTAAAATAGCTGTCGTAGGAGATGCCGGTCAGCAGGAGGAACGGGATAATCACCACCATCGCCACCAGCAGCGGATTCAGTAAGGGAAATTTAAACCGTGTCGCCAGTTTGCGCGCACCGAAAAAAACCGCCAGCGTCAGCGGTAAAGACCACCAGATTGACGACATCATTCTTTAGATCCTTCCTGACCCACCACTTTCCGTTCACCGTGAACCAGATGTGAACTCCAGCTCACGACCAGAAACACCACCAGCGTACTGATCGCACACGACACCACCACCGGGCCAAACTGCGCGCGCAGCAGATCGAAGTACTGCATCACGCCGACGCCAATCGGCACAAATAACAGCGCCATATAGCGAATCAGCACATAGCAGCCAGGATTCACCCATTTCGCCGGGATAATTTGCAGCGCCAGCAGCACAAACAGGATCAGCATCCCGATGATGCTGCCAGAAATGGCGACAGGCAGCAGGGACGCAATAAAAATGCCTGCATACAGACAGGCATAAATCAGCACGAAAGCGCGTAAGTATTGCCAGATGATATTCAGTGTCTTGCTCATGTTGAAATTCCTCGAAGCGACGGATTCATCATACAATTAAACTTTAAAACGTGCTATCGATCACATCATGAATTCTTAGCATACTGAACATAGACAGCGGGAACATTGGGCAATATCCCCAATACGTGATGCTAAACTTGTGCCAGCAGTTGCAGAAAACGACTCAGCGCGCTGGACGGCGTCTCATTATTGCGCCAGAACACGCCCACGCTGCCTTTTTGTTCAATCTTCGGTAGGTTGAGGATCACCAGCTGTCCCTGGCTGGCATAGCGCTGCGCCAGCCGTAAAGAAAGGATAGAGATCATATCGCTGCTTTGCAGCAGGTTAGTACTGACGTTCATCGATGCCGACTCGATGGTGTTCTCCGGCAACATCACTCCGTTATCGACCAGCGCGTTATCAATACTCAGGCGGATAGGCGTTCCCGTCGGCCAGACGATCCAGCGCCAGTGCGCTAGATCGGCCCAGCTCAGGGTGTCAAACTTCGCTAATGGATGGTGGGGACGGGCGACAAAGCAAACGGGTTCGGTATACAGCACCTGATAATTGAGCGGAAGCTGCAGCGCTCGCCCACCGACGCGGCCGACCACGACATCCACGGAACCGGCAAGCAGGTCGTGCAGCAGCGGCGTCATGACCTTTTCTTCAATGTTAAGGTGCAGCGTCGGCATCTCCACGAGCAGATTAAGGATCGCCTGCGACACACAGTCGGTCGCCACTGGCGAGCAGCCAATCTTCAGGCTCCCTACCAGCCCGCCTTCTTTAAAGCGTGCCATTTCATACTGTGAACGCTCCATGTCATTGATTAAGCGCTGGGCGTGTTGCAGCAGCAACTTGCCGCCTTCCGAGGGGCGCAGGCCTTTACTGTGACGTTCAAAGAGCGTGATCCCCATCTCATCTTCGAGCTGTGACAGCCATTTCGACAGCGCGGGCTGGGTGATATTCATCATTCGTGCAACGTGCGTGAGATTCCCTTGTTCGCCCAGCGCCACCAGCATTTGCAGATGGTGCAGCTTCAGTTTTTGCGCCCAGTTTGCCATCAGCGATAACCTCCAGGTTATGTCTCTGCATGAAATGCCATTGTACATTTTATCGCCCAGTCTACAAACTCGTAACATACCAAAAACAAAACAACATCTGTCCCTACCTGCACCGAGGCATTCACTATGACTCAACGACGTGAACTACAAGCCCTGATCGATGCTGCTCCTGTCAGCAAGACACAGTGGCGGGTGATCATCTGCTGCTTTCTGGTGGTCATGCTTGATGGTTTTGATACCGCAGCCATTGGCTTTATTGCACCCGATATTCGTACCCACTGGCAGTTAACTGCCGGAGACCTCGCTCCGCTGTTTGGCGCAGGTCTGTTAGGACTTACCGCCGGCGCCTTACTTTGCGGACCGCTGTCTGACCGTTTCGGTCGCAAACGGGTGATTGAGCTCTGCGTGGCATTGTTTGGTGCGCTGAGCCTGATCTCCGCCTTTTCGCCGGATTTGCAAACGCTGGTTATCCTGCGCTTTCTGACCGGTCTGGGCCTCGGCGGTGCCATGCCCAACACCATCACCATGACCTCTGAATACTTGCCCGCCCGCCGCCGCGGTGCGCTGGTCACCCTGATGTTCTGTGGCTTTACGCTCGGTTCAGCGATGGGCGGAATTGTCAGCGCGCAGCTGGTGCCGGTTATTGGCTGGCACGGGATCCTGGTCCTCGGCGGCGTGTTACCGCTGATACTGTTCTTCGTCCTGCTCGCGGTCCTGCCGGAATCTCCACGCTGGCAGGTCCGTCGCCAGTTGCCGCAGGCAACCATCGCCAGAACGGTCAGCGCGATCACCGGCGAACGTTACGACAATACCCAGTTTTACCTCCAGGAGGCGGCGGCGATAGCCAAAGGCAGCATTCGTCAGCTGTTTGTTGGCCGCCAGTTGCCCATTACCCTGATGTTATGGGTGGTGTTCTTCATGAGTCTGTTAATCATCTATCTGCTGTCGAGCTGGATGCCGACGCTGTTGAACCATCGTGGGATTGACCTGCAGCAGGCTTCCTGGGTGACGGCGGCGTTCCAGATTGGCGGTACGCTCGGCGCGCTGGCATTGGGCGTGCTGATGGATAAACACAATCCCTTCCGGGTGCTGGCTACGAGCTACGCGCTGGGAGCGGTATGCATTGTCATGATTGGCCTGAGCGAAAACGGTTTATGGCTGATGGCGTTGGCGATTTTCGGTACCGGGGTAGGTATCAGCGGATCGCAGGTGGGCCTCAATGCCTTAACCGCCACGCTCTATCCCACCCAGAGTCGGGCGACGGGCGTGAGCTGGTCCAACGCGGTGGGGCGCTGCGGAGCGATTGTCGGTTCGCTTTCCGGCGGCGTGATGATGGCGATGAATTTCTCTTTCGACACCTTGTTTTTCATTATCGCTGTTCCGGCGGCCATTAGCGCGGTGATGTTAGCCGTACTTACGGTAGTTGTCCGCCAGTCAGCCTCTGTCCCTGATGCTATGCCGCACGCAAGCGTCGTGAACGAATAAGGAGAATCCCTATGTCAGACCATAATCAGGATGTTAAAAATAGCCGTCAGCAGTTTTACCAGCATATTTCGGGGCAGAACCTGACCCCGCTGTGGGAATCGCTGCATCATCTGGTTCCACAAACGCCGAATCCGACTTGTGCGCCAGCATACTGGAACTACCAGGAAATTCGTCCGCTGCTGCTGGAAAGCGGCAACCTGATTGGCGCGAAAGAGGCGATTCGTCGCGTGCTGGTACTGGAAAACCCGATGCTGCGCGGTCAGTCCTCTATTACGTCAACGCTCTATGCGGGACTGCAGCTCATCATGCCGGGCGAAGTCGCTCCCAGCCATCGTCATAACCAGTCGGCGTTACGCTTTATTGTGGAAGGGAAAGGGGCATTTACCGCCGTGGACGGTGAACGCACCCAGATGCACACCGGCGATTTTATTCTGACCCCGCAGTGGCAATGGCACGACCATGGCAACCCTGGCGATGAGCCTGTCGTCTGGCTGGACGGTCTGGATCTGCCGCTGGTTAACATTCTGGGCTGTGGTTTTGCCGAGGATTACCCGGAAGATCAGCAGCCGGTTTCACGCAAAGAGGGCGACTATCTGCCGCGCTATGCCGCCAATATGCTGCCGCTGCGCCATCAGAAAGGCAATTCATCGCCAATTTTCAACTATCGCTATGACCGCAGCCGCGACGCGCTGCACGACCTGACCCGTCTGGGCGATGCCGACGAGTGGGATGGCTACAAAATGCGCTATGTCAACCCGGTAACCGGCGGCTACCCGATGCCATCGATGGGGACGTTCCTGCAATTGTTGCCAAAAGGCTTTACCTCGCGGGTGGCGCGTACCACTGACAGCACCATTTATCACGTGGTTGAAGGGGCGGGTGATGTCACCGTCGGCAACGAGACGTTCCATTTCTCAGCCAAAGATATTTTTGTGGTTCCGACGTGGCACGGCGTGTCATTCAAAACCACCGATGAGACCGTTTTATTCAGTTTTTCGGACCGACCGGTACAGGAAGCCCTCGGGTTGTTCCGCGAAGCCCGCTATTAATTTGGGAGAGAACCATGACTCAGTATGTATTTGCACCACAGGCCCCCGTTACTGTCCCGGTTGTCGGCAGCGATGCGCAGTTCCCCGTCCGTCGCGTGTACTGCGTGGGGCGTAACTACGCCGCTCATGCCCGCGAAATGGGATTTGATCCGGACCGTGAGCCGCCGTTCTTTTTCTGTAAGCCTGCCGATGCGATTGTGCCGGTTGCCGCAGGCGAAACGTTAGCGCTGCCATACCCGGCGCAAACGGATAACTATCACTATGAAATTGAGCTGGTGGTCGCCATCGGCAAAAAGGGCAGCGATATCCCGTTAGAAAACGCTCATGAGTATATCTGGGGCTATGCCACCGGACTGGACATGACCCGCCGCGATCGCCAGATGGAGATGCGTCAGATGGGACGTCCGTGGGAAATCGGCAAAGCGTTCGATCTCTCTGCGCCCATCGCGCCGCTGCATAAAGCGGATGAAATTGCGGATATCACCTCTGCGCCCATCTGGTTACAGGTGAATGGCGACGATCATCAGCGCAGCGACATTCGCCATCTGATCTGGTCGGTAAATGAAACGATCAGCTATCTGTCCGGCTTCTTCGAACTGCAACCGGGCGACCTGATCTTCACCGGCACGCCGGAAGGCGTGGGTGCCGTAGTGAAAGGGGATGTGATCACCGGAGGCGTGGACGGACTGACGCCTATCGCTGTGAAGATTGTCTGAGGTGATGTATGAAGCTGTACAGTTTTTTTAACAGTTCGGCGTCGTACCGCGTGCGTATCGCGCTGGCATTAAAGGGCATCGACTACCACACGGTGGGCGTCAATATCCGTATTGGGCAGCAAAATGAACTGGCCTACCGGCGGATGAATCCGGTGGGGCTGGTACCAACGCTGGTAACCGATGATGGCGAAGCGCTGGGCCAGTCGCTGGCGATTATCGACTGGCTGGACCGGCATTTTCCGCAATCACGCTTGCTGCCCGTCAGCGATCCGGCGCGCACGCAGGTGCTGGAGATTGTCTATGCCATCGCTTGCGATATTCATCCGGTTAATAACCTGCGGGTGCTGCGCTATCTGAGCGAGGAACTGAAGGTCAGTGAAGAAGAGAAAAAACGCTGGTACGCACACTGGATCCAGCAGGGGTTAAGCGCCGTTGAGCAGCTACTGCGTCAGAGTCAGTCGCAGAACTTCTGCGTGGGTAATGCACCGACGCTTGCCGACTGCTGTCTGGTCCCGCAATGGGCGAATGCGTTAAGAATGGGGTGCGATCTGAGCGGCTATCCGCGCTGCAAAGCCGTGTATGACGCCTGCACACAGCTCCCGGCGTTCATCGCCGCCGCCCCGGAAAATCAACAAGATAAAATCTCAGCCTGAGAAGGAGAATGACAATGGCTAAAGTGACGAGCGCAATTATTGTCGGCGGCGGAATTGGCGGGGCAGCCACCGCGCTTTCGCTGGCGCGTCAGGGTATCAAAGTGATGCTGCTGGAAAAAGCCCATGAAATTGGTGAGATCGGCGCGGGCATTCAGCTCGGTCCCAACGCCTTCTCTGCGCTGGACAGCCTCGGCGTCGGCGACGTCGCGCGTCAGCGTGCGGTGTTTACCGACCACATTACCATGATGGATGCCGTGAACGCGGAAGAAGTGGTGCACATCGAGACCGGGCAGGCCTTTCGCGACCACTTCGGCGGTCCGTATGCGGTCATCCACCGGGTCGATATTCACGCTTCCGTCTGGGAATCCGTACTGACTCATCCAAACGTTGAGTACCGGACCTCGACCAATGTGGTCGACATTCGCCAGACGGCGGACGACGTAACGGTGTTCGACGAGCAGGGGAATAGCTGGACCGCTGATATTCTGGTCGGTTGTGATGGCGTGAAGTCGGTGGTGCGTCAGAGTTTGCTGGGCGATTCGCCGCGCGTGACCGGACACGTCGTTTACCGTGCGGTGATTGACTGTGCGGACATGCCGGAAGACCTGCGCATTAACGCGCCAGTGCTCTGGGCCGGGCCGCATTGCCACCTCGTGCACTACCCGCTGCGCGGTGGCAAGCAGTACAACCTGGTTGTCACCTTCCACAGCCGCCAGCAGGAGGAGTGGGGCGTGAAAGACGGCAGTAAGGAAGAGGTGCTGTCGTATTTCGCCGGGATCCATCCGCGCCCGCGGCAGATGCTGGATAAACCCACGACCTGGCGTCGCTGGTCAACCGCCGATCGCGAACCGGTAGAGAAATGGGGCACTGAGCGCATCACGCTGGTGGGCGATGCCGCGCACCCGGTGGCGCAGTACATGGCGCAGGGTGCCTGTATGGCGCTGGAAGATGCTGTGACGCTGGGTAAAGCGCTGGAGCAGTGCGATGGCGATGCGGCGAAAGCCTTTGCGCTGTATGAGTCGGTACGCATTCCACGCACGGCGCGCATCGTCTGGTCGACGCGCGAAATGGGGCGCGTGTATCACGCAGCAGGCGTGGAGCGTCAGGTGCGAAACCTGTTGTGGAAAGGTAAATCGCAGGCGGAGTTTTATCGCGGCATGGAATGGCTGTACGGCTGGAAAGAAGATAACTGTCTTCTGCCACGCTGAGAATACAGGCGCTTTGCGCCGTCATCCGGCAAAAGGTTTTGCTCATCGCACAGAGGCGCTATGATAGCGCCTCTTTTTTTGCGGATAACGATATGCGTGTTTTACTGGCGCCGATGGAAGGCGTACTTGATTCACTGGTGCGCGAACTTCTGACGGAAGTGAATGACTACGATCTTTGCATCACCGAATTTGTGCGCGTGGTGGATCAACTCTTGCCAGTAAAAGTCTTTCATCGACTCTGTCCCGAACTGCTCAACGGCAGCCGGACTCCATCCGGCACCTTAGTGCGCGTGCAACTGTTAGGGCAGTATCCCCAGTGGCTGGCGGAAAATGCCGCCCGCGCCGTGGAACTCGGTTCTTACGGTGTTGATCTTAACTGCGGGTGTCCGTCAAAAATGGTCAACGGCAGCGGCGGCGGTGCGACGCTGCTGAAGGACCCGGAACTCATCTATCAGGGCGCGAAAGCGATGCGTGAAGCGGTGCCGGCGCATCTGCCGGTGACGGTGAAAGTGCGTCTGGGCTGGGACAGCGGCGACAAAAAGTTTGAGATTGCAGATGCCGTCCAGCAAGCCGGGGCGAGTGAACTGGTTGTACACGGGCGCACCAAAGAGCAGGGCTATAAGGCGGAACATATCAACTGGCAGGCGATTGGCGAAATTCGCGAGCGACTGTCTATTCCGGTGGTTGCCAATGGTGAAATCTGGGACTGGCAAAGCGCCCAGGAATGCCTGGCCGTCAGTGGCTGTGACGCGGTGATGATTGGCCGCGGGGCACTGAACATTCCCAACCTCAGCCGGGTGGTGAAGTATAACGAGCCGCGAATGCCATGGCCGCAGGTTGTCGAACTGCTGAAAAAGTATACCCGTCTGGAAAAACAGGGCGACACCGGTTTATATCATGTCGCGCGTATTAAACAATGGCTGGGCTATTTGCGAAAAGAATATGAAGAAGCCACGGACGTCTTCCAGTCTATCCGCGCGTTAAATAATTCACCGGATATTGCCCGCGCGATCCAGTCGATAGAAATTTAATATTATTGAGCTGCATATATTCTGCTTGGATATATTTTGCCAGGTGTGACTTTTCATTGCTGAAGATGTTATGCCACGCGTAACTAAAAAAGCGCGCACAACAACGGGTAAGCTCCGCGCACCTTTTCTTATCAGAATATTTTAATGACTCGTTACTCTTTTCACGCGCTGAAAGCGGGCTTTCCGCTGGTTATTCTGCTCGCGGGATGTGCTCCCATGCATGACACTCAACAGACGCTGACTCAACAACTTCCCGCTTCTCACGTAGATTCGGCGCTGCCGTCAGCGTTGAAGAACGGGTGGCCCGGAAGCCAGTGGTGGCAGGATTATCATGACGCACAGTTGAACGAGTTAGTGAAGAACGCACTTTCCCGTTCTCCGGATATGCAGGTGGCGGAACAGCGAATCAGACTGGCCGAAGCGCAGGCTAAAGCCGTTGAAGCCCAGGACGGGCCGCAGGTCGATTTCTCCGCCAATGCCGAACGGCAGAAAATGTCCGCGGAAGGCATCATGGGGCCGTTTGCCCTGAACGATCCGGCCGCAGGCACGACGGGGCCGTGGTACACCAACGGTACGTTTGGCCTGACGGCCGGTTGGGATCTCGATTTATGGGGCAAGAACCGCGCGGAAGTGACCGCGCGCATCGGGGCGGTGAAAGCGCGGGAAGCCGAGCGTGAGCAAACCCGTCAACTGTTAGCCAGCGGCGTGACGCGGCTTTACTGGGAATGGCAGACCGAGGCGGCGCTGAGCAAACTGCTGACCCAAATTGAACGGGAACAGCGTAACATCATTGCTAGCGATCGCCAGTTGTACAATAACGGCATCACCTCTTCGGTAGAAGGCGTGGAAACGGATATCGATGACAGTAAAACCCAGCAGCAGTTGAATGAGGTTGCCGGGAAGATGAAGGTGATTGAGGCGCGTCTGAGCGCGCTGACCAACACGCAGTCGGCGGCGCTGAAGCTGCATCCGGTGAGCCTGCCAAAAGTGGAAAGCCAGTTACCGACGCAGCTGGGCTACTCCTTACTGGCGCGCAGAGCGGATTTACAGGCGGCGCACTGGGTGATCGAATCGTCAATGAGCAGCGTGGAGGCGGCGAAGGCGGCGTTCTACCCCGACGTCAATCTGATGGCCTTTTTGCAACAGGATGCGCTGCATCTGAGCGATCTGTTCCGCAGTTCCGCCCAGCAGATGGGCGTGACCGCAGGCCTGACGCTGCCGATCTTCGACAGTGGCAGACTAAATGCCAACCTTGATATCGCTCAGGCGCAGAACAATTTGTCGATCGCCAGTTATAACAAAGCCGTCGTTGATGCGGTAAATGACGTGGCGCGCACGGCCAGTCAGGTGGCGACGCTGATGCAGAAAAATCAGCATCAGCAGCAGATTGAACATGACGCCGATCGAGTGGTCAGCCTGGCGCAGGCGCGCTATAACGCCGGGATTATCGCAGGCTCTCTCGTTAGCAAGGCCAGAATTCCCGCGCTGCGCGAGCAGAGTAACGGACTGATTTTGCAGGGGCAGTGGCTGGATGCCTCCATCCAGCTTACCAGCGCGCTCGGCGGCGGTTACCATCATTCCTGATTATTTCGGTTGCTTCGAAGAGAGTTTCTATACTTAAGGCTCAGTTCTGTTGCAACCGGAGGATGATATGGCAAAAGCAGCAATCGTGACGGCTTCCGATTCAGGTATTGGCAAGGCGTGCGCCCTTCAGTTAGCGAAAGCGGGATTTGATATCGGCATCACCTGGCATTCAGACGAGCAGGGAGCGCGTGATACCGCCCGTGAGGTGGAAAGTCATGGCGTCCGGGCGGAGACCCTTCAACTGGACCTGAGCCAGCTGCCGCAAGGTGCACAGGTGCTGGAACATCTGATTGCGCGCTTTGGCCGGATCGACGTGCTGGTCAATAACGCGGGAACGATGAGCAAATCCGCATTCCTGGAGACCTCCTTTGACGACTGGCGGCAGATATTTACGGTCGATGTCGATGGGGCGTTTCTCTGCTCACAGCTGGCGGCCCGCCAGATGGTGAAGCAGGGACAGGGGGGGCGCATTATCAATATTACCTCGGTGCACGAACATACCCCGTTACCTGAGGCCAGCGCCTACACGGCGGCGAAACATGCTCTCGGCGTACTCACCAAAGCCATGGCGCTTGAGCTGGTCCGCCATAACATTCTGGTTAACGCTGTGGCGCCTGGGGCGATAGCCACGCCGATGAATGATATGGATGACAGTGACGTTAAGCCGGGAACCGAGCCGTCAATCCCGCTGGGAAGACCTGGGTCGACGCTAGAAATCGCCAGTCTGGTCGCCTGGCTGTGCTCGGAAGAGGCGGGTTATACCACCGGGCAATCGTTTATTGTGGATGGGGGATTTATGCTGGCCAATCCCCAGTTCAGGCCGGAATAACCCGCTTACCCCACCTGTTTACGGCTGCGGCGCTTCAACCACCAGCGAACGCCGATCACCAGCACCACCGCCAGAATCAGCCAGATCCAATGTTTGAGATGCTGATCGAGATGATGCAACCATGGCGCGACCACTTCACCTCCTGCATAACCCAGGGTGGTGAAGATCAGCGCCCAGACCAGCGCGCCAAGGATATTCAGCGGTAAAAAAATCTTTGGCGGCAGATGACTGGCGCCAATCAACAGCGGGCCAATCACGCGAAACCCGTACATAAAGCGGGTGCCGATCACGAACAGATACGGGCGACGCTGGATCATCTTCTGCGCCTGACGAATTTTGTCACGATGACGAGCAAAGCGGCGCAGGATCCTGCCACCAAAGCGGCGTCCCAGCAGATAAAGTAACTGATCGCCTATCATGCCGCCTAAGGCCACGGCCACGACCACGAGGGGGAACTTGAGTAATCCCTGATGCGCCGCCACGCCCCCCAGCAGAGTAATGGTTTCGCCTTCCGCCAGACTTCCAACCACCAGCGCGGCATAACCGTATTGCGCAATAAGACTGTTTATATCCATACGTATGTATGACCTCCACAATGGTAAGCATACACCCTCTGAATTCGTGATGCTCAAAAAGGGCCATCAGGCGCGGCGGCACTTCTTTATCTGTACAATAAATAATCGCAAAGCTGAATTATACTTGAAGTGTTAGGTTCACAGCTGACAACAAGGGGGCGGTATGAACCATGTCTGGGGGCTGTTTTCTCATCCCAATCGTGAAATGCAGGTGATCAACAGCGAGAACGAAACGGTTTCGCATCACTACACCCACCATGTGCTTTTGATGGCGGCCATCCCGGTCATTTGTGCCTTCATTGGTACGACGCAAATCGGCTGGAATTTTGGCGACGGCACTGTCCTGAAGCTTTCTCTGTTTACGGGCCTGGTGCTGGCTGTTCTGTTCTATGCCGTGATGCTGGCGGGCGTGGCGATCATGGGGCGCGTGATCTGGTGGATGGCGCGGAGTTATCCGCAGCGTCCGTCTTTGACGCACTGTATGGTGTTTGCCGGTTATGTGGCGACGCCGCTGTTTCTTAGCGGTCTGGTGGCGCTGTATCCGCTGGTGTGGCTTTGCGCATTTGTCGGGACGGTAGCGTTGTTCTATACCGGCTATCTGCTCTATGTAGGCATTCCGACATTCCTGAATATCAATAAGGACGAAGGGCTGAGCTTCTCCAGTTCAACCCTGGCTATCGGCGTACTGGTACTGGAAGTGCTGCTGGCGCTGACCGTCATCCTCTGGGGATACGGCTATCGCTTGTTCTGATTATCGTGCTGCGTTGCTGGTGTAAAAGCCAGCAACGCAGCATTTCCTGACGATTCTCTTCTGGCGGCAAGGTCATTAGCTCGCTATGATTCCACTGCTAGCCTGAGCCATCCTGACTTCGGCGGTGCGTGTCATCACGCGTGAATCATTTTCTGAAATCTCATCATGCTGAAATTCCGAGTTTCCATACTGAGCCTGGCGCTGATGCTGGCTGTGCCTTATGCGCCGCAAGCGCTGGCAAAAACGGCGGCGGCTGCCGCGGCGTCTCAACCTGAGATTGCCTCCGGTAGCGCGATGATCGTGGATCTGAACACCAATAAGGTGATCTATTCGAACCATCCGGACCTGGTGCGTCCGATTGCGTCGATAACCAAATTAATGACGGCGATGGTGGTGCTTGATGCACGGCTGCCGCTGAACGAAAAACTGAAAGTGGATATCAGCCAGACGCCAGAGATGAAAGGGATCTACTCTCGCGTGCGGCTAAACAGTGAAATCAGCCGTAAAGATATGTTACTGCTGGCGCTGATGTCCTCGGAAAACCGGGCCGCAGCAAGCCTGGCGCACCATTATCCGGGCGGCTATAACGCCTTTATTAAGGCGATGAACGCGAAGGCAAAAGCGCTGGGCATGACCCGGACGCGTTTTGTGGAACCAACCGGTTTGTCGATTCACAACGTGTCGACCGCGCGCGATCTCACCAAACTGCTGATCGCCAGCAAGCAGTATCCGCTGATTGGACAACTGAGCACCACGCGTGAAGATATGGCGACCTTCGCCAACCCGGCGTATACACTGCCGTTTCGCAATACCAACCATCTGGTGTATCGCGACAACTGGAATATTCAGCTCACTAAAACTGGTTTCACCAACGCCGCAGGGCATTGCCTGGTGATGCGCACGGTAATCAACAATAAACCGGTGGCGCTGGTGGTGATGGATGCATTCGGCAAGTACACCCATTTTGCCGATGCCAGTCGTTTACGCACGTGGATCGAAACCGGGAAAGTGATGCCGGTTCCGGCGGCGGCATTGAGCTATAAAAAGCAAAAAGCCGCACAGATGGCTGCAACGGGCGGCAATGCGGGTGAGCAGACCGCGCAAAACGATTAATTACTCCGGCAGCGTCCAGTCACCTTCGTTGAGTGGGCGCTGCATAATCAACGTATCCCGCCAGTCTCCTTTCTTATACCCGACGCTACGCAATTGTCCGGCAATCTCGAAACCGTGTTTTTTATGCAACCGCAGCGACCCGGGATTGTTATGCCCGTCGCCAATCACCGCCACCATCTGCCGCCATGGCCCTTCCTCGCAGCGGGTGATTAACGTCTGCATCAGCAGGCTGCCAATGCCGCGTCCGGTCATGCTGGCATCGACATAAATCGACTCTTCCAGGGTATAGCGATAGGCCGGGCGCGGGCGATATTGTGTGGCGTAGCAATAACCGACAACCACGCCGCGATAGAGCGCCACCAGCCACGGCAGACCATACTGCGCGACCGTACGCATACGTCGGCGCATCTCATCGATCGTCGGAGGCGTTTCTTCAAAAGAGGCGCGGCCATTCAACACATGCCACGCATATAACGAGGAGATCGCCTCTACGTCGTCGGGCAGCGCGTCGCGCACCGCAATATCGTTATCAGAAAGCGTATCGGCAACAGACATGGTTCTCACCTTTGCGAAGAAAACCGGAGTCCTCACGACTCCGGTACATCTGCTTACTTTTGCACGATATTTCGTGCAAATCCAGCCTGCGCCATTAAGCAGTTTACTGGAGTTAATCAGAAGAGGGGACTTTCCAGAATTTCTGCTTACTGGTCTTGCCTATTCCGGGATTCATACTATTGGTCGGGTCATTTTCGCGATAAAAACGGGTCAGCGCGGGCGGTGCTTCATACAGATGCCCGACGTTATGCTCTGCCGGATATTGCGCACCGCGCTGTTGCAGCAGTTCCAGCATTTGCTCTTTCAACGCGTGAGCATCCACGCCTTTCTTCACGATGTAATCCTGGTGGAAGACATAGCACATAAAGTGACCGTAATAGAGTTTATGTACCAGTTGGCTGTCGATTTCCGCCGGCAAATGTTCATACCATTCGGTGTCATTGCGGCGCAGGGCGATATCCAGCGCCAGAATATCCTCCACCTCATCAGCATGAACCGCCTGGTAGCGAATCGCTGCGCCAGCGGCTGCAAAGCGGTGCAGGAAGGCCTTGCTGCCTTCTTCCGGCGTGCAGGCAAAGAAGTCGCCTTCTGCGGTTTTAAAAAATTCCGTGAGCCAGTTTTGCGCTTCAGCGACGCCATCGCCCGCCATTTTTAACAGCAGATGATGTTCATATTTATCGCGCCAGCTTTTCATGCGCGGCGGCAGATGACTCGGGAACAAGTGACCAAACTTTTGCATCGCGCGGTCGGTAAAGTGCGGACGGAAGAATTTCACCTTTTCCAGCATCGCATCGGTGCGGCCCTTCAGCGTGAAGAAGAACGGCATTTTGTCGGTGCCGAGCTTGTCAATCATCAGGAAGGTGTCTTTGCCGTACTGTTCAGCAATGTCGTAGATATCGCGGTGCATGTATTCACCCGCGACCGGCAGATTGTCGAACGTCGACAGAATATGGCGACGGATCGCTGTCAGCACCTCGGGTTGGTTGGTGCCAATGTAAAACACTTGCTGGTTTTTTTCCGCTTCAAAGGTGTCGAGACGCACGGCGAAGACCGCCAGTTTCCCGGCGCAGCCGGAGGACTCGAACAGGCGCTCCGGGTCAGCGTTATAGCGCGCGGGGGTGTCGGCATCAATGTCTCTGACGCGGGTGACGTAGTCGTGGTCATGCGCATGACGCCCGTCGTGGCGGACATTTTCCTCTTTGATCCGCTCATCGTCCAATTGACTCAGGATCTGCTCCGGCGTTTGCCCCAGATCGATCCCCAAATGGTTAACCAGTTGCAGCTTGCCGTTTTCATCAATGCGGGCAAACAGGGACATTTCGGTATACGCTGGGCCTCTTTGCACCAGCGAGCCACCGGAGTTATTACAGATCCCACCAATGACCGACGCGCCGATACATGATGAGCCAATCACCGAGTGCGGTTCACGCCCCAGGGGTTTCAGCGCTTTTTCCAGTGAGTACAGCGTGGTACCTGGATACGCCAATACCTGCTCGCCTTTGCCCAACACGTGCAGTTTGTCGAGGCGCAGGGTGCTGATAATCACAATCTCGCGGTCATAGTCATTGCCGTTCGGCGTGGAACCTTCGGTCAGGCCGGTATTGGCGGCCTGCATCAGGATAATTTTATCGGCGTTGACGCAGGCGTTCAGTACGCGCCAGAGTTCCAGCAGCGATCCGGGAAAGACCACCGCCAGGGCGTCGCCCTGACCGGAACGGAAGCCCTTGCGATAGCGGGCGGTTTTAGCCGGTTCGGTAAGCAGGTGTGAATGTCCCACCAGACGGGCGAGCTCATTCAGGAAGGTTTTATTATCAGTTGTTGTAATGGAAGACATTTTCCACTCCTTGTGGTGGGACAAAATATCAGGTTCAAGCATAGCGCTTTGTATGACAATACGCTTTCTCATTCACGCTGTCTTTGAATTGGCGGCGTTGAAAATTAAGAGAATAACCTTAGCTTTCTGCCGCGCTGCCGTTTAGGCTTATGGCAAAATGTGGTTTTTGCTATATTTTCGCAGCCACGTCGGGCTTTAGAGGAAGAGAGAATCAACATGAAATGGCTATGTTCTGTAGGTGTCGCAGTTAGTCTGGCATTGCAACCCGCGCTGGCGGAGGAGCTGTTCGGAAACCATCCGCTGACGCCGGAAGCGCGGGACGCGTTTGTCACCCAGTTGCTGACGAAAATGACTGTCGATGAAAAGATTGGTCAGTTGCGTTTAATCAGCGTCGGTCCGGATAACCCGAAAGAAGCGATCCGCGAGATGATCAAAGACGGCCAGGTGGGGGCAATTTTTAACACCGTTACCCGTCAGGATATCCGCAAAATGCAGGATCAGGTGATGGAACTGAGCCGCCTGAAAATCCCTCTCTTTTTTGCCTACGACGTATTGCACGGCCAGCGTACCGTCTTCCCGATTAGCCTCGGACTGGCGTCCTCTTTTAACCTCGACGCGGTGAAAACCGTCGGACGCATCTCGGCGTATGAAGCCGCCGACGACGGCCTGAACATGACCTGGGCGCCGATGGTCGATGTCTCCCGCGATCCGCGCTGGGGACGCGCCTCGGAAGGCTTTGGCGAAGATACGTATCTGACCTCCATCATGGGAAAAACGATGGTGGAAGCGATGCAGGGCAAAAGCCCAGCGGATCGCTATTCGGTGATGACCAGCGTTAAGCACTTCGCCGCCTACGGCGCCGTGGAGGGCGGTAAAGAGTACAACACCGTCGACATGAGCCCGCAGCGCCTGTTTAACGACTACATGCCGCCGTACAAAGCCGGGCTGGATGCAGGCAGCGGCGCGGTGATGGTGGCGCTGAACTCATTGAACGGCACGCCAGCGACCTCTGATGCCTGGCTGCTGAAAGACATTCTGCGCGACAAGTGGGGCTTCAAAGGCATTACCGTTTCTGACCATGGTGCTATCAAAGAGCTGATTAAACACGGCACCGCCTCCGACCCGGAAGATGCCGTCCGCGTGGCGCTCAAGTCCGGCATTAACATGAGTATGAGCGACGAGTATTACAGCAAATATCTGCCAGGGCTGATCAAATCCGGCAAAGTGACGATGGCGGAGCTGGATGACGCGGCGCGGCATGTACTCAACGTGAAATATGACATGGGGCTGTTTAACGATCCGTACAGCCATCTGGGGGCAAAAGAGTCTGATCCGGTGGATACCAACGCCGAAAGCCGTCTGCACCGGAAAGAGGCGCGTGAAGTGGCGCGTGAAAGTCTGGTGCTGTTGAAAAACCGCCTCGACACGCTGCCGCTGAAAAAATCGGGGACGATTGCGGTTGTCGGCCCGCTGGCGGACAGCAAACGCGACGTGATGGGCAGTTGGTCCGCCGCAGGCGTTGCCGATCAGTCCATCACGGTGCTGACCGGTATTAAAAATGCTCTCGGTACAAAGGGTAAAGTGGTGTACGCCCATGGGGCCAACGTCACTAACGATAAAGACATTGTCACCTTCCTCAATCAGTACGAAGAGGCGGTGAAGATGGATCCGCGTTCACCTCAGGAGATGATTGATGAAGCCGTCAAGGCGGCGAAGCAGTCTGACGTAGTTGTCGCCGTAGTGGGTGAGGCGCAGGGCATGGCACATGAAGCGTCAAGCCGTACTGATATCACGCTGCCACAGAGCCAGCGCGATCTGATTACGGCCCTGAAAGCGACCGGCAAACCGCTGGTGCTGGTACTAATGAACGGTCGTCCGCTGGCATTGGTGAAAGAAGATCAACAGGCCGATGCGATTCTGGAAACCTGGTTTGCCGGTACGGAAGGCGGCAACGCGATTGCCGACGTCCTGTTTGGCGACTACAACCCGTCGGGCAAACTGCCCATGTCTTTCCCGCGTTCGGTAGGGCAGATCCCGACCTATTACAGCCACCTCAACACCGGTCGTCCGTATAACGCCGACAAGCCGAACAAATACACCTCTCGCTACTTTGACGAAGCGAACGGTCCGCTCTATCCATTTGGTTATGGTCTGAGTTACACCACGTTTGACGTTTCTGACGTGACGCTCTCTGCGCCAACCCTGAAACGCGACGGCAGCGTGACGGCAAGTGTGAAGGTGACCAACACCGGTAAGCGTGAAGGTGAGACGGTGATCCAGCTGTATGTGCAGGACGTCACGGCTTCCCTGAGCCGCCCGGTGAAAGAGCTGAAAGGCTTTAAGAAAGTGAACCTGAAATCTGGTGAAACGCAAGCCGTTAGTTTCCCGATTGATATCAATGCGTTGAAGTTCTGGAATCAGCAGATGAAGTTCGATGCCGAACCCGGCAAGTTCAACGTCTTTATCGGCGTCGATTCTGCCCGCGTGAAGCAGGGGTCGTTTGAATTGCTGTAACGGTTACAGGGGGAACTGACCAATGGGTTCCCCCTTGTTGGTCCCGTGAAAATACGGAAATGTCGGGTTAACCGAATACTTTTCGACTATGCTTTCCCCTCAAGTCGCTGAAAAAGTCGGCAAAAAGATGAGGAAAGCTTCATGACAATCTCAAAGATTTGGGCCGGTTCGCTGGCGCTGTTAGCGGCAGTGAGCTTACCCTTGCAGGCGGCGTCGCCGGTAAAGGTCGGTTCGAAAATTGACACCGAAGGCGCGCTGCTCGGCAACATCATTTTGCAGGTGCTGGAAAGCCACGGCGTCAAAACGGTCAATAAAGTCCAGTTGGGCACCACGCCGGTCGTGCGCGGCGCGATCACCTCAGGCGAACTGGATATCTACCCTGAATATACCGGTAACGGCGCGTTCTTTTTCAAAGATGAAAACGATCCGGCGTGGAAAAACGCACAAGCTGGCTTTGAGAAAGTCAAAAAACTCGATGCTGAGCAAAACAAGCTGGTCTGGTTAACGCCGGCGCCAGCCAATAATACCTGGACTATCGCGGTGCGCAGCGATGTCGCCGAAAAAAATAAACTCACCTCACTGGCCGATCTCGGGCGTTATCTGAAAGAGGGCGGTACTTTCAAACTGGCCGCCTCCGCTGAATTTATCGAGCGTGCAGACGCGCTGCCCGCTTTCGAAAAAGCCTACGATTTCAAACTCAGTCAGGATCAGTTGCTGTCGCTGGCAGGGGGTGACACCGCCGTGACCATCAAAGCGGCCGCGCAGCAAACGTCCGGCGTCAATGCCGCGATGGCCTACGGTACGGATGGTCCGGTCGCCGCGCTGGGGCTACAGACCTTAAGCGATCCTAAAGGCGTTCAGCCCATTTATGCGCCAGCGCCTGTGGTGCGTGAGGCGGTACTGAAGGAATACCCGCAGATGGCGGAATGGCTGCAACCGGTGTTTGCCAGCCTCGATGAAAAAACGTTGCAACAACTTAATGCCAGCATTGCCGTTGAAGGGTTGGACGCCAAAAAAGTGGCGGCGGACTATCTGAAACAAAAGGGATGGGTGAAGTAAACGGACTGAAAAAGGTTGGGTGACGTGTCAAAAGTCAGTATTCAGCGCGTACTGTTGCTGCTGGTTATTCTTTCAGCCGCTGCTGTCGCGCTGCCGTTTGTGAACTATGCGCCGAATCGCCTGGTATCGGGCGAGGGACGCCAGCTCTGGACGCTCTGGCCAGGTTCGGTGTCGATGCTCACCGGCGCGGGTTGCGCCATGTTGACCTTGTGCTTTGTGCCGGGAAGAAAGGGGGCCGTGTGCACGCTGGTGGTGGCGCAACTGCTGGTGATCCTGATGTTGTGGAGCGTCGGCAAGGCGGCGGCGTATCTGGCTGAAACCGGGACGCCGCTGGCGCGAACCAGTGTGGGAAGCGGTCTGTGGCTGGGGCTTGCGCTCGGATTGCTGGCCTGCAGCGATGCCATCCGGCGGATCACCGTGCAACCTCTCTGGCGCTGGGCGTTACATACGCAGATAGCGATTGTTCCCGTCCTACTCCTGTTGACGGGAACGTTCGACGATCTCTCGTTACTCAAAGAGTACGCTAACCGCCAGGATGTCTTTGATGATGCACTGGCTCAACATTTGACGCTGTTGTCAGGTACCGTATTGCCCGCGCTGGTGATTGGCATTCCCCTCGGTATCGGATGTTATTTTTTCCCGTCCCGCCAGGGACCGGTGTTTACCGTCCTTAATGTGATCCAGACCGTTCCTTCCGTTGCCCTGTTTGGCTTGTTGATTGCGCCGCTTGCCGGACTGGTAAAAGCGTTCCCCTGGCTTGCCACGGTGGGCGTGGCGGGAACCGGTTTGACCCCGGCGTTGATCGCGCTGGTGCTGTATGCGCTTCTGCCACTGGTTCGTGGCGTGGTGGCCGGGCTGAATCAGGTTCCCCGTGATGTTCTGGAAAGCGCACGCGCGATGGGCATGAGCACCGCTCAGCGTTTCCTTCACGTGCAGTTGCCGCTGGCGTTGCCGGTCTTTTTACGTAGCCTGCGGGTGGTGATGGTACAGACCGTCGGGATGGCCGTCATCGCGGCGCTGATTGGCGCTGGCGGTTTTGGCGCGCTGGTGTTTCAGGGACTGCTCAGCAGTGCCGTCGATCTGGTGCTGCTGGGGGTGATCCCGGTTATCGCGCTGGCGGTACTGATTGATGCGCTGTTTGATTTAGGGATCGCTCTGCTGAAGGTAACCCACCATGATTGAATTTAGCCACGTAAATAAAGCCTTTGGTGAGCACAACGCGGTTAGCAACCTGAACCTGCACATTCAGGAAGGCAGTTTCTCAGTACTGATTGGTACCTCGGGCTCGGGGAAATCCACGACCCTGAAAATGATTAACCGACTGGTGGAGCATGACAGCGGCAGGATCCGCTTTGCAGGCGAAGAAATCCGCAGTCTGCCGGTGCTGGAACTGCGCCGACGGATGGGCTACGCGATTCAGTCGATTGGCCTATTTCCGCACTGGACGGTGGCGCAGAACATCGCCACCGTGCCACAACTGCTGAAGTGGCCGCGTAAAAAAATTGATGAGCGGGTGGCAGAATTAATGGCGTTGCTCGGGCTGGAAGAGGGATTGCGCGAGCGCTATCCGCACCAGCTTTCCGGTGGGCAGCAGCAGCGCGTGGGCGTGGCGCGGGCGCTGGCCGCCGATCCGCAGGTACTGCTGATGGATGAACCGTTTGGCGCGCTGGATCCGGTCACGCGTGGGGCGTTGCAGCAAGAGATGACCCGTATCCACCGTTTGCTGGGGCGAACCATTGTGCTGGTGACGCACGATATTGATGAAGCGCTGCGACTGGCGGAGCATCTGGTGCTGATGGACGGCGGCGAGATAGTCCAGCAAGGGACACCGTTGGCGATGCTGACGGCCCCGACGAATGATTTTGTGCAACAGTTTTTCGGTCGCAGTGAACTGGGGGTGCGACTGCTGTCACTGCGCACCGTGGCGGACTATGTTCGCCGGGATGAGCGCATTGACGGAGAGGCGCTGACGGAAGCGATGACGCTGCGCGATGCGCTTTCAGCGTTTGTCGCGCACGGCCGCGATGTGTTACCGGTGGTCAACCGGCAGGGCATGGTTTGCGGGACACTGCATTTTCGCGATCTGCTTGTGGAGAGGGCGGTGCATGAAACGACTGCGTGATCCGCTGTGCTGGCTGATTGTTTTCTTCCTGCTGATGCTGGTGGGGTTACCGCACAGTCAGGCGATTTTCGCCAGCCTGTTTCCCGAACTTCCACGTCCGGTCTATCAGCAGGAGAGCTTTCTCGCGCTGGCGCTGGCCCATTTCTGGCTGGTGGCCGTGTCGAGCCTGTTTGCGGTGGTGATTGGTGTCGGCGCCGGGATTGTGGTGACCCGACCATGGGGAAGAGAGTTTCGTCCGCTGGTGGAGACCATTGCCGCCGTTGGACAAACCTTCCCGCCCGTCGCGGTATTGGCGATTGCGGTGCCGGTGATGGGGTTTGGTCAGCAACCGGCCATTATTGCGTTGATTCTGTACGGCGTGTTACCCATCCTCCAGGCGACGCTGGCGGGGATAGGATCGATCCCGGAAAGTGTGCGCAGCATTGCCAGTGGCATGGGAATGAGTCCGGGACAACAGTTACGCAAGGTTGAGCTGCCGCTGGCGGCACCGGTGATTCTGGCAGGTGTGCGAACGTCGGTGATTATCAATATTGGCACTGCGACTATCGCGTCGACGGTAGGTGCCAGCACGCTCGGTACACCGATTATCATTGGTCTGAGCGGGTTCAATACGGCGTATGTCATTCAGGGGGCGTTGCTGGTTGCGCTGGCGGCGATCATCGTAGACCGCCTGTTCGAACGGTTAGTGCAGCACCTTAGCCGGCACGCAAAATGAAGGTATAGCCTGCAAGCATCACGCCGCCAATACCGCCGATGGCCATGAGTAAAAAGAGGGTGATGACACCGATTTTTGCTACGCTCATGATGTTCTCCTTATGTTAACCCAGAGATTATACAGAGAAGCGTAGCTGTTAATGAATCATTAAATGCCAAGCGGGTAAATATCATGCCCTTCCGCACGCCAGGCATTCAGTTGCTGTTGCTGCGCCGATGTCTGATTTTCACCGCACCACACCAGTAAGGTGCGCCCTTCGAACAGGTCCGGGCGAAACTGGCTCAGCGAATGGGCCAGAACGTCAACCCGCCATCCCTGCTGACTGGCGACCCAGCCTTCCAGCCACAAACGCGTGGTATCGTGAATATTCCAGCCCACCACCAGCGCATCTTTCCCCTGTTTTTTTCTGGCTGAGGCGAGGCAAATGGCGACGTAATTGATCAGTACGCCATCAAGGATCCCCAGTAGCGCCAGTAGCGTCGGCTGTTGGCACTGCAATCGTCGACGTAGCGGAAGAAAAAGATGGGTGGTCAGCGTTTGCGCGGGGAAATCCTGGCCACGCTCTTTCAGCCAGACCCGCAGGTTGTGCAGATTGTTGTTTTGCAGATAGTGCAACAGGATTTCCTGTTGTTCACGCCAGCCGTTTTGCAGGTCTACGTTCTCATTGCTCAACAGCATTTTGACTTTGCTGACCTGCACCCCGTTATCTATCCAGTGCTTGATTTCGCGGATCCTGTCGATATCCGAATCATTGAACAGGCGATGCCCCCCGTCGGTACGCTGGGGTTTCAATAATCCATAACGCCGTTGCCACGCGCGAAGCGTAACGGGGTTAATATCACAAAGCAAAGCCACTTCACCTATGGTGTAAAGCGCCATTATTTTATCCTTGCTCGCGAGGTCCCAGTCTAACTTTAGTCGCTCTTTTTCGAACCAGGTAGTTTTGTCTGTTTTTTGTTCAGGTGAGGGGTGGTTTTATCAGTACACCGGTACTTTTTGTGTGATATCCCTTACTAATTACTCATTTTATGCAACAGTTCAAAGACAGATCCCGCGACTCGATGTATGTTACGCGGTTTTAGTTGATGTGTGGTCTGCAGGTATGTACGAGTTTAATCTGGTGTTGCTGCTGCTTCAGCAGATGTGCGTGTTCTTGGTTATCGCATGGCTGATGAGTAAAACTCGTTTATTCATACCATTGATGCAGGTAACCGTTCGTTTGCCGCACAAACTGCTGTGCTACGTAACCTTCTCCATTTTCTGTATCCTCGGCACCTATTTCGGTCTGCATATTGACGACTCTATCGCCAACACACGGGCAATTGGCGCGGTGATGGGCGGTCTGCTTGGCGGGCCGGTCGTGGGTGGACTGGTGGGGCTGACCGGGGGTCTGCACCGCTACTCAATGGGCGGCATGACGGCGCTCAGTTGTATGATCTCCACCATCGTGGAAGGGTTGCTGGGTGGCCTGGTGCACAGCGTGCTGACGCGGCGGGGACGCACGGATAAAGTCTTTAATCCGCTGACGGCCGGGGCGATCACATTTGTCGCCGAAATGGTACAGATGCTGATCATTTTGCTGATAGCCCGGCCGTTTGACGATGCTTACCGACTGGTCAGCAATATCGCCGCTCCCATGATGGTCACCAACACCGTCGGCGCGGCGCTGTTTATGCGTATTTTGCTCGACAAGCGGGCGATGTTTGAAAAATATACCTCTGCGTTTTCCGCTACTGCGCTGAAAGTGGCGGCCTCCACCGAGGGGATCTTGCGCCAGGGATTCAACGAAGTGAACAGCATGAAGGTGGCGCAGGTGCTGTACAAAGAACTCGATATCGGCGCGGTGGCAATTACTGACCGCGAGCGGCTGTTAGCCTTTACCGGGATTGGCGACGACCATCACCTGCCGGGCAGGCCGATCTCCTCCGGTTACACGTTGCGGGCCATCGAGACGGGCGAGGTGGTTTACGCTGACGGTAACGAAGTGCCGTATCGCTGTTCGCTGCATCCACAGTGCAAGCTCGGTTCTACGCTGGTCATTCCCTTACGCGGAGAAAACCAACGGGTGATGGGCACCATCAAACTCTATGAAGCGAAAAACCGGTTGTTCAGTTCCATTAACCGAACGCTGGGTGAGGGGATTGCTCAGCTACTTTCCGCGCAGATCCTTGCTGGACAATATGAACGTCAGAAAGCGATGTTGACGCAGTCAGAAATTAAGCTGCTGCATGCGCAGGTCAATCCGCATTTTCTGTTTAATGCGCTCAACACCATCAAAGCGGTGGCGCGTCGCGACAGTGAACAGGCGAGCCAACTGGTACAGGATCTCTCTACCTTTTTCCGTAAGAACTTAAAGCGCCCGTCGGAGATCGTCACACTGGCCGACGAAATTGAGCACGTGAATGCCTATCTGCAAATTGAGAAAGCGCGATTCCAGTCGCGGTTGCAGGTGAGTTTAAACGTGCCGGATGCGCTGGCGCATCAACAGTTGCCAGCCTTCACCCTGCAACCCATAGTCGAAAACGCCATTAAGCATGGGACATCGCAACTACTGGGCACGGGGGAGGTGTCCATCACCGCCCGTCAGGAAGGGCAGTATTTGATGCTGGATATTGAAGATAACGCCGGGTTGTATCAGCCCTCCGCGAACGTCAGCGGTCTGGGCATGAATCTGGTGGATAAACGCCTGCGTGAACGGTTTGGCGATGATTATGGTATTAGCGTCGTCTGCGAACCGGATTGCTTTACCCGAATAACCCTACGACTGCCCCTGGAGGAGACGCATGATTAAAGTGCTGATTGTGGATGATGAACCGTTAGCGCGGGAAAATCTGCGGATCCTGTTACAGGAAAAAATTGATATCGAGATCGTTGGCGAGTGCGCCAACGCCGTAGAAGCGATTGGCGCGGTGCATCGACTGCATCCGGACGTGCTGTTTCTGGATATTCAAATGCCGCGTATCAGCGGGCTGGAAATGGTGGGTATGCTCGACCCGGAGCATCGGCCGTATATTGTTTTTCTGACCGCTTTTGACGAATACGCAATTAAAGCCTTTGAAGAACACGCTTTTGATTATCTGCTTAAACCGATAGAAGAGGCGCGGCTGGAGAAAACCCTTAGCCGCCTGCGCCAGGAGCGGAGCAAACAGGACGTATCGGTATTGCCGGAAAACCAACAGTCGCTGAAGTTTATCCCCTGTAGCGGCCATAGCCGGATCTATCTGCTGCAAATGGATGATGTCGCTTTCGTCAGCAGTCGCATGAGCGGTGTTTATGTCACCAGCAGCGACGGCAAAGAAGGCTTTACTGAACTGACGCTCAGAACGCTGGAAAGCCGCACGCCATTGCTGCGCTGTCATCGTCAATATCTGGTTAACATGGCGCAGTTACAGGAAATTCGTCTGGAAGATAACGGTCAGGCGGAACTGATACTGCGTAATGGGTTAACTGTTCCGGTCAGTCGCCGCTATCTGAAAAGTTTGAAAGAGGCGATTGGCCTGTAAAACTGATACACTGCGCGCCATTGCATTATCGACAGTTGAAGGCTCTATGCTAAGTAACGATATTCTTCGTAGCCTGCGCTACGCCCTGAAAGCCAATAATAACGACATGGTGCGCATTCTTGCGCTGGCCGACATGGAATCCACCTCTGCGGGTTTCGACACCTGGATGACCAGGGAAGATGAAGAGGGGTTTGTCCGCTGCCCGGATATTATCCTCTCCGGATTCCTGAACGGCCTGATTTACGAGAAGCGTGGCAAAGATGAGTCAGCGCCTGAACTGGCGCTTGAGCGTCGGGTGAACAACAATACGGTGCTGAAAAAGCTGCGTATCGCTTTTTCACTGAAAACGGATGATATTCAGGCGATTATGACCCAGCAGAACGTTCGCGTTTCAATGCCGGAAATCACCGCCATGATGCGTTCTCCGGATCATAAAAACTACCGCGAGTGTGGTGATCAGTTTATGCGTTATTTCCTGCGCGGATTGACGGCGCGTCTGCACGGCAATAAAGGCTGATAGAAAGCGACGACCCGGCTGGATGCCAGGTCGTCGTCGTTTGATTATTTCACTTCTTTAAAGCCAGCGGTTTCCAGCATTTTCTGGCTCTGTTTCATGCTAATGCCGTTGCTTGGGTCACCCGAGAATTGCGTACCCATCACGCCCTGCAGCTTTTTAAAGTCAACTTTTTCCATGTCAACAGAAACGGTTTCTTCCGCGTAGCCATCCTTATAGGTCAGCTTCTCTTCCACGCCAGGAATGTTTTGATATTTTTCGCTGATCGGATCGAGGATTTTCGCCGCATCTTCTTTGGTTTTTACCCCGATAGAGGCGTAGTTGATTTTGTTCTCTGAGGTCTGCTTAATGACTTTGTCACCCTTGTAGGTATAGGTCATTACGATCTCAGTGCCATTGACGTCCGCTTTGAATGTTTTGCTTTCTTCCTTGTCGCCACATCCTGCCAGAGAGAAAACGAGAACTGACGCAAAAACGACCGAAAAAAACGTATTTAATGCTTTCATGTAAAACTCCATTTTATTAAACGTCTGCTGCTCAAAAATAAACCTTGCAGGGTATGTATACCAGAAATGAGGCAGGAGAGGGGAAAATGGCTACTGAATATGTCTGATAATGATCATTGAAAAATCTGAAATCATGCGAGTTATTGCCTGGATTAATATGACGCAAAAGAAAAAGCGCCGTGAGAGCGGCGCTTTAGAGAGGCTTATTTAACCTGGTGTCCAGGCTTTGCGCCTTCATCCGGGGTCAGCAGGAAGATGTCTGTCCCGCCAGGACCTGCGGCCATCACCATCCCTTCTGAGATGCCAAAGCGCATTTTACGCGGCGCCAGGTTTGCCACCATGACCGTATGACGACCAATCAGCACCTGCGGGTCCGGATAAGCAGAGCGAATGCCGGAGAAGACGTTACGCTTCTCGCCGCCCAAATCCAGCGTCAGGCGCAGCAGTTTATCGGAGCCATCAACGAATTCAGCGTTTTCAATCAACGCTACGCGCAGATCGACTTTCGCGAAATCGTCAAAGGTAATGGTTTCCTGAATCGGGAAGTCCGCCAGTGGGCCGGTTACCGGAGCTGCCATAGCTTTCACCTCTTCTTTAGAGGCTTCCACCAGCGCTTCCACCTGCTTCATATCGATACGGTTATACAGAGCTTTGAAAGTATTGACCTTATGGCCCAGAAGCGGTTGCGCAATAGCATCCCAACGCAGTTCGCTGTTCAGGAATGCTTCAACGCGCTCGCTCAGCGTCGGCAGCACCGGCTTCAGGTACGTCATCAGCACGCGGAACAGGTTGATGCCCATCGAGCAGATCGCCTGCAGATCGGCGTCGCGACCTTCCTGTTTCGCCACCACCCACGGCGCCTGTTCGTCAACATAGCGGTTCGCGACATCCGCCAGCGCCATGATTTCACGGATCGCTTTGCCGAACTCACGGCTTTCCCACGCCTCGCCAATCACAGCCGCTGCATCGGTAAAGGTTTTATACAGCGCAGGGTCAGCCAGTTCAGCCGCCAGTACACCATCGAAACGTTTGTTGATAAAGCCAGCGTTACGGGAGGCGAGGTTAACCACCTTGTTGACGATATCGGCGTTTACGCGCTGGACGAAGTCTTCCAGATTCAGGTCGATATCATCAATGCGCGAAGAGAGCTTCGCAGTGTAGTAGTAACGCAGGCTGTCTGCATCAAAATGGTTCAGCCAGGTGCTGGCCTTAATAAACGTGCCGCGGGATTTGGACATCTTCGCGCCGTTGACCGTGACATAACCATGCACGAACAGGTTCGTCGGTTTACGGAAGTTGCTGCCTTCCAGCATGGCAGGCCAGAACAGGCTATGGAAATAGACGATATCTTTGCCGATGAAGTGATACAGTTCGGCAGTAGAATCTTTCTTCCAGTATTCGTCGAAGCTGACGGTATCGCCGCGCTTATCGCACAGGTTTTTGAATGAGCCCATGTAGCCGATTGGCGCATCCAGCCAGACATAGAAATATTTGCCCGGCGCATTCGGGATTTCAAAACCAAAGTAAGGGGCATCGCGGGAGATATCCCACTGCTGCAGGCCGGATTCAAACCATTCCTGCATTTTGTTCGCCACCTGCTCCTGCAGCGCGCCGCTACGGGTCCACGCCTGTAGCATTTCGCTGAACGAGGGCAGGTCAAAGAAGAAGTGTTCGGAGTCACGCATCACCGGCGTCGCGCCAGAGACCACAGACTTCGGCTCGATCAGCTCCGTCGGGCTATAGGTCGCGCCGCACACTTCGCAGTTGTCGCCATACTGATCCGGTGATTTACATTTCGGGCAGGTGCCTTTCACAAAACGATCCGGCAGGAACATACCTTTTTCCGGATCGTAGAGCTGAGAAATGGTGCGGTTCTTAATAAAACCGTTCTCTTTCAGACGGGTATAGATGAGCTCAGACAACTCCCGGTTCTCGTCGCTGTGCGTGGAGTGGTAGTTGTCATAGCTGATGTTGAACCCGGCGAAATCCGTCTGGTGCTCCTGACTCATTTCACCAATCATCTGCTCCGGGGTGATGCCAAGCTGCTGTGCTTTCAGCATGATCGGCGTGCCGTGGGCGTCGTCGGCGCAGATGAAGTTGACCTCGTTGCCGCGCATTCGTTGGTAACGGACCCAGACATCAGCCTGGATGTGCTCCAGCATATGGCCGAGGTGGATTGAGCCGTTGGCGTACGGCAGCGCGCACGTTACCAGAATTTTCTTCGCGACTTGAGTCATAGTAGATGTTACTTCTTCTCTGTTGAAAGGGGGTTCTGATGTTACCTGAAAGGGAATAACTACGCCAAGAATTAAGGGCATCAAACCACAAATGAATAATTGTTACCGCTGGAGTACACTACCTCACTACAATTGACCTTTTCAGAACAACAAAAAGGAGTCGGGATGAACGCACAATCCCAGGCCAAATCACCAGAAACCCTGCGCGCCATGGTCGCCGGGACGCTGGCGAATTTTCAGCACCCCACCCTGAAGCATAACCTGACGACACTTAAAGCGTTACACCACGTCGCCTGGATGGATGACACGCTGCACGTTGAACTGGTCATGCCGTTCGTCTGGCACAGTGCCTTTGAGGTGTTAAAAGAGCAATGTAGCGCTGATCTGCTGCGAATTACCGGGGCGAAGGCGATCGACTGGAAGCTTTCTCACAACATCGCCACCCTGAAGCGCGTGAAAAATCAGCCGGGCGTGAACGGCGTGAAGAACATTATCGCCGTCAGCTCCGGCAAAGGCGGCGTCGGTAAATCGTCGACTGCGGTAAACCTGGCGCTGGCATTAGCGGCAGAAGGGGCGAAAGTAGGGATTCTGGACGCCGACATTTATGGTCCGTCGATCCCAACTATGCTGGGGGCGGAAAACCAGCGCCCAACCTCGCCGGATGGTACCCATATGGCACCGATCATGTCTCACGGGCTGGCGACGAACTCCATCGGTTATCTGGTCACTGATGATAACGCGATGGTGTGGCGTGGGCCGATGGCCAGTAAAGCGCTGATGCAGATGCTACAAGAGACGCTGTGGCCGGATCTGGATTACCTCGTGCTGGACATGCCGCCGGGTACTGGTGATATCCAGCTGACGCTGGCACAAAACATCCCGGTCACGGGGGCCGTTGTGGTGACCACGCCGCAGGATATTGCGTTGATTGACGCTAAAAAAGGCATTGTCATGTTCGAAAAAGTCGAGGTGCCGGTGCTGGGCATTGTCGAAAACATGAGCATGCATATCTGCAGCAACTGCGGTCATCATGAGCCGATCTTTGGTACCGGTGGCGCGCAAAAACTGGCTGAGCAGTATCACACGCAACTGTTGGGACAAATGCCGTTGCATATTAGTCTGCGTGAAGATCTCGATCGCGGGACGCCAACCGTGGTCAGCCGTCCGGACAGTGATTTCACCGTAATGTATCGCGAACTGGCGGGACGTGTTGCCGCACAGCTTTACTGGCAGGGTGAAGTCATCCCCGGCGAAATTGCCTTTCGCGCCGTCTGATTTCGGCTAATCGGTTTTATTCTTTCTATTCACCGCATTGATTTTATATCGGTGTGGTGAATATCTAATTTGAATAACGCTATCTGAGTTATGCAGAGCCACTGAATAACGTGGGCGTTCTTCTTAAATCTGACCGTCTGTGCGGGGTTATCCTGATGACCTTAACGATAAAATAAGCGTTGGATTCCCCCTCAGCCCGAGGGGGGCGAACCTCAACGATGATAGAAAATCTCGCCGTCGTAAGCTTTAATAATTTTACCGTCAGCGTCATTGATCAGCACATAGGCACCGCCCATGTAGGTCCAGTGTGTCCCGGCATCTGGCGCAGGTAAATTACGCAGATTCCACTGTTTGATGGTGTACTCGTCAGTGCGATACATCTCTGGCACCGTATCGCCAGGCTTGAAGTGGGTAAAGTCGGCGATGAAACCACTGAGTTCATATTGATCAATCCCCTTCGCGGGGACGGCTGTAGCTGGTGCGGCCCAGACCGCGCTGGATGCGAGCAGCAGCGCGCCTACCACCAATTTATTCTTCATACTTCTACGCTCTCCACTGTTAGGACCCTCAAAATCAGTCGTGTATCTTTCCCGGCCTTCATGATAACTGACAAGCGCGGGTTTGTTAGATTCCCGAAAAATTCGTAAAAAATGTAAAATTTATTAGTCTGACATGTACTATAGAAGAAAATCGCCAAATACGGGGAGAGGGGCGATGCCTTTCGGAACACAGGCTAACAGTGGATTAGCCCCATATGCAAAAATGCAGACGTTCAGCGTACATCACGCCTGCAATAAAACCCGCACTGATAATAAGGGTGTGCAGGAAAAAATGAAAAATAATTAACTTCACTATCCGGAGGCTCATTTTTAAATACGTATTACAGACGATGTTGTTGAGAATTGTCTAGCTATAACAATTAATTAATGTCAACATATAAACAGATTGAAATAAAACTATGGATTATTCCTGAATTGTCAATATTGATAAAGATCATGGAAAACACGCTGAATAGCTATTAAGAATCATCGTTTTGATGACATTAGTCTTTTGTATTTGTTACGTTAATTAATTGCAAATTTGAAGACGGAGAATAACTATTTTCTTCGGATTTATCCTGGTGTCATGCATCCTCTAAGTTATTTGATCTTAATTTCCCTAAATTATATTGACAGATGAAAGCGGCCTAAATATTCTGCGCACTAAATAGTGATATAAAAACACGCTGCTTTTGCAGGGTGATATTATTTTGTTAATTAATGATGGTGATGGCAGTGATGAAACAGTTAACTATAAAAAAGGCGGTATTTTCGCTTTTGGTTGTCAGTATTCTGTCCGGCTGTGTGTCGGAAGAGCAGCGCCTGGCGCGCTGTGAAGCCAAAGGCGTCAGTCGTGATGTCTGCTATCAGGTAGAACAGTCTAATCAACAGATGATTATCAATAACGCGGAGCAAAACGCGTATGTGAATGCACGTGAAGCGGTAAAGCAACACGCTCAGGCGGCAAAGAAAAAAAACATATATCACTTTGAAGGCATGGAAATTAAAAAGGTGAGCACCGGGCTTGATATTGATGGAGCTCATGCTGCGGTTATCGAGAAAGAGGAAAAAGCGACAGTCTATCAACAAGGGTTGCACTATTTTGTCGTGTACACCAACGGACGGTTAGCCGTGCTGAACGAACAGAGACAGTTTTTGGGGTGGGCGAAATGAGAAATTATCTGTTAGCGCTTATTCCGCTAACGTCCTTTTCCGCAGATGCTTCTGATATTGCGCAGGCACAACAAGCCGTTGCTCATGCCCAACCAATGGTTGACGCGGTATAAGAGGATATTGCCGCCGTGCGGGTGGCGGCTTTCACTATTGATGTTCAGGCTGAACAGGTAAATGCAGAGTAGCGAAAGGGTTACAAATCGGGGCAGTGAGGGTATCATCACGCGAGTGACCTGACCGTCACGCAGAAAAATTTCGTTAATGACTCGGGGTGCCCCTTTTCACGAAGGGCTGAGAAATACCCGTACCACCTGATCTGGATAATGCCAGCGTAGGGAAGTCAGACACTGCTCGTGTCCCTTCTTCGCGCGGGCAGGAGCGTAACCATGCAGCCTGACCTGCACAGCCGCGAACATGCGGTTCGTACCTTACAAGATTTTCGTACCCTTTCTCCGTTAACACATTGTATGACCAATGACGTCGTGCAGAGTTTTACCGCCAATACGCTACTGGCGCTGGGGGCTTCTCCGGCGATGGTGATTGAGCCCGAAGAAGCTCGCCAGTTTGCAGCCCTTGCCAGCGCGTTGCTCATCAACGTCGGCACGTTGACACAACCGCGTGCACATGCAATGCGGGCGGCGGTTGAGCAGGCAAACAGCGCCAAAACTCCATGGACACTGGACCCGGTTGCCGTAGGCGCGCTTGAATACCGTCGCCGTTTCTGCCTAGAACTCCTTGCCTTAACACCGGCTGCCATTCGCGGTAACGCCTCTGAGATCCTGGCGTTAGCCGGTGAAAGCGCTGGCGGGCGTGGAGTGGATGCTACCGACCCGGTTGCAACGGCTCTGCCGGCGGCGCAGATTCTGGCACGCCACACCGGCGCTGTTGTGGTAGTCACCGGCGAAGTGGATTACATCACCGACGGCGAGCGCACTCTGAGCGTCACCGGCGGCGATCCGCTGATGACGAAAGTCGTGGGCACTGGCTGTGCGCTTTCTGCCGTGGTCGCCGCCAGCTGCGCGCTACCCGGAAACCGGATCGAAAACATCGCGTCCGCCTGTGGATGGATGAAACTGGCAGGACAGCACGCCAGCAAAATCTGTCACGGACCCGGCAGTTTTCTTCCGGCCTTTCTTGATGCGCTCTACACCCTGGATGCGGAGGTCGCAGCATGAAGCGGATTAACGCACTGACCATTGCCGGTACCGATCCCAGCGGCGGCGCCGGTATTCAGGCCGATCTGAAAACCTTCTCGGCGCTCGGCGCTTACGGCTGTGCGGTAATTACCGCGCTGGTGGCGCAGAATACACGCGGCGTGCAGTCGGTGTATCGCATTGAACCGGATTTTGTCGCCGCCCAGCTTGATTCGGTGTTCAGCGATGTGCGCATCGATACCACCAAAATCGGTATGCTGGCGGAAACCGATATCGTTGAGGCGGTGGCGGAGCGACTGGAACGCCATCAGGTGCAGAATGTCGTACTCGACACAGTCATGCTGGCGAAAAGTGGCGATCCGTTATTGTCGACTTCCGCCGTTGAGACATTGCGCAGGCGACTGTTGCCACAGGTTTCACTCATTACGCCCAATCTGCCTGAAGCGGCAGCGCTGCTGGATTGCCCGCACGCACGAACAGAACAAGAGATGCTGGAACAGGGGCGGGCGTTGCTGGCGATGGGCTGTGACGCAGTGTTGATGAAAGGCGGTCATCTGGACGATGAACAAAGTCCTGACTGGCTCTTTACAGCGACCGGTGAGCAGCGCTTTACCGCACCGCGGGTGATGACCAAAAACACGCACGGCACCGGATGTACGCTCTCTGCGGCGCTGGCCGCGCTGCGTCCACGGCATGCTGACTGGGCCGGGACAGTGCAGGAGGCGAAAGTCTGGCTGTCGGCGGCGCTCGCGCAGGCTGACACACTGGAGGTTGGACACGGCATCGGGCCGGTTCATCATTTCCACGCGTATTGGTAGCGTATATACTGGCAGCAGACTGGCTGTCAGGAAAAAGACTCATGGAACAAGCGCATACTCAACTTATCGCGCAACTGAACGAACGTATTTCAGCGGTGGATAATACCCCGCTGTATATCAAGTTTGCCGAAACGGTGAAAAATGCCGTGCGCAGTGGTGTGATTGCGCATGGCAACATTTTGCCTGGCGAACGCGATCTCAGTCAGTTAACGGGCGTTTCGCGCATCACGGTGCGCAAAGCGATGCAGGCGCTGGAAGAAGAAGGCGTGGTGACGCGTGCTCGCGGCTACGGCACGCAGATCAACAACATCTTTGAATATTCGCTGAAAGAGGCGCGTGGGTTTTCTCAACAGGTGGTGCTGCGCGGGAAAAAACCGGACACCTTATGGGTCAACAAACGGGTGGTTAAGTGTCCGGAAGAGGTGGCGCAACAGCTGGCGATTGCCGCCGGCAGCGATGTGTTTCTGCTTAAGCGCATCCGCTACGTTGATGAGGACGCGGTTTCTATCGAGGAGTCGTGGGTACCCGCGCATCTTATTCATGATGCCGATGAAATTGGCATATCGCTGTACGACTATTTCCGCAGCCAGCATATCCATCCCCAGCGCACGCGCTCACGGGTGAGTGCAAAGATGCCGGATGCTGAATTCCAGTCGCATATCCAGATGGACAGCAAAGTGCCGGTGCTGGTGATCAAACAGGTAGCGCTTGACCAACAGCAGCGGCCCATCGAGTACAGCATCAGCTACTGCCGAAGCGATTTATACGTCTTTGTGTGCGAGGAGTAACTCCTCGCGAAACGGCGCACAGTCACCGCCGCGATGTCCTACCACCCACGATGCCACGGCGTTGCCGAGCAGCACGGCATCCGCCAGCGACCAGCCCGACGCCAGCCCGGCCAGCATGCCGCCCGCGTGGCTGTCACCGGCGCCAATCGTGTCAACGACCGTTGTCGGGAAGGCGGGTACGCATCCGGAAGATTGCGCGCTGAAGTACCAGGCGCCTTCTTTGTCATGGCGCACGATTAACGGCGCAGAAAATTGCTTCACCCATTGCGCACCTAAGTCTTCCACATCCTGGCTGAGACCAAACCGCTCCGCCGCGATTTCGGCTTCCTGACGATTGAGCGACACCAGAGGGCGACAAGCCAGAATGCGTGACATCAGTGCATCAGGAATATCGCCAATGCGCGGGCCAAAATCGATAAACGGCATAACGCGATCCAGCCCTTCCAGCCACTGCACCAACAGCTCGCCGCAGGGTGAGGAGAGTTGATAGCCCGAAAGATAAATCAGGCTGTCAGGTGGGATGGTGAGCTGGGCCAGCCAGTCGGTATTCCACTGGTTCTCCACGCCGCTGAATGACATAAACGTGCGCTCGCCATCCGGTTCGACCAGCGCAAGGCACCAGCCGTTATCACCTTGTGTGGTCTTGATGAGGCTGTGTAACCCTTCTTTCGCCATCCGGTTACGAATGATCTCCGCCCATACTCCCTGGCCCAGCGGCAGGGCGTTACCGGCATCAATACCCAGCCGTTTCAGCGCCACGGCGATGTTCAGCGCGCAGCCGCCGACGTTAACGCCTTGCTGTTTGAGTTCAATGTCACACCCGCGCCAGGGCAGGGCATAGGCATCAGCGATGACATCGATGACCGCCGCGCCGATAACCGTGACCGGATGGCGGGTCGTTAACCCCGGCAACAGTTCGGCTAAACGTGAAGTGTTCATGACGCCTCCCGACGTTGGCGCAGACGAGCAAGCGCCGTCGCATAGCGGCTGAAATCGAGCTGATTGACCGTATCCAGCTCTTGTTTCCATACCGGGTTGATGGCACCTATACCCTGCAACGCGCCGCAAATGGCCGTTGCCATTGCTCCAATGGTATCGGTATCGCCGCCGAGGTTGGCACACAAAATGGCGCAGCGATTGGGATCCGTTTGCGCCAGTTCGACCATCGCGATGGCGCAGGCCACCGATTCTATCGTGCTGGTTCCGGCGCCAATCACTTGATACAACTGTTCGCTGGCCGCTTCGGCTCCGTCAGCATTACGCACAATTTTCAGCGCCATCTCCAGACGCGCACAAAGCGATGCGCTGAACGTAGTAATGCGCTTTTGCTGGGCGTGCAGGGCGATGGCGGGAAGCGAGTCAACAATTGCGGCCCAGGAATCACCCTCAATCGCCCGTGAAATCGCCCATGCCACCACCACCGCACCGGCGATAGCCAGATCGGATTTGTGCGTCGGGCTGGAGGCCAGCGCGATATCCTCAATAAACGCATCCAGATCGCGGGCGGGCAGCAGGCATCCCAATGGCGATACGCGCATGGCCGCGCCGTTGGTGACGCCGTTATTCTCCAGTTCTGCTACCGGTTTCCCGTCGCGAATCGCGTTCAGGGCGATTTTCGACGTCGGCCCGAGAACGTTTTTATTGAAGGCGTCAAAGCGCAACGCCCAGTCGAGAATGTTCCGTCCAATCAGGTCCGGGTCGATCTCGCCGTCGCGTTCCAGCAGAGCATCCGCCAGACAGAGCGCCATTGAGGTATCGTCGGTAAATTCTGCGCGGCCAAAATAACAGGCCGCATTATTTTCTTTTGGGCCCGGCAGAAAGCGGTCAATCCAGCCAAAGTGTGCTTTGACGCGGGTTCTTGGCCACAGTTCTGACGGCATACCCATCGCATCCCCTAACGCCTGCCCGTAAAGAGCACCGAGAATACGTTCTGCTTTCATTTTACTTCCCCTTGTGTCAACGCAGTCTCGCGAACTTCAATAGCGGTAATTTCTTTGTCCGATTCGCGAAAGAAAATCATGAATAGTAGGGCTATCACGGCGATCATCACCGCCCCGAATGTCCACATGCCCGCCCAGTTGAAGGTCAGGCCATTGACCGGCTCCGGATAAGCAAACATTTTTTCCATCATCACGCCGCCGAGACGGTAGCCCAGCAGGCTGCCGAAGCCCTGACAGCAGAGCGTAATCAACCCCTGTGCGGCGGTACGCATATGCACTGGCGCTTTTTTATCGACGTAGATGTATGCCGTCACGTAATAAAAGTCATAGCTCACGCCGTGCAGCAAAATACCGAGGAACAGCAGGGCATAGGTGAAATATTCGTCTGCGCTGCCGTAGATGAAAAAGCCGTAGCGGATCGCCGCGGTGATAAGACCAAGTAGCAATACCTTCTTAATACCAAAGCGTTTCGTAAAGAAAGGCAGCGCCAGCATAAAGAAGATTTCGGAGAACTGACCGAGGGTCATCCAGCCGGTGGCGTTTTTCATCCCCACTTCGGTCAGATACCCATTGGCGAAGATGTAATAGAACGCCAGTGGCATCGCGAAAAGGAACGAGCAGAAGAAAAAGACGAGGAAGTTTTTATCACGCAGCAGGATCAGCGCATCCAGGCCCAGCATGACTTTGACGTCCATCTTGCCGGTGCTTTTCGGCGGGGTATCCGGCAGAAAGAAGGCAAACACACCCAGCAGCGCAGAGCTGGCCGCCGTCACCAGCAGCGGGATGTTGGTTGGCGAGATGTCATTATAGCCCAGCATCTGTGGCAGGAATCCACAGGCGAGACCAGAGGCAATCCAGCCGATGGTGCCCATTACGCGGATGCGCGGGAAGTCACGCTCCACGTCCGGCACGTTAGCAAACGCGATGCTGTTGGTCAGCGCAATGGTTGGCATATAGGTGAGCGAATAGGCCAGCAGCAGCGGGAAGAATCCACCGAACGTCGTCTGCTGAGCGGCAAAATACATCAGTACCGCACCGGCGAACATCAGTACTGCCAGCACTTTTTGCGCCGAGAAGAAACGGTCGGTCAGCGAGCCCACGAGGATCGGCGACAGAATTGCGGCGATCGCCGTACAGGCATAAGACCAGCCAATCTCACCGGCGGTAAAACCACTTTTACTCAACCAGAGCCAGAGCGGAACAAACCAGGCTCCCCAGATAAACCATTCAACGAACATCATGAACGACAGTTTCACTGTAGTTTTCATCTTTAAATCCTTCATGACAGGTAAGGTACGTCATGACAGTACCATTTAATAATACCTTTAAAATACCTTTGAGGTGAAACCTTGACCGTCTTAACACTTTATCGTCAGTGAATCGTGCCAGCAGATAGCGCTGAAAAATCCCCGAAAGATGGAAAAAATGGTCGGTCGGTACCAGACTTATGGCTGCCCGCAAAACGCGGGTCAGGACAATCCACATTCCGACGCATTCGGAACTTACGGGAGCATAACTATGACTGATATTGCGCAGTTGCTTGGCAAAGACGCCGACAGCCTCTTACAGCATCGTTGCATGACCATACCCTCAGACCAACTCTATCTGCCCGGACATGATTACGTCGACCGCGTGATGGTGGACAACAACCGTCCGCCTGCGGTACTGCGTAACATGCAGACGTTGTATAACACCGGGCGTCTGGGGGGAACGGGTTACCTGTCCATTTTACCGGTCGATCAGGGAGTGGAACACTCGGCAGGGGCGTCGTTTGCCGCCAACCCGCTCTATTTCGACCCGAAAAACATCGTTGAACTGGCGATCGAAGCCGGATGTAACTGTGTGGCCTCAACCTATGGCGTACTGGCTTCCGTCTCGCGTCGTTATGCGCATCGCATTCCGTTTCTGGTGAAACTCAACCATAACGAAACCCTCAGCTATCCGAATACCTACGACCAGACGCTGTATGCCAGCGTAGAGCAAGCGTTTAATCTGGGGGCGGTGGCCGTAGGCGCAACCATCTACTTTGGTTCAGAAGAGTCACGTCGGCAGATTGAAGAGATTTCCGCCGCCTTTGAACGGGCGCATGAGCTGGGTATGGTCACCGTACTGTGGGCCTATCTGCGAAATGCCGCGTTCAAAAAAGAGGGCGTCGATTACCACGTCTCCGCCGACTTAACCGGGCAGGCGAACCATCTGGCGGCAACCATTGGTGCGGATATCGTCAAACAGAAAATGGCGGAAAATAACGGCGGATACAAAGCCGTGAATTATGGCTACACCGACGATCGCGTCTACAGCAAACTGACCACAGAGAACCCGATCGATCTGGTGCGCTATCAACTGGCAAACTGCTACATGGGGCGTGCCGGGTTGATTAACTCCGGCGGCGCGGCAGGCGGCGAAACTGACCTGAGCGACGCGGTACGTACGGCGGTAATCAACAAACGTGCAGGCGGGATGGGGTTGATTCTGGGTCGTAAAGCTTTCAAAAAATCGATGGCTGACGGCGTGAAATTGATCAACGCCGTGCAGGATGTCTATCTCGATAACAAAGTGACGATTGCTTAACGCAGTAGCGGGCAATCTGGCGGCAGTCGACACCGCAATGCAGCGGGCAGGATTTCGATATGAAATTCCTGTCCGCTCAGCGGTTCGCCATCAAGATTAAAGGTAATGTCATGCGGTGCCCGGATATCAAACCAGGCTGAAGCGCCGTCGATGATATTGGGGTTTTCCTCCTGTGGTTTCAGGGTGGAAAATAGCGCGGGCAGGATCTCTTCCCCGGTGAAAATCCGCAGTTGCAGCAAACCGTCGTTGATCAACGCATTCGGACACAACTGCTGACCGCCGCCAGCCTGACGCCCATTACCAATCCCAATCACCAGCGCATCACCCTGCCAGTGGAAGTTCTCACCACGGATTTCGCAACGGTCCGGTTTTAGCGTATCCATGCGCATCAGGCCGTGAATGATGTATGACACGCCGCCCAGCGCCGCTTTCAGTTTTTCCGGCGTCTCGGTGGTGATGCGCGTACCAAAACCACCGGTTGCCATATTGATAAAACAGGTTTTATCGTTGACTTGCGCCATATCAATCTCAATGGCGTTACCGACAATCGCCAGCTTCAGCGCCTTATCTAACTCCTCGGGGATCCCGACGCTGGTGGCAAAGTCATTGGCGGTGCCCAGTGGCAGAATGCCCAGTGCGGGAATATCGGCCCCCTCACACTGGATCAGCGCCGTCGATACTTCGTTAATCGTGCCGTCACCGCCGCCGGCGATCACCGTTTCAACGCCCAGACGACGAGCCTCTTCGACATAGCGCTGCGCATCGCCTTTTTCCCAGGTAACGCGAACGTGAATCTCTACTCCTTCGTCACGGAGCAGCCCAATGGCGTCCCGCAGTACGGGGTTATCAGCACTTTTACCATTCAGAATCAATACGCTGGAGGGAAAATGATCCATTCCTTTTTTGCCTGTTTGTTTTTGGAATCTATGAAGAAAGTGTATAGCAGAAACGAAAAGGGGAGGTCAGAACAGGCTTAAAATACGCACACAATATACGATTCAGGCCGCAAAAAAATAAGCCTGCGTAAGGGAGATTACGCAGGCTAAGGAGGTGGTTCCTGGTACAGCTAGCATTTATGGGTTATGTTTTTCAGCGAAACGGATAATACCCTTAATGAACGAAGCGGTATGTGATCGGTTTCTAAGATTCCTCCTGGCGTGAAAAAATAACCCTGATTAACTATTTAGCGTGCGGATTTCGCGTCGATTCGCCGGAAAAATTGCGCATTAACAGTGCATAATCCAGCATCAGATCCTGTGGAACAGGGATCCATACGGTATAACCGTCCCCCGGCGCCACTGGCATTGGCTCGCCTTTGGCGTTTTCCATCTGCGCTAACGTGAAGTTCACGTTGCCCTGTGGGGTCATCAGTTCCAGGCTGTCGCCGACAGAGAATTTATTTTTCACTGCCACGGCCGCGAGGTCGCCATTGCGCTCACCGGTAAACTCACCCACGAACTGCTGACGCTCGGATACCGAGTAACCGTATTCGTAGTTCTGATAATCGTCATGGGTGTGGCGACGCAGAAAACCTTCGGTGTAACCACGGTGCGCCAGACCTTCCAGCGTTTCCAACAACTGCGGATCAAACGGCTTACCGGCAGCGGCGTCGTCAATCGCTTTACGATAAACCTGTGCGGTACGCGCGCAGTAGTAGAAGGATTTGGTGCGGCCTTCAATTTTCAGCGAGTGCACGCCCATCTGCGTCAGGCGTTCAACGTGGGCAATGGCACGCAGATCTTTCGAGTTCATGATGTAAGTGCCGTGCTCGTCTTCGAACGCGGTCATGTATTCGCCCGGGCGCTGGGCCTCTTCAATCATAAACACTTTATCGGTTGGCGCGCCGATACCCAGCGTCGGCTCCACGTTTTGTACCGGAATCGGCTCGTATTTGTGGACGATATTACCGACCACATCTTCTTTGCCTTCCTGTACGTTATATTCCCAGCGGCAGGCGTTGGTACAGGTGCCCTGGTTCGGGTCGCGCTTATTGATGTAACCGGAAAGCAGGCAGCGACCAGAATAGGCCATGCACAGTGCGCCGTGAACGAAGATCTCAATCTCCATCTCCGGTACCTGGTTGCGGATCTCTTCAATCTCTTCCAGCGACAGTTCGCGCGACAGAATCACACGGGTCAGCCCCATCGATTGCCAGAATTTTACCGTCGCCCAGTTCACGGCGTTGGCCTGGACCGAGAGGTGAATCGGCATTTCCGGGAAATTCTCACGTACCAGCATGATAAGACCCGGATCGGACATGATCAGGGCATCCGGACCCATTTCCACCACCGGCTTCAAATCGCGGATAAAGGTTTTCAGCTTCGCATTGTGCGGGGCGATGTTGACCACCACGTAGAATTTTTTCCCCAACTCATGGGCTTCATTAATGCCGCGCTGCAGATTCTCGTGGTTGAATTCGTTATTGCGCACGCGCAGCGAGTAGCGCGGCTGGCCCGCATAGACGGCATCTGCGCCATAGGCGAAAGCGTAACGCATATTTTTCAGCGTTCCCGCCGGGGAAAGGAGTTCCGGTTTAAACATAATGTTCTCGTTCTGATGACAGGTCAGATCCGCTTCACCTGATGAAGCGGCTAGAGGAGAGTCCTCACGTTAAGGGCGGGCATTGTAGCGCTGCGGGCAAATGAGGTAAAGGAAAACGCCGGGCCCGATAACGCGGCGTTATCGGGCCACTATTTGCGCTACCGTGTCAGACAATCCGGCAGGCATCCGCTTCCCAGCGATAGCCGACGCCATACACTGCACGGATAAACGACTGCTCTTCGTCAAGCGCTTCCAGCTTGCGACGCAGGTTTTTGATATGACTGTCGATGGTGCGGTCGGTCACCACGCGATAATCATCATAGAGATGATTCAGCAACTGCTCACGGGAAAACACTTTCCCCGGTTCGTGAGACAGCGTTTTCAGCAGGCGGAACTCCGCAGGCGTCAGGTCGAGCATTTTATTACGCCAGGAGGCCTGAAAACGGCTTTCATCGACGATCAGCGGGCTTTCGGCGTCCAGTTGCTGTAATTCACGCTGCGGCTTACAGCGGCGCAGAATGGTCTTCACGCGGGCGACCACTTCGCGCGGACTGTAGGGTTTGCAGATGTAATCATCCGCACCAATTTCCAGTCCCAGCAGGCGGTCGATCTCCTCAATTTTGGCGGTGACCATCACGATTGGCACCTCGGAGAAACGACGGATTTCGCGACACAGGGTCAGGCCATCGGTACCCGGTAGCATCAGATCCAGCAGGATTAAATCCGGCGGCGTCTGGCGCACATAAGACAGTACCTGATCGCCATGGCTAATCAGCGTCGGGGCATAGCTCGCGGCGCGCAGATAGTCGATAAGTAACTGTCCCAGCTTGGGTTCATCTTCCACAATCAGAATGCGTGGCGTGTTTTCATCAATGGGTAACTCAGTCATATGTCTCTCTGTAAATCGCGTTCCAGCGGTAATTCTACTGTAATGCTTACCCCGCCAAAAGGCGAATGGGCAGCGTGGATGCGGCCATTATGGGCCTCAACGATGTTGACGCAGATCGCCAGTCCCAGTCCGGACCCTCCGCTGGCGCGGTTACGTGAACCTTCGGCGCGGTAGAATCGCTCGAACAGTTTCTTAAGCTGATCGTCACTGACGCCCGGCGCGGAGTCGGCGAAGGTGATCAGCACGCGTTTGTCGCGCAGCTCTGCGCTGATACGTAAGCTGCCGCCGCTATCGGTGTAACGAAGGCTGTTTTCTAACAGGTTGTTGAATAACTGCATCAGGCGATCGCGATCGCCGAACACGGTAACGCTATCGGGCAGGGAAAACTGTAGCGTCAGATCCCGGCTGGCAAAACGTTCGCGGAATGCGCCGCCCGCCACTTCCAGCAGTGGGATCACGTCGACGGTAGTTTTTTGGTAGGCCAGCGCGCCTTCGTCAGACATCGAAAGCTGGTGCAGATCGTCGACCAGTTTGGTCAGTGTCCCCACTTCCGCCTGTAACGAGGCCACCGATTCCGGCGTGAATTTTCGCACGCCGTCCTGAATCGCTTCCAGTTCACCGCGCAGGACTGCCAGCGGTGTGCGCAGCTCATGCGAGATATCGGCCATAAAATCGCGACGCATCTGCTGATTCTTTTCCAGGGTACTGGCGAGCTGATTAAAGTCCTGCGCCAGTTTGCCCAGCTCATCGGCGCTGGTGGCGGTAACACGGGTGGTGAAATCCCCCGCAGCCAGTTTGTGCGTGCCTTCGACCAGCCGTTTGACCGGGGCCAGCAGTCCGCGCGCGAGTGGAAAGGTCGCCAGCGCTGCCAGCAGGGTTGAGAGCGCCACAATCAGCCAACTGGTGCGCCGCTGCTGTTTATCGAAATTAATGTCGGTGTTACGCGTCAGACGTTCAACAGGGGAGGCAATGACGGCGCCGACCTCCTGACCGTTAACCAGAATGGGCCGCCGCGTGCCGTCTGCGGGAACCGGACCGCGCGGGCCAACCATGACATGCGCATCCTGGTCCACCACCCAGAACTGCGTGCGCCAGCCGTGCGGCGGCATACCTGGGCCTTGTTTATCATCGTCTTTGTCATGTTCAAAGGAGCGGAGGATCTGAAACACAAAGCGGTCATTATTGCGCAAAAAGCGCCAGCTGCCGTGCTGTTGGTACTGTTCACCTAACGCGTCGCTGAGCATGGTCAGACGCTGCTCGTTGCCGTTTTTGATGTAGTCAATGAACCCTCGCTCGAAGCTGATGCGTACCGCCCAATGCATACTGATCAACAACACGATGCAGGTGGTGAAAATCGCCAGAAACAGTTTGCCGGTAATGCCGGGTCGCCAGAGCTTCATCAGGTTCTCCTTTTGCGTCGCGCAATGACGACATTTTTATGGGTATCGTTTGGGACGCGGGCAAAGATCACGGCGGGCAACGCGATGATAAAAGCCATGCACAGCCAGGTGTACATAAAGACGGTATGCGACGTTCCGCTATCCACCGTAATCTGTTGCTGCCCGAACATCCCTAGCAGCAGACCGGCAACGGTGACGCCGATACTCATTGAGAGTTGCATAATCATCGACAGCAGGCTGTTCCCGCTGCTGGCCAACTCATCCGGCAGATCTTTCAGGGTCAGGGTGTTCATGGAGGAGAAACGCGTCGAATTGACCATGCCCTGAACAAACAGCACCAGCGGCAGCACGTAATACCAGCCCAGCAGCGCAGTGGACATAAACAGCAGGGTTACCACCGACAACCCAAGCGTCGTGGCGACCAGCACCCGACGGTAACCAAAGCGGTTAACCACCTGTACAACAATGCGTTTCATGCCCATGCTACCCAGCACCATCGGGATCATCATCAGCCCGGCGTGAAACGGGGAAAAGCCGAGACCAATCTGCAAAAAGACCGGCGTCATGAAAGGCAACATGCCGCTGCCGATGCGTCCGGCAAAGCTGCCGAACAGCCCCAGCGAGAAGGTTGGCGTGCGGAACAGGTGGAGACTGAACAGCGCTCGCGGGTTAGCTTTGGCGTGTTTCAGGTAGAGCAAAATGGCCGCCACGCCGCACACTACCAGTGCACCGAGCGCGAACGACGACATCCCCATCCCTTTGCTGCCGTCCAGCGCGATGGTCAGAACCGCCATCCCCGTCGCCAGTAGCAGAAAACCCGAGAGATCAAAGCGTCGGGTTTGCATGGTGTAGTTGGGCATCAGCAGCAGCGTGGCGATCGCGCCGACAATACCGACCGGCAGATTAATCAGGAAAATCCAGTGCCAGGAGGCATATTCCACGAGGATCCCGCCCAGCGCCGGGCCCAGCAACGGGCCTATCTGACCTGGCAGCGTGACAAACGTCATCGCCGCCATGTACTGTTCGCGCGGGACAATCTTCATCACCGTCAGCCGGCCGACCGGTACCATCATGGCACCGCCAACGCCCTGTAACACCCGCGCCATGACCAGTTCATTGAGCGTGCCGGAACCGGCACAAAACAGCGAGCCTAGGGTAAACAGCACAATGGCGGTAAAGAAAATATTCCGCACACCGATTTTGTCTGCCAGCCACCCGCTGGCAGGCAGCATGACCGCCACGGTCAGCACATACGAAACCACGACCATGTGCATATGCAGCGGGCTTTCCCCGAGGCTTTTTGCCATCGAGGGAAGCGCGGTATTGACGATGGTGGTATCCAGCGACTGCATAAAGAAGCCGAATGCCACAATCCACAGTTGCCAGCGGGTGCTGTTGGGAAGTTCTGTCATGTCTCTGTTATCGGTTTACGGTGTTTACGCGAAAAACGCAGCCGCAGACGGTCGAAGAAGAGGTA
The DNA here is from genome assembly GCF_018323885.1 of Citrobacter amalonaticus. Lineage (NCBI taxonomy): Bacteria > Pseudomonadati > Pseudomonadota > Gammaproteobacteria > Enterobacterales > Enterobacteriaceae > Citrobacter > Citrobacter amalonaticus. The sequence goes on along the minus strand of NZ_AP024585.1, from coordinate 2,989,166 downwards.
CACCACCGGAGTGGTATAGAGTGTTAACAACTGGCTCATCACCAGACCGCCGACAATGGTAATCCCCAGCGGCTGACGCAGTTCAGAACCGTCACCGCCGGAAAGCACCAGCGGCAGCGCGCCAAACAGCGCGGCCAACGTGGTCATCATAATCGGGCGAAAACGCAGCAGACAAGCCTGGAAAATCGCCTGTTCTGGCGTGAGGTTGCCATGCCTTTGCGCCTCCAGCGCAAAATCGACCATCATGATGGCGTTTTTCTTCACGATGCCAATTAAGAGCATGATCCCTATCAGGGCGATGAGGCTGAACGGGGCATCGAAAATCTCCAGCGCTAAGAGCGCGCCCACCCCCGCGGAGGGAAGCGTGGAGAGGATGGTTAGCGGGTGGACATAACTTTCATACAGTATGCCAAGCACAATATAGACCGTGGCGATCGCGGCAATAATCAGGATCACCTGGGAATTCATGGTTTCCTGGAAGACCTGCGCGGTCCCGGCAAAACTGCCGCGCACGGTAGACGGCACGCCCAGTTGGGTCATCGCCCGATTAATGGCGTCACTGGCTTCTGACAACGAGGAGCCCGTAGGCAGGTTGAAAGAGACGGTGGACGCTGCCGACAGCCCCTGATGATTCACCGACAATGGCGCGTTCGCCGGTTGCCATTTGGCAAACCAGGAGAGCGGAATCGCCTTACCGTCACTGTTAATGACGTACATTTTCTCCAGCGCGCTGATGTCCTGGGTGTAACGCGGGTCGACTTCCATCACCACTTTATATTGGTTCATCGGCTGATAGATGGTGGAGATCTGCCGCTGACCAAAAGCGTTGTTTAACAGGCTGTTTGCCGCCTGCACGTCAATACCCAGGCGCGCCATGGTTTCACGATCGTAGGTAAGATTCATCTCCGCGCCGTTATCCTGTTGATCAGAGTTGACGTCCGCCAGTTGGGGCAGGGCGGCTAAGGCTTTACGAATCTTCGGTTCCCATTCGCGCAGCGCCGCCAGATCGTCTGACAGCAAGGTGTACTGATAGCTGGCATTGGACTGGCGTCCGCCGACACGAATATCCTGCACTGCCATCAGGAACAGATTGGCACCGGGCTCTTTTGCCAGTTTCACCCGCAGACGGTCGATCACCTGCTGCGCGGTCTCCCGGCGTTCATCGCGGGACTTAAGGGTGATAAACATCATCCCGCTGTTGACTCGCGAGCCGCCGGTAAATCCGGTGACATTATCCACTGCCGGATCATCGCGAATAATCTTCATAAAGTCCTGAAGCTTACCGCGCATCGCCTGAAACGAGATGCTCTGGTCAGCCTGAATCCCGCCCATCAGTACGCCGGTGTCCTGTTCCGGGAAGAAGGTTTTCGGAATCGAAATGTAGAGCCAGATATTCAGCGCAATAGTGCCGAGCAGCACCACGCCGACCAGTTGCGTATGGTTGAGCACCCATTTCAGCGACTTACCGTAGCCCTGTTGCAGCGCGACCAGCATGCGGCCAAATCCGCGCAGCCGCTTCTGCTCCCGTGGCTGGCTGGATTTTAGCATCCAGCCGCACATCATCGGGGTGAGCGTGAGCGACACCAGCAGCGAGATACCAATCGCCACCGACAGCGTGACGGCAAATTCACGCAGTAATCGTCCCGGCAGCCCGCCCATCAGCAGCAGCGGCAGGAACACGGCGACCAGTGACAGGCTCATGGACAGCACGGTAAAGCCCACTTCACGCGTGCCCTGAAGCGCAGCCTGCAAAGGTTTCATTCCGGCTTCCAGGTGGCGCGAGATATTTTCCAGCACCACGATGGCGTCATCGACCACAAAGCCGGTGGCGATGGTCAGCGCCATCAGCGACAGGTTATTGAGACTGAATCCGCACAGATACATCGCGGCAAAGGTGCCAATTAACGAAACCGGAACCGCCACGGCGGGGATCAGCGTGGCGCGTCCGGATCGCAGGAACAGAAAGACCGCCAGAATGACCAGCGCCACGGAAATGACCAGCGTCTGCTCAACTTCCTCCAGCGAGGCGCGGATGGTCGGCGAGCGATCCTGCGCGATTTGCATATCAATCGATGCCGGGATGGTGGACTGCAACTCCGGGAGTCTGGCCCGAATGCTGTCGACCGTCTGGATAATGTTGGCTTCCGGCAGTTTGCGGATCATCAGCAAAATCGCCGGCTTGGCGTTGGTCATCCCGGCGTTGCGGACATCCTGTACCGAGTCCGTCACCGTGGCGACATCACCCAACCGTACGGCGCCGCCATTGTTGTAGTGAATCACCAGTGGCTGATATTCCGCCGCCGTTTTGAGTTCGTCATTGGTCTGGATCTGCCAGCGGTGCGTGGAATCTTCCAGCGCCCCTTGCGGTTTGCGCACGTTGGCGTTGCTGATAGCGGTGCGTACCTCATCCAGCGAGACGCCCTGATTAAACAGCGCCTGCGGATTCAACCCGACGCGCACGGCGGGCAGCGAGCTGCCGCCTACGTCGACGTCGCCGACACCGTCGATTTGCGCGATGGTCTGCGCCAGTTGGGTTGAGGCGAAGTCGTAGAGCTCACCTTGTGAGTATGTCTCCGAGGTTAGCGTCAGAATCATGATCGGCGCGTCGGACGGATTGGCTTTGCGGTAAGTTGGGCGGCTCGGCATGCCACTTGGCAGCAGACTTTGCGCCGCATTTATCGCGGCCTGCACATCTCGCGCCGCGCCGTTGATATCGCGATCGAAGTTAAATTGTAAAATGATGCGCGTGCTGCCGAGGGAACTGCTTGAAGTCATCTCACTGACGCCGGCAATGCGCCCCAGTGATCGCTCCAGCGGCGTTGCGACGGATGACGCCATGGTCTCCGGCGAGGCTCCGGGCAGCGAGGCGCTGACCATAATCACCGGAAAATCAACCTGCGGCAGCGGGGCGACAGGCAACAGTCGAAATCCCAGCACACCGCAGAGCGTGATGGCGAGAGAAATTAAAATCGTCGCCACCGGGCGGTAAATGAAGAGAGCGAAAAACTTCATTTACGCCTCCTCTTCCCGGTGCGAGAAGCGGTTTTTCATATACAGTGACAGGCGGTCAAACAGCAGATAGATAACCGGGGTGGTGAACAGCGTCAGCACCTGGCTGACCAGTAAGCCGCCCACCATACCGATCCCCAGCGGACGGCGCAGTTCTGCCCCCACGCCGGTGCTCAGCATCAGCGGTAGTGCGCCCAGCAGCGCCGCCAGTGTGGTCATCAGGATCGGACGAAAACGCAGCAGACAGGCCTGGAAAATCGCCTCGCGCGGCGCCATCCCCTGTTCGCGCTCCGCGGCAAGGGCAAAGTCGATCATCATGATGGCATTCTTCTTCACAATGCCGATCAGCAAAATAATGCCGATAATGGCGATCACGCCGAGTTCACTACCGGCAATCATCAGCGCCAGCAGCGCGCCGACTCCAGCCGTGGGCAGCGTAGAGAGAATGGTGATCGGGTGAATAAAGCTTTCGTACAGCACGCCGAGCACGATATACATCGCCACCACCGCCGCGACAATCAGCCAGATGGTACTGCTCAGCGCCGCCTGGAAGGCGAGGGTGCTACCCTGGAACTGAGTGGTGATATCCACTGGCAGATTCAGCGTTTTTTCGCTGTCCAGAATCGACTGGACCGCATCGCCCAGCGAATAACCGTCCGCAATGTTAAACGAGATAGTGGTGACCGGGAACTGATCCAGATGGTTAATCGAGAGCGGCGCGAAGCGCTGCTCAATTTTGGCAATGGCGCTGAGCGGCACCATGCCGCCGTCGCTACTGGTCAGACGGATTGAATCCAGCGCTGCCAGTCCAGGCGTCGTTTCCGTATTGTGTTCCAGCACCACGCGATACTGATTCGCCTGAGTGTAGATCGTGGAAATCAGGCGCTGACCGAAAGCGTTATACAGTGCGTTATCGACATCCGCCATGCTGATCCCTAGCCGACTGGCGCTGTCGCGATCGACATTCACATACGCCACCAGCCCCTGATCCTGCCAGTCGCTGCTGACGTCAGAAAGCTGCGGCAACGCCTGTAGTTTTTCCATCAGTTGCGGCACCCAGGTGCTGAGGGCATCCAGCGAGGTGGCCTGCAGCGTGAACTGATACTGCGTGCGGCTGACCTGTGTATCGATCGTCAGATCCTGCGTCGGTTGCAGATACAAGTCGACGCCCGGCACTCTCGCCACGGCGTCCTGCAAACGGGCGATCACTTTCTGGACGCGGTCATCACGTTCGTCGAGCGGCTTCAGGTTGATTTGCAGACGCGCGCTGTTCAGTGACGGGTTGGTGCCATCGACGCCAACGAAGGAGGTCAGGCTCTCAACCGCCGGATCTTTCAGTATCACGTCCGATACCTGCCGCTGGCGCTGGGCCATACTGGTAAAGGAACTGGACTGCGGTGCCTGCAACGTGCCCTGAATGATGCCGTTATCCTGGATCGGGAAGAAGCCCTTCGGAATAAACACCCACAGCATGATGCTTAACAGCAGGGTGCCGAGCGCCACGCTCAACGTCAGCCACGGATGGTTCAGCACCTTCGCCAGCCAGTGTCCGTAACCGGCAATCACCCGGTCAAACATTTTCTCCGACGCGCGGGAGAAGCGGTTTTGCTTACGCAGTGACTCCTGGCTCAGCATTCTGGCGCACATCATCGGCGTCAGGGTTAACGACACCACGGCAGAGATTAAAATCGCCACTGCCAGCGTCACAGCAAATTCGCGGAACAGACGTCCGACGATATCGCCCATGAACAGCAGCGGGATCAGGACCGCAATCAGCGAGAAGGTCAAGGAGATGATGGTAAAACCGATTTCTCCGGCTCCTTTCAGCGCGGCTGTCAGCGGCTTTTCCCCTTTTTCGATATAGCGCGAAATGTTTTCGATCACCACAATCGCATCATCCACCACAAAGCCGGTGGCAATGGTCAGCGCCATAAGCGTCAGGTTGTTGATGGAGAAATCGAGAAACACCATTACCGCAAACGTGCCGATCAGCGACAGCGGGACGGCGACGCCCGGAATAATGGTGGCGGGAATATTGCGCAGGAACAGATAGATAATCATCACAACCAGCGCAATAGCCAGCATGAGCTCAAACTGCGTGTCGCTGACCGAGGCGCGGATGTTAGTCGTGCGGTCAGACAGTACCGTCACGTTTACCGATTTTGGCAGGCTCTCTTTAAGCTGTGGCAACATCTGATGAATGCTGTCCGCCGTTGAGATGATGTTCGCGCCAGGCTGGCGCTGGACGTTCATCACAATAGCCTGTTCTTTATTTGCCCATGCGCCGAGCCAGCTGTTTTCCGCCCCTTGTTCTACAGTCGCGACATCGCCCAGACGAACCGGCGCGCCGTTCTGGTAAGCAATAATGAGCTGACGGTATTCGTCAGCAGACTGCATCTGATCGTTCGCCGAGAGCGTCACCGCGCGGGTGGGGCCATCAAGGCTACCTTTGGCGGAGTTGACGTTTGCGCCGGTAATCGCTGTGCGGACGGTTTCACTGGTCAGGCCCAGCGCGGCAATGGCCTGAGCATTGAGCTTCACGCGGACCGCCGGACGTTGACCGCCGGAGAGCGTCACTAACCCGACGCCGGAGACCTGGGAGATTTTCTGCGCCACGCGGGTTTCGACCATGTCTTCGACCTGGGTCATCGGCATGGCGGTAGAGGTCACCGCCAGCGTCATGATCGGCGGATCGGCAGGGTTGACCTTGCTGTAGACCGGCGGGTTCGGCAGGTCGCTCGGCAGCAGGTTGGTGGCGGCGTTAATGGCCGCCTGAACTTCCTGTTCGGCCACATCCAGCGGCAGGGTCAACTGGAACTGGAGCGTCACCACCGACGCGCCGCCGGAGCTTTGCGACGACATCTGTTTCAGCCCGGACATCTGGCCGAACTGCCGTTCCAGCGGCGCGGTGACCGCAGAGGTCATCACATCCGGGCTGGCGCCAGGATACAACGTCACCACCTGAATGGTGGGATAGTCCACCTCCGGCAGCGCGGAGACGGGCAGAAAACGATAGCCGATGATCCCGGCGAGGAGAATCGCCACCATCAGCAGCGTGGTGGCGACAGGACGCATAATAAACAGACGCGACGGGCCGCCTGTGCTGCTCGGAGGTAACACCTGCATCAGGAGCGCGCTCCTTTCTGACCGTATTCACGGCTGGTGGCTTTTGTATCGGTGGTGGCGGCGGCTTGCGCTTCCACCACTTCCACTTTCGCCCCTTCCGTCAGGCGGTCAATCCCGTCGGTGACGACGCGGTCACCGGCCGAAATCCCGGCGCTGATCACCACCTTCTGACTGTCCTGAATGCCCGTTTTGACCAGATGCTTACTGACTTTGTTTTCATCGTTCAGCACCCAGACGAAGTGTCCTTCGTTGCCCATTTGTAGAGCGGCTGTCGGGATCACCACGGCGTTTTGTTCCGTGTCGACCAGCATGCGGGCATTCACAAACTGATTCGGGAACAGCGCGTCATCCTGGTTATCAAAGCGAGCTTTTACTTTGATCGTCCCGGTCGTGACGTCGATCTGGTTGTCCAGACTCAGCAATACGCCCGCGCTGAGCTTTTTCGAATTGGTGCGATCCCAGGCTTCAACAACCAGCGGTTGTCCGCTTTTTTGCGCCTGCACGACGGTGGCGATATCGCTTTCCGGTAGGGTGAAAATCAGGTCGATGGGATGCGTCTGGGTGATCACCACAATACCGTTGGTATCACCACTGGAAATCTGATTGCCGACATCTACCTGTTTCAGACCAACCCGACCATCAACCGGTGCGGTGATGCGGCTCCAGTCAAGTTGTAGCTGCGCGCTGGCGACGCTGGCCTCATCGGCCTTAATCGTACCTTCGGATTCGCTCACCAGCGCCTGCTGGGCGTCCAGCTCCTGGCGGGAGACTAAGTTGCTTTTGACCAGTTGCTGGTAACGAGCCAGATCGCGACGCGCGTTAGCGAGGGTGGCTTTGTCTTTCGCAAGGACGCCCTGCGCCTGTGCCAGTGCCACTTTAAACTGGCTGGGATCGATCTCCGCCAGCAGGTCACCGGCTTTAACCTGATGACCCTCCTGGAAATGAAGCGCCAGCAGTTGTCCATCCACGCGGCTACGTACGGTGACGGTGTTAGCGGCGGTCATCGTGCCCAGACCGGTGAGATAACGCGGAACGGCCTGCTCTGTGGCGGTCGCGGCCTGTACCGGCGCGAGTGGACCTGAGCGCATACCACGACGACCTGCGCCAGCCGTGGGTTTCGTTTGTCCGGTTGCGCCGGGCGCGCTGCTCTGCGGTTCGCTCCGGTTCTGCCAGAATCCGTATGCGGCGATGGCGGCGATGACCACCACGATGGTGATTACCCAGCGGGATTTGTGACTGCCTTTCATCGTTATGAGTTTCTCATCCTGAAACGTTTCGCGGAATGATACTAGTTTAGCCAGCCATCAAGGGAGAAAAATGGAGGAATTATGAAACCCTGTACGGATTCATCCGAATGGCGGCGCGCTTTGCGAGGCGTTACGCAACAATCATCGCTGAAAAAGGCGCATGAAAAATTGTGCGCTACAGTGGCGGCACGGCAAAAAGGAGGTAAGCCACGGATTTCAGCAGGACGCTGAAACGGGAAAGCCCCTCCCGAGGAAGGGGCCAAAATAAGGAAAGGGTTATGATGAAGGTAGTCATCATACTGGTGATACTCTTAGTCATTAGCTTACCGGCTTACTAAGACACCAGGGGGAGGGGAAACCCTCCCTTACCCTCACTCCTGAAACTAAGCCACATGAACCTTAATGTCAATCCATCTGCGTTCAGCTTGCGAGGCGTTTAGCGGAATACCACCTCAGCCCAACGCGCCAGACCGGCGGTGACGGAGCCGAAGTCATCGCCACCGGCAATGGGAATACCCGGCAGTTTGGCGGCCAGCGCTTTTTTGATCAGCGGCGAGCGTGCGCTGCCACCGGTCAGATAGATGACGTCTGGCTTTTCCTGGGCGTTATCCAGCGCCAGTTGCACCTGTTCCAGTATCCGGGAAAGCGGCTGATCCAGCGCGTTCTCCAGCCCCTGTTGGCTGATGACGGCGGCCAGATCGTCGCGGATAAACGGGAGCGCTGCATTAACTTCGGCTTGTGCAGACAGCGTAATTTTGCTCTCTTCGGCGCTGCGGACCAGCCGATAACCGAGACGCTGACGCCAGACTTTCAGCAGCAGCACCACCTGTTCCGGTTCGCGGGCATCGCGTACCAGGTCGTTCAGCAGACGCCCCGTGGCGCTGCTGTAGAAATCGCTTTGTGCCGGAACGTCGTTGATCGCCACCGCGTTCCACCACGGCAGCACCGGTAGGGCGATCCCTTTCTCGGTTTCGCCCCCCATCCCCAGCAGCGGCATCAGGTGTTTAAACGCCAGCGCGATATCCAGATCGTTCCCGCCAACGCGACAGCCGCTGTGACCCAGCAGGCTGGATTCGCGGTCAGCGCGGTGATGCCATTGTGGCCCCATCAGCAGTAACGAACAGTCGGTGGTCCCCCCGCCGATATCCACCACCAGGACGCGTTTCTCTTCCTGTAATGTCGCTTCGTAATCCAGTCCCGCCGCCACCGGCTCATACTGGAAAACGACATCCTGAAAGCCAGCTCGTTTTGCCGCTCGTTCCAGAATACCCTGCGCCTGGCTGTTCGCCTCATCGCCGCCTAATCCCTGGAAGTTAATGGGACGTCCGATCACGGCCTGGGTGATGGCTTCGGGGAGCTGGTTTTGTGCCTGTTGACGAATGTGCAGCATCATTGCGCAGACTAAATCTTCGAACAGCGCGACCTGTTGCGGTTTTAATCCGCTGGCGCCGAGGAAGGATTTCGGCGACTTAACGAAGTACACCTCTTCCGGGTCATCAATATAGTGTCCAAGCGATGACAGGCCAAACTGTACGCTGCTGGCGTGAACGTCAATGTCCTCGTCGCGATTGAAGCGAATGGCCCGACGCAACAGCGCCTGCGTTTCATCGTCTGGTGTCGGAACATCATGATGGCGGTAGAGCCATTCGCTCACCGATTCACGCGTCGGCGCGCAAAGCATGGAAGGCAGCAGCGTACTGCCATTTTCCATTTTCAGCAGTTGCGGCTTGCCGTCGCGCATGACGGCGACAGAACAGTTAGCGGTACCGTAATCAAATCCAATAAACACCTTGAAAATCCCCATGCCAGTGAAGAAGGGGCGTGACTTTAGCGAAATGTCGTCGTCGCGACAACTGGAATATGAAAGCAAAGCACAACGCCTGAATAGCGATTATGCTGAAGGTTTGCAGAAAAAGGAGAGGATGATGTTTACCCTGAACTGGCAACCGCCTTATGACTGGTCATGGATTCTGGGTTTCCTTGCCGCCCGTGCGGTCGACGGGGTGGAAACCGTCGAGGCGTTACGCTACACGCGAAGCCTGGCGATAGGACAACATAAGGGAATCATCGCCGCCGTTCCCGACACCGCGACGAACACGCTTCAGGTAACGCTGAGTGAAGGGCTATTGCCGGTCGCGGATATCTGCCTTGAAAAAATGGAGCGACTGTTTGATTTGCGCTGTAAACCACAGCAGATCAGCCATGCGTTAGGTGAACTGGGCGCGGCGCGTCCGGGACTGCGCCTGCCCGGTTCGGTGGACGCCTTTGAGCAGGGCGTCCGGGCGATTCTGGGCCAACTGGTGAGCGTGGCGATGGCGGCAAAGCTGACGTCGAAGGTTGCACGATGGTATGGCGACGTGTTAGCGGACAGCCCGGAGTACGTCTGTTTCCCTACGCCTGAACAGCTAGCCGCAGCCGATCCGCTGGAACTGAAAGCGTTGGGCATGCCGCTGATGCGCGCCAACGCGCTTATCTATCTGGCGCAGGCCGCCCGGGATGGAATACTGGTAACCCAGCCGCCGGAAGATATTGAACAGGGAATCAAAATGCTACAGGGATTTCCGGGGATTGGTCGCTGGACGGCAAACTATTTTGCCCTGCGCGGCTGGCAGGCGAAGGACGTGTTTTTGCCTGACGACTATCTGATCAAACAACGTTTCCCGGGGATGACTCCCGCGCAGATCCGTCGCTATGCGGAGCGCTGGAAACCCTGGCGCTCCTACGCGTTATTGCACATCTGGTATACCGAGGGATGGCAGCCGTCAGTTGATCGCGAAATAACTGGTGTTGAGTAGCAGATCCAGCGGTTGCGCTTCGGCGATGATATCGCCATAAATCTGGTCGATACCAATACCTGACAGCGTATCCATGACGATCGGCGTTTGCACCGGCCCGGCAATGGTTTTCATCCCCAGGCGCTGGGCGTGGCCCTGGATGATCGACACCAGCATTTCATCCATCATGTTGCCGTGAATGCTGGCGCTCAACTCACTGTCGAGCAGCAGGTAATCCGCCAAACTTTTGGTCATCAGATTGAAGATCTGCAGATCGCGGCCAATCTGGCTCACAATGATGTGACACCCTGCCTGGCGCAATGTCTGAATTGCTTTGGTGCTCTCCTGTGGGTTCAGTAACAGCGCTTCCGCAGGCACAATCAGATGTAGCAGGCGTCCCGGCAGAGTGCTCTGCTCCAGTTGAGCCAGAAGTTCGTCAATCAGCGTTGTGCTGATTAATCCCGCCACCGAAAGCGGCAGGGCGACGCTGAGTCCTTTGCTGGCAACCGCCGGCGCTGCATGATGGAAAAATTCATGGAGCACGCGGCGATCCAGCGCATGGCTGAGCGCCGGATCGGCTAAGCTTGCCCGAAAGGCCTGCTCTTCCATGACTTCTCCTTCACTGGTCCACAGTCGCAGCGAGATCAGCCAGAAATTACGTGCTTCGGGAATGCGTGGTGACGCAACGCCGCGGGCGACCATCAGCAAGTGGTTATCTTTAATCATCCGCCACTGCTCATCCAGCGACATCATCGCGCGCTCGTGATGCGCCTGCTCTTGTTGTGGTTCATACACGGTCACCTGGCCGCGCCCGCCATTTTTAGAGGCATAGCAGGCGATATCTGCCTGCGACATCACCTCAACCGCCTGGCAATTGTTCTCGTCGATGAGCGTGATCCCGGCGCTGGCACCAATGCGATGCAGGCGGCCTTCCCACATAAAGTGGTAATCATTGACGGCGTTAACGATCCGCGTGGCGATAAAGCGCGCGCTTTCAATATTACACTCCGGCAACAGCAGGCCGAACTCATCACCGCCCAGACGCGCCAGCACGTCGCTGGAACGCAACATGCTGAGCATCAGTTGCGCCAGTTCGCGCAGCAGCGCATCGCCCGCCGCGTGACCGGCGCTGTCATTTACCGCTTTAAAACGATCAAGATCGATAAAGACCAGCGCGTGGCGCTGATGCGCACTGCGGACGGTTTGCAGCAGCAGTTTCAGCTTGTTTTCAAAACTAGCCCGATTGGTCAGGTGGGTGAGGGCGTCGTGGGTGGCGCTGTAGCTTAGCTGGCGCAACATCTTACGTGACTCGGTGACATCCTGAATCACCAGCACTGAACCGATATTTCCACCGTCCAGGGTGCTAAGCGGGGTTATGCTGTAGTGAATGTCGTAACTGCCGCCGTTGCGACAATGGAGAACCACATCCTGTTCGATGGCGGAGCGGGACATATCAGCACTGTAGATGTTCTCCATCAGCGGGCCGTTATCGCCAAAGGTGATGCGCAGTACCGTCAACAGCGGTACGCCAATGGCATTCTCCTGCTGCCAGCCGCTCATCTTCTCGGCGACCGGGTTCATAAAAGTAACTTTCAGATCAACGTCAATACACACCACCGCTTCCCCGATGGAGTCGAGGGTAATGTGCAAACGCTCTTTTTCCTGAAACAGCGCTTCATTCAACTGCTTCACTTCGGTCATGTCCATATTGATACCGAGCAGTCGTTCGACTTCGCCATCTTTATTTAACACCCGATTCGCCAGCGAGCGGATATGGCGGACGCCGTCTTTCACCGCAATGCGGAATTCCATCTTAAAAGGCAGGCGCGCGGCTAAGGAGTCACGCACCACCTTTTCTGCATACTCGCGGTCTTCCGGGATAACGCAGTCGTACCAGAGCGACCAGGTGGGCTTAACATGAGCGGGAACCTCATACAGTTCGAACATACGCTTATCCCAACTGATGACGTCGGGTTGCAGTTCCCATTCCCAGATCCCAATGCCGCCAGCTTCGTTTGCCAGCGTGATGCGTTCCATCAGCCGTTTGTTAACCCATTCGGTATGTTTGAGATCGTTGATATCTTCAATTTGGGCAATAAAGTAAAGCGGCGTGCCGTCAGAATGGCGGACCAGCGAGACGGTCAGCAGCGCCCAGACGATCTCGCCCGTACGGGTGTAATAGCGTTTCTCCATCGAATAGCTATTAATGTCGCCGCTCACCAGCATGGTGAGTTGCTCCAGATCTTTATGCAGGTCTTCCGGCCAGGTGAGCTGCTGAAAGGTCAGCGCGCGTAACTCATCCTGGTTATAGCCGAGAAACTGGCATAACGCTTTGTTGGCCTGCAGCCATTGCCCTTCTGTACCGACCAGCGCCATACCGATCGCTGAATACTCCATCGCGTTGCGAAAACGTTCTTCGCTTTCCGTAATGTGCTTACGTTCGGCGCGAAAGGCGTACATCACCATGGTCATGATGTTCGCGGGTAAGAGAATCATTAAGAACGGCAGCCACGGCAGGTTGTTCATGACATGCACTTTGGGGGTGACCAACAGTGACGGGTCGGCCGCCATCATCAGCGATACCATCATGACGGTAGCGAGGAAGATGAGAAAGGCTTCCATCCGTGGCAACCGCACGGCGCTCCACATCAGCAATACGATCACTAACGTAAAGGGCCATGGAACATACTTCATGGCGAACCAGCTCAGAACCAGGGTGACGACTAGCGTCAGCAATGTTTCCAGGAGCAGACGCGGGTTGCGGTGGCGCAACAGGTAATGTGGTTTGAACAATAATCCCAACGGTACCAGCGCCAGCGCGCCGATGGATTCCGACAGCACCCAAATCAGAAACGCTTTCAACGGCGTTTCATTCGGCGACATAATCCACACCAGAATACCGCCCAACAGCGGCGGGATAACCGCACTGCCGAAGGCAAGACGTAGCCAGTCATTGAGATTCTGTAACGGGTTGTACCAGGGTAACAGCTTACGTAACAGCATGGCGCCGACGACGGCTTCAATGATGTTGATCGCGGTGTAGGTAAAATTCAGCGCGCTGGGCGGGAACAAGACCAGCGATGCGCCGATGCTCCCTAACGAACAGGCGAGCGCAATTCCGGGCCACATCCGTCCGGCGTGACGGTAAAAGGCCACCATCATGATCGACGTCGGGAACCAGAGCGGGGCGAGTTGGGTGCCAAACTGGGATAATTCCAGTGAGAAAAGGGTAAAAATAAAAGCCGTCAGCCCTAAACTGACGAAGCGCAGCAGAGGATGCGGCAAGGTAACTAAAACATGTTGGGATGGTTTACTCATTACCCTGTATCCGAGTGGCCGGAACGTCGCGGAACGCCCGGACGCATCGTGATATTCTCTGTTTATGCTAGTACAAACAATTTACAATTTATATCCCGGTTGCTCATTATTTGACATTATATGGCGATTAATTACTGCGAAACCGGGTTAATTCCGCGGGGTGCTCTAAATCTGAACAAATAAATTTGCGACAGGGAAACGTTGGGCGCGAAATACACTCCCTGCTATCTCGACTGGTATCGCACGCCCGAAATCCCTATAATTGCCGCGTTTGACGCCCATGCGGCGTCGTCCTTCCTAACCAGGTTATTCAGGTCGCTAAATTTATGACTGATCAGTCCCATCAGTGCGTCATTATCGGTATTGCTGGCGCATCGGCTTCCGGCAAGAGTCTTATTGCCAGTACCCTTTATCGCGAGTTGCGTGAACAAGTCGGTGACGAACATATCGGCGTTATTCCCGAAGACAGCTATTACAAAGATCAAAGCCATCTGTCGATGGAAGAACGCGTTAAAACTAACTACGACCATCCGAATGCGATGGATCACAGCCTCCTGTTTCAGCACCTGCAGGCCCTCAAACGGGGTTCGGCGATCGAACTACCGGTATACAGCTACGTCGAACACACCCGCATGAAAGAGACGGTTCGTGTTGAGCCAAAGAAAGTCATCATTCTTGAAGGGATTTTGCTGCTGACCGACGCGCGTTTACGCGAAGAGATGAACTTCTCTATTTTTGTCGATACCCCGCTGGATATCTGCCTGATGCGCCGTATCAAGCGTGATGTTAACGAACGTGGTCGTTCAATGGATTCCGTCATGGCGCAGTATCAGAAGACCGTGCGTCCGATGTTCCTGCAATTTATTGAACCGTCTAAACAATACGCCGATATTATCGTGCCGCGCGGTGGGAAAAATCGCATCGCCATTGATATTCTGAAAGCGAAAATCAGTCAGTTCTTTGAATAAGCCCGGCGAATTGTGTACCGTTCAGTGATAACCTGGTTTGCCCTTAATGCACAATGCGTTAAGCGCCCGATGCACGAAAGGAGAAAGTGCCATGCGTCTGTGTGACCGAGATATTGAAGCCTGGCTTGATGAAGGCCGTTTGTCGATCAACCCGCGTCCGCCCGTTGAGCGCATTAATGGCGCAACTGTGGATGTGCGCCTGGGCAATAAATTTCGTACATTTAGTGGACATACCGCTGCCTTTATCGATTTAAGTGGACCGAAGGCAGAAGTGAGCGCTGCGCTGGATCGCGTAATGAGCGATGAGATAGTCCTGGCGGAAGGGGATGCATTTTACCTGCATCCTGGCGAACTGGCGCTGGCAGTGACCTATGAGTCGGTGACCCTGCCAGCGGACCTGGTGGGGTGGCTGGACGGTCGCTCTTCACTGGCGCGCCTGGGTCTGATGGTTCATGTGACCGCGCACCGTATCGATCCGGGCTGGTCTGGCTGTATCGTGCTGGAATTCTATAATTCCGGTAAATTGCCGCTGGCTCTGCGCCCAGGGATGCTGATCGGCGCGTTGAGTTTCGAGCCGCTATCGGGACCTGCGCTTAGACCTTACAACCGTCGTGAAGATGCGAAGTATCGCGATCAGCAGGGCGCTGTCGCCAGCCGGATTGATAAAGACTGAGTCTACTCCATTGAGGATAGCATGAGACGATTTCTGACGACGCTGATGATTTTGCTGGTCGTGTTGGTGGCCGGCTTCTCCGCGTTAGTATTGTTAGTCAATCCGAATGATTTCCGCGCCTATATGGTGCAACAGGTGGCTGCGCGAAGCGGTTATCAACTGCAACTGGACGGCCCACTGCGCTGGCACGTCTGGCCGCAACTCAGCATCCTCTCCGGGCGTATGGTGTTAACGGCAGAAGGGGCCGCTGAACCCCTGGTTCGTGCGGATAATATGCGTCTGGATGTCGCACTGTGGCCGCTGCTGAGCCATCAGCTCAGTGTCAAACAGGTGATGCTCAAAGGCGCAGTGATTCAGCTAACGCCGCAAACGGAAGCGGTACGCCGTGAAAACGCCCCGGTGGCCCCGAAAGACAACACCTTGCCAGATGTTGCTGAAGATCGCGGTTGGTCGTTTGATGTCGCCAGCCTGCGTGTAGCGGACAGCGTACTGGTCTTTCAGCATGAAGATGATGAACAGGTAACCGTTCGCGATATTCGTCTGCAGATGGAGCAGGATGCACAGCATCGCGGCACCTTCGAATTTTCAGGCCGGGTGAATCGCGACCAGCGCGACCTTACCCTTGCTTTCAACGGTACCGTTGACGCTTCCGACTATCCGCATAACTTCACCGCGGGTATTCAACAGTTAAGCTGGCAGTTGCAGGGCGCCGATTTGCCGAAACAGGGCATCCAGGGGCAGGGACAACTGCAGGCGCAGTGGCAGGAAGAGAAGAAAACGCTCACCTTCAGCCAACTCAATGTGACGGCGAACGATAGCGCCCTGACCGGAAACGTGCAGGTGACGCTGAAGGAACAACCGGCATGGCTCGTCAACCTGCAATTTGCCCGCCTGAATCTGGATAACCTGTTAGCACCGCCCGAAAATGCCAGCAGCGCCAACGGCGCGGTGGCGCAGGGGGGAAGTCAGCCGCCGCTGGCGCGTCCGGTGATTTCAAGTCGTGTGGATGAACCCGCCTATCAGGGGCTGAAAGGCTTTAGTGCCGATATCGCGCTGAAAGCGGATAACGTGACCTGGCGTGGGATGAATTTTACCGACGTCAGTAGCCGTATGACGAATCAGTCCGATGTGCTGACGATCGCTGAACTGCAAGGCAAACTCGATGGCGGGATGATATCGCTGCCGGGGACGCTGGATACGCGTGCGCAAACGCCACAAGTGGTATTCCAGCCGCGTCTGGACGACGTTGAAATCGGTACGATCCTCAAGGCATTCAACTATCCGATTGCCCTGACCGGCAAGATGTCGCTGGCGGGAGATTTTTCCGGTGTGGATATCGATGCCCAGTCATTCCGTCACAGCTGGCAGGGGAAAGCCCATGTTGACATGCGCGACACGCGGATGGAGGGCATGAACTTCCAGCAGTTGATTCAGCAGGCCGTGGAACGCAGCGGCGGCGATGTACAGTCGATGCAAAGCGTTGATAACGCGACGCGTCTGGCCCGCTTTGTCACGGACCTGACGCTGGATCACGGTAAACTGACGCTGGATAACATGGCAGGCGAGTCCGCAATGTTGTCCCTGACGGGGCAGGGGACGCTCGACCTGGTCGGGCAAACCTGTGACACGCAGTTTAACGTGCGGGTGCTGGATGGCTGGAAGGGAGAAAGCAAGCTGATCGATTTCCTGAAGGCGACTCCGGTTCCGCTGCGAGTTTACGGTAACTGGCAGGCGCTGAATTACAATCTGCAGGTGGATCAGTTACTGCGTAAGCATATGCAGGATGAAGCGAAGCGTCGTCTGAACGACTGGGCGGAGCGAAATAAAGATTCCCGCAACGGCAAAGATGTGAAGAAGCTGCTGGATAAACTCTGATTCGGTAGGGCGTGTGTACCGGATGGCGACGCTTCGCGTCTTAATCCGGCCTGGAAACGGATAATGGCCATATGCCGGGCGGCACATTCGTCACCCGGCATTGTTTTATATTAAACCTCGTAATCCATCTCATCCTCATTGCGTAAAGGCATAATTTGAACCTTCTGTACGCGATGGCTTTCCACCTGCAACGTTTTGAGCAGGAAATCGCCCACCTGGACTTCTTCTCCCGGCTTCGGCACGCGCTGCAATTCTTCCATCAGCAGACCCGCAATGGTGTGATATTCCCGTTTTTCATCAAGCGGCAGCGGGACATATTGCACCAGATCTTCCAGCGGCATGTGGCCGTTGACGGTCCATGAGCCGTCCGGGTTTTTCTGGATGTCATGGCGGGCATCTATCTCTTCCGCCTCGTTCGGCAGATTACCGGCAATGGTTTCCGTGACGTCACTGAGCGTCACGATCCCTTCCACTGAGCCGAATTCATCGACGACAAAAGCAAAGTGCGTTCGCGCATTGCGGAACTGTTCCAGCGCCGGAAGCAGAGGTAGCGTTTCCGGGAACACCAGCGGCTGACGAATCAATACCCGCAGGTTCAACGGTTCACCGCGCAGCGACTGTTGTAGCAGGTCAATCACGTGCACCACGCCCAGCAGATCTTCCTCATCGTGACCACCGGTCACCACCAGGCGCGTATGCTGGTTTTTTTCCAGCAGCGAGCGAATCTCTTCTTCCGGCGCGGTGAGGTCGATATGCTCGATGTCATGGCGCGAGGTCATAATACTGCTGACCGTGCGCTGATTGAGGTTGAGTACGCGCTCAATCATTCGACGCTCTTGCGGGTTGAAAATCTGGCTGTCGTCATGGTCAACCAGCAGCGAGGCGGTTTCCGCATCCAGTTCGGCTTCTTCTTTCTGGCCGCTCAACAGACGCATTACCGCCTCGGTCGTCCGTTGGCGCAGGGTGTGATTGGCCGACAGGAAACGACGACGGTTAAAGATAGCCAACTGGTTCAACGCTTCGATCATCACCGAGAAGCCAATGGCGGCGTACAGATACCCTTTCGGGATCCGGAAGCCGAAGCCTTCCGCCACCAGACTGAAGCCGATCATCAGCAGGAAGCTAAGACAGAGGATGACAATGGTCGGGTGGCTGTTCACAAAGCGGGTGAGCGACTTACTCGCCAGTAGCATCAGGCTGATGGCAATAATCACCGCCGCCATCATCACCGCCAGGTGATCCACCATACCGACGGCGGTGATCACGGAGTCGAGCGAGAAGATGGCATCCAGCACCACAATTTGCGCCACCACGCCCCAGAATTTCGCCCCTTTGCGCTGAGTGGGGTTGTTGCTGTCTTTCCCTTCGAGCCGTTCGTTCAGCTCCATTGTGGCTTTAAACAACAGGAAGAAGCCCCCAAACAACATGATCAAATCGCGGGCGCTAAAGCTCAGACCGTGCACGCTAAACAGCGGTTTGGTCAGCGTGACCAGCCACGAGATTGATGCTAGCAGCAGCAGACGCATCAGCATTGCCAGGATAAGCCCGGTCACGCGCGCACGGTCGCGCTGCGCAGGCGGCAGTTTCTCTGCGAGGATGGCAATAAAGACTAAGTTATCAATGCCGAGGACTAATTCGATCACGACCAGCGTGACCAGTCCGGCCCAGATTGACGGATCGGCGATCCATTCCATAGTAAATGTAATACCTTTCGTTATATGACAATTGTCACAATTCGATCATGGATAAAGCGGACGGAAAATGCAATGGCGAGAGGGGATTTCTCATGTATTCACCTTGCTGATTGCGCTGAAAATAACCATAAAGTTTCTGTCGGGAATAATTAAATATGGCAAAAAGCTATTTAGGAAATATCGCAGGGTGAATAGAGGAAATAGATTCTGTCAACATCAAGTAATTCCTAAAATCTGGCCAATATATCGCTTAATATTAATCTTAAAAACAGAGAATAGCAGGCGTGTTACCTTGCCTGCAATTACGTTAGCTGTAACAATTCTTCCAGCGTTAATGATGGACGAGTAAATATATTACGTGGGGTTCCGGTTCATTAATGGCTGACATTCAGAATGCCTTAACATTTTCTCTGTTACGACAAACAGTGAAATAACAAGGCTTATAAAAACATAACCTAATCAGTGTATTGGTAGCTAAAAAGCCAGGGGCGGTAGCGTGCCTGAACGCCTGATGACGAGTCTGCATTATTCTGTCAATAGCTTACGGATGAATTCAATTTTTTTAGGACTGATGCCAGTTAAATTTCTTTTCAATTAACTGCAATGTAAATGTGTACGGCGAAGTCGCTATTTAAATTGCACAGGATAATTACTCTGCCAAAGTGATAAATAATCAATGATGAAATCCAAAATGAAATTGATGCCATTATTGGTGTCGGTAACCTTGATAAGCGGTTGCACAGTACTTCCGGGCAGCAATATGTCTACGATGGGCAAAGACGTGATTAAACAGCAAGACGCTGACTTTGATCTCGACCGGATGGTGAACGTGTATCCACTCACGCCACGACTGGTAGAACAATTACGCCCGCGCCCGAATGTCGCCCAGCCGAATATGTCGCTGGACCAGGAGCTCGCCAGCTATGAGTACCGTGTCGGGGCAGGGGATGTGCTGAGCGTGACCGTCTGGGATCACCCGGAACTCACTACGCCTGCGGGCCAATACCGTAGCTCCAGCGATACCGGTAACTGGGTTCAGCCCGATGGCACCATGTTTTACCCGTACATCGGCAAGGTCAGCGTGGTCGGAAAAACCCTGGCAGAAATCCGTAGTGATATTACCGGGCGCTTAGCGAAGTACATTGCTGACCCGCAGGTGGACGTTAATATCGCCGCTTTCCGTTCGCAAAAAGCCTACATCTCCGGGCAGGTGAATAAATCCGGGCAGCAGGCGATCACCAACGTGCCGTTGACCGTGCTGGACGCCATTAACGCCGCCGGCGGCCTGACGGAAGTGGCTGACTGGCGCAACGTGGTGCTGACGCACAAAGGTAAAGAACAACGCATTTCACTGCAGGCGCTGATGCAAAACGGCGATCTCAGCCAGAACCGTCTGCTTTATCCCGGCGATATTCTCTATGTGCCGCGCAATGACGACCTGAAAGTGTTCGTGATGGGTGAAGTGAAAAAACAGAGCACCCTCAAAATGGACTTCAGCGGCATGACGCTGACCGAAGCGCTGGGTAACGCCGAAGGCATCGATCTGACCACCTCCAACGCCAGCGGCATCTTCGTGATCCGGCCGCTGAAAGGCAAAGGCCCTGGCGGCAAGATTGCCAACATCTATCAGCTCGATATGTCTGATGCGACCTCTCTGGTCATGGCGACGGAATTCCGTCTGCAGCCGTATGACGTGGTGTATGTCACCACCGCACCGGTCGCGCGCTGGAACCGTCTGATCAA
Source organism: Citrobacter amalonaticus (assembly GCF_018323885.1). Lineage (NCBI taxonomy): Bacteria > Pseudomonadati > Pseudomonadota > Gammaproteobacteria > Enterobacterales > Enterobacteriaceae > Citrobacter > Citrobacter amalonaticus. The sequence goes on along the minus strand of NZ_AP024585.1, from coordinate 2,968,739 downwards.
TCAGTTGCTGCCGACCATCAGCGGTGTCCGTTACATGACGGATACGGCCAGCGACCTTCATAACTGGTAATCGTCATGTTTAACAAAATATTAGTGGTTTGCGTGGGGAACATTTGCCGTTCCCCGACGGCAGAGCGTTTGCTTAAACAATATCACCCGCAGATAACGGTGGAATCCGCCGGTCTGGGCGCGCTGGTGGGAAAAGGCGCTGACGCTTCAGCGGTGAGCGTGGCGGCAAGTCATGATCTTTCTCTGGAAGGACACTGCGCGCGTCAGGTCACCGGGCGGCTGTGCCGGGACTATGACCTGATCCTGGCGATGGAAAAAAGACATATCGCCTCTCTGCACGAACTGGCGCCCGAGATGCGTGGCAAGGTCATGCTTTTCGGGCACTGGGACGATGAACGCGAAATTCCCGACCCGTATCGTAAAAGCCGTGAGGCGTTTGAAGCGGTGTACGCCTTACTTGAACGGTCTGCTCGCCAGTGGGCGCAGGCATTGAACGCAGAGCAGGTAAAATAATGACAGAAAAAGTAAAACAGTCTGCCGCACCGGTAACGGGCAATGATGAGATCGATATCGGTCGTCTGGTGGGAACCGTTATTGAAGCGCGCTGGTGGGTGCTGGGCATTACGGCGGTCTTTGCGTTATGCGCGGTGATTTACACACTCTTCGCCACGCCGATCTACAGTGCGGATGCGCTGGTACAGATTGAACAAAACACCGGCAACTCGCTGGTGCAGGATATCGGCTCTGCGTTATCCAACAAGCCGCCGGCTTCGGAAGCGGAAATTCAGCTCATCCAGTCGCGTCTGGTATTAGGCAAAACGGTGGACGATCTGGATCTGGATATTTCGGTCACCAAAAACACCTTCCCGCTGTTCGGCGCGGGCTGGGAACGGCTGATGGGGCGACAGAATGAATCGGCAAAAGTCACCACCTTTACCCTGCCGAAAGGGATGAACGAGCAGACCTTCACCCTGACGGTGCTGAGTGACAAAGACTACCAACTGACCAGCGACGGCGGCTTCAGCGCGCGCGGACAGGTCGGGCAGACGCTGAGCAAAGACGGCGTCACGATAGTAGTCAGTGAAATTCATGCTCGACCGGACACGGAATTTACTGTCACCAAATTCTCCACGTTGGGGATGATCAATAACCTGCAAAACAACCTGACGGTAGTCGAAAACGGCAAAGATACCGGCGTGCTCAGCCTGAGCTTTACTGGCGAAGACCGCGATCAGATCCGCGACATTCTCAACAGCATTACCCGAAATTATCTGGAACAGAACGTTGAGCGCAAATCTGCCGAGGCGGCGAAAAGCCTGGCCTTCCTGGCGAAACAGTTGCCGGAAGTGCGCCAGCATCTGGACGTGGCAGAGAATAAACTCAATGCGTTTCGTCAGGATAAAGACTCCGTCGATTTGCCGCTGGAAGCGAAAGCCGTGCTGGACTCAATGGTTAACATTGATGCGCAGCTTAACGAACTGACCTTTAAAGAAGCGGAAATCTCGAAACTCTTCACCAAAGCGCACCCGGCGTACCGCACGCTGCTGGAAAAACGTCAGGCGCTGGAAGATGAAAAAGCCAAACTGAACGGGCGCGTGACGGCGATGCCGAAAACGCAGCAGGAGATTGTGCGCCTGACGCGTGACGTTGAGTCGGGTCAGCAGGTCTATATGCAATTGCTGAACAAACAGCAGGAGCTGAAGATCACCGAGGCCAGCACCGTGGGTGACGTGCGGATCGTTGACCCGGCCATTGCCCAGCCTGGCGTGCTGAAGCCGAAGAAAGCGCTGATCATTCTCGGCAGCATCATTCTGGGCCTGATGCTCTCTATCGTTGGTGTGCTGCTGCGTTCACTGCTCAACCGCGGTATCGAAAGCCCGCAGGTGCTGGAAGAGAATGGCATCAGCGTATACGCCAGCATTCCGCTGTCGGAATGGCAGAAAGCGCGGGATAGCGTCAAGACCATTAAGGGTGTTAAGCGTTACAAGCAGAGCCAACTGCTGGCAGTGGGTAACCCGACCGATCTGGCGATTGAAGCCGTGCGCAGCCTGCGCACCAGCCTCCACTTCGCCATGATGCAGGCACAAAACAATGTCCTGATGCTCACCGGGGTTAGCCCGTCTATCGGGAAGACCTTTGTCTGCGCCAACCTTGCGGCGGTGATCAGCCAGACCAACAAGCGTGTACTGCTGATCGACTGCGATATGCGTAAAGGCTATACCCACGAACTGCTCGGCACCAATAACGTCAACGGTCTGTCCGAGATTCTGGTCGGCAAAGGGGATATCGCCTCCTGCGCGAAACCGACGTCCATTCCTAATTTTGACCTTGTACCGCGCGGTCAGGTACCGCCAAACCCGTCTGAGCTGCTGATGAGCGAACGCTTTGCTGAACTGCTGCGTTGGGCGAGTAGCCACTATGACCTGGTGCTGATCGATACGCCGCCAATCCTGGCCGTCACCGACGCCGCGATTGTCGGACGTCACGCAGGCACGACGTTGATGGTCGCTCGCTATGCCGTCAATACCCTGAAAGAGGTGGAAACCAGCCTGAGCCGTTTTGAGCAAAACGGCATTCAGGTGAAAGGGGTGATCCTTAACTCCATCTTCCGGCGCGCCACCGGGTATCAGGATTACGGGTACTACGAGTACGAATACAAGTCCGACACAAAATAAAAAATCGTGAGTGGCCTACACGTTGGGCCCTCCGGCATCACTTCCTGGGAAAAGAGCATGAATACAGAAAATCCGCTGATCTCCATTTATATGCCAACCTGGAACCGGCAGCAGCTCGCCATTCGGGCAATTAAATCGGTGCTGCGTCAGGACTATCCCCACTGGGAGATGATCATTGTTGATGATTGCTCTTCCTCTTATGAACAGCTACAGCAGTTTGTTGAGGGATTAAACGACCCGCGCGTACGTTACACCCATAATGAGATCAACTCTGGCGCCTGCGCGGTGCGTAATCAGGCCATCGTCCAGGCGCAAGGGCATTACATCACCGGTATTGATGATGATGATGAGTGGACGCCAAACCGTTTGAGCGTGTTCCTTGCCCATAAACATCAACTGGTGACTCACGCTTTTTTGTACGCCAACGATTATGTCTGCGAAGGCGAAGTTTACTCGCAGCCGGCGAGCCTGCCGCTGTATCCGAAATCCCCTTACTCGCGCCACCTGTTCTATAAACGCAACATCATTGGCAATCAGGTTTTTACCTGGGCGTGGCGGTTTAAAGAGTGCCTGTTCGATACCGAACTGAAAGCCGCGCAGGATTACGACATCTTTCTGCGGATGGTGGTGGAGTATGGCGAACCGTGGAAGGTGGAGGAGGCGACGCAGATCCTGCACGTTAATCATGGCGAAATGCAGATCACCTCGTCGCCGAAGAAATTCTCTGGCTACTTCCATTTTTACCGCAAGCATAAAGATAAATTTGACCGCGCCAGTAAGAAATATCAGCTGTTTACGCTCTACCAGATCCGCAATAAGCGCATGACCTGGCGCACGTTGCTGACGCTGTTTTCACTGCGCAACGGCAAGCGTCTGGCTGACGGGCTGCGAGGACGTTAAGCATGCTGGAAGATATCCGTGCTAACAGCTGGAGCCTGCGCCCGTGCTGCATGGTGCTGGCCTACCGGGTTGCTCATTTCTGCTCCGTCTGGCGCAAAAAAAACGTGCTGAACAATCTGTGGGCCGCGCCGGTGCTGGTGCTGTATCGGCTGATAACCGAATGCCTGTTCGGCTATGAAATCCAGGCGGCGGCCACCATCGGACGGCGCTTCACCATTCATCATGGTTACGCCGTGGTGATTAACAAAAACGTGGTGGCCGGTGACGATTTCACGGTTCGTCATGGCGTCACTATCGGCAATCGTGGTGCTGACAGCCTGGCCTGTCCGGTGATAGGCAACGGCGTCGAACTGGGTGCCAACGTGATCGTGCTGGGTGACATCCGCATCGGAAATAACGTGACGATTGGCGCAGGCAGCGTGGTGCTCGACAGCATCCCGGACAATGCGCTGGTGGTGGGCGAGAAGGCCCGGGTGAAGGTAATTAAATGAATATTGTGCAATTTAATGTGCGACTGGCGGAAGGTGGTGCGGCTGGAGTGGCATTAGATCTGCATCAGCGCGCACTGCAAAAAGGGCTGACTTCGCAATTTATTTACGGCTACGGCAAGGGCGGGAAAAAGAGCGTCAGCCATAGCCACTATCCTCATGTCATCAAACAGACGCCGCGTCTGACATCAGTGGCTAATATCGCCCTGTTTCGCCTGTTCAATCGCGATCTGTTTGGCAATCTGAACAATCTCTATCGTACCGTGACCCGCACGTCAGGCCCGCTAGTGCTGCATTTTCACGTTCTGCACAGCTACTGGTTGAATCTGGCTGACGTGGTAGCGTTCTGCGAAAAGGTGAAAAACCACAAGCCGGACGTCACGCTGGTCTGGACACTGCACGATCACTGGAGTGTGACCGGGCGCTGCGCCTTTACCGACGGCTGCGAGGGGTGGAAAACCGGCTGCCAGAAATGCCCGACGCTGAGTAATTATCCGCCGGTGAACGTTGACCGCGCGCATAACCTGGTCAATGGAAAACGCCAACTGTTCCGCCAGATGCTGGCGCTGGGTTGCCAGTTTATCTCTCCAAGCCAACACGTTGCCGATGCGTTTAACAGCCTGTACGGCGCGGGGCGCTGCCGCATTATCAATAATGGGATCGATGTGGCGACCGAAGCGATTCTGGCAGAATTGTCTCCGGTCAATGAGACCCCGGGGAAACCGAAAATTGCGATTGTGGCTCATGACCTGCGCTATGACGGAAAAACCAATCAGCGTCTGGTGCGCGACATGATAGCGCTGGGCGATAAGGTTGAACTGCATACCTTTGGCAAATTCTCGCCGTTTGACGGGGCAAACGTGGTGAATCACGGCTTCGAAACTGACAAACGCAAACTGATGAGCGCGCTCAACCAGATGGACGCGCTGGTGTTCAGCTCCCGCGTGGATAACTATCCACTGATTTTATGTGAAGCGTTGTCAATCGGCGTGCCGGTGATCGCCACCCACAGCGACGCGGCGCAGGAAGTGCTGCGCAAGGCGGGCGGAAAAACGTTTGCCGCTGAAGAGGTGCTGTCACTGGTGCAGATGAACAAAACTGACATCGCGCAGACGGTTTTTGGTACCTCGCTCAGCGCCTTCCGCGAGCGCAGTCGTGCGGCGTACAGTGGTCAACAGATGCTGGAGGAATATGTCTCGTTCTATCAGAATCTGTAGCTATCTGCTGCTGCCGCTGATCTACCTGCTGGTCAACGTCAAAATTGCCCAACTGGGCGAAAGTTTCCCCATCACTATTGTCACTTTTTTACCCGTTTTACTGCTGCTGTACGTTGAACGAATCAGCATTAAGAAACTGATGATTGCATTAGGGATTGGAGCAGGGCTGACGGCGTTTAACTATCTGTTCGGTCAGTCTCTGGACGCCAGCAAATACGTCACCTCAACGATGCTGTTTGTCTATATCGTGATCATTATCGGTATGGTCTGGAGCATTCGCTTCAAAACCATCTCACCGCATAACTACCGTAAGATCCTGCGCTTTTTCTATCTGGTGGTGGCGCTGGTGGTGGTGCTGGCGGCGGCGGAAATGGCGCAAATTATCCTGACCGGCGGCAGTAGCCTGATGGAAAGCATTTCGAAGTACCTTATTTACAGCAATAGCTATGTGTTGAATTTTATTAAATTTGGCGGCAAGCGAACCACCGCGCTCTATTTCGAACCGGCATTTTTTGCTCTGGCCTTAATCTCAATTTGGCTCAGCATCAAACAGTTTGGTATCAAAACGCCTAAAACCGATGCTATGATTCTGGCAGGGATAATATTATCAGGATCGTTTTCAGGGGTAATGACATTTATCCTGTTTTACCTGCTGGAATGGGCGTTCCAGTATCTGAATAAGGATGCGATAAAGAAAAAACTGCCGCTGGCGATAATCTCATTAGCCGTGTTTTTAGTAGGGGTGATATTTGCATTTCCTTATATCTCCACACGTCTTGGAGATTTAGGAACGGAAGGGTCGTCTTCTTATTATCGTATTGTCGGTCCGTTAGTGATGGTCGGTTATTCTTTAACCCATATTGATGGCGTCGTCAGATTTGGCTCACTTTATGAATATGTCGCATCATTCGGAATCTTTAACGGTGCAGATGTCGGGAAAACAATAGACAATGGTTTGTATCTGCTGATTATTTATTTTTCCTGGTTCGCGGTGTTAATGACGCTGTGGTACATGTGGAAAATCTTAAAAATGACGTTAAATGCATTTGGCGATAATCGGAATTTTCGGGTGCAACTTTATCTTTTTACACCGGTGTCACTGTTTTTTACCGGTTCGATATTTAGCCCGGAATATGCATTTTTAATCGTTTGTCCGTTTATTTTGCGCAAGGCGCTGAATATGACAAAAGTATGATGAGGTTAATTCTATGCTGCTCAGTATTATCACCGTCGCGTTTCGCAATCTGGACGGCATCGTCAAAACCCATGCGTCGCTGGCGCATCTGGCGAAGGCGACCGACATCCGCTTTGAGTGGATCGTGGTGGACGGCGGTTCAAATGACGGTACGCAAGAATTTCTGGAAAACCTCTGCGGTAACTACCACTTACGTTTTGTCAGCGAACCGGATAACGGCATCTATGATGCGATGAACAAGGGCATTGAAATGGCGCGTGGCAAGTTCGCGCTGTTCCTTAACTCCGGCGATATCTTTCATCCGGATGTCGCCCACGTTGTACGTCAGTTACAGACACAAAAAGATGACGTGATGATTACCGGCGATGCGCTGCTCGATTTTGGCGATGGTCATAAAACGAAGCGTAGCGCGAAACCCGGTTGGTATATCTATCACAGCCTGCCGGCCAGCCATCAGGCAATCTTTTTCCCGCTGGCGGGACTAAAAGTCTGGCACTACGACCTGCAATATAAAGTGTCATCGGATTATGCGCTGGCCGCCAGATTGTATAAAGAAGGTTATGACTTTAAAAAACTGGACGGTCTGGTCTCTGAATTTTCAATGGGCGGCGTGTCAACGACGAATAATCTGGAATTATGCGAAGACGCCAAAAAAGTGCAGCGTCAGATATTACGCGTGCCGGGTTTTTGGGCTGAATTATCGAAGCTATTACGCTTACGTACGACGGGTAAAACGAAAGCCTTATATAACAAAGCCTGAAATATAAGGATTAATGATGCAGGATTTACGTGGTTTCTCCGTACCGAAAGGATTTCGTGGCGGAAATGTAATTAAAGTGCAATTGTGGTGGGCCGTACAGGCAACATTATTTTCCTGGTCACCGCAGGTGTTATATCGCTGGCGCGCTTTTTTGCTCCGTCTGTTTGGCGCGAAAATAGGAAAAAACGTAGTCATTCGACCGTCGGTGAAAATTACCTATCCGTGGAAATTAACCATTGGTGATTATGCCTGGGTAGGGGATGACGTCAATTTATATACGCTCGGCGATATTACGATTGGTGCCCATGCGGTGGTTTCGCAGAAAAGCTATTTGTGTACCGGCAGTCACGATCATACCAGCGCGCATTTTGATATTAACGCCACCCCGATTGTGATTGGCGATAAATGCTGGCTGGCAACGGATGTGTTTGTGGCGCCAGGCGTCACGATAGGCGATGGCACTGTCGTTGGTGCGCGCAGCAGTGTTTTTAAATCGCTACCGGCAAATATGATTTGCCGTGGCAATCCCGCAGTTGTGATACGCGAACGCGTTGAAAAGTAATCAGTTTCCCCGTCATGTTTCGGGTTGTAGCAGTGTTGGCTTTCCTTGATTATCCGGTCACTTACTTCTGTAAGCTCCTGGATAAGCGGCGTCACCGCCTTGCTATAACCCGAACGATTTAGGGAATAATTAAGAGGTAATAAAATGTCTAAAGTCGCTCTCATTACCGGCGTTACCGGGCAGGATGGTTCTTACCTGGCAGAACTTCTGCTGGAAAAAGGTTATGAGGTTCACGGTATTAAGCGTCGTGCGTCTTCATTTAACACCGAGCGCGTGGATCACATCTATCAGGATCCCCATGCGAGCAACCCGAAATTCCATCTGCACTACGGTGATCTGACGGACTCCTCCAACCTGACGCGTATTCTGCAGGAAGTGCAGCCGGATGAAGTCTACAACCTGGGTGCGATGAGCCACGTTGCGGTTTCCTTCGAATCGCCGGAATACACCGCCGATGTGGATGCGATGGGAACGCTGCGTCTGCTGGAAGCCATCCGCTTCCTCGGTCTGGAAAAGAAAACCCGTTTCTATCAGGCATCGACCTCTGAGCTGTACGGTCTGGTGCAGGAAATCCCGCAAAAAGAGACCACGCCATTCTACCCGCGCTCGCCGTATGCGGTCGCCAAACTTTACGCCTACTGGATCACCGTCAACTACCGTGAATCCTATGGTATCTACGCCTGTAACGGCATCCTGTTTAACCATGAATCGCCGCGTCGTGGCGAAACCTTCGTCACCCGTAAAATCACCCGCGCGATTGCTAACATCGCTCAGGGGCTGGAGTCCTGCCTGTATCTCGGCAACATGGATTCCCTGCGTGACTGGGGCCATGCGAAAGACTACGTCAAAATGCAGTGGATGATGCTGCAACAGGAACAGCCGGAAGACTTCGTGATCGCGACCGGCGTGCAGTACTCCGTGCGTCAGTTCGTCGAAATGGCGGCGGCCCAGCTGGGGATCAAACTGCGCTTTGAAGGCGAAGGCGTGGAAGAGAAAGGGATTGTGGTTTCTGTCACCGGTCATGACGCGCCAGGCGTGAAACCGGGTGATGTGATTGTGGCCGTTGATCCGCGCTACTTCCGTCCGGCAGAAGTGGAAACCCTGCTGGGTGACCCGAGCAAAGCGCATGAGAAGCTGGGCTGGAAACCGGAAATTACGTTGCAGGAAATGGTCTCCGAGATGGTCGCTAAAGATCTGGAAGCGGCGAAGAAACACTCCCTGCTGAAATCTCATGGCTACGAGGTTGCCATCGCGCTGGAGTCCTGAGAATGAGCAAACAACGTATTTTTATCGCTGGTCATCGCGGAATGGTGGGTTCCGCGATTGCCCGCCAGCTTGCGCAGCGTGGTGATGTGGAGCTGGTGCTGCGCACCCGCGATGAGCTGAACCTGCTGGACAGCAAGGCAGTGCTGGATTTCTTTGCCACTGAGCGTATCGATCAGGTTTATCTGGCGGCGGCGAAGGTGGGCGGTATTGTTGCCAATAACACGTATCCGGCCGATTTCATCTTTGAAAATATGATGATGGAAAGCAACATCATTCACGCCGCGCATCTGCATAACGTGAATAAGCTGCTGTTCCTCGGTTCGTCCTGTATCTATCCCAAACTGGCAAAACAGCCGATGGCGGAGAGTGAACTGTTGCAGGGCACGCTGGAACCAACCAACGAGCCGTATGCCATTGCCAAGATTGCCGGTATCAAACTGTGCGAGTCATACAACCGCCAGTACGGGCGCGACTATCGTTCCGTGATGCCGACCAATCTGTATGGTCCACATGACAACTTCCATCCGAGCAATTCGCACGTGATCCCGGCGTTGCTGCGTCGTTTCCACGAAGCGACCATGCAGAATGCGGCGGACGTGGTGGTGTGGGGCAGCGGGACGCCGATGCGTGAGTTTCTGCACGTCGATGATATGGCCGCCGCCAGCATCCATGTGATGGAACTGGACAGCGAAGTCTGGCAGGAGAACACCCAGCCGATGCTGTCGCACATTAACGTCGGTACGGGCGTGGATTGCACCATTCGCGAACTGGCGCAGACCATCGCTCAGGTTGTGGGCTACAAGGGCCGCGTGGTATTTGACGCGACGAAGCCGGACGGTACGCCGCGAAAACTGCTGGATGTGACCCGTTTGCATCAGCTGGGCTGGTATCACGAGATCTCACTGGAAGCGGGCCTTGCCAGCACATATCAGTGGTTCCTTGAGAATCAGCATCGGTTCCGGGGGTAAACATGTTTTTACGTCAGGAAGATTTTGCTACCGTCGTGCGTTCCACGCCGCTTGTCTCCCTCGATTTGATCGTGGAAAACGCGCAGGGGGAATTTCTGCTGGGTAAACGACTGAACCGACCGGCGCAGGGCTTCTGGTTCGTGCCCGGTGGCCGGGTGCAAAAAGATGAGCCGCTGAGTGCGGCCTTCGAACGCCTGACCGAAGCCGAACTGGGGCTACGTTTGCCGCTGTCTGCCGGGGAGTTTTATGGCGTCTGGCAGCATTTCTATGACGACAACTTTTCCGGTGAAGACTTCTCAACGCATTACATCGTGCTCGGTTTCCGTCTGCGGGTGCAGGCGCATGATTTGCCTCTGCCTGACGCGCAGCACGGCGCTTACTGCTGGCTGACGCCCGCGGCGTTGCTGACTAGCGACAACGTCCATGACAACAGTCGGGCGTATTTTTTGCCGGAATGTCAGGCTAAGGCGCTGGGATTATGAGGATCCTTGTGTATGGCATCAACTACTCACCGGAGTTAACCGGCATCGGTAAATACACCGGTGAAATGGTGGAGTGGATGGCGCGCGAAGGCCATGACGTGCGGGTTATCACCGCGCCGCCGTATTACCCGCAGTGGAAAGTGGGCGAGCGCTATTCAGCCTGGCGCTATCGCCGGGAAGAGGGGGATGCCACTGTCTGGCGCTGCCCACTGTATGTGCCAAAGCAGCCGTCAACACTGAAACGATTACTGCATCTGGGCAGCTTCGCCCTCAGCAGCTTTTTCCCGCTGATGGCGCAGCGTCGCTGGAAGCCGGATCGCATTATTGGCGTGGTGCCCACGCTGTTTTGTACGCCGGGAATGCGGCTGCTGGCGAAACTCTCAGGCGCCCGCACGCTGCTGCACATTCAGGATTATGAAGTCGATGCGATGCTGGGGCTCGGTCTGGCAGGCAACGGTAAAACCGGCAAAGTGGCACAGCTGGCGACCGCTTTCGAGCGTAGCGGTCTGCATAACGTCGACAATGTCTCCACCATCTCCCGCTCAATGATGAATAAAGCCCAGGCGAAAGGGGTGGCGGCAGAGAAAGTGATCTTCTTCCCTAACTGGTCAGAAGTCGCCCGTTTTCAGAATGTTAACGATGACGAGGTTATCAGCCTCCGCCAACAGCTTGGTTTGCCGGATGACAAAAAAATCATTCTTTACTCCGGCAATATCGGCGAGAAGCAAGGGCTGGAAAACGTGATTGCGGCGGCGGAACAACTGCGTGAGCAGCCGCTGGTTTTCGCTATCGTCGGGCAGGGCGGCGGCAAAGCGCGTCTGGAGAAAATGGCCCGCGAGCGCGGTCTGCGCAACGTTCTGTTTTTCCCGTTGCAGCCTTACGAGGCGCTACCTGCGCTATTGAAGATGGGCGATTGCCACCTGGTGGTGCAAAAACGTGGGGCGGCGGATGCCGTTCTGCCCTCCAAGCTGACCAATATTCTGGCGGTGGGCGGCAATGCGGTGATTACCGCAGAACCTGAGACGGAACTCGGCCAGCTTTGCGACCGCTATGCAGGCATTGCGGTGTGCGTTGAGCCGGAATCGGTCGATGCGCTGGTGGCAGGGATAACGATGGCGCTCACCATGCCAAAAAACAACACGGTGGCACGTGAATATGCCGAACGCACGCTCGATAAAGAGAATGTGCTACGTCAATTTATGAATGATATTCGGGATTAAATTATGAGTCAGACAACACTCTATCCGGTTGTGATGGCCGGTGGCTCCGGTAGCCGCTTATGGCCGCTTTCCCGTGTACTTTATCCTAAGCAGTTCCTGTGCCTGAAAGGCGATCTCACCATGCTGCAAACGACCATTTGTCGTCTTAACGGCGTGGAGTGCGAAAGTCCGGTGGTGATCTGCAATGAGCAGCACCGTTTTATCGTCGCGGAGCAATTGCGTCAGCTTAATAAACTGACGGAGAACATTATTCTTGAACCGGCGGGACGTAATACCGCGCCGGCCATTGCATTAGCGGCGCTGGCGGCAAAACGTCACAGTCCGGACTGCGACCCGCTGATGCTGGTGTTGGCGGCAGATCACGTGATTGCCAACGAAGAGGCCTTTCGCGACGCGGTGCGCAACGCAATGCCGTACGCCGAAGCCGGAAAGCTGGTCACGTTTGGTATCGTTCCGGATCTGCCGGAAACGGGCTACGGCTATATCCGTCGTGGCGATGTCACCCCCGGCGTTAACGATGCCGTGGCGTTTGACGTTGCGCAGTTTGTGGAAAAACCGAGTCTGGAAACAGCGCAGGCCTATGTCGCCAGCGGTGATTATTACTGGAACAGCGGGATGTTTCTGTTCCGCGCCGGACGCTATCTGGAAGAGCTGAAAAAATACCGTCCCGATATCCTGGAAGCCTGCGAAAACGCGATGAGCGTGGTCGATCCGGATCTCGATTTCATTCGCGTGGATGAAGCATCGTTCCTGGCGTGTCCGGAAGAATCTGTCGATTACGCAGTAATGGAACGCACGGCGGATGCGGTGGTGATGCCGATGGATGCGGGCTGGAGCGATGTCGGCTCCTGGTCCTCGCTGTGGGAAATCAGCGCCCATACCGCCGAGGGAAACGTCCATCACGGCGACGTCATCAGCCATAAAACGGAAAACAGCTACGTCTATGCCGAATCGGGACTGGTGACCACCGTCGGCGTGAAAGACCTGGTGGTGGTGCAGACCAAAGACGCGGTGCTGATTGCCGACCGTAACGCGGTGCAGGACGTCAAAAAAGTGGTTGAACAAATCAAAGCCGATGGCCGCCACGAGCACCATATTCACCGCGAAGTGTACCGTCCGTGGGGGAAATATGATTCCATCGACGCCGGTGACCGCTATCAGGTCAAACGCATCACCGTGAAACCAGGGGAAGGGCTGTCGGTACAGATGCACCACCACCGCGCCGAACACTGGGTGGTGGTGGCGGGTACCGCTAAAGTAACCATTGACGGTGAGATCAAACTGCTCGGTGAAAACGAGTCTGTCTACATTCCGCTGGGAGCCACCCACTGTCTGGAAAACCCAGGGAAAATTCCACTCGATCTGATTGAAGTGCGCTCGGGTTCTTACCTCGAAGAGGATGATGTGGTGCGGTTTGAGGATCGCTACGGCCGGGTGTGACGCCCTAACCATCATCTTTCGCGCCGCAGATGCGTTGGCTTCCTTTACGCACCCCGGTCACTTCGTTGACTAAGCTCCCGGGGATACGCGCAGTCGCCGCCTTCCTGCAACGCGAAATCTAATGGTTATGTACTTTACAAAAAATATCTCCAGTCCGGAGAGGGACAACTGTTGCCTGAATAAGGGTAAAAACATGACAAAATTAACCTGTTTCAAAGCCTACGATATTCGCGGCAGGCTGGGCGAAGAGCTGAATGAAGAGATTGCGTGGCGGATTGGTCGCGCTTACGGCGAATTTCTGAAGCCGAAAACCATTGTGCTGGGCGGCGACGTGCGTCTGACCAGTGAGGCGCTGAAGCTGGCGCTGGCAAAAGGGTTGCAGGATGCCGGCGTTGACGTGCTGGATATCGGCCTGTCGGGCACCGAAGAGATCTACTTCGCGACTTTCCACCTTGGCGTGGACGGCGGGATTGAAGTCACCGCCAGCCACAACCCGATGGACTACAACGGCATGAAGCTGGTGCGCGAAGGCGCGCGTCCCATCAGTGGCGATACCGGTCTGCGTGACGTGCAGCGTCTGGCCGAGGCCAATGACTTTCCGCCGGTGAACCCCGCGCAGCGCGGAAGCTATAAGCAAATCTCCCTGCGTGATGCCTATATCGACCATCTGTTCGGCTACATCAATGTTAAAAACCTCACCCCGCTGAAGCTGGTGATCAACTCCGGTAACGGCGCGGCAGGCCCGGTGGTGGACGCCATCGACGCGCGCTTTCAGGCGCTGGGCGTGCCGGTAGAATTGATCAAAGTGCATAACACCCCGGACGGCAACTTCCCGAACGGCATTCCTAATCCGCTGTTGCCGGAGTGTCGCGCCGATACCCGCAATGCGGTGATTGAACATGGCGCGGATATGGGGATTGCCTTTGACGGTGATTTCGACCGCTGCTTCCTGTTCGACGAGAAAGGCCAGTTCATCGAGGGTTACTACATTGTCGGCCTGCTGGCGGAAGCGTTCCTCGAAAAACAGCCGGGCGCCAAAATCATTCACGACCCGCGTCTGTCCTGGAACACGGTGGATGTGGTGAAAGCGGCGGGCGGCACGCCGGTGATGTCGAAAACCGGTCACGCTTTCATTAAAGAGCGGATGCGCCACGAAGACGCCATCTACGGCGGCGAGATGAGCGCCCACCACTATTTCCGTGATTTTGCTTACTGCGACAGCGGAATGATCCCGTGGTTGCTGGTGGCGGAACTGGTGTGTCTGAAGGGACAGTCACTGGGTGAACTGGTACGAGACCGGATGGCGGCATTCCCGGCGAGCGGCGAAATCAACAGCAAGCTGGAGGAACCGGCGGCAGCGATTTCTCGGGTGGAACAACACTTTGCCAGCGAGGCGCTGGCGGTGGACAGAACCGACGGGATCAGCATGTCGTTCGTCGACTGGCGTTTCAACCTGCGCTCCTCCAACACCGAACCGGTGGTACGCCTGAACGTGGAGTCACGCGGCGATATTCCGCTGATGGAAGCGCGAACGCGCACTCTGCTGGCGTTACTGAATCAGTAAGGTCAGATCTTCCCTTACCCGCTGGCGGGTAAGGGGCTAATAACAGGAACAACGATGACAAATCTAAAAAAGCGCGAACGGGCCAAAACCAATGCATCGTTAATCTCTATGGTGCAACGCTTTTCAGATATCACCATCATGTTTGGCGGGCTGTGGGTTGTCTGCGAAGTCAGTGGACTGCCTTTCCTGTATATGCACCTGTTGGTGGCGCTGATCACGTTGGTTGTTTTCCAGATGCTGGGTGGCATAACCGATTTCTATCGCTCATGGCGCGGCGTCAAAATTTCCACTGAACTGACTCTCCTGCTGCAAAACTGGACGCTGAGCCTCGTCTTTAGCGCCGGTCTGGTGGCATTCAATCAGGATTTCGATAACCGCCTCGCGGTCTGGCTGGCGTGGTATCTGCTGACCAGCGTCGGACTGGTCTTCTGCCGATCGTTTATTCGCATCGGTGCAGGATGGCTGCGCAACCGTGGCTACAACACGCGCCGGGTGGCCGTCGCAGGCGATCTGCCTGCCGGACGGGCGCTGCTCGATAGCTTCCGCAACGAACCGTGGTTAGGTTTTGAGGTAGTTGGCGTTTATCACGATCCGAAACCGGGCGGCGTTACCTCTGACTGGGCAGGTAACCTCGAACAACTGGTTGAAGACGCGAAAGCGTCACGCATCCATAACGTCTACATTGCGATGGCGATGTGCGACGGCGCGCGGGTGAAAAAACTGGTGCGCGAACTGGCGGATACTACCTGTTCGGTGATCCTCATTCCGGACGTGTTTACCTTTAACATTCTGCATTCCCGCATCGAAGAAGTGAGTGGCGTGCCGGTGGTGCCGCTGTATGACACGCCGCTGTCGGGTATCAACCGTCTGCTTAAGCGTGCGGAAGATATTGTGCTGGCGTCGCTGATCCTGCTGCTGATCTCCCCGGTGTTGTGCTGCATTGCGCTGGCGGTGAAGCTGAGTTCGCCGGGGCCGATCATCTTCCGTCAGACCCGTTATGGCATGGACGGTAAACCGATCAACGTGTGGAAATTCCGCTCAATGAAGGTGATGGAAAACGACAAGGTCGTCACACAGGCGACGCAGAACGATCCGCGCGTCACCCGAGTGGGGAATTTCCTGCGTCGTACCTCGCTGGATGAACTACCGCAGTTTATTAATGTGCTGACCGGTGGCATGTCTATCGTCGGGCCGCGTCCGCATGCGGTGGCGCATAACGAACAGTATCGTCAACTGATTGAAGGCTACATGCTGCGCCACAAGGTGAAGCCGGGGATCACCGGTTGGGCGCAAATCAACGGCTGGCGCGGTGAAACTGACACGCTGGAGAAAATGGAAAAACGCGTGGAGTACGATCTGGAGTACATCCGCGAGTGGAGCGTGTGGTTCGACATCAAGATCGTTTTTCTGACGGTGTTTAAGGGCTTTGTTAACAAAGCGGCGTACTGAGGAACGGTCATGAGCTTACGTGAAAAAACCATCAGCGGCGCGAAGTGGTCGGCGATTGCCACGGTGATCATTATCAGCCTTGGCCTTATCCAGATGACGGTACTGGCGCGGATCGTCGATAACCACCAGTTCGGCCTGCTGACCGTGTCGCTGGTGATCATTGCGCTGGCCGATACGCTGTCTGACTTCGGTATTGCCAACTCCATTATTCAACGCAAGGAGATAAACCATCTTGAGCTGACCACGCTGTACTGGCTGAATGTCGGGTTGGGAATCATCGTCTGTGTGGCGGTCTTCCTGCTTAGCGATGTGATTAGCAATGTGCTGCATAACCCGGATCTGGCGCCGCTGATTAAAACGCTGTCGCTGGCGTTTGTGGTGATCCCGCACGGGCAGCAGTTCCGCGCGCTGATGCAGAAAGAGCTGGAGTTCAACAAGATTGGGATGATTGAAACCAGCGCTGTACTGGCAGGCTTTACGTTTACCGTTGTCAGCGCGCATTTCTGGCCGCTGGCGATGACGGCCATACTCGGTTACCTGGTAAATAGCGCGGTGCGCACGCTGTTGTTTGGCTATTTTGGCCGCAAGATCTACCGTCCGGGTCTGCACTTTTCGCTGGCGTCCGTTTCGTCGAATTTGCGCTTTGGTGCGTGGCTGACGGCGGACAGCATCATCAACTACGTCAACACCAACCTTTCCACGCTGGTGCTGGCGCGTATTCTCGGTGCCGGCGTCGCAGGGGGCTATAACCTGGCGTATAACGTGGCAGTGGTGCCGCCGATGAAGCTCAACCCCATCATCACCCGCGTGCTGTTTCCGGCATTTGCCAAAATTCAGGACGACACCCAGAAGCTGCGCGTGAACTTCTACAAACTGCTTTCCGTGGTGGGCATTATCAACTTCCCGGCATTGCTGGGCCTGATGGTGGTTGCTAATAATTTTGTGCCGTGGGTCTTTGGCGAGAAGTGGAACAGCATCATTCCTGTGCTGCAACTGCTGTGCGTGGTGGGGTTGCTGCGCTCGGTTGGTAATCCGATTGGTTCGCTGCTCATGGCGAAAGCGCGGGTAGACATCAGTTTTAAATTTAACGTCTTCAAAACGTTTCTCTTTATTCCGGCGATTATTGTCGGCGGGCAGATGGCGGGCGCAATTGGCGTGACGCTGGGCTTCCTGCTGGTGCAAATTATCAACACCATTCTGAGCTATTTCGTGATGATCAAACCGGTGCTGGGTTCCAGCTACCGCCAGTACATTCTGAGCCTGTGGCTGCCGTTCTATCTCTCATTGCCGACGCTGGCGGTGAGCTACGGTCTGGGTATCGCGTTACAGGGACATCTGTCGCTCGGTGTGCTGCTGGCGACGCAGATTGCCGCCGGTGCGCTGGCGTTCGCGGTGATGATCGTGCTCTCACGCCATCCGCTGGTGGTGGAGATGAAGCGCCAGTTTTGTCGCAGCGAAAAAATGAAAACCTTGCTTCGTGCAGGATAAGTTTTGCCGGATGGCAACGATTTTAAGAGGGTGAAATGAAATTATTGATTCTGGGCAACCATACCTGCGGCAACCGTGGCGACAGTGCGATTTTACGTGGTCTGCTGGACGCCATTCACCGCCTCGAGCCTGACGCGGAAGTGGATGTGATGAGCCGCTACCCGGTGAGTTCGTCCTGGCTTTTGAACCGTCCGGTGATGGGCGATCCGCTCTTTTTACAGATGAAACAGCACAACAGCGCGGCTGGCGTAGTGGGGCGGGTGAAAAAAATCCTCCGTCGTCGCTATCAGCATCAGGTGCTGCTTTCCCGCGTTACCGATACCGGCAAGCTGCGCAATATCGCGATTGCTCAGGGTTTTACCGATTTCGTGCGTTTGCTTTCGGGTTATGACGCTATCGTTCAGGTGGGCGGTTCATTCTTCGTCGACTTGTACGGTGTTCCGCAGTTTGAACACGCGCTGTGTACCTTTATGGCGAAAAAACCACTGTACATGGTTGGTCACAGCGTCGGTCCGTTCCAGGATCCGCAATTTAATCAACTGGCCAACTATGTTTTCGGCCACTGTGATGCACTGATCCTGCGGGAGTCGGTCAGCCTGGAACTGATGAAACGCAGTGAAATCACCACCGAAAAAGTGGAGCACGGCGTGGATACCGCCTGGCTGGTGGATCATCATGATGAAGATTTTACGCCGGGCTATGCCGTTCAACACTGGCTGAGCGTAGCGGCGCAGCAGAAAACGGTGGCAATTACTCTGCGAGAACTGGCGCCGTTTGATAAACGCCTGGGCACCACGCAGGAGGCTTATGAGAAGGCCTTCGCCGGTGTGGTCAACCGCATTCTGGATGAGGGCTATCAGGTTATCGCACTGTCTACCTGTACCGGCATTGACAGCTATAACAAAGATGACCGCATGGTGGCGCTGAATCTGCGCCAGTACGTCAGCGACCCGGCGCGTTACCACGTGGTGATGGATGAACTCAATGATCTGGAAATGGGCAAGATCCTCGGCGCATGCGACCTGACGGTTGGCACACGCCTGCATTCCGCCATTATCTCGATGAACTTCGCGACGCCTGCTATTGCGATTAATTACGAGCACAAATCGGCGGGCATCATGCAGCAACTGGGGATGCCGGAGATGGCGATAGATATCCGTCATCTGCTGGATGGCAGTCTGCAAGCGATGGTGGCGGATACGCTCGGACAGTTGCCGCAGATCAATGAGCGTCTTGCGCAGGCGGTGCGTCGCGAGCGTGAACAGGGATACCGTATGGTGGAGTCGGTGTTAACGCGCATCGGGGAGGGGAAATGAAGGTCAGCTTTTTTTTACTGAAATTTCCGCTGTCGTCGGAAACCTTCGTCCTCAACCAGATTACCGCGTTTATCGACATGGGTTTTGACGTTGAGATTGTCGCCCTGCAAAAAGGTGACACGCAAAATACGCATGCCGCCTGGGAAAAATATGGCCTGGCGGCCAGAACGCGCTGGCTACAGGACGAGCCGCCGGGACGTCTGGCAAAGCTGCGCACTCGGGCAGTGAAAACGCTGTCAGGACTGCACCGGGCGACGACGTGGAAATCGCTCAACTTCTCTCGCTACGGCGATGAATCACGTAACCTGATCCTCTCATCAATCTGTGCGCAGATAAGTCAACCCCTGCGTGCGGATGTCTTTATCGCCCACTTTGGTCCGGCGGGCGTAACGGCGGCGAAGCTGCGTGAGCTGGGCGTTATTCAGGGCAAGATTGCGACGATTTTTCACGGTATTGATATTTCCAGTCGGGAAGTTCTTAACCATTACACGCCGGAGTACCAGCAATTGTTCCGTCGTGGCGATCTGATGTTGCCGATTAGCGATCTCTGGGCTGGAAGGCTGAAAAGTATGGGCTGTCCACCGGAGAAGATTGCCGTTTCGCGGATGGGCGTGGATATGACGCGCTTTACGCACCGGCCAGTGAAAGCACCCGGTACGCCGCTGGAGATTATCTCTGTTGCGCGACTGACTGAGAAAAAAGGACTGCATGTGGCGATAGAGGCCTGCCGCCAGTTGAAAGAGCAGGGTGTGGCGTTTCGTTATCGCATTCTGGGTATGGGTCCCTGGGAGCGGCGATTGCGCACGTTGATTGAGCAGTATCAGCTCGATGATGTGATTGAGATGCCGGGATTTAAGCCCAGCCATGAAGTGAAAACGATGCTGGATAACGCGGATGTCTTTCTGTTGCCGTCAATTACCGGCACGGATGGCGACATGGAAGGCATTCCCGTTGCGTTGATGGAAGCGATGGCGGTGGGGATCCCGGTGGTCTCTACCGTTCACAGTGGGATCCCGGAGCTGGTGGATGCCGGGGAATCCGGCTGGCTGGTACCGGAAAACGACGCCCATGCGCTGGCGCAACAGCTCGCGTTGTTCAGCCAACTTGATCACCAGACGCTGGAACCCATCATCCAGCGCGCGCGTGAAAAAGTTGAACATGATTTTAATCAGCAGGTGATCAATCGTCAGTTGGCCAGCCTGCTGCAAACGATGTAAACCGAGGTTGTATGCCAGAGAAAACACTCTCCCGACGTACCTTCCTGACGGCAAGCTCCGCGCTTGCCGTACTTCCTGTCCTCCATTCACCTTTTGCCCGCGCCGTTGCGTCCCGCAAAACCGTCAATATTCAGGATTACAATGCGAAAGACTGGATTGCCTCCTTTCGACAGGCCTTCAGCGACGCAGAGACCGTGGTGGTGCCAGCGGGACTGGTGTGCGAGAACATCAATACCGGCATTTTTATCCCACCGGGAAAAACGCTGCATGTGCTGGGCCGCCTGAGCGGTAATGGGCGTGGTCGCTTTGTGTTGCAGGAGGGATGTCAGGTCACTGGCGAGAAGGGGGGGAGCCTGCACAATATTACGCTGGATGTTCGCGGTTCCGACTGCGCGATTACCGATCTTACGATGAGTGGTTTCGGGCCGGTGACGCAAATTTATATCGGCGGGAAAAAGCCGCGCGTGATGCGCAATCTGGTCATCGATAATCTCACCGTGACCCAGGCCAACTATGCGATTCTGCGTCAGGGATTCCACAATCAGGTTGATGGCGCGCGTATTACCCACTGTCGTTTCAGCGATTTGCAGGGTGACGCCATCGAATGGAATGTCGCTATTAACGATCGCAATATCCTGATTTCTGACCACGTCATTGAACGGATCAACTGTACCAACGGCAAGATTAACTGGGGGATTGGCATTGGGCTTGCGGGGAGCACCTACGACAACACCTATCCGGAGCAGCAGACGGTTAAAAATTTTGTGGTCGCCAACATTACCGGATCAGATTGTCGGCAACTGGTGCATGTCGAGAACGGCAAACATTTTGTGATTCGCAATGTGAAGGCGAAGAACATCACCCCGGATTTCAGCAAGAAGGCCGGCATCGACAATGCGACGGTTGCCATTTACGGTTGCGATAATTTTGTGATTGATAATGTCGATATGGTTAACAGTGCCGGGATGCTCATTGGCTATGGCGTGGTCAAAGGGAAATATCTCTCCATCCCGCAAAATTTCAAACTCAACCATATCTCCCTTGATAACACGCAGCTTGAATATAAATTGCGCGGCATTCAAATATCGTCGGGTAATGCCACCTCCTTCGTTGCACTGACTAATATCGAGATGAAACGCGCGACGCTGGAGTTGCATAATCAGCCGCAGCATCTTTTTCTGCGCAATATCAAGGTGATGCAAGAGTCAGCAACGGGACCGGCGCTGAAGATGCACTTTGATCTGCGCAAAGACGTGCGCGGTAAGTTTATGGCGAAAGACGACACGCTGCTGTCGTTGGCAAACGTACATGCGGTGAATGAGAAGGGGCAAAGCTCAGTGGATATAGACCGCATAAACCATCATGTGGTGAACGTTGATGCGATCAACTTCCGCTTACCGGAGGGGAGGGGGTGAATTTGCGACCATTCCTGGCGAAATCGGTCCATACTTAAGATTATGGCTACTGCAATTTATCAGTGACCGGCGTAGCATCAGTGACAAAGCAGCGATGATTTCCTCTAACTAATTCATGCTGGCTAAAACGAGTCAAAAGGCTATAATTCAGCAACCATTTTACAGGTGGATGAAATAATGAGTAATTTGAAAGCAGTTATACCGGTAGCGGGTCTGGGTATGCACATGTTGCCTGCCACCAAGGCAATTCCCAAAGAGATGCTGCCGATCGTCGACAAACCCATGATTCAGTATATCGTTGACGAAATCGTAGCTGCAGGGATCAAAGAAATCCTCCTGGTCACACACGCGTCTAAAAACGCCGTTGAGAACCATTTCGACACCTCTTATGAACTTGAGTCACTCCTTGAGCAACGCGTGAAGCGTCAGTTGCTGGCGGAAGTGCAGTCCATTTGTCCTCCGGGCGTGACCATTATGAACGTGCGCCAGGCGCAGCCGCTGGGGCTGGGTCACTCCATTCTTTGCGCGCGTCCGGCGATTGGCGATAATCCTTTTGTGGTGGTATTGCCTGATATCGTTATTGATACCGCCAGTGCCGATCCGCTGCGCTATAACCTTGCGGCAATGGTTGCGCGTTTTGAAGAAACTGGCCGTAGTCAGGTTCTGGCGAAACGTATGCCGGGTGACCTTTCCGAGTACTCCGTCATCCAGACGAAAGATCCGCTGGATAATGAAGGCAAGGTGAGTCGCATTGTTGAGTTTATTGAGAAACCGGATCAGCCGCAAACGCTGGATTCCGATCTGATGGCGGTAGGGCGTTATGTCCTCTCAGCGGATATCTGGGCCGAACTCGAAAGAACCGAACCGGGCGCCTGGGGCCGTATCCAGTTGACCGATGCAATTGCAGCACTGGCGAAAAAACAATCCGTTGACGCCATGCTAATGACCGGCGACAGCTACGACTGCGGTAAAAAATTGGGCTACATGCAGGCGTTTGTGAAGTACGGACTGCGCAATCTGAAAGAAGGGGCGAAGTTCCGTAAAGGCATTGAGAAGTTGTTTAGCGAGTAAGTTTAAAGAATCGACGGTCCGTCAGATCGTAAAAACACATAACGGTAGTTAACATTCGACGCGGTGATGCAGATATGCCCGGAATGTTGCTACCGTTTTTTCATCTTCGAAAAATATTTATGATTTCATTGGGTTAACTACAAAATTTAGCACCGCTTTTTATAAGATTTCTTCTTGTTTCTGACATCAATTGGTAAGACAATTAGGGTTTGAGTTTAGCAGCTTTGCGCGAGAGAAAGCAGAGCTCAACACGTCTGTGAGAGTACGCAGTGCACTGGTAGCTGTAAAGCCAGGGGCGGTAGCGTGTAAACAGAGCTTTAAATATTAAAAATGAAGGTTATTGTGAACAAGATAATTATAGATCTTGATGGAACACTTACTGAGGCTGATACGAATGATTATAAAAATGTTAAGCCTAAACTGAAAGTCATTAAGAAACTTCAGGAGTACAAAGAATTAGGTTTTTCTATTGTTATCATGACTGCTCGTAATATGCGAACGTATGAAGGGAATGTAGGGAAAATAAATATACACACATTGCCAATCATAATTGATTGGCTAAATAAGCATAATGTTCCATTCGATGAGATAATCGTTGGAAAACCTTGGTGTGGCAATGAGGGTTTTTATGTAGATGATCGAGCTGTAAGGCCTGATGAGTTTTCAAGAATGAGTATGGATGAATTAAATACTCTATTCATTAAGGATAAATGATGGTTTTAATACTTTCAGCAGCATATATTGATCTCGAACTACAATCCGAATTTGGTAAACTACCACCGAGTATGTTGCCCTTAGGTAATAAGCGATTGTTTCAACATCAAATACGATTATTTAGTGATTCAGAAGAGAAATATATTACATTTCCTAAATCCTATGGCATTTCAGAATTAGATAAAAAGTGGTTGGAAAATCATGATGTGGATATAATTGCTGTAGATGATGATTTTTCACTTGGTAAATCGTTGTCATTTGCTATTGATTATATCAAGCGAAAATCGAAAGATGAAAAACTCCAAGTATTGTTTGGAGATACAATAGTATCTATCAAACAAGTGTTAGATAGTTCGAATTTTATAGCAATTTCAAAGGCAGATGATAGTTACAATTGGGCTATTATAAATAAAAAAGACGATAATCTTGAATTTTCAGAAGAAGAAATTAAGTTTTTAGATAATAATGTAGTATGTGGTCATTTTGGCTTTGATAATATACTGTTGCTTCAAGAGTGCTTAATTGAAAGTAACTATGGGTTCATTGAAGCATTAAATAAATACCACAGCAATGATAATTTATTGGTTGTTGAAGTTGAACAATGGTTAGATTTTGGGCATATAAATACGTATTATAAATCTAAAGCCAAGTTTACAACTCAGAGGGCTTTCAATGAGTTAGAAATAACATCCGATTGGGTTGAAAAATCGAGTCATGATGCTGTTAAAATATCTGCCGAAGCCAATTGGTTTGAGAGTGTACCACAAGAGATTAAAAGATATACACCACAATACTTTGGAAAGGCAGTAAGAAATAATAATTTAAGCTATAAACTAGAGTATCTATATTTTACAGCATTAAATGAACTTTATGTATTTGCAGATTTACCCATCATAGTATGGAAATGTATTTTAGATAGATGTTTAGAATTCATTAAAAATTGCTCGCTTTATGAACCTCAACAGAAGGAATCTTATTCTAGGCTAAGCGAATTATTAGTAGAAAAAACAAATGAGAGACTGAAAGTGTTCTGTAAGGAAAGGGAGTTTAATTTAGACGATGCATGGGAGTTCAATGGTGAATATATAAGTGTTTCAGATGTTCTGAACGTTGCAAATAAAAATATACCACAGGATATCAAAGTAAGTCTCATGCATGGAGATTTTTGTTTTAGCAATATCCTTTTTGATTTTCGAGCGAATAGGATTAAAGTCATCGACCCTAGAGGCTTAACAACAAATAAAGAGCTCACTATCTATGGGTCAATGTATTATGACTTAGCAAAAATAAGCCACTCAATACTAGGAATGTATGACTGGATTATTGCCGGATATTACGATATCGACCTTACTGACTATAAGATAAACTTTATTCTCGATGAAAATGAAAAAATAAAACAGTTACAGAAGATGTTCACTGATATGGTATTGTCTCAATTCTCAATTTCAGAAAATAATCTTTATGCAATGCAGATTCATTTGTTTTTATCGATGTTGCCTTTACATGCAGATGATGCTAAGAGACAAAATGCCTTATTTGCGAATGCTTTTAGACTATATAAATTAATTCATGAGAAAGCAAAATGATTGTAATTCCTATGGCTGGATTAAGTTCACGTTTTTTCAAAGCTGGTTACACTTCTCCCAAATATATGCTTGAAGTACATGGAAAAACATTATTTCATTATACTGTGTCTAGCTTTGAGACATTATTTGAAACTGAGCGTTTTGTTTTCATTGTTAGGGATTCATTAAATTCAGTGGAATTTATCAAGTCTGAAATTAGTAAGTTAGGTATAAAACAGTATCATGTTTGTGTTCTCTCACATGAAACACGTGGACAAGCAGAGACTGTTTATGAAGGCATCAAGAAAATAAATAAAACCATTATATTCGATCCGGACGAATCACTAACTATTTTCAATATAGATACTATAAGACGTAACTTTTATTATCCGGACAAAAATTTAATTGAGGACGGCTATCTAGAAGTTTTCGATGGTGAGGGCAATAATTGGTCATTTGTTAAACCTGAAAATTCATTATCAACTCTTGTTGTGAAAACGACTGAAAAGGATCCAATTTCGAGCTTATGTTGTACAGGGCTTTATTATTTCACGAACATAAAGGATTATTTGTTTGCATTTGAAAATTATCTTAAATTGCCAGAAGATGAATGGGAAAAGGGGGAATTATACGTTGCTCCGCTATATAATATACTTATTAGGGAAAATAAAAAAATTCATTATCATAAAATTGATAAAGCTGATGTTGTTTTTGCTGGCATCCCAGAGGAATATGTTGCTCTAAAAAAAGTGAACAATATCTTTGAAAGTAAATAGCCATATGAAATGTAAAATTAAAAAATCACTTGAGTATTTGTTATTGTTTTTGATTTTAAATCAACTAGTAATCGATACATTGAACGGCTTTTTGCTTTTTAAGTTTAATACCGATGCAGGAGTATCGGCTATATACAAAATAATAATATTTTGTATTTGTCTTATATATAATTGCTTTTCTAAAAATAGTCTTATTTGTAATTTTTTGATAATACTATATGGTCTAATTATTCTTTCAATCCACTCCATATATAGCACATCTTCAAATCTTGCAATGGATCTATCTGAATATATAAAACTAGCTACGACTTTTGTTATTTTTGCATCTGTTGCAAACTTTACATATTTTAACCCTCAGTGGTATATAAAAGTACTATCCAGCTACTCATTATTAATTATATCAATCAATTTAACCTTCAGTATTTTAGGCTTGGGTGAATCATCATATACTGACTTTGGATTCAAGGGATTTTTCTATGCTGCAAATGCTCTTTCAGGTGTTTACTGTATAATCGCTGGCATTACGCTTTATATTTCTCTTAATGCTGGTATGAAATATTACTGGCTATCATCAGCATTTCTACTGGTTTGTGCTGCAGGTATTGGAACGAAGACAAGTATTATATTCGTTGCATTATCGATTGTCGTTCTTCCGATTTTGGTTGGTAAAAAGAAGAAAAATTTTTGGACATTATTGGTTATCTTATTATCTATTCTCTGTTTTTTTATGGTTTATTTGGAAGAAATACTAAATTCAAGTCTTGCCGAAAGGATAGGCCATTTTTATGGTGTCGGGGGACTGGCTAAGGTTATTTTTTCCGGTCGAGATATTTTCTTCATTGATAATATGCATTCATTTCTTAATGGTAATATAATATTGTTTCTGACAGGAATGGGGTTCTCTGGAATAAATTCATTCCATAAGCCATTGACTGAAATAGACATAGCCGACATAGCTATTATATATGGCGTATTTACCCTGCTTTTATATTTAATTACATTCTTAAGCTTGTTATCTTATGAAAATAAATTTATCAAACTGTATTCGCCGAAAAAAATAATAGTCCTTTCAACTTATATTGGCACCATGCTATTCCTTGTGTCCTCAATCGCAGGCCACATACTTTTTAATGGGATGGTTACTCTGTACTTGGGTGTAATAATAGCACTTCCTCATTGGACTGCTAACTATAACTATATGTTAATGAGGAGAAAGATAAATGTTTAAATCTGCAGGTCTTGGTTTCTTATCGCGATCCTTCTCTGTGTTGTCAAATATAATAATTATACCTCTTATATTAAAACACCTAACAGCTAATGATTTCTCTCTATGGATGCTCTTTATATCGTTTTATAGCCTTGTAATAATATTTGATTTTGGCTTCAGTTCAACGATAAGTAGATATCTAAGTTTCATTCTCAGTGGTGTAACCTTAAAGCAGTTGTATAATAATGAGAATCCTGAAGAGATAAATAAAGAGAGTATCGATCTTCAGGCACTGCAGGCATTAATAAGGATTAATAATTATATTTTCCATATTCTTGCTCTCTTCGCTATTATTGTTCTTTCTTTAGTATATATGTATTATGATATAATAGTAAAGTTAGAGTTGTCGTCTGAAGATAAAATTGCTTGGTTAATATTCTCCTCATCAATTTTTTTTCAGTTGATAAGCATAAAGTATAATGGATATCTTCATGGTTCTGGTAACGTATCAAAGATCTACAGAAATACTATTTTTTCAACAGTAATATTCTTCGTTTTGGCCTTTTTGTTTATCGATCTGCAATTCCCTCTAGTAGGTTTATGTTTGGCAAGAGCCATTTCATCATTGGCTATGTTAATTCTGAATGCTTCTTCTTCCACCCAGCTAAATTTTATTAGGCAAGTTACGGAGAATGCCGTTCAAAAAGATGGAATCGATAATAGCAAATTTAAAATTCTTTTAAAAATAATCAGAAGTAAATCACTATTGCTTGGATTTGGAGGTCTGGGAAATTTTATCTGCAACAGGACAACAATCATAGTATTAACATCAGTTGTTGCCATGGATAATATTGCAGGTGTGTCTTTTGTTATAAACCTAAGTATAACAATATTATCTGTATCGCTTATACTTATAAACAATGCGATTCCTAACTTGGTGCAATATCGTGCTTTTGGGCAGTATAATAAACTTTTTTCGTTATTTTACCGAGTTGTTGTTTTAAGCATATGCTTTTATAGCTTTTCGTACATACTAATGGTGACTGCCCTACCTGAATTAATCAAGTTTACTAATTCAAAAATAATCATTCCAAGTTTTTTTGTTTTATCCCTATGTTTTTTTATTTTTCTAATTGAGCTAATTCAAAGTTTATCGATGTGTTTTATCGCAACAAGTAATAATGTTAGCTTCACGAAATATCAATTTATTACAGGGGTAATGTTCTTGCTAATATGCGCCACTCTTAGTTATTTTGGACATGCTACTTTGATTAATATACTTCTCACACAGTTAGCTGTTCAATGCATATATAATGCCTGGAAATGGCCTCTCATTGTATATCTTGAAAATGTTAAAGTTAAGCATTTAACAAGAGGATTTAAATAATGAAATTAGCTCGGCACTCATTACCAGTCTTGACAGAATATAAATCATTAGATGTTAAATGTCTTAATGATTATATCATCGATCTCGATTTTTTTGCATATAACGATGAATTGAAAATTTACGAAGATGCAACAGTAAATGAGTACATCCATAATAATGGGTGGATTAAATATAGGGCCAAGAATCACCCTGATTTAGGATTTAAGTATAGTGAA
This sequence comes from Citrobacter amalonaticus, assembly GCF_018323885.1. Lineage (NCBI taxonomy): Bacteria > Pseudomonadati > Pseudomonadota > Gammaproteobacteria > Enterobacterales > Enterobacteriaceae > Citrobacter > Citrobacter amalonaticus. Next base: position 2,940,173 of record NZ_AP024585.1, on the reverse strand, counting down.
GTTAGCATTGATCATGATGGTGGAATAATTTATCCTGAAAAAAAATATGAACGCATAAACAATAATTGTGAATTATTTATTTATGATTATTCATGGGGACATAATTATCAACATTGGCTAATTTCCTCTCTAGGAAGGCTTTTTATTTACTGTGAGCTAAAGAAAAAAAAACCTGAGTTAAAGTTGCTAGTTAGCGATGACAGGTTGGCATATAAAATGGAAGTAATAAAATTGTTAGGTATAGATTGTGCGGATCTTGTATATCATAAGAATATTATAAAATATAAAAAAGTGTATGTATGTAATTTCAATAGTGGTTCTGGAATAAGCGTTAACGCACTGTCAATTAATTACTACGAAATGCTCAGTAAATTAGTTCATGATAATAATCAATCTCCGAAAAAGATCTACATAACAAGGGACGATTCTCAAGGTAAAAGGCCATTGAAGAATCGAAAAGAAATAAATGCGATATTAACTGAAAATGGTTTTGAAGTTATTAAACTGGAACAATTAAATTTTAAAGAAAAGATTTCCATTTTTAAAAATGCAGACGTTATTGTTGGTGATTTTAGTGCTGGCTGGGGGCATATAGTTTTTTGCAAAGAAAATACTAGGTTAATATTACTTGAACATGATATCTTTAGATTTCGACATTTTTATGAAGAGATCGCTAACCAGAAAAATATGCAATTTATTGCAATAACTTCAGTCGGTTTTTTTCGATCAATTAAATTAAAAATTTATAAAGCAATATGGCTAATGACCAAAACAGTTGATCGAAGTGCTAATTCTCTTCCCTGGAGTGTTAACATAAATAAATTGAAGGAATTATTGTGATTAAAATATATGTCATTAATCTTATAACACAAAAAGATCGGCGTAATCGGATTTTATCTGAGGCAAAAAAGCTTGAGCTTGTTCTGAATATTGAGAATGCCGTGATCGGCTCTGAAATTAATTCCAGTTTTCTTAATAAATTCCAACTAGAGTCAAAAATTAAAATTGGCAGGCAATTAAGTCCCGGGGAAATTGGATGCTATCTTTCGCATATAAATTGTCTTAAGAAATTTTTAAACACGCAAGATGAATATGCAATTATACTAGAAGATGATGTAAAAATAGATTCAAAGTTAGCTGATTTTATAAAATCTATAAAACACAGTATGTCTTGGCCATTATTTGATGTACTACTACTTGGGTATCGCAACGGCTATGGGTCCTTTTGGGGGGGATCCATTTGGTATTCAAATAAACTGATTCGCTTTGTTGACTGCGGTTACGGCGCTCATGCTTATCTCATAACAAGACAGGGGGCTGAGAAAATATTAAAATACAATATTGAACCTATCTGGCCGTATGACTACGTTACAGGAGGAAGGGCTGATAGTCGGATTCGAGTATATGGGTTAAAAGAAAAAATCATTGAATTGGATGCTGAAAATAGCAGTAATTCATCATTGGAATCTGAGAGAAATAAATTAGGAGCTTCCAGCGCAAACCTTGACACAAAAAGTTTTAATCTTTTTAAATTGGCAAAACGATTTATTAAAGGTTTAAAGCCAATAAAGGCATATAAATGAAGATATTATTAATATCAAATATGTATCCAAGCAATAGCCATCCCTCCTTAGGTGTTTTTGTAAAGAATATAGAAGACATATTACTTTTGAATCATCATGAAGTCGATAAAATAGTAATTGATAGAAAGTATAGTAGTAAACCATCAAAAATATTATCGTACTTTTTATTCTATTTTAGGGTTTTTTGGGGGCTGATGTTTAAAAAATATGATATCGTCTATGCTCACTATATCTCTCATGTTGCGCTACCGATTATAGTTTTTAATCGAATTCGTAAAATAATTATATACAGTCATGCTCATGGCGGTGATATAAAAAAATTAAATGGTACGTCTGGAATATTCTTTAAAATAAAAAGATTCTTGTCAAAAAAGATGCTTTTTATTTCGACAGTTGTTTTTGCACCCTCTAATAGTTATAAAAAATTTATTTCAGATAGCTATTCACTAAACTCCAATAAGATAGTGATTTTCCCATCGGGAGGGGTAGATACCCAAGTATTTAACTATTCAGACACAGACAGTAAAAAAACAGGTATGCTAGGTTATGCAGGACGGCTTGAGAAAACGAAGAATGTTGATTTATTAATAAAATCACTTGTGCTAAATGATTTAAAGTTAAGTATAGTCGGTTCTGGTAGCTGCGAGCATAGTCTAAAGATATTAGTCAATGAACTTGGACTTGGAGATAGAGTTACCTTTTCCGAGAGTATGAATCAAATTGAGTTAGCTCAATGGTACAAAGAAATAGCTATTCTGGTCTACCCATCATCAAGTGAAAGTCTAGGACTCGTACCCTTAGAGGCACTTGCATGTGGAACATCAGTATTATTATCACCTATAGATGCATTTAATGAATTATTGAAGTGTGGTTTTGAGTTTGAAGTCATTAAGGATTTTACTCCTGAGGCTATAAATTTTGGAGTGCAGCATATCATTTCAAATGATAATGTTAACATTTCGCGGTCGAATTCTCATCTAGTAGAGAAATTGTATTCTCGAGATGTTGTATGCAAGGGGTTTATCGATGTGTTTAAGTAGTAAAACTGCCGTCATTTTTAGTTATGGAGTAGGCGGGCATTCTGCACAGGCAGAGAGGTTGGCACGAATACTTAAGCCTGGATTAAGTGGCTTTCAGATTATATCAATTTCAGATAATTGCAGGTGTCCGGATTGGTCCGATGCTCACTATATAACTGGAGAAATCAGAAAAAAAAATAGCAACTTTGAAATTTTTAAGAACATTGGCCCTTTTAAGATTTTATTGACCTTATTTAAAATAAAAAAGCAACATAAAATAAGATGTGTAATTTCCAACGGGCCAGGAATTTCAGTAATGACAGCATTTTTTTTTAAGCTATTTGGTGCCAAAGTTATACATATTGAAACATGGTCAAGATTTAACTCAAAATCTTTGACGGGATTTTTTATGTATTATATAGCTGATCGGTTTTACGTACAAAATAAAAGTTTATGCGCTAAGTATAAAAAAGGAATATACTCAGGAAAACTATGAAATACTTTATAACAGTTGGCACGACTAAGTTTGATTCACTTATAAGGGCCGCTGATAAATATGCTTTAGATAATAAACTCAATAACTTTATATTCCAGATTGCTGATGGAAGTTATGTACCTAATAATGGTGAATATATCTCATTTGTCTCTGATATTGATCATTACTACGATTGGGCTGATGTTGTTATTACCCATGCTGGGGCAGGCTCTATATATCGCTTATTGGAGCTAAGAAAGAAAATTATAATTGTACCGAATCTAGAACGTATCGATAAACATCAAAATGATATAGCAGCATTTATGAGTCAACATCAGCATGCTCTAGTGGTATGGAATTTATCTGAACTAAATTCAGCAATGGAAAAAGTATCCACCTTTTCACCAATACCTTATGATAAAGATCTTTTTTTTAAATTTGACGAAATAATACAATTTATCAATAATAAGTGCTAATTAATAATTCCGCGCATACGTCGCGCGGTGACCACACCTGACAGGAGTATGTAATGTCTAAGCAACAGATCGGCGTCGTCGGTATGGCAGTGATGGGGCGCAACCTGGCGCTCAACATCGAGAGCCGTGGTTATACCGTCTCCGTGTTCAACCGCTCCCGTGAAAAGACCGAAGAAGTGATTGCCGAAAACCCTGGCAAGAAACTGGTGCCTTACTACACGGTGAAAGAGTTTGTTGAATCCCTCGAAACGCCTCGTCGCATCCTGTTAATGGTGAAAGCAGGCGCGGGTACCGATGCTGCTATTGATTCTCTGAAACCGTATCTGGATAAAGGCGATATCATCATTGATGGTGGTAATACTTTCTTCCAGGACACCATTCGTCGTAACCGTGAACTTTCTGCTGAAGGTTTCAACTTCATCGGCACCGGTGTTTCCGGTGGTGAGGAAGGTGCGCTGAAAGGGCCGTCTATCATGCCGGGTGGGCAGAAAGAAGCCTACGAACTGGTGGCACCGATTCTGACGAAGATCGCAGCAGTCGCTGAGGATGGCGAGCCTTGCGTGACTTACATCGGTGCTGATGGCGCAGGCCATTACGTGAAAATGGTTCACAACGGTATCGAATATGGCGATATGCAGCTCATCGCTGAAGCCTATTCTCTGCTGAAAGGCGGCCTGAATCTCTCTAATGAAGAGCTGGCCAGCACCTTTACGGAATGGAACAACGGCGAGCTTAGCAGCTACCTGATTGACATCACTAAAGACATCTTCACCAAAAAAGATGAAGAGGGTAAATACCTCGTTGATGTCATTCTGGACGAAGCGGCAAACAAAGGTACCGGTAAGTGGACAAGCCAAAGTTCTCTGGATCTCGGCGAACCGCTGTCTTTGATCACTGAATCCGTTTTTGCGCGTTACATCTCCTCGCTGAAAGACCAGCGTGTGGCGGCTTCTAAGGTCCTGACCGGTCCGAAAGCGCAGCCTGCGGGTGATAAAGTCGAGTTTATTGAGAAAGTTCGTCGTGCACTGTACCTCGGCAAAATCGTTTCCTACGCGCAGGGCTTCTCTCAGCTGCGTGCGGCGTCCGACGAGTACAACTGGGATCTGAATTACGGTGAAATCGCGAAGATTTTCCGTGCAGGCTGCATTATTCGTGCGCAGTTCCTGCAGAAGATCACGGACGCCTACGCGAAGAATGCAGGCATTGCCAATCTGCTCTTAGATCCGTACTTCAAGAACATCGCTGATGAATATCAGCAGGCGCTGCGTGATGTTGTTGCCTACGCTGTTCAGAATGGCATCCCGGTACCGACCTTCTCTGCGGCCGTTGCCTACTATGACAGCTATCGTGCTGAAGTATTGCCAGCTAACCTGATCCAGGCACAACGTGATTACTTCGGTGCGCATACCTATAAGCGTACTGATAAAGAAGGCGTATTCCATACGGAATGGTTGGATTAATCTGATTCAGTCCCAAGTTTGGAGCAAAGCCCGAAGAGACCCTTCGGGCTTTTTTATTGTGCGAAGACCTATATCACCGGGGGAGAAAGAACATAGAACTAAGAAAAGGAGGGTTATAATACGCGCTTTTCTACCCACCTCCTTACCTTGACAGGGAATCAGCATTAGGGTTACAACCCCTACAATTGTATAGGTTGTTGGGTGCTTTAGAGCCCTCAACATGTTTAACCAGAAGAAGTCAGAGCTAATGAAGATAACAATTTCAGGAACAGGTTATGTCGGCCTCTCAAACGGCATTCTGATTGCGCAAAATCACGAAGTTGTCGCAATGGACATTGTGCAGGCTAAAGTGGATATGCTCAACAGAAAGCAATCACCAATTGTCGATAAAGAGATTGAAGAGTATCTGGCAACTAAAGAACTCAATTTTCGTGCTACGACAGATAAATACGATGCGTACCAAAATGCCGATTTCGTTATAATTGCGACCCCAACAGACTATGACCCTAAGACGAATTATTTTAATACCTCAAGTGTAGAATCTGTAATTCGCGATGTAGTGGAAATTAATCCTAATGCAGTAATGATTATCAAATCAACAATTCCTGTCGGCTTCACTCGAGCTATTAAAGAACGGCTGGGAGTTAATAATGTAATCTTTTCTCCGGAGTTTCTGCGTGAAGGTAAGGCGCTCTATGACAACTTATATCCATCGCGTATTGTCATCGGCGAGCGCTCTGAACGGGCAGAGCGGTTTGCCGCTTTGCTTCAGGAAGGGGCGGTGAAGCAAGATATTCCTACGCTGTTTACAGATTCTACCGAAGCAGAAGCGATCAAGCTTTTTGCCAACACCTATCTGGCGATGCGCGTGGCCTATTTTAACGAACTCGATAGCTACGCTGAAAGTTTAGGTTTAAATACCCGCCAGATCATCGAGGGGGTTTGTCTGGATCCGCGTATTGGCAATCACTACAACAATCCCTCATTTGGTTACGGCGGTTATTGCCTGCCAAAGGATACCAAGCAGCTTCTGGCTAATTATCAGTCAGTCCCGAATAACATTATTTCAGCGATCGTTGATGCCAACCGCACTCGTAAAGACTTTATCGCTGATGCCATTCTCGCCAGAAAACCAAAGATTGTAGGGATATATCGTCTGATCATGAAAAGCGGCTCGGATAACTTCCGCGCATCGTCCATTCAGGGGATCATGAAGCGCATTAAAGCCAAAGGTGTGGAAGTGGTGATTTATGAACCTGTGATGCAGGAAGAGATGTTTTTCAATTCGCGTATTGAGCGTGATTTGACACAGTTTAAACAACAGGCTGACGTCATTATCTCGAACCGGATGGCTGAAGAACTCAAAGACGTATTCGAGAAAGTCTATACCCGAGACCTTTTCGGTAGTGATTGATAAGTCAACTGAGGGGAAGGGAGTCCCTGATAATGGGTTAAAGACCTACCAGAATTTTCGCAATCTTGTCAAATTTCCTATGGCATAAATTACGTTTCCCGATAAACTGTGGCGAGTTTAGAGCTTTCTTGTTTAAGGCAATGATGACAGTGGAAAATAACAACCTATCCGGGCGCAGCAACGAACCGGAACAGATTGATTTGATTGACTTAGTGATTCAGATTTGGCGCGGTAAAGTGACAATAATCATCTGCGTTATTGTGGCTATCGCTCTGGCCGTGGGTTACCTGGCGGTAGCGAAAGAAAAATGGACCTCAACGGCGATTATTACTCAACCTGACGCTGGCCAGTTGGCAACGTATACCAATGCCATGAGTATCCTTTACGGTCAGGATGCGCCAAAAGTGAACGATGTTCAGTCGGGTGTGATTGGACGTTTTAACTCGGCATTTTCCGCGCTTTCTGAAACGCTTGATAATCAGCAACAGCCAGAGAAGCTGACCATCGACCCGTCTGTAAAAGGCCAGCCTCTTCCGTTGAAAGTTTCCTATCAGGCAACCTCGGCTGAATCTGCGCAAAAAACGCTGGCGCAGTACATTCAACAGGTTGATGAAGCGGTCTCCAAAGAAATTAATACTGACCTCGCGATGAGCATTAAAACACGTGCTTCTGACTTAGAGCATTCACTCGTAGCGCAGGAAAAGGTCGCTCAGGAACAAAAAGCACTGCGCATTGCCCAGATCACCCAGGCGCTTTCCGTTGCGAAACAGGCCAACATCAAGCTGCCGCAGGTCCAGCAGGCCGATCAGGTCTCCCAGGACACTATGTTTATGCTGGGGAGCGATGCGCTTTCATCGATGGTGAATAACGAAGCGACCCGCCCGCTAACGTTTTCGGATGACTACTACCTGACCCGTCAGAATCTCTTAGCGGTTAAGGCGCTGAAAGTGCAGCCTGACAGTATTCATGCTTATCGCTATGTGATGAAGCCGACGTTGCCGATTCGTCGCGATAGCCCGAAAAAAACGATCACTCTGATACTGGCGACACTGCTCGGTGGAATGATTGGTGCCGGCGTGGTGCTGGGGCGTAACGCGCTGCGTAACTACAAGCCAAAAGCGCAGTAACTTAATTGATGTAATAAAAAACCGGGCCAGTTGAACTGACCCGGTTTTTTTACGCCTTACGATCACTGATGGCGCTTGCGCAGGTTCTCAATGACCGTCGTCAGGTCGAGATCCTGATCCTGCAGCAGGACCAACAGGTGATACATCAAATCCGATGCTTCGTTGGTCAGTTCGAATTTGTCATGTACCGTGGCTGCCAGCGCGGTTTCGACACCTTCTTCACCCACTTTTTGTGCGATGCGCTTGGTGCCGCTGGCATACAGTTTCGCGGTATAGGAACTTGCCGGGTCGGCTGTTTTGCGTGCAGCGAGTAGTTGTTCAAGTTGATACAAGAACAGCCACTGATGACTGGTCTCGCCGAAGCAGCTATTGGTGCCTTTGTGACAGGTGGGTCCGACAGGATTCACCAGCACCAGCAGGGTATCGTTATCACAGTCTGGCGCAATGCTGACCACGTTCAGAAAGTTGCCCGACGTCTCGCCTTTGGTCCACAGACGCTGTTTGGTGCGTGAGAAAAAGGTGACTTTGCCGGTTGCAAGGGTTTTATCCAGCGCGTCTGGGTTCATATAGCCCAGCATCAACACTTCACCGGACACCGCGTGCTGTACGACGGCAGGCATCAGTCCGTCGGTCTTTTTCCAGTCCAGTTGGCTGCGTTGTTGCTCTGTTAACATATCCTGATCTCCACGCCCTGCGTTGCCAGGTACGCTTTTAATTCACCAATATTGATTATCTGTTTGTGGAAGACGGAGGCGGCAAGCGCGCCAGCGACATCGGCATCGCGGAAAGCCTCGAGGAAGTGTTCCATGGTTCCCGCACCGCCGGACGCGATCAGCGGTACGCGGCAAACGTCACGTACCTTTTTCAACTGTTCGAGGTCGTAACCGTTACGCACGCCGTCCTGGTTCATCATGTTGAGGACGATTTCTCCGGCACCGCGCTTTTGCACTTCCTGTACCCAGTCGAGAGTTTCCCAGGTGGTAACGCGGGTGCGGCTTTCGTCGCCGGTATACTGATTGACATGGTACTTACCGGTTTCAGCGTCGTACCAGGTATCAATACCCACCACAATACACTGTACGCCAAAGCGATCTGCCAGACGGGTAATCAGCGTCGGGTCAGCCAGGGCTGGCGAATTGATGGAGATTTTGTCTGCACCAAACGAGAGAATTTTGGCCGCGTCGTCAACCGACTTGATCCCGCCCGCCACGCAGAAAGGAATGTCGATCACTTCCGCGACGCGCGAAACCCAGCTTTTATCGACCACACGACCATCGCTGGACGCGGTAATATCGTAAAACACCAGTTCATCGGCACCTTCATCGGCGTAGCGTTTCGCCAGCGGGACGATGTCGCCGATGATTTCGTGATTACGGAACTGCACGCCTTTCACGACCTGACCATCGCGAACGTCGAGGCAAGGGATTATACGTTTTGCCAGCATTGGATCGCCTCCTTAACGGTGAATTTGCCTTCCAGCAGCGCACGCCCGACGATCACGCCGCGCACGCCGGTTCCGCGCAGGGCCGCAACGTCATTGATGTCGCCAATGCCACCGGAGGATTGAAAGGCAATTTGCGGGTATTTTGCACAGACTTCTTCATACAAGGAGACATTCGAGCCCGCCAGCGTGCCATCGCGAGAAATATCCGTACAGAGCACATGTTTCAGGCCCACTGGCAGATAGGTTTCGACCAGTTCTTCGAGCGAAATGCCGGAGTTTTCCTGCCAGCCGCTCACCGCCACCTGTTTGTTTCCTTGCTCATCTATGCGGACATCGAGCGCCAACACCAGGGCATCAGCGCCAAAACGCGCGAACCAGCCTTTCACCATGTCTGGCGACTTTACCGCCGTGGAGCCAACCACCACACGAGCGACACCCGCTGCCAGCAGGGCCGCAACGTCGTCTTCAGTACGTACGCCGCCGCCGACCTGGACCGGTACGTTCACGCCAGCTACCAGGGTTTTTATCAGCGGGATCTGTCGTTTCGCCGGATCTTTCGCGCCGGTTAAGTCAACCAGGTGTAACACCTCGGCACCCTGCGCTGCGTAATCCTGTAAACGCGGTAGTGGGTCGGTGCCATAATCGCGCTGCTGTGCATAATCGCCCTGATGGAGACGCACGACGGTGCCGTCGATCAAATCTAAAGCCGGAATAATCATCACATCTCCAGAAAGTTTTTCAGCAACTGTGCGCCAGCGGCACCCGAACGCTCCGGGTGGAACTGCACGCCAAAGAAGTTATCTTTTTGTACGGCGGCGGTGAACGGTTCGCCGTAGTGGCATTGGGCGATGGTCCACGGATTGACCGGCATGGCATAGCTGTGCACAAAATAGAAATACGCGCCGTCTTCAATACCCTGGAATAACCGGTTGCCTGCCTGCGGGTAGACGCGGTTCCAGCCCATATGCGGCAGCGGTAAACCGAAATCGGTCATCTTCGGTACGTCCTGATCGACGATGCCCAGCAGGTCGACGCCGTTCGTCTCCTCACTTCGCCGCCCCAGAATTTGCATTCCGAGGCAAATGCCCAGCACTGGCTGCGTGCAAGCTTTTATCAGCTCGATCAGTTCGCGCTCGCGTAACTGGTCCATTGCCGCCTGTGCCGTACCGACGCCGGGGAGAAAAAGTTTATCGGCCATTAACACCACGTCCGGGTCGCGGCTGACCACCGGATCATAACCGTGACGCGCGACTGCGGATTTCACCGAGTTCAGGTTGGCGCAGCCGGTGTCGAGGATCACCACGTTCATCACAGCACTCCTTTGGAGGAGGGAAGGGTATCACCCTCAACGCGAATGGCCTGGCGCAGGGTACGGCCGAAAGCTTTGAACAGACTCTCCACGCGATGATGGTCGTTTTTACCTTTCGTTTTCAGATGCAGCGTCACGCCCATGGTGTAGGAGAGTGATCGGAAGAAGTGTTCGATCATCTCGGTACTCAGATCGCCGACGCGCTGATAGGTGAACTCGGCACGGTATTCGAGGTGCGGACGCCCGGAGATATCCAGCGCACAGCGCGCCAGGCATTCGTCCATCGGCAGCACAAAGCCAAAACGGTTGATACCGCGCTTATCGCCGAGAGCCAGTTTTAACGCTTCGCCCAGCGCCAGACCAGTGTCTTCCACGGTGTGGTGATCATCGATGTAAAGATCGCCTTTGACGGTGATCTCCATGCGGAACCCGCCGTGTGTCGCAATTTGATCGAGCATATGGTCGAAGAAGCCGACGCCGGTGTTAATTTTGCTGCCGCCTTCGCGGTCCAGCCACACTTTAACGTCAATCTGCGTCTCTTTGGTGACGCGCTCAACGTGGGCATAGCGATCGCGTTTCGTTAGTTGCTCGCCGATTGCCGTCCAGTTCAGCGTCTCGCGATGGTAACGGAGCCCGGTAATCCCCATGTTTTCAGCCAACTGGATATCGGTAGCGCGATCGCCAATCACGTAGCTGTTGGCGCTGTCCATCGCCTGCTCAGCGAGATAGCGTTCGACCAGCTTCACTTTCGGCTTACGGCAGTCGCACTCATCTGCAGGCAAGTGCGGGCAGATCAGCACTTCATCAAACTGCACGCCCTGAGAGGTCAGGATTTGCATCATCAGATTATGCGGGCCGTCGAAATCGGCTTGCGGGAAGCTTTGCGTTCCCAGACCGTCCTGATTAGTGATCATCACCAGCTTAAAGCCCGCGTTTTGCAGCTTCAGCAGCACCGGCACTACGTCGGGCTCGAAGGCGAGTTTGTCAAAGCGATCCACCTGGAAATCGCTCGGCGGTTCGGAAATCAGGGTTCCATCACGATCAATAAAGAGATACTTCTGGCTCATACTTGCTCCGCACGTAAAGCGTCAATGACGCGCTGGCTTTCTTCACGGGTACCAACAGTAATACGCAGACAGCCGCTTAAAGAAGGTTGCTTGTTCTGGTCTCGTAAGATAATGCCCTGATCCCACAAAGATTTAAATACGCTACTGGAGGCGGTAAAGCGCGCCAGAATGTAGTTGGTTTCGGAGTCAAAAACCTGTTCAACACAGGCAATCTCTTTAAGCGCTTTCACCAGGTACTGACGCTCAAGCAGGATCTGCGCCACGCGTTCGCGCATAGCATTGACGCCTTGCGGGCTCAGCGCTTGTTCGGCAATGTCTGCAACAGGGGTAGAAAGCGGGTAGGGAGCGATCACTTTCAACAACAGGTTAATCACCTCCTCATTCGCCAGCGTAAAGCCGCAGCGCAGACCAGCGAGGGCAAACGCCTTGGACAGCGTGCGCAGAATGACGAGGTTAGGATACTCAGAAAGCCAACCCGCCAGCGTTGCCTGCGGGCAAAACTCGATATAGGCCTCGTCGGCGACCACAATGGCTTTGCCACGTGTCAGTTCCAGCAGCGTGCGCAGATCCTGCGGGTTAATCAGTTGTCCGGTGGGGTTATTGGGACTGCACACATAGACCACTTTCACGCCTTCGAGACTGTCAGAGATGCCCTGCATATCCAGTTGCCAGCCATCCAGCGCAGGAACGGTGCGGCATTCGACGCCAATGGTTTCGGCACTGACGCTATACATGCCGTAGGTCGGCGGGCAGTAGAGAATGGCGTCTTTTCCCGGTTCGCAGAAGGCGCGGATAAGCAACTCAATGCCTTCATCTGCGCCGCGGCTGACCAGTACCTGCTCAGGTTTAACTCCGGCGTACTGCGCATAATTTTCAATCACCGCTTTCGGCTGGCATTCCGGGTAACGGTTCAACGTTTGCCGGGTGAGTTGATATTCAACCGCTGTCGGGAATTCGTTGGCATTGAGCCAGACGTCGCCGTTGCCGCCCAGACGACGAGCAGATTGATACGGCGTCAGATTGCGGACGTTTTCACGGGCTAAGTCGGTGACGCTGAACGTGTTTTCAGTGCTCATGCTTGCTCCTTCAGGGCGTTAACGCGCAGGGTGACGGCATTTTTGTGAGCGGTCAGGCGTTCCGCCGCCGCCAGTGTCTCGATGGTTGAAGCCAGCGCGGAGAATCCCGCTTTCGACAGTTCCTGAACCGTCATGCGCTTCTGAAAATCCGCCAGCCCGAGGCTGGAACAGGTGGCGGTATAGCCGTAGGTCGGCAGCACGTGGTTAGTCCCGGAGGCGTAATCACCCGCTGACTCCGGCGACCAGTCGCCGAGGAACACCGAACCGGCACTGGTGATGTCATCAACCAGCTCGCGGGCATGACGGGTTTGAATAATCAGGTGCTCAGGTCCATAGAGGTTAGAGATGGCAATACACTGCGCCAGATCTTTCGTCACGATTAATCGACTGGCGCTGAGCGCCTGACGCGCCGTTTCTGCGCGCGGGAGTTCAGCCAGTTGACGTTCAACGGCTTCGGCAACGCGACGGGCGATGTCGGCATCCGGGGTCAGCAGAATGACCTGGGAATCCGGACCGTGTTCCGCTTGCGAAAGCAGATCGGAGGCGACGAAATCCGGCGTGGCGCCGCTGTCGGCAATCACCAGCACTTCGGACGGTCCGGCTGGCATATCAATCGCCGCAACGTCAAGACGCTGGCTCACCTGACGCTTCGCTTCGGTCACAAATGCGTTTCCAGGGCCAAAAATTTTGTCTACTTTCGGCACGGATTCGCTGCCAAACGCCAGCGCGGCAATGGCCTGTGCACCGCCAACATTAAAGACTTCCTGCACACCGCACAGCTGCGCCGCGTAGAGAATTTCATCGGCAATCGGCGGCGGGGAACACAGCACCACCTTCTTACAGCCCGCAATACGTGCCGGGGTGGCGAGCATCAGCACGGTAGAAAAGAGCGGGGCGGATCCGCCGGGAATATACAAACCGACGGACACCACTGGGCGCGTCACCTGCTGGCAGCGGACGCCTGGCTGGGTTTCCACATCAACGATCGGTAATTGTTGCGCGTTATGGAAGGTTTCAATGTTTTGCACCGCGACAGCCATCGCCTGTTTGAGATCGTCGCTTAGTCGTGCGCTGGCGGCGGCTATCTCTGCTGGGGTCACCTTCAGCGTCGCAACCTCGGTTTTATCAAACTTCGCGCTGTACTCGCGCAGGGCGTCATCACCACGGGTTTTGACGTTATCCAGAATCTCGCTCACGGTGCGGGTGATGCTGTCAGACGCAGAAATCGCCGGGCGCGTCAGTAATTCACGCTGCTGCTCAGGGGAACAGGCGTTCCAGTTAATGATTGTGCTAAAGCTCATGGCCATCACTCCATCATCTTCTCAATTGGCAGCACCAGAATCGAACTGGCGCCGAGCGCTTTCAGTTTTTCCATCGTCTCCCAGAACAGGGTTTCGCTGCTGACCATGTGCATCGCCACGCGTTGCTGATCGCCAGCCAGCGGCAGAATAGTTGGGCGTTCGGCGCCTGGCAGCAGCGCGATGACCTCTTCCAGACGCTCGCTTGGCGCGTGCATCATGATGTATTTCGATTCGCGAGCCTGGATAACGCCCTGAATACGGGTCAGCAGCTTATCGACCAGTTGCTGCTTGGCGTCGGTCATCTCACCGTCACGCTGGATCAGACAGGCTTTAGAACGGTAAATCACTTCGACTTCGCGCAGCCCGTTGGCTTCCAGGGTCGCGCCGGTCGAGACCAGATCGCAGATGGCATCGGCGAGGCCCGCGCGCGGAGCCACTTCCACAGAACCGTTCAGCAAGCAGGATTTAAAAGAGACGCCTTTCTGGTCGAGATAACGTTTGAGCAGGTGCGGATAAGAGGTGGCGATGCGCTTGCCATCCAGCGCGGCGGGGCCATCCCAGGCTTCATCCACCGGCGTTGCCAGGGAAAGGCGGCAACCGCCAAAGTCGAGACGACGCAGCGTAAAGTAGCGCGGATCTTCACCCTGGGCGCGGCGGTTCAGCAGTTCTTCTTCCAGAACGTTCTCACCGATGATGCCCAGGTCAACCACGCCGTCCATCACCAGACCGGGGATATCGTCGTCACGCACACGCAGAATATCAATTGGCATATTCTCTGCCATCGCAATCAGGCGCTGAGTGTGTAAATTAATTTTAATCCCACAGCGGGCGAGTAATTCGCGTGAGTCATCGCTCAAACGACCTGATTTCTGAATAGCTATGCGTAAACGGCTGTTGTCTAACATTCTCTTTTCCTCTTTATCCTGTCTGAACCTGTCTGAATTTCGCGCCAAAAAAAAGCCCCCGGAAGATGATCTTCCGGGGGCTTTCTCATGCGTTCATGCACCACTGGAAGATCTGAATGTCTCCCAGCACACATCGCCTGAAAGACTAGTCAGGATGATGGTGATGATGGTGATGTTTAAATTGAACGCGTGTCATAAAATTCTCGATGAATGCTTATTCATGTGATGCCTTTTAACCTAAACCACTTTAACGCCTTAAAGCAAGCGCTTTTTTTAATTCCTATTTATAGTATGAATTGTCAGTCTTAAAACGCTGGCGTAGCCTTATAGACATAGTGCTGGAGTCAGGAGAAAACGGATGAAAAAGGTCGCAGTTGTCGGTTTAGGATGGTTAGGCATGCCGCTGGCGATGCAGCTCGCTGCCAGAGGCTGGCAGGTGACGGGGAGCAAAACCACCCAGGATGGCGTGGAAGCGGCCAGAATGAGCGGGATCGAAGGATATCCGCTACGGCTCGAGCCTGAATTGGTGTGTGAAACAGACGATCTGGATGCGCTGATGGATGTCGATGCGCTGGTGATTACCTTACCGGCTCGACGCAGCGGTCCGGGAGAGGACTTCTATTTGCAGGCGATGCAGGAGCTGGTGGACAGCGCGCTGGCGTATCGTATTCCGCGCATTATCTTTACCAGTTCGACCTCCGTCTATGGTGATGTCCAGGGGACGGTAAAAGAGGGAACCCCGCGCAATCCGGTCACCGCCAGCGGCCGTGTGTTAAAAGAGCTGGAAGACTGGCTGCATAATTTACCGGGTACCTCGGTTGATATCTTGCGACTGGCCGGGTTGGTAGGGCCGGGGCGTCATCCAGGTCGCTTCTTCGCGGGCAAAACCGCGCCTGACGGCGAACACGGCGTCAATCTGGTGCATCTGGAAGATGTGATTGCCGCCATTACGCTGCTGTTACAGGCACCGAAAGGGGGACACATCTATAATATATGTGCGCCTTCGCATCCTGCACGCAATGTGTTTTATCCGCAGATGGCGCGTCTGTTGGGAATGGAGCCGCCGCAGTTCCGCGATTCAGCGGATAACGGTAAAGGTAAAATTATCGATGGCAGCCGGATTTGTAATGAGCTTGGGTTTGAATACCAGTATCCCGATCCGCTGGTGATGCCGTTGGAGTAATGCATACCGCCAGCAGTTAGTCGCCATACAACGCAAGGGGGCGTGTATGAAACCACTGCTGGACGTGCTCATCATCCTTGATGCCCTTGAGAAAGAGGGCAGCTTCGCGGCGGCGTCCGCCAAACTGTATAAGACGCCGTCAGCTCTTAGCTATACCGTCCACCGTCTGGAAAGCGACCTCAACATTCAGATCCTCGATCGCAGTGGCCATCGCGCCCGGTTCACGCGCACGGGGCATATGCTGTTAGAGAAAGGGCGAGAAGTTCTGCATACCGTGCGGGAACTGGAAAAGCAGGCGATAAAACTCCACGAAGGCTGGGAAAATGAACTGGTGATCGGCGTGGACGATACCTTTCCTTTTTCCCTGCTCGCCCCCCTGATTGAATCCTTTTATCAGCACCACAGCGTCACGCGCCTGAAATTCATTAATGGCGTGTTGGGGGGATCGTGGGATGCGCTGATCCAGGGCAGGGCGGATATTATTGTTGGCGCGATGCATGAACCTCCTTCATCCAGCGACTTTAGCGTTGCGCGCCTGGGTGAGCTGGAACAGATTTTCGCCGTTGCGCCACACCATCCGCTGGCTGAAGAAGCCGAGCCGCTGAGCCGCAGTACCATCAAACGCTATCGCGCGATTGTGGTCGGCGACAGTTCGCCTCTCGCTGCTGCAACGGCGACGCAACTGCTTGACGATCAAGAGGCCATCACCGTCTTCGATTTTAAAACCAAACTGGAACTGCAAATCAGCGGTCTGGGATGCGGTTATCTTCCGCGTTATCTGGCGCAGCGCTTCCTGGAAAGTGGGGCGCTGATCGAGAAAAAAGTGGCGGCGCAAATTCTCTTTGAACCAGTATGGATGGGGTGGAATGAGCAGACGGCGGGGCTCGCCAGCGCCTGGTGGCGGGACGCGATTTTAGCAAATAGTGCTATTGCGGGGATCTATAAAAAAGACGATAGCGAAAAATCAAACATTTAAGAAAAAATAGTTCGCGACAAGCTACTCATTCTCTTGTCTTTTCGCCTCATTTTAGTGCACAATGCGCCGCTTGCAAAAAATGACATTAACCGACGTTTTAATACGCGTCGGTTATTTTTTTGCATCAAACCAATCATTCATACAAAGAGGCCGGGCTTCGTACCGGATAGATATTTACTAAAAACCGACAGTTGTTGTCGCTGAGGAATCCAGAAGATGGGGCAATTTTTTGCTTACGCGACGGCATTCGCCGTAAAGGGGAATGACCATGTCGCATAACGCTACTCCAAAAACCTCTCGCGTGGAATTGCGTAAAACGCTTACGCTGATTCCGGTTGTCATGATGGGCCTTGCCTATATGCAGCCAATGACGCTGTTCGATACGTTTGGTATCGTTTCAGGCCTCACTGACGGTCACGTTGCAACGGCGTATGCCTTTGCGCTGGTCGCTATTCTCTTTACTGCGTTGAGCTACGGTAAACTGGTTCGCCGTTTCCCGTCCGCTGGCTCGGCGTATACCTATGCCCAGAAATCCATTAGTCCGACCGTTGGCTTTATGGTTGGTTGGTCATCTCTGCTGGACTACCTGTTCATGCCGATGATCAACATCCTGTTGGCAAAAATTTACTTTGAAGCGCTGGTGCCATCCGTACCGTCGTGGATCTTTGTTGTCGCGCTGGTGGCCTTTATGACCATCTCCAACCTGCGCAGCATCAAGACCGTGGCAAACTTCAATACCCTGATTGTGATCCTGCAGATGGGCATTGTGGCGGTGATTGTTGGCCTGATCATCTACGGCGTTTCGAACGGTGAAGGCGCTGGTACGCTGACCAGCACGCGTCCGTTCTGGTCGGAAGGCGCGCACGTCGTGCCAATGATTACTGGAGCAACGATTCTGTGCTTTTCGTTCCTGGGCTTTGACGGTATCTCTTCGCTGTCTGAAGAGACCAAAGATGCAGAGCGCGTGATCCCGAAGGCTATCTTCCTGACGGCGCTGATTGGCGGCCTGGTATTCATCGGTGCCTCTTACTTCCTGCAACTGTACTTCCCGGATATCTCTCGCTTTAAGGATCCGGATGCCTCTCAGCCTGAAATCATGCTGTATGTGGCGGGTAAAACCTTCCAGTGGGGCGTGCTGATTTTCTCCAGCGTGACCGTTCTGGCGTCCGGTATGGCGGCACACGCAGGCGTCTCTCGTCTGATGTACGTGATGGGCCGTGACGGCGTATTCCCGACGCGCTTCTTTGGTTACATTCATCCGAAGTGGCGTACCCCGGCATGGAACGTGCTGCTGGTGGGGGCAATTGCGCTGATGGCGATTAAATTTGACCTGGTGACGGCGACGGCGCTGATCAACTTCGGTGCGCTGGTGGCGTTTACCTTCGTGAACCTGTCTGTGATTTCACAGTTCTGGATCCGCGAAAAACGCAACAAGACGCTGAAAGACCACTTCAATTATCTGGTGCTGCCGGTATGTGGCGCGCTGACTGTTGGGGCGCTGTGGATCAACCTGGAAGAGAGCTCTATGGTTCTGGGGCTGATCTGGGCCGGTATTGGTCTGGTGTATCTGGCCTGCGTGACCAAAAGTTTCCGCAACCCGGTTCCGCAGTACGAAGATATCGCCCAGTAATTCATAAGGTTTGTAGACCCGGTAAGCGAAGCGACACCGGGCAGGAAGCCGGAGTTAACCACTCCGGCTTTTTTTATGTCGCTGGTTTATTTCCCGTCATTATTCATAACCATTCGTTCTAAATTAGAGAATTTCGTTATTGGTTCCCGGCCGCATGCTCAGGAATAATTTCCTGATTGATATTCTTCAGGCTAATGAATTTATGTTTTCAATGATTTTAAGCGGAGTTATCTGCGGCGCGCTGTTGGGCTTTGTAATGCAACGTGGTCGATTCTGCCTGACCGGCGGTTTCCGCGACATGTATATCGCTAAAAACAACCGTATGTTTTATGCGCTGCTGATTGCGATTTCCTTGCAGAGCGTCGGTGCCTTTGCGCTGATTCAGGCGGGAGTGATTCGTTACGATGCGGGCGCGTTCCCGTGGCTCGGTACCATTGTTGGCGGTTATATCTTCGGGATTGGAATTGTCTATGCGGGCGGATGTGCCACCGGAACCTGGTATCGTGCGGGTGAGGGGCTGATCGGCAGCTGGATAGCACTGGCGACCTACATGGTGATGAGCGCGGTAATGCGTTCATCCCATGCCAGCGGTTTAAACCAGACGTTAAAAACGTACAGCACGGAGCACAACTCCATTGCTGATACGCTGAACCTCTCCGTCTGGCCGCTGATCGCCGTTCTGCTGGTGGTGACGCTCTGGGTAGTCAGTAAAGAGCTGAAAAAGCCAAAGCTGAAAGTCGCCTCTTTGCCGCCGCGTCGTACCGGGCTTGCACATATTTTGTTTGAAAAACGCTGGCATCCGTTCGTGACGGCGGTACTGATTGGTCTTATCGCGCTGCTGGCCTGGCCGCTGAGCGAAGCTACCGGGCGTATGTTTGGACTCGGGATCACCTCGCCGACGGCTAACATTCTGCAGTTCCTGGTGGCGGGAGACAGCAAATTCCTTAACTGGGGCGTTTTCCTGGTGCTGGGGATTTTCCTTGGTTCGTTCATCGCGGCGAAAGCCAGTCGTGAATTCCGCGTGCGGGCTGCCGATGCGGCAACCACGCTGCGCAGCGGCTTCGGCGGGATCCTGATGGGATTTGGCGCCAGTATTGCCGGTGGTTGCTCTATCGGTAACGGTCTGGTGATGACGGCGATGATGACCTGGCAGGGCTGGATTGGCCTGGTATTTATGATCCTTGGCGTCTGGACCGCGTCATGGATTGTGTTTGTTCGACCGCAGCGTAAAGCCCGTCTGGCAACCGCTGCGGCAAATTAAGCGTAAGGATTAATGATGGCGATTAAAAAACTGGACGTGGTCACACAGGTTTGCCCGTTCCCACTGATTGAAGCAAAAGCCGCGCTGGCTGAAATGGCGAGCGGTGACGAACTGGTAATTGAGTTTGACTGCACACAGGCGACAGAAGCGATCCCACAGTGGGCTGCTGAAGAAGGGCATGCGATTACAGATTATCAGCAGGTTGGCGATGCCGCCTGGAGCATCACCGTCCAGAAAGCGTGATAACAGGCCCTCCGCCGTGGCGCGGAGGGCGATTCTCAGACGATCTCTTCAGCGTACTGCCACAGCGCCTTCAGCAGTACCTGCTTCTCTTTATCATCCGCATATTCCTGATACAACATCTGCAACTCGTCGGCGTAGCGCTGCAAATATTCCGGCGTAAAGACCTGACGACGGTGCTCCAGCCAGCGCTGTTGCTCCGCTTCATCCAGCGTGCCGGGGAAATTACGCGCCCGATAGTTGAACAGCAGTTTCTCAATACGTGGATCGACAAAGGTGATGTCCAGTGCCGGCAGGTTTTGCGGGTCGGTTTCCAGCACAATTTTCATTGCCGCACGGTCAGCATCGCTAAAGAAACCATTATAAAGCTGGGCATCGACGTTGTCAGACGGCGTGAACGGCTCGGCTTCGGCAAAGATGGCGACCACTTTGTCACGCACCTGCGGATTTTCACGCAGGACTTTCAGATTATCGAGACAGTGCTGGCGATTAATCCCCAGACGGTCGGCATCTTCCGGGCGCAGCGTGTTCGCCTGCGCCAGCACCGGGCATTTGTTGATGTGCACCAGCTTCAGCGGCACGGCGGCGGTATCGCCCAGATCGGCTTTGGCGGTGTACAGACGTTCGCGCAGGGTGTCGCTGTCCAGTTCCAGCAACGGCGAAATATCACCGGCCAGGTCGACCATGATCACCGCATTACGGTTATCCGGATGCCAGGCCAGCGGTGCAACCCAACTGGTGTTGCCGCGCCATGCGCCAAACATGCCGGAAACATGCACCAGCGGTTTCATTTGCGGCACGTCAATCAGCGCGGCCAGCTTGTGCTTATTGCGGTGCGTATAGAGATACTCAAACAGACGTGGCTGCCGTGACTTCACCAGTTGCGCCATCGCAATGGTGGCATAGACATCCGCCATCGCATCGTGCGCGTTGCTGTGCTCAATACCGTTTGCTTTCGTCAGATGCTCCAGGCGAAAGCTGGGGAGGCCGTCGTCATTTTCCGGCCAGTTGATGCCTTCCGGGCGCAGGGCGTAGCAAGCGCGCATCACGTCCAGCAGATCCCAGCGCGAATTATCATGCTGCCAGCTCCAGGCGTAGGGATCGTAGAAGTTACGGTACAGCACGTTGCGCGTAACCTCGTCGTCGAAGCGCACGTTGTTGTAGCCAATAATGCAGGTTTTCGGCACCGTAAACAGGGCGTGGATCCGCGCGGCAAACGCAGCTTCATTATCACCTTTCTCTCGTGCTTCCTGCGGGGTGATTCCGGTGACCATCACCGCGCCAGGCTGGGGCAAATAGTCATCCGCCGGTTTGCAGTAAAAAACCTCAGGTTCACCGATGATGTTGAATTCGCTATCGGTACGCAGAGCGGCAAATTGCGCAGGTCTGTCGAGCGCCGGATGAATGCCAAAGGTTTCGTAATCGTGGAAGAGAAAGGTGGGTTGTTGCTTGCCGTCATTCATAAATAAGTGGGTTCCGTGACTTCTGGTTGCGCGCTGCCTGGACTGCACAGAGTACCAAAATTCGGCGTGGTAATCAGCCTGACTCACAGAGAAGAAAGACAGAAAGCGGCTGGAGATAAGGTGCAACGGATCAATCAAACAGGGAATAATGTGCGATAAGTCACATTTTCTTGCAATTATTCCCTGTTCGTTTATCAGAATTTCCGTAAAAAGGACGGCTCTTTTGAAACGTCTGAGGACATGCTGTTGAAACCCCGTCTGTTTATTACCGCTTCTTTACTCGCGATGCATCTCTCTTCTGCACTTGCTGCCGGTACGGCTGACTTTGCGCCACCGCCACCTGGCATTGAAGCCGGTTCATGGGTGCTTATGGATTACACCACGGGGCAAATTCTCACGGCGGGTAATGAACATCAGCAGCGCAATCCTGCCAGCCTGACCAAGCTGATGACCGGTTACGTGGTTGACCGCGCCATTGACAGCCAGCGCATTACCCCGGACGACATTGTCACCGTGGGACGCGACGCGTGGGCGAAGGACAACCCGGTGTTCGCCGGATCCTCATTGATGTTCCTCAAAGAAGGGGACCGGGTGTCCGTGCGCGATTTAAGCCGTGGGTTGATTGTTGATTCCGGTAACGACGCCTGCGTGGCGCTGGCTGACTATATCGCCGGAGGACAACCGCAGTTTGTCGCGATGATGAACAATTACGTCAAGAAGCTCAATTTGCGGGACACTCATTTTGAGACGGTGCACGGACTGGATGCCCCTGGTCAGCACAGTTCAGCTTACGATCTGGCGGTGTTGTCTCGGGCAATCATTCATGGTGAGCCGGCGTTTTATCACATGTACAGTGAGAAAAGCCTCACCTGGAACGGTATTACCCAGCAAAACCGTAACGGACTGCTGTGGGATAAAACCATGAACGTTGATGGCCTGAAAACCGGGCACACCTCAGGCGCGGGGTTCAATTTGATTGCTTCTGCGGTGGACGGTCAGCGCCGACTGATTGCCGTGGTGATGGGCGCGAATAGCCCAAAAGGGCGTGAGGAGCAGGCACGTAAACTGCTGCACTGGGGACAACAAAATTTCGACACGGTGCAAATCCTGCGCAGCGGTAAGCAGGTCGGAACGGAGCGTATCTGGTACGGTGATAAAGAGAAAATCGCGTTAGGTACCGAACACGATTTCTGGATGGCACTGCCAAAGGCGGAAATCCCGCACATCAAAGCGAAGTACATCCTGGATAAGAAGGAACTGGAAGCGCCGCTTGCCGCCAATCAACGGGTCGGGGAAATTGAACTCTACGACCGCGACAAACTGGTCGCTCACTGGCCTCTGGTCACGCTGGAAGTCGTCGGTAAGGGAGGCGTCTTCTCCCGTCTGAGTGATTATTTCCATCACAAAGTCTGAATCGTACTGACAGAGACTGGCAGGAGTTCGGTTCCGCTCACATAATAACCACAAAGTGCTTGTGACGGCGGTTTAGTCTTCGTTATGCTGTATATAAATACAGTGTAACGATGGAGGCAACATGAATTACGAGATCAGAAACGCTGATAAGCGCACCGTTGCAGGTTTCCACCTGGTGGGACCGTGGGAGCAAACGGTGAAACAAGGCTTTGACCAGTTGATGATGTGGGTCGATGGCAAGCAGGTTGTGGCGCAGGAGTGGATCGCCGTTTACTTCGACAATCCGGATGAAGTGCCCGCCGAAAAACTGCGCTGTAGTACGGTCGTTTCCGTGCCTGCTGATTTTGTCATCCCGGAAAACAGCGAAGGCGTGACGCTCAGCGAAATCGACGGCGGTCAATATGCGACGGCAGTTGCACGCGTCGAAAATAATGATTTTGCCACGCCGTGGTATCAGTTCTTCAATAGCCTGATGCAGGACAAGGCATATGAAATGGCATGCAAACCCTGCTTTGAAGTCTATCTGAATAACGGTTGCGAAGACGGTTACTGGGATATCGAGATGTATATCGCGGTGCAACCTGCCACGAAGTAAGCCTAAAACCAGGCGGACCGGCGCGGAGCGACTACGCTTAGCGAGATGTCCTGTCCGCCACAGTGAACTTCTGCGCGTAAAAACAGGTACAATTATTTTTTGCTTTTTCCTGACGGAGTGCATGAGTGCGTGCCGACAAGTCACTGAGTCCATTTGAAATCCGCCTGTATCGCCATTACCGCATTGTGCATGGTATTCGCATTGCACTGGCCTTCATCCTGACTTTTTTGCTTGTTCGTTTATTTAACATTCCGGAAGGGACATGGCCCTTGATTACGCTGGTGGTGATTATGGGGCCGATCTCGTTCTGGGGAAACGTGGTTCCCCGTGCCTGGGAGCGGATTGGTGGTACGATCCTCGGATCGGTGCTGGGCCTGGTGGCGCTGCGTCTTGAGCTATTCTCATTGCCACTGATGCTGCTCTGGTGTGCGGCAGCTATGTTCCTGTGTGGATGGCTCGCGTTAGGAAAAAAACCGTATCAGGCGCTCTTGATTGGCATCACGCTTGCTGTCGTCGTGGGTGCGCCCGCTGGCGATATGGAGACCGCACTCTGGCGCGGCGGCGATGTCATTCTGGGGGCGCTCCTCGCCATGCTGTTCACCGGAATCTGGCCGCAGCGCGCCTTCATTCACTGGCGCATCCAACTGGCGCACTGCGTGACGGCCTATAACCGGGTGTATCAGGCCGCGCTGTCGCCTAATCTGTTAGAACGTCCCCGTCTGGATAAACATCTGCAACAGCTATTAGGTGACGTGGTAAAAATGCGCGGACTTATTACGCCGGCGAGCAAAGAGACGCGCATCCAGAAATCTATTTTTGAAGCCATTCAGACCGTCAATCGTAATTTGGTTTGCATGCTCGAATTGCAGATCAATGCCCTGTGGGCGACCCGTGAAAGCCATTTCGTCATGCTCAATGCCCATACGCTGCGGGAAACGCAGCAAATGACCCAGCAGGCGCTGTTGACGATTGCCCATGCCTTGTTCGAAGGTAATCCGCAGCCGATTCTCGCCAACAGCGAAAAACTGAACGAGATCGTTAACGAATTGCGCACGCTGATCCGTCAGCACGATGAACATCATGTGGCTGAAACGCCGATTCATGGCTATGTCTGGCTAAGCCTGGAAACCGCCCGTCAACTGGAGCTGCTGTCGCATCTTATCTGTCGCGCACTGCGCAAATAAAAAGCAGGTAAGGGGAATGCTGCCCTGGCTGCTTCGATTCAGCAAGGAATAAGGGTATGATGGAAACCAGAATGAAGCCATTGTCATTTGCGGCTGCGAAAAGTAATGTTAGCCCTATCGTTTAAACGAATCCGACTCTCACATTATCAGGGGTGTAAAAATGGAAACTACCAAGCCATCTTTCCAGGACGTGCTGGAATTTGTCCGTCTGTTCCGTCGTAAAAACAAACTGCAGCGTGAAATCCAGGACGTTGAGAAAAAGATCCGTGACAACCAGAAACGTGTTCTGCTGCTGGACAACCTGAGCGATTACATCAAGCCGGGGATGAGTGTTGAAGCTATTCAGGGCATCATCGCCAGCATGAAAAGCGACTATGAAGATCGCGTTGATGACTACATCATCAAAAATGCAGAGATATCCAAAGAACGTCGCGACATCTCCAAAAAGCTGAAGGCGATGGGTGAAATGAAAAACGGCGACGCGAAAGCGGAGTAACGTTTTGCCAGCAGTGAGGATCCGTCAGGCGATCCTCACTGTCGTTTTACGCCACCGCTGACCATTCGCAATAAATGCTGTTCCGGCCAGTGCTCAGTCAGTCTGTTCCTTGCCAGTAACCACTTAACGTAATCAACATCGTGTCGCTGTCTGTCGAGCATCAGTCCGACGACGCTGCCGCTGTGCGCCACGTTCACGCCGTATAAACCACACTCTTCAACCAGCGACAATAGCGCGTCGAAATCCGGTTTTGGCAACAGCATCTGGCTGGCAATAGCGCTCAGCGTCGCCGCTTCTCCCATACGATAAGGATTTTGCTCCGCACAGGCTTCCTGTACTTTTTCCCATGCCCGCTTCAGCGCCGGTGCGCCCGCATGTAAACCTGCCTGCCGGGGAATGCGATGATAATCCGCGGTGCGTAAAGTTTGCGGACTCTCCAGTACGAGAAGATCCAGCGCCGGTTGAGCATCGCAGGGGATTTGCGTTGATGCGTCGTTGTGGTCAAACAGCGTCAGTTGCTGAAAAACGGTGCTGTCCGTCGGTTCCAGCGAGACGCATAGTTGCGCGAGGGTGGACTCATCCAGCTGATGGCCCAGATGCTGCGCGGTGGCGACAGCGGTTGCGGCAATATCCGCCGTACTGCTGGCCATGCCTTTGGCAATCGGGATAGTTGAATGGATCGAAACACGGATATCCTGACTCAGGTAGGCAGGGTAGTCCCAGTGTTCAAGAAGTCGGTTGACCATCGCCCGCGAAAGAGGGCGCTCATCCGCCAGAGGGGAACCGGTGCTGACCTCGACGGTGCTGTACCAGTCAACCGGGCAGGAGACCAGTTTCTCGCTGCCCATTATCCAGCCCTGAATAAGTTCACCGCACGACGCGGGGCACTGCGCAACAGCCACGTTATCACCTTTCTGATCTGCAATCCTCGGCGCATAGTGTCATGGCGATTGCGCTATTACCATGATTTGCCGCAATTTGCGCGGCGCGAACTCAGGCCGACACGGCGATACTTTCTGATTCTGCGAGAGCAATCCGCATCACATCCTGGGCTATCATCAGCTCTTCGTTGGTGTTGATGACCGCCACTTTAACCATGGCGTTTTCCGCCTGAATAAAGGTCGCATTACGCTGATTCTTTTCTTCGTCTACGATCAGACCCAGGAAGTGCAGATTCTGGCAGATTGCCGCTCTGGCGCGCGCTGAGTTTTCCCCGATACCTCCAGTAAACACCAGCGCATCCAGACCCCCCATCTGCATGATATAGCTGCCAATCGTGGCGCGAATACGCTCTGCAAACAGTGACAGGGCAAGCGCGGCGCGGGGATTTCCGCCGTCAGCAGCCTGCTCAACGTCACGATAATCATGCGAGACGCCTGAAACACCTAGCAGTCCGGATTCATTGTTCAACAGGTGGTTAAGTTGCTGTGGCGTTTGGCCTTCACGTTGCGCAACCCACGGCAAGATGGATGGGTCGATATCCCCGCTGCGGGTACCCATCATCACGCCGGACTGTGGGGTGAAGCCCATCGAAGTATTAACCGACTTACCGCCTTTAATCGCGCAAATACTGCTGCCATTGCCCAGATGGCAACACACGACCCGCAGCGCGCTAAGCGGGACGCCAAGTTTTTCGGCGAGCGTCGCGCTGACGTACTTATGGCTGGTCCCATGAAAACCGTAGCGACGGATACCAAACTCTGCGTAATACCGCCACGGAAGCGGATAGATATAGGCTGGCTCTTCCAGCGTTTGATGAAACGCGGTATCAAACACGGCAACCGAAGGCACGTTGGGCAGCAACTGGCGAAACACGTTGATGCCGAGCAGGTTAACCGGGTTGTGCAAGGGCGCCAGTTCGGCAAGGCGTTCAATTTCCGCCAGTGATTCATCGGTCACGCGCGCAGAATCTTTAAACGATTCCCCGCCATGCGCCACACGATGGCCGACCCCCTCGATGTCCTGCAGGCTGGTAATAATGCCGTGGCTGATCAGCATTTCGAGAAGCAGGGTCACCGCCTCGCGATGGTCGGCAACCGGGGTGGTCTGCTGCCATTTTTGATCCTGCGCTTGCAGGGTGATCCGGGCATCCGGCAGGCCGATACGTTCAATCAGCCCCTGACACAGCAAATCACCCTGCGGCATGTCCAGTAACTGAAATTTAAGGGACGAGCTGCCCGCGTTGATCGCCATTATTTTGTGAGACATGAAGATTCCTTTTGGTTCAGAAAGGCAAACAGTTCATCGAGTCCGGAATGGTTGACGGCGCTGGTCACGAACACACGTTCTGCGCCAGCCTGTTCCAGCCAACCTGTGACCTGCGCAATTTTCTGCGGGTCCGCTAAATCTGATTTGGTCACAACGCCGAACGCCGGTCTGTTCATTGGTGCCGTAAAACCGGGGGAAAAAGGTGACCACTGAGCATCGCTGTTGAGCACGAGCGCAATGACATCCGCCTCGCAGGCACTCGCCAGCAGCGCGCTGTAAAGACAGCGGTTTTCCAGATATTCGCCAGGCGTGTCGATGGTTTTGGCAGACCAGACAATCGCCTGCGTTTTCTGATACGCGAGAGCCTCGCCGCGCAGACACTGCGTCAGCGAGGTCTTACCGCACTGGCTGGGGCCAATTAACATCATGCGCTGCATTACGCTATGTCCGCGTGATGGAACAGGTTGTGAAGCGCATCATTTCGCCGAGCGTGCGCGTAACCTGTTTCAGAGCGTATTCCACCGCCGAGACGTCGCCGGTTAACACCACCGCACCGGTGAAGCGGTCAAGAAAGCCGATCTCGACTGCGCCGGATTTCGTCGCGATATCGCAGGCAATAATGGATGCTTCACTTGGCGTGATGGTGAGAATGCCAATCGCCGAGACGCTGTCCTGCAACCCCAGCTTCTTGAACAGGTCTTTGCCGGGATTCGCAATCAGATGCGCCAGCGTGACCTGTTTGCCGGGGACGTACTCCTGGATCATGCGATCCGTGGTCGGTTGCCTTTCCATCATCCCTCCACCATCTGACGCCACATCGCTTCGTGCGGGCGAGGGATCACTGAACGATAAACCAGCAGGCCTTTTTCACCCGCGCTCTCACTGGCAACCGCGACCGCGTTGTTGACATCGGAGACATCACCCGCGACCACCATGTAGCATTTACCTCCGATACCGAACGCCATATGAACGCGCACGAGCGTAACGTTGGACGCCTTCACCGCCCGGTCAGCCGCGCTGATACAGGCTGCTACGCTCCAGGTTTCAACAATCCCCACCGCCTGACGTTTGTCCACGCTGTTCAGTCCGCTAATCGCGGGAAGCACGCTGGCATGAATATTGGGTAACACCAGACTGTCGACCAACATCTCGCCAGCGAGCGCATTTCCGGTCTCGATCGCCTGTTGTACTGCGCCGACGTCGCCGCCCAGCATGAGCAAAAACTTACCCGGACAAATGGTTTTGCTGACCAGCAGAGCCACATTGGCGCTTTTCAGCATGGCATCGCCTGCTTCCATCCCTTTGGCAATGCTGGTGAGTTCTAAAATACCTATGGCCTGAGACATGGTTAACCTCTTACAACGATGATGGCCTGATCTGTTACCTCACAGACAATGCCGTCAATACTGGCGTGAACAGGCGCGCCGAGCGCACCTTGCGGAATTTCAGCGACGCACTGACCACGCGCGACACGCTCGCCTTTCTGAACGCAGGGCACCGCGCTGGCGCCGATGTGCTGGCGCAACAGCAGCGTCGTTCTCTCAACAACGGGCTCGCTGTCGATTAATGGCGCTTCCCGATACCACGGTGTCAGCCCCAGTTTGGCGATGAGTCGTTTTACCGGCACCAGACGGTATTTCGCCATCTCATCGGCCGGGTTGAGCGGCCCCTCGTAGCGCTGATTCTGTGCACGTAGCTCGCGCTTCAGCATCCGGTTAATCCGCATAGGTGAAATACCTACCGGGCAGGCCACACTTTCACAGACGTTACATTCAGAACAGGTGAGGGCGCTGAGCAACAGCTGTGGCGTGGCGGCCTGATGGAAATTAACTGCGCGCACCAGCAGATGCGGAGAGAGCTCGTGACCGATGAGATGCCTCGGGCAGAGATCGGTACACAGGCGACACTGTTCACAGACTGTTCTCGCCACCGATAGCACGGTGCGCTCATCCTGCATACGTCGCTGAATCAGTGGATGTGTTTTCGGCAAAACCAGCAGTCCGCCGGTGGTTTTCGTGACCGGCGCGTCCAGTGACGTCACCAGGCTTCCCATCATCGGTCCGCCGTTGATAAACCCGGGATCGTCGATGGTCGCGCCGCCAGCCATCTCCAGCACGTCGCGTAAGGACATACCGATGGGGACGGTCACGGTCTGTGGACGAGCAACAGCGCCGTTGATAGTGAGCGTGCGGCGCGTCACCGGATAGTGCTGTTCGACCGCGCGGGCGATATTCAGTACGGTTTGTACGTTATTGACCACCACGCCCACGCTGACCGGCAGCGCAGCGGGGGGAACGCGGCGACCCGTCGCCATCCAGATGGTCAGTACTTCATCGCCTGCCGGATAAACATCAGGCAGAATGTGCAGTCTGATCGCCGGAGGTAAAAGCGGCGTCAGGGCGGTAATCGCTGGCTGGTACTTCTCTTTCAGGGCGATGATCCCTTCGCAGGCGCCGGTGGCCTTCATTGCATACTGTACGCCGCGAATCAGACGCGCTGCCTGCTGCGCCATGAGTTGCTGATCGACTTTCAGCATCGGCTCGCATTCGGCTGCATTGACGAGGAAAATTTCCACCTGAGCCTGGAGTTTGACATACGTCGGAAAACCGGCACCACCAGCCCCCACAATGCCTGCCGCACGAACGCGTTCAACGAGCGTCGGCGCATCCAGGACGTCTGGTTTATCATTCAGGGCGGTATTCATAACAATTCCTCAAGCAGTTCCTGAATGGCCCCGACATCCGCCGCTCTGGGGTTGGTTTTCAGCGTCACGTCTGCCAGCGCGGCTTGAACCATTGCCGGAATGCGCGTTGACCAGTTCTGTTTTTGTTCTTTAAGCGCCACGGCAAGGGTTGGGATAGCACACGCTTTTTTCAGTTGCTCGATGTGCTGCACCAGCGCGTTCACGCTCGCCGTTTCATTGGCGCTGTCAGCACATAAATGACAGGCCTTCGCGAACCGGGCGTAACGTTTAGCCGCTCGCGGATCGTGCGCGTTGAAGCGGATCACCGACGCCAGCAGCAGGGCATTCGCCAGACCGTGTGGCAAATGGAACTGACCGCCTAACTGGTGGGCGATGGCGTGGTTCAGCCCCAGTCCAGCCTGGCTAAAGGCCATCCCTGCCAGCGTAGAGGCGTTGTGCATTTTGCCGCGTGTAGCGAGGCAGTCGCCTTTACGAACCGCGACAGGCAGATACTGAAAGACTATCTGAGCGGCTTTTTCCGCGAGTGCGTCGGTAAAGTCACTGGCGCGCGTGGACACATAGGCTTCCAGCGCGTGCGTCAACACATCCATTCCGGTATTGGCGGTAATGGCGGGTGGGACGCTGACGACCAGCATCGGATCAAGGATCGCCATGTCCGGGTAGAGCGCGTTATTGAACAGCGGATATTTAATGCCTTTCTCCGGATCGCTTATCACGCAGGCGCTGGTCACTTCCGATCCGGTTCCGCTGGTGGTTGGGATCGCCACACAGGTTTCAATATCAATATCAAATTGACGACTGAACCAGACAATGGCTTTCGCGGCATCCAGCGCGGAGCCGCCGCCGAAACCAATCACCACGTCGGGGCGCAGGGACTGCATTTGTGCAATCCCCTGAACGACGGTTCCGATAGTGGGGTCGGGCGTAATCTCACTGAAGATGCTGATCCGGTTATCTGCCGGTATCGCCTCGCGAAGCGTATCAATCAGCGGCGAACGGGCGAGAAAACCATCGCAGATAATCCAGATGTGCTTGTCCGTAAAGCGGCCAAGCACTTTCAGGCTTCCAGGGCCGCTGTACAAACGGGTTTGTAGTGAAAAAGTATTCATCACAACCTCATTAGCGGATTGAGAAACCGTTAGTCAGCACACAGCGACGGGAGCGGGCAAACGTGCGTGCCGACGTTGTCCCTTCACCCGTCGGCGTGGCGATGGTGAAGGTGGTAAAACCTTCGCCGCCGACGCCAATCCCCGCATAGGAGGGGCCGTTTTTAACGAAAATGGAGGTCTGCAGAGTCCGCGCCGCAAGGTTCAGGCGAGAGACATTCTGCGAATGCATAATGGCGGTGTGGTGTAATCCTTCTTCCACTTTCAGCGCCAGCGACAACGCGGCGTCAAAATCTTTCACCTTCACCACGGGCAGCATCGGCATTAACTGCTCGCTGGTTACCCAACTGTCGTCGGCGCTGACGACGCCAATCAGCAGGCGCGGCGCTTTTGCCGGGAGCGGAATACCGGCGGCTTCAAGCATAGCGCAAGGGCTTTTACCCACCAGTTTTTTATTGGCTACCCCCTCTGGCAGACAGGTTGCACGCAGCTTCTCTGTCTCGGCTGGACTCAACAACAGCGCGCCGAAACTTTGCATCTGCTGAATCAATTGTTCAGCGACGGATTCCACCACTATCAGGCTTTTTTCCGCGATGCACGGCAGGTTGTAGTCAAACGACGCGCCGTTGATAATATCTTCCGCCGCTTTCACCAGATCGGCCGTCTCATCGACGATGCAAGGAGGATTCCCCGCGCCTGCACCAATCACTTTTTTTCCGCTCTTCATACCCATTGCCACAATGCCCGGACCGCCGGTAATCGCCAGCACGGCAATTTTCGGGTGCGCCATCATCTGCTGGGTGGCTTCAAACGTCGGTTCGGCAACGGTCACCACCAGATTGCGAATGCCGCAGCGACGAAACGCAATATCTTCAATCATGGCGATAAGTTTCAGTGACACGGCCTTAGCACCCGGATGCGGGCTGAAATAGACGCTGTTGCCCGCCGCCAGCATGCTGATGCTGTTGTTAATAATGGTTTCTGTCGGGTTAGTGCTGGGCGCAACGGAACCAATCACGCCGAACGGCGAATACTCAAACAGCACCATGCCGCCGTCGCCAGTGAGTGCCGTGGTGGTCAGATCTTCAATACCCGGCGTATTGTCCAGCGCCGCTTTGTTTTTGAGGAATTTGTCCTCTTTGTTACCCATTCCGGTTTCTGCAGCGCTCTCTGCCGCCAGCGTAGCCAGTTGTGGCGCCAGCTCTTCCCGGATAGCGCTAATAATGGCGCTGCGCGTTTTTAATGGTGATTGCTGATAACGCAAGAACGCCTGGTGGGCAGCATCGACAGCTTCACCAACAGACTGAAAGATGCCGTTCCCTTTGATTTCAGTTTTTGCGGGAGCCAGTTGCTCGCTCAAAATAGTGCGGATGAGGGTTTCCAGTTCGGTCGTATTCATTGATGTGTTCTCACGTTTATTGCCGCAATGGCAGCCTGTGCAATGTCCATGTCCTGTTCAACGCTTCCACCGCTGATACCAAGACCCCCAATAAGCAATCCATCACGCCATAGCGCGTAGCCGCCGCCAAAAGTGACGACTTTTCCCTGCATATGACTTTCCAGCCCGTATAGCGGCGCGCCGGGCTGAACTACTGACGCAAGTTCGTGCGTCGCGGTTTTCATCGCCACCGCGGTCCAGGCTTTTTTCGGCGCCAGTTCACTGCTGACCAGCAGGGCATCCGGCATCCGCCAGGTGACGGCTTCGGTGCCGTTAGCATCAACAATGCTGATGACCACCGGGACGTTTAAGACTTGCGCTCGCTCGACGGCGGCGCGTGTTAACTGGTGAAGATCGCCAAAGGAGAGCGACATCGTAGATTCCTTTTTGACAGGGGCGTGACCCGCTGCCAGATAGCGCTTCGTCACTTCCCGGATAATGGTGTCCTGATGGGCGTCGTGATCTTCCGCGCGCGCCAGTGCATACAAGCAGTCTGACAGGCGGTTGATATAGCGCATCAGCACATGCCTGACGGTGACCTCGGCCGCGAGTTCCACCAGACGGCGTTCGGCCCGGCGCGCCAGAGTGCGGGCAAAATGCAGGCGGCTTGCGGCTTCGCAACGGCCAGGCAAAATGAAACTGTGCAAGGGGGCAACGCGTCCCATCGCGGTGTCGATAGCCGCTTCCAGTGCGGCAATTTCCTCAGAGCTGATATAGCGCTGATCCGCAGACGGCTGCTCGCTTTCGCTGGCAAGTTCAGCGCTGAACCAGAAAATTTGTAGCTGAATGGCCTCCAGCAGCGCGCGATGCTGCGCGCTATGGGTGGCGCAGACGCACAGGCTCAGCGCGGCGTTAAGCTCATCGAGCGTGCCATACGCTTCCACGCGGGGGTGCGTTTTACTGACGCGCTGTCCGGTAAAGAGCGCGGTTGTGCCAGCATCACCTGTGCGGGTATAAATCGCCATAACTCCCCCTTACCGAGAAAGCGTGTCGACAATGCCGACAACGGCCAGATCGATGGCCTCATTCGGCCCGGAAAAAACATGTCTGGCGCTGGAGCCACTACTCAGGAGCACCAGTTCGCCAACGCCTGCGCCGACGGAGTCAACGGCGACTTCATCACCTGCCGTTGGGTTCGCCGGCAATTCACCGTCGGCACTCACGCGGCGTACCAGCAGAAGTTTTTTTCCGACCAACGAGGGCGATTTTTGCGTGGATACCACCGCGCCTGTAACACGTGCCAGATGCATGGTTCACTCCTGCTTCATCAATTGGATGTGGCGCGAGCTCGCGGTCTCGCGAGCCAGCGCGGTAACAACACATTTGCGATGCAGCACCAGCAACCCTGCAGGTAACGGGGCAACATCGGCATAACTTAACAGTCGGGTGGGGTGCAGCATGATAGGCTGCCCCTGCTCGTCACAGAGAATCAGCGGCAGTCGGGCCAGTTTTTTTACCGGCACGGCGGGCAGTAACCGACGTTGCACTGAGAGTTGCACCCGCAGGCCAAATGCCAGCGCCTCATGGATCATGACGGCGGCGGCAT
This sequence comes from Citrobacter amalonaticus, assembly GCF_018323885.1. Taxonomy (NCBI): domain Bacteria; kingdom Pseudomonadati; phylum Pseudomonadota; class Gammaproteobacteria; order Enterobacterales; family Enterobacteriaceae; genus Citrobacter; species Citrobacter amalonaticus. Next base: position 2,906,074 of record NZ_AP024585.1, on the reverse strand, counting down.
GTGACGAATCGTTGTTGGCGATCTGCTCCAGCAGGGGCAGATCGACCTGTAAAATATGCACAGAGGCATACTGAGAAAACAGGGCGCGGGACGGTGTTTCCCGCAGTTGCGCGACGCTCAGCGTGACGGTGCTTTGCGCACGACGTTGCAGGCGGGAGACCACCTCCTCGACGATTCGCTGCAACAGATCGCCGTTCATCGCTCAGTCACCAGTGTGACGAAAGCATTGGGATCATCTGCCCCGGCGGCATTGGCCTCGTCCGTATCAATATGCATCTCCAGACGCATGTCGGGGGAAACGCGTACCGCAACGTTATCGAAGATCAGCCGACGATCGGTGCCCTCAATAGCGACACTGACGCTATCGCCGTGAGCAACGCGCAGGATCAGCGCATCCAGCGGCGACATGTGAATGTGGCGCTGGGCGACGATCACCCCGGAGGTGAGTTCGAGTTCGCCAAAGGGACTCACGAGGCGAATACCCGGCGTACCTTTGAGATTTCCGGACATCCGCAACGGCGCGGCGATGCCCAGCGTTCTGGCATCTGTGCGCGAAATCTCCACCTGGCTGGTGCTACGCAGCGGCCCCAGCAGGCGGACATTTTTCAGTTGACCTTTTGGTCCCACTAACGTGACGGTTTGCTCAGCCGCATACTGTCCCGGTTGCAGAAGCCCTTTTTTCTCACTAATAGGATGTCCCGGAAATAGACGGGCATAATCCTCAGCGTTAAGGTGGATATGACGGTTGGAAACGCCCAGTGGAATGGGGCGATCCCGTAATTCATTCAGCACTTTGCTGACCGTCGTTTCCAGAAGTTGCTTATCCATTACGCTTAACCTCGTTTACCTGAATGCAGGCAGAGCGACCGGGGTTCGCCTTTCTGGCGCTTACAGGCCGGGTCCAGACACAAATTGCAGCTGATGATCCCGTCTTCAGGCGCCGCTTCCGGTGCTGACTCTTCTACAACGACTTCAGTTTCAGGTTCTTCGATGGGGGCTGGTACGGATTCCGGTGCAGACACCGTTTCGGGTGCAGGCACAGGTGCCGGAGTGGCAGCCATCGCGCGAGAAAGAATGCCCTCGCCAGGTCTGGCGATCACTTTATGCGCGACCAGGCCATCTTGCTGTTCAGCGAGATGAGCACCGGTGATAATGGCAGACTGTACTGATGCCACATCACCGGTGATCTTGATCACCGTCCAGCCTGAACCGTTGGTTTTTTCAAGGCCAACCAGCGTGATGGAAGCCGCTTTCGCCATGGCATCTGCGCAACAGATGGCTAATGCCAGACCACTAACTTCGAGTAATCCCAGTGATTGCTTCACGCTGTGCTCCTTTTCGATAATGCTCAGGCCGATTTTGGTAAAATAGCCTCAACGTCGCTGTGCGGACGCGGGATAACGTGGCTGGATTTCACCTCACCCACGACGCTTGCTGCCGCGCAGCCTGCATCAACGGCGGCTTTAACGGCGCCGACGTCACCGCGAACCATGACGGTCACCAGGCCGGAGCCGATTTTTTCGTAACCGACCAGTTGCACGTTGGCGGATTTCACCATGGCATCTGCGGCTTCAATCGCGCCGACCAACCCTTTTGTTTCAACCAGACCCAGTGCGTTATTCATACTGCAATTCTCCTGTGGATTAAGCATTGAGATCCCGGAAGGGGATCCCTTTGACTAACCTTGCCGCGTTGTTTCCAGTACTTCGCCGGTCAAGGCTGTTTTGGCGATACGTCAGCGTAAAAAGCGGCGCTGAAGTGGGTAAATTCTTGTAGTGCACGACCAGGGTTTCTTCATTGCAGGCGATGCCGACCAGCAGCGGAGACTGGCGGGCCGCCTGCCATGCGCTCTGAACGACTTCTCCCGCCGCCTGGTTTTGGATCACAAACGGAATGCCTTCTTCTTCAATGCCGAGCAGCACCTCTTTCCAGACTGAAAGGCAGTCGCCGATGGTCGAAATCACAATGGCAGGCGTGGTGACGCTACTGTCCATGGGCAAACTCCTTATGCCAGGAGAGGATGAGCCCCGTCGCAACCGCGTTTCGCGGGCCTTCGGTGCCGCGAATGTTTCCGCGTCCGGCCACCAGGCGATAATGCGCCAGGGCGTCCGTCACCAGTTGCGGCACTTCAAAGTCCAGCGAGGAGCCACCGACCAGAACGACAAACGGAATATCGCGGATATTGCCCGTCGGGCTAACCTGTCGCAGTGCGCGCAGGGCGTTGGTGACAAACACGCGCTCTTTGGCGCTGCGGCGAATGGCGCGAACTTTCTCCAGCGCGAGATCGCCGGGCAGGGGCACCAGTTCATCCGGCTTGACCACACAGACGCGGGCAAACACCGCAGGGGGAAGTGGCGTCGGGAAGAATTGAACGCTACCGTCTTCGTGGCGCAGATGGAAAAGGCTTTCGACTTTGGCTAACGGATACTTTTTGATCTCTTCCGCCAGATAGCGGTCATCAAGTCCCAGCTCCCGGGCGATGATCATGGTAACCATGTCGCCAGCCCCGGCGAGGTGGGTGGCGATAATTTCGCCTTTGGGATTGATAATGGAGGCGTCGGTCGAGCCCGCCCCTAAGTCCAGAATCGCCAGCGGACGCGTGGTACCTGGCGTGGTGAGCGCGCCCAGAATTGCCGCTTCGGCTTCTGCACCGCCAACCTGTACATCCACGTTCAGCTTTTCTTTGATTTCGCTGGCGATCATTGCCATCTGCAGACGGTCTGATTTCACCATCGAGGCGATACCGACAGCCTGCTCAAGAGAAAACTCACCGGCCAGTCCACCGGTGACACTGACCGGAACGGAGGTATCTACGGCCAGTAAATCCTGGATAAAAATTTCGTTGCTTGGCTTATTGGTCAGTTCCGCCATTGTCTGGCGAACGTGTTCCAGCATACCGCCAATATTAGTGCCCGCTTCACCGGTAACGTTGTCCAGTTTCGGGCATTCGCCAACTGCTTTCATAATGGCATCGGCGCCTGCCGCGACATCAACGCGTAGCGTGCGCCCTTGGGACTGCAGTTCAATGTTTCCGGCAGGAATGGCGCGCGCTTTAACATCGCCTGACGGGGTTTTCACCACCACGGCGGAACGGTTGCCAATCAGCGCTCGCGCCATCGGGACAATGTTTTTGGTCTCGTCCGCATTGAGATTAAACACCGTCGCGATGCCATAAGGATTTGACAGCGTTTCGATGACTTTACCGGGCACGGCGACCTCAATGGCGGCCAGCATTCCGAGCGGGATACGGTCGATGTACAGCACTTCGTCAACGATGGGCAGGGGTTTTTCCAGTCGGTTACTGACCAGAACGCCATCGTCCTGTTGCAAAATGACACCGGTTAACTGGTAACCGGCACGGACAGAGGCGTTAATCATGGTGGCGACATCAGCGAAATCGAAAGCAGATGACACCACCAGAATTAACGGGGTATCCGCCGGTCGGGTGAGTAACTCTTCCGGCGTGATAGTGATCCCCACCCCCAGGCCGACGCCGCCCGGTGTTTTCGGGTTATGACCGATCATGGTGGATTCGGTGATGATGGTTTCCGTGATGGTTTCCATCGCGACATCACCAATCACCGGGGTGGCTTCGTTGATACGGATAAGCGAGATATCGCTGACATTGATGCCTGCACGGTTAGCCGCAAGCGTGAGCGCCTCCTGAATCCCAAACACATTACGCAATGTGCCTTTTATCCCGGTGGTTTCTGCCAGCGCGCTACCGGTAATGGTGAGCGCGCCAGTGTCATCCAGCGTCGCCAGCGCGACTTCTGTGGATGAGTTGCCGATATCAATGCCAGCTATATATCTCATGACCTTTCCTTAGTCGTCGCCTTTCAGCTTCTTACGCTCGACGTACAACACCGCCGCTTCACGAACAAACGCGGCGCAGATTTTGGCCTGATAGCGGTTTTCAAGATCGTCCGCGATCGCGAGCAGTTCTTCTTTCGTTGAACGATAAGGACGCAGGGCGTTATAGATCTCGAGAATGCGATCGTCCGGCACCGCCGTCAGTTCTGCGGCGCGCTCAAAGTTCATCGCCAGGCGGTCACGTCCGGCATCTTTGGCAATAGCCGCCTGAATGCGCAGCGTTTCCGGTGTGATACGCATATCCTGTGCGGTCACTTTGTTGCTCAGAACGTTTTCGAGGGTGAACTCATCCAGCGTTTTGTTGGTGGCCGTTTTAACCCACTCAGGGTGCTTACTGGCGAGCGGATAGTCAGTCACTTTGGCGGTCTGGGTCGTAGTGCCCGAAGCTGCTGCCGGGGCAGATGTGTCGCCCTGCAGGCTGTTCATGCGGCTCAACACATCCCGAACCATCGATTCAATTGCATCGGTATTCATAAAGGGATCCTTATTAAAGCGCCACGCGCAGTTCCTGCGGGTTTTTGCCCGTCACGACGTACTTCGTCTCTTTAATGTGCAAGATGGCGGATTTAGCCTGATATTTCGGGCGCGCCATCTGGTCGTTCAGCGTCGGGACCGGCTGCGGTGATTCACGCTTGGCATAACGCGCGGCGTTTTTCCCAATCTGGCGATAGGTTTCCAGCGTCAGCAGCGGAGCCTGCGGGAACAACTCCAGGTTGGACAGCGGCGGCAGTCCCTGTTGATGGATGACCGTCGTGCCTTTTGACTGGATGCCGATAGAGATGCCGGAACCACTCAGACGGTTACCCTCAACGGCAACGAAGGCCACGTCGGATGATTTAAAGCAGCGAATTACACGCGCTTTAATACCTTCCTCTTCAATCCCGGCAATCACTTCGCGCAGAATGTTTTTATGCGGTAGACCGACGATGTTAACGGTCTGAGAGAGACCAAACGCCGGGCCGACCGCAATAATCACTTCGTCCTGTTGCGTGCCCTGTTTCGCCTCGCCAATTTCCGTCAGGAAACTGTCACCGGCCGGTGCAGCAGGCGCGGTTGACGTTCCCGGTGCACGAAATGAGACGGGCTTATCGCTGGTCTGCATTTCGGACAGCACGTCTTCGATAATCTGGCGCAGCAATTTTTCATTAATTTCCATTGTTCACCCCTTAGCCAAGCTCGTTGGGATCAAGTGCGCCAGGGATGTTTTTAATTTCTTCCCAGCGTTCGCCTTGCAGGCGATAACCTGTTGCCGGACCGGCATAATCGTTGACGTCATTGACGGCAGAGAGCACTTGTCCATCGCCGACGATGATGGCGGAGGTATGCAGATAGTCCCCGGTTAACTTGGCCTTCTGGATGTTGAGCATGTCCTGCGCGACATCGGTAAAGCCGCCCTGAGCCAGCGCTTTCACCACTTCCAGACCGTTGCGGTTCTTATTGATGATTTCCTGCGCAAACTTGATGTCCTCAACGATGTTACGTTCAGGCATATCTTTCGAACCGTGGGCGTAGGTTGCGGCTTCAACTTCTTCATCCGTAATGGGCGGCAGCCCCATGCCAGCGAAAACCGCCTGCAGAGCGCGCGCTGCTTTGTTACGAATGGCGATAACGTCTTCTTCACGTACCGGACGCAGACCACCGTCCACTTTCAGGTCGCGCTGGATAACGTTGTAGTCATCAAAGTCTTCCGCATCTTCGTTGGAGCCCGCGAACATGTTGTCGTAGTTCGGCACGGCGGAATAACCGGAAGAGATAAAGTCTGTCCCCGGCAGGAACTGCATCAGCAGACGCGCGGTACGACGCATATCGGAGTGGGTAAAGGTCTGGTCGTTACTGGAGGCGCATTCCAGATCCAGCGAGGAACAGATCAGGTTTTCTGCCAGTACCGCACGAATTCCTGATGGCACTGCGGACGGAACGCCGATGCAGCTTACGGAGCCGTTTTGCAGACCCTGTACGCCTGCCGCTTTGGTGATGTAAATGCAGCGCGCTTCGAGATACAGCATGGATTTGCCCTCGGCATAACCCATCTGTACTTCAGAACCTGAACCGGAAGTGAAGCGCATTTTCAACCCACGCGAAGCGTAAGAAGAGGCGAGGAAACCTTTTGACCACGGCGTGTCGTCGCCGTCAGTAAAGACCGGTTCGGTACCGTAGACGGAAATGGTTTCGGCGTAGCAGGTGTGTCCCAGCATACCGAGCTTCAGTTCGGTTGCCTCTTCCAGTGAACACTGGGTTAACACGCCGGGGCGGCCCACCTGGGAACCGACGAGCAGTGCAATGGCGTTGAACGGAGCATAACGCGCCACGGCTACTGTGGTCTCTTGCTCGTCAAATCCGCGCCATGCGCCTTCTGCGGCGTCGGCCGCAATCTGTACCGGGTTATCTTTGACGTTGGTGACGTGCGCCTGTTGGGATGGCGTGCGACGCGCGCGCATCTTTTGCATCGCCATCATCATCTCAACGACGTTCATGTGCGAAACCACTTCGACAATTTTTGCCGGGGTCATCGCCGTGGTCAGTGGCACAATGTCGCGACGTTTTACGTTAGGATCGCACAGCATGTTAGCGAGTTTTACGGAGTCCATCGCCATCACTTCTTCTGCGCGTGCCAGGTTGATGCCGTAACGGGCAATGAAGTGGTCAATCAGGTCAAACTGGCTGACCGATTTGCCATCGAGTTCGGTGACGGCGCCGTTAACGATTTTAATCGACGGCTTGGGATCGTTCGGGCTTTCCATCGCAATGAAGCCTTCTTCGATCCACTCCTTAACGAATCCGTCCTGATTGACAGGGCGTTTCGCCAGTGCTTCAAATCTTTTCGATCTCATGAATGAGCCTCACGGAGTTCAGATATAGGACGGGCGATCGTTTTTCGGTTCAGCACCGAGGGTCGCAAGAACGGTTTTACCGATTTCTCGCGCTGAGATAACCGCCTGACGCACTGCGCCAGAATCGCCGGAGATCACCAGGATCGCTTCGTTACTGAAGCTGGTGCCATGTGCCGGAGAGCTGTAGGCCACAACTTCAACGTTCGCGGCTTTCAGGGCAGTATCTGCCATTAACACGCCGACGGAAGCCGGAGCACCCACAATCACGCCGCAGGCACGGCCAACCGGCGCACCAAACGCTTTTTCCAGCGCGTAACTGGCGCGAGCGGTGTACTGCAGTTCGATGTGTCCGGCTTCGTTGCCATACACATCACCAAAGGTGCGATCGAGTTCTTTCAGCGCCACTTCAATTCCGCGCTTAACGTCGGAAACGTCGTTACCGCCGATAATAATGAGAGAACCGTGACCCGCGCCGCCTTTGGTATCGCGAGGGAGTTCAATGCTTACCACTTCGGTATTGGTGGCTTTGACCGCTTCGTCTGCCGCCATAATGTGCGGACCCGCGCCGGTACGCGCGCCCAGGATGCCAATGGAGCGATAGCGCTTCTCAAGCTTCATTGCTTCCAACAGGGCACTGTCTACGTTTGCAATCACCAGACCTACGGTGTCGCCAATCGCGGTGCCAACAAATTCCGTTAAACTGCAGCTCTTCTCTGCCATAGCCGTCTCTCGTTTTGGATGGGTTTTATCAGGGATACCCGCTTGATCAGGCGTTGCCACACGGGCAATGACCTGCGCCATGATCTGTTCAACCAGTTCATTGCTGCTCATGGGTTAATTCCCTTCGGTAAGATTTTTTCAACATCGGTATGAGGGCGTGGAATCACGTGTACGGCTTTCACTTCTCCCACGTTGCGCGCAGCAGCAGCGCCAGCATCGGTCGCCGCTTTTACGGCACCGACATCACCGCGAACGATGACGGTTACCAGCCCTGAGCCAATTTTTTCGTAGCCGACCAACATGACATTGGCTGACTTCACCATTGCATCTGCGGCCTCTATGGCTGCAGTTAAGCCTTTGGTTTCTACCATTCCTAATGCTTCTTGTTGCATAAAGACCTCGCCTGGGTTGTCCCGATATTCATGACTATAAAAAGAAGCGAGGAAAAAGAATGGCTGACTTGAAAGTCTGGGTGAAAAATTAGTGGGCTGTGAATGTGACAAACTTGCTATGTTTTATTTTATCTATTTGTTTTTATTGTTTTTGTTATTTTTTATTAATGTGATATTTTGGCTTTTGCTATTCCATATTTACATTTTGGAGGGTGACAGGGTTAATTTAATTTGCTATGCGGAAAATCCAATTTGTGACATTGATTGGAAAAGGAAAATCTTCAAATAACCAATTTTTGCTATCACGAATCGTCCTGGTTAATTACATTCAGGCACTCTACACGCTGCCTTTGAATAAATAGATGGCAAGAAATTGCTATAACAACACGATTTTTCCAGGTCTGAGAATGCGCAGTTTGCCAACAATTTTCAGCGGCCTCTTCCTATAGTAGTGCCGTTGTACTCTACGACCAGCAAGGGTCCGCTGGTAAGGACACGAACGCTTCTAAGAAGGTGTCACAATGAATGATTCACTGAAAGCGCAATGCATTGCCGAGTTTTTGGGTACCGGATTGTTTTTGTTTTTTGGTATCGGCTGCCTTAGCGCACTGAAAGTCGCAGGCGCCAGTCTGGGTCTCTGGGAAATTTGTATTATTTGGGGTCTGGGTATTTCGCTTGCGGTTTATCTGACGGCGGGAATTTCCGGAGCGCATCTGAACCCGGCCATCACAGTCGCACTCTGGCTGTTTGCCTGCTTCCCGGGACGCAAAGTTCTGCCTTACATCATCGCGCAGGTCGCGGGAGCGTTTGGCGGTGCGGTGCTGGCTTATCTGCTTTACGGCAATTTATTCACCGAGTATGAAACTGCCCACAACATGGTTCGCGGCAGTGTCGATAGCCTCTATCTGGCCAGTATTTTCAGTACCTATCCGGCGGCCGCGCTGAGCGTGTGGCAGGCGGCTGGGGTCGAAATCGTCATCACCTCAATCCTGATGGGGCTGATTATGGCGCTGACCGATGATGGTAACGGTGTGCCTAAAGGGGCACTGGCGCCGCTGCTGATCGGTATTCTGGTGGCGGTAATTGGTGCGTCCACAGGCCCGTTAACCGGCTTTGCCATGAACCCGGCGCGTGATTTTGGTCCTAAGCTGTTCGCCTGGATGGCAGGTTGGGGAGATATTGCGATGACTGGTGGACGCGATATTCCGTACTTTATTGTGCCGATTATTGCGCCATTGATTGGTGCGTGTGCGGGCGCGGCTATCTATAAGTACCTTATCGGTAAAAATTTGCCCTGTAATACGTGTAAAATCGAAGAGACGGACGCGTAATTTTGGCTGGCGTGGCTAATATCACGTCTTTAATTTCTTTTTCGTGATCTGCTTTCACGAACTGACTAAAAAGTCTCCCCACCCAGGGAGACTTTTGTTATTGTCCCTTGTACTTTCTGTCATTTACATACAAGGATGGGGATGATAAGAAGTAAATGTAAAATTTATGTTTTCATTATAACAATGGATTAACTGAGGGATTTTATCATGATTTCTGCGAGCACCCTGAACTCAGAACTCATTAATAAAATCGCACAGGATTTTGCGCAAGCGACCAGCCTGGCTGTTGTGGTTGTCAATATTCACGGTGATGAGATTTCTGAGCTGTTTAATTTCACACCTTTTTGCCAACTGATGCGTCAGCATCCGCAACACAGTACCCGGTGTCGTATGAGCGATCGCTGTGGGGGACTGGAAGCGTCAAAATCGGATCAACCCTGTATCTATCGCTGCCATGCCGGGCTTACCGATTTCTCTATTCCTCTCGTGATCGCAGGCCATCTTGTTGGATTCGTTCTGTGCGGCCAGGTGCGTTTACGTAACGATGATGGTGCCGATCTGCTCGATATCATGAAGGTTGACGATCGCTGGCAGGCCGATCCTGAACTGCTCAATGAGTTCAGTAATGTCCCGGAAATGGACTATTCTCGCGTGATGGCCTCGGCGGATCTGCTCAAACTCATTGTTGAAAACTGCCTCAAGAAGCAACTCAATTTCGTGGTGATCAAAGACAGCACGCAACCTGCTGAGCCTTCACGCCCGACCCGCGCCGCCAGCCCTCATGACAGCAAAATGAAAAAGGCGTTACGCTATATTGATGCCCACTTGTCAGACGATCTTCGCCTTGAAGATGTGGCCTCGCATGTTTACCTGAGCCCGTACTACTTCAGCAAACTGTTCAAAAAATATCAGGGCATTGGTTTTAACGCGTGGGTCAATCAACAGCGCATGGCCAGTGCCAGAGAGCTGCTTTGTCACAGTGACTGGAGCATTGCCAGTATTGCCCGCAATTTAGGTTTTTCGCAAACCAGCTATTTTTGCAAAGTGTTCCGTCAGACTTATCAGGTTACGCCGCAGGCCTATCGGCAAAAAATAAATGAAAACTTGCCTGCTGAATCGGCATAAATAGCAATATTTTGCTATTGCCGATTTTTGATATTCCCGCGTAATCCGGTCATTTATAATGGTTAAGTGTTTTTAGTACAGCAATAAATTGTCATAGCGCAATAAAATATCGCTCTTTACGGAATAAACTTCACCAGTTTTTATTTCTGTGATGAGATACAGTGTCATTGTTAAGAGGTTTCATTATTCTCTTGCATGACATTTCATTCAGAATCGTTTTATTGCGGCGTTTTTTGTTGATAAAAAATGCGTAACGAATAAGTAACGAAAAGTATTGTTGTGATGAGGAGAATTCATTCTGTTCATCATTTAAGCCGACAGGTTTGACACATTTGTGTCTGGGAAGGGGGTGAAAATCCCCCGCAGCCCCCGCTGCTGTGATGCTGACAACCCCGTGAAGACCACTGATCGCAAGATTGGGAAGGACGGGCGAGGACGACGCTAAGCCAGAAGACCAGCCTGTCGGATACTACCAACAACTTCGGTGGGAAGTGGGTTGCTCAGATGCGTACAGTCGGAAGACTGGGTGTCAGTACATCCCTACCACCCTGAACAGGATCAGGGTCATGGCGGCAAAGCAGTACGCGTTTGTTCTGGCAGGTACCGGTAGCGGCTGTGGTAAAACCACAGTGACGCTGGGCTTGCTGAACGTGATGAAACAACGTGGTTTACGCGTCCAGCCCTGCAAAGTCGGCCCTGATTACCTTGACACCGCCTGGCATACGGCCATCAGCGGTACCGCCTCCCGCAACCTCGACAGTTTTATGCTCCCCGAGCCGGTGCTTAATGCGCTGTTCCGCGAACAGATGCAGGATGCAGATATTGCAGTGATCGAAGGGGTGATGGGGCTGTATGACGGTTACGGTACAGATCCTGATTATTGCAGTACCGCCGCGATGGCAAAACAGTTGGGCTGTCCGGTCATTCTGCTGGTTGACGGGAAAGCCGTTTCTACTTCCATTGCCGCCACGGTGATGGGCTTCCAGCATTTCGACCCGACGCTGAACATTGCCGGCGTCATCGTTAACCGCGTCAACAGTGAGTCCCATTTCCAGTTGCTGAAAACCGCTATCGAGCACTACTGCGCTGTGCCGGTGCTGGGTTACGTCCCGCGTGTTGACGGCGTCGCGCTACCCGAACGGCATCTGGGACTGGTGACCGCGCGTGAGTCCGTCGTCAATCAACAATCGTGGCAGGATTTCGCCGCCCGGCTGGAAAGTACGCTGGATATCGATCGGTTGCTGGCGTTAATCCACCTTCAGGCATTGCCGCCAGGCGAATGGCCTGAATGTCCTGCGCCCAACGCCGGAGAAGGACTGACGCTGGCGATGGCTGATGATGAGGCCTTTAATTTTTATTATCCCGATAACGTGGCGCTGCTGGCGCGTACCGGCGTCAACATTGTACGCTTCAGCCCGCTCCACGATCGCGAATTACCCGATTGTCAAATGGTCTGGCTGGGCGGCGGTTATCCGGAACTGCACGCGTCCGCGCTGGCGGCCAATACTACTATGCTGACAAGCCTGCGCGAGGCGCATCAGCGCGGTGTCGCCATTTATGCCGAATGCGGCGGATTGATGTACCTCGGCAGCCTGCTGGAAGATGCCGACGGGGTTGAGCATCGCATGGCCGATATCCTTCCCGGTCGCAGCAAAATGGGTAAACGGCTAACCCGCTTTGGCTATTGTGAAGCGCAGGCTTTGCAGCCCACGCTGCTGGCCGCGGAAGGCGATGTGCTGCGCGGTCATGAATTCCATTACTCCGATTTTTCCCCTGAAACCCCCGCTGTGCTGGCTTGCCGTAAAGTCCGTGACGGTCAGATGGTGCAGGCGTGGTCCGGTGGCTGGCGAACGGGCAACACCTTCGCCAGCTACCTGCACGTTCACTTTGCTCAGCGTCCATTAATGCTTAATCACTGGCTGAATGCCGCGCGGGAGGCGTTATGACGCTACTGGCATGGTGTGTGGCCTGGCTTCTCGATGTCGTGATTGGCGACCCACCACACTGGCCGCATCCGGTGCGCTGGATAGGCAATCTGATCACTACCGTGCAGCGGATTATCCGCCGCTACTGCCACAGCGACCGGGCGTTACGCATGGGTGGTGGGGTGATGTGGCTGGTGGTTGTCGGCTTGACGTGGGCGGTTGCCTGGGGCGTGTTACACCTGGCGGCGTGGATTCATCCATGGCTCGGTTGGGTCGTTGAAGTCTGGATGATTTTCACCGTGCTGGCGGGGCGCTGTCTGGCAACGGCGGCACAGGAGGTTGAGCGCCCGCTGCGCGAAGGTAACCTTGCACAAAGCCGCGAAAAGCTCTCGTGGATTGTGGGGCGTGACACATCGCAACTTCAGCCAGAACAGATCAACCGGGCGGTCGTGGAAACCGTGGCGGAGAATACGGTTGACGGCATTATCGCGCCGCTGTTCTTCCTCTTAATTGGCGGCGCGCCGCTGGCGATGGCCTACAAAGCGGTGAATACCCTGGATTCCATGGTGGGTTATAAACACGAAAAATACCGGGCGATTGGCATGGTCAGCGCTCGCCTGGACGACGTCGCGAACTACATTCCTGCACGGCTGAGCTGGCTGCTGCTGAGCGCGGCAGCGGTGCTGTGCCGTCGTGACGGCGCCCGGGCGCTCTGTGTGGGCTGGCGGGATCGCTATAACCACAGCAGCCCGAACTGTGCCTGGGCGGAGGCTTCCGTTGCCGGTGCGTTGGGCATTCGACTGGGCGGCCCGAATGATTACTTTGGCGAGCGCGTTGAAAAACCGTGGATCGGCGACGCGCAGCGCACTATTTCCATAGATGACATTTCCCAAACGATTCGACTGATGTGGGTTGCCTCAACGCTGGCTCTGGTGCTGTTCCTTGTGACGCGCTGGCTGGTAGTGGGTGTGGCCTGAGGATAAATGACAATGCAATACATCCAGCAACCCCAGGCGATTGAAGCCAAAAGTTTTGACATCATTGGCGAGATCATTCATGAAACGCGCCCGGAGTACCAGTTTGCCAGTCCGCTACATGAAGCCATCATCAAACGGGTGATTCATACCACCGCTGACTTCGACTGGCTGGATATTCTCTGGTTTTCGGATGATGCGCTGGAACAACTTTGTGCAGCGCTAAGTCGCCCATCGGTTATCTATACCGACACCACCATGGCGCTTTCGGGAATCAATAAAACCCTGCTGGCGAAGACGGGGGGCGAGTGTCGCTGCTATATCAGCGATCCGCGCGTGGTAGCGCAAGCGAAAGCGCAGGGTATCACTCGCTCAATGGCGGCTGTCGACATTGCCGTGACGGAAGAAGGCGAAAAAGTGTTTGTCTTTGGCAACGCGCCCACTGCGCTGTTTCGCCTGTTGGAAAAAGATGTAGCGGTAAGCGGCGTCGTCGGCGTGCCGGTGGGATTTGTCGGCGCGGCGGAATCCAAAGAGGCGCTGACGCACAGCCAATTGCCCGCCATTGCCGCCCTCGGACGCAAAGGCGGCAGTAACGTTGCGGCGGCGATCGTGAACGCCATGCTGTATTACATGCAGGGGGCGCGATGAGCGATCAGTCTTTCGACGCGCCCGTCTGGCATAACGGCAAAGCGCTGCGCAAAGGTTATACCACTGGATCGTGCGCCACGGCGGCGGCAAAAGTCGCCGCGCTGATGGTGTTGCGTCAGCATCTGATCCATCAGGTATCGATTGTCACACCTTCCGGCGTCACTCTGTGTCTGAACGTGGAATCTCCACACATTGAAGGACAGCAGGCCATTGCCGCGATCCGTAAAGATGGTGGCGATGATGTCGACGCCACCCACGGGATGTTGATTTTCGCCCGCGTCACGTTGAATGACAGCGGTGAAATTGTCCTGTCCGGGGGCGAAGGCGTCGGCACCGTCACCCGCAAGGGGATTGGTCTGCCTGTCGGCAGCGCGGCAATTAATCGCACCCCGCGTCACACCATTGAGTCCGCCGTGCGTGAGGCGATAGGCCCGGTACGCGGGGCGGAAATCGAAATATTTGCCCCGGAAGGCGAAGAACGAGCGCAAAAAACCTACAACTCGCGTCTCGGTATTCTTGGCGGAATTTCCATTATTGGCACCACCGGTATTGTGACCCCCATGTCCGAAGAGAGCTGGAAGCGGTCGTTATCGCTGGAGCTGGAAATCAAACGTGCCGCCGGACTGGAGCGGGTAGTTCTGGTGCCGGGTAATCATGGTGAGCGTTTCGTCCGCGAACAGATGGGCATCGATACCAACGTGGTGGTCACCATGAGCAACTTTGTCGGCTACATGATTGAAGAGGCGGTGCGGCTGGGATTTCGCCAGGTCGTGCTCGTCGGTCATCCTGGGAAATTGATCAAAATTGCTGCCGGGATCTTCCATACCCACAGCCACATAGCCGATGCGCGAATGGAAACGCTGGTGGCGCATCTGGCGCTGCTCGGCGCGCCGCGGGAGTTGCTGACGCTGGTAAGCGATTGCGACACCACTGAAGCGGCAATGGAGCACATCGACGCGTTCGGCTTTCAGCACCTCTACAACCATCTTGCTGAACGCATCTGTCAGCGCGTGATGCAGATGCTGCGCTTTACCAAAACCCCGCCGACCTGCGACGCGATCATGTTTTCGTTTGATAACCAGGTTCTGGGTAGCAACCGCCCCGTCGACGCTATCGCCCGGGAGATGCAATGCTGACGGTCGTGGGGATGGGGCCAGCCGGTCTGCACCTGATGACGCCGGCGGCGCGCGCGGCGGTTGATGAGGCCGATGTGCTGGTCGGCGGTAAGCGCCATTTGCAGCAGTTCCCGGACTTTCGCGGCGAGCAGTTTGCGCTGGGCGCCAACATTCCCGAACTGCTGGCATGGATTGCGGCGCATCAGGATAAGCGGGTGGTGGTTCTGGCTTCTGGCGATCCGCTGTTTTACGGCATCGGTACGCGGATGGTGGCGCATTTTGGCGTTGCGCAGGTACGCATCATTCCAGGTATCAGCGCGGTGCAGTATCTGTGCGCGCAGTCGGGAATCGACATGAATGACATGTGGCTCACCAGTAGCCACGGGCGCAGCGTCTGTTTCGATACGCTGGCGCAGCATAACAAGGTGGCAATGGTCACCGACGGTCAGTGCGGGCCGCGTGATATTGCTGCACAACTGGTTGCACGAGGAAAGGGCGATCGCTGGATGGTGATTGGTGAAAACCTGGCGATGGAAAACGAACGGATCCACTGGCTGCGCGTCAGCGAGGTCCATGCCGAATATGAGATGAATGCAGTGGTGATCCTTGATGAAAGATGAGCTTTTCCTGCGCGGTGAGAAGGTGCCGATGACCAAAGAAGCGGTACGTGCGCTCGCTCTCGCAAAACTTGAACTGCACCGGGCCAGTCACCTGATTGATATCGGGGCCGGAACCGGCAGTGTGTCCATCGAAGCCGCGCTACAGTTTCCGTCGCTACACATCACGGCTATCGAGCGCAATCCGGCGGCGCTGCGTTTACTCGACGAAAACCGTCAGCATTTCGCCTGCGCGAATATCGATATTCTGCCGGGTGAAGCGCCAATGATGATGACCGAGAAAGCCGATGCCGTCTTTATGGGTGGCAGTGGGGGACATCTCACGGAACTGATCGACTGGTCTATGCGCCAGTTGCACGTTGGTGGACGCCTGGTGATGACATTCATCCTACAGGAAAACCTCAACACCGCGCTGGCACATCTGCAACAGCGCGGTGTGCAGGACGTGGACTGCCTGCAAATGCAGATTTCGTCGCTGACCACGCTGGGCGCGGGTCACTATTTCAAACCGAACAATCCCGTTTTTGTCATCGCCTGCCAGAAGGAAGAACGCCATGTCTGAGACATTTGATCCCCGTTGTGTGTGGTTTGTCGGCGCAGGTCCGGGTGACCGGGAGCTGATTACGCTTAAGGGTTACCGGCTGTTGCAACAGGCGCAGGTGGTGATTTATGCCGGATCGCTGATTAACACTGAGTTGCTGGAGTATTGTCCGGCGGACGCAGAGTGCCACGACAGTGCGGAACTGCATCTTGAGCAAATCCTCACCCTGATGGAAGAGGGGGTGAAGGCCGGAAAAACGGTAGTGCGCCTGCAAACCGGCGACGTGTCGCTGTATGGCTCGGTGCGCGAACAGGGGGAAGAGCTGACCAAACGTGGTATCCCCTGGCAGGTGGTGCCGGGGGTCAGCGCTTTCCTCGGCGCGGCGGCGGAACTGGGGGTTGAGTACACCGTGCCGGAAGTCTCGCAAAGCCTGATTATTACGCGACTCGAAGGTCGCACGCCGGTGCCAGAACGTGAACAACTGGAATCGTTCGCCAGCCACCAGACCTCAATGGCAATTTATCTCTCCGTCCAGCGTATCAACCGGGTTGCGGAACGGTTGATTGAGGGTGGTTACCCGGCGACCACACCGGTGGCCGTGATCTACAAAGCGACCTGGCCGGAAAGTCAAACCGTGCGTGGCACGCTGGCGGATATCGCCGATAAAGTGCGCGACGCCGGGATCCGCAAAACGGCGCTCATCCTGGTCGGGAATTTCCTCGGAGATGAGTATCACTACTCCAGACTCTATGCCGCGGACTTTAGCCATGAATACCGTAAAGCCTGAATCAATCGCGCTGTTTTGCCTGACGCCCGGCGGTGTAATGCTGGCTAAACGGCTGGCAGCGATGTTACCGCTGACCTGTTTTACCAGTGAAAAATTGCTGGAGGACGGTTTCTTACCGTTCGACGGCGGGTTCGCCCACGCCGCGCGCGACGCGTTTTCGAACTATTCCGCGCTGATTTTTATCGGGGCGACCGGCATCGCGGTGCGCGTGCTGGCCCCGCTGGTGAATGACAAGTTCAGCGATCCGGCGGTGGTGGTGATCGACGAGCGCGGCCAGCATGTGATCAGCCTGCTTTCGGGCCATGCGGGCGGCGCGAACGCGCTGACCCGTTATCTCGCCGGCATGCTGGGCGCCGATCCGGTGATTACCACTGCCACCGATGTCAATGAGATGGCGGCACTGGACACCCTCGCGTTTCAGCTCAACGCCCGTATGACCGACTTTCGCACCGCAGTAAAAGCGGTGAATCAGATGCTGGTGAGCAACCAGCGCGTGGGACTGTGGTGGGATGAAGAACTGGATGAAGACGTCCGCCACTGCGATCGCCGTGGGTTCATTACCGTTACCGATCTCCAGCAGTTGCCTGAACTGGATGCGCTGGTGTGCGTCACGTTACGTAACGAATTGCCGGATATTCCGGTTCAACACTGGAAACTGGTGCCACAACGGGTGGTCGCTGGCATTGGCTGTCGTCGCGATACGCCGTTCCCACTACTGGCTGCGCTGCTGGCGCGTCAGCTTGAAGCGCAGCGCTTTGATCCGCTGGCGCTGAAAGCCATCGGCAGCGTGTCGCTCAAGAAAGACGAAGAGGGGCTGATCCAACTTGCCTCCTGCTGGCGTGTGCCGTTTGAAACCTTTACCGCTGACGCGCTGCGTGAGCATGAACATCACTTTCCGGCTTCGCCGTTTGTTCGCCAGACGGTCGGTGTCGGAAGCGTCTCGGGTCCGGCAGCATGGCTGCTGAGTCATGGGCAATTGACCGGCGAAACCTTGCGTGAGCAGGGCGTCACTATCACTTTGGGAGTTTCACACTGATGTTAACCGTAATCGGAATCGGCCCCGGCTCACAGGCCATGATGACCATGGAAGCCGTTGAGGCCCTGCAGGCGGCAGAAATTATTGTGGGTTACAAAACCTACACTCACCTCGTCAAAGCGTTTACCGGTGACAAGCAGGTGATCAAAACCGGCATGTGCAAAGAGATCGAGCGCTGCCATGCGGCGATTGAACTGGCGCAGGCCGGACACAACGTGGCGCTGATCAGCAGCGGTGACGCCGGTATTTACGGCATGGCGGGGCTGGTGCTGGAGCTGGTCAGCAAACAGAAACTGGACGTTGAAGTGCGCCTGATCCCGGGGATGACTGCCAGTATCGCGGCGGCGTCGCTGCTCGGCGCACCGCTGATGCACGATTTTTGTCACATCAGTTTAAGCGATTTACTTACGCCGTGGCCGGTTATCGAAAAACGTATTATCGCCGCCGGAGAAGCGGACTTCGTCATCTGCTTCTACAACCCGCGCAGCCGGGGCCGTGAGGGACATCTGGCGCGCGCATTTGAACTGCTTTCCGCCAGTAAGAGCGGGCAAACGCCGGTGGGAGTGGTGAAATCTGCCGGGCGTAAAAAGCAGGAGAAATGGCTGACTACGCTGGGCGAGATGGATTTTGAACCGGTGGATATGACCAGTCTGGTGATCGTCGGTAACAAAGCGACTTATGTGCAGGACGGTCTGATGATCACGCCACGAGGTTACGTGCTGTGAGTTTTGGTGAGGTTCTGGTCATGGGCGGCACCAGCGATGCCCGTGCGCTGTGCCAGCAACTGGATGCCGCTAATGTGGCCTACACCCTGTCGGTGGCGACGCCGACCGGGAAACAACTGGCTGGCGATATCAAGGGGCAGGTGCGCTGTGGTCGGCTCGAGCAGGATGAAATGGTGAACTGGCTGAAGGAGAACGGAACGCGATGGGTGATCGATGCTTCGCACCCGTATGCCGAAGTGGTGAGCCGCAATATTCTGTGCGCCTGCGAACGGGCTGGCGTGCTGCTGAGTCGTTACCAGCGCCCGGAACAGCTTAGTGAACTGACGCATCCGCTGCTCTTTACCGTACAGAGCATTGCCGAGGCGTGCGACGTTGCACGACGTTTTGGCGAGCGCGTACTGCTGACTACCGGGAGTAAAGATCTGGCGATATGGCGCACAGGTTTACCGGAAAAAACGCTGCTCGCCCGCGTGTTGCCCGTCCCCGAGGTGATTCAACAGTGCGCCGATCTGGGCTTTGGCGTAGGCGAGACGTTCGCGCTGTGCGGGCCGTTCAGCGCTGAATTTAACGCTGCGTTTTATCGTCAGTGTCAGGCTGACGTCGTGATAACCAAGGCTTCTGGCGCAGAGGGCGGTTATCAGGAAAAGGTTCAACCCTGTCTGGATGCAGGTATTCCCTGCATCGTGATTACCCGCCCGGCGCCGCTGGTGACGGGAGATGAGTTACTGGAAAGTCAGGCCGCATTTGCGCAACGTTTGGCGCGCTGGCTGGCCGCTGCTTAAGGAATCAGAAAATGAAAAAAGCGCTTCTGGTGGTTAGCTTTGGCACCAGCTATCACGATACCTGCGAGAAGAACATTGTGGCCTGCGAGCGCGATCTGGCCGCCAGCTGTCCTGACCGCACCCTGTTCCGTGCCTTTACCTCTGGAATGATTATTCGCAAGCTCAAACAGCGTGATGGTATTGAGATAGATACCCCGCTGCAGGCGCTGCAAAAGCTTGCTGATCAGGGATATCAGGATGTGGCGATTCAGTCGCTGCACATCATTAACGGCGACGAATATGAAAAAATTGTCCGTGAAGTGCAGACTCTGCGTCCGCTGTTTGCCCGCCTGACGCTGGGCGTGCCGCTGTTGAGCAGCCATGACGATTACGCGCAGTTAATGCTCGCCCTGAAACAGCAGATGCCTGTCCCCGCCGCCAATGAGAAAGTGGTATTCATGGGCCACGGCGCCAGCCATCACGCGTTTGCCGCTTATGCCTGCCTCGACCACATGATGATGGCGCAGGGTTTCCCGGCGCGCGTCGGCGCGGTGGAGAGCTATCCGGAAGTCGATATTCTGATTGAGAGCCTGAGCAAAGAGGGGGTCAAAGCCGTCCATCTGATGCCGCTGATGCTGGTGGCAGGGGATCACGCCATCAATGATATGGCTTCGGACGACGATGATTCGTGGAAAACGCTGTTTACGGCGGCGGGGATCACGGCAACGCCGTGGCTGAGCGGTCTTGGCGAAAATCCGGCGGTGCGGGCGATGTTCGTCGCGCATTTGCAACAAGCGCTGAGCGTGGCGATGGAGGAAGCGGCATGAGCGGCAAACTGTACGCCCTGAGCACCGGCCCGGGAGCAGCCGATCTGATCACCGTTCGCGCCTCACGTATTCTGGGTTCACTGGATATTCTCTATGCCCCGGCGGGACGTAAGGGTGGCGACAGCCTCGCGCTTTCCATCGTGCGGGAGTACATCGGTGCGAACACAGAAATTCGTTGCTGCCATTTCCCCATGAGCGCAGACAGCGCGGAAAAAGAGGCGGTCTGGGATGAAGTGACCGCAGCGTTGGTTAAGGAAGTGGAGGCAGGCAAACAGGTGGGATTTATCACCCTGGGTGACGCCATGTTGTTCAGCACCTGGGTCTTTTTACTACAGCGCATCGGGTGTGCTGACTGGCTGGAGATCGTGCCTGGTGTGACGTCGTTTGCCGCCATTGCCGCCCGATCCAAAACGCCGCTGGCGATGGAACAGCAGTCGCTGGCGGTGATCTCCTGTACCGCACCGGAAGCGGAGATCGCCCAGGCGCTACGTCAACACGACAGTCTGGTACTGATGAAGGTCTATGGTCGCTTTGCGCGGATTAAAGCGCTGCTGGATCAGGCCGGATTACTGGATTGTGCACTGATGATGTCCGAGGCCACGCTCCCTGGAGAGCAGTGCTGGCGGCATCTCAACGAGGTCAGCGACGATCAGCCGTTGCCTTATTTCTCGACCATCCTGGTCAACAAACAGTGGGAGTATGCAGAATGAAACTCGAACAACAGCTGAAACAGCTGTCATTCAGTGGTCTGGCTGCGGCGCTATTGCTGATGATTGTGCCGGAGCAGGCGTTCGCCATGCACATCATGGAGGGATTTTTACCGCCGATGTGGGCGCTGGCCTGGTGGTTGCTGTTTTTACCGTGCCTGTGGTACGGACTGGTGCGCCTGCGACATATCGTGATGGATGACAGCCATCAGAAAGTGCTACTGGCGCTGTGCGGGGCGTTTATTTTTGTGCTGTCGGCACTGAAGATCCCGTCGGTTACCGGTAGCTGCTCACATCCGACAGGCGTCGGGCTGGCGGTGATCCTGTTTGGTCCGGGCGTGGTGGCGGTTCTCGGCGCTATCGTACTGCTGTTCCAGGCGCTGCTGCTGGCGCACGGTGGCTTGACCACCCTGGGCGCTAACGGCATGTCGATGGCGGTGATTGGCCCGGTTGTCGGCTATATGGTGTGGAAGATGGCCAGTCGCGCCGGGGTCCGTCGTGATGTTGGCGTCTTCCTCTGCGCCATGCTGGCGGATCTGGTGACTTACTTTGTGACATCTGTACAGCTTGGCGTGGCCTTCCCGGATCCCGAAGCGGGCGCGCCAGGATCTGTCGTCAAGTTTATGGGGATTTTCTGCCTGACGCAGATCCCGATTGCTATCGCCGAAGGCTTGCTGACCGTGATGATCTACGACCAGCTGACGAAACGGCAACTGATAACCGCGCAAGGACATTAACATGAAAAAGACGCTGATATTGTTAGCCATGGTGATTGCTTTGGTCGTGTTGCCGTTCTTTATCAATCACGGTGGTGAATACGGTGGCTCGGACGGTGAAGCGGAAAGCCAGATTCAGGTGGTTGCTCCGCATTATGAGCCGTGGTTCCAGCCGCTGTATGAACCGGCGAGCGGAGAAATTGAAAGCCTGTTGTTTACGTTGCAAGGCTCGCTTGGCGCGGCGGTGATTTTCTATATTCTGGGCTACACCAAAGGCAGACAACGCCGTGATGACCGGGCTTGATCGACTGAGCTATCAGAGCCGCTGGTTTCATGTCGCACCAGAGCGTAAGTTCCTGTTCTGGCTGCTGCTGATGACTCTGGCGTTTACCCTGCCAGCCTGGGGACAGGGTATCGAGCTGGCGCTGATTGCCGGGCTGACCTGCTGGCTGCTGCGCATCTCCCTGCGCCGTTGGTGTCGCTGGATGGCGCTGCCGTTTGGTTTTCTGGTGGTGGGGGTGGTGACGATTCTGTTCAGCGTCAGCCGCGACCCACAAACGCTGTTGGTCAGTTTTCAGCTTGGCAGTTACTGGCTGGGGGTCACGGCGTCTGGGCTGCACACCGCGAACGAGACGTTCTGGCGGAGTCTGGCCGCGCTGGCCGCCACGTTCTGGCTGGTGCTTAACCTGCCATTTCCGCAGCTGATTTTACTGCTCAAACGGGCGCGGATACCGCGTCTGCTGACGGAACAGATCCTGCTGACCTGGCGCTTTATTTTTATTCTGTTAGATGAAGCGATGGCGATTCATCGCGCGCAGACGCTGCGTTTTGGCTATCGTAGTCTGCCGATTGGCTATCGCTCGCTGGCGATGCTGGTGGGCGTTTTGTTTACCCGGGTGCTGAATCGCTATCAGCAAATGGCGGCGACGTTAGATATCAAATTGTATCAGGGCGATTTTCACCTGTAAGGAAAAGCATGCTTGCCACCACCGAACTCTGGTTTCGTTATCAGGATGCGCATGTACTTAAAGGGCTGACGCTGGATTTTTCACAGCATGCCGTCACCGGACTGGTGGGAGCCAACGGCTGTGGGAAATCCACCCTATTTATGAATCTGAGCGGATTACTGCGACCGCAACAGGGCGCGGTATTGTGGCAGGGAAAACCGCTGGACTACAGTAAGCGTGGCCTGCTGGCGCTGCGTCAGCAGGTCGCGACGGTGTTTCAGGATCCCGATCAGCAAATTTTCTACACCGATATCGACAGCGATATCGCCTTCAGCCTGCGCAATCTTGGCGTGGAGGAGGGAGAAATTGCCCGACGAGTCGACGAAGCGTTGACGCTGGTAGATGCGCAACATTTTCGCCAGCAGCCGATTCAGTGCTTAAGCCACGGACAAAAGAAGCGGGTGGCCATCGCCGGTGCGCTGGTGCTACGGGCAAAATACCTGTTACTGGATGAACCCACGGCGGGGCTTGATCCTTCAGGACGTAGCCAGATGATCGACATCATCAAACGGATTGTGGCGCAGGGAAATCACGTGGTGATCTCCAGCCATGATATTGATCTGATTTATGAAGTCAGCAATGCCGTCTACGTTTTACGTCATGGCGAAGTGCTGGCGCACGGTGAGCCGGGTGAGGTTTTTGCCCGTACAGAACTGATTGAAGAGGCCGGGTTAACGCAACCCTGGCTGGTGAAACTGCACGCAGAGCTAGGTATGCCGCTGTGCAAAACCGAAGATGAATTTTTCCGTTGTATGCGACAACGCGCAATCAAGGAGGCGTCATGACGCAGGCCATTATGTTGCAGGGAACGGCGTCTGACGTCGGCAAGAGTGTTCTGGTGGCGGGACTGTGCCGCATTTTTTATCAGGATGGTCGGCGGACCGCACCGTTTAAGTCGCAGAATATGGCGCTCAACTCCGGCATCACGCCGGAGGGGAAAGAGATGGGCCGCGCGCAGATTTTCCAGGCCGAAGCGGCGGGCATTGTGCCAGATGTCCGCATGAATCCGGTGCTGTTGAAACCGACCAGCGATCGCAAGGCGCAGGTGGTGCTGATGGGACAGGTGGCGACCGATATGGATGCGGTCAGCTATCACGAATACAAGCCGCGTCTGCGCGAGCAGATCCTTTCCGTTTACACCAGTCTGGCGCAGGAGTTTGATGTACTGGTGCTGGAAGGGGCGGGTAGTCCGGCGGAGATCAACCTGCGTGACCGCGACATCGTCAATATGGGGATGGCCGAGATGGCGCAATGCCCGGTGATCCTGGTCGCCGATATCGATCGCGGCGGGGTGTTTGCCTCAATCTACGGTACGCTGGCGCTGCTGCATGAACACGAGCGTGCGCGGGTGAAAGGGGTGATCATCAATAAGTTTCGTGGTGATGTGGCGTTGCTTAATCCCGGTATTGAGCAGATTGAAAGCCTGACCGGCGTTCCCGTGCTGGGCGTGATGCCGTGGCTGGATGTCGATCTCGAAGATGAAGATGGCGTGGCGCTGCAAAAAGGGAAATACCTGCGCACGGAAAAACGCGACATCAACATTGCCGTGGTGCAGATCCCGCATATCTCCAATTTCACCGATTTTAACGCGCTGGCCGCGCAGCCCGATGTGCGCGTGCGCTATGTGCGTCATCCGCAAGAACTGGCGGACGTTGACCTGGTGATCCTGCCGGGCAGTAAAAATACGCTCGGCGATCTGGTGTGGCTACGTGAAAGCGGCATGGCCCACGCGGTATTGCAGGCGCACCAACAAAACATCCCCATTGGCGGGATCTGTGGTGGCTACCAGATGTTGGGCGAAACCATTATCGATGAGGTCGAGTCAGGGCTGGGAACGCTACCGGGTCTGGGGCTGCTCGATACGGTAACGCATTTTGCCCAGCGGAAAACCACGACCCAGGTAACGGCGACGATGTCGTCGACATTGCCGGACTGGTTGTCTGCCGCGTCCGGGTTGCCAGTGCGCGGTTATGAAATTCACATGGGCGAAACGACGCTGAACGGCGATTGCCAGTCGGTGATGCAACTGCAGAAGCACGGCGAAAACGTCGCGGATGGTGCCGTCACTGCCGACGGACGAGCGTTTGGGACTTATCTGCATGGCTTGTTCGACAGTGATGATTTTACGCGAGCGCTGGTCAATGGCCTGCGCGTGCGTAAGGGGCTGACTCCCCTGGATCCCACCTTCCAATACGCGCAATATAAATCGCAGCAGTTTGATCTGCTGGCGGATGCGATGCGGCAACACATCGATATTGAGAAAATTTATACCATCATGCAGCAACATCGGGAGTCAGTATGATGATTCTGGTCACTGGCGGCGCACGCAGCGGTAAGAGTCGTCATGCCGAAGCCCTGATCGCTGATTTCCCGCAGGTGCTGTACATCGCGACATCGCAGATTTTTGATGACGAAATGGCAGCGCGCATTCAGCATCATCGTGATGGACGTCCAGCGCACTGGCGTACCGCCGAGCGCTGGCAGCATCTTGATGCGCTGATCACTGCGGATAACGCGCCGGATGAAGCCATTCTACTGGAGTGCATCACCACGATGGTCACTAACCTGCTGTTTGCTTTGGGCGGCGACAGTGACCCCGATAGCTGGGATTACGCCGCGCTGGAAACGGCGATTGAGGCGGAGATCCAGACGCTGATCGCGGCCTGTCAGCGATGTCCGGCCAGGGTGGTGCTAGTGACCAACGAAGTCGGGATGGGGATCGTGCCGGAAAACCGTCTGGCGCGGCACTTTCGGGATATCGCCGGGCGTGTGAATCAGCGTCTGGCGGCAGCGGCGGATGAGGTCTGGCTGGTGGTATCTGGTATTGGAGTCAAAATTAAATGAGTAAGTTGTTCTGGGCAATGCTCTCTTTTATTACGCGTTTGCCCGTTCCGGGTCGCTGGTCGCAGGGACTGGAATTCGATCAGTATTCTCGCGGTATTGTGACTTTCCCGCTCATCGGTCTGCTACTCGGCGCGTTGAGTGGGCTGGTGTTTATGCTCTTTCAGTCCTGGTGCGGCGCACCACTGGCGGCGCTCTTTACCGTGTTAGCGCTGGCGCTGATGACCGGGGGCTTTCACCTCGACGGTCTGGCTGATACCTGCGATGGCGTTTTCTCCGCCCGCAGCCGCGAACGTATGCTGGAGATTATGCGCGACAGCCGACTGGGAACGCACGGCGGTCTGGCGCTCATTTTTGTCTTGCTGGCGAAAGTGCTGGTGATCAGTGAACTGTCGCTACGCGGCACTCCTGTGCTGGCCGCGCTGGCAGCCGCCTGTGCCGTTGGGCGTGGGACAGCCGTGTTGTTGATGTATCGCCACCGCTACGCCCGTGAAGAGGGATTAGGCAACGTGTTTATCGGTCATGTCACCGGGACGCAAACCTGTTTTACCCTTGGTCTGGCCGCGATTCTGGCGGCGGTTCTGTTGCCTGGAATGCAGGGGGTGGCGGCACTGGTCGTGACGATGGTGTCTGTCTTCCTGCTGGGACAACTGTTAAAACGGACGTTGGGTGGGCAAACCGGCGATACGCTGGGTGCGGCAATAGAACTTGGCGAGTTGATATTCCTGCTGGCTCTGCTGTGAGTCAGCCAACACAATGAGAACGCATATGCAAACGTTAACCTCTTTACTCCGCGAAATTCCGCCGCCAGACCGTGGCGCGATGACACGCGCGCAACAGCATATTGATGGCCTGCTTAAACCGCCCGGTAGCCTGGGTCGGCTGGAGGCGCTGGCGGTACAGCTGGCCGGTATGCCAGGTCTACACGGTGTACCGCGTGTCGGTGAAAAAGCGATACTGGTGATGTGCGCCGATCACGGTGTCTGGGATGAAGGGGTTGCCGTTTCGCCTAAAGTGGTGACCGCCATTCAGGCGGCAAATATGACGCGCGGCACGACGGGCGTTTGTGTGCTTGCCGCTCATGCCGGTGCAAAGGTTCATGTGATCGACGTGGGGATTGATGCTGAACTCATCCCCGGCGTAGTGAACATGCGCGTCGCACGTGGGTGTGGAAACATCGCCACTGGCCCTGCGATGAGCCGTACGCAGGCGGAAGAGCTACTGCTGGAAGTCATTCGCTACACACGCGAACAGGCGCAGCGCGGCGTGACGCTGTTTGGCGTTGGCGAGTTGGGGATGGCGAATACCACGCCTGCTGCGGCGATTGTTAGCGTCCTGACAGGCAGTGAGGCTGAAGCGGTGGTGGGAATTGGCGCTAACCTGCCGCTTTCCCGTGTAGGCAATAAAGTGGAGGTGGTTCGCCGGGCGATTGCCGTCAACCAGCCCAATCCGCATGATGGGGTGGATGTGCTGGCGAAAGTCGGTGGATTTGACCTGGTGGGCATGGCGGGAGTTATCATGGGCGCCGCGTCCTGCGGTTTACCGGTGTTGCTGGATGGCTTCCTGTCCTATTCCGCTGCGCTGGCCGCCTGTCAGATTGCGCCGGAGATCAAACCGTATCTGATCCCATCACATTTCTCCGCCGAAAAGGGCGCACGGATTGCGCTGGAGCACCTGGAGCTCGAACCTTATCTCAACATGGGAATGCGCCTGGGGGAGGGGAGCGGTGCTGCACTGGCGATGCCGATTGTGGAAGCGGCCTGCGCGATGTACAGCAACATGGGAGAACTGGCGGCCAGCAATATCGTGCTGCCGGATGGCAAAGAAGCGTAATAAAGTGACCTTGCCTGGCCGGTAAACCGCGCAGTTTGCTGGTCAGCGTGAGAGAAGAGGTTAATCGCCTTTAAAAACGCTATAATTTGCCCACATCTGCCGCGACTGAGGAAAGGGAAATGTTGCCTCGTGTAAAATTGTTTTGTTCATTATTTATGCTGCTTGCAAGCCAGAGCGCGCTGGCTGTCAGCTATCCACTGCCACCTGAAGGAAGTCGTCTGGTTGGAAATCCGCTGACGATTACCGTTCCCGACAAGAATACGCAACCGCTTGAAGCATTTGCCGCTCAGTATGGGCAGGGGCTGAGTAATATGCTGGAAGCGAATCCGGATGTGGATGTGTTCCTTCCGAAGTCGGGTTCAACGCTGATTGTGCCGCAGCAAATCATTCTGCCTGCTACCGTTCGTCAGGGCATTGTTGTGAACGTGGCAGAGATGCGTCTTTACTACTATCCAAACGGCAGCAACACGGTTGAGATTTTCCCGATTGGTATTGGCCAGGCAGGACGAGAAACGCCGCGTAACTGGGTGACGAGAGTCGAGCGTAAGCAAGAGGCGCCGAGCTGGACGCCGACGGCGAATACCCGCCGTGAATACGCAAGCAGAGGAGAAAGCCTGCCCGCCTTCGTTCCTGCGGGGCCGGATAACCCGATGGGGCTGTACGCCATCTATATCGGCAAGCTGTACGCTATTCATGGCACCAACGCAAATTTCGGCATTGGTCTGCGCGTGAGCCAGGGCTGCATTCGTTTACGCAATGATGATATCGAACATCTTTTCCAGAACGTGCCCGTCGGCACCCGCGTGCAGATTATCGATCAGCCGGTGAAAACCACGACGGAACCTGACGGTAGCCGCTGGATAGAAGTGCATGAACCACTGTCCCGCAACCGCGCGGAATATGAATCTGACAGAAAAGTCCCGCTGCCGATCACACCTGTGATGCGTAGCTTTATGAGCGCTGAGGGTGTGGATACGAACCGTGTCAGCGAAGCGCTCGAACGCCGTTCGGGGATGCCCGTCAACATCAGCCACGGACAAACTCGCATTTAATGACGCCGGGATGGTGTTCTGAAAAGCAAAAAGCCCGCTAAAAAGCGGGCTTCTTAAATCTGGCTCCTCTGACTGGACTCGAACCAGTGACATACGGATTAACAGTCCGCCGTTCTACCGACTGAACTACAGAGGAATCGTTGTGGAGGCTTATCTTAGCGGCGAAAAATCTTTTGTCAAACCCCATTTCAGACATGCACGGTTAATTGGCGCTTCTCTCAACAATTTGTTGCAATTGCGGAGATTTAATCGGCAAAAAACTTTGCAGCTTTTCCGTTTCTCCCTCATCATTTGAAATGAGGTTTCAACTTTCTTCTCTAAGGTCCATTTTGAACGTCTCCGCAGCCCTACGTCAGGCCGTCACCCGCACGCCCTGGTATGCCAAACGCAAGAGCTATAAGGTACTTTTCTGGCGCGAAATTACCCCACTTGCTGTGCCTATTTTTCTGGAGAATACCTGCGTTTTGCTGATGGGCGTACTCAGTACGTTTCTGGTCAGTTGGTTGGGTAAAGAAGCGATGGCGGGCGTCGGTCTCGCTGACAGCTTCAACATGGTAATTATGGCTTTTTTTGCCGCTATCGATCTGGGGACGACGGTGGTGGTGGCCTTTAGCCTCGGTAAACGTGACCGCCGACGCGCCCGTGCTGCGGCCCGGCAATCTCTGGTGATTATGACGCTGTTTGCCGTGATCCTGGCGGCGGTGATTCATTACTTTGGCGCGCAGATTATCAATGTAGTGGCAGGCGAAGCGACAGCGGAAGTGAAGGCGCTGGCGCTGACTTACCTGGAATTAACGGTTCTTAGTTATCCTGCCGCCGCGATTGCTCTGATTGGTAGCGGCGCGTTGCGCGGCGCGGGCAATACGAAAATTCCGCTGCTGATAAATGGTGGGATGAATATCCTTAATATCATTATCAGTAGCATCCTGATTTACGGAGTTTTTTCCTGGCAAGGGCTCGGCTTTGTCGGCGCAGGACTGGGCCTGACTATTTCGCGCTATATTGGCGCGGTTGCCATTATCTGGGTGCTGATGATTGGCTTTAACCCGGCGCTGCGCATTCCGCTGAAAAGTTATTTTAAACCGCTGAACTTCGCCATTATCTGGGAAGTGATGGGGATTGGTATCCCGGCCAGCATTGAATCGGTACTGTTCAACGGCGGCAAGTTATTAACGCAGATGTTTGTCGCCGGGATGGGCACCAGCGTCATTGCCGGTAATTTCATCGCATTCTCCATTGCCGCGCTAATTAACCTGCCAGGAAACGCGCTGGGGTCGGCATCCACCATTATTACCGGAAGACGTCTTGGAAACGGACAGATTGCCCAGGCAGAGATTCAATTACGCCACGTGTTCTGGCTTTCCACGATTGGCCTGACCGCCATCGCCTGGCTGAGCGCGCCGTTTGCCGGGCTGATGGCATCGTTTTACACCCGCGATCAGGAGGTAAAAGACGTGGTTGTCATCCTGATTTGGCTCAACGCGGCGTTTATGCCGATCTGGGCTGCATCCTGGGTTTTACCTTCAGGGTTTAAAGGCGCGCGCGATGCACGTTTTGCCATGTGGGTATCGATGCTGGGAATGTGGGGCTGTCGAGTGGTTGCTGGTTATACGCTGGGGATTGTACTTGGCTGGGGTGTTGTCGGGGTCTGGATGGGAATGTTCTTCGACTGGGCGGTACGTGCAGCGCTGTTTTACTGGCGTATGGTTAGCGGACGTTGGCTATGGAAATACCCGCGCCCGGTACATCAAAAGCTGACAAAATCCCCCGTTGCGTCTGAATAAACAACGAAATGAGGAATATTTCGACAAACGATCGCGATGGTGCATTCAGGCTTTGACAACGGCAGTGGGCGTCGCTAATATGCGCCCCGTTCACACGATTCCTCTGTAGTTCAGTCGGTAGAACGGCGGACTGTTAATCCGTATGTCACTGGTTCGAGTCCAGTCAGAGGAGCCAAATTTTGAAGAGCCCGCTTTTTAGCGGGCTTTTTGCTTTCTGCCTCTGGTTCTTCTTAACGGAATGGTGGCTCGTTGAAGGTGCGCAGTTTGCGGGAGTGCAGACGGTCGCCTTCAGCACGCAGCAGGTCAATGGCGCGAATACCAATCTGCAGGTGTTCGGAAATGGCCCCCTCGTAGAAACGGTTTGCCTGACCGGGCAGTTTGATCTCACCGTGCAGCGGTTTATCCGAAACGCACAACAAGGTGCCATAGGGCACTCGGAAACGGTAACCTTGTGCGGCGATGGTGGCGCTTTCCATATCAATTGCCACGGCGCGACTCAGGTTAAAACGTAGCGCAGAGGCGGAGTAACGCAATTCCCAGTTGCGATCGGAGGTGGTCACCACCGTTCCGGTACGCAGACGCTGTTTGACTTCTTCACCGGGCATGCCGCTGACCATCTTCGTTGCGTCATACAGGGCGCGCTGTACCTCTGCAATGCTAGGAATCGGGATATCCGGCGGCAGTACCGCATCCAGCACCTGATCATCTCGCAGATAGGCATGGGCAAGCACATAATCGCCAATCGCCTGGCTTTCACGCAGGCCGCCGCAGTGACCAATCATCAACCAGACATCAGGGCGCAGAACCGCCAGATGGTCGCAAATTGTTTTGGCGTTAGACGGGCCTACGCCAATATTTACCAGCGTGATCCCCTGACCGTCGGCAGTGATCAGATGCCAGGCGGGCATCTGGTGTTTCTTCCAGGCCAGATCGGAAATGGCTTCTTCGGGCGCTTCCGTTTCAGCGGTGATCCAGATGCCTCCGGCGCAGGAAAGCGCAATATATGGGCTGTCCGGATCGAGAATTTGACTGCATCCCCAGCGCACAAACTCATCCACATAGCGGGTGTAGTTGGTGAACAACACGAACGGCTGAAAATGTTCCACCGGCGTGCCGGTATAGTGACGTAACCGGGCGAGTGAGAAATCGACCCGTCGTGCGTCAAAGTGCGACAGGGGAGAATACTCTACGGGATGATAGATGCCATCTGCGGTTTCATCACCAATTTGCGCCAGTTCGGTGGTTGGGAAATGGCGGGTTAGCCCAGCGCTCATTGAGCGGTCAAGTGTGAGCTCAGAACCGTCAATCACGTACGGATAGGGGATCTCATGCTGTGATGGCTCGACGGTGATCTGCGCGTCGTAATCCTGATACAACAGCGTGAGCTGTTCTTCCAGATAGGGGCGGAACAGTCCCGGACGAGTGATGGTCGTGGTATAGCAACCTGCATGAGTAAAACGCCCATAAGCACGGGTTTTCGGGGGATTGGTGGCATTGCCATCCCAGGTAACAGAAAGCGATGGATAAACAAAAAGACCTTTACTCCGGGCGGTGAGATCGGGAAGTTCCCCCGTTTCAATGTACTTGCCAATGGCACTGCGTAGCGCCTGAACCGACTGCTCGTAGAGTGCATCAAGTTTTTCCAGCGCTTGTGCAGGCGTCAGGCTGGAGCCCTTACTCTTCATCTGTGTCTCCTTGTTCTACAGGTGTACTGCTCACCCGATAGTATGTCACCGGAATGTGAAA
Source organism: Citrobacter amalonaticus (assembly GCF_018323885.1). Taxonomy (NCBI): domain Bacteria; kingdom Pseudomonadati; phylum Pseudomonadota; class Gammaproteobacteria; order Enterobacterales; family Enterobacteriaceae; genus Citrobacter; species Citrobacter amalonaticus. Next base: position 2,874,160 of record NZ_AP024585.1, on the reverse strand, counting down.
CAAAAGTCAGAGTTTTAGAGAAGAGGCGAGAGCCGAATGGCCCTCGCAGAGAACTCAGGCGTGTTGCTTATCTTTCATCAGCAATGCGGTGGCGGCCGAAATCAGGCAGCCTGCCAGCAGGTATATAGCCACGCTGTGCCAGTCGCCACCGGAGAAGGTAACCAGCGCCGCGGCGATGAAGGGGGTGAATCCGCCGCCCACCACGCTGGCAACCTGATAACCCACGCCAGCCCCACTGTAGCGATATCCTGCACCGAACATGCCGGTGAACATCGGTTGCTGCACACAGACCACCATGTCATGAGCAATGTTAGCAAGCATGATCGAGAAGAACACAATCCAGAAAATCGACTGTGATTCGAGAGCCATAAAGAACGGAAATGCGCTTAGCGTGCCAATCAACGCACCGGTAATATAGACGCGCCGACGGCCAAAGCGGTCTGCCAGCCAGGCAAAGCAGGGGATGGTCAGGCAGCTTAACCCTCCGACCAACAGGCCGATATTCAGAAAGAGCTCACGCGGCAGGCCGAGGTTTTGCGTCGAGTAATTCAGGGCGAATGCGGTAACGATGTACATAGTCAGCAGTTCGCACAGACGGAGTGCAATAATCTTTAAAAAGGCACCCGGATGGCGTACGAGCGCTTCCATCACCGGCAGGCGCTTTTTCTCTTCAGGCGCCTGCTGTTTCTGCTGTTCAAATTCTGCTGACTCTTCCATCCCGTTTCGCACCCATAACGCACCAAGCACCAGGACGATGCTGAACAGGAACGGAATACGCCAGCCCCAGCTCAGGAACTGCTCGTCGGTCGTCAGATAACTGATCAATGACACAAGACCTGTGGAAAGCAGCAGACCGACGCCGTAGCCCACTTGTACACCGCTGCTATAGAACGCTTTTTTGTTTTCTGGCGCGCTTTCTACGGAGAGTAATGCGGCACCGCCCCATTCACCGCCGACCGCAAATCCCTGAATCGCGCGCAGCAGTACTAACAGTACCGGCGCCCACCAACCAATAGCGGCGAATGAAGGAAGAATGCCAATCAATGCTGTGGCAATACCCATCATCCAGACGGTGAGCATCAGCATCCGCTTACGGCCTAAGCGATCGCCGAAGTGGCCGAAGATCACGCCGCCCAGCGGACGGAACAGGAAACCGACACCAAAGGTGGCAAATGCGGCAAGCGTACCCATTGCCGGGCTGACCTGCGGGAAAAACTCACGGTTAAAGACCAGTGCGGCGGTAATGCCATAAAGCAGAAAATCGTACCAGTCGACGACGGCACCGGCAAAGCTGCCCAGCGCGGCACGTCTGGCGCGATTAAGCGATGGGGTTTCCTCTACGGAGGGGGTGGAGATGAGGGTGGAATCCATAGTAATCCTGTTTGTACTGATTTTATTATTAGTATGGGAATAAGAGTCACACACATTGCGGCCAACCTATAAGTGGTTGTTATGAGACTACCGCGACAGACAGGAAGAGAAAACGATTTTTAATCCACAAAGGGCAGAACAGGAAAATGAAGCGGATATGGCGTCCGAAAAAGCAAAAAGCCCGCTAAAAAGCGGGCTCTTCAAAATTTGGCTCCTCTGACTGGACTCGAACCAGTGACATACGGATTAACAGTCCGCCGTTCTACCGACTGAACTACAGAGGAATCGTGTGAACGAGGCGCATATTAGCGACGACGATTGGGGTTGTCAAAGGGGGAAATGCGATTGTGCGTCTGTTTGCTGACAAAACCAGCAAAGCGGTGAACTTTCGGTCTCCGGTGGGCTTTGCCCCATTCTGGTGCGTGTCTACCCCGGATGGGGCAGATCGGAAACCGCTGACGAGAATCGATATTACCGATAACAATCATAAATGCTTATTTTACGGCGATTTAACACCAATTCCTCCTCTTATCCGAAACTGGCAAGCATCTTGCAATTCTCTCCTGACATCACTGCCAGCATGGGTTCTGGCATTCCGGACAGGAGGCAAAATGAACTTCAGACGATTGAAATATTTCGTGAAAATTGTCGATATTGGTAGCCTGACACAGGCCGCTGAAGTATTGCATATCGCACAGCCCGCGCTGAGTCAGCAGGTTGCCACTCTGGAAGGCGAGCTCAATCAGCAATTGCTCATTCGCACCAAACGGGGGGTGACGCCGACTGAAGCGGGAAAAATTCTCTACACCCATGCGCGAACGATCCTTCGTCAGTGTGAACAGGCGCAGTTAGCTGTCTGTAATGTTGGGCAAACCTTAACGGGACAGGTGTCGATCGGTCTTGCACCGGGCACTGCTGCGTCGTCGGTCACCATGCCGCTGCTACAGGCGGTGCGCGCAGAACTGCCCGAGGTACTGGTGTATCTGCATGAAAACAGTGGTGCCGTACTGAACGATAAATTATTGAGTGGTCACCTGGATATGGCGGTGCTCTACGAGCGTTCTCCGCAGGCAGGCATTACCAGCCAACCTCTGCTCAAAGAAGACCTCTTCCTTGTTGGTACCCGCGATTGCCCTGGGCAGAGCGTAGACCTTACCGCTGTTGCACAGATGAATCTTTTTCTCCCTCGTGACTACAGCGCAGTCCGGTTGCGGGTTGATGAAGCCTTCTCACTGCGCCGTTTAACGGCGAAAGTCATCGGCGAGATTGAGTCGATAGCCACGCTGACTGCCGCGATTGCCAGCGGCATGGGCGTGACGGTGCTACCGGAATCCGCCGCGCGTTCTCTGTGTGGTGCGGCAAATGGCTGGATGGCACGCATTACTTCGCCGTCGATGAGCCTGTCGCTGTCGCTGAATATGTCAGCAAGAGGGAGTTTGTCACCGCAGGCACAGGCGGTGAAAGAGATCCTGATGTCGCTGGTGAGCAGTCCGGCACTGGATAACCGCGAGTTGCAGTTGGTCAGTTAAACGTTATTCCATGACGGAATAAGATGCAGGTTTTTATTATTTGTTATGCCGGACATCTGACTTTAACAATAGCGGCATGTCTGATGTATCCGGAGCAACAAGTGAATTTCCAGCAGCTAAAAATTATCCGTGAGGCAGCCCGTCAGGATTACAACCTGACGGAAGTCGCCAATATGCTCTTTACCTCACAGTCAGGGGTGAGTCGGCATATTCGCGAGTTAGAAGATGAGCTTGGGATCGAGATATTTATCCGTCGGGGCAAGCGTCTGCTTGGCATGACCGAGCCAGGTAAGGCGTTATTGGTTATCGCCGAGCGCATTTTAAATGAAGCCAGTAACGTACGCCGACTGGCGGATTTGTTCACTAATGACACCTCGGGCGTGTTAACTATCGCCACGACGCATACGCAAGCGCGATACAGTCTGCCGGGGGTGATCAAAGCCTTCCGCGAATTATTCCCGGAAGTTCGTCTGGAATTAATTCAGGGAACGCCGCAGGAAATAGAGACGTTATTACAAAATGGCGGGGCGGATATTGGTATTGCCAGTGAACGGCTGAGCAACGATCCTCTTTTGGTTGCTTTCCCCTGGTTTCGCTGGCATCACAGCCTGTTAGTGCCGAATAATCATCCATTGACCCTGGTTTCGCCGCTTACGCTGGAGTCGATTGCCCACTGGCCGCTGATCACTTATCGGCAAGGGATCACCGGGCGTTCCCGCATTGATGAAGCTTTTGCACGTAAAGGTCTGCTGCCGGATATTGTTCTCAGCGCGCAGGATTCCGATGTGATTAAAACCTATGTCGCGTTAGGACTTGGGATTGGTCTGGTGGCGGAACAGTCCAGCGGTGAACAGGAAGAGGGGGCGCTGACGCGACTGGATACCCGGCATCTGTTTGACGCCAATACTGTCTGGCTAGGACTGAAGCGCGGGCAACTCCAGCGCAACTACGTCTGGCGATTTATCGAACTGTGTAATGCGGGATTGTCCGTGGAGGATATCAAGCGGCAGGTGATGGAGCCTGATGACGTGGCGATTGATTATCAGATATAAAGCAAAAAGCCCGCTAAAAAGCGGGCTTTTTAAATTTGGCTCCTCTGACTGGACTCGAACCAGTGACATACGGATTAACAGTCCGCCGTTCTACCGACTGAACTACAGAGGAATCGTGTGAACGAGGCGCATAATACTGACCTCGCTACGGCGTGTCAACAGTAAAATTAGCACGCTTTTTCAAGTGGTTAATTAATCCCCAAAATGGAGGATCAGTGAACCTGCGCAGGGTCAAATGGGTCATCGTCTTCGTTATCACGAAGGCGTTGCAGAGGGTCCTGCTGATAGAACTGGCAGAAACGTTGCCACAGCGCGGGGAACCGTGGCGCAAAGAGTTCCGGGGCGCTGAAGAAATATTCTGACAGGACCGCAAAACATTCCGCCGGATCGCTCGCCGCATAGGCATCAATGCTCGATGCCGTTTCACCCACCAGATCAATTTCATCCTGAATATTGTTCATTGCGGCGTGCAGGTCATGCTCCCAACTGGCGACTTCCCGCAGAGGAATCAGCGGGATGCCGCTGGCGCGATCGCCATTGCGCATGTCCAGCTTATGGGCAACTTCATGAATAATCAGGTTAAACCCGGAGGCGTCGAAGGAGTCCTGAATATCCAGCCAGTTCAGGATGATTGGTCCTTGCTGCCAGCTTTGTCCGGACTGAACAACGCGCTGGTTGTGGACCAGACCAATATCATCTTCCCATTCGTCATCGACGACAAAGGGCGCAGGGTAGATCAGCACTTCATGGAAGCCATCCAGCCATTCGATACCCAGTTCCAGAACCGGCAGACAGAAAAGCAGGGCGATGCGCGCGCTTTTCAGCGAGTCGAGTTCGAAACCCTGAAGGGCGACCAGCCTTTTTTGTTGCAGGAATCGCTCTGCCAGCGCAATGAGTCTGGCTTGTTCTTGCGCGGTCAGGGTCACAAGCAGGGGAATTGCAAGGGCTTCCTCCCACTGAGCAGACTCATTTTGTGCGGTGTCTTGTGCTTTCCAGGGCCACTTAATCATCGATTTGCTCGCAAACTCGTCACTTGAACAAAATTGAAGGGACAGGGTCTGTTAAAATGCCAAATTACCTGGCATGATGGCAACCATCAAAACGGAGAGATGCCGGAGCGGCTGAACGGACCGGTCTCGAAAACCGGAGTAGGGGCAACTCTACCGGGGGTTCAAATCCCCCTCTCTCCGCCACAATTCAATCACTTAACCAATGCCTTTTCAGTGACCAAAGTCTCGTTGAGAAAATGTGAGAAAATCAATTGAGAAAATAGTTACCAATTTCAACCCTTTTAGTATCATAGAAGCATTGTAGGCCATTGGTTGTTTTTTGTTCAAATCATAGAATGGATGTTTATATGAATCGTATTATAAAGCGAAAGAACAAAAGAGCTATGATGTTTCAGTTTAAACTGAAATTGAAAAATACTTTATTAAGTGGTGATGTGTATTCGATACATAAAAACTCCTTAACGTTGGCCAAGAAAAAGAAAATAAATTGTAAGAGTAAATTGTTTATAAAGACAATTGCTTATAAAAGAAAATCAATACCTGCCCCTCAATATATTGATTTTTATTATGAACATAACTATACCAAAACTGTTTCTTTTTTCAATAAAATTAGAAAGGAATCGCAAAGAAATAAAATATCAATAAACTTTGATGAAACCACTATCATTACGGCAAGTGCGATGATTTGTTTTTTATCTGAGGTCGATTTGATTCTGAAGACTTCACCTTTCAAATCAAAGGCAATTACTTTCAAACACCCTAAAAACGAAAAAACTGAAAGTATACTAAAACAAGTTGGCTTTTATGATCTTGTTGGAAAAGAATCTCGTAAAACTAAAGTTTTTGATGATGTTTCATATTGGAATTACGCATCTGGTGCAAAATCAGAACTTCAAAAAACCCAGAGCGCAATGATTGAGATTGAAAACAAAATAGGGCGTGCCGCCAAGCGGAAGTTATATAAAGGATTTAGTGAGGCAATGGCAAACTCTGTCGAACATGCTTACTACGATGCTGATGATGAAATTGCAACAAAGTGGTGGGCATTCGCTGGAGTACATAAAGATAAATTAATCGTGGTTATTTGTGATAAAGGAATTGGCATCCCGAGTTCTTTGCCTATTAAATGGGGGGCAGACTTAGTTAATAAAACACTTGGTTTACTTAATATTAAAACTAAAACTGACTCGGCTTTAATTAAAGCAGCAACCAGAATGGGTAAAACTAGAACTAATCAAAATAATAGAGGGAAAGGGCTGTCTGATGTTTTATCTATTATTAATCAGTTTAAAGTAGGTAATTTGTCTATATTTAGCAATAAAGGTTATTATAGATATTATGGAGAGAATGGCGTAGCTAAAGATAAATTAACCGAGCATAATTTAAGTATGTGTGGTACAATTGTTGAATGGTCAATACCGTTAGACATTGATAGTTTGGACAAAGAGGTGGTATTGTGAAACATTTAATAAAAGTAGCAGATAAATTTCCATTCCCAGGTGCGAGGTTTAGAGAATTAGGACCTCAATCAGGTGAGGAGTTTAAGCAATATTTGATTGCCCAAATCAATAAAATTTATGGTGATGATTTTATACAGAATAAGGACTCCGAGGTTGTTATTGATCTTGATGGTTCAGCTGGATATGGTTCTTCTTTTCTTGAAGAAGGGTTTGGTGGGTTAATCCGTGAAGGGGTGCCGGCCAAAATTGTAAATAAATTTACATTTATTTCAAATGAAGAACCTGAGCTTATTGATGAAATTAAGGATTATATAAATAAAGCTCTAATAGCAAAGAACGGAAAAAAGTAAAATGCAGGATATAAAAACTTTTCTAAATGGAACAACACCACAACAATGGCTGACTTGGATGTTGGTCATTCTGGGTTGGGTAGTTTCTGTATTTGCTGGATGGAGGTTCTTGCTCAGAAATGCTAGAAATTCTTGGATTGGCGATATAAAGAAAGCAATTTCAACCTTAGAGGATGATGCTATTGATTTTTGGATGGGCGAAAATAATAAGAATGAAATTCTGGAGCTTGGAAAATTAACTCGATCTATTAAAGATATAACTCAGCTTGCGAAAGAAATTGAAAAATATAAAGGCCAAAAATATAATAATGCCAACTTTATTTCTTTAAGAAGAGCAATTACTACTGAAGCTTATAATGACGACAAAACACTACAGCGTAAATTATCCGTGGGTGACTTTAGAATTAAAGAAATACAAGAAGAATGCGCCAATTTGAAAAATTACTATACACGAAAATAGCCCCTCAAAGAGGGGCTTTTTTATTTAATGTTGGAGTGATATTTATTTTCCTGTCATAGACAATTACTTGAGATTCTGTTTTATGGCCACTGAATTTCTGCTTATCTCTGGTGGAACCATCATAATCAGAAATTGCTTTTGCTTTCAGGTCATGAAAAGTACAGTCAATAGGCCTTCGAAGCTTATTGGCAGCTGCTGTCCTCGCTTTTCGCCATGCCTCGTTAAACCCCTTGTAAGAGTAACGCTCTCCATACATAGTTTTTATGACCGCACCATCCTCTCCCCATGCTCGACACCGATCCACTGCTGCTCGTAAACGTTCAGTCCATGCCTTTATTTGCTTAACACCAGTTTTGCCTTGCTGGATGAAAATCCCTTCTTCCATTATCTGGGACCAGTCCATCTTCAGTACATCGGATACCCTCGCTGCACACAAATAAGCTATTTCCATTGCGGCTTTAACCGGCTCACTGGCGTGTTCATAAATCGCCAGGTATTCTTCATCTGTGATGTAGCGATCACGCTGTGGTTTGGGGAACTTGTCCACACCAACACATGGATTACCAGGAACGAAGCCGCGTTGATAACCCCAGCGATAAACGCGAGACATCGAGCTATGTTCATGGTTGGCCTGGACACGGCTTTTCTTTCCTCTGGCATCCATGTAGCGTCTGACATGTTCTGGCTTAATGGCTTTAGCCTCTGCATCACCGAAAACAGCCAGCAGATATTTTTCATGTGCCAGATAGTCTTTCTGTGTTCGCGGGGCTAGATCTGCATAATCCGTGCTGTTGAGGAACTTCTTCCACAGTTGGGAGAAGGTAAGTATATTTTTCCTGCCTTCAACCACCTTCTCGAAAGCGATCCATACCTCTGATTTTGAGGCGCCGGCAGGTGCCAGTTTTTCTGTTGTTCCACCTGGTTTCCAGTAGTAACCAGAAGGGCGAAAGAAAACGCCCTTTGGCATCCACTCGTTACCGGGTGCGCGTTTGCGACCCATAATTTCACTCTATTGCGTTGAAGTTCATGCCCGGAGTGGGCAGGGACCCTGCTGGTAGATTTAACCTGAATGGATGATTTATATGATACCAGGTCGTTTTAACTGCACCGTCCCGGCGTTCAATAAAATAAATACCATTCTGGGTTAAGACTTCTTTTTGCCGAGCCTTCTGTGGTGATCCAGTAGCTTCAGCAAGTTCGTCATCAGTCAGGAAGCGATCGCTCATGAGTCGTTCTCCACTTAGCCCGGCTGCACCCGGGCTGTAACATCAAATATCAGTGCTGGTGGTCGGTATCAATTTCTGCCAGATAGCGGACACGTATTTAGCCTGATGGCGCGCATCGGCCAGGGCGTTATGCATATCGCCATCGAATGGCATATCTCGCTTTGGATCGAATCCTATCGTGCGACCGAGGGTTACGATTGTTCGAACGTCGTGATCATTCCAGAATTCCCACGGGCAGAGTTGACCGGCACGCTCAAATGCTCCACTTCGAGGCTGACTACCGCATAGAACTCGGGACCCAATTCACCGGATTGAGGATTAAAGAAAACAGCACCCATTGAAACGATCGGCGCATTTGGTTTTTTACCCATAGTTTCGAGGTCGATCATTAAGTTGTTCATGTTATAAGGTCTCCTGTTTTGGTACTGCTGCGATAGCTTGATCAATAGCTTGGCGAACTGTCATAACCGGATAATTGCTGTCATTTAACGTCATGGCGTTTCTCTGGAAATTCGCGTCAAATTTCCAACCGTACAATGTTACGTAATACTCATTCAGCCTTTTGTTTTGTGCATCAAGCCAGTCAAGGCGCTTTGTGTCTTCTGAACCATCCGGAATTACCGGAGAGTTGCCAGCCTTGCGGCGCTCGCTATCCAGGTCTGTTTGCAACTGAATCCCAGCGGCACTGCGTGGTTCCGTATGGAATGTCAGCACATACAAGGTCGATGGTACCGCTGGAGAGTCGCGGGAAAACATCGAAGCAATCTGCGTTGCGCAGGGAGATCATTGCGCGGCCTCCCGGCGGACAGCCTGTAAAAGCTGGTTAAACATCAGCGTCAGAGGATTACTGCAGCCGAATGGCAGATCGTTAACGCGGTATGTTGGTGCGCCACCACGAACGCCAGTTTTTACGATGTGGCCAGTAGTGTAGAGTTGCGATAGAGCGCCGGCCACGACAGGTGTTCTTCTGTGCAGCGCTTTGGCAATATCGCTGCTGGTGGTATTGGGATGGGCCTGGACGTATTCGAATACAGTCATTGCGCATTACCTTCACGTTGTTGATCCAGCCGAGCCAGTGACTCGGATAACGCCGCATAGGTTGCTTCCAGTCGTGTCGCGACCTCTTTCAAAAGCCGCCCATGCTTTGCTGGTAGTTCCGGTACGGAGGCATGCGCCTCCGCAACGAGCTCTGTTACTTTCAGGCGGCGCATTGGCGCAGCTCCATCAGTTCATTGAACCGGTTAATGAACAGACCGAAAGCCTGCCCGGGGCGCAAAGGATGAATTTCGAATAAATCTGTAGGTGGAATACCTTCCAGAATCGGCCATATGGAACCGTCGTCGATATCCAGATCCCGGCGTTCGGTCGCTAGCATGGTCAGGTCGGCATATTTAACGAGGTATGTCTCGTCGAGCGGCAGGCCGAATTTCAGGCGGATCAGTTGATCCGTGCGCGTCTCGATCCGGCGGTAATCTGGCAACAACGCTTTAAGCGGGGCAGGGATGTCCAGGCAGTACGCCTCTGCCGCGTCATGCATCAGTGCTTCAAAGGCGAACTCTGGCGCCACGAGCTGGCTGCACAGAACGGAATGCTGCGCCACGCTGTAAAACTCCGACAGGTGCCCCGCGAAGCGGCAGATATTTGAAAGCGCACCGGCGATATCCTCGATATCAATATCGTCAATGGTGGCGTTGATATAATCGAACTTCTTACCGGAAAGAGTCTGGATAAAACTCATCGTTAGTTCTCCTTAATTGGTGCGCTGCACCGCACGATTTTTGGTTGCACGAATCCCTCGCCAGATGGCGATATATAAAGGAATTACGCTTCAATAAATCCCCGCGGCGCCGGGGATTTAATGCTGAGCAATTACGCTTTAAAGTTACCGATGAAGGTTTCTACTGATTCACCGTCGAATTTACTGATCAGCAGATCGCGAAATTCGTTGGCGAGCGCTTCTTCCTGAGCTTCCAGTTGGACGATACGCAGGACAAAGCACGGCTCATCACCAGTCAGAAGGCTGTTACGCAGACTAAAGCGGCGCTCGCCAAGCCCTTCATACGGCATACACTTGAACTCGAACGCCACCGGCATGACATCTTTGCTGCTGGCTTCGACGCTTTGCATGAGTGAACGTTTACCTGCGAAGTCACCCGTTTCATGATCCTGCTGGGTTGCCTGCTGGATAGTGATACGGCGTACAGCCTGGGCTGCCTGGGAAATCTGCATCGTATTGCCATCAGCATCGAACGCCAGAAGATAATCGCTCCAGTCCTCCAGCCATTCCGCGATTTGTTTTTGCTTCAGACGTTGACCATCGATCTGCAACAGCGCGCGGAACGGTGCTGTTTTCTTCAAGGTGATTGCGGCAACGTTATCGGCATGTCCTGGATTTTTCAGGGAGCCGATATTGAATACCGAGCGGGCGGTCATGTTGTCAGCGTCAATAAAGCAACGGGCGGGTTCGTCGGCGCTGGCGTAACCCTTCGAGTAACGAGCGAAGTCGTCAATGCTGGTCGTGGTCATTGCGCCGCGAAAGCGGAAACGCTCCAGAGAAAAACGCTCGAGGCTTTCAACGCTGGTTCCTTCAGGCAACAAAGCGGTAGGGCATTCCAGATCCTGAATATCATTCAGGTGGTAGCCAGAAAGAACCAGGTCTTTTACCTGCTTAAATGCACCGCTGTCTAACTGAGACATAGAAATTCCTTATTAACTGATGATCGAATTGGTATCAGTGAATTTGTTGCTGCGGATCACTGAGCCGCTTTAAGCTTTCCGTCCACCGCGCCGGTGATCCCGAACAGTTGCCCCTGATCCTCCTGGAGGATGGTGAGCTTCCCGCCTTTGTTGACCCACATAGGGGTTTCGGTTGTGTCCTCTTCAGACGCTTTACCGCGCGGCGTCGGGGTGCTGTAGTTCAGCTTGTGCTTGATCTTGACGCGCTTCTCTTCGACGGAATTACCCATACGCTCAAAATCAAAGGTGAGGACTACCTTGCCTTTGTTGCCGTTGTTCAGAACGCCGAGCGCGGTGGTATTCAGCGCTGCGGCGATCTTGTTCATGAACACTCCGGCATCCAGTTCGCCCAGAAAATCGGGCACTACGGTCATGCGGTCATTACTCATCGTCTTAACCCTCGAGTTGGCGGTCGCAACCGCCAGTTAGTTTCTCCACAAAACAGACAAGAGCACCTGCGGCTGCAACCGCCCGGGTGGATTGGGTTATGAGCCCGTCGCCCGGTGATGCCCTTGTCTGTTTTGTAAAAAAGGGCGGTACCGAGGTAGAACATTATCTTCGTCCCCCTTTTGTCAGGTTGAAGACCCTGGTACCGCCAAGACTACACACAGCTTTCTTACTTCCTGGTACCACGCTGGCTACGTGATTGGGTTGTGGCGCCAGATGCTTATCTTCTGGTTACCTCTAAGGGCTGCACTTCACCACAACTGCAAGCGCACTCCGCCGTTTCACACCTGTCACCCATAACTGGTAAGTGAAGGAGTGCGCTTGCATGTTGTGCCCTGAAAAGGCTGGCGGTTGCCGGAAATACACGGGAAAACGCCGGGCCGCCAGAACAGGGATGTGTTTCTTATTGCTTTGGCCTGCTTTTATCCACGTCAGGCGCGGTGTTATCCTTCTAAGTCCGTATAACTAGGAAGGAAAGCTACATGAGTAAAGAACGGTATTACGTAAGGTGGAAGCTCCAGAGAGCACTAGCCGACCTTAACTACTCTCTTGAATGCTTTGGTGATCATCTTGCGCAAGAGAACGGATACCCGTCTGGCATTGACGGATTTGAGGCTGTGTACCTTTACCTTTGTCAAAAGCATCATTGGAAGATTTCTCAGTGTCGCTCGATGGACAGAGAGGATATCCGGTTAGCTCTTGCACAAGAGATGAAAGGCTGGAAACTTCCTCCTGAAGCTCGTTTTGGTAACGCCTCTCAAGATGATGTTGAAGTTGAAATTGAGCGATTTTAAGTGATGCAGTCGTCCTTACTGACGCCCAGAATTCTTGCGGCGTCATTTTTTGCGTTTTGTTCATAAACCCTCCCTAATCACTATTGCGAATCATCCGGTTATTCATACGCCACCGACGGCTACTTCGTGGGCGTCCTGCCTGTTCGCTGTTGCTTGTAGGTACATTATGTACCGTCAAGGTACATTGTCAAGCATAAAAAAACCTGCCGAAGCAGGTTTACTGTGAAAAATTAAGGTTTATGTCTGTATCTTCTGGGCTTTCCTGAGAAAACTACAGTACCAATTATTGAGCAATTACCATTAATCTTGACGTATGGCTCAGGCCAGTTAGGGTTCAATGCTTTGAGAAATTTTGCACCACTGTCTTCTATAAGCCTTTTAAATGTTGTCTCACCAGAATCATGCATTAGGGCTATGACATCATCACCATGCGTTGCAGCGATCTCAGGATCGACAAAAATCATATCGCCAGGACGATATTCGTCGATCATTGAGTCTCCAATTACACGTAGGATATATGTCATAGGCCCGCATGGCACGGGACAAGGATAGGTTTCAACACTATTCAAATCTACCTCAGCATAACCAGAATCGGTCCATGCTCCTGCCTGCACCCAAGATATAACGGGAACCATAGTAATGTTTCTATTAGTGTCGGAAACATCAGGTTCTTTTGCAACATTAGTCGTTTGATGTTCTGTATCTAACCACCCCTGAGGAAGATCGAAACATTTTTCGATGTGTCTGGCCATAGTGTCACCAATACCTTTGGTGGCACCTTCTCCCATGAACCTGCTGGTCTGGGTTGGCTCGCGATCGATCATGTTAGCAAAGTAAGTATTACCGCCAACACCATCTCTCAATTTTCTGGCGTTTAACCGCCTGATTTCCTGGATAGTTTTCATCAGTAAATTAAACAATGTGTACCTCAGTGGTACAAGTACCTTGATGGTTCATTTCTTTCGTGTAATATGTACACAGGAGGTACATATCATGAAAGAGTATTGGGACTCTTTAACCAAAGAGCAACAAGGTGATTTAGCCGGAAGCGTTGGGTCAACACCTGGCTACCTGCGCTTAGTTTTTAATGGTTACAAAAAAGCCGGTTTTTCCTTAGCTAAAAAGCTGGAAGAAACCACTTCTGGAATTATCAGCAAATCCGATCTTCGTCCTGACATTTATCCAAAACAGTAACAAATATTTCGTTTTTTATAACCACAGAAGAGAGGAACAAGCCGTGGGAAAAGAACCCGAATGGAAAGTTGATAAGCAACCATCCTGGCTGGTGGGCGCAATCAAAAAGACGATCACCGAATTGCCTGGTGGTTATGCCGAGGCTGCTGAGTGGTTGGGCGTTACTGAAAATGCACTGTTTAACCGCCTTAGGGCTGATGGTGATCAGATCTTCCCGCTTGGCTGGGCAATGGTGTTACAGAGAGCTGGTGGCTCAAACCATATTGCGAATGCTATCGCACGTCACTCCAACGGTGTTTTTGTGCCTTTGGCTGATGTTGAAGAGATTGAGAACGGCGATATCAACCAGCGCCTGATGGAGTCAGTCGAGTGGATTGGCAAGCACTCGCAGTACGTTCGCAAGGCAACAGCAGACGGTGTGATTGATGAGAAGGAACGAGCGCAGATCGAAGAGAACAGCTATCAGGTGATGGCTAAATGGCAGGAACACTTAACGCTGCTTTTTCGCGTCTTTTGTGCGCCGAAAAAGAGTGACGCCCGCGAGTGTGCAGCTCCGGGCGCCGTGGCGTGTCGTATCAGTGGAGAAACTAACGCATGAACAGTTTAACGGTAAAGAACCGCATACCGCAACTACGTGCATTCCCTGTTCGGGGTTACATCATGTTTCGGTATGAGCGCATGGTATCAGGCCGCTGGGTTCCCTGTAACCACAGTCGGGCGATGGCAATTGTGGGGGTATGGCGCCGTAGAGGGGAGTCCTTATGCGAGAACTTAACCGATGGTTCAAAGACCACTACGGTATCCCCGTTCGCATTATCCGATGGGAACCGGAAACTCACCGCGTTATCTACCTGCGCAATGGCTATGAGCATGAATGCTTCAGCCCGCTCGAACAGTTCCAGCGCAAGTTTACTGAGATAAAGGACGATCATGAGCCAGATATTTGAAATCGTTCAGTCGCTGTCGGGCCAGCGCAACGCAATAACAATCCCGGTCCCTTACCTTGATTTTTTTTCCGGTGATCAGCAGGCGCATGCTTTGGGGGCAGTTCTCAACCAGTTGGTCTTCTGGTCCGGGAAATCAGACCTGAAGGATGGCTGGTTCTACAAAGAGCACAGTGAGTTAGCTGCGGAAATTCGTGGAGTCAGTGAAGACCAGGTACAACGGCTGGTAAACAAGATTTGCACTCGCTGGTTACCTGGAATTGTTGATAAAGCGCAAAAGCAGGTAAACGGTACGAAAAAGACGCACTACCGTATCGACGGGGATGCATTAATCGAGGCTTTATTCCCTACAACACTGGATTCCGTAGAATCGCGGAACGGGAAACGCGAAGTCGCGGAACCTATTCCGCAGAATCACGGAACCGAAAACGCAGAATCGCGGAACCATAACCGCGAAGTCGCGGAACCTATTCTCTATACAGATCATTACTCAGATCACCACAAACAGATCATAAAACCTTCTTGTCCGGTTGCGTTGCAACCAGACCCTGAAGTTGCGATCACCGATAACGCCATTCTGGTTTTAACCCATTTGAACCAGGTCAGCGGCTCCCGCTTTCAGAAATCAAAAACCTCGCTGGAAAACATTCGTGCTCGTCTGCGTGAAGGTTACAGCGTTGCTGACCTGCAACTGGTTATTGACCTGAAACACGAGCACTGGAACGGCAACGATGAGCAGTACCAGTACATGCGCCCTGAAACACTGTTTGGCCCGAAAAAATTTGAGGGGTATCTGCAAAGCGGGATCCGCTGGGACAAGAAGGGGCGTCCGGCACGTGAATGCTGGGGTGAAAAGAAACGTGACCCAATGAAGTTCGGTCCGGTTGATACCAAAATTCCAAAGGGGTTCAGGGGATAATGACAAACAAATATTGCCAGGCGCTGGCGGAACTGCGTAGCAAACCAGCCCACGAACTGAAAGAGGTTGGCGATCAATGGCGTACTCCGGATCTGTTGTTTTGGGGGATCAACGCAATATTCGGGCCGTTGGTTCTGGATCTGTTTGCTGACGACGATAACGCGAAATGCCCGGTATGGTACACCGCCGAAGATAATGCGCTGACGCAGGACTGGTCTGAACGGCTGGAGGAACTGGGCGGTGCCGCGTTTGCGAATCCACCATATAGCCGCTCTCAGTACCATGAAAAGCAAGCGATCACTGGCATGACCCACATCATGAATTACACAATGGTGATGCGTGAAAAAGGAGGGAGATATATCTACCTCATTAAGTCAGCCACAAGTGAAACATGGTGGCCGGAAGATGCCGATCACATCATGTTCATTCGAGGTCGTATTGGTTTCGACCTGCCATCATGGTTCGTTCCATTGGATGAAAAGCAAAAGCCCACCAGCGCATTTTTTGCTGGTGCAATCGCCGTGTTCGATAAGTCCTGGCGCGGCGAGCGTTTCAGCTACATCAGCCGTACCGATCTGGAGGAAAAAGGGAAGGCGTTTATGTCGCTGGTCACATTTGTCGCTGGTAAGGCCCGCCAGGCAGAAACAATACAGCCACCTTTCACTGAAGCGCTGGTGCGCGCCTATTTGCCTGAGTTATGAGTGAGCAAGGAGGAACAGGCAGCATGATGAACTTAACGGCTCGCCAGCAGCATGTACTGGATACCCTGATCAGCTTTCAATGCGAGCATGGTTATCCTCCAACCAATACAGAACTTTCGGCGCTGCTGGGATGCAGCTCCCCAAATGCCGCTGCGGATCATCTGCGCGCGCTGGAGAGAAAAGGGGCTATCACCCTTACGCGTGGCGTTTCGCGGGGAATAGCCATCAACGATCAGGAGAACGCTGCTGATGCAGATTCCCTGCTGCATGCGCTTGTGAATGGTGAGGATGGTGCGAAGGACCGCGCAATCACCTATCTCAAAAACAAGGGGATCACGGTATGAAACTGGTGCTGCCGTTTCCTCCGAGTGTGAACACGTACTGGCGCGCCCCGAATAAGGGGCCGCTGGCGGGGCGTCACCTGATAAGTGCCAAAGGTCGCCAGTTCCAGTCGTCAGCATGTGCGGCAATCATTGAACAACTGCGCATGCTCCCGAAGCCATCATCGTCACCGGCGGCTGTTGAAATAATCCTGTTCCCACCGGACAACCGGATCCGGGATCTGGATAACTACAACAAAGCGCTGTTCGACGCTCTTACCCATGCGGGGATCTGGGAGGACGACAGCCAGGTGAAAAGAATGCTGGTGGAGTGGGGGCCGATTATCCCAAAGGGGAAAGTGGAAATCACTATCACCAAATTTGAACCGGGGGCGGGTGCAGCCGCCTGATAAGTGGAGAGCAATTATGAATCAGTTAGCAACCGTGGCGTTAACCATGTCCAGCAGTGATATCGCTGATTTAGTGGAATCACGTCATGACCACGTTAAGCGCTCGATTGAACGGCTGGCAGAGCGCGGGGTTATTAAACTCCCCCCGATGGGGGAAGTTAAAAATCACCTCAATCAGTCTGTAGCCGTCTACCTGATAGGAAAGCGGGACAGTTATGTGGTTGTGGCTCAGTTGTCGCCTGAGTTCACTGCGCGGCTTGTTGATCGATGGCAGGAACTTGAGCAGGCGCAACAGCAGGCGATCCCTCAGTCATTCTCTGAAGCACTGCGGCTTGCCGCTGATCTGGCGGAGCAAAAGCAGAAACTAGCCACTGAACTGGCTGCCGCGGCGCCAAAGGTGGAATTTGTCGATCGCTACTGCTCTGCCAGTGGGTCAATGTCGTTCCGGCAGGTGGCAAAATTACTTAAGGCAAAGGAAAACGAGTTCCGCCTGTTTCTGATTGATCGCGGCATCCTTTACCGCCTGGGTGGTACGCTTACACCGATGGCGGCGCACATTGATGCGGGGCGATTTGAGGTTAAGACGGGGACCTCTGTCACTTCAAACCACGCATTCAGCCAGGCGCGGTTTACTGCTAAGGGGGTGCGCTGGATCGGCGGTCTATGGGCGGAACATATCGCTAAGGGGCAGGCAGCGTGAGAGCTTTGTTAACACCGGAAATAGCCCACCGAATGGGGGTTGTGCTTTTCCGACCCGGTGCTGAACTGATGCCGCTATTCATGCGTGGTCGGGTCTTACTTGAGCCAGAACCTGAAAGCATGGCCTCTTACGATACTGGTCATGTGCCGGCAGCGGTTCAACCACTGGCAGACGATCCGGTAATGAGTGGGATATTTGAAAATCAGCGTGTTATTCAGCGCGCTGGTGGATTGTCTTCGCTTGATGGCTGGTTAAACAAAAAGTTCGAATGCCAGTGGCCCCATTCAACATGGCACGACAAGAATTTCACGATAATGCGCCATCAGCCTGGTAGCATCCGGCTGTGCTGGCACTGCGATCACACCCTCGCTGGTCAATACACGGAACAGCTTGCAGGTATAGCC
The DNA here is from genome assembly GCF_018323885.1 of Citrobacter amalonaticus. Classification (NCBI taxonomy): domain Bacteria; kingdom Pseudomonadati; phylum Pseudomonadota; class Gammaproteobacteria; order Enterobacterales; family Enterobacteriaceae; genus Citrobacter; species Citrobacter amalonaticus. Next base: position 2,856,133 of record NZ_AP024585.1, on the reverse strand, counting down.
AGCAAAAACCTGGTATCCTGGATTTTGTCAGTCATTCGAACAGATTTAGGTTTCTCTGAGTCGCATGTTCTGACTCTCCCGGAGTTGTGCTGGTGGATGGTCAGAAGTGATCTGGGTGACGTGATCCCGGAAAGTGTTGCGCATAAGGCGCTGAGACTACCGGGTGAAGAGCCGAAATCCATCATGCGAGAAAGCGATATTGTGCCCTCGTTACCGGCCACCAGCATTGTGCAGGAGAAGGCGAAGAAGGTACTGACACTCAGGATTGATCCGGAATCGCCGGAAAGCTTCATGCTACGCCCGAAGCGCCGACGCTGGGAAAATGAGAAATACACGCGATGGGTGAAGGCCCAACCGTGCGCCTGCTGTGGTAAGCAGGCAGATGATCCGCACCACCTGATAGGTCACGGTCAGGGCGGCATGGGGACAAAAGCGCATGACCTCTGGGTGTTGCCTTTGTGCAGAAAGCATCACGACGAGTTACATGCGGATACCGTGGCATTCGAAGAGAAATACGGCTCGCAGCTGGAGTTGATATTTCGTTTTATCGATCGCGCGCTTGCAATTGGTGTGCTGGCGTAAGTGGAGAACAAGTATGAACCTTGAATCATTACCAAAATTTTACTCACCAAAATCACCGAAACTAAATGATGAAACGCCGGGAACCAGCTCTGAGGCGTTAACAATCACTGATGTGATGGCTGCGCAGGGCATGGTGCAGTCAGTGGCACCACTTGGGTTTAATCTGTTTCTGGCAAAGATGGGAATACAGGATCCAGCACCTGCACTGGAGGGGCTTTTTAACTACGCCCTGGCAATGAAAAATCCGGTATTACAAAAACTAAGTGAGAAGTCTCGCCTTGAAATTCTTCCTGTACTGGTGAAGTTTGCATATGAGGACTATTCCCGTTCGGCGGCGAGTAAATCAGTTTGCCCACATTGCAATGGTGAAGGGGTGTTACGTTCAATGTGTGATGTTGTAAAACATCCAGGCGTAAAAGGTGTAGAGCCTATGATCCGCCATGAGGAAGTTGAAGAAGTTTGTCAGCACTGTAACGGTAAGGGAACTGTCTCGACAGCATGCAGAGGATGTAGGGGGAAGGGAACTGTACTTGATGAGAAGCGCACTAAACTCCACGGCGTGCCGGTAATGAAAGTATGCGGTCGCTGTAATGGCAATCGTTACAGCAGGCTGCCAACAACTATTGCCCGGGCGCAGGTGCAAAAGGTCATTCCTGATTTGACGAATTACACCTGGTACAGCGGTTATGGTGAAGTGATCAATAAGCTGGTCACTAAATGCTGGCAGGAAGAAGCATTCGCAGAGCTGCAATTACGGAAAGTGACACGATAGCTACATTTTTAATGATTTTCGCTGCACGATGCTTGCAATATTCAAAAAATGTGGTTAGTATTTTCGTAACGATGGGCTTTGAATGTCTAACGTTTATAAACCCGCTCAGGCGGGTTTTTTGTTGCATGTTTTTTAAACTGCTGATAGTGTGATCTATGTCGCACTTTTGCGGCGTTGGCATACAGGAGTTAGCCATGTTTAAAAATAGATTAGCGACCAAGAAGGTCGTAGCTATTACAGGAAACATTGAGATTGGCACAGTATCAGTGTCTGCTAGTCAGAAAAGTATTTCGCTGAATACTGGTTGGGAATTACCAATTATAAAAGTAGACAAGCCGTCTCATTCCTATGAGGTTTACATCAAGCCTCGTCATAAAACCCTTCATCCTTCGCGATGGTGGAAGTAAGATTTTTAAGGCTGCCTACGGGCGGCCTTTTTTATACCTGCGGCTTCCTTTTAAGGAGGCTTTTGCTGTGGAAATGGGCGGCTGGTGGGTGTTGACGCACCCAGCCAGCCATCAGCTCATGCTTTCAGGTCACAAGCTAACCAGGGCCCACTGCTTTAGCGCAAAAGCATAGTGAGCCTACCAGAGTTACGCTTACTGATCTATGAAAAATACTGTAAAAATAAACAGTGTTGAGTTAATCAACGCTGACTCCCTGCATTACATCGCTTCTCTCCCTGATAACTCCATTGACCTTATCGTTACGGATCCACCTTACTTCAGGGTGAAGCCTGAAGGATGGGACAACCAGTGGAAAGGGGACGAGGATTTTTTACGCTGGCTTGATGGATACCTGGCTGAGTTCTGGCGTGTTTTGAAACCCGCCGGTAGCCTTTATCTGTTCTGTGGGCATCGCCTTGCGTCTGATATTGAAATCATGATGCGGGAGCGGTTCAGTGTCCTTAATCACATCATCTGGGCAAAACCTTCCGGTCGCTGGAATGGCTGCAACAAAGAAAGCCTGCGGTCATACTTCCCTGCGACTGAGCGCATTCTCTTCGCTGAACATTACCAGGGCCCATATAAGCTCAAGAGTGATGGATACGCAGAGAAAAGTAACGAGCTCAAACAGCATGTGCTGACGCCGCTGATTTCATATTTCCGTGACGCGCGTGAATCGCTGGGGGTTTCCTCTAAGCAGATCGCCGATGCGACCGGGAAAAAGAATATGGTGTCCCACTGGTTCGGTGCATCTCAATGGCAACTGCCGGGCGAAGCGGATTACCAGAAACTGCAGGAACTATTCACTCAGGTTGCATTCGATAAGCATCGAAACAATGAACTCGACACACCACACCACCAACTGGTGGCCACGTGGCATTCGTTGAACCGGAAGTATTCAGAATTGCTGGAAGAGTATAAGTCTCTCCGGCGGTTCTTTTCTGTTTCAGTCTCTGTTCCTTTCACCGATGTCTGGACGCATAAGCCGGTTCAGTTTTACCCCGGGAAACACCCCTGTGAAAAGCCAGCAGACATGTTGCAGCAGATCATTAACGCCAGCAGCAGGCCGGGTGATGTTGTGGCTGATTTCTTCATGGGATCAGGTTCGACCATTAAAGCGGCTATGAGGCTGGGGCGACGGGCAATCGGTGTTGAGCTGGAAACAGAGCGATTTATTCAGACTGTGGAGGAAATCCGCGAACTGGATAAGACATAACGATCATCACGTCATCCCGCTGTGGTGATCATCATCTTCAGGCTCCGGGAATCACCTTCTTTTTTCACGTTTACAAAAGAGCCCGGAAGCCTGATTTCTTTCAATCACACACAGCGCCATCCGAACTATCGGAGGTGAGGCCTATGAAAATGCCATACAAACAAGATTTCATCGCTGCGCTATTTGCCGCTAAGGAGCAGGGTATTGGTGCAATGCTGGCTTTTATTATGGCGTACCTGCGTGGTCGCTATAACGGTGGCGCCAAGATGAAGACGCTAATTGATGCGCTGATGTGCGCGATGATCGCCTGGTTTATTCGTGACCTGCTCGACTTCTCCGGATTGAGTAGCAACCTCGCATACATTGCCAGCGTCTTTATTGGATACATCGGCACCGATTCGATCGGCAACCTGATTAAAAAATTCGCAGCCAAAAAGGCGGGAGTTGACGATGCAAACCAGTCCTGACGGCATTGCGCTGATAAAAAAATTCGAAGGTTGCCGGCTGTCCGCCTATCCAGATCCGGGAACAGGCGGCGCACCGTGGACGATTGGCTACGGCTGGACCTACCCGGTAGATGGCAAGCCAGTAAAGCCTGGAATGACTATCGACCAGACCACTGCTGATCGGCTGCTGAAAACGGGGCTGGTGAGTTATGAAAACGATGTGCTGAAACTGGTCAGAGTGAAACTGACACAAGGCCAGTTTGATGCGCTGGTATCGTTCGCTTACAACGTTGGCTCGAGTGCGCTATCAACATCCACGCTGTTGAAGAAATTGAACGCTGGCGATATCAAAGGCGCTGCAGATGAGTTTCTGCGCTGGAATAAAGCTGGTGGAAAAGTTATGCCGGGGCTCACGAATCGCCGCAAGGCTGAGCGTGATGTGTTCCTGTCATGATGGGCATCCTGGAGAAATACTGGAAACCACTGGTGATGATGTTGCTGGTGGCCGCCTTATTCATTGCCGGAAATGTCTGGAGTGATCGGGGTTGGGAAAAGAAGTGGGCAGAACGCGACAGCGCTGAGTCGTCACAGACAGTGAACGCGCAGACCGCCGCCCGCATGATTGAACAAGGGCGCATAATTGCCCGTGATGAGGCTGTAAAAGATGCACAAGCACAAGCCGCCAAAGCTGCTGCCACTGCTGCTGGCCTGTCTGCCACTGTTAACAAGCTGCGCACCGAAGCAACAAAACTTGCCACCCGCCTGGACGCCGCAAAGCACACCGCAGATCTTGCCGCTGCCGTCAGAAGCAAAACAGCCAGAGCCGACGCCGGAATGCTCGCCGACATGCTCGGAGATATTGCAGCAGAAGCTAAACGTTATGCTGCAATCGCTGACGAACGCTACATTGCAGGAGTGACTTGTCAACGTACATATGAATCCTTAAGGCAAACTAAAAGTGTATTGCAGAGGGATGAATCAAAATAAAATTCGTCAATTAACATAAAAACATGTGCAGTAGCAGAGTGTTACTGCCTTACAAAACTATATCTTGCTATGTAGTGTTAATCATGCGTTAATGGGGCTCTGGTTTGTTACAAATTTATCTGAAGCAGTCACTGTAATAATTTTATTATTTGTTCCTATTGAGATTTCCTTGTCGGCTTTTTCTCTCTGATAATTTTTTTCGGACCATTCTGCCCAAGGGCTTACTCAAAAAAGGTAATGATTATGTCTAACAAAATGACTGGTTTAGTTAAATGGTTCAATCCTGAAAAAGGGTTTGGTTTTATCACTCCAAAAGATGGTAGTAAGGATGTATTTGTACATTTTTCTGCTATCCAAAGTAACGATTTTAAGACGCTGAATGAGAATCAGGAAGTCGAGTTTGGTGTTGAACAGGGCCCTAAAGGTCCCTCGGCAGTTAATGTCGTAGCCCTTTAAGGAAACTGTTATTACTAATAATATTCACTTCAGATGCCCTTGTTGCCATGGGTCTCAGTACAGAACATCATCTTTTGATGTCACAGATAGCAATCCTTTCGGCGCGAAATGTATTTTTTGCAAAACTACAATGATTACATTCGATAATATTGCAATGTACATTCGTTCTGGTCAGTCTCCATTAGATTTCAGAAAATAAAAATCAGGCCCCTTATGGGGCCTTTTTTATGCGGTTCTTATTGACAGGGTGTACACGGGAGAATTATGAAAAAAGTGATAGTGTTTTTTAATTCAGAATCCGCTGTAGTAGTATCAGTAATGAAGGGTATTACTACAATAATGCGCGAGTACCCTAATGGGGAAAAAGCACATCTACAAGTAATGTCTGCAGGTTTTCCGTCTATAACCGGAGATCATAAGATTGTTTATGTTGCCTCAGACCGGGATGTTACTTCTGAAGAAATTCTTGAAGCAGCATCAAAACTCTTTAAATGATTACTGTTCATACCTTTATGAATGTGGCTAAAGTAGTGAATGGTTGTTTGATTATTGAGCGAAATTAGTATAAACAATATGCACTAACCCCTTGATTATTGAAACTTTCCAACTTATTGTTTATAGATACCAATGGTTGTTCAAGTTATCACATGAATCATGGGATCTGCCGGGCATAGATGCCAATACAGACCAGAAGAGGTGCATGATGAAAATCGAAGAGTTAAAAAGAAAAACTGAAGCGGATATTTCTGATTTCATTACTAAAAAAATAAATGAGCTCAAAAAAAAGACAGGTAAAGAAGTTGCTGATATCCAGTTTACTGCTCGGGAAAAAATGACTGGACTGGAAAGCTATGACATAAAAATTAATTTAATCTAATCGTCATCGACGGCCAGTTCTAATAAAAGCATCATCTTTCTCAAGAGATGATGCTTTTTTATTTCGGCATTTGAAGTTGAGTAAGTGATTCAGCTTGAACTTCATCACATTTTGTTTGCTTTGTTTTTGTGGGTCCTTTCTGGCGATCTGGTCTGTTACGGGGCGGCGTCCGCGCAGATTCTCGCTATTTATGAAAATTTTCGGGTTTTTGCCGTTTCCGTTCTTCTTCTCGTTAATCCATTGTTTTAAAAGAAAACACCCCCTCAAAAGAAAGGAAACGTTAAGCCAGAAAAATGGGTAAAAAACCAGAGATTGTTTCCGTTCTCTTTTTTTGCGCACGGAGTGAGCTATGGAGGTCAACAAAAAGCGGCTTTCTGACATCTTCGGTGTCAGTGTGCGCACGATACAGAACTGGCAGGATCAGGGGATGCCGGTTGCGCGCGGTGGTGGAAAAGGTAACGAAGTACTCTATGACTCAGCCGCAGCTATCGAGTGGTATTCCGCGCGCGACGCGGAGATTGAGAATGAGAAATTACGGAAAGAGGTAGAGGATCTTCGCATTGCTTCGGAATCCGACCTCCATCCCGGCACGATTGAATATGAGCGGCACCGGCTAACCCGAGCACAGGCTGACGCCCAGGAGCTAAAAAATGCCAAAGATACCGCTGAGGTGGTGGAGACCGCATTCTGCACGTTCGTGCTGTCACGGATCGCCGGTGAAATAGCCAGTATTCTCGATGGGATCCCTCTGTCGGTTCAGCGGCGTTTTCCGGAACTGGAAAACCGACATATTGATTTCCTCAAAAAGGACATCATCAAAGCCATGAACAAAGCAGCTGCGCTGGATGAAATCATACCGGGGTTGCTGAGTGAATATATCGAACAGTCAGGTTAAGGGACTGCAGCACTCTGCGAGTGCGGGGCTTCATTCCCTGTACAGGCCAGAGCCGCAGACGGCAGTTGAATGGGCTGATACCCATTATTATCTCCCGAAAGAATCTGCTTATCAGGAAGGGCGCTGGGAAACATTGCCTTTTCAGCGCGCGATCATGAATGCGATGGGAAACGACTATATCCGCGAGGTGAACGTCGTTAAATCTGCCCGTGTTGGCTATTCAAAAATGTTGCTCGGGGTTTATGCATATTTTATTGAGCACAAACAGCGAAACACCCTGATCTGGCTTCCTACCGACGGCGACGCCGAAAACTTCATGAAGTCGCATGTTGAGCCGACTATCCGGGATATTCCTTCACTGCTTTCACTGGCACCGTGGTACGGCAAAAAGCACCGTGACAACACGCTCAGTATGAAGCGTTTTTCTAACGGTCGCGGCTTCTGGTGCCTGGGCGGAAAGGCGGCAAAAAACTACCGTGAAAAATCAGTGGATATTGCCGGATACGATGAGCTCGCAGCATTCGACGACGATATTGAAAAAGAGGGATCTCCGACCTTTCTCGGTGATAAGCGTATTGAGGGTTCGGTGTGGCCCAAATCAATCCGCGGCTCTACGCCCAAAGTGAAAGGAACATGCCAGATTGAGCGTGCGGCAAAAGAGTCAGAACACTTCATGCGTTTCCACGTTGCCTGCCCGCACTGCGGCGAGGAGCAATATCTTAAGTTTGGTGATAAAGAAACGCCATTCGGGCTGAAGTGGACGCCCGGTGAACCGGCCAGTGTTTTTTACCTTTGTGAACATAACGCCTGCGTGATTAAACAGCAGGAACTGGACTTTACTGAGGCCAGGTACATCTGTGATACCACAGGGATCTGGACGCGTGACGGTTTATCCTGGTTTTCATCAACAGGCGCAGAAATTGACCCGCCGGACAGCGTGACGTTTCACATCTGGACGGCATACAGCCCGTTCACTACCTGGGTACAGATCGTCAAGGACTGGATCAAAACGAAGGGGGATACCGGAAAGCGCAAAACCTTCGTGAATACCACGCTGGGTGAAACGTGGGAGCCGAAAATCGGTGAACGGCCTGACGCGGATGTGATGGCTGAGCGTAAGGAACACTTTGAAGCCTCAGTCCCTGATCGGGTTGCCTATCTGACCGCCGGGATCGACTCCCAGCTTGATCGATACGAAATGCGCGTCTGGGGATGGGGGCCTGGCGAAGAAAGCTGGCTCATTGACCGGCAGATCATCATGGGCCGTCATGATGATGAGGCGACGCTTCTCAGGGTTGATGAAGCGCTCAACAAAACATATCCCCGACACAATGGCGTTGAAATGTCGATATCCCGTATCTGCTGGGATATTGGCGGTATTGATCCCACCATTGTCTATAACCGCTCGAAAAAACATGGTCTGTTCCGTGTGATCCCGATAAAAGGGGCATCCGTTTACGGCAAGCCCGTCGCGAATATGCCTCGCAAGCGCAATAAGAACGGTGTCTATCTGACGGAAGTCGGTACTGATACCGCGAAAGAGCAGATTTACAACCGTTTCACCCTGGTAGCCGAAGGTGATGAACCGTTGCCGGGGGCCGTTCACTTCCCCAACAACCCTGATATTTACGACCTGACTGAGGCACAGCAGCTGACCGCCGAGGAACAGGTTGAGAAATGGGTGGACGGGCGGAAGAAAATAGTCTGGGACAGCAAAAAGCGGCGCAATGAGGCACTCGACTGTTTTGTGTATGCGCTGGCGGCACTGCGGATCAGTATTTCCCGCTGGCAGTTGAACCTTGATTCTCTTCTGGTAAGCCTGCTGGAGGAAGAAGGGGCGCGTAAACCGAAAAAGACCGTGGCAGATTACGCCAGGGCATTATCTGGAGATGAGTAATGGCGTCACAATCCGATCTCGACAGCGCCCGCGCCGCACTGCATGACCTGATGACGGGAAAGCGGGTGGCGACGGTACAAAAGGACGGTCGCCGGGTGGAGTTTACGGTGACTTCGGTGAGCGACCTTAAAAAATACATTGCTGATCTGGAGGTTCAGGTCGGTATCACTCAACGTCGCCGGGGGCCGGCAGGATTTTACGTATGAAAACACCTGCACTTTTGGGGCCGGACGGCAGGACGTCGTTACGGGAATACGCCGGTTATCACGGCGGTGGTCATGGTTTTGGTGGTCAACTCAGGGGGTGGCAACCGCAGAGCGAAAGCCCTGATGCGGCATTACTGCCCAATTTTGTGCGCGGTAACGCCCGCGCAGACGATCTGGTCAGGAATAACGGCTATGCCGCAAATGCGATACAACTGCACCAGGATCATATCGTCGGCTCATTCTTTCGCCTGAGCCACCGTCCGAGCTGGCGTTTTCTTGGCATTTCTGAAGAGGATGCCCGGGCTTTCTCCCGCGAGGTGGAAGCCGCATGGAAAGAGTTTGCCGAAGACGACAACTGCTTTATCGATGCGGAGCGCAAACGCACTTTCACGATGATGATCCGTGAAGGCGTGGCAATGCACTCCTTTAATGGTGAATTGTGTGTGCAGCCCGCGTGGGACAGCAGCCCCGGACGCCTTTTCCGTACACAGTTCAAAATGGTCAGTCCGAAGCGTATCAGTAACCCGAATAACACGGGCGACACGCGAAACTGTCGCGCCGGTGTGGCGGTGAACAACACCGGGGCCGCGGTGGGGTATTACGTCAGCGATGATGGTTATCCTGGCTGGATGCCGCAGAAATGGACGTATATCCCGCGTGAACTGGCTGGTGGGCGCACTTCATTTATTCACATTTTTGAGCCGCTTGAGGACGGCCAGACCCGCGGCGCCAACCAGTTTTACAGCGTTATGGAGCAAATGAAGATGCTCGATACGTTGCAGAACACACAGTTGCAGAGCGCTATCGTGAAGGCAATGTATGCTGCCACTATCGAGAGCGAACTCGATACCCAGACTGCGATGGATTTTATTCTCGGCGCTGATAATAAAGAGCAGCAGAACAAATTCACGGGCTGGCTGGCGGAAATGGCGTCGTACTACTCTGCGGCGCCGGTTCGCCTGGGTGGGGCTAAAGTACCGCACCTTATGCCGGGTGATTCCCTGAATCTCCAGTCGCCACCGAACGCGGATAACGGCTATTCGGTCTTCGAACAGTCGCTGTTGAGGTATATCTCTGCCGGGCTTGGCGTTTCGTTTGAACAACTGTCCCGGAATTACTCCCAGATGAGTTACTCCACCGCCCGCGCCAGCGCCAATGAATCATGGGCGTTTTTTATGGGGCGCCGGAAATTCGTGGCGTCCCGTCAGGCGTGCATGATGTTTCTCTGCTGGCTGGAGGAGGCCATTATCCGTCGGGTTGTGACATTGCCTTCCCGGGCAAGGTTCAGCTTTCAGGAAGCGCGAAGCGCCTGGGGAAACTGCGACTGGATTGGTTCCGGGCGCATGGCTATTGACGGACTGAAAGAGGTTCAGGAAGCGGTCATGCTGATTGAAGCGGGCCTCAGTACGTATGAAAAAGAGTGCGCCAAACGCGGTGAAGATTATCAGGAAATTTTCGCGCAGCAGGTTCGCGAAACGATGGAGCGCCGCGCCGCCGGGCTCAAACCGCCTTCATGGGCTGCTGCTGCCTTCCAGTCCGGGTTAGAGAATTCCACTAAGGAGGAGAAAGATGACGCCCGAGCTGCGTAATCTCCCGCATATTGCCAGCCTGGCTTTTAATGAGCCGCTGCTACTTGAACCCGCCTATGCGCGGGTTTTCTTTTGCGCGCTGGCGGGCCAGTTGGGTATTACCCGTCTGACAGATACCGTTTCCGGCGTCACTCTCAGCGGTGAACAGATTGCTGAACCTCTTGCGCTGTTTGGTGACGATGAAGAGATGGGGCCGCGCCCGTCACGCAGTTACCAGGTGATCGACGGTATCGCGGTTTTGCCGGTTTCTGGCACGCTGGTGAGTAAAACCCGTTCGCTGAAACCGTATTCAGGTATGACGGGTTACAACGGCATTATTGCCCGCTTGCAACAGGCTATCAGTGATCCCGGCGTGGACGGCATTCTTCTGGATATGGATACACCTGGCGGCATGGTATCCGGTGCTTTTGACTGCGCTGACATTATTGCCCGTCTGCGGGATATCAAACCGGTCTGGGCGCTGGCGAACGACATGAACTGTAGCGCCGGGCAGCTTATCGCCAGCGCGACATCCCGTCGTCTTGTTACACAGACCGCCAGAACCGGTTCGATCGGCGTCATGATGGCGCACAGCAACTACGGTGCTGCACTCAAGACCAGCGGCGTCGAAGTCACGCTCATCTACAGCGGCGATCACAAGGTCGACGGAAACCCTTACGAAAAGTTGCCTAAGGATGTGCGTGCTGATTTTCAGTCACGTATTGATGCCACCCGACAGATGTTTGCTGAGAAGGTGGCCGGGTACACCGGCCTGACTGTTCAGGCGGTACTGGATACCGAAGCGGCGGTTTTCACCGGACAGGAATCCATTGAGAACGGAATCGCAGACGAACTCGTCAATAACACCGACGCGCTCAGTGTGATGCGCGATGCACTTGATAAACGAAAGAAAATAACCCTCGGAGGAAATATGAAAACTACCACTGCATCCGCTGAAACAACTCAGCCTGTAGCGGACGCATCAGCCGGAGTCACTCTCGACGGTGCGATGCCTGCCGCGGCGGTAAATGCTGCACCCGCCGATATCAGCGCGCAGGTTTCAGCGGCGGTAAATGCCGAAAACAGCCGAATCATGGGGATCCTGAACTGTGAAGAGGCGAAGGGCCGTGAATCGCAGGCGCGGGTGCTCGCGGCAACACCGGGTATGACGATTGAAAATGCGCAACTGATCCTCGCCGCGGCGCCAGCGAGCGCGCAGGTCAGAACGGATACCGCACTTGATCGCCTGATGGACACCGCGCCTGGTGCTGTCAGTGCCGCCAGCCAGGCATCTGATACCGATGACCTGATGAACACACCTGTATAAGAGGTTCCAATGCCAAACGAAGAATTTAAGCATTATCAGCCGCTGGGTAACAGTGACCCGGCACATACCGCATCCGCACCCGGTGCCTTAACGGACAGTGTTCCGGCGATGACGCCGCTGATGCTTGATCCCGCTGCCGGAAAGCTGGTTGTCTGGGACGGTGCTGCCGCTGGCACAGCGACAGGCATTCTCGCGATTGACGCCGATCAGAACAGTGCTCAACTGACGTTCTTTAAAACGGGCTCTTTCCGGATTGAAGATGTGTTGTGGCCTGATGCTGCGGCAACCGATAACGTCAGACGCAACGCCTTCGCCGGTACCTCCATCAGTATTGTGTGACCCCTTAACCAGCCAGTTATCTCCATCCATAAAGGCCGCATGAGCGGCCTTTTTTCTACGGGAAAAAACTATGTCTATGTATACCACTGCCCAGTTGCTGGCGGTTACCGAGAAAAAATTCAAATTCGATCCGCTGTTTCTGCGTATCTTCTTTCGTGAAAGCTATCCGTTTTCCACCGAAAAAGTTTACCTTTCTCAGATCCCCGGACTGGTGAATATGGCGCTGTATGTGTCGCCGATTGTCTCCGGCAATGTGATCCGCTCACGCGGCGGTAACACTTCCGAATTCACGCCGGGTTATGTGAAACCGAAGCACGAGGTAAACCCGCAAATGACGCTTCGTCGCCTGCCTGACGAAGATCCGCAGAACCTCGCCGATCCGGCATACCGCCGTCGCCGCATCATCCTCCAGAACATGAAAGATGAAGAGCTGGCGATTGCGCAGGTTGAAGAGATGCAGGCGGTTTCGGCTGTGCTCTACGGTAAATACACCATGACAGGGGATAAGTTTGACCCGGTTGAGGTGGATATGGGGCGCAGTGCCGTCAACAACATCACCCAGGCTGGCGGGGCTGCATGGTCCGGCAAAGACAAAGAAACGTATGACCCGACGGAGGACATCGAAGCGTATGCGCTTAATGCCAGCGGCGTGGTCAATATTATTGTTTTTGACCCGAAAGGCTGGGCACTGTTCCGTTCTTTCAAGGCAGTAAGAGAGAAACTGGATACCCGTCGTGGCTCAAACTCCGAGCTGGAAACCGCGCTCAAGGACCTGGGCAAGGCGGTGTCTTACAAGGGCATGTACGGCGATGTCGCGATTGTGGTTTACGCCGGGCAGTACATTGAAGGTGACGCCAAAAAGAACTACCTGCCGGATCTTTCTATGGTGCTGGGCAACACTCTGGCGCGCGGTCTGCGTACCTATGGCGCAATTCAGGACGTTGACGCACTGAATGCCGGTATCAACTCCTCCACTCGTTATCCGAAAAACTGGATCCAGACCGGCGATCCGGCGCGTGAGTTTACGATGGTCCAGTCTGCGCCACTGATGCTGCTGGCCGATCCTGATGAATTTGTTTCGGTAAAACTCGCGTAATTCCTCTCGTATGGCCCTCCGGGGCCATTTTTCTGGAGCACTATCCATGACAGCAAAAGAAAAACTGGTTGAGCGCCTGAAAGCGCTTGGCGCACAACTTGGGCGTGATGTGAACGTTACCGGCACTATCGAAGAACTGACGATGCGGGTTGCAGAGCTTGAGGAAGAGCTTGACGACGGTAACGATGACGAACAGTCCGGTGATAACGGGATTAACGCGCAGGATAACGCCACGGACAATCCTGATGATGATCAGGTGCAGGAGAAACCCGCGGTAACGGATGCCGGGCTGGTGACGGTTATTACGCGCGCCACCCTGCACATCGATGCGCTGCATGAAACAGAAAATACGCCTGTCGCCATCGCCGTGACAGGGATGTCGATCCGTGTTCTGCCGCATGAAGCCGAAGCATTGATTGCTGGTGGGCTTGCCAGCGAAAAATAACCGGGGGTGACGTGACTGATTTCGACAATATTTTCGATGCTGCTCTGTCCCGTGCTGATGATGTTATTCGTTGCGCTATGGGGGTGGAAGCCTCAGTGACTTCCGGCGAAATGACGGGGCAAACGGTGTGTGGTGTTTTTGATGATCCCGAGAGTGTCGCATATGCAGGCAGTGGTGTCCGGGTGGAAGGTACAAGCCCGTCACTGTTCGTGGAGACATCTTCTGTCAGCGGGTTGCGGCGCTCCGATACCCTGGTGATCAACGGTTCGTCTTACTGGGTTGATCGTATCGGGCCGGATGATTGCGGAAGCTGTCATGTTTTCCTTGGTAAAGGTTCTCCGCCGGGATCAAACCGACGGCGTTAAGGGGGAGGCATGTCCATTAAAGGGCTGGAACAGGCAATCGCAAACCTGAACAGTATCAGTACTACCGCTGTGCCGCGTGCTTCTGCGCAGGCGGTTAACCGTGTTGCGACACGCGCAGTCAATAAAAGCGTCTCCGTCGTATCGAAAGACACCCGGGTGCCACGCAAACTGGTTAAACAGCGCACCAGGGTAAGGCGTGCCACGGTGAAGAAGCCACGGGCGCTTATCCGTGTAAACCGGGGTAACCTGCCGGCGATCAAACTCGGTACCGCCAGTGTCAGACTTTCCCGCCGTAAACATGACAGGCGAGGGGCAAACAGTGTGTTGCGCATTGGTCCGTTTCGTTTTCCGGGCGCATTTATTCAGCAACTGAAAAACGGTCGCTGGCATGTTATGCGGCGAACGGCAAAACCCCGCTACCCGATTGAGGTCGTCAGCATCCCGCTGGCGGTGCCACTGACAACGGCGTTTAAGGATGAACTGCCAAAACTGATGGAAACCGATATGCCCAAAGAGCTACGGGCATCCCTTAAAAACCAACTCAGGCTGATTCTGAAACGATGAAACACAGTGATATCCGACAGGCGGTTATCGATGCCCTTGAAGGGACTATCGGTCATGACGCGATTTATTTTGACGGCCGGCCAGTGACATTTGAAGAAAATGAATTTCCGGCAGTGGCTGTTTTTCTGACGGACGCAGAACCAACAGATGCTGTCCTGGATGCAAATGAATGGCAGGCCACCCTGCATATAGAAGTTTTTCTGCCTGCCCAGGTCCCTGATTCAGAACTGGATGAGTGGATGGAGTCCCGTGTTTACCTGGCTATGGCGGATATTCCGGCGCTGGAGGGGATCGTTACGCTCATGAATGTCCTGGGGTATGACTACCAGCGCGATGAGGATCTGGCGCTGTGGAGTTCCGCCGACCTTAAATATTCCATTACTTACGAAATGTGAGGATGCTATGCCAACACCAAACCCGCTTGAGCCTGTAAAAGGTGCAGGCACCACGCTGTGGATTTATACCGGCACGGGGAATCCGTTCGCCAACCCGCTTTCGGATATCGACTGGAGCCGCCTGGCGAAAATCAAGGATCTGACTCCGGGAGAAATGACGGCTGAGTCGTATGATGATACCTATCTCGACGATGAAGATGCAGACTGGAGTGCAACGGCTCAGGGGGAAAAATCAGCCGGGGATACGTCCTTTACGCTGGCCTGGAAGCCGGGTGAAGCTGGTCAGAAAGACCTGGTAACCTGGTTTAATGATGGCTCGGTTCGCGCTTACAAAATCAAATACCCGAACGGTGCCGTTGATGTGTTCCGCGGCTGGTGCAGCAGTCTCGGCAAGGCGATCCCTGCCAAAGAAGTCATCACCCGCACAGCAAAAGTCACCAACACCGGCAAACCTGGACTGGCAGAAGAAAGCGGCGCGCCGGTTGTTCCGGTAACCGGCGTCACGCTGGATAAAGAGACTGCAGCGGTGGGTATTGGTGACACGACCACCGTGGTCGTCGGGATTACTCCTGCAGGGGCATCAGATAAAACCTTCCGCCTTTCCTCATCCGATCCGTCAGTCGCGACAGCAACTGCAAGTGATGACACCGTCACGATTACAGGGGCGGCGGCAGGTACCGCAGATATTGTGGTCATGACCAATGATGGCCTTTTCGTGGCGATCTGCAGCGTAACCGTTTCCTGAATACCGGGGCTTCGGCCCCATCCCGGAGTTAATCATGTTTCTGAAAAGCGAACCGCTAAAGCATAACGGTGCGAGCGTTACGTTGTATGAGCTGTCGGCGCTGCAGCGTATTGAGCATCTTGAATACCTGAAAAAAATTGAAGCCGTTGAAGAAGGGGATATCCAGACAGCCATGGAAACCACTGTGCGCGGCAGCGCATTTGTGGTGGCGATGTCACTATGGCACGCCCATGCACTGAAAGGCACGCTGCCTGGTGGTGGTGCAGAAGAGGTTAAGAAAATACAGGATGAGGTGCTGTCTACCTGGCCTCTCGAGGTGCTGGCACTGGCTGAATACAGGATAAAAATCCTGTCCGGCATGTTACCGCCGCCAGAAGACGTTCCTGAACCTGAAAGCGACGTTCAGGCAGAGCCGGTCACCGCGGAAAAGTCCTCGCCAGCGAGCTGACGTTCGTCATGAAGCTGGCGCGTGAGTTCAGTCGTCCTGACTGGCGCGCAATGCTGGCTGGCATGTCCTCCACGGAATACAGCGACTGGCGTATTTTCTACCGGGACAACTATTTTCATGACGTGCAACTTGATGCTCACTTTTCAGGTTTGCTCTACACCCTTTCATCGATGTTTTTCCGTGACCCGGATTTGACTCCTGCCATCTTCAGCATACTGACACCGACTTCCGACGATTTGCCGCCGGAAGAGCCTGATGACGATATGTTGATGGCGAAGGCGTCAGGAATGACAGGAGGCGTTCGCTATGGCCCAGACGGCAGTCGGGGATCTGGTTGTTAACCTTGACGTTAACTCGACAAAATTTAATGAACAGATAACCCACGTTAAGCGACAGTTCAGACAAACAGGGGACGCGGCTAATGATACGGAGTTACGTATCCGGCAGGCGTTCTCGCGTCAGGAAATTGCGGCAAAAAAAGCCGGTCTTTCCGTGGGGCAGTACTCGAATGCGATGCGTATGCTGCCCGCACAATTTACGGATATTGCGACGCAACTGGCGGGCGGGCAGAGTCCGTGGCTCATTATGCTGCAGCAGGGCGGGCAGGTTAAAGACTCATTCGGCGGGATTATTCCCACGTTCCGGGCTCTGACGGGGGCCATATCTCCGCTGATGGTGGGTGTTGGTGCATTGTCAGTGGCAACGGGGGCGTTATTTTATTCGTGGTACCAGGGCTCATCCACGCTTTCAGATTTCAATAAAACGCTCGTTCTTTCAGGTAATTCAGCAGGCCTGACGGCAGACAGAATGCTGGTTCTGGCAAGAAACGGACAGACTGCCGGGCTGACGTTCAGCCAGACGAGCGAGGCGCTGACGGAACTGGTTAATGCTGGCGTGCGCGCCGGGGCGAATTTTGATGCGATGAGCCAGTCAGTTTCCCGCTTTACCGAAGCGTCCGGCGTTCCGGTTGATAAGGTTGCAGCAGCGTTTGGCAAACTGACGAATGACCCAACTTCCGGTCTTATCGCGATGGCCCAGCAGTTCCATAATGTGACGGCTGAGCAGATTGCGTATGTTGCGCAACTGCAACGTGCCGGTGATGAGGCTGCTGCCCTGCAGGCGGCTAATGATGCGGCAACCAGCGGGTTTAACGAACAGACAAAATCCCTGCGCGATAATATGGGGACCATTGAGTCTGCAGCGGATTCCCTGAAGCGCGCTTTTAAATCGATGTGGGATGCGGCGCTGGACGTCGGGCGACCGGATACGGCGCAGGAGATGGTCAGTAAGGCAGAAGCAGCGTTTAAACGCGCGGATGAAATCTGGAACCTGCGTAAAAATGACGGTTACGTGAACAGCGAAGCGCGTGACCGGTTCTGGAATGACAGGGAAACAGCCAGACTGGCGCTGGAAATGGCACAGCAGCAGGCGGGTATTGCAAGGGCGAATGAGGAGAATGCCTCCCGTGAAGCGGTTGCTGAGTCTGACAGGCAGAAATATGCCGCACAGGCACAGGCTAACTATGCAAAAACGCAGTCTGCACTTGAGAAGTACACGCAAAGGCAGAATGAGCTGAATAATGCGCTGAAAGAAGGGCGCATTCTTCAGGCAGATTACAACATTAATATGTCGGCGGCGAAAAAGGAGTACGAGGATTCACTGAAAAAACCGGGCAAGGCTCCGGCGGTGAAAACGCCCTCCGGCGTCAGGGCCGTCGATACCGCCAGCGCACAGACGATTGAACTGCAGGCGCAACTGAGAACACTTCAGGAGCACCGCAGTATTACTGACACCATCAGCCAGCAGCGGCAGGAACTCTGGCGCCAGCAGTCACGGTTTACTGTCCTTGAGGAAGCCGCAAAAACACGAACCCTTTCCACTCAGGAAAAATCCTTACTGGCCAGCAAGGATGAAGTCCTTTCGCGCGCAGAGGTTAACGCGCGTCTCGGTGATCAGATCATGGCGCAGGAGCGCCTGAATCGCCTGCAGGATACTTCCCGGAAATACGTCACGCAGATCGGCGAAAAAACGCGGGCGCTGGTTGCTGGTGGTGCGATGAGCAGCCGGGCGGCGCAACGTCAGAATGAAGAGGCACAGCTTCGTCAGGGATGGCTCAATGCGGGAGGCACTGATACCGATCAGGGCTACCAGAATGAACTGGCCGCACTGAAAAACTACTACGAAGAGCAGGACAATCTGCGCAATGACTGGCAGTCCGGTGCAAAATCCGCCTGGGCCGACTACGTTGATTCTGCATCAGATGCTTATGGTCAGGTTAAATCTGCTGCAACAAGCACACTGGATGGCATCAGTAAGAACATGGCCGATATGCTGACAACCGGGAAAGCTAACTGGGCTGACTTTACACGCTCCACGCTGTCAATGCTGACTCAAATCCTGATGAAACAGGCCATGGTTGGTCTTGTTGACTCGGCAACAACGGCTATGGGATTTGCGGGCGGTGGTTTTACTGGTTCAGGTGGGAAGTATGAGCCCGCCGGGGTGGTTCACCGTGGTGAATTTGTTTTCACCAAAGAGGCTACCAGCCGGATCGGCGTCGGCAACCTGTACCGGATGATGAAGGGCTATGCCTCTGGTGGTCTGGTAGGTGGTGGCACTGCTGGTCCGGCGGCACCCTTCGGCGTCAGTGTCTATGCACCGGTGACGGTTGAAAATCCCTCCTCCGGTACACAGCAGCAGAACAACGGGGAAGCGCTGGGACGAGCCTATCAGCAGGTGATTAATAAATCGGTGCATGAAGGGATTGCCAAAGCGATCCAGCCTGGCGGTCTAATCTGGAATGCGACAAAAGGCAGGTAGGTTTTATGGCAATAGAAACTTTTACCTGGCGTATCCAGGCGGCAAGTCAGCCGACAACGGGCAGCAGGGATGCTGTCCGGAAGGTGCAGTTTGGTGACGGGTATACGCAAATCAGCGGATCGGGACTGAATGATGAAGTGCTCACTATGAGTTTTCATATACAGGAAACCCGGATACAGCGCTGGAGATCTACGCGTTTTTACGCCGGCATAAAACGAAGTCCTTTATTTTTACGCCCCCTTACGAGGATAAAAATCTGTGGCGGGTTGAGGCTGACAGCCTCAGGAAGGTGGTCAAAAACAAAAAGGTTATGACCATTACAGCAACATTCGAGCAGGCATTTGCACCATGACATTACACACAGATTATCAGAAGCTTGAGCCTGGCAATCCGGTGCGGCTTTTTGAAGTCGACGGAACCGCGTTTGGTGTGTCTGAAGTGATGCATTTTCACGCGCATAACGTCGCGTATACACCGGAGGAAATTGACGCTGCCGGCGGTGATGAAAGTAAACTTCCGGCAAAGTCGATCTGGTGGCAGGGGAATGAATATAAAGCCTGGCCATGTCAGATCGAAGGCATTGAAGCAACTACTGACGGCACCAGCCCACAACCCAAGCTCAGCGTAGCCAATCTCGATAGTTCGATTACTGCCCTGTGTCTTGCTTATGATGATCTTCTGCAGGCGAAAGTGTCTGTCCACGACACCCTGGCGAAGTATCTTGATGCCAGAAATTTTACTGGCGGTAACCCGACAGCCGATCCGACGCAGGAGAAGCTGAAGGTTTTCTACATTGACGCTAAAAGCAGCGAGACCAACGAGGTTGTTGAATTTACGCTGACCAGCCCGATGGACCTGCAGGGGCTGATGATCCCGACGCGCCAGTTGCATTCTCTGTGTACCTGGTGCATTCGCAATAAGTATCGCTCTGGCGATGGTTGTGATTACGCCGGCACGCGCTATTTCGACAAAAACAACAAGCCCGTCAGTGATCCTTCCCTGGATGAATGCAACGGTACTCTGACAGCATGCAAACTGCGACATGGTGAAAGTAACGAGTTGCCGTTTGGCGGGTTCCCCGGTACCTCTTTGATCAGGAGTTAATATGCGGCAAAAAACCATTAGTGCCATTATGGCGCATGCCGCTGCCGTGTATCCTCGGGAATCCTGTGGTGTGGTGGCGCAGAAAAGCCGTGTTGAGCGTTACTTTCCGTGCCGCAATCTGGCAGCAGAACCGACAGAGCATTTTCATCTTTCACCGGAGGATTATGCGGCCGCGGAAGACTGGGGAACGGTGATCGCCATCGTTCACAGCCATCCGGATGCAACAACGCAACCGAGTGAACTGGATAAGGCTCAGTGTGACGCAACGTTGCTTCCCTGGCATATCATTAGCTGGCCGGAAGGTGATTTACGGACCATTCAGCCCCGCGGGGAGCTACCGTTGCTTGAGCGACCGTTTGTTCTTGGTCACTTCGATTGCTGGGGGCTGGTGATGAGCTACTTCCGGCAAACTCACGGGATAGAACTTCACGATTACCGCGTGGATTATCCGTGGTGGGAAGATCAGTATCCGGATAATTTTTATCAGGAGTGCTGGTTTAAATGCGGATTCAGGGAGTTTAAAGGTTCTCCTCAGCCTGGTGATATGGTGATCATGCAGGTACAGGCGAATAAGTGGAACCATGCCGGGATCCTGCTGGAAGGTAACATGTTGCTGCATCACCTTTACGGACACTTGAGCCAGCGTGTCCCGTATGGTGGATACTGGCAAGATAGGACAATTTTAGTAGTTCGTCATGTCGGTCTATTTGATGGATAATGGCAAGATGATTAATCATCACAAAGGCAATTTAATTAAAATGATAGCTAATGTCTTATATTATGTAAAAATAGCATTAATTGTTTTGTTAATAGTCGCTGGAATTTTGCTGTGTGCTAATGAAATATTAGGCTGTAAAGTTAATTTATGGACAGGGGGGAGCTATATATTAGCGGGTGTTGGGGGGGCGGCAGCTGTGGAACGCATATTTAGCAGGGAATTGAATTTAGATACAACTAATATTATTGTAGGCGCTATTTTTATTTTAGGAGTTATAGGGATTGTAAATCAGTCAACAGCACTGGATATCAAGCATATTGATCTTCGTAGCGACCTTACTATTGCTTTTAACAATGCTTCCGATAAGTGCGGTGATAAATCAGTTATTTTTAATAACGCGGCAAAAACTTGCGCTTTAGGACCTGTTTACACTAGCTCTGAGTTAATCTATCAATTATCACTTGCTCAACATCTAAACTCTTCTCTTACAGTGATTGATGGTATAGCTCACTCTTTTGATAAGGTAAAGGTTGATCCGTGTATATATAATTACTATAAATATGCAGGCCAATGTCCAGATAGTTTTGGTACGATTAAGGAGAAATATAAGGAGTTTTCTCTTGAACATATTGAAGTGTGTGAAAAATTTCTCCCTGGGTTGTATATGAAGTTTTTTAATTGAATCTGTTTTAACGTTGATGTTTTTATTGAGGGTAAGTATTTATGAGAGCTATTCTTCTATTTGTTGCTGTTTTAGGATTGATTGGGTGTGCTCGTCCATATGGTCCAGCCGAGAAAATTTTAAATCAAGAGTTAGTGACACCTAATAACAATAAAGAGCAAACGAAAATTACCATTACCAGGAATAAACAATTTATTGGCGGTGGCAGTGGGGGAATGTGTAAATTTTTAATTGCAATCGATGATAGAGATTTAGCTCTTCTCCGTCAAAATCAGTTCGTAACCGCCTATTTAGATAAAGGTCCTCATAAGTTACGAGTAAGTAATGATTGCGCAACCCTCAGTATGGGTATGCGTAAGACGCTTGATATCATTGCTGATGGGGCTGAACAGGAATACATTACTGAACAAGGAGTGTGGGGCCAATATAGGATGTGGCGAACCAAGTAATATATTGTATTTTAGGCCGAAAAATTTCGGCCTTTTTATTGGGGGTTTCGAATACATGACTATGATTACTATTGTGCTTGGCGGAACTTTAGGTAAAACTTTCGGTAAATCACATAATCGTGTTGTTACAACTACGGCAGAAGCTATTAGAGCTTTATGTTGTACTATAAATGGCTTTGAAAATTACCTGAACACCAGCAAGCAAAGAGGGATAACTTATGCTGTTTTTCGAGGCAAAAAGAATTTAAGTAAAGAGGATTTAGCATTTCCTGTAACAAACGAAATAATTCGTATTGTACCTGTGGTAATAGGAAGCAAAAAATCAGGAGTTTTACAAACAATACTTGGAGCTGTGTTAGTCGTTGTAGGTGTCGTATTAAGTTTTACTCCAGCAGCTGCAGCCGCACCATGGTTTTATGGTACAGGAGCATCAATGATGCTCGGTGGGGTTATACAAATGCTTTCTCCGCAACCAGCTGGTCTCGCCAGCAAAGAGGATGCAGCTAATCAGGCCAGTTACGCTTTCGGTGGCGTGACGAATACCGCCGCACAGGGTTACCCAGTTCCCCTTTTATACGGAAAGCGGCGCATCGGTGGCGCAATCATCTCCGCCGGCATCTACGTCGAAGATCAGCAATAAAAAATCACTTTCCTCCAGGCCACCTTAGGGTGGCTTTTTTTATGGGTACGATATGGCAACTGCAACCGCTATTAAGGGCCGCAAGGGCGGCAGTTCAAAGACTCGCACTCCAACCGAACAACCCGATGATCTGCAGTCTGTTGCAAAAGCAAAAATCCTGATTGCGTTGGGTGAAGGCGAATTTGCAGGCCAGTTGACCGGGAAAGACATCTACCTTGACGGAACGCCTATTGAAAACTCTGACGGTTCGAAAAACTTCGGTGGAGTGGCCTGGGAATTTCGTCCTGGTACTCAGGCGCAAAAATATATTCAGGGGATACCGGGCACCGAAAATGAAATTAATGTGGGTACGGCGATCTCCAGCAGTACGGCATGGACTCACACCTTTACAAATACCCAGCTTTCAGCCATTCGCCTGCGTCTGAAATGGCCCTCACTTTTCAGGCAGGAAGACGACGGCGACCTGGTCGGATACTCGATTAATTATGCGATCGATCTGCAGACCGACGGTGGCGCATGGCAGACAGTGATTAATACGCGTGTGACCGGGAAAACCACATCAGGTTATGAGCGCAGCCATCGCATTGCTCTGCCGCAGGCAGGAACAACATGGACAGTGCGACTTCGCAAAATCACCGCTGATGCCAACAGTGCAAAAATTGGCGATGCGATGACGCTGCAAAGCTACACCGAGGTGATCGATGCCAAGTTGCGCTATCCGAACACCGCTTTGCTCTACATTGAATTTGACTCCAGTCAGTTTAATGGCTCCATTCCGCAGATTTCCTGCGAGCCACGGGGGCGCGTGATCCGCGTGCCGGATAATTACAACCCTGAAACCCGGACCTACGGCGGTACATGGACCGGCGCGTTTAAATGGGCGTGGACAGACAACCCGGCATGGGTTTTTTACGATCTGATTGTGACGGATCGTTTTGGTCTGGGTAATCGCCTGACGGCGGCAAACATTGATAAATGGACGTTGTATCAGGTTGCACAGTATTGCGATCAGCCGGTGCCGGATGGAAAGGGTGGCAGTGGTACCGAACCCCGTTATATCTGCAACGTCTATGTGCAGAACCGGAATGAGGCATACACCGTGCTGCGGGATTTCGCAGCCATATTCCGCGGGATGACTTACTGGGGTGGCGATCAGATAGTGGCGCTGGCTGACATGCCCCGCGATATCGATTACACCTATACACGCGCCAACGTCATTGACGGGCAGTTTGTTTATTCAAGCAGCACGACAAAAAACCGCTATACAACTGCGCTGGTCTCCTGGTCCGATCCGGATAATGCTTATGCGGACGCGATGGAGCCGGTGTTTGAACAGTCGCTTGTTGCCCGGTACGGCTTCAATCAGCTCGAGCTCACTGCAATCGGCTGCACCCGGCAATCGGAGGCAAACCGTAAGGGCCGCTGGGGGATCCTGACCAATAACAAAGATCGGGTAGTGACTTTCTCTGTTGGTCTGGACGGTAATATCCCGCAACCAGGTTACGTCATTGCGGTCGCTGATGAAATGCTGTCGGGTAAAGTCACCGGCGGTCGTATCAGTTCGGTGAACGGGAGGGTTCTCACCCTGGATCGTGTGGCCGATATCGCTCCCGGTAACCGTCTTATTGTGAACCTGCCTTCCGGCGTGTCGCAGGCCAGAACAGTACAGGCGGTGAACGGCAGAGCCATTACAGTCACGACAGCCTACGGAGAAACACCGCAGGCCGAATGTGTATGGGTTGCTGAATCAGATGAGCTCTATGCGCAGCAGTACCGCGTTGTGAGTGTGGCCGACAATAACGATGGCACATTCACAATTTCCGGGGCTTATCATGATCCGGATAAATACGCCCGCATTGATACTGGCGCCATCATTGATCAGCGGCCTGTCACTGTCGTTCCTCTGGGTAATCAGCATGCGCCGGAAAACATCATTATCAGTTCGTTTTCCGTTGTTCAGCAGGGTATCAGCGTCGAGACGATGCGTGCCAGCTGGGACCAGGCACCCAATGCTATCGCTTATGAGGCACAGTGGCGCCGCAATGATGGCAACTGGGTAAACGTACCGCGCAGTTCCACCACGTCTTTCGATGTTACGGGGATTTATGCCGGGCGCTACCTGGTGCGTGTGCGTGCCATTAACGCCGCGGAGATCTCCTCCGGATGGGGTTACTCGGAAGAGAAAACACTGAAGGGTAAGGTCGGTAACCCGCCGAAGCCGGTTGGTTTTATGGCAACGGGCATCAACTGGGGTATTCGTCTGAACTGGGGGTTCCCGGCAAACACTGCGGATACGTTGAAAACGGAGGTTCAGTATACCGCGAACAGTGATTTTTCAGATCCGTTGCTGCTTTCTGATGTGCCGTATCCTTCATCGGAATACACACAACTCGGGCTGAGAGCAGGGCAGGAATTCTGGTACCGCGCGCAGCTGGTGGATAAGACCGGAAACGAATCGGGATATACCGACTGGATCCGCGGCATGTCCAACGATAACGCCGATGACTATCTCGGCGATATTGCGGATGGTTTCCTGACTTCCGAAGATGGCGATCGCCTGACCGGAGACATTGACACCAGTCTGGAAGCTGCCCTGCAAAATGCTCTGGCGAATCATGCGACCGTTGAGCATCAGTGGGCACAGTTGGGTGAGGTCCGTGCGGATATCCTGATTGTTAAAACAACCATCGCTGATGTTGATAAAGCGATGGCTGAATTATCTACCCAGGTTCAGGCACAGATCGAAGATGTGACCGCCACGCTGGAGGACAAGCTCACCGCGGTAGTTGATGCGGACGGGGCGACGGCAATTCATACACTGAAGGCTGGTGTGCGAATCAATGGCGTGATGTACAACGCCGGGATGTCGATTGCTGTGCTGGCGCAGGCTGGTCAGCCCGTGATTACCCGAATCGGTTTTAACGCCAACCAGTTTGTGCTGATGAGCGGTAGTGGAACGACTCAGTATTCACCATTTGCCGTTGTAAACGGCCAGGTGTTTATTAGTTCGGCGTTTATCCAGGACGGAACGATCACCAATGCCAAAATTGCAAACTATATTCGCTCGAATAATTTCCTCGCCGGAACACGTGGCTGGAATATTGATAAGAGTGGTGACTGTGAATTCCATGGGAAACTGTATGCGACCAGCGGCCAGTTTGCATTTAACGGTGTGAACAATACGGTCGTTATTAACGGCAATGGAATTACTGTGAATCTGTCTGGTGGTGGGCGAGTCGTTGTTGGTAAATGGTAGGTGAATTATGCCGGAAGGTATTCTGATTGATTATAACGATGGTCGCCCGGTGATGGCGATTACAGCAGGGCTTCGTGCCCCTTCTTATTGTGGCGCAATATCCGGGCAATATGGAGATGGTGGAGGTTCCAGTTACAGTGTCCCTGTTACCATGACTGCGGGTTCAGAGCTTGTTACCATTGCACAAAGGCCTGTTGTAATTCAGAATTTTACAAATCCTCCAAATATTTATTTTATGTCTTCCGTAACAAGGAATGGAAATTCATCGGTAAATATTAACTTTGGTAAAAAAGGGTTCAGGAATGGCGAGAAGGTAGATTTTGACGCAACATTTCTCGAAATTCTTCCTGCCGCTACATATAACGAAGGGATTCTGGTAGCCAATTCAACAGATTTTACCGCTATTTCGAATCGTTCATTATTGATGACTTGTGCTTATACAGGCCGAATTACTGTAAACGGAAGCGCGGCGCTACCAGTTTCAGGTATTCCATTTGGCAAATGGGATAATCCAAATGTTTCTGTTGCATTCGACGGGACCAGCATCATTGTACGGAGTATCTCTTATAGCGGAACGGATGATGTTACAGCATCCGTCACAATTGACCTTGCAATCTTTAATCAGACTGCGCCGGTCGGTGGTGATGGCATAACTATGACAAATCCAGCGGGTCAGGTGACGTTTTCAACACTAAAGCGACCAATGGTCTATGACCGCACCATTCAGTTAACTGATTCATTTCAAGGAGTTGGTGGCGGATATTGCCATCTTACCTGCACCGGAGCGCAGACAAGGATGGTTAACGGGGTCGCCAATGTGCGTACTAAAGGGATCGTCATGTCTGGTGGAAGTATCCGATCGGCTTATAACCGTGTTTTCGGGAACTATGACGTTAGCGGTTGGGATGCCACATTTAACCAAAATATTGGTATGCCAATTCTTGTCCTTCCCCCCATGTATTGAGGAAATAATATGTCAGCAGGAACGTTAACCCTGACCAATAACTCAGATTTGGTCTCCGGGGCAGGTACCTCATTTTCCACGGAACTGACCGCAGGTGATTTCGTTGTCGTTATTGTTGGGGGTGTAACTTATACGCTGCCGGTTAAGTCCGTTGAAGGTGATACTGAAATCACCCTCATCAGCAAATATCCCGGACCGACACAACAAGGTTCTGCGTGGAATGCAGTACCACGTGCCACACAGAACCAGGTTACGGCGGCGCTGGTGGTGCAGAGCACCGAGGCATTGCGTGGGCTGAACTACGACAAACAAAACTGGCAGGCTGTATTCAGTGTGGACGGTCATATCACCGTCATGTTGCCGGATGGCTCCTCCTTCACTGGTCCCTCGTGGTTAAGTATTGCAAACATCCTGAACACACTGGATGTTGAGTATCTCGATCAACTTGCTGCACAAATCAAAGAAGATGCACAGCAGGTTGAAACCGATAAAAACACTGTCGTTGACACTGCTCAGCAGGTATCAACTGATGCGCAGACAGCAACCACTGCTGCAACTGGTGCGAAGGGCTCAGCCGCTGATGCTGCCGAGAGTGAAACGAATGCCGAAGGCTATAAGGAACTGGCTCGAAAATATGCGCTTAACCCGGAAGATAACCCGGTAACAGGTAACGAATATTCAGCGCTTCACTATTCGGAGAAAGCGAGGAAATCCGCTGAAGACGCGGCCTCACATAACCCTGCAGAAGCTCTCGTAAAATCGCTGAACCTGTCTGACCTTGCGGACCGTGCCGCCGCCTGGCTTAATGTGCGCCCAATCGGGTCTACTCCGCTGGCAGGGGATGCGGTCAACCCATACGATGCGCCAACATTACGCCAGGTTGAGAATATGGTTGGTGCCGGTGGTGGTCTTGGTCCAACACTAAACGGGGTGCAAAACTTCGGTGTTGGCCAGCCTGCATTGTGGACCAGTCGCGCATTTATTCCGGCCTGGTCGGTAGTGGCGGACGGGCAGATCCTGAACCGTGCAGACTGGCCCGAGTTATGGGCACATGCTCAGATGCACACACCGATTTCGGACGCGGATTGGTTAGCTAACCCAGGCAAGCGCGGCAACTACTCCGACGGCGACGGGGCGACGACTTTCCGTGTGCCAGACTTTAACGGTGTGCAAAGTGGATCTATACCGGGACTTTTCGGTAGAGGCGATCAGGGAGGGTTATTGCCGTCGGGTAACGTATACGAAAGCGCCGCACCTGACATTGCCGGTACATTAAACTTCCGGCAAGTTCGAGCGCCAGCGGGAGAATTAAATAATAACCTAGTTGGGAGTGGTGGCGCGTTCTCCACATCAACCGGAACAACAGGACAGTACGGACCTATTAGCCTCAACGGCACGCTAGCCACAGCGTTGCAGTTGCTATCATTTAAAGCGTCCGACAGTAACCCTGTATATGGGCGTAGCGCTAACCAGGTATGGCCTAACTCTTTTGTGGGTGTCTGGATCATCCGCGCGTCCGGCGGCTTCACGGCGGCTAACACGTCATGGACGGTTTACAACGGCGATGACGTAGCGCCACCTGTTAACACAACTACCAATGGCGGCGCAATTCGTAGTGAGTACCAAATCGGCGGTACTATGGCGTCCGCGTTGTCATTAACAGCACAATATACCGAGTTAGCTTCTGGCATTCGAGCCAGGGCACAGCTTGCCGCCGCGTCAGCTAATGACTCCTACCTATGGTGGTTCAACTCCAATGGGGATGTGGTATCTTCTGACGGTCGCTTTCATTATTCCGGGGTTATAAATCCAACCGGTAATGTGGAAATCACCGGCGATGAATTCTCATCCTTTATTGTTGAAGATCGCAGGTCCGCCGATGCTGATGGGGTTGGCAAATGGTGGTCTTTTGCACTAGACGGTAACTACGGAGCTTACTTCATCAAGAGACGCCGTAACGGGGTGAACACAGGACAGATTGTCATCAACATGCCGTCGGCGTCTGGTACGATTGCCTTACAAGGTACATCAGGACTTGCGTATAAACATAGTGTCAAGGATGCCGATCTAGCGGAAGCAGTAGGCCGCATTGATGCGCTTCGTATGGTCAATTTCGTCTATAACGACGACGAACAGAACCGAGAGCGATTCGGCTTTATAGCGGAAGAAGCTGAACAGGTTGCGCCGCAGTACATCAAGCATAACAGTGAGCCAACCGCTGATATTCTGGACAAAGATGGCAATAAGATCGGAGAGGAAACTCGCGACCGTCCGTCGGTAGACAACAACCCGATCGTGATGGACTTGCTGGGGTATGTGAAACACCTGAAGGCAGAGATCGAAATGTTGAAAACTGCATTGACGGGTTAATTAACTGAAGGGGCCGGTTGGCCCCTTTCCCACGCGAACTCTATCTCCAGTTTTGCTTTCCCTGCCTTACCGCTTCCATGATGGCCGCTCCTGTATGCTCGTATTCAGGAAGCGAGAGAACTTGCCAATTTTTTCGTAGAAATGCCAGGATGCAACAGCGCTCACCTACGGTACCCTTGATGGCAAAGTTGCGCATGTTATCCGGTGGAGTGGGGAGACGCTCACCGGGTTTAGGGAAATAGATTCTGATCCCCGATATGATCAAGCTGTCCATAGTTCACTCGCTCACCAGCCACATGTCAGATTCTTCGAACATTTCCTCAAGCATACGGTTCAGCCTTTCTTTCTCAGTTTTGGTGCAGTCGCTGTTTAAAGCATTAGCCTGCATTGGCTTTACCTTCACCTCGGCATCGGGAAAAATCCTGTGCACCCGCTTTGTCAGTTCTGCCAGAATGATGCTACTTGCACCAGGCAACCCTGCAACGTTTCTCTTGTCATAAACCAGCTCAACAAACATATTTTCCCTTCCCTCTTTACTGGTTGGATATACAGTATTTATACTGTTTTTATATCCAGTGTCAATAGAAGGGGGCGATATGGGTTTTCACATTCCAGCATCAGATTATGCAGTTGAAAGGCTTTCTCTCGACAGTAAATTGATCCCCAGACCAACATCGACTTACATCATGCAGTCTGCGGAAACTATCTGGCGGGTAGGCATCATGAAAGATGCAATGCTCGTTGTGGACAGCGCCGCGACTCCTGTTGATGGCTCCATTGTCGTATGTCAGCTAAACGATGAGCTTAGACTTAAGCGTCTACGGTTCTCTCCGGTGCGATGCATTGAAGATCTCAACTCTCCGGATCGGCATCAGATGCTGACGTCTGAAACTCTCATTATGGGAGTGGTGACCTATATCATTAACGATGCCCGTAGTGTCGAGCTTGACGACTGCCCGGTGATCTGATGTTTGCCCTGGTTGATGTAAATTCATTTTATGCGAGCTGCGAGACGGTGTTTCGGCCCGATCTGAAAGGAAAACCGGTTGTTGTGCTGTCGAACAATGACGGGTGCGTGATTGCGCGTTCTACTGAAGCAAAACTTCTCGGCGTAAAAATGGGCGACCCGTATTTCAAACAGAAGGAACTGTTCCGGCGGTGTGGTGTTGTCTGCTTCAGCAGCAATTACGAGCTCTATGCTGACATGTCAAACCGGGTGATGACGACGCTCGAAGAGATGTCGCCGCGCTGCGAAATATACTCAATAGACGAGGCCTTCTGTGACCTTACCGGCGTGCGGAACTGCCGTGTACTGGAGGACTTTGGTAGGGAACTGCAGGATGCTGTGTATCGCAATACACGACTTGCTGTTGGTGTGGGAATAGGGCAGACAAAGACGCTGGCGAAACTTGCAAATCACGCTGCGAAAAGGTGGCAACGACAGACTGGTGGAGTTGTTGACCTGTCTAACGTTGATCGGCAGCGCAAGTTGATGGCGGCACTTCCTGTTGATGAGACCTGGGGCGTCGGCCGCCGCATTACCAAAAAGCTCGAGGCTATGGGGATCAAGACGGTTCTCGACCTGGCTGATACCGACATCCGGTTTATCCGAAAGCACTTCAATGTGGTACTGGAAAGGACTGTGCGCGAGTTGCGCGGTGAACCGTGTCTTGAACTGGAAGAGTTTGCCCCCGTTAAGCAAGAGATTGTATGCAGTCGGTCTTTCGGTGAACGTGTCACTGAATACGATGCAATGCGGCAGGCTATCTGTAGCTACGCGTCGCGGGCAGCGGAGAAGTTGCGTGGAGAACACCAGTATTGTCGGTTCATCTCCGCGTTCGTTAAAACATCGCCATTTGCGCTTAATGAGCCATATTACGGTAACAGCGCATCGGTTAAGCTGCTGACACCGACGCAAGACAGCCGGGACATCATAGCAGCGGCCACACGATGCCTTGATGCCATCTGGAAAGACGGACACCGATACCAGAAAGCAGGAGTAATGTTGGGAGACTTCTTCAGCCAGGGTGTCGCACAGCTTAACCTGTTTGATGACAATGCACCGCGCGCCGGCAGCGAGAAGTTGATGGAAGTGCTGGATCAACTCAATGCCAAAGGCGGGAGAGGGACGCTGTATTTTGCAGGACAGGGCATCGAGCAGAAATGGCAGATGAAGCGGGAGATGTTATCACCAAGATATACAACTCGATTTAGTGATTTACTTATTGTAAAGTAAAAACATCCTCATTTTTCAGGAATAGCTTTGATGGCTAATAAACCGGAACACCTCTATAAGTATTTAACTTTTAGTGAAAATACCCTTAATCTTATTTGTATGCAACAAGCTTATTATTCTGACCCATCTAATTTCAATGATCCTTTGGATTGTCAGCCTATTGTTGTAAATGACTTGCAATTATCAAGCTTAAGAAGCGTCTGCTCAAGAATAATATTGAAGAAAGCTGAAAAGCAATTTGCAAACAGTCTAAAAAAGTTGAAATTCCCTAAGGAGAAGACTGCTCAAAGAGCTTATCTTCTTGCTAATAGTGAGGTTGAGCAAGCACTCTCTGACTTTGAGTATTCCGCAACAGAGTTCGAATCTATACATCGTAATAAATACTTGGAAAGGTGTTATACTGATGTTATTCAAGATGAAATTGTGAATGCTTTCAAAAAAGGCGTATTGTGTCTTAGTAAAAAATTCAATAGTCCATTAATGTGGTCGCATTATGCAAATCAACACAAAGGGCTATGTATTGAATATGATATGAATTCTGTGAGCGCTGAACAAGTCCATGAGGTTATATATGGTGGTTCAAGAAAAATTTTAACAAGTGAAATAAGCGAGTGGCTGGATAATCCCGGTAATGATTCAAGAATAAAACAGGTCTGCTTATTAACAAAATCTGGAGAGTGGAGATATGAATCGGAGTGGAGAATATTCAGTTCTATAGGTCTTGGAAATTCACTTCCCCCAATTAAGTCAATTATATTTGGCTATAAATGTCCAGACGTAACTATTTATGCAGTGATGAAGGCAATGGTTTCAGAAAAACGCAAATTGAAGTTTTGGAAAATGAAGAATGATGGGATGGGATTTGATCTGAAAAGAGAGTTGATTAGACCGGATGATTATTTCAATAACATGCCATGTTTATATTCAGACAGTGAACTTCTTTTTGACTTGATGGATGAGTAATATTTTACTCGATCAGTTGAGAAATATTCTAACGAGGTGCTATTAACTCTTTACCTTGGTTCTTTGGATTTCCCACGGCACGTGACACCGCGTGCCATATGAACTTGTCGGCGGGGATTGTTCCGACGGCAATTATCTCCTCAGCTTCTTTCCCGCCTACGTCCTGGCGCATCCATTCCCTTGCAGCTTCCTGCGACAGAACCAGTGGCTGTCGGTCGTGAATGTCGACCAGTCCCTGATCAGCTGTTGACGTGACAATCAGGAATCCCTCGGCATCATCTCCGCGTTCGAACGGTATGCTGCCGATCGCCGCCATGAATATCGGCTGACCATCGGAGCGATGGATGAAGTATGGCTGTTTCTTGTCGCCTTCCTTCTTCCACTCAAACCAACCATCTGCGAACACAATAGCCCGCCCATGATGCCACAGAGGTTTAAACATTCTGCTGGTGGCCGCAGTCTCAACGCGCGCATTAATCAGCGGCTGTTTATCCCACCACCCGGGAGCGTATCCCCAGAACACCGGATCCAGATGCAGTTGTTCGTCGCGTTCACTGAGCAGCAAGACTTTGGTACCGGGCGCCACGTTGTACCGGCCTATAGGTTCAGGGTCATAAGCGATATCACGCTCGGCTTCATCGGCCAGATATGCCAGGTATTCTTCACGGGTCTGTGCTTGTGCAAAGCGTCCACACATAGGAAACCTCCAGTCGGTCAGACTGAAAGTATAGAAGAGGATATGCGAGTGGCTGTTCCGGTATTTCCTGGGCAACTTATGTCAGAATAATTCCCCCATTTCACCCCAGTTTCACCCCGTACAAATTTCAGGCATAAAAAAACCAGCCGTAAAAGGCTGGTTCTTAAGGGGAATTTTGGTCGGAACGAGAGGATTTGAACCTCCGACCCCCGACACCCCATGACGGAGTGCTAATGTCTAAAAGGCTGCTGTGTGCCAAGAGCGGATGTTTAGTGGTTCTGACAAGTTTACATATTGTGGGCAAATTTTATCGGCCGCCTCGGGTAATCGCAACGCGTCAGCTTTTGATAAGTTGGATCTCCAATTCGCTACTTGTCTGCATCTCCAAATTAACCAACTATTTAGGGTTGGCTTAGGCGAAAAGTATCACCATTCATGAAAAATCAGGCAAGGAAATCTTAGATCTATTGAAGATCTCAACAAGCTTTTCACCTGGCATGGTAATAACATCACCTGGCTGGTGAGCCAGTTCCGCCAGATGTAATCCTACGCTATTTATGAAATTGAAATGCATTTGAACCATCATTTGCACATCATAAATTATGGGTTTGAACTCTTCCTCCCAACCCGCAGAATGCTCGAGACAGTTGTGATAGAAAAAATAAATTTCCTCGGCTTTCCAATAGTCAGAGTACGCCCCACCTCCTGGCTTGAAATCGCTTAAAATACTGTCAAAATTGAATTCTTTACCATCAAAATGCTCAGCATAAGCACCTGAATATAAAATTTTAACTCGCCCCAACGCATAGCTACGCACATCGGCAATACTAGTCAGAGACGTTTTAAAACTGGTAAGCGTTGATCCGAAATGTCCCTTTTCATGGAAAGGAACTCTGATTTCTATGTTTCGCGGCTTCCATCCTAATTTGAATGCAGCCAACCAGTGCCCAGCTTCGTGTTTACCAATCTGATATGTAGCATTCTTGAAATCGTATTGTTCCATCATGAACCCTCCAGGTAAGGGCTATATGATACACTATTAACTATCCACTGGATCTTGTTGAAAATTCACACTCGCACACAATTCAGAAGCCGATTATTCCTGATCATGATTGGAACATATTCGGGGGCAGAGCCACATTGGTGAACTTCCGCTGTTCGATCAAGGCGGACTTTAGGCCTCTATATATTCAGAAGGCTCAATGATGATGATTGTCCGGTGATCTGACATCCATTCACATCAGGAAAGTTATCTAGTCTTATCTCAATACTTTAAAAAAATGATGAGAAAATGACATGGATGATTTACGTAACTCGCTGAAAAAACCGAGTACAAACAATAAACAATTTTCTCAATTTCGAAGATAAGTTTATGAGTTTTATATAGATCAGGACGGTCTCGAAAACCGGAGTGGGGGCAACTCCACCGGGGGTTCAAATCCCCCTCTCTCCGCCACTATTCAAACACTTACCCTTCCTGTTGTCAGTGACACACGTCCCGTTGAGTAAAACGAACAGAGATATAACGCCGAAGTTCCCTTCAGCGCCATTATGTTCGTCACATTTTCAATGACGATCACGAACAGCCAGGAAGCCTGGAATCACAGATTGCCGGTTCCACCATCTACCAGTAGTTCCGTACCTACGGTATAACCCGACTCATCAGATGCCAGATAGAGCGCGGCCTTCGCCAGTTCCGTTGGCGTACCCATGCGTCCCAGAGGCACCAGGCTGGCAATGTCACTTTGCAGCGTGCGCTGCGCTTCTTCACTAAGTCCCAGCTTATTAAGCGCGGGTGTGGCAACTGGGCCTGGACTTAAGCCATTAACGCGTATTCCCCGGGGTAAGAGTTCTGCCGACAGTGTGCGTGCGAGCGATAATAATCCGGCCTTACTGGCGGCGTAAACGCTGCTGGTTGGCAGACCAATATGCGCGCTGACCGAGCCGCAAAGGATCACGGAAGAGGGATTATTCAGAAGTGGCAGCAGTGCCTGCAGCAAAAAGAAAGGCCCCTTTAGATTGATTTGCATCAGGCGGTCCCACTTTGCCTCATCCCACTCTTCGATCAGTCCGTGCGTGACGTCACCCGCATTGACGAAAACGGCATCCAGCCCCGG
This sequence comes from Citrobacter amalonaticus, assembly GCF_018323885.1. Taxonomy (NCBI): domain Bacteria; kingdom Pseudomonadati; phylum Pseudomonadota; class Gammaproteobacteria; order Enterobacterales; family Enterobacteriaceae; genus Citrobacter; species Citrobacter amalonaticus. The sequence goes on along the minus strand of NZ_AP024585.1, from coordinate 2,821,045 downwards.
CCAACGCGAAGCGAGGGTTTCTGCCAGCCCTTTTTGTGCCTGAATATCCCCGGCATCGGTGGCAATCACCCATGCGCTGTCACCCAGAATGCGTTGGGCTTGAGCGAGCGTGCCGGGATTGCGCCCTGTGACAGCGACATGCGCGCCTTCGGCAATAAACTCCTGCGCAGTTGCCAGACCAATACCACTGGTCCCGCCTGTAATGAGCGTATATTTACCTGTTAAGCGACCCATTTTACTTCTCCTGAATTGTCTCTGGAGAATGCACTATAGAAACGTTAGTATCTAAAGGAAACCAGGTACCAAATGGATACTAAAGAGGCAAGAGGTGTGCTATGGCGGAATCAGCCGACGGTGTAACGGAGAAAAATGTTCAGCATCAACCCTGTCCGATGACTCGCTTCGTCAGTCTGGTCTCCGGAAAGTGGGCAATACCGATTTTGTACCGTCTGATCGTACTGAATGCCCCGGTGCGTTTCGGCGAGTTATTGCGGGCTGCAGCCCCCATTACGCAAAAAGAGCTGACAAAACAGCTGCGTTTATTTGAATTACGCGGACTGGTGTCACGTACAGTTTATCCGGAAATTCCACCGCGCGTTGAGTATCAGATAACGCCATTGGGATTGACCATGCATGGTGCACTGGCGCCTCTGGCTGACTGGATGCGGGAAAATGGCGACAAGCTCAATACTGAGTGACATTTCAGGCACAAAAAAGCCCGCCGGAAGCGGGCCTGGAATTATTCTGGCGATTAGAACTGATACACTAAGCCCACAGCAACGATGTCATCGGTCGCGATGCCATTGTCTGCATAGAAGTGGTCATCGTTATCCAGCAGGTTGATTTTGTAATCAACGTAGGTGGACATGTTTTTGTTGAAGTAGTAAGTCATACCTACATCAACGTATTTCACCAGATCTTTGTCGGTGTAGCGTGGGTTACCATCACCATCATGATCCTGACCACCCAGTTCCTTCCCTTTAGATACCAGGTAGGCGATAGAAGGGCGCAGACCGAAATCGAACTGGTACTGTGCAACCGCTTCAAAGTTTTTGGTCTGGTTGGCAATACCGCCATTGGTTTCACCTTTACCGCCGCCGTAATAGGTCATGTTGCGAGTTTCGGCATACATCGTGGCCAGATAGATATTGTTCGCGTCATATTTCGCGCCAATGGTCCAGGCTTCAGCTGTTTCACCACCGGCGTAGTTGTTGGCACGAGAACGATCGCCATATCCGCGAGAAACCTGATCATCCGTGCGGTCAGATGAAGAATAGGCAGCACCCAGGCTTAAACCGAAGTCAAAGTCATAAGAGGTGGACATACCGAAACCGTCGCCGTTTTCCTGGGCCAGTTTACGATTTGTGCTATTGCCCGAGCCTTCCTGGCCAAAACTTGCGCCTTCATTGTTGCCCTGATACTGCAGCGCGAAGTTCAGGCCATCAACCTGACCAAAAAAGCCTTTGTTACGGTAGGTGGCTACGCCGTTAGTACGACCCAGCATATAGACGTCGGTCTGGGTGTAGGAGTCACCACCAAATTCCGGCAGCATATCAGTCCACGCTTCGACGTCATAAACCACGCCGTAGTTACGACCATAGTCGAAGGTACCATTCTGACCGAAACCTAAACCCGCGAAGCCCAGACGCGTTGCGGAATCGCCTTTGTCACCTTCGGTACCGCTTGCGTTAATGTTATATTCCCACTGACCGTAACCAGTCAGTTGATCCATGATCTGGGTTTCACCCTTGAAGCCCAGACGCACATAGGACATGTCGCCATCACTGTCAGTGTTGTCTGAGAAGTAGTGCAGTCCATCCACTTTCCCATAGAGGTCCAGTTTATTGCCGTCTTTATTATAGACTTCAGCAGAATGGGCTGCGCCAGCAATCAATAATGCTGGAACGAGCATTGCCAATACTTTTCTTTTCATTATGTATTCCCTTATGATAATAATCTTCATGAATAAGTGCTGCTTTCCAGAAGAGCACGTCTGGATACTATTCCAGGAGTTCATTTTATTTTAAAAATAACATGTAACAATTGTATTTTAAATATTTCTAAATGTTTCAATATGGGTATTTATAATTCATATTGCATGATAAATATAAAACAAATTCATGATATTTATGGTTTAATATCAAATATTTATTCTTTTTTGCTTTGATATTGATGACTTGGATGTTTTCCAGATGACAATCGTACCCATTTGCCGAGTGTGATAATTAAAAAAAACCGGCATAAATGCCGGTTATAAAAAAATGATTAAATGATAAAAAGGCTAATAACACGTTTATAGTGCCATGATTAATATAAAACAAAAACCAGATTGATGGGTTGGCGTTTTATTTGTTTATGATATGAGTAAATAAACAGGAGTCTGGATATTTTTGAAAATAAATGGAAATAACAGAGTGTTTTGTGACATAACTAAAATTGCCCTGGATCAATACATCTGCAAAATCAATGATTCGTGGCTATATTGTGACGCACAGAACAGAAAAATGTGACTATAATCACAAAAAAGAGCAAAAAAATCTTTCGAGTTACGTCACAAAAATGGAGTTTCCTTTGAGCAGTATGGAAGAAAAAGCAACGCGGAGTCTGGGCGGTAAACTGGCATTGTGGGTGTTTTACGCTTTCTGCGTCTATTTTGTCTGGGCCATGCTTCGTTATGCCTGGGTGATCAGCCACATCCAGTCAATTCCGGTTGCCGGATTTGAAAGTTCGCTTGGCTCAACCAGCGGAAAATGGATGGGGGCTTTGCTGGGGTTTCTGGTACTTGGGCTGGTGGGGCTGATTCTTGGCGGCATCGCCTGGTATACGCGCCCGCGTCGTCAGCCAACGTGAAGCTGCCGGAGAAACTTGCTACTGTAGCCTTTCTTAACGTACGGGAGGCACTGTGGATCTTCAGCACTGGCAATCACAATTTGAAGCATGGCTTTGCCATCATCACACCCGGCAGGACGCCGCGCATGATATTTTTCACTTCCGCCGCGTCTGGGCGACATCCCGACAGTTGATGGAGGGACAGACGGTCGATGAGCTGGTCGTGCTGACCGCGTGTTATTTTCATGACATTGTCAGCCTTGCCAAAAATCATCCGGATCGTCATCGCTCGTCGGTCCTGGCGGCGGCAGAAACCCGCCGTCTCCTCATCCGTGATTTTCCTGCTTTCCCCGAGTCGCAACTGGCCTCGGTTTGCCATGCGATTGAAGCCCACAGTTTTAGCGCAAATATTGCCCCCCTCACGTTGGAAGCGAAAATTGTTCAGGATGCCGACAGGCTTGAAGCGCTGGGCGCGATTGGGTTGGCGCGTGTTTTTGCCGTTTCCGGCGCGTTAGGCGTGGCGCTTTTTGATGGCGAAGACCCCTTCGCCGAGCGGAGAGCGCTCAACGATAAACAGTTTGCCCTTGATCACTTCCAGACCAAATTACTGGCGTTGCCCGACACCATGCAAACCGAGCGTGGCCGGGAACTGGCCCGGCATAATGCCGGCTTCCTGGTGAACTACATGGCAAAACTGAGCGCGGAGCTAAAAGGGGAATACGAATCTGTCGATCCGGCGGTGATCCGCACGTTTAGTCCCAGCCACTCGTGAGGCCAATTTTATGTTAACCTGACGCCACTCTTTTTTGGTCGGTTAACGATATGCAGCAAAATCTTTCAGTAACAGGTTCGCTGGTTCCCGCAACAGACAGCAATGCAGACGTTGCGCAGGCGTTATTGGCGAAATTGTTGGAAATTTATGATGTTAAAACGCTGGTGACTCATCTGAATGGAATCGGCGAGAACCACTGGAGTCCGGCCATTTTAAAGCGCGTGGTGGCGAATGCCTCCGCCTGGCACCGATTAAGCGAACGAGAGTCGGGGTTTTTGCGTACCCTGTTGCCCACGCCGCCAGCGCACCATCCGCACTATGCCTTCCGCTTTATCGATCTCTTTGCCGGTATTGGCGGTATTCGTCGCGGATTTGAGGCGATAGGCGGGCAGTGTGTGTTTACCAGCGAGTGGAACAAACATGCGGTGCGTACCTATAAAGCAAACTATTACTGCGACCCGGCCAGCCACCACTTTAATGAAGACATTCGCGACATCACGCTCAGCCATCGCGAAGGTGTCAGCGACAGTCAGGCGGCGGACCATATTCGTCAGCATGTGCCGCAACATGATGTTCTGCTGGCAGGCTTTCCGTGCCAGCCGTTTTCCCTTGCCGGGGTGTCGAAGAAAAATGCGCTGGGACGCGCCCACGGTTTTGCCTGCGATACTCAGGGAACACTGTTCTTTGACGTTGTGCGAATCATCGATGCCCGCCGTCCACCGATTTTTGTTCTGGAAAACGTGAAAAACCTGAAGAGCCACGATCAGGGCAAAACGTTCCGCATTATTATGCAGACGCTGGACGCTCTGGGTTACGACGTTGCCGATGCAGAGGATAATGGCCCGGACGATCCGAAAATCATCGACGGCAAACATTTTTTGCCGCAGCACCGGGAACGCATCGTGCTAGTCGGGTTTCGTCGCGATCTGAACCTGAAGCGCGATTTTACCCTGCGTAACATCAGCACGCGTTACCCGCCGCGGCGGACGACGCTGGCGGAATTACTGGAACCAGTGGTTGAAGCCAAATATGTGTTGACGCCTGTACTGTGGAAATATCTCTACCGCTACGCGAAAAAACATCAGGCGAAAGGTAACGGTTTTGGCTACGGCATGGTCGATCCAGCGAATCCGAATAGCGTGACGCGAACGCTTTCCGCGCGCTATTACAAAGATGGTGCTGAAATTCTGATCGACCGCGGTTGGGATTTCGCTACCGGGGAAGTGAATTTCGACGATCCGCAAAATCAACAGCATCGTCCACGTCGCCTGACGCCGAGAGAGTGCGCACGACTAATGGGCTTCGAGTCGCCGCAGGGATACCAGTTCCGTATCCCTGTTTCTGACACCCAGGCCTATCGCCAGTTTGGAAACTCGGTGGTCGTGCCCGCGTTCGCCGCCGTGGCGAAATTGCTGGAAGAGAACATTAATGCGGCGGTCGCGTTACGGCAGCAAGAGAGCGCTCATGGCGGACGTTCACGATAAGGCAACGCGCAGTAAAAACATGCGGGCCATTGCAACCCGCGATACGGCTATCGAAAAACGACTGGCGGGGCTGCTGACGGAGCAGGGGCTCGACTATCGCGTTCAGGATGCTTCACTACCCGGTCGTCCTGATTTTGTGGTGGATGAGTATCGCTGCGTCATTTTTACCCACGGCTGTTTCTGGCACCATCATCACTGTTATCTGTTCAAAGTGCCCGCGACGCGCACCGATTTCTGGCTGGATAAGATTGGTAAAAACGTGGCGCGCGATCGCCGCGATATCCAGCATTTACAGGAACTGGGCTGGCGGGTGCTGATCGTCTGGGAATGTGCGCTACGCGGACGGGAAAAGCTTAGCGACGCTGCGCTGTCAGAACGTCTTGAAGAGTGGATCTGCGGCGGCGGCGCGCCCGCGCAGATCGACACTCAGGGGATGCATTTACTGTAACGTTTTTTTGTTTTCCACCGCGTCAGGCATCGGTTTGGCCGGGAAAAGGTATTTCCCCAACGTGACCAGAACGACCGCAAAGACAATGACCCCCAGCGCCAGCCATTCAATCGGCGCCAGACGTTCACCTCCCAGTCCCGTCCCCAGTAACACCGCAACGACCGGATTCACATAGGCATAACTGGTTGCCAGCGCGGGGCTGACGTTACGGATCAAATACATATAGGCATTGATGGCAATGATGGAACCGAACAACGCCAGGTAACCGACCGCCAGCAAGCCTGACAGCGACGGCAGCGCGGTCAGTTTTTCACCGCTGAGCAGTGAGGCACACATCAGTACGATCCCGGCGGCGAGCATCTCTATTGCGCCGGCCATCATCCCCACCGGTAGCGTAATACGCGAACCGTAGACGGAGCCAAACGCCCAACTGATCGAACCGATCAGAATTAATATCGCCCCCCACGGATTGCCGCTCAGATTACCACCGCTGTTGAGCATCACGATCCCCGCCAGCCCAATCGCAATCCCCAGCCATTCGAGCCTGCGGGTTTTAATGCCAAAGAAATGGCTAAAGCACAGAGTGAATAGCGGCACCGTCGCCACCACGACCGCCGCGATCCCGGAAGGGACGTTTTGATGCTCCGCCAGGGTAACCAGACCGTTGCCGACGGCCAGCAGTAAAATACCAATCAGCGCCGCGTTAAGCAGAGGACGAAGCGGCGGCAGTTTATGGCCGCGCAGTAGTAAAAAGGCGGTTAACAGTCCCCCGGCGGCGAGAAAGCGCACGCCAGCCATCATCAGCGGCGGCCAACTTTCCACACCGATACGGATGACGAAATAGGTGGAACCCCAGATGATATACAGCGCGAACAGCGCGCTGAAAAGCGGTAACAACTGCCTGAAACGCATAATCCCTCACGTGAAAAACGCTAACAAGCGACATAGTAAACGCGAAAACTATCAGGCTGGCGAGTGATATAATTCATGCGTCTTGTTAAAAAAATGTTGACGAATAACACCAGTTTCGGCCTCGCGTGTTTTACTCCATACTTAACGCTTCAAGAATAAAAAAATGAGGGAATAATTTTGGCAGGAAGTAGCTTACTGACCTTACTCGATGATATCGCCACGCTGTTGGATGACATCTCGATGATGGGCAAACTGGCCGCGAAGAAAACCGCTGGTGTACTGGGGGATGACCTGTCGCTTAACGCGCAGCAGGTGACGGGGGTAAGAGCAAACCGCGAGTTGCCGGTGGTCTGGAGCGTTGCGAAAGGCTCGCTGGTTAACAAAGTGATCCTGGTGCCGCTGGCGCTGCTCATCAGCGCCTTTATTCCCTGGGCGATTACGCCGTTGTTGATGATTGGCGGCGCCTTCCTCTGTTTTGAGGGCGTGGAGAAAGTCCTGCACACCTTCGAATCGCGAAAACACAAAGAAGATCCGGCTGAGCGACAGCGGCGGCTGGAAGCGCTGGCGGCGCAGGATCCGCTGGCGTTTGAGAAAGATAAAATCAAAGGCGCAGTGCGAACCGACTTTATACTCTCGGCAGAGATCGTGGCGATCACGCTCGGGATTGTGGCCGAGGCGCCGTTGCTCAACCAGGTGCTGGTTTTGTCAGGCATCGCGCTGGTGGTGACCATTGGCGTTTATGGCCTGGTTGGTCTCATCGTTAAGCTGGATGATATGGGGTACTGGCTGGCAGAAAAAGCCAGCGTGCTGGCGCAGACATTAGGGAAAGGGCTGCTGGTTGTCGCGCCGTGGCTGATGAAGTCACTGTCGGTGGTGGGTACGCTGGCCATGTTCCTGGTGGGCGGGGGAATTGTGGTACACGGTATTGCGCCGTTGCATCATGCCATTGAACAGTTTGCCCAGCAGCAAAATGCTGTGGTGGCGTTGATTTTACCGACGCTGCTGAATCTGGTATTGGGGTTTATCATCGGTGCCATCGTTGTGCTGCTGGTGAAAGCCGTTGCCAGAATGCGCGGGGTTGCGCACTAAAAGTCTTCCTCAGAATGAGGCAAAACCGGACATCCTCGTCTAAGGTGAAAACGTTCACTGGATACAGGAGGTAACATGGTTTTTTTGGTCAGTGAGGAAGTGACTGTGAAAGAGGGCGGTCCGCGTATGATTGTCACCGGCTATTCCAGCGATATGGTGGAGTGTCGGTGGTATGATGGGTTTGGCGTCAAGCGAGAGGCATTCCATGAGTATGAACTCGTCGCTGGCGCTACCTGTAGACGGTGTGATGAAGCCTGATGACAAAACGCCCGGCGGATGTCGGGCGTTTTCTTAAAAAATGCGTGACGGCAACAATACGTAACGTACTGCGTTATGCCAGGATTAGGAAAGCAACAGCGAGTAGGGAGTGGGCAGAGTGCCGCACGAAGCAACGATGGAAAACGGGGGCTGGCTGAAAACGTTGGCGCGGCGACTCGGCCCTGGCCACGTCGTGAATCTCTGCTTTCTGATTGTCATGTTTTTTTCGACTCTTCTGACCTGGCGGGAAGTGGTCGTCCTGGAAGACGCCTATATCTCCAGCCAGCGTAATCATCTGGAAAATGTCGCCAACTCGCTCGACAAGCAGTTGCAATTCAATGTGGATAAGCTGCTGTTTCTGCGTGACGGGATGCATGAGGCGCTGATCACCCCGCTGGGGTTTTCGGTCTTAAGAGATGCGGTTACCCATTTTGAGCAGTTGCGTCATTCACGCGTCTGGCAGCTTGAGCTGGATAAGCGACGGACGCTGCCGCTGAATGGCGTTTCTGATGCGTTTGTAAGTCAAACTCAGTTGCTCTCGCGTGACGATCAATCGCTGAATAACGAGCTGACCGCCGCGCTGGAAGTGGGCTATTTGTTGCGTTTAGCGATCATCCGTACATCGATGTCGCAACAGGCGATGTATGTCTCGCGCGCGGGCTTTTACGTCTCCACGTTACCGACATCGCTGTCCAGCGATATTACTACCCGATATTACGACTACGTGATCCAACCCTGGTTTACCGAGCAGTCGCAGCGAAAAAACCGCATGCGCGGCGTACGCTGGTTCACCACGCCGTCACCCGATCTCTCTTACGAGCAGCAGCGCGTGACCGTTAGCGTACCGCTGGATTATCACTTTTACTGGCTTGGCGTGCTGGCGATGACCATCCCCGTGTCGGCAGTCGAACGGTTTATGGATGAAGCCATCGATAAGGACGTGGAGGGGGTGTATCAACTCTATGACAGCAAACTGAAGCTGCTGGCCGGTTCCTCGGCGGAATTGAGAAACGCGAACACCTTTGATGAGCGCGAACTGGCGATGCTCGCGCACGATATCGAGCAGGATACCGTAGGCGGTTTGCGCATGGGGAGCCGCTACATCAGTTGGCAACGTCTGGATCATTTCGATGGCGTACTGGTGCGGGTACATACCTTAAGCGAAGGGGTACACGGCGATTTCGGCAGCATCAGTATTGCGCTGGCGTTACTGTGGGCGCTGTTCACCGCGATGCTGATCATCTCCTGGGTGGTCATCCGTCAAATGGTCAGCAATATGTTTGTGCTGCAAAGTTCACTCCAGTGGCAGGCCTGGCACGATACGCTGACCCGCTTGTATAACCGCGGCGCGCTCTTTGAAAAAGCTAAGCACTTGACTCAGCGTTGCCGAACGCAAAAACAACCGCTGTCGGTTATTCAGATCGATCTGGACCACTTCAAAAGTATTAATGATCGCTTTGGTCATCAGGCCGGGGATCGGGTGTTAACGCATGCCGCAGGCTTAATCAGCGGGACGTTGCGTACTTATGATGTTGCAGGGCGAGTCGGCGGGGAGGAGTTCTGTGTGGTCCTGCCGGAAACGTCTCTGGCGCAGGCGGAGCAGATAGCTGAGCGCATCCGCCTGCGGCTGAATGAGAAAGAGATTCTGGTGGCGAAAAGTGCCACGTTGTGGATTAGCGCCTCACTCGGGGTGAGCAGTACCCAGGAGACCGGAGACTATGATTTTGAGCAGCTCCAGTCACTGGCGGACCGTAGACTCTACCTGGCAAAACAGGCAGGCCGTAACCGGGTCTGTGTCTCGGATAAAGGCTAAGGCGTGGCGAAAAAATGGGTCATGCCTTCGTCCCAGCCTTCCGGCCCCTCACGCTGCGTACGGTAAACCTGTACGGTGCTGTCGGGGCGTAAAATTACCCCTTCGCGACTTAAGCCTTTCACGATGACGGCGTAATCCATCGCCTCCAGCAGTGGCGCGTCATTCGGGCCATCACCCAGTCCGACGGTGACCGGACGTCGCTTCCACTGGCGCTGATAGAGATCAATCAGCCCGTTTGCAGCCTGATCTTTTCCAGCGCTGGCATCCAGGACATGCCAGAATCGCGCGCCCTGAACAAACTGTAATCCCAGGTCGTTTAGCTGTCGGGTGAAGTCGGCCATTCGATCATCGCTGTCGCGCCAGATCAGCGTGACTGAGGCTTCATGCAGGCGCGTTAAGCTGGCCTGGGCATGTGTCAGGCCAGTCCACTCGGCGATGGTGGATTCATCGACATCATCAAACGTTGTAAATTTAAACGAGGATCGGGTACGAAGTTTGTTAATCACGGCGCTAATTTCAGCATGTGAAGCACCGGCTATCTGTCGCGGGAAGTCAGGATGCGTCTGCCAACGGCTGTCCAGTTCAACCACGGTGCCATTCTCAGCAATCAGCGGCAATCCCTGTAAGCCGAGTAACTTCTGGATGTGCAGCATTTCCGCCGCCGTTTTGCTGCTGCACAGGATCAGCGGAATATTTTTCCCACGCAGTCGGGCGAGCCAGGCGGCGGCAGGCTGCCAGTCATAAGTGTGACTGTCCAGCAGCGTGCCATCCAGATCGGTAAAAATCAGCAGTGGAGCGTCGAGTGAAAGCATGTTTATTCCTGTCACGTGGACCGCCGTATTCTGGATAAATCCTAAAAACAGGGTGTTTGGCCTGAAGGGGGAATGGGATCGATCCCGTCATCAGGCGCGCTGGCAGCCGGTCCGCCCCAACCATTAGAAGGATTAATCATTTGTCTGAAAAATATTTGCTTGTCATGCAAAAAAATTGCGGATAAGGTTTAGCGTACATCAGATTTCCTGGTGTAACGAATTTTCAAGTGCTTCTTGCATAAGCAAGTTTCATCCCGACCCGTCAGGGTCGGGATTTTTTTCGCTGCAGCTCATCGATTAATTTCTGTCACGCTAAAATCATGGATGTCGAGCTCAAACGCCTCGGCCAATTCATGCCATGTATGATACTCACGGCCATCCACACTGACTCTGTCCGGGTCGTTTCCGCTACGATGGATCTCACTCTCGCTGATTTCATTAATCGCCGCCAGCAACGCGTCAACATCGACGCTGACTTCACGTTTTGCGGTATCGCTGTACTCTTTCGCGGTCTTCATTTCAACCTCGTCATTCACCGTGCCACAGACTAAGTATAGACCGTTGAGAAAACCCGCAATCGAACCGCTCAGACGCTGTCAGTCAGCGGTTTTTGTTCTACACTGGCACAAAGCCACAGGAGGATAATGATGAAGGTGAATGATCGGGTCACAGTCAAAACGGACGGCGGTTCTCGTCGTCCTGGCGTGGTACTGGCAGTGGAAGAGTTTAGTGAAGGCACAATGTACCTGGTTTCGCTGGAAGACTACCCGCTCGGCATCTGGTTCTTTAATGAGTCAGGGCATCAGGATGGTATCTTTGTGGAGAAGGCGGAGTAGGATTGCGACAGCCGATGTAAACCCGGCTGGTGGGACATCCACCAGTCGGGACGTCTCATCGCATGTTAACAAAGATACCGTTGGTCACGTTATCGGTTAGTCTGACGACATGATAGATAACCTGTTTGTTATGCGTCTTTATCTTTCGTTTTATATTCCCCTTATGGGATGACACCGTTTTTGCCTTGATATTCATTTGATCCGAAATTTGAATTGTTCCCTGGCCTTCCATCCACATGCGCAGCATGCTGGACTCAGTACGACTTAATGATAACGTCGGTAAATTTATTACACTGGCGGAATCCGTCTCTTTTTTCAGAATATCGCCAAGGAGATCGTCCAGTGATTCTGGCTTTATTGACTTTGAACTGATCAATAAGTTTTTTCTGACTAACAGATATTCATCAAAATGCACATTGGCAATTGCCATAAAAACAATAAATAACGTATTGGGATGCTGATTAATGATTTGCTTTATATGCTGACTGTTGGCTGGGTCATGGATAAAACAGTCTTCATTAATAAACACCACAGAAGGTTGGTGTGTATCACAAGCGATGTCGAGTTCGTCAACGGTCTCGATGTCGTTGATTTCCCTTTTTTTCACCCCTCTGCTTACCAGATACCCGGTCAAACCTAGCCGGGTGTAACTGCATAGATCCATAATAATCGTTGACATGGCTTACCCTCACTCAATGCGTAACGATAATTCCCCTTACCCGAATATCTCACACAACTTAACGGAACCGAATGCTTCACCTAATGAGACGCGTTTGCGGTTTTCAGGCGGACTTACTATCCCGTAAAGTTACGTATAATTTGCCTGGAATTGTCTTAAAGTAAAGTAAATGTTGCGTTATGTGAGTGAGATAAAAACAAATAAAGCGCGTGAGAGTTATCCTGGTAGATGTTTTTACTGAATGACTTTAGGATAATCCTTAGAATAACAAGATAAACATTATGGACTATTATTAACGGGCAATTCACTAACAATATCAGCTAATAAATTGAAAATTTCGCTAAATAGGTGTTCACAAAACGGCGCAATCAACGGCATTAATGCCGCGATTAACGCGATGCCCACGGTCAGGGTAAGCGGAAAACCAATCACAAATACGGATAATTGCGGTGCCATACGATTTAGTAATCCCAGTGCCAGGTTCAGCGTTAGCAGCATGGTGATGACCGGCAGCGCCAGCATCAACCCGTTGAGGAAGATCAGGCTGCCCGCTCTGGCCAGCGCCAGAAACGCGTTGCTGTTCACCGGATTACCGCCAATGGGCAGGGTGTGGAACGTGTCGACCAGCAGCGAAATCAGCCACAGATGACCGTCAAAGGTCAGGAACAGCAGCATCGCCAGCATATCAATGATTCTGGCAAGCACCGGCATATTCAGATGGCTTGCCGGATCGACAAAGGTGGCAAAGGAAAGCCCCATCTGCAGACCGATAATCTCACCCGCTGTACGCACCGCCGCAAAGGCAAACTGCATGGTAAAGCCGAGCGCGATGCCGATCAGAATTTGCTGCATCGCCAGCCATAACGCATTAAACGAAAAAATCGGCACGTCGTTAGGCGGCAACGAAGGGGCAATGACGAGGGTAATAATGATCCCCAGCCCCAGCTTTACCCGTTTGGGGACGGCACGTTCACTGAGGATCGGAGCGGTAGTAATCAGCGCCAGTACGCGCAGCAGCGGCCAGAAATAGAGGCTCAGCCACTGCAGCCATTGATCGCTGGTTACCTGCAACATCCGTCGTCTTACCCGATGATGTATGGCAGGTTGGTGAACAGCGTGCGCACGTAATCCAGCAGCAAATTCAGCATCCACGGACCGGCCACGATAATCGCCGTAAACACCGCCACGATTTTCGGGATAAACGACAGCGTCATTTCGTTAATCTGTGTGGCGGCCTGTAAAATACTGATGATAAGCCCCGTCACCAGCGCGACCAGCAGCAGGGGGGCGGCAAGCGCCAGGGCAACTTTCATGGCCTCGGTGCCAATCATCATGACCGATTCGGGTGTCATTTTTCGCCTCTAACTGTAGAAACTTTGTGCAAGCGAACCCACCAGCAGTTGCCAGCCATCAACCAGCACGAACAACATCAGTTTGAACGGGAGGGCAATGGTTGCCGGGGGAACCATCATCATCCCCAGCGCCATCAGCACGCTGGCGATCACCAGGTCGATAATCAGGAAAGGAATGAAAATCGTAAAGCCGATCTGGAACGCGGTTTTCAGCTCGCTGGTCACATAGGCGGGAAGCAAAATGCGCATCGGTACCGCTTCTGGCCCCTGAAGCGGACCGCTGTTTGCCAGACGGGCGAACAGGGCCAGATCGGCTTCGCGGGTCTGGCGCAGCATAAATTCACGTAGCGGCTGTGCGCCTTTGTCCAGCGCTTCCTGCATCGAGATTTTCTCTTCGCTGAACGGTTGATAGGCCTCAACATAAATCTTGTCGATGACCGGCGACATGATGAAAAAGGTCAGGAACAGCGCCAGTCCCAGCAGCACCTGGTTTGGCGGTGCGGACGGTGTACCGAGCGCATTACGCAACAGACCGAAGACGATGATGATGCGGGTGAAGCTGGTCATCATCAGCAAAATAGCCGGAATAAAGGTCAGCGAGGTGATGAAGACCAGCGTCTGTACGGGGAGCGACCAGCTTTGTCCACCGCCGGGCAGCGGTTGGCTCACCAGTCCAGGAAGTTGCGCCAGTGCGGCGGGGCTGATTAGCCATAGACCGGTCAGCGTAAGGGATAACAAACGGCGCATCAGGATCTCCCGGAACGCTTAAGCAAACTCTTCATCATGGCCTGAAAATCGGCAGGAGCAGACGGCGTCTCTTCTGGCACGACAGGGGCTGGGGGGAGGGTATGCAGCACATTGATGGTTGACGCCGTGACGCCAAGCACCAGCCGTGCATCCTCAACATCCACAATCACCACCCGCTCGCGCGGACCCAATGAGGTACTGGCGGAGACTTTCAGGCCGCGCGTACTGCCGCCTTTCGGCGCAAAACCCAGGCGCTTGATTACCCAGGCGGCTACCAGGATCAACAGGATGATCCCCAACAGCGCGCCGCTTACCTGCATCAAAGGCGAGCCCGGTACGGCAGAAGGCTGTTGAACGGTGGCCTGGGTTTTCATGATTAACGACTCAGACGACGCATACGCTCGGACGGGGTGATGATGTCGGTAATGCGTACACCGTATTTATCGGCCACGACCACCACTTCACCCTGGGCGATCAGATAGCCGTTGATCAGGATATCCAGCGGTTCACCCGCCAGGCCGTCCAGCGCCACCACGGAACCCTGCGTCAGGCGCAGCAGCTCTTTAATGGTCATCCGCGTGCGGCCCAATTCGACGGTCAGTTTGACCGGAATATCCATGATCAGATCGATATCCTGTAGCGTGCCGCTGACATCGCCACCGCCAAGCTGCTGGAAAACGGCGTCGGCCGCACTTTTGCTGGTCGTGGTTTTTTGCTCGTTCAACGCGTCAGCCCACAGATCGTCCAATGCGCCAGTGTTCTCATCAGACGGATTATTCATGTCACTCATTTGGGCTGTTCCTCATTCAGCGAATTCAAAATCGGGTTAATCAAATGTTCCACGCGTAACGCATACTGGCCGTTAACCGTGCCGTATTGGCTGGTCAGTACAGGTACACCGTCCACATGAGCAATAATGCGGTCTGGTTTTTCTATTGGCAGCACATCGCCGGGTTGCAGTTTTAATATCTGAGAAAGGCGCAGCGGAATATCGGCAAAGTTCGCCACCAGCTCCAGCTCGGAGTGTTGAACCTGACGCACCAGATTGTCGCGCCAGTTCTGATCTTCATTGCGGGAGTTTTCCAGCGGCGGGTTCACCAGCAGTTCGCGCAGCGGTTCAATCATGCTGAACGGCAAACAGATGTTGAACTCACCGGTCAGGTTGCCAATCTCGACATGGAAAGGGGTATTGACCACGATATCGTTCGGTGACGTGGTGATGTTGGTAAACTTCACCTGCATTTCAGAACGCACGTATTCCACTTCCAGCGGATTGATCGCCTTCCAGGCGTCGCTATAACCTTCCAGCGCCAGTTTCAGCATGCGGTTGATGACGCGCTGTTCGGTGTGGGTAAACTCGCGGCCTTCCACTTTCGTCGGGAAGCGGCCATCACCGCCAAACAGGTTGTCGACGGCGATAAACACCAGGCTCGGCGAGAACACTACCAGACCCGTACCGCGCAGCGGCTTCAGGTGGATCAGGTTCAGGTTGGTCGGTACCGGCAGGTTACGAGCAAACTCGTGATACGGCTGAATGCGGATCGCGCCGACGGTGATATCCGGACTACGACGCAACAGGTTAAACAACCCCATCCGGAACTGACGGGCAAAACGTTCGTTGATGATCTCCAGCGCCTGCAGACGCTCGCGCACTACGCGACGCTGGGTATTGGGATCGTACGGGCGAATTTCGCTTTCGCCCGCGATACCCGGAGTCGGCTCGTCTTTCGTGTCGCTGTCGCCATTCAACAGCGCATCGATTTCAGCCTGAGAAAGAATACTGTCGCCCATGTCTTTACCGCAGAATGAAAGCTGTATACAGCACGTCGGTGACGTCCTGTTTGGGTTGTCCGGCAACGAGCGGAGGGGAAAGCGTCTCTTTAATCGCCGCGATCAATTTTTGCTTACCTTCTTCGGTAGACAGTGCGTTGGCGTCCTGACGAGAGAACAGCAACAGCAGACGGCTACGGACTTCTGGCAAATATTCGTTCAGGCGCGTGCGCGTGGCTTCATCCTTCAGACGCAGCGTCACGCCGATATACAGAACGCGATCCGCATCGCCCAGATTGACGGTAAACGTATCCAGGGCGAAGAACACCGGTGCAGGCGGCGGCGGTGGTTCATTGGCCGCCGGAGTGGGATGCTGCTGCATACGCCAGTAGCTATAGCCTGCGGTGGCGCAGGCGGCAAGGGTAATGATTACCAGCAGCGGGATCCAAATTGAGCGTTTGCTCTTTTTGCTAATCGCGGAATCAGTCATCTGATACGGGCTTCCTGTTTCGGTACAGCTTATCGGCTGATTATCCCGTGTCCTGACCACGGCAAAGCGTGGAAAAGACGCGGATAATCGTGCTACCTCTGGCGTTAGGCGAAGATATCGACGGCGCCATTACCGCGTGCGGCGGACTGGAGCGAAGCGGGAACCGCCAGCTCGCTCTCGTCATCAACCATGAGCCGATCCTGTCCCTGCGTGCGAGCCGTCTGCTGCTGTTGGGATGAGGCGTGCTGCTGGTCGGCGAAACTCTCGCTGCTAATGCTGCTTTGTCCCAGTTGAATGCCACTTTCCGCCAGTTGCGTGCGCAGCGTCGGCAGGGCGGCTTCCAGCGCCGCGCGAACGTGACTATGGGCTGAGACCATCTGCAATTGTGCCTGGTTATCATCAAGTTTAAGCGAGATTTGTACCTGACCCAGATCTTCCGGATGCAGACGCAGTTCCGCGCTCTGCTGACCCTGACGGGTAAACAGCGTGATGTGTTGACTCAGGGATTGCTGCCACTCATGGCTACCCAACGGTGCGCTCAGAACCGGTGCGGCGCTGGTGGGCAGCGGCTGTGAGGCGGAATGCGGGGTTGTGGTCATCGCGATGCCTGGCGTCACAGGTGAAGGCGTACTGTCGATCTCCGCGTTGACGGCAGCGGCAGCCACCACAGGCGTAGTGACCGGCTGACCTTTAGCGCTTTCCGCAGCGATCACCGGCGTGGCATTGTCCATTTTGTTTTTTTTCGCATCGTCATGGGTCAACGGACTGGTCGCGGCCTGCGCGAGCGAACGGGGATCGGTGCTCAACGTGGTGCTCAGCACACGCCCTTTTTCACCGGTAGTTACCGGCGGTGTCGTCATTCCCGGTTGACCCGGCAGCATGGCGAAAAGGGCGCTGAGGTTGGCGAGATCGTCATCGCTGAGAGCCGTGGCACCTTCATCTTTCTGCGCGGACTGGCGCAGGGCCGCGAGCGCACTGCTCTTTTGTGTGGGTGTCAGGGCGGACAGCAGGGCCTGCGCATCGCTCAGTCCTTTTTGCAACTCTTCAGACTGTCCTTCTTTGGCCGCTAACAGGTCGGCCAGTTTCACGGTCTGCGAAGCGTCACCGTCCTGTGCCAGCAGGCCTTTTTGCAGTTTGCCGCTGGCGGCATGTAAATCGGCTAACGTCAGCGGCGCGTCTTTACTCTGTGCGTCGCCTGCGCCTAATGCGCCTGCCAGCAGGGTCAGAAAATCCTGGGCGGAATCCGTCGCCTTACCGGACGACAAGCCGGTAATAAGGTCAGTGTCCGTGGTGACCCGTTGGGGTAAAGTGATCATTCTGGTTTCCTCATTGCTGCACGCTGCGCAAATTCATCCATTTTTTTCTGATCCAGGCGGTTTTCAGCCAGTAAGGCCGCCGCGTTCTGTCTGTCTTGTAAGGTTTGCCAGGCCTGAAGCCGTTGTTTTTTTTCACGCCAGCTGTTCAGCGCCATATCTACTTTTTGCGTCCACTGCGTTAACTGCTGGCGGTGTTGTTCCACCGCTTTTTCCAGGGTCTGAATAAATTGCTGATAGTTAATCCAGCGATTACTGGCAATCCCCTGACTCATATCGTTGTTGAGGTTGCTGCGATATTCATTCTGGTAGTCAAGCAGCATCGTGAGCTGTTCTTCCGCCTGCTGAAAACCGCGGCGCATTTCACCTAACAGCAGCGCCGCGTCATCCACCTCTTTTTCGGCGAGATCTTTGAGTGTTGCCAGTGCACCATGTTCAGCCATGACCATTACCCTCTTGCTTCATCACACCGTCGGGAAAATCAGATCGAGCGCCGACAGAGAATCCTCCCAGTCAGCGCGTTCGAAAATACCTTGCTGCAAAAACGCCTCCAGTTGTGGCCACAGCGCGATGGCTTTATCGAGCATCGGATCGCTGCCTTTGGCATAGGCGCCGACGCTGACGAGATCGCGGTTGCGCTGGAAGCTCGACAGCAACTGCTTGAAGTGACGTACTTTGGCGTAGTGTTGTTCCGTTATCAGCGCCGTCATCGCACGGCTAATCGACGCTTCAATGTCGATAGCGGGGTAGTGTCCGGCCTCCGCCAGACGTCGCGACAGCACAATGTGACCATCAAGGATGGCTCGCGCCGAGTCGGCAATCGGGTCCTGCTGATCGTCGCCTTCGGTCAGTACCGTATAAAAGGCGGTGATGGAACCGCCGCCGTGGATCCCGTTACCTGCGCGTTCAACCAGCGCCGGAAGTTTGGCGAAGACCGACGGCGGATAGCCTTTGGTGGCCGGTGGTTCACCGATCGCCAGCGCGATTTCACGCTGGGCCATGGCATAACGGGTCAGGGAATCCATGATCAGCAGCACGTGCTGACCGCGATCGCGGAAATCCTCGGCGATACGGGTGGCATAAGCGGCACCCTGCATGCGCAGTAAGGGCGACACGTCCGCCGGCGCGGCGATCACGACCGAACGTGCGCGTCCGTCGGCACCGAGAATGTTTTCGATGAAATCCTTCACTTCGCGGCCACGTTCGCCAATCAGTCCAACGACGATGACGTCGGCGCGGGTATAGCGCGCCATCATGCCAAGCAGCACGCTTTTCCCGACGCCGGAACCGGCGAACAGCCCCATACGCTGGCCGCGACCGACGGTTAACAGGGCGTTGATCGGGCGCACGCCGGTATCCAGCACATGCTCAATCGGCGTACGCTGCAACGGGTTAAACGGCTGGGTAATCAGCGCTCCGGTTTCCGTGGTGTCGGGGGAGGGAAGGCCGTCAAGCGGTTTGCCGCTGCCGTCGAGCACGCGACCTAACAGCGCCGGACCCAGCGGCAACTGTTTACCGCTTTGCAACCCTTCACCGGCGATGTTTTTGGCGTAGACACGCGCGCCGGGCAGAATGCCTTCGACCTCTTCGAGCGGCATCAGAAACAGGCGCTGACCGTTAAAGCCCACCACTTCACTTTCTACTTCGCGGGTTTCCGTTCCGTCCTGGCGTTCAATCACGCAGGTCGCGCCGAGCGGCAACTGCAACCCGGTGGCCTCCAGAACCAGGCCGGTGGCGCGGGTCAGTCGTCCGTAACGACGAACGGCCGGAAGCTGCGCCATTTTGGCTTCGAAATTATCCAGCGTCGTCAACCAGCGAGTCAGGCGTGAGGTCATCAGATCACTCCCGGCGCGGCCAGACGACACAGTTCTTGCCAGCGGGTCGCCACGCTGGCGTCGAGATCGCCTTCATCCGCAGAAACTTTGCAGCCGCCATGGTGCAGGGTCGGATCGCCACGCAAACGCCAGCCGTGCAGGCTGAGGGTGGCACCGAGCATCTCTTCAACGCGCTGTAAATCATCCGGATGGACGCGCAGCTGCGGTTTGCCGCTGAACAGGGGCTCCTGTTGTAAGAGCTGTTGGATCTGCTTGATTAAGGCGGAATTATCCACCGCGGGCGTCTGACCAATGACCTGACGCGCGGCTTCCAGCGCCATCTGCATCAGACGCGAAGCGATTACGCTGTCCAGCGCGTCCAGCGTGTGCTGGAATTCGCTGACCAGTTGTTGCATCCGTGCATGAAGCGGCGCCTGCTGGGTGCGTGCCTGCACCTGGCCCTGTTCAAGCCCTTGTGCCAACCCTTCCTGATAGCCTTGTTCATGACCGGACTTCCGTCCTTCCGCCAGTCCCGCGTTGTAACCTTGCTCGTGGGCCTGAATTTTCAGCTGGGCTAACTGTTGCTCAAGCTGTTGTTCCGCACTGATCTCGGGTTCGTCCTCTTCAGACACGGGGTCATCGTCGTGCTCCATGGGCACAAATTCAGCCAGCGGCGGCGCGAGATCGTCCGGGGTCCAGATTTTCCACGGCAGCTCGTTAGACATAAGTATCCTCGCCGCTGCCAATCATCATCTCGCCGGTCTCGGCCAGACGACGCACAATCAACAGAATGGCCTTCTGCTCGTTTTCCACTTGCGACAAACGCACCGGGCCACGGTTGGCGAGGTCGTCGCGCAGGATATCTGCCGCACGTTGCGACATATTGCGCAGGAACTTCTCGCGCAGCGGCTGTTCCGCGCCTTTCAGGGCGATCAGCAGCGACTCGGAATCCACTTCCTGCAGCAAACGCTGGATGCTGCGGTCGTCCACATCGACCAGGTTTTCGAACAGGAACATCTCGTCGATAATTTTTTGTGCCAGCTCGCCGTCGAATTCGCGCACAGCGGTAATAACCGCTTCTTCTTGCTGCGTTTTCATCAGGTTGATAATTTCTGCCGCCGTTCTCACGCCGCCCATTTTGCTGCGCTTGAGGTTCTGACCGTCGAGCAGGCCGTTGAGCACTTCGGTCAGTTCCGCCAGTGCGGCAGGCTGTACGCCGCCGAAGGTGGCGATACGCAGCATGACATCGTGACGCAGACGTTCGTCGAACAGCGCCAGGATATCCGCCGCCTGACCGCGTTTGAGGTGCACGAGGATGGTGGCGATAATCTGCGGGTGTTCGTCGCGGATAAGGTCGGCGGCGCTTTGCGGCTCCATAAAGTTGAGCGTTTCAATGCCGCTGGCGGTATCACGGGTTTCAAGAATATCTTCCAGCAGGCTGGAGGCTCGCTCTTCGCCCAGCGCCTTCACCAGTACCGAACGCAGATATTCGTTGGCATTGATGTTCAGGGCGGCGAACTGCTCGGCTTCCTGCTCAAACTCCGCCAGCACGTCGGTCAGCTGTTTGTTGGAGATCTGGCGGACGTTCGCCATGGCGGCGCTCAGGGTCTGCACTTCGCGCTGGGAGAGGTGTTTGAACACTTCCGCCGCGCGATCTTCGCCAATGGTCATCAACAGGATGACGCTTTTATCGGTACCGGAAAGAGCATTACTCATGATCGTTATTCATCCACTGGCGAATGACCAGCGCCACGACGCGCGGATCGTTATCTGACATTTCGCGAATGCGCTGGCTCATCACTTCGGCGCCCAGGCGCTGATTAGCCCGACGCTGCTGAGTCTGCTCATCTTTACTGAGGCGAACCTCAACGGCTTCTTCGGTCTCCTGACGGAGTTGCTCGCGTTCCTGCGCGGCTTTCGCCTCTTCAGCGCGACGGGTCAACTGCGGACGAATCGCTTTGCGCCACAGGATCCATGCCACCAACAGCACCAGCAACCAACGTCCGGCCGAGATCAACTGTTCGATAAACAACGGCTGTTTCCAGAACGGCAGTTCGCCAGCGTTGTCATCGGTAGCGCTGAACGGTGAGTTGACCACGTTCAGGGTATCGCCGCGCTTGTCCGAGAAGCCCATTGCTTCACGGGTCAAATCTTCAATCTGCTTCATTTGATCGGCAGTGAGCGGCAGCGGTTTGCCATCCGGCAACGTTTTGTAGTTCACGACCACGGCGACGGAGAGTCGCTGTATATCGCCGACGTTCATTTTTGTGTGGCGAATGGTGCGGTCAACTTCATAGTTGCTGGTTTCGTTGCGTTGGGTATTACGTGGACCAGCACTGGCGCTGGTGGCCGTCTGCTGCTGCGCGTTCTGTCCATTTTGTGCATTCTGCGCATTTTGCTGATTCGCTGGCGGCGTGGTGATCGGCGCCGTATTGGCTGGGGCAGGCTGGTTGGACAGCGCACCCGGTACGCCACCGGGCAGACCGGAGCCAATTTGCTCGCTTTCATTCAGTTGACGCGAACGCAGCACGGCCTGAGAGGCATCGCCGTTTGGCCGATACTGTTCTTCTGTCTGCTCTTTATTGGCGAAATCCAGCTGCGCGGTGACCTGCGCGTGGACATTCCCGTTACCGACAATCGGTGACAGGATCGATTCGATACGACGCTGGACACGGCCTTCCACGTCGCTGGCGTATTTCAGCTGTGCGTCGTTCAGATCGCGACTGCTGGTATTTGACTGCGTGAGCAGATGACCAGCCTGATCGACCAGCGTTACATTGCCCGGCGGCAGACCGGCTACCGCGCTGGAAACCAGATGGACGACCGCAGTGATTTGACCTTCATCCAGCGCACGCCCCGGTTCCAGATTGACGGTCACCGAGGCTGAAGGGGATTTCTGTTCACGCACGAACAGAGACGGCTTGGGCATTGCCAGATGTAGGCGGGCGCGCTTAACCGGGCCAAGGGTTTCGATGGTGCGTGCCAGTTCGCCTTCCAGCGCACGCTGGTAGTTAACCTGCTCGCTAAACTGGCTGATGCCGAACTTTTCCTGATCCAACAGCTCAAAGCCCACCGCCCCCCCTTTCGGCAGTCCTTGTTGGGCAAGACGCAGGCGCAGTTCATGGACTTTGTCGGCGGGAACTTCAATCGCGCCACTGCCTTCCGAGAAGCGGTACGGGATGTTCATCTGGGTCAACTGGGTGACGATCGCGCCGCCATCCTGATCGGATAAATTGCTGAATAACGTACGATAATCAGGCGCTTTAGCCCACAACACCATCGCCACAATAATGGCGACGGCCGCAGAGCCTGCCACAATCAGAGGAATTTTGGGATTCGCACGCAGGCGATTAAGCCACTCGAGAGGTTTAGATTGGGTTGCAGCCGATGCAGTCGCGTTCATCTCGCACCTCGTGACTGCTCGTGGACGGCTTTATTTGCAAAGTGGAACAAGACTCACTCCCGGGTCAGCAAAATCGAAAAATTGACGGTCTCATTATTTGCGGTTTCGTTTTTTTCTATGCGGCAAAAACCGGGGTTTTTTATCGTTATTTAGCGCCTTTATCTTATTGACAAACTGGTAATCTCTGCTGCGTAGAAAACCATCCAGAGGATTATCATGTCAGCGATTCAGGGGATTGAAGGGGTTATCAGCCAGCTCCAGGCGACGGCGATGAGCGCCAGGGCGCAGGAGACACTGCCGCAACCGACCGTGAGTTTTGCCGGTCAATTGCACGCGGCGCTGGACCGCATCAGCGATACGCAAACTGCTGCCCGCGTACAGGCGGAAAAATTCACGCTGGGTGAGCCGGGGATTGCGCTCAACGATGTGATGACCGATATGCAAAAAGCCTCAGTTTCCATGCAGATGGGAATTCAGGTGCGCAACAAACTGGTGTCGGCCTATCAGGAAGTGATGTCCATGCAGGTTTAGGTTTGAGTGCCGGATGGCGCTGGCGCTTATCCGGCCTGTGATTCCCTGTAGACCGGATAAGGGGCCGTTGCCTTCCGGCAATCAGTTACTTCTGAATCAAATAACGAATTGTCGGCCCATCTTGCTGAATATCGAGCACGGTGTAGCCATGGTTGCGCGCATCCAGCGGAATGTTATTGATGGACTGCGGACAGTCGCTGACCACTTCCAGAATTTCCCCTTTCTTCAACTGCGGCATCGCTTCCAGCGTCGCGACGGCAGGGTAAGGGCAGGGCTCGCCGACCATATCAAGGCGATAATCAGGAACAATGTTTTTCATGCGGATTCCTTAGCAGGGGTCAGCCCGGCACGACGGAAGAAATGTTTTTCCCAGCCGATGATTAACATCAGGGCGGCAAACAGCAGCAGATAGGTCACCAGCAGGCCGCCGAGCGGACCGAAGGTGTTGAGCAGGTTAATTTTATCCCAGTTGGTGGCCAGCGCAGGGGCGAAGTCATCCCAGTAGTAGGCCAGAATCGTTGAGCCGATGACGTTACCGAGACCCACCCACCAGTAGTGTACCTGGCCTTCCACCGCGCGGTACATCCAGCCGGTTTCACACCCGCCTGCCAGCACGATACCAAAACCAAACAACAGCCCGCCGATTACTGCATTCGGGCCCGCCCACATGATTTTGGCTTCCACGCCCAGTTGTACGTAGCTGAAAATACCGATTGCGCTGACGCCCATCCCGAAGATGATCGCCTTTGCCATATGGGTGCGTCCGGTGATCCACAGATCGCGGAAGGCGGAGGTGAAGCAGATTTGCGCGCGCTCGATCAGCAGACCAAAACCCACGCCGAACAGCATCGCCAGACCCAGCTTCGGCTGGTTCATGGCGGTCAGCAGCGCCCAGCCAATCATGCCGATAAACACCAGCATGCCGAGGCGGAAACGACGGCGCGCCTGATCCGGTTTCTGCGTCAACGGCGACGCAGCGGAGACTTTCTGCATCTTGACCGGAATGCGGAATATTGGCAGCAGGGTGAATCGCGCGCCAAACCAGGAACCGATGGCGGTTGCCAGGGCAAAGAACCAGGCGTGCAGAGAGAATTGAGGAATACCAGTAAAGAATGCCGCCAGGTTGCAGCCCATCGCCATACGCGCGCCGAACCCGGCGATGATCCCGCCCAGCACCGCCTGCATGATGCGGATGCGACTGCGCGGCATGCGTAGTTTGACGTTGTTGGCCCACAACGCTGCCGCGAAGCAACCGCCGAACATACCGAGGATCATCATCCCGTCGATGCGAGTGAGCGGGGTGCCTTCCAGGTGGATCAGCTTGTAGTAGCCCCATTCTTCCGCATGGACGCCAAACAGTTGCAGGATTTGTCCGCCCCAGCGGGTAAATTCACCCGTGACGGCCCAGAAGGTGCCAGTGATGCCAAAATAATACGTAGAGAGAATACCCGCTGCGATGACCGCAGGGATGGGCGCCCAGAATTTAACTAACCAGGCTTGTTTGAACTGTTGCCATGACATGTGTTTTGCCTCTGAACTCAGAAGGTGTGAAACAAGAAAGCGGATAGTACACCACGGCGGCAATTTTGCCTGGTACTATTAAGCGGTAATCCCAAATGGATCAAAGTTCTGCTGGCACCGCGAAAGGCTGGCGACCGCAGGCCTTTAATGCCACAATCCTCTTTTCTTCGCATGCAGGATGAATGATGAAAAAATGTGCAATCGTTGGGGCGTTACTGATGTTAGCGGGATGCGCCGAGGTGGAAAACTACAATGATGTGGTCAAAACGCCTGCGCCCGCCGGGCTGGAAGGGTACTGGCAGACTAACGGGCCGCAGCGCAAACTGGTGAGCCCGGAAGCTATTGCCAGTCTGGTGGTGACCAAAGAGGGCGATACGCTCGATTGTCGCCAGTGGCAGAGGGTTATTGCGCTGCCGGGTAAGCTAACGATGTTGTCCGGTGACTTGACCAACGTGACGGTCAAACGTGAACTTTATGAGATCGAGCGGGAAGGGAACACCCTGGAATATGACGGGATGACCCTGCAACGCGTGGATCGTCCAACGGTGGAGTGTGCCGCCGCGCTGGAGAAATCCCCGCTGCCAACGCCATTACCGTAATCAATTGTCCCCGACAGTTTTCCCTGTCGGGGCGCTTCATCAGATCACCTCCTCAATGACCCATACGCTGACGCTGCCGCCATTGCAGTAAAACGTAGCCTCGCCATTTTCGTCAGTGATGACGATCTCCTCGCGGTTTCCCAGATAGTCGCGCCAGGTTTTATTGCCGTAGTTTTCACCCAGCGTAAGCGTTTTTTCACCGTCGTCGCCATTGGATAACACCACCACACATCCGGGATCGTCGTCCGTTCCGCTACGGCTGAAAGCAATGCAGTTGGGGTGATCAAACCAAAGCGTCTGAATGCCGTGGGCGAAACGCTGGCGGGCAAGAATGAGTTCGGCGAGTTGCTCGATGACAGGCATGTCGATGGTATAGGTTTCCCCGTCGCCTCCGGTATCTTCATAGTGCGCGCCGTAGAGATCGGGATAGAAAACCGACGGTACGCCATTTTCCCGCAGCAGGATGAGCGCGTAGGCCAGCGGTTTGAACCATGCTTCAACGGGGGCTTCCAGCGCCTGCAACGGCTGGGTGTCATGGTTGGCGACCAGCGTCACGGCGTGAAACGGATCGGCTTCTACCAGCGTGCCGCTGAAGATCTGGCTCATGTCGTAATCACGTCCCTGACGCGACGCTTCATGAAAATTGAGCTGTAACGGGGCGTCGAACAGCATCGTTTTGCCTTCCACCTGGTCGATATAGGTTTGCAGCTTATCCACTTCGTGCGACCAGTATTCGGCAACGATAAACAGCGGCTTCGGTGCCACCTCCTGAACGTGTTCAATCCACTCTTTATAGAACCAGGCCGGAATGTGTTTTACCGCATCGAGACGAAAGCCATCACACTGCGTTTGTTCCATCACCCAGCGCGCCCAGTATTTAATCTCCTCAGTGACGGCGTGATTACGAAAATCGATATTTTCACCCATCAGGTAATCGAAATTGCCCATTTCATCGTCGACCTGGTCGTTCCAGCCCTCGCCGGTATAGTCGTTGACGATTTTAAAAATGCCGTCTTCGTCAGGGTTTTCGATGTGGTCGATGCCGCTGAAGCATTTGAAATCCCAGATGAACTGCGAGTACTGACCGCCTCGCGCCGGGAAGGTGTAACGCGTCCAGGCTTCGCATTCGATGATCTCATCGGCAATCTGCGTGCGATCGTCTTCGTTGACCCGCTGTACGCGCAGGGGCTCTTTTTCGTCCGCCCCCATTTTGTGATTCACCACCACGTCGAGTAGCACCGCGATGTCGTTTTTCTTCAGCGCGTCGATAGCCGTAAGAAGCTGCGCCTTATCACCATATTTGGTGGCAAGGGAACCTTTTTGGTCAAACTCGCCGAGATCAAACAGATCGTAAGAGTCATAGCCGACGGAATAGCCGCCTGACGCGCCTTTATAGGCGGGCGGTAACCAGACCATGTTGATACCGATATCATTGAGGCTGTCTGCGCGCTCTGTCACCTCTTGCCAGAGTTTGCCACCTTCAGGGTAATACCAGTGGAAGAACTGCAGTAACGTGGGGTTTTTCATCTTCCGAGCTCCAGAAGTCTTGTAGACGACCTCTGGAGTATGGAAGATTTTTGCTAACGTAGCGGGAATTATTGTGGAGCAGGGGGAGCGTCGGGTACCAGCAGCATGCCAGAAAGCCGACCATAAGCATTGTTGAGCGACTGCTGACGCGTTGACTGGCCTATCAGACCACTAAGCTCATCGAGCCGTTGGCGCAGTAAACCTTTCAGGCATTCTTCGTTATCCAGCGTCTGTTTGATATAACTGGCCACGATATCCTGAATGCTGCGTGTCATGCCCGGTGGAGTTTGCGTTTCAACGACCGCTTCAATACTTTGCAGATAGGTGACTTCCTGTTCCAGTAAAAGGTCCCATTCACCCCGCTGCGCAAGTTCGAGCAGCGACTGACTGAGCAGCGCAATGCGCTGCCAACGGTTGATAAACTCCACGGCTGAGGTCATTAACGAGACTCCTGGGAAGATGCTTTCGGTGAGATCTGTTTCCAGGCTTCCGCAATGTTGCCGAGTAACCCTTCCACTTCTTCAATGGCTTGACTGTCATTGCGTAAATTAGCAAGTAATAAACGACGGATCATATAGTCATACAGCGAAGAGAGATGGTCGGCGAGTTCGCCGCCATTCTCCTGATCCAGTCCCGCTTTCAGACCATTATCAATGATATTGATAGCCTTACTCAGCGCTTCCCCTTTGGCGGTAATATCACCTTGCTCTAAAAACAGGCGAGCGCGCACCAGGGCGCTGTTTGCGCCATCAAACAACATTTCGATCAACTGGTGCGGACTCGCACTCATCACGCCGCTTTCCACGCTGATTTGCGCATAAGCTTTGGTACCGCTCGCGGTATACATGTTTACCTCTGGTTATCAGGAACTGGTCATCGCAGTAAATTGCTGGTTCAGGTAGCTACTGGTGTTATTCAACTTGCTCATCATGGTATCCAGTTGCGTAAATTGAGCCTTATACCGCGCAATGGTATCGTCGATACTGGCACTGACGGAAAGATACTGTTTAGTCAGTTTTTTCAGCGTGGCATTGATGCTGTCCTGGGCGCTGTCGATAATGCCATCATCGGCCAGGTAACCTTTCACCAGTGAAGCCACTTTGGTCGTAATTCCGGTCTCTTTGCCATCACCGACTAACAGCTGTTGAACATCCACGCTATTATCGGTTAGCGCTTTTTTCAGTTTTTCATCATCAATTTTCAGCTTACCGGTGGTGCCATCCTGGGTAATGCCCATTTGCGATAACGTTTGGAATTTCCCGTCATTGGCGCTGGAGGAGAATTGACCACGGATACCGGTCTGGATGGTGCGAACGGTGCTGTCACCGAGGAGTGCGCCGTTGCTGGCGTCCTGCTCTTCTGCGCCTGCATCAACCGACGTGTATTTCGTCAAGGAGCCAATGGTATCAACTAAAGAGTTATACGCATCCACCCAGGCTTTGATCGCGGTGGTGGATTTGTCATTGCTTTTCGATACGGTAACGGTGACATCTTTGACTTCTTTAGAAAGAACTAATGTCACTCCCTGGGGGGCATCAGTAATTGTGTTGCTGCTGCGAACAATATCAATACCATTAACGTTAAGTTCAGCATTTTTTGCTTCGACAATTTGCTCAACGTTATTACCGATTACGTCCGGGTTATTGAAGCTGATAAATTGGTTTAACTTGTCATCGCCCTTTACCGAGATACTCATCTTATTGGCGAGACCGGTTTCTGACGAGGTCAGTACAAGCTGATAATCGTTGTCTTTCAGTTTTACAATACTTGCAGAGACCCCACCGTTGGCATTGTTAATCGCATCACGCATCCCTTCCAGCGAGGTCTGATCTTTGGTCAGTTTAATCTCTAAAGGTTTCTCTTTGCCGTCCTGCTTAATAATCAGCGTCCGCTGGGCATTGTCGTTACCTTGCGCCGCTTTACTGTCCGTTACCGTAGAGGTGGTACGAATAGATTGGGCCTGGGCTAATTGGGTCACGTTAATTTTGTAGATCCCGGCAGCCGCTCCTGCTGTTGTGCTCACCGTGAGATCCGTTGAGTTGCTTACCGCCGTGGTGCTTTTAAAAAGAGTCGCATCATTGAGTGCCGTGTTGGCGGTCTGGAATTTTTCCAGTGAGCTTTTTAACGTTCCAAACGCCGTCAGTCTTGCTGTAAAACTGCTCTGCTGCTGGGTGATAGGTTTCAGGCGTCCCTTCTCAGCCGTGGTCAGGTTCGTCAGTAACGTATCCAGCGGCAGGTTTGAACCCACGCCTAATGAAGTAAAAGAAGCCATGCGTAATCCCTTTTAATTGCAAACAGTGGTTAGCCACCTTATCGGCAATCTGGCGGCAAAGTTTAATAATAAATTTGGAGAAATAATGGCCGGAATAGTGTGCAAGAAGACGGGTTATTCAAAGGCTAAGAAAAAATGGGGGGAAACTAAAAATTCTCTAAAGTTCGAAATTCAGGTGCCGATACAAGGGTTACGGTGAGAAACCGTGGGCAACAGCCCAATAACATCAAGTTGTAATTGATAAGGAAAAGATCATGGCACAAGTCATTAATACAAACAGCCTGTCGCTGTTGACCCAAAACAACCTGAACAAATCTCAGTCTTCCCTGAGCTCTGCGATTGAGCGCCTGTCTTCCGGTCTGCGTATCAATAGCGCGAAAGACGATGCTGCGGGCCAGGCGATTGCTAACCGCTTTACGTCTAACATCAAAGGTCTGACTCAGGCTTCTCGTAACGCCAACGACGGTATCTCTGTTGCTCAGACGACGGAAGGCGCGCTGTCTGAAATCAACAACAACCTGCAGCGTATCCGTGAATTGTCTGTGCAGGCAACGAACGGTACTAACTCCGATTCTGACCTGAGCTCCATCCAGGACGAAATCACCCAGCGCCTGAGCGAAATTGACCGCGTATCCGGTCAGACTCAGTTCAACGGCGTGAAAGTGCTGGCTTCCGACCAGACCATGAAAATCCAGGTGGGTGCGAACGATGGCGAAACCATCGAAATCAAACTGGACAAAATCGATGCGAAAACCTTAGGTCTGGACAGCTTCAGCGTAGCACCGGGCAAAGTTCCGATGAATTCTGCTGTTGCTCTGAAAAGCGAAGCTGCGCCGACACTGACTCAGGTGAATGCTGCTGACGGTAAAGTCGGTACAGTTGATGCGTTTGGTGCAACTTATGCCACTGACGATCTTCCGACTTATTTTGACGCAAATGCGAAGACGACTGGTGATGTGACTGATGCCAACGGTGCTGGTAAAACTGATGATGTTTATCAGATTCAGGTTGATGGCCAGACTTATTTTGTCGCACAGGATGGCAATGCTGCGGGTGGTAAATTCAATTTACTGAAGCAAAATGGCACAGGTTATGAAAAAGTTCAGGTTGACGGTAATGATGTTCAACTGGCGAACTTTGGCGGCCGCGTAACGGCATTTGTTGACGATGCTGGCACCGCGAAATCTGTTGACCTGGCTGCCGGTAAAGTAGGCAAAGCATTAGCATTTAACGACTCTCCGATGTCTGTCTACTTCGGTGGCAAAAACCTGGACGTTCATCAGGTTCTGGATACCGATGGTAAAGCGGTTGCTGGTGCCTTTGCTGCCAAAACGTCAGATGGTACTTACCTGGCGGTTAACGTTGACGCCGCGACTGGTAATACCGCGGTCATTACCGATCCGAATGGCAAAGCTGTTGAGTGGGCGGTTAAGAGTGATGGTTCTGCTCAGGCTATCATGCGTGAAGATGATAAAATCTATGGCGCAACTATCGCCGGTGCTACTGCAACTAAAGGTACTGAAATCAGCGCATCTGACCTGAAAGCATTAGCAACTTCCAATCCGCTGGCTAAGCTGGACGAAGCTCTGGCTAAAGTTGACAAACTGCGTAGCTCCCTGGGTGCGGTACAGAACCGTTTCGATTCTGCTATCACCAACCTGGGCAACACCGTTAACAACCTGTCTTCTGCTCGTAGCCGTATCGAAGACGCTGACTACGCGACTGAAGTGTCTAACATGTCTCGTGCGCAGATCCTGCAACAAGCAGGTACTTCTGTACTGGCACAGGCTAACCAGACGACTCAGAACGTTCTGTCTCTGCTGCGTTAATTTACGCTTCTTGCGCAAACCCCGCTCCGGCGGGGTTTTTTCGTTCTGGCTTTACCGGTAACCCCTAAATAACCCCTCATTTCACCCACTATTCACCCGATTAAAACCCCTGCAGAAACGGATAATCATGCCGATAACTCATTTAACGCAGGGCTGTTTATCGTGAATTCACTGTATACCGCTGAAGGTGTAATGGATAAACACTCGCTGTGGCAGCGTTATGTACCGCTGGTGCGTCACGAAGCGTTGCGCCTGCAGGTGCGTTTGCCCGCGAGCGTAGAACTGGACGATCTGCTACAGGCGGGCGGTATCGGGTTATTGAATGCAGTTGACCGATATGACGCTCTGCAAGGAACGGCATTTACCACTTACGCAGTGCAGCGTATTCGTGGGGCGATGCTGGATGAACTACGCAGCCGCGACTGGGTGCCGCGTAGCGTTCGGCGCAATGCCCGCGAAGTGGCACAGGCGATGGGGCAACTGGAACAGGAATTAGGGCGCAACGCGACGGAAACTGAGGTGGCGGAGCGGCTGGCGATTCCTGTAGAAGAATATCGTCAGATGTTGCTTGATACCAACAACAGCCAACTCTTCTCCTATGACGAGTGGCGGGAAGAGCATGGCGATAGTATCGAGCTGGTGACAGAAGAACATCAGCAGGAAAACCCGTTACAACAGCTCCTTGAGAGCAATTTGCGCCAGCGCGTGATGGATGCCATTGAAGCCCTTCCGGAACACGAACAACTGGTGCTCACGCTCTATTACCAGGAAGAACTCAATCTCAAAGAGATTGGCGCGGTTCTGGAAGTCGGAGAGTCACGGGTCAGCCAGTTGCACAGTCAGGCCATAAAACGGTTACGCACGAAGCTGGGTAAGTTATAGCGAACGACGTTGTCGGCGCTGAAAAATGCCGCACAACGTATTGACTACCAGGAGTTCTCATGACGGTGCAGCAATCAAAAAGACGGCCTCTAAGCCGCTACCTCAAAGACTTTAAACACAGCCAGACGCATTGCGCCCATTGCCACAAGTTACTGGATCGCATCACGCTGGTGCGCAAAGGGCAGATCGTCAATAAAATCGCCATTTCCCGCCTCGATACACTCATGGATGAAGCCGCCTGGCAGCAGGAGCAGAAAGAGTGGGTGGCGCTATGCCGTTTCTGCGGCGATCTGCACTGCAAGACGCAGAGCGATTTCTTCGACATCATTGGTTTTAAACAATTCCTGTTTGAACAGACCGAAATGAGCCACGGGACCGTACGCGAGTATGTTGTCCGTCTGCGCCGTCTCGGTAATCATCTCAGCGAGCAGAAAATTTCTCACGATCTGCTCCAGGACGGTTACCTTGATGAAAACCTGGCGCCGTGGCTGCCGGAGACCAGCACCAACAACTATCGCATCGCGCTGCGTAAGTACGCACAATATAAAGCGCATGCTCGCCCCGAGCAGCAACAGAATTCCTCCCTCCGGATGACTTCTGATATATATTAAAAATGAATAAGATGTAGCAGAGTGATTTATGTCGTTACCCATAAACGCTCTACACTACGGGCATTCATAACAACATTCGGGGTAAATATGAAATTAGCACTTCTGGGGCGCCAGGCGCTGATGGGCGTGATGGCTGTGGCGCTTGTCGCGGGAATGAGCGCAAAAACGTTTGCAGATGAAGGTCTGTTGAAGAAGGTTAAAGATCGCGGCACGCTGCTGGTGGGGCTGGAAGGCACCTATCCGCCGTTCAGTTTCCAGGGCGATGACGGTAAATTGACCGGCTTTGAAGTGGAATTTGCCGAAGCGCTCGCGAAGCATCTGGGCGTGAAAGCCACGCTGAAACCGACCAAATGGGACGGGATGCTGGCCTCTCTGGATTCTAAACGCATCGATGTGGTGATCAATCAGGTCACCATCTCCGACGAGCGGAAGAAGAAATATGATTTCTCTACCCCTTATACCGTCTCCGGTATCCAGGCGCTGGTGAAAAAAGGCAATGAAGGCGCGATTAAAACCGCAGCCGATCTGAAAGATAAGAAAGTGGGCGTGGGTCTGGGTACTAACTATGAAGAGTGGTTACGTCAGAACGTCCAGGGCGTTGATATCCGGACTTATGATGATGACCCGACGAAATATCAGGATCTGCGCGTAGGCCGTATCGACGCCATTCTGGTGGATCGTCTGGCGGCGTTAGATCTGGTTAAAAAGACCAAAGATACGCTGGCGGTCACCGGTGAAGCCTTCTCCCGTCAGGAGTCAGGCGTTGCGCTGCGTAAAGGCAATGAAGATCTGCTGAAGGCGGTGGACGCAGCGATTGCTGAAATGCAGAAAGACGGCTCGCTGAAGGCGCTTTCTGAGAAGTGGTTTGGCGCGGATATCACCAAATAGTCCGAACGATATGAAAAAAAAGGCGCTTTAATCAGCGCCTTTTTTATTTCATGCGTTTGAACGTGCATAATAAAAAGAACATCACAACAACGAATAATCGGAGGCTTTATGCCACTGCACAACCTGACACGCTTTCCGCGCCTGGAATTTATCGGTGCGCCGACGCCGCTGGAATACCTGCCGCGCTTTTCTGACTACCTGGGACGGGATATCTTCATCAAACGCGATGACGTCACACCGATGGCGATGGGCGGAAATAAGCTGCGCAAGCTTGAGTTCCTGGCCGCAGATGCGCTGCGTGAAGGCGCTGATACGCTGATCACGGCAGGCGCGATTCAGTCTAACCACGTGCGTCAGACGGCGGCGGTCGCCGCGAAGCTGGGACTGCACTGCGTGGCGCTGCTGGAAAACCCCATTGGCACCACGGCGGAAAACTATCTCACCAATGGCAACCGACTGCTGCTGGATCTGTTCAACGTACAGGTTGAGATGTGCGATGCGCTACATGCACCGGATGCCCAATTGCAAGAACTGGCCACCCGAATCGGAGCGCAGGGCTTTCGTCCCTACATTATACCGGTCGGTGGTTCAAACGCGTTGGGGGCATTAGGCTATGTTGAAAGCGCGCTGGAAATCGCTCAGCAGTGTGAAGGCGCGGTGCAGCTCTCTTCGGTGGTGGTAGCATCTGGCAGTGCAGGAACGCACGCCGGGCTGGCGGTTGGGCTGGAACAACTGATGCCGGATGTGGATCTGATTGGCGTAACCGTTTCACGCAGCGTAGCCGATCAAAAACCGAAAGTGGTGGCGCTGCAACAGGCTGTTGCCAGAGAACTGGAACTGACAGTGGCGGCGGAGATTTTGTTGTGGGATGACTACTATGCCCCAGGCTATGGCACGCCAAATGAAGAGGGGATGGAAGCCGTGAAGTTGTTGGCGCGTCTGGAAGGGATCCTTCTCGACCCCGTCTATACCGGAAAAGCGATGGCCGGACTGATTGACGGAATCAGCCAGAAACGCTTTAAAGACGAAGGCCCGATTCTCTTTATCCATACTGGTGGGGCGCCTGCGCTGTTTGCCTACCATCCACACGTGTAATTTCGGATAAGCTCATGCAAGAAAGTATCCAACTGGTTATTGATTCCCTGCCGTATCTGCTCAAAGGGGCGGTGTTTACGCTGCAACTCAGTATTGGCGGGATGTTCTTCGGCCTGCTGCTGGGATTTATCCTCGCGCTGATGCGCCTGTCGCCGCTGCTGCCACTGCGCTGGCTGGCGCGTTTCTATATCTCTATTTTTCGCGGTACGCCGCTTATCGCACAACTGTTTATGATCTACTACGGTCTGCCGCAGTTTGGTATTGAGCTGGATCCGGTGCCGTCCGCAATGATTGGCCTGTCGCTCAATACGGCGGCCTATGCCGCGGAAACGCTGCGCGCGGCGATTTCATCGATTGACAAAGGACAGTGGGAAGCGGCTGCCAGTATCGGGATGACGCCGTGGCAGACCATGCGTCGCGCCATTTTACCGCAGGCTGCCAGGGTAGCGCTGCCGCCGCTGAGCAACAGTTTTATCAGTCTGGTGAAAGACACGTCGTTGGCGGCCACCATCCAGGTGCCAGAATTGTTCCGTCAGGCGCAACTGATCACCTCGCGCACGCTGGAGGTATTCACCATGTATCTGGCGGCATCGCTGATCTATTGGATCATGGCAACCGTGCTGTCTTCATTGCAGAACTACTTTGAAAATCAACTGAACCGCCAGGAGAGAGAGCCGAAATGAGTGCGATCGACGTAAAAAACCTGGTCAAGAAATTTCATGGGCAGACGGTGCTGCACGGCATCGATCTGCAAGTGCAGGCGGGAGAGGTGGTCGCGATCATCGGTCCCAGCGGGTCGGGAAAAACGACGCTTCTGCGCAGTATTAACCTGCTGGAACAACCGGAAGCGGGTACGATCACCGTGGGTGATATCACCATTGATACGGCGCGATCGCTCGGTCAGCAACGAACGCTGATTCGCCAGTTGCGCCAGCATGTGGGCTTCGTGTTCCAGAGCTTCAATCTCTTTCCCCATCGCACGGTACTGGAGAATATCATTGAAGGTCCGGTTATCGTGAAAGGCGAGGGCAAAGAAGAGGCGATGGCGCGGGCGCGGGAACTGCTGGCGAAAGTGGGGTTGGCCGGGAAAGAGACCAGCTACCCGCGGCGCTTATCCGGCGGGCAGCAGCAGCGAGTGGCGATTGCCCGTGCGCTGGCCATGCGCCCGGAAGTGATTCTGTTTGATGAACCGACGTCTGCGCTCGATCCTGAGCTGGTGGGCGAGGTGTTGAGCACTATCCGTCAACTGGCGCAGGAAAAACGCACCATGGTGATTGTGACCCATGAAATGAGCTTTGCCCGCGATGTTGCGGACCGGGCGATATTTATGGATCAGGGGCGCATTGTGGAACAGGGGCCAGCCAAAGCGCTATTTGCCAATCCACAGCAACCGAGAACCCGTCAGTTTCTTGAGAAGTTTCTGCTGCAATGATTGGTTTTCTCCACTCGTCCGGGATTATCCCATTTCGGCCGAGTGGAGATGCATAAATAGTAATACCAGACGCATGATGATGAACGTATTTCCCTGGACAAAATACGCGAACTGAAACAACGCTCAAGTAATCTGCTCCCTGACCGATATTTTATACATCTACCGTATGTTTATGTGATAGGTTATTTCTCACATTTAAAATGATTATCACTCTCAAGGGTGCGAATACTGAGTATGCAGGATTTAGATTTCTTTACCTGGCGACGGACGATGCTGTTACGCTTTCACGAAATGACTTGCGCAGAAGACGTCTACAGCGAATTACAACAGCAGACACTATTGCTGGAATTTGATTATTACGCGCTGTGTGTCAGGCATCCGGTTCCGTTCACGCGTCCTAAAATTTCCCTTCATACCACTTATCCCGATGCGTGGGTTTCGCAATATCAGGCGGAAAACTATTTCGCGATTGATCCAGTGCTGAAGCCGGAAAACTTCATTCAGGGACATCTGCCCTGGAATGACGCATTATTCAGTGACGCGCAGACAATGTGGGATGCTGCCCGTTCACACGGATTACGCAAAGGCGTCACGCAATGTCTCATGCTGCCAAATCGCGCATTAGGCTTTCTCTCGGTCTCACGGTCAAGCCTGCGTAATACGCCGTTTGCGGGCGATGAAGTCGAATTGAAACTGCAGTTGCTGGTGCGCGAAAGCTTAACGGCACTTTCCCGACTCGAAGATGAAATGGTGATGGCGCCGGAAATGCGCTTTAGCAAACGAGAAAAAGAGATTCTGAAATGGACGGCGGAAGGGAAGACTTCGGCTGAAATTGCGATGATTCTGTCGATATCAGAAAATACCGTTAACTTTCACCAGAAGAATATGCAGAAGAAGTTTAACGCGCCGAATAAGACGCAGATTGCGTGCTATGCCGCGGCGACCGGGCTTATCTGAAACAATAAACGTTCTGCGTGGCAGACGATAAACCGGCTGAAAGCACTGCTCTCAGCCGGTTTTTCTTTACTGACGGTAAGCTTGTTTAATTTGCTTAACAGTGCTGGAAAATACTGCAGCCTGCGCGTCGTCTTCGACCAGCGCGATCTGTTTTTCCATTTTAAGAATCACGCGGCCCGCATCCGCCTGGCCCATGGCTTGCAGCATCAGCGTTAACAGCGCCTTCAGGCAGGTGACTTCATTAGCCAGTTCTTGATTATTCTCGGCAGTGGAAAAATCAGGCGTACTCATTTATTTTCCTCGTAATGTTTCAGTAAAAATTTGCGATGATAAATGTTAAGGCCGCGGAGTATACCATAAGCTGAGGGAAAAATAGCAGTGGTTGTTTTTCGATCGGAAATCACGCCAGCGGAGTTAAATTAAACAACAACATAAGAAGTCTATATTTTCCTCATTTATTGTTTATTCCGAGTATTTTACTCGTTAATTATTGTTACAAACTTACCTGTCTATTTAGCATTTAGGCGAGAGAAAGCGAGTTTTTGTCACTATTGTGAAACCTCGTTCCCGAAAATAGTGCGTGTAACTGGCTGTTCTTAGCCTAAGTTTCCACAAAGCGTACAGACTAATTTCCGAAAACGAGAGCAAAATCGGTTACCGGACGTTTTTTACGTTTTAAAGTTGAGATAAAACCCGCTAATATAGTGGCGATCCACTATCAGTAGCGTTATCCCTATTCTGGAGATATTCCTTTGATCAACGTTCTTCTTGTTGATGACCACGAACTGGTGCGCGCAGGGATACGACGCATTCTTGAAGATATAAAGGGTATAAAAGTTGTCGGTGAAGCAGGTTGCGGTGAGGATGCCGTTAAATGGTGTCGCGCCAACACCGTCGACGTCGTGTTGATGGACATGAACATGCCCGGTATTGGTGGCCTTGAAGCCACGCGCAAAATTGCGCGTTCAACTGCCGATATTAAAGTGATTATGTTGACCGTTCACACGGAAAATCCGTTGCCGGCAAAAGTGATGCAGGCCGGAGCCGCAGGTTACCTGAGTAAGGGCGCTGCGCCTCAGGAAGTGGTAAGTGCCATCCGCTCGGTTTATTCCGGGCAGCGCTACATTGCTTCTGACATCGCCCAGCAAATGGCATTAAGCCAGATTGAACCCGAAAAAACGGAAACCCCGTTTGCCAGTTTGTCTGAGCGCGAATTGCAGATTATGCTGATGATCACTAAAGGTCAGAAGGTGAATGAGATTTCCGAGCAGTTGAATCTCAGCCCTAAAACGGTGAACAGCTATCGCTACCGTATGTTCAGTAAACTAAACATTCATGGTGATGTAGAGCTGACTCACCTGGCAATTCGCCATGGCCTGTGTAATGCGGAGACGTTAACAAGCCAGTGAGCGATCAGTTTGACGCGAAAGCGTTCCTAAAAACCGTAACCAGTCAACCCGGCGTTTATCGTATGTATGATGCCGGTGGTACGGTTATTTATGTGGGTAAAGCGAAAGACCTGAAAAAACGGCTTTCCAGCTATTTCCGCAGCAACCTGGCTTCGCGTAAGACCGAAGCGCTGGTTGCGCTCATTCAGCAAATCGATGTGACGGTAACGCACACCGAAACGGAAGCGTTGCTGCTCGAGCACAACTATATCAAGCTGTATCAGCCGCGTTACAACGTGCTGTTACGTGATGACAAATCCTATCCCTTTATTTTTCTCAGCGCGGATACGCATCCCCGGCTGGCTATGCACCGTGGCGCGAAACATACCCGCGGCGAATACTTTGGCCCGTTTCCCAACGGCTATGCCGTCCGTGAAACGCTGGCGCTCTTACAGAAAATTTTCCCGATCCGTCAGTGTGAAAACAGCGTTTATCGCAATCGCTCGCGCCCTTGTCTGCAATACCAGATCGGCCGTTGCCTGGGGCCCTGCGTCGAAGGCCTGGTGAGTGAAGAAGAGTATGCGCAGCAGGTTGACTATGTTCGGTTGTTTTTATCCGGTAAAGATGACCAGGTCTTAACTCAACTGATCGCGCGGATGGAGAAAGCCAGTCAAAATCTGGCGTTCGAAGAGGCTGCGCGTATACGCGATCAGATCCAGGCCGTGCGCCGGGTGACGGAGAAACAGTTCGTTTCCAACGCGGGGGACGATCTGGACGTGATCGGCGTTGCGTTTGATGCCGGGATGGCCTGTGTCCATGTGCTCTTTATCCGCCAGGGGAAAGTGCTGGGCAGCCGCAGTTATTTCCCGAAAGTGCCGGGAGGGACTGAACTGGGCGAAGTGGTAGAAACCTTCGTCGGGCAATTCTACCTCCAGGGCAGCCAGATGCGCACGTTGCCTGGCGAGATCCTGCTGGATTTCAATCTGCACGACAAAACGCTGCTGGCCGATTCGCTTTCTGAACTGGCAGGGCGTCGTATTAATGTGCAGACCAAACCCCGCGGCGATCGCGCACGTTATTTGAAACTGGCGCGGACCAATGCCGCCACGGCGCTGACCACGAAACTCTCTCAGCAGTCGACCATTACCCAACGGTTGACGGCGCTGGCAACCGTGCTGAAGCTGCCAGCTGTAAAACGGATGGAATGTTTTGACATCAGCCACACGATGGGCGAACAGACGGTGGCATCGTGCGTGGTCTTTGATGCGAACGGGCCGCTGCGTGCGGAATACCGTCGCTACAATATCACCGGTATCACGCCGGGCGATGACTATGCGGCAATGAATCAGGTACTGCGTCGCCGTTATGGTAAAGCCATCGAAGAAAGTAAGATTCCGGATGTGATCCTGATCGACGGCGGAAAAGGGCAACTGGGGCAGGCGAAGGCCGTTTTCGCCGAGCTGGATGTCCCCTGGGATAAAAACCACCCTCTACTGTTAGGTGTTGCAAAAGGCGCTGACCGTAAAGCCGGTCTGGAAACGCTGTTCTTTGAACCGGAAGGTGAGGGATTTAGCTTGCCGCCGGATTCGCCGGCATTGCATGTGATTCAGCATATCCGCGATGAGTCCCACGATCATGCCATTGGCGGCCACCGTAAAAAACGGGCGAAAGTGAAAAACACCAGTACGCTGGAGACCATCGAAGGCGTTGGACCGAAACGTCGCCAAATGTTGTTGAAATATATGGGTGGTTTGCAAGGATTACGTAACGCCAGCGTTGAAGAAATTGCAAAAGTGCCGGGTATTTCGCAAGGACTGGCAGAAAAGATCTTCTGGTCGTTGAAACATTGAGTCCGCTGTAGCAACATAGGGGTAAATTCTCTGACAACAGATAGTTACCCGTCACTATGCAATTTAATATTCCAACGTTGCTTACGCTGTTTCGCGTCATACTTATCCCATTCTTTGTCGTGGTGTTTTATCTGCCATTCACCTGGGCGCCGTTCGTTGCTGCGCTGATCTTCTGTATCGCTGCGGTGACCGACTGGTTTGACGGTTTTCTGGCGCGTCGCTGGAACCAGAGTACGCGTTTTGGTGCGTTTCTCGACCCGGTTGCGGATAAAGTGCTGGTGGCAATTGCGATGGTACT
Source organism: Citrobacter amalonaticus (assembly GCF_018323885.1). Classification (NCBI taxonomy): domain Bacteria; kingdom Pseudomonadati; phylum Pseudomonadota; class Gammaproteobacteria; order Enterobacterales; family Enterobacteriaceae; genus Citrobacter; species Citrobacter amalonaticus. Next base: position 2,780,544 of record NZ_AP024585.1, on the reverse strand, counting down.
GGTGACCGAGCACTATCACAGTTGGTGGGTGACGCTGCCCGCGGCCACGATGATTGCACGTGAAATCATCATTTCCGCGCTGCGTGAATGGATGGCGGAACTGGGTAAGCGCAGCAGCGTGGCGGTCTCCTGGATCGGCAAAGTCAAAACCACCTCGCAAATGGCAGCGCTGGCCTGGCTGCTGTGGCGTCCGAATATCTGGGTGGAGTACGCGGGGATTGCACTGTTCTTCGTCGCTGCGGTCCTGACGCTGTGGTCAATGTTCCAGTATTTGAACGCCGCGCGTGGGGATTTGCTTGATCAGTGATCGTTTCGCCGTAAATTTCAGCAAACGATCCTAAGTGGCGAAAAATATCGTTGACTCATTGCGTCAGGTAAGTAGAATGCAACGCATCGAACGGCAGCACAGATTGCCAGACGATAGTAAAATCAAGTGATTAACGATTTGCTTGATGATGCGGGAATAGCTCAGTTGGTAGAGCACGACCTTGCCAAGGTCGGGGTCGCGAGTTCGAGTCTCGTTTCCCGCTCCAGATTAAGACATCGGCAGTTGCGGGTGTCAGTCGCAAGACAAAGATTTAAGGCGCGTTAGCAAAGCGGTTATGTAGCGGATTGCAAATCCGTCTAGTCCGGTTCGACTCCGGAACGCGCCTCCACTTTCTTCCCGAGCCCGGATGGTGGAATCGGTAGACACAAGGGATTTAAAATCCCTCGGCGTTCGCGCTGTGCGGGTTCAAGTCCCGCTCCGGGTACCATGGGAAAAGCAGAATAATCAAAGCAATAAGCAGTGTCGTGAAACCACCTACGGGTGGTTTTTTTGTGTCTGAAATTTGCCTCCAGATTGTCTGGTAACCGTCTGTGGGCGTCATTTCATGGACGAGAGTTTATGGTGTATTGTGCTGAAACCGAACGCGTTTTCTGTATACTGATCTCCAGTCTGGCGATTCGCAGTGAGGCGACATCATGTTAAGCATTGAAGCTAAGCGCAAAAGAGACGCACTTTTCAGGAATTACGCAAGCAATGTAGATTTCGTGCTTAACACGCCTCTTCATGAGCAAAGAAGAGTATGGGAAGAAGGGGCAAAGAATGTTCCGTTACCCGAAAATGTCAGCACAGAAGAAATTGATGAAGAGGGTATTTCAGCGGAGTGGGTGCGACATTCGCAGGCCGAAAAGCGGAAAGTTATTCTGTACCTTCATGGCGGAGGTAACAGTCAGGGATCAAGCATCACACACCGGAAACTGGTTGGACATATTGTCCATTATGCAAACGTGAATGCCCTCACGCTCAACTATTCATTAGCTCCTGAAAATCCCTTTCCCGCCGGTTTGATGGATGCCAAATATGCGTGGCAGTGGCTATTAGCGCAGGGGTATCGGCCTGATGAGATCATTCTTGGCGGTGACTCAAGCGGTGGAGGGCTGGTTTTATCTCTGCTCCTGCTACTCAAAAGTGAAAATTTTCCGTTGCCGCATTCCGGTTTCTTATTATCTCCGATGCTTGATTACACCTTATCGGGCGACAGCATCTCTTCCTGTGCAGATAAGGACCCGCTGATCGTTATTGAGGATTTGCGGCAAACCGTCGCATACTATTGTTCTGATGCCGAAACCTCAAATCCGCTGGTTTCTCCTCTTTTTGGCGATCTGACCGGACTTCCCCCTCTCCTGGTACAGACAGGAAGCGATGAATTACTTCTCGATGACGCGATCCGCCTTGCGAAACAGGCGACAGAGGCGGGTGTTAACGTTCAAATTGAAGTGTGGAAAGGTATGTGGCACGTATTCCAGTCATCCGCAGACAAGATACCGGAAGCAAATCGCGCAATACGCCGAATTGCTTCCTTTATTCATTCGCAGCCGCTTGAGGCGTTGTAGAGGGGACTTCAAACAAAGCGCGTCAATATAATACGCAACAGAGATATATTGGGTCTGTAAAAAACCAGGAATAATCCAGTCCCTATTTAACAAGTCAATGATAAAAATAGAATGATATTTTCACAAATAAATAGCTCTATACATTTGGCATTTTTCTGGCTATATTTAATACGGGTGATTTCTATTCTTCATCTTTCAGTAGATGAAATCATCTGATGTTACGAGAGTATTTTATCATTTAACATGAAGGCCATTATTCTGAAACGTACAGTTTTGGTGGTTTTCTGTGCATCTAATTTTATATTCTACCGGCTTTTATATGACGCCTGAAAAGTAATATTTCTTTTAAAAACAAAGAGAATTCTTATCAGGAGTATTGGTTTTTAATAAATCGGAATAATGGGAATTGGATGCTAATTATCTTAATTAGCAAGGTTATACGCTGTTATTAAGAACCTGGTATTGATGAAATATATCGTAGTGAGGAGATAGTGTTATTGTTTTATTTAAAATCATTAGCCGGGAAATTTTCTTTCTGGGGAAAAACGTTATCGCAGCGACACTGGCAATGAAAATGCTTATCAGGAGGACAGACAAATGATTCAAGGGATATTGAAAAAGATATTATTAGCAGCTTCAGGTTGTACCGTTATAGTTGCTTTTCCTGTCTACACGGAAGAATTAGTCAGCCGGAATTACACCACCGGCATAAACCAGATTGCTTCGGGTGATCATACCGTAACGGCGGGTGATGTGTTGCTGGATGCTAGCGGATATACCGGAATGTTTTATTACCAGCGTTCAATACTTAATACGACTAATGGCAGGATGAATATTGACATTGCTCAGGGCAAGACATTGAGCATTATAGGGTTTAATAATAATCCCGTTGATAACAGTTCTGCGGTTTATGCCTGGAAAAGAGGAACACTTAGCGGAACGATGACCTTTACCGGAGGCAATGTTGTTGTCAGCAATGTTGTTAAAGACAGCTATTCCGATATCTATGGCCTCTTCGCCGGGCCTGGAGGGGTACTAAATTTTGAGAGCGATGGTGAAAATAAAATCAATCTCTCTGTGCTCGTGCCTCTGGCCGATGAGGTTTCTACGCACCGCCATGGTATTGGTCTTTATGGGGGAGAGTTGAATTTTGACGGAGGGCTGTTTTACATCAATGTTGATGGCGATCCGGGGAGTTACTCGATTGACAGACGCATCGGGATATTAATAGCCGGGGGCAGTTCAGTGAACGTCAGGGCGGATAACATTCTGATTGATACAAATGAATCTGCAATCATGGTCGGGAGAGATGCAGGATCGGCTAATTACCCGATGGCCAATAATGTCGTCAACAGCGCGAATCTGGAAGCAAATTTCATCCATCTGAAAAGCAGCCAGGGTATTTTATCCAGAGTGAGTAGCGATTACCTCACCCGCTCGCGTTTCACCTTCACCGGCACTACGCTCATTGAAGCCATTGTCCATGGAGATATAGACAATCTTTTTGGTGACAATGTTGGGGGGGACATTCTTTCTGCTAACTCGACAGATTTTGTCTTTAACAGCGACACGACCCTGATTGGTGAAAACCTGACGCCACTCGGTACGCGTGGTGAATATGAACACGAATATCTTGGATGGTTAGATGGGCACTGGCTTAGAGGCGTCGCGCTGATGGATACCTCATCATTAATCGCCAATGCGGATTTCAAACTCCAGAGCAACGGGGGATATTACAACACGGGACTCTACCTGTGGGAAAGTCAGGCCCTCTTCAAAGGGAGAACGTCTATTTCCGTATTAAACGGCGTGGATACAACTCGGGGTGTCTATCTTTATGGCAGTCCCGAAGAAACGACTTATGCTGAATTTCAGGATGACCTGACGGTTTCCACTTCAGGTTCTCAGGCGGAGTATATTTCCGGGATTGAAGTTCTTGCCGGAGGCAAAGCGGACATTCAGAAAGGGTTATTTATCAATGATAATCCTGCGATAACCTGGTCGCTGTTCTCATCAGGCGATGGAAGCCTGATTGATGTGAACACATCAGAAACCGGAACCGTTCAGATTGACGGCGATATTGGGGCGACAAACGGCGGTACGCTGAATATGACCCTCAATAATGCCAACTCCTGGTTAACCGCGGCCAGTTATACCGCAACAACAACGTCGACCAGCCAGGGTGTCGTAGACATGAATATCACTAACGGCGCGGTATGGAACATGACTGGCAATTCGCATGTCACTAACCTGTCGCTGTCGGGCGGGCGAGTGAATATGCTGGCGCCGGGCAATACTGGCGCGTTTAAGTCTTTGACTGTGGAAGGCGATTATACCGGCGGTGGCACCCTGATGATGAACACTGTACTCGGAGGGGATAACTCCGCAACGGACAAACTCATCGTAGAGGGAAATACCTCCGGCCACACGTTGGTGGCAATCAATAATATTGGTGGCATGGGCGCGCAGACGGTCGAAGGGATTGAAATTGTCAATGTTGCAGGAAACTCCAGTGGGACTTTCGAGAAAGAGAGTCGCATTGTTGCCGGTGCGTATGATTACAATGTGATCCGGCGCGGCAGCAACTGGTATTTAAGCAGCACTGGGGGGCTGAGTGACCCCGTTGACCCGGGCGTGCCAGCTTCGCCAGAAATCCCGCAGGCACCGGTTCACCCTGGTGGTCCTTCACAGATTCGCCCGGAATTTGGCAGTTATCTGGCTAATAACCTGGCTGCCAATACCCTGTTCATTTCGCGGCTTCACGATCGTCTTGGCGAAACGCAGTATACCGATGCGCTAACTGGTGAGAGTAAAACTACCAGCATGTGGATACGCAACGTGGGAAGTCATACGCGCTTTAACGACGATAGCGAACAGTTAAAAACCCAGAGCAATAGTTATGTGCTGCAACTTGGCGGCGATCTGGCGCAGTGGAGTTCAGATGGTCTGGACCGCTGGCATCTTGGGCTAATGGCGGGTTATGCCAACAGCCGTAGCCGCACCACATCAGCGTTAAATAACCATCATTCCCGTGGTTCGGTCGACGGTTACAGTGTGGGTCTGTATGGTACCTGGTATGCCAACGAACCTGATCAATCCGGAAGCTATGTGGACACCTGGATGCTCTATAACTGGTTTGATAACACCGTCAATGGTCAGTATCAGGCAAGTGAAACGTATAAATCCAAAGGCATCACGGCTGCGGTTGAGGCGGGTTACAGCCTGAAGGTTGCAGAAAGTCAGCAATTGACGTACTGGATCCAGCCCAAAGCTCAGATCGTCTGGATGGATGTGCAGGCGGACGATCATCGGGAACGTAATGGCACGCCGGTGAAGGCGGATAGCACTGGTAATCTGATGACCAGTCTGGGTGTCAGAGCATACGTCAATCGTAAACCCACCGTCGAAGAGGACAAGATGGCAGGCATCCAGCCATTTGTTGAAGCGAACTGGATCCACAACTCACACAGCCCGCGAGTGACCATGGGTGAGATGCCAAATGACGTCCAGGGAGTAAAAGATTTGGCAGAACTGAAAATTGGTGTGGAAGGACAACTCTCCTCTCGCTTGACGGTCTGGGGAAATATCTCCGGGCAAGTGGGGAGCGACCACTACAGCAATGCCCAGGGCATGGTGGGTGTGAAATACAACTGGTAAGCATGGGACTGGATATTCCATGAGAAGGGTGAGGGGCAGGGTAAAATCTGCTCCTTTTTTATTCGGGCCTGAGTCGAGTCTGTTCCAGCTAATTACAAAAGATGGGTCGTCTGTCTTCGTTTCAGAGGGTATCTTGAGAGAATCGATGTTTATCTCCCTCCATGACCATGAGAAAACGACCATGAAAAAAGACGTTCATCAGGTGAAGCAGTACCGTCGTGTGATACCTGATGTTGAAATACTGTCGTTATATTCAGCGCGCGCGTTCCCTCGTCACTCTCATGATCAATTCGGCATTGGGGTTTTCATCCAGGGAAGCCATCGCTCATGGAGTAATATCGGCAATGTAAATGCGGTACCAGGGGATATCATCATGGTCAATCCCGGCGAAATTCACGACGGGATCCCCGCTACGGGTCCGCGGGGCTGGCATATGTTGTATATCAATCCTGACGTCTTTATAAAAGAATGGAATACCGACATACCCACAGGTGATTTAACCCTGAAGCCTGTGGCTAACGATCCTACTCTTGGTCTGATGATTAGGCAGTTTCTTCATCAGCTCGCTGCCGATGATCCTGATGCTATGGCGATTGAAGAGATGATCATGCGTTGCCTTATGCAGGCTGGACGGCACCACACCCTTTCTGCCGCACCGCGTATTCTGCCTTCTCCGACAGTACGACGGGTAAAAGAGTTCATTGATGATGCCCCGGAGGAGAACATGACATTGACAAGATTAGCCAGTCTGTGTGACATCTCCCGATTCCAGCTCATTCGCCGTTTTTCCAGGGAGGTGGGGATGACGCCGCATGCTTATCTTTTACAGTCCAGAGTTCGGCTGGCAAAAAAACTCTTGGCACAGGGCAAGAGAACGGTTGATGTTGCATTAATGGCTGGTTTTTCCGATCAAAGCCATCTGACTCATGCATTTCAGAAACAGACAGGCATCACGCCGGGGCAATATCGTTCCGCGATGGTGGATTAACCATCTGCAATTTTCTACAAGATCTGCAGGGGTATCCTGATAAACACTGACTCTCCTGTTTTGTGTTTACCAGAGATAACGCCATGCTAATCAGTATCGAATTCTTATTAACCTCTTTGATTGTGATTATTTCGCCGGGAACCGGTGCTATCTACACCATCGCGATGGGGCTGTCGCGGGGGACAGCGATGAGTTTGCTGGCTGCCGTGGGATGTACATTGGGGATTATTCCGCATATGTTGGCCGCCATCACGGGATTAGCCGCCATTTTCTACTCCAGTGAAATGGCGTTTACCGTCATCAAATATGCCGGGGTCGTGTGGCTGTTATATATGGCGTGGAATATCATAAAAGAGAAATCAACATTACAACCGGATGATTGCGACATTTCTCAGTCAAGGGTAAAAGTGATCCTGCACGCAATATTTATCAATCTGTTAAATCCCAAGTTGTCACTGTTCTTTTTGGCCTTCCTTCCTCAATTCATTCAAACCACATCAACCGCACCGGCAACCGATATGTTAATACTGAGTCTGATCTTCATGTTAATGACGCTGCTCGTGTTCATGTTGTATGGTGTTTTTTCATCCTTTATGCGCACGAAGGTATTAAACCACCCGATGATTTTGTCGGGACTACGGATCCTGTTTTCATGTGGTTTTGTGAGTCTGGCGGTGAATTTATTGTTAACCCAGCGTGGGTAGCGCGAGTCAGGTCTATGGCATACTATGTCTGTGGGAAGGTTATTCCTGAGAATTGCTCTTGCGGTGAGTTTATTCATTACGCCGCAAGAACGCTCTGTAATAGGATGGGATATTATCGGCAAGCAATGGCGTCAAGTTGAAACAACATTCCTGATGTGCCTCCGCGATGAGCAAATTCAGTCTGAATGGATTTTCTGGCCGGAAATTGGCCATCAAAGCGCTGCTTCATGACGTTCTCCATCACCGGAATATCCCACACGTCGCGGAACAGCGCATCAATTTTCACGACTGACTGCAGCGTCAGGCCGATAGTGCTTAGCCTTTCACTCAGATTATCAAACGCGCCATTGATTTGTGCCTCAATGGGTTGTCCGATATTACCAACACAGTAACTCACAAAGATAAAACCGCCAGCCTCAACCATTCCGGCAAGCGCCCAGTCTTCATTTATTTCATGCCTTGTAATCGTCGTCATAATGTAAGTCATTATCCTTTGGTTTTACATGGGGTCGTTTCTGTCACCATACTAGCCTCAGACATTCTCATGATAAAGGGATCTTTCAAAGGTGAGAAATAAAAAAGGTCAAATGTCCTTAAAGATTTTTTTATCATTTTTTATAAATACTCCGACGTGGTTAATGCGTTTCTCCAGAGGGGAGGCTTCTCGATCCAGGTAAGAAAATAACATTATTTTTAGTAAGTAACATTCGGTGTAAAGAATGAGTAACGTATTTAAACTTCTTATGGTCAGTGAGAAACTCAGGCTGCTTATCCCGGCGTCATTGCATGAGACGGGTGATCTCAGGACTGCATCACTCATCAATATTCCTTTAATATGATTTTATTGTGTGCTGACAGTTTAATGTTTTTGTTTTATCTTATTGTAAATCATACGGTTACAAACATGATTTTTACTTGAGATGTCTGATGTTCTTCATTTAAGGTCGTTTAAGGCTATTTAAAATGACAGTTTAAGATATTTACAGCAATAATCAATATCATAAAGACGGTAGTTGTCTTTATTGTGGTTTTGTTTGAATTTTTCAATTAATTTTCAGGAGTGTATCGCCAGGCGAAAGGAATCGACTCTGTGGAAACGGTAAAAATATAATGTTGTAATAGATGAATTTAGCATGCAATTTCAAATCCTGGAAATATCGCTGTTACAAGTGGAGTTAACGAATAATGCATATATTTTCACATGATCAGTACTTTATTGCTGGTCTGCAGCAAATACTGTTCTTTACTGGTCTTGATAAATCACCTGAGATTGTTGTTTTTGATCCAGGAGGTGGTACTGTTTATATTACAAACAGTATTGAATGTCTGCGTGCGGATACAATGGATACGTTAACGCATTTTACACAACTACGATGCTATTCATTGACCCGAAATGCGCCTTTAACGGAGTACTTTTACGTACTGGATCAGCTAAAGCAGAATAAGCGGATCCCTCTGCATACCCGATCATTGTCGAACAGGGAACGGATAATCATTGAATATTATCTGGCGGGACTCGGAAAGCGCGCCATTGCACGAAACATGCTGCTCAGCGAGGGAGCTATCAGCAATAGTCAGTTAAGAGCGTTGCGGAAAATGAATATGAAGAATATTGCATTGTTTCTTCAGGTTATGCGCAACTGGTGCGTCTTCAGAGCCAAATATTCCTGTGAACGCAGTATCACATTTTTGCCATAGGCTTTAAGAATTATCGATTATTCCATTGGGCAACATGTCCAGGGGACGACATGGTGATGAAGAACCATTTTAGGGGGATAACGGGTATTATCCAAAGGACATGGCGATGATATTGTACTTAATTAATGGAACAGTAGAGTTCAATCCGCAGACCAGAAGCCTGAAAAATCAATCAACTGGAGAGGTTGTTTATTTACAGCAACCCGCCACGGCATGTTTCCTTTATCTTATTTTGAATCAGGGTAGGGTCATCGCGCAAAAAGAACTGGTAAACGAAGGCTGGAAAGCGCGTGATGTTGTGACCCTGCCCAATACGTTTTATCAGACTATTTTAACATTACGTAAGACACTGGAAGAGATAGGATTACCAAGACATATGGTAAAAACTATTTCCCGTCAAGGACTAACATTATCATCAGATATTGTGATTGAACCGTTTCCTCTTCAGAATCTTGCTATTTCTGAAAATTCAGCAATCAAAACGCTAACCAGTGAAAAAGAATGCACCGCAAGCATTCTACCGAACAAATCCCGCGGGCTACGCATTGGAATATCCTTTTTCTTTATTGTGACGATAATAAACTGCATGTTTATGTATCAGAATCGATTGAAAATGCCATTTCAGAATTTTGTGGCCCTGCACATGGATAAGAAAAATGATAATCGCTGCCATGTCTATTATGAAGTGACGCAGTCGGTCACTGATAATTACGCTGCGCTGATAAAAAAATATCCGAACTTTTGCCAGGACAACAATTATATCTTTCTCTCTGACTACGCCAAAACCGGACGTGCTGTGGCTTTTGTGTGCAACAAAGATGTTCGATCTGACACTGAGGCATTTTGTTCATCTCATTTTTTCTGGAATTTACTCCAATGAGTAAAAATACGGTTGTATTACTCCTGATTTGGTTGTTCAGCACATCGGTGATTTCCGGTGTTTACCTGTTATATCTGCTATTCAAACCGTCATACCTGGATTGTATTGGTGATGCTGACTGGAATGTTGGTGATGCCCGTTTCGTTGGCGTGGTTTCCTATCAGATGCACAAGCGAGAAGGGCTGGCCGTCATTACGGGTAAAGTGGATGGCGAGACAAAGATTAATGTCAATCGGCTGGTCTATTTTAACTATACCCAGCAGTTCAGAACGCGGATTTTACATACAGTACGCATTGTCAAAACCTTTTCCGATACCGTGACGGATGAAAAACTCGAAAAGATATTATCTCCATTCTTTTTGAAGAAAGGTGGTGAATTGACCCTGACCGTGGATGAGTATCAATCTGCGTATGTCTTTTCAAACGCCAATGTGCCGTATCTGTTTTGCAGAAAGAAATGATGAGGAGAATGGATGCCCATGTGAGGTGTCCCACGCGGCAATCAGTATCCGTTTCCTCGTTCGCCATGTAAGATAGCCGCTGGCGAGAGTGTTTACCGAGGACAAGTATGATGAAAACGGGACCGTTGAACGAAAGTGAACTGGAGTGGCTGGATGATGTGCTGACCAAGTACAACACCGAACATGCCATTCTTGACGTGGCAGAACTGGATGGACTGCTGACGGCTGTACTCAGTTCACCACGTGAAATTGAGCCAGAGCAGTGGCTGGTTGCCGTATGGGGTGGGGCGCAATATGTGCCGCGCTGGTCCTCTGAAAAAGAGATGACGCGTTTTATGAATCTCGCTTTCCAGCATATGGCGGACACCGCTGACCGGTTGAATGATTTCCCGGAACAGTTTGAACCGCTGTTTGGTCTGCGCGAAATTGAAGGTCGTGAGATTACCATCGTGGAAGAGTGGTGCTTCGGCTACATGCGCGGCGTTGCGCTTTCCGACTGGTCCGCGCTACCGGATACACTGAAACCCGCTCTTGACGCCATTGCGTTGCACGGTACAGAAGAGAATTTCGAGGTGGTTGAGAAACTCACCCCGGAAGCGTTTGAAGAAAGCGTTGAGGCGATCCGCCTGGCAGCGTTGGATCTCCATGCATACTGGATGGCGCACCCGCAGGAAACGCCAGTGCAGGTGCCAGTGAAAGCGGAAGTGAAAGTCGGCCGCAACGATCCATGCCCGTGTGGAAGCGGTAAAAAATACAAGCAGTGCTGTCTGCACTGAAAAGAAAGGGGCTGACGCCCCTTTTCTTTATCCCACTTCGGGCAGCAGTCCGGCGGCAATCAGAAATTGTACGCCGATCACCACAATGCCACAGGTAAACACCAGTGCCAGCGCGGGGCGTCCGCCCAGTACGCGATAGCCCGCCTGCGGATTCTGTTTACGACTCTGCCATGCCAGCAGTGAAGGGATGATCAGCGCCAGCACTGCCAGCGCGACGCCGGCGTAGCCCAGTGCCATCACAAAACCACGTGGATAGAAGAGGGCGAAAGCCAGCGGTGGCAGAAAGGTGATTGCACCCGTTTGCAACCGGCCAGCGGCTGTATTGCGGCGCTGAAACAGATCGGCCAGATAATCGAACAGCCCCAGTGCGACGCCGAGGAAAGAGGTTGCCAGCGCTAAGTCAGCAAAAAGGTGCACCGCCAGCTCAACGTGCGGCGAGGCAACGACCTCCCGTAACGCCTGCAACAAACCATTCAACCCGGCATGATTTGCCAGCAGTCCCATAAACGTTGTGGAGTTGATGCTACCGAGCGTCGCCAGTTGCCAGAAAATATAGGCCACTAACGGAATCGCGCTGCCGATAATAAATACCCACCGCAGTTTGCGGATGTTGCCTTCCATGTAACTCACGATGCTGGGGACGCTGCCGTGAAAGCCGAAAGAGGTGAAAATGACCGGGATAGCCGAAAGCGCCAGCCCCTGCTCAAGCGGCAGGGTCAGAAGATTGACTTTATGAATGTGCGGCATCAGCAGCGCCAGCATCACGACCAGGAAAATAATCTTGGCGCTAAAGAGAAAGCGGTTAAACAAATCGACCAGCGAGGTGCCCACGCAGACGACGCCACCGGCAACAAAGGTGAACAGTAATACGCCAGCGGTGGGGGACATTTCGCTTCCGGTCCAGTCGCTGATACTGGAGGCGAGTAACTCACCCGCGCCGCTGATATAGGCAGCGGTCAGCGCATACATCAGGAACATCATACTGAAGCCGGTTATCCACTGACCATAGCGTCCCAGATAGCGCTTAGCCAGCGTCCCTAAACCGGTGTCAGCCGGGACGTGCTGATACACTTCAAGCAGCAACAGCGCGGTGTAGCACATCAATGCCCACAACCCAATCAATAACGCTAAAGTGACGCCAAAACCGACCCCGGCGGCCGCCAAAGGCATCGCCAGCATCCCTGCGCCAATCGTGGTGCCTGCCACGATGAAAACACTTCCCAGAGTTCTATTCTTCACGCTTTACACTGTCCCAGAGAAAAACAACGGTTAGATCTGCGGCGCAGGGTAAGGCAAAACGCTATTTTCGTCAAATGACCGTTACATCGACTGTATAAGAATATTTACGCCCTAAATGAGCGCAACCTGCGTTGGCGCAAAGCAGCGGATGCCGTTTCGCCGTAGGCTACGCACTTTATTGAGGAGGAATGATGGATTCTGTTCACGGTCACGAAGTGTTGAATATGATGATTGAGTCAGGCGAGAACTATTCTACGGCTAGCCTCGAAGCTGCGATTAAGGCGCGGTTTGGCGAAGCGGCGCGTTTTCATACTTGCTCAGCGTCGGACATGACGGCGGGAGAACTGGTGGCGTTTCTGGCGGCGAAAGGGAAATTTATCGCTCAGGATGGCGGTTTCTCTACGCACGAAAGCAAGATATGCCGTCATTAAGAAAACGGTGAGGAATTTCCTCACCGTTTTATGATTAATTTGCGGTATCGAGCGTCGACAGTTCTTTATCGATAAAATACAAACCTTCGCCGCTTTTTCCTGCCAGCGTTAATTTATCAATCACCGATTTAAACAATTTCTCTTCTTCATGCTGTTCGGCAACATACCATTGCAGGAAATTAAAGGTCGGATAATCCTGACTGGTCATTGCGGCATGCGCCAGCTCGTTAATTTTCTGGGTGATCAACTGTTCGTGTTCGTAAGTCACACGGAATAACTCATCCAGCGATGCATATTCAGCAAAAGGCGATGAGACGGTATTAATGCGCGGCAGGCTGCCGGTATCGGTCAGATAGTCAAACAGACGCTGCATGTGCGTCATCTCTTCCTGCGCGTGGCGACGCAGGAACGCGGCGGCACCTTCAAAGCTGTGGTAGCTACACCAGGCGCTCATCTGCTGATAGAGCAGGGAGGAATATAATTCCAGGTTCATTTGCTCATTCAGTTTGTCGATCATTTCTGTTTTCAGCATGACTTCGCTCCACAAAATTCATAAATATGTTGATGTGGCGTCACTATAATTTGTTATTTAAATATTTGCAAAAGGTAAAATAATAAATTTAATTATTAAAAATACGAATGGGAATAAAACGCATTTGCGCTATAAAATAATTAGCGCGGGATAAATCAGGCCAGTTAATACTGGCCCGTAAATTAATAATAATGAGGTGCTGCTTGCGAAATGGCGATGCCCTGACATTGCCAGGAGAGTGTAATTTTCGTGTTCATACACAGGGAGCCAGCATAAACACTGCAGGTGCTGACGGGTTGACCGAATGGCTGGGCGCTGGCATAGCCTAGTTGCTGACACGCGCGTGTGGCGGTGCCCTGGGCGATATAATCGTCGGTATAGGCGTTTTGCAGCATCGCCTGATCATAAGTCAATCGCACAACGCCGGTTGTCGCGCTGGCATCACTTACCTGCGCCTGTCTGTTGATCGCGCATCCCGTCAGGAGTATCAGTGAGAGGGCAATAAAAAGAGTCTTCATGGTATCGCTCTGAATGTTCGGTGATACGCTATCCTAATTCACACATCAGCGTTTCAATGGCCTGAATAACTTATAGATCAGCAACGACTAATTCACACGACGACGGTCATTTTGCGGTCACCTGAAGAAAATGTGAAGCTACCCCTCATTTTTAAAAGCATCTTTCATAAAATTTGAAAGTATGTTTGCTAAGTAGTACTGTGCGGTATCGTGATGACTCAAGGCGGGACTTCCCGCATCGCATTCAGGAGAAGACAGAATGAAAATTGCACTGATGATGGAAAACAGCCAGGCGGGTAAAAACGCCATCATTCACCGCGAGCTCAAAGCGGTGGCGGATGAAAAGGGTTTTCCGGTATTCAACGTCGGGATGAGCGACGAGAATGACCACCACCTGACCTATATCCACCTTGGCATCATGGCGAGCATTCTGCTGAATTCAAAAGCGGTTGATTTTGTGGTGACCGGCTGTGGTACAGGCCAGGGCGCGTTGATGTCACTGAATATTCATCCGGGCGTGGTGTGTGGCTACTGCATTGATCCGGCGGATGCCTTCCTGTTCGCGCAGATTAACAACGGTAATGCGCTGTCTCTGCCGTTTGCGAAAGGGTTTGGCTGGGGTGCTGAACTGAACGTGCGCTTTATCTTCGAGAAAGCCTTTACGGGGCGCAATGGCGAAGGTTACCCGCCAGAGCGTAAAGAACCGCAGGTGCGTAACGCCGGGATCCTTAACCAGGTCAAAGCGGCGGTCGTTAAAGACAACTATCTTGATACGCTGCGTGCAATCGATCCGGAACTGGTGAAGACGGCAGTTTCTGGGCAGCGTTTCCAGCAATGCTTCTTTGAAAATGGCCAGAGCAAAGAGATTGAAGCGTTCGTTCGCGAAATCCTCGGCTAATTTTTGCTGACAAGCCGGCGGGCGTAATGCGCATCCGGCTTTCCACTTTACTTCCTGGCAGACACCGCGCTGCCCGCCTCTTTCACCAGTCGTAACGTCTCCACCATGCCAGTCAGGCAGATAAGCGCGATGACCACAAAAACCAGACGAAAGCTGATGCCGCTAAACTGAATCCCGAGGTACAGCACCAGCAAAATAAGCCAGACAGGCGTGCTGAAGGTGATCTGGGTGGCAGAAGAGATTCTTCGTTTGCTTTCTGTGGTTCGAGCTTCTTGCATCGTGCACTTGCCATTCAAAAAAAACGATAAAAATTCACCAGAACTGATATTGCTGTAGGTAATTGATTTATCGGTGAAAGAGTCGCAAATGCAAAGAATATGTTAAGTATAAAACGTGATGAAAATCACGAAGTAGTTGATTTTTGTGATGACGGTCATACTATATGCGCATAGACGATAACACCTGCATAACAAAATAGTTGGAGTCATGGCATGAAACTGCGCAAAATCCTGAAAAGCATGTTTGAAAATTATTGCAAAACGTTTAAAGACGTACCGCCGGGCGATATGTTCCGCTGATAAAAAACCTGCTTCGGCAGGTTTTTTTATACCCGTCGTCCGCGGCGTCAGGTGTGGCTATCGTTTCGGCCTCTGAATCGGTACTATGACGGTCTTTCATCACTAACAGGAACGCCTGCTATGTCCCAACCGCTGAATGCCGATCAGGAACTGGTCTCTGACGTTGTCGCCTGCCAGCTCGTCATCAAACAAATTCTCGATGTTCTCGACGTGATTGCTCCCGTTGAAGTTCGCGAAAAAATGACCAGCCAGCTGAAAAACATTGATTTTTCAACGCATCCCGCAGCTGCCGATCCCGTCACGCGGCGCGCTATCCAGAAAGCGATCGCACTGATTGAACTGAAATTCACGCCGCAGGGCGAAGCGCACTAAAATAAGCCGTTGTTTTATATTATAGAAATACTTTTTGCAATGCCTCCCAAAGTGGAGGCATCAGGCTGAAAAGGCTTTGCGAATTGGCCTGCCGGGGAGTGAAATGCAGGCCAATAGCGTGGTCAATTAATGCTGTTGATAATTGACGACGTTGAGCACGTGCTGATCGGTCTGCTCCGGGCACAGTCCCGCGCGTTTGGCGCTACGCACTTCCTCAAGAATCGTTTGTAACAACAGCCCATCTTGCTGCTGTTCTTTTTCCAGAGCGTGGAGAAAATTCAGGGTAGGCGCATCGTTCAGGGCTTCCGCTTCGTTGGTGAGCTGCGAAAGCGTGCTGGCGCGCTGCTCATAATCTTCCATTGTTTTCTGAAACAGTTCTTCCAGCGAATGTAAGTCTTCGCCTGGTACATCAATGGCCTTAACGACCGGATTCGCCCCGGCATTTTTCATGAAGTTAAAGACGCGCATCATTTGGGTGACATTACTCTGGGCTTGAGTACGTAAGAAAGTCGCAGTACCCATCAGACGGTGTTCAGAACACCACTCACTCAGATGGAGGTAGAGATTGGAAGCATAAAACTCAAGATTCATTTGATTATTGAGTTTGTTTACCATTCCAACTGCAGCCATATCAATATCCTTATTTCCTGATAGAAGGGATGTGCAGCGCTAATCTGCACAACTTACTGTTAGCAGAATACGTCCATTCTGCCAGTCCATTATGTGATCGAAGAGTCAATTCCATCGCGAATCGAAAATAAGCATACCTGCATCAACGGAATAAGAAAATCCTTAAGTGGTATTGTTTATGATTTTTTACACATTACTGAAGTTAATACATCACCCTGTATTTGGTAAACATAATGTGAAATTATATATCTGATTGATTTTGTTGAAACTTGAATGGATTTATGATTTTGAAATGATGTTTTAAGTCACAAAAGTGGATAGTTTGGCGTGGTAATATCAGAATATTGATAATCTTTACCGTCCCTGCCGCGATAATAATCCTGTGAAACCGTTATGGCAGAAATAATGCCAGTTTGTCTCTTACTAAAAAATCAGGGCAGCGACATCTTGTTCAATTATAACCGAATGATTAATTCGTCATTTTCGGTGTTATCAGCCTGTAATAAATGAGGAAAGTTGAATGAAAAGAGTGGCCGTCTTGCTGGCATCGGGTTTCGAGGAAGCGGAAGCGATCGTTACTATTGATATCTTGCGTCGTCTGAATATTGACGTCGATACCCTGGCCTGCGCGGAATCTCGCGCCGTCGTGAGCTACCACAATGTCCCAATGGTCACCGATTACACGCTGGCGGGGCAGCAGGAGCGCCTGTATGACGCGGTGGTGCTGCCGGGCGGCCCACAAGGGAGCGTAAACCTGGCGGCGAATCCACAGGTTATTGAGTTTGTCTCGCGCCATGATGCCGCCGGAAAATTAATTTGTCCCATTTGTTCAGCGGCCGCTCGTGTATTAGGCGGCAACGGCTTACTGAAGGGGCGTCGTTATGTCTGCTCAGGCGATCTCTATAAAACGGTGACTGATGGCGTTTATGTTGATGCGCCGGTTGTGGAGGATGGGCATCTCCTGAGTGGTAAAGGATTAGGCCATATTTTTGATTTTGCCCTGACGCTGTCAGCCCGTTTGTTAGGCGATGACCAACCCGTTCGTGAACATGCTGAACATATCTATTATCCGTGGTAATTCGTTTGTACCCGAATACAGGGGTATTCGGGTACAAGGATTTGTGAGCTGACCTTATGGATTAATGTGCTACGTCACTTTTTATTTGTCTGACAATTACCCCATTTCTTATGTCATTTTCCGCTGAATTTATGTACGCAATTACTGTAATTCTGCGGTGTGATGCCGCTCTCCTATGGAGAATCAATTTCCCGCTACAACTATTCCAGCACTGGCACTTATCTTGAGTTCTTTTGGTAATGCCTTGTTTTTCGTCTGAATTACATAAAGTCGTTGAATATTACCCTACATAAAATGACGCTAAAGCTGGAGTTAACCATGCACAAATTCACTAAAGCGCTGGCAGCCATCGGTCTGGCTGCCGTTATGTCACAATCCGCTATGGCAGAATCGATGAAACTGGGTTTTCTGGTGAAACAACCGGAAGAACCCTGGTTCCAGACGGAGTGGAAATTTGCCGATAAAGCCGGGAAAGATTTGGGCTTTGAAGTGATTAAAATTGCGGTGCCGGACGGCGAGAAGACGCTGAATGCGATCGACAGCCTGGCGGCGAGCGGGGCGAAGGGGTTTGTTATTTGTACCCCGGATCCAAAACTGGGTTCCGCTATTGTCGCGAAGGCGCGCGGCTACGACATGAAAGTGATCGCCGTGGACGATCAGTTCGTCAATGCCAAAGGCAAACCGATGGATACCGTCCCGTTGGTGATGATGGCGGCAACCAAAATCGGCGAACGTCAGGGCCAGGAACTGTATAAAGAGATGCAGAAACGGGGTTGGGACGTCAAAGACACCGCGGTTATGGCGATTACGGCCAACGAACTGGATACCGCACGTCGTCGTACCGGCGGCTCGATGGAAGCGCTGAAAGCCGCCGGTTTCCCGGAAAAACAGATCTACCAGGTTCCTACCAAATCTAACGATATCCCCGGCGCATTTGATGCCGCCAACTCCATGCTGGTTCAGCACCCTGAAGTTAAACACTGGTTGATTGTCGGCATGAACGATAACACGGTACTCGGCGGCGTGCGCGCCACTGAAGGCCAGGGCTTTAAGGCGGCGGACGTGATCGGCATTGGTATCAATGGCGTTGACGCAGTGAGCGAACTGTCGAAAGGGCAGGCGACCGGCTTCTATGGCTCACTGCTGCCAAGCCCGGACGTTCACGGTTATAAATCCAGCGAAATGCTCTACAACTGGGTGACTAAAGGCGCAGAACCACCGGCATTCACCGAAGTGACTGACGTGGTGCTGATCACCCGTGACAACTTCAAAGAAGAGCTGGCGAAAAAAGGGTTAGGCGGTAAGTAAGACGACAGCAAATGAAAAGCCGGATGGCATCGCTCATGTCGCCATCCGGCAACCGGTTAGAACGATACTGACTCACGGAGACGTTATGCAACAGTCTACCCCGTATCTCTCATTTCGCGGCATTGGTAAAACCTTCCCCGGCGTTAAAGCGCTTACGGATATCAGTTTTGACTGTTACGCCGGTCAGGTGCATGCGCTGATGGGTGAAAATGGCGCCGGGAAATCAACGCTTTTAAAAATTCTCAGCGGTAACTATGCGCCAACCACGGGCTCTTTGGCGATTCGCGAGCAGGAAATGCGCTTCGCGGATACCACCGCCGCGCTGAATGCCGGCGTTGCCATTATTTACCAGGAATTACATCTCGTGCCGGAGATGACCGTTGCCGAGAATATCTATCTCGGGCAACTGCCACACAAAGGCGGCATTGTGAACCGCACTCTGCTTAATTATGAAGCGGGTTTACAACTTAAACATCTGGGGATGGATATCGATCCTGCGACCCCTCTGAAATATCTCTCCATCGGCCAGTGGCAGATGGTGGAAATTGCCAAAGCACTGGCGCGCAACGCCAAGATTATTGCCTTCGATGAACCGACCAGTTCGCTCTCTGCAAGGGAGATCGAAAACCTGTTCCGGGTGATACGCGAACTGCGTAAAGAAGGGCGCGTCATTCTGTATGTTTCGCACCGCATGGAAGAGATTTTCGCGCTCAGTGATGCGATTACCGTGTTTAAAGATGGCCGTTACGTGAAAACCTTTACCGACATGCAGCAGGTCAACCACGATGCGCTGGTGCAGGCGATGGTTGGGCGCGATCTGGGCGATATTTACGGCTGGCAGCCACGTCCCTATGGCGCAGAACGCCTGCGCTTGCATGCCGTAAAAGCGCAGGGCGTACGCACACCCATCAGCCTTACGGTACGCAGCGGCGAAATCGTTGGGCTGTTTGGGCTGGTAGGCGCGGGCCGCAGTGAGTTAATGAAAGGCTTATTTGGCGGCACCCGTATCAGCGAAGGGCAGGTGTACATCGACGAAAAACCGATTGATATCCGCAAGCCGGCGAATGCTATCGCGGCAGGCATGATGCTGTGCCCGGAAGACCGGAAAGCGGAGGGGATCATCCCGGTGCATTCGGTACGTGACAACATCAACATCAGCGCCCGGCGTAAGCATGTGCTGGGGGGATGTGTGATCAACAACGGATGGGAAGAAACCAATGCTGACCAACACATTCGCTCGCTGAATATCAAAACCCCCAGTGCCGAACAGTTAATTATGAATCTCTCCGGTGGTAACCAGCAAAAGGCGATTCTCGGTCGCTGGCTATCGGAAGAGATGAAAGTGATTTTGCTCGACGAACCGACACGCGGCATTGATGTTGGCGCGAAGCACGAAATTTATAACGTTATTTATGCCCTGGCCGCACGCGGCGTTGCCGTGCTGTTCGCCTCCAGTGACCTGCCGGAAGTCCTCGGCGTGGCTGACCGCATTGTGGTGATGCGGGAAGGAGAGATCGCCGGGGAATTACTTCACGAACAGGCGGATGAGCGCCAGGCGCTAAGCCTTGCGATGCCTAAAGTTAGCCAGGCTGTCGCCTGAGAAAGGAGAGAATGATGTCTTCCGTAACAACTTCCGGATCGGGCGCACCAAAGTCGCCATCACCCTTTAGCCTGGGACGTATCTGGGACCAGTATGGCATGCTGGTGGTCTTCGCCGTCCTGTTCCTCGCCTGCGCTATTTTTGTGCCGAACTTCGCAACATTCATCAACATGAAAGGGCTGGGGCTGGCGATCTCCATGTCGGGCATGGTGGCCTGCGGCATGTTGTTCTGCCTGGCATCAGGAGATTTTGACCTGTCCGTGGCGTCGGTGATTGCCTGTGCCGGGGTGACCACGGCGGTGGTCATCAACATGACCGAAAGCCTGTGGATTGGCGTGGGGGCGGGTCTGTTGCTGGGGGTGCTGTGCGGGCTGGTTAACGGCTTCGTGATTGCACAACTCAAGATCAACGCGCTGATCACCACGCTGGCAACGATGCAAATCGTCCGTGGTCTGGCATACATCATTTCCGACGGTAAAGCGGTGGGGATTGAAGACGAGCGCTTCTTTACCCTCGGCTACGCCAACTGGTTCGGCTTACCGGCGCCGATCTGGCTCACGGTAGGCTGCCTGATTATCTTTGGCTTGTTGTTGAACAAAACCACCTTCGGGCGCAACACGCTGGCGATTGGGGGCAACGAAGAGGCGGCGCGTCTGGCCGGGGTGCCGGTGGTGCGTACCAAAATCATTATTTTCGTGCTCTCCGGTCTGGTCTCTGCGGCGGCCGGGATTATCCTCGCCTCGCGTATGACAAGTGGACAGCCGATGACCTCCATTGGCTATGAACTGATCGTCATCTCCGCCTGCGTGTTAGGCGGCGTTTCCCTGAAGGGCGGCATCGGAAAAATCTCATATGTGGTGGCGGGTGTCCTGATCCTGGGGACCGTGGAGAATGCGATGAACCTGCTGAACATTTCGCCCTTCGCCCAGTACGTCGTACGCGGCTTGATCCTGCTGGCAGCAGTGATCTTCGACCGTTACAAACAAAAAGCCAAGCGTACGGTCTGATAAAAAAGTTTAACTTTTTAGTCTAGTTCCTCTCCTTTGCCAGCCGCTACACCCGGCTGGCAATTGTCTTTGCAAATGGCGAGCATCGTCACACTGTCTATACTTACGGTTGCTTATGAGGCGCGATTCGCGCGGCTCAGATATAACAATAAGGAGGAGTACCGGGTGGCAGAACCGTTAACCGTAACCCCTGAACAGTCCGTGCACTATGCTTATTTTTTTGATCTCGATGGAACCCTTGCGGAGTTAAAGCCGCATCCAGACCAGGTGGTGATTCCTCCCACGATCCTTCAGATGCTCCACCACCTTGCAGAACGCAACGCAGGGGCTTTGGCATTGATTTCAGGGCGCTCAATGGTTGAACTTGACGCGTTGGCTCACCCCTGGCG
The DNA here is from genome assembly GCF_018323885.1 of Citrobacter amalonaticus. Taxonomy (NCBI): domain Bacteria; kingdom Pseudomonadati; phylum Pseudomonadota; class Gammaproteobacteria; order Enterobacterales; family Enterobacteriaceae; genus Citrobacter; species Citrobacter amalonaticus. The sequence goes on along the minus strand of NZ_AP024585.1, from coordinate 2,758,922 downwards.
CTTTCCGCTGGCAGGGGTGCATGGGGCTGAACGCCGTGACATCAATGGGAAAATGCATATTGTGCATCTCCCTTCGGCAATAGAACGCGATATTAGCGTGCAGTTACATACGGCGCTGGCGAAACTGCCGGGGACGGAGATGGAAACCAAAGGGATGGCGTTTGCGCTGCACTATCGACAGGCGCCAGAACATGAAGCTGCGCTGCAGGCGCTGGCGCTGCGTATTACGCAAACCTGGCCGCAGCTTGCGCTCCAGCAAGGGAAGTGCGTTGTCGAAATTAAGCCGAAAGGCACCAATAAAGGTGAAGCGATAGCCGCGTTTATGCGTGAAGCGCCGTTTGCCGGGCGGGTCCCTGTTTTTCTGGGTGACGATCTGACCGATGAGACCGGGTTTCGCGTGGTGAACGAGGCGGGTGGTATTTCAGTGAAGGTGGGAGAGGGGGAGACGCAGGCGCAATGGCGATTAGCCGGGGTGCCAGACGTCTGGCGCTGGCTGGAGTCTGTTTACACTGCACAACAAGAAACAACCATGAATGACAGGAGAGATGGCCATGAGTCGTTTAGTCGTAGTATCTAATCGAATTGCGCCCCCCGATAACAAAACCAGTGCAGGCGGCCTGGCCGTTGGTGTGCTGGGCGCGCTGAAAGCGGCGGGGGGACTGTGGTTCGGTTGGAGTGGCGAGCTGGGTAACGAGGATCAGCCATTAAAAAAGGTCACCCGGGGCAATATCACCTGGGCGTCGTTTAACCTGAGCGAAAAAGACCACGAGGAGTATTACAACCAGTTCTCTAATGCCGTGTTGTGGCCCGCCTTTCACTACCGTTTAGATCTGGTGAATTTTCAGCGCACCGCCTGGGAAGGCTATCTGCGGGTGAACGCGCTGCTGGCAGATAAGCTGCTGCCGTTACTGAAAAAAGATGACATCCTCTGGATTCATGATTATCACCTTTTGCCGTTCGCCAGCGAACTGCGTAAACGTGGCGTGAATAATCGTATTGGTTTCTTCTTACACATTCCTTTCCCAACGCCGGAAATCTTTAACGCGTTGCCGTCATCGGAAGAGTTGCTTGAGCAGTTATGCGATTTTGACCTGCTGGGATTCCAGACGGAAAACGACAGGCTGGCCTTCCTTGACTGTCTCTCCAGCCTGACGAGAGTCACGACTCACGATACGCACAGCCACACGGCCTGGGGAAAATCGTTCAGCACCGAGGTGTATCCCATCGGAATCGAGCCGCAGGAGATTGCCCAGCAGGCTTCTGGTCCACTGCCGCCAAAACTGGCGCAGCTGAAAGCGGAGTTGAAGAATCTAAAGAATATCTTTTCCGTTGAGCGACTGGATTACTCAAAAGGGTTGCCAGAGCGTTTTCAGGCCTACGAGGCGTTGCTGGAGAAATACCCTCAGCATCACGGAAAAATCCGTTATACGCAGATTGCGCCCACTTCACGTGGCGATGTGCAGGCGTATCAGGATATCCGTCACCAGCTTGAGACAGAAGCCGGGCGCATTAACGGTAAATACGGGCAACTAGGCTGGACGCCACTGTTCTATCTCAACCAACATTTCGACCGCAAATTACTGATGAAAGTGTTTCGCTATTCAGATGTAGGGCTGGTCACGCCGCTGCGAGATGGTATGAATCTGGTGGCGAAGGAATTCGTTGCTGCCCAGGATCCCGCCAATCCAGGCGTTCTGGTGTTGTCTCAGTTCGCCGGTGCGGCAAATGAGCTGACCTCAGCGCTGATCGTTAATCCTTACGATCGCGATGAAGTCGCGGCGGCGCTGGATCGTGCACTCACAATGCCGCTTTCCGAGCGTATTTCGCGGCATGCTGAGATGCTGGAAGTGATTGTCAAAAACGACATCAACCACTGGCAGGAGCAGTTTATCTGCGATCTAAAGACGATCACCCCGCGCAGCGCTGAAACTCTTCAGCAACGGAAAGTCGCGACGTTTCCAAAGCTTGCCTGAGCGAGGTTTTTGGGGATCAATCTCCTTCAAGCGGGACCAGCAGGACATCCACCAGGCTTGAACTCACCACACTTTTCGCCGAGCAGGAGGCTCGCGAAAAGAAGCTATGGTTGTGGTTGCCACAGATGACCAGATCCACGTCGTGTTTGCGGCACACGTCCAGAATATGCTCGCTTAACTCGCCGTAGGTAATGAACGTCTGCGCGATCGGATAGCCCGCCTCTTTCCCCAGTTTTTCAAGAAAATCAGTGGTCTCCTCATGCATTACCGCGCGTAAATCCTCCAGCATGGGGGCGGCAAATTGATTGTATAACTCGGGGTCGGAGGCGAGGGTGATGAGGCTGATTCGTGCGTTGACGGGACGGGCAATGGAGACGGCTTTCGCCAGGAGTTGTTGGCTTTCCGGGGTGACTGCCACGGCGACAAGAATGTGGGTGTAGCTCATAACTCGCTCCTTATTGCAAGAATATGAGGTGGTTCTTCAGCATTACTCCGATTTGCTTACAACTGCAATGCCTCTATATGACAATAATGTGAACGCTATCATAATTATTCATTAATATTCCTTATAGGTGTAACTCAGGAATAACTAAAAAAGTTAACCAAATCGATTGACTTAAATTAAATCAGCGAGTCAATCAAAATTTGGTTTAACAAATTCATGTTCGTGATTAATCGCAATCTAATCATAAACTCTGCGTATTCATAAAAAATAAGTAACACATAACATGTTGTTTCACAAGCATAAAAATAATTTTGCTTGCGCAGGCGGATAAATGCATTTCAATTATTTTACTTACGTGATATTAACGCTGGTTGCGTAAAATCTTTCGCTGCCCCTGACGCTTGATTTAATACCCGTGAGAATAAAATGGCGTTTTGCTGATTAATTTCCCAGCAAAATAAAAGCCCAACTGATGGATTTATGTTAACGATTAAGTTAATTTATGTGAAGTGCATCACATATTTTCCAAATTCGCAGCGTGGATTTGTTGTATGTCTCGGGTGTGACGAGTACAGTTGCGTCGAATTAGGAAAAATCTTAGGCATTTGTAAGAATTCATGTGCTCGCGTTACAACCAGGCAAGATGCCAGCGTGACGCGCGCATTGATGTTTTAAGCGCCTGAGTCGAAGGTATGTGTTTGACCTATTTGATTTTTTTACCGGGAATTCCCGGCGACATCACGGGGTGCGGTTTTTCCGCATAAAAATAAAAGTTGGTTATTCTGGATGGGAATAATGCATACATCCGAGTTGCTGAAACACATTTATGACATCAATTTGTCATATTTACTCCTTGCACAGCGTCTAATCGTTCAGGACAAAGCGTCCGCCATGTTTCGTCTCGGAATCAATGAGGAAATGGCGACCTCTCTGGGGGCGCTGACCCTTCCGCAAATGGTAAAACTGGCAGAAACGAATCAGCTTGTGTGTCATTTCCGTTTCGACAGTCATCAAACCATTACGCGTCTGACTCAGGATTCCAGAGTAGACGATCTCCAGCAAATTCACACCGGTATCATGCTGTCCACGCGTCTGTTAAGTGATGTCAATCAGGCTGATGAAACCGCGCGTAAGAAAAGGGCCTGATGATGAGTGAAAAAAGCATTGTTCAGGAAGCTCGTGATATCCAGTTAGCGATGGAATTGATCACACTGGGTGCCCGTTTGCAAATGCTGGAAAGCGAAACGCAGTTAAGCCGCGGTCGCCTCATCAAGCTGTACAAAGAACTTCGCGGCAGTCCCCCGCCAAAAGGCATGCTGCCGTTTTCCACTGACTGGTTTATGACCTGGGAGCAAAATATACATGCTTCCATGTTCTGTAATGCCTGGCAGTTCTTACTTAAAACGGGCCTGTGTAGCGGTGTTGATGCCGTCATTAAGGCGTATCGACTGTACCTGGAACAGTGTCCGCAGGGTGAAGATGGGCCGCTGTTGGCGTTGACTCGCGCGTGGACGCTGGTGCGTTTTGTCGAAAGCGGCTTGCTTCAGTTATCAAGCTGTAACTGCTGTGGTGGTAATTTCATTACCCACGCTCACCAACCTGCGGGCAGTTTTGCCTGCAGTTTATGCCAGCCGCCTTCCCGTGCGGTAAAAAGACGTAAACTTTCCCAGGATGCTGCCGATATTATTCCACAACTGCTGGATGAACAGATCGAACAGGCTGTTTAACCGATACGGTGTGGACGAAACACTCCAGCAGCGGTAAGTCATTACCGCTGCTTTTTTTTGCCTCGCCAACGCGTTAACGCCCCGACTGCGCATCCTGTCATAGTCAACAGCAGAAGGATGATGTCGTGCTTATCTTATTAGGTTACCTGGTGGTTATTGGTACAGTTTTCGGCGGTTACATGATGACTGGTGGAAACCTGGGGGCACTCTATCAACCGGCTGAATTTGTCATCATCGGTGGCGCGGGAATAGGGGCATTTATCGTGGGTAACAACGGTAAAGCCATCAAGGGGACACTGAAAGCGCTGCCGTTACTGTTTCGTCGTTCGAAATACACCAAAGCGATGTATATGGATCTGCTGGCACTGCTCTATCGCCTGATGGCTAAGTCTCGCCAGCAGGGGATGTTCTCGCTTGAACGAGACATTGAGAACCCGAAAGAGAGCGAAATTTTTGCCAGCTATCCCCGTATTCTGGCCGACTCGGTGATGCTGGAATTCATCGTCGATTACCTGCGCCTGATCATCAGCGGCAACATGAATACCTTCGAGATCGAAGCGCTGATGGACGAAGAGATTGAAACGCACGAAAGTGAATCTGAAGTCCCGGCCAATAGCCTGGCACTGATGGGGGATTCACTGCCGGCGTTTGGTATCGTTGCGGCGGTGATGGGGGTTGTACACGCCCTCGCGTCAGCGGATCGACCGGCTGCAGAACTGGGCTCACTGATTGCCCATGCGATGGTCGGTACATTCCTCGGTATTCTGCTGGCCTACGGTTTTATTTCACCGCTTGCCAGCGTCCTGCGTCAGAAGAGCGCGGAAACGAGCAAGATGATGCAGTGTGTGAAAATCACGTTGCTGTCAAATCTGAACGGTTACGCCCCGCCGATCGCCGTCGAGTTTGGACGTAAAACGTTGTATTCCAGCGAGCGCCCGTCATTCATTGAACTGGAAGAACATGTTCGCGCCGTGAAAAACCCGAACCAACAGCAGCAGACGACGACTGAGGGCGCATGAAGAATCGGTCTCATCCTATCGTCGTGGTTAAACGGCGCAAACATAAGGGGCATGGCGGCGGCGCACACGGATCGTGGAAGATTGGTTACGCTGACTTTATGACCGCCATGATGGCCTTTTTTCTGGTGATGTGGCTCATTTCCATCTCCAGCCCTAAAGAACTGATTCAGATTGCCGAATACTTCCGTACCCCGCTGGCGACGGCGGTGACGGGAGGGAATCGCATTTCCAATAGCCAGAGCGCGATTCCTGGCGGTGGCGATGACTTTACCCAGCAACAGGGTGAAGTGAATAAGCAGCCGAACCTCGATGAACTGAAAAAACGTATGGAACAAAATCGCCTGAGCAAACTGCGTGGCGACCTCGATCAGCTTATCGAATCGGATCCCAAACTGCGGGCGCTGCGTCCGCATCTGAAGATTGACCTGGTGCAGGAAGGGCTGCGTATTCAGATTATCGACAGCCAGAATCGCCCGATGTTTAAAACCGGTAGCGCCGAGGTTGAGCCTTATATGCGTGACATCCTGCGGGCAATCGCCCCGGTGCTGAACGGTATTCCCAACCGTATCAGCCTGTCCGGGCATACGGATGATTTCCCTTACGCGAACGGTGAAAAAGGCTATAGCAACTGGGAGCTCTCTGCCGATCGCGCCAATGCTTCGCGGCGTGAACTGGTACAGGGCGGTCTGGATGACGGAAAAGTATTACGGGTGGTCGGCATGGCCGCCACGATGCGTATGAGCGATCGCGGTCCGGATGACGCCATCAACCGCCGAATCAGTCTGTTGGTGCTGAACAAACAGTCCGAACAGGCCATTTTGCATGAAAACGCTGAAAGCCAGAACGAGCCGGTAAGTGTATTACAACAGCCTGAGGCCAGTCCGCAGGTAAGCGTTCCCACATCGCCACCAGCCAATCCGAGGTGATAGCGTGAGCATGGATATAAGCGATTTTTATCAGACTTTTTTTGATGAAGCTGACGAGTTGTTGGCTGACATGGAGCAACATCTGCTCGATCTGGCGCCCGAAGCGCCGGATGCCGAGCAACTGAATGCCATATTTCGTGCAGCGCACTCCATCAAAGGGGGCGCCGGCACGTTCGGCTTTACCGTTTTGCAGGAAACCACGCATCTGATGGAGAACCTGCTGGATGATGCGCGTCGCGGTGAGATGCAGCTCAATACCGCCATTATCAACCTGTTTTTGGAAACGAAAGATATTATGCAGGAACAGCTCGATGCCTATAAAAGTTCGCAGGAGCCGGATGCCGCCAGTTTCGAATACATCTGCACGGCATTACGCCAGTTAGCGCTGGAAGCAAAAGGTGAAACCGCGCCAGCGGTGGTGGCGAATGCCCGACTGAGCGTGGTCGACAACACGACACCTGACGACGTGGTCGTGGCAGAAGAAGCGAAATTACGCATCTTTCTCTCGCGCCTGAAGGCCAGTGAAGTGGCCCTGCTGGAAGAAGAGCTGGGCAATCTGTCCACCCTGTCTGATGTCGTCAAGGGCGAAGACAGCCTGGCGGCCACGCTTGATGGCGACATTGCAGAGGATGACGTCATTGCCGTGCTGTGCTTTGTGATTGAAGCCGACCAGATTGCCTTTGAGAAAGTGGTGACAGCGACGGCACCCGCGGTCCAGCCGGAAGTGGCTGAAGTGGTTGCGGTCGAACAGCCTGTCGTCGCCGTCCCAGCGGTGAAAGCGGTTGGCAGAGAAGCGCAAACCGGACGCGTAGAGCGGGAAAAACCGGCACGCGCCAGTGAATCCACCAGCATTCGCGTGGCGGTGGAGAAGGTTGATCAGCTGATCAACCTGGTCGGTGAGCTGGTGATTACCCAGTCAATGCTGGCCCAGCGTTCGAACGAACTCGACCCGGTCAATCATGGCGATCTCATCACCAGCATGGGGCAGTTACAACGTAACGCCCGCGATCTGCAGGAATCGGTGATGTCGATTCGTATGATGCCCATGGAATACGTATTCAGCCGCTTCCCGCGTCTGGTGCGCGACCTGGCGGGCAAGCTTGGTAAACAGGTTGAACTGACGCTGGTCGGCAGCTCGACGGAACTCGACAAGAGCCTGATTGAACGCATTATCGACCCGCTAACGCACCTGGTGCGTAACAGCCTCGACCACGGAATCGAACTGCCGGAAAAACGCATGGAATCCGGTAAGAATGTGGTGGGCAATCTGATTTTGTCGGCGGAACATCAGGGCGGCAACATCTGCATCGAAGTGACCGATGACGGGGCTGGACTGAACCGCGAGCGCATTCTGGCGAAGGCGATCTCCCAGGGGATGGCGGTCAATGAAAACATGACCGATGACGAAGTGGGGATGCTGATTTTTGCCCCAGGCTTCTCGACGGCCGAGCAGGTGACCGACGTTTCCGGACGCGGCGTGGGTATGGATGTGGTGAAACGGAATATCCAGGAGATGGGCGGCCACGTTGAAATCCAGTCGAAGCAAGGGACCGGCACCACCATTCGTATTTTGCTGCCGCTGACGCTGGCGATCCTCGACGGCATGTCCGTGCGCGTCGCCGACGAAGTCTTCATTCTGCCGCTGAATGCGGTGATGGAATCCCTGCAACCACGTGACGATGATCTGCATCCGCTGGCCGGGGGCGAGCGTGTGCTGGAAGTACGCGGCGAATATCTGCCGCTGGTTGAGTTGTGGAAAGTCTTTGAAGTGGAAGGGGCGAAAACCGAAGCCACCCAGGGCATCGTGGTGATCCTGCAAAGCGGCGGTCGCCGTTACGCGCTGTTGGTCGATCAGTTGATCGGTCAGCACCAGGTGGTGGTTAAAAACCTGGAGAGTAATTATCGCAAAGTGCCGGGTATTTCAGCCGCCACTATTCTTGGCGATGGCAGCGTCGCGCTGATTGTGGATGTCTCCGCCCTGCAGGGTTTAAATCGCGAACAACGTATGGCGATCACCGCCGCCTGATTGAGTAAGAAAGGGTAAAATATGACCGGTATGACTAATGTAAGCAAACTGGCCGGCGAGCCGTCAGGTCAGGAATTCCTGGTGTTTACGCTGGGAGATGAAGAGTACGGTATCGACATCCTGAAAGTACAAGAGATCCGTGGTTACGATCAGGTCACGCGCATTGCCAACACGCCTGCCTTCATCAAAGGGGTGACCAACCTGCGCGGCGTGATTGTGCCGATTGTCGATCTGCGCGTGAAGTTCTGCCAGGGTGATGTTGATTACAACGATAACACCGTGGTGATTGTGCTGAATCTGGGACAGCGCGTGGTGGGGATCGTTGTCGATGGCGTGTCTGATGTGCTGTCGCTGACCGCAGAGCAAATCCGTCCTGCACCGGAATTTGCCGTAACGCTGTCAACGGAATACCTGACCGGACTCGGTGCGCTAGGCGACCGGATGTTGATTCTGGTGAACATTGAGAAACTGCTGAACAGTGACGAAATGGCGCTGTTAGATATGGCCGCCTCTCACGTCGCCTAATCGCATGATCAGATGACGGCGTAAACGCCTTATCCGGCCTACCACCTCAACGTAGGCCGGATAAGCGAAGCGCTATCTGACAGTCAACCGTTATGCTCCGACCTGCTGTGACACCGCCTCCACATCACTCTCTTCCAGTAAACCTTCGTTTTGTGCCAGCATCGCCGTCGCAATACCGTTACCTAACACGTTAATGGCGGAACGGCCCATGTCGAGAAAATGGTCGATACCCATCAGGAGCAAAATGCCGGCGACCGGAATGTTAAAGCTCGGAATCGTTGCCGCCAGCACCACTAACGCGGAACGCGGAACGCCGGCAATACCTTTTGACGCCAGCATCAGCGTGAGCATCAGGACGCTAATCTCAGCAAACGACAGATGAATGTTGTAGGCCTGCGCGATAAACATCGACGCAAAAGAGCAGTAAACCATTGAACCGACCAGGTTGAACGAGTAACCAATGGGCAGCACGAAAGAGACGATGTTGCGCGAGCAGCCAAATGTCGTCAGTTGCTCCAGCGTTTTCGGATAGGCCGCTTCAGAACTGCTGGTGGTAAAGGCCACCAGAACCGGATCCTTGAGCATACCAAGCAGGCGAAACACCTCTTTTTTCAGTACCAGATATCCCACTGCCAGCAACACCAGACAGGTCATCAGAATTGCCACGTAATAACCGCCAATGAACGAGGCGTAGTTGAGCAAAATGCCCAATCCTTCGGTGGCGATCACCGAGGAGATGGCGGCAAAAATGGCCAGCGGGGCGACGTACATCACGTAGCCGGTCACTTTCAACATAATGTGGGAAACCACGTCCAGCGCCGCCACCAGCGGGGTATTGAATTTTTCGCCCAACGACGCGCCGCCGATCCCGAAGAACATTGAGAACACCACAATCTGCAAAATTTCGTTATTGGCCATCGCACCGGCAATGCTGGTAGGAATGGTATGTGACAGGAAACCTTTCAGGCTCATCCCGCCGACGGCGAGACCGGTATCCACGGCTTCTTTCGGGATAGCCAGATTGAGTCCGCTGCCGGGTTGTTCCAGGGTGACAATAAAAAGGCCCACCAGAATGGAAAGAATAGAAGAGCTGATGAACCAGATCATCGCTTTGCCGCCCACACGTCCGATGGTGGACGTCTCGCCAAGACGCATAATGCCCACAGTCAGAGTGCTGAACACCAGGGGGGCGATAACCATCTTAATCAAACGTAAGAAGATGTCGGTGAGGAGGGTGATGTTATCCGACCAGGCGGCAATGACGCTTTCGGATGTATACGAGTGAATAACCGCACCTGACACAATACCTGCCAGCATGAAAATCACGATGAATATCGTGAGTTTATTTGCATTTGCCACTAAAAATCCCTCAGGCTGAATTTAACAATTTTTTATCAGCGATACATATGTTTTATGTATTTAATTACGCCAAATCATTTCCTACCTAACCTGGAGTAATTCGTTGTGGGTTACAACTTTTTTTTATTATTTGCTTATTTTGTTGTATTCATGACCGCGTACTTTTTAGCACGGGATAGCATAAACGTCTGTGACTGCCAGCCACGCGTCTGCCATCTCAGTGACAGGGTGGAGTGGATATCGCCTTCTGACCTGGATTTCCCTTTCGCAAACGTAAAGTTCTTATCAAGGGTGCCGATAACGTTGTTAACTCGTTTTCAGGAAGGTGCCTTATGTTTAACCGTATCCGCGTTGTCACAATGCTGATGATGGTGCTGGGGGTTTTCGCACTGCTACAGCTTGTCTCTGGTGGTTTGCTGTTTTCGTCTTTACAGCAGAATCAAAAAAGTTTTGTTATTTCCAACGATCTACGCCAACAGCAGAGTGAACTGACCTCGACATGGGATCTGATGCTGCAAACACGTATCAACCTCAGCCGTTCCTCTGCACGCATGATGATGGACGCCAACAATCAGCAGAGTAGCGCAAAAAACGATCTGCTGAAGAGCGCGAAAAATTCCCTCGCTCAGGCGGCAGAGCACTACGCCAGATTTAAAGCTATCGATCCGCTGCCAGAGATGGTGGAGGTCAGCAACAATGTGGACGAAAAATACCAGAACTATTTTGCCGGTTTAACCGAACTGGTGCAGTTCCTGGAAAGCGGCAACATGGATGCCTTTTTCGCGCAACCGACGCAGGGAATGCAAAACGGACTCGGCGACGCGAAGAGCAAGTACGCCAGCGTCAGCGAAAAACTCTATCGCCAGGCGTTTGATGAAAGCGCGCGCGACTACCAGTTTGCGCAGTGGCAACTCGCCATTCTGGCGGTGGTGCTGGTGCTGATCCTGGTGGTGGTGTGGTACGGCATTCGTCACACCCTGCTCAACCCGCTTGCCAGCGTCATCGCTCATATTCGTGAAATCGCCGGCGGCAACCTGACCAACACGCTGACCGTTGCCGGACGGAATGAAATTGGCGAACTGGCTGGTAGCGTCGATCACATGCAGCGCTCGCTGGTAGACACCGTCACCCAGGTGCGCGAAGGCTCCGATGCCATCTACGCCGGTACCACGGAAATCGCCACCGGCAACACCGATCTTTCATCGCGGACCGAACAACAGGCGTCGGCGCTGGAAGAGACGGCGGCCAGCATGGAAGAGTTAACCGCGACGGTGAAACAGAACGCCGACAATGCCCGACAAGCGTCGCAACTGGCGCAGAGCGCCTCGGAAACCGCGCAGCACGGCGGCAAAGTGGTGGATAACGTCGTTAAAACGATGCATGAAATTGCCGGTAGCTCGAAGAAAATTGCCGACATTATCAGCGTTATCGACGGTATTGCCTTCCAGACCAATATCCTGGCACTGAACGCCGCGGTGGAAGCCGCGCGAGCAGGTGAGCAGGGGCGTGGCTTTGCGGTGGTCGCCGGTGAGGTACGTAATCTGGCCAGTCGCAGTGCGCAGGCGGCAAAAGAGATCAAAGCGCTGATTGAAGATTCCGTTTCGCGCGTGGATACCGGCTCCGTGCTGGTCGAAAGCGCGGGTGAGACCATGAACGATATCGTCAATGCGGTGACCCGCGTGACCGACATTATGGGCGAAATTGCCTCGGCTTCTGATGAACAAAGCCGTGGCATCGATCAGGTGGCGCTGGCGGTTTCTGAAATGGACCGCGTGACGCAGCAAAACGCCTCGCTGGTCCAGGAATCCGCAGCCGCCGCGGCCGCGCTGGAAGAACAGGCCAGCCGACTGACGATGGCGGTCTCCGCATTTCGTCTTGCCGCGCGTCCTTATGCGGTAAAAACCAAAGAAGAACGGACTTCTGCAGACGCGCCCCGCAGCGCGCAGAAGCCCTCGTTAAGCATGGAGCACGATACTAACTGGGAAACATTTTGACCGAAATTTAACACTGCGGCCGTTGCCGCCTGATGGGAGCGTTGATGTTTAATCGTATTCGAATCTCGACCACGCTGTTTTTGATTTTGATCCTCTGCGGTGTATTGCAGATTGGCAGTAATGGCTTGTCTTTCTGGGCATTTCGGGACGGTTTTCAGAGCCTGAATCAGGTCGAGCAGAGTAATCAGCAACGCGCGGCGCTGGCACAAACGCGCGCCGTTTTATTACAGGCGAGTACCGCCCTCAACAAGGCCGGGACATTAACGGCGCTGAGCTATCCGCCCGATGACATCAAAAGCCTGATGGTTATCGCGCGCGAAAGCCTGGCGCAGTCTGCCACGTTGTTCAATGGCTTCAAGGCTATCGAGGCGAATACGGAATCGGGCAAAGCGCTGCAGGACGCAACGGAGAAAAGCTTCACCCAGTGGCACAGCGATCTGGAACATCAGGCCACCTGGCTTGAAAACAACCAGTTGTCAGACTTTCTGACCGCGCCAGTGCAGGCGTCACAGGATGCCTTTGATGTGAACTTTAACGCCTGGCAGCAGAACATTAACCATGTGCTGGTGGTGGCTGGGCAACAGAGCAAAAACAACTATCACATGTCGGCAGCGATCTTTATCAGCATGGTCATTATTGCCGCGCTGTTAACCACCGGAGCGCTGTACTGGTCGCGCAAAATGATCGTCCAGCCGCTGGCGATTATCGGCAGTCATTTTGACAGCATTGCCGAGGGCAACCTGGCGCGGCCGATTGCGGTTTACGGGCGTAATGAGATTTCGGCGATCTTTGCCAGCCTGAAGGCGATGCAACAGGCGCTGCGGGAAACCGTCAGCGACGTGCGTCAGGGCAGTCTGGCGATGCACACCGGGATTTCTGAAATCGCGATGGGTAATAACGATCTCTCCTCACGCACCGAGCAGCAGGCGGCGTCATTGGCGCAGACGGCGGCCAGCATGGAGCAGTTAACGGCTACCGTCGGTCAAAACGCCGACAATGCGCGCCAGGCTTCCGGGCTGGCAAAAAGCGCCGCCGATACGGCGAAAACCGGCGGCGAACAGACCACCAAAGTCGCCAGTACGATGCAGGCGATTGCCGCCAGTTCGCAAAAGATTGGCGACATTATCGGGGTGATAGACGGTATCGCCTTCCAGACCAATATTCTGGCGCTCAACGCGGCGGTCGAAGCGGCGCGTGCTGGTGAGCAGGGGCGTGGATTTGCTGTGGTTGCCGGAGAAGTACGAAACCTGGCGAGCCGCAGCGCCCAGGCAGCAAAAGAGATTAAAGGGTTAATTGAAGAGTCGGTGAACCGCGTCCACCAGGGATCGCAACTCGTCGATACGGCTGCCCGTACCATGACGGAAATCGTCAGCTCGGTCACCCGGGTCAACGACATCATGGGCGAGATTGCCTCGGCGTCAGACGAACAACGCAGAGGAATAGAGCAGGTGGCACAGGCCGTCACCCAGATGGATCAGGTGACACAACAGAACGCCGCGCTGGTGGAAGAAGCCGCCGCCGCGACCGGGCAACTCGCGCATCAGGCCGACACGCTGTCAGCCCGTGTAGCAGTATTCAAACTTGAAGAGCATGTGGTAACACACCAAGAATCGGCACCGCCGCAGGCTGTGCCCGTTGTATCCTGAATGTGATTGAGAAGGCGCTATGACATCATCTCTGCCCAACGGGCAAACGTCATTATTGTTACAGATGACCCAGCGCCTTGCGCTGTCCGACGCGCACTTTCGTCGGATATGTCAATTAATCTACCAGCGTGCGGGGATCGTGCTGGCGGACCACAAGCGGGACATGGTTTACAACCGCCTGGTCCGTCGCCTGCGTACGCTGGGAATGGATGATTTTGGTCACTATCTCAGCGTGCTGGAAGCGAATCAAAGCAGCGCAGAGTGGCAGGCTTTTATCAACTCGTTGACCACTAACCTGACCGCTTTTTTCCGCGAAGGGCACCATTTCCCGGTACTGGCGGAAAGCGCGCGTCGTCACAGCGGCGAATACCGGGTCTGGAGCGCCGCGGCATCGACCGGTGAAGAGCCGTACAGTATCGCCATTACGTTGGCCGATACGCTGGGCATGGCGCCAGGGCGCTGGAAGGTGTTCGCCAGCGATATTGATACCGAAGTGCTGGAAAAGGCCCGTAGCGGGATCTATCGCCTGGACGAACTGAAGACCCTGTCGCCGCAGCAGCTCCAGCGTTATTTCATGCGCGGAACCGGTCCTCATGATGGGCTGGTGCGTGTACGTCAGGAACTGGCAAGCCACGTCGAGTTTTCCGTGATTAACCTGCTCGATAAGCAGTACAACGTGCCGGGACCGTTCGACGCCATTTTCTGCCGCAATGTGATGATCTATTTCGATAAAACGACGCAGCAGGACATTCTGCGCCGTTTTGTCCCTCTTCTTAAGCCTGATGGTCTGCTGTTTGCCGGGCATTCAGAGAACTTTAGTAACCTCGTGCGCGACTTTAGCCTGCGCGGTCAAACGGTTTATGCGCTAAGTAAGGGTAAAGCATGAGTAAAATCAGGGTGTTGTCGGTCGATGATTCTGCATTGATGCGTCAAATCATGACCGAAATTATTAACAGCTATAGCGACATGGAGATGGTGGCAACCGCACCCGATCCGCTCGTCGCCCGGGATTTAATCAAGAAATATAACCCTGACGTGCTGACGCTGGACGTCGAAATGCCGCGGATGGACGGCCTCGATTTTCTTGAAAAGCTGATGCGACTGCGTCCGATGCCGGTGGTGATGGTGTCGTCGCTGACGGGGAAAGGCTCGGAAGTGACACTGCGGGCGCTGGAACTGGGGGCGATCGATTTTGTCACCAAGCCGCAGTTGGGGATCCGCGAAGGGATGCTGGCCTACAGCGAGATGATTGCGGAGAAAGTGCGCACGGCGTCACGCGCACGTCTGACAGCCCATAAACCGCTTGCGGCGCCGGTCACCTTAAAGGCGGGACCGCTGCTCAGTTCGGAAAAACTGATTGCGATTGGCGCCTCGACGGGGGGCACCGAGGCAATTCGCCATGTGCTGCAACCGCTGCCGCTCTCCAGTCCGGCGGTCATTATTACGCAGCATATGCCGCCCGGTTTTACCCGCTCGTTTGCTGAACGTCTGAACAAGCTGTGTCAGATAACCGTGAAAGAGGCGGAGGACGGCGAGCGTGTTCTGCCGGGTCATGCCTACATTGCGCCGGGCGATAAACACATGGAACTGGCACGCAGCGGGGCAAACTATCAAATCAAAATTCATGACGGTCCGCCGGTTAACCGGCACCGGCCGTCGGTGGATGTGCTGTTTCATTCGGTAGCGATTCATGCGGGGCGCAATGCTGTCGGGGTGATCCTGACGGGAATGGGCAACGACGGCGCCGCCGGAATGTTAGCGATGCACCAGGCAGGCGCCTGGACGATTGCGCAAAATGAAGCAAGTTGTGTGGTGTTCGGCATGCCGCGCGAAGCCATCAATATGGGTGGCGTCAGCGAAGTGGTCGATCTTAGTCAGGTTAGCCAGCAGATGCTGGCGAAAATCAGTGCCGGACAGGCAATACGTATTTGAATCAGGAGTAATTTTTTATGGCGGATAAAGAGCTTAAGTTTTTGGTTGTGGATGACTTTTCCACCATGCGTCGCATCGTGCGTAACCTGCTTAAGGAGTTGGGATTTAACAACGTGGAAGAAGCCGAAGATGGCGCGGATGCGTTGAATAAACTGCAGGCAGGTGGGTTTGGTTTTGTCATTTCCGACTGGAACATGCCGAACATCGACGGTCTCGAGTTGCTGAAAACCATTCGCGCGGACAGCGGAATGTCCTCACTGCCGGTGCTGATGGTCACGGCAGAGGCGAAGAAAGAGAACATCATTGCCGCGGCGCAGGCCGGGGCCAGCGGCTACGTAGTGAAACCGTTCACGGCGGCGACGCTGGAAGAAAAACTCAATAAAATCTTTGAGAAACTGGGCATGTAAGGGGCTGACCATGATGCAACCACAGATTAAACCCGTAGATGAACATTCTGCCGGGGATATCATTGCCCGCATTGGTAGCCTGACCCGTATGCTGCGTGACAGTCTGCGCGAACTGGGACTGGACCAGGCGATTGCCGAAGCGGCAGAAGCCATTCCTGATGCCCGTGACCGTCTGGACTATGTAGTACAGATGACCGCGCAGGCGGCTGAGCGCGCCCTGAACAGCGTTGAGGCTTCTCAGCCGCATCAGGACGAGATGGAGAAAGGGGCGAAGGCGCTGAGCAAGCGTTGGGACGAGTGGTTTGAAAACCCGATTGAGCTCTCTGACGCCCGCGAGCTGGTGACAGACACTCGAAAATACCTCGGCGATGTGCCCGGGCATACCAGTTTCACCAACGCACAGTTGCTTGACATCATGATGGCGCAGGACTTCCAGGATCTGACCGGTCAGGTGATTAAACGCATGATGGATGTGATTCAGGAGATTGAACGTCAGCTGCTGATGGTACTACTGGAAAATATTCCAGAGCAGAGTTCTCGACCCAAACGCGAAAGTGAAAGCCTGCTGAATGGTCCGCAGGTCGATGCGACCAAAGCGGGCGTTGTCGCCAGCCAGGACCAGGTGGACGACCTGCTGGATAGTTTAGGCTTTTGAGAACAATGGCCCTCAAGGGCCATTGAGAGTGATGACAAATCTCCTGTTGATACTGGGCGAGCAGATATCGCCCAGTAAAAAATAAGGAAAATCAATTCATTGATTTTCATCTGCTTACTACAAAGAAGGAGAAAACACGCTTTTTCCTTCTTTGTCAGCAGTCTGAATGGCCCGTCGGGGCCATTGTTCACTTTGCAGTTAACGGATATCCATTTTTACCGTGACGTTGCCTTCAAAATGGCCAGCATCGGGTTTATTACTGGTTGTGGCAACCGGTGCGGCGGTCATCTGGATATGACCATCGCCGTTGCCATCTAACACAATGGGGAAGTCCGCACTACCATCCAGCGGTATGCCATTATCATTGCTGTCATACATTCTTACGCCAATGTCGTCTCGTCCTATCATTTTGGCAATGAATCCTGTGCCTGTATCGTTAACGCCCTGATCGGCGGATAGGGTCAGCTTTATTTTGTCGCTATTACTGACAGCGGTACTGTCGCAGTGGAATTTGATATCTACATCACGCAGCGTGAATCCTGAAGGAACGGCTCCAGGCGCAGTAAAATTAGAACTGGCCAGGGTTTCAAAATCGACATTGATCGTACTCCCTGCGTTTATCGTACAACTGAGCGGTGCGTTAATAGCGCCAGAGATGTACATTTCCGACGCGACACTGGCTTTGCTGAAGTTACACGACCCCGAGCCGTAAAAGATGCATACGCTGGTGGACATCAGTAGCTGATTCGGAATGGTTTCTATGCCGAATATCGGGTTAACGATATACAACGAGAGACTTATCTTGTTCCAGTTGAATAAACGCTTAGGATTGCCGGCTACAGGACTGTTTGCGCAAAGTGACTGCGTCGCTTCGCTATTATCGCCTTCGAACAGACTGGTTGTGGGCGACTGATTGGGATAGGTTTCGAGGAGATAAGCGGTACCTCCTCCCGAGACGGTATCGGAGAAGGCTGATATCTGGATATCTAAGTTGTTAGTGAGCTTGCCATATTTAGCCGTTCGGCCGGTAGGCAGTGGCGTGGTACGGTAACTGTAGATCTTCTCGGTGGTTGTACCTGTCACCCCAGGGCACGAACTGCACTGCGCTGCATGCGGATCCGAGGGAAATACAAAGCTTATTGTTGGCTGGATTCTATTCCCGGCGTAGTTATCCTCCGCGCTCAGGTCGTAATTGAGCGGGACATCGACTCTGCCCTTGGTGGGGAAGCAACCACTCAGATAGGTGGTTGCACCGAATGCCTGCAATACGGGAAGTAGCCCGCTCAACAAAATCAGTACGTGCAGACGATGTGGGGTGAAAAGCCAGGCCCATCGAAATTGCTTCATTTAACCTCCTTGCTTGCAAGCCGCCGTCATGCGCTTGATGTCGGCGGCATCCGTATTCTGGGGAATCTCTTCACCGGTTGTAATCGTTGCGATACACCTTTGCCGCTCCTGATTTCCCCATTTTGCCTTGAGCGTGACGGTACCGCTGAGTCCGGCGAGATAGACCACGCCCTGATCATCGGCAATGCCATTGAGCAGACCATCTTCTGAGGTCACCATCGTACCAAAGGGCAGCGGTTGTCCTGATGATTGCACCAGCGTAACCAGCGCGCGATAACCCCGACGAGCACTGAAATGCGCCACGACGGCGGCGTTTCGCGAAGGGACCACTGTTGATGAGGTATTACTGCTGTCGACATCATCTGGCAGCGTAGTGGTATCAATGTTGATGTGATTTTCCTGATAAGCTGAAATGGAAGGAATGATGGCGTTGCCAAACATATCAGTATGGATCCCGCGTTGATTCTGGAAACTGACACCGGGTGCGCCGTCGGCATCGACTATCGCAAACTGGCTACCGAGGGGTTGCGACAGCGTAATGCCACGAGGATGCGCGACCAGTGCGCCATTCGCACCGTAGCTGAGCTGGCGCGAGCCATCTGACGCCGTGTAATAACCGGCATTGAGCCTGCCGTATTGGGCATACCAGGTGCTATATACGCTGCTGCTGTCCTGAGGACTCTGATTACTGCGGCTTTGCTGAAGCGAATAGTTCAGGCGGTTATCGGCCAGTAGCGAACCGTTCAGCCCTACGTTCTGCGTGGTTGCACCGTGCTGATTATTGTTAAGGCTGTAGGTTGCCCAGCTATCAGGTAGCCAGTGGCTTAGGGGAATCGTTAACCCTAAATAAAGTGAACGATCGTCCTCGCTATTGCTGGTTGTGCTCCAGGTGAGAGAGAGATTGTAGCTGATGCCCATCAGGCTGTAACTTGCACCTGCAGAAAGGGAGCTATCACGACGGCTATTATTCCAATAATTTTGCTGATAGCCGTTGATATAAATATTTCCGGCGCCCACCGGTTGGCTGATATTGAGTTGCAGCCGATTACGTTTATGATCCCGCGTTTCATCTGATGAATCTTTCGTCTGGTGTTGATTGGCTTCCACAAAACTGTAATAACCTTCACTTGAGTATCGGTAGCCTGAAAGGGAAAAGTGCGTATTGGTTGGGTTGAAATCCCCAGTGTACAGGACTCGCCATGACTGCCCGCTGCTGATGTTACCTGAATCCAGAACGCTTCGTGCAGCTGTGACATCCGCGGAGATCGCCCCCCAGTTGCCGAGGCTAATGCCCATTCCCGCGTTGACAGCGTTATAGTCTTGTGCGGTAGTTAAACCACCGATCGCCGTGAATGTATTATTGATTCCATAAATGATACTGCCCTGAGCAAATTCGGGTTCTTTGTCGTTGCTGCCATTGTCTGCCCGATAGCGGCCTGCAGTGGCTTCAAAACGCAGGCGAGAAGGGCGCTGCATTAGCGCAATGCTGGAAAAAGGCTGGATGGTGGTACGCACCGAGCCATCCGCTTCCTGTACGCTAAGTTCCAGATCGCCACTGTTGGTGGAGGCTGCCAGATCGTTGATTTCGAAAGCTCCAGGGGCGACGTTTTGTTGATAAATGGTGTAGCCATTTTGTTTGACGGTCACCACGGCATTGGAATAGGCCGTTCCGCGGAGCGTCGGTGCATAGCCTCTTTCGCTGTTTGGCAGCATCTCGTCATCAGAGGCGATGTTAATACCATTGAACTGCAGGCTATCGAAGACTTCTCCACGCGTGCTGCTCTGACCGGCGATAAACTGCGCTTTTAACGTTTGCACATCGTGTTGTATCCACGTGGCAATATTCTGCCAGCCCTGATTATCCGCGGCATTTGACCAGGTGCCATAGTTGCGCAGACGCCATTCCCCCAGATTCGCGCCGCTGCGAAGATTCAAATATTGATTACTGTGCTGTCCCTGAGTGTGTGCGAGATTATCCTGACCGCTAAACGCGTAATCAGCAAACAGCACCGGAACGCCCGCATCCCAGCGTGAGGGATCGACAGCGTTCGCATTCACTTTCTGAACCGCAATCTGGGGGATGCTGAGATGCAGATTCTGTAATTTAAAATCAAAAACAGCACTTGCAGCAGGAATATAAGTTCCCAGATCGTGTTTCAGGGGCTTATCGGCAGGCTCGGATGCCAGTATGGGGTAGTCGTCCACCTTGATTCCCCATTCGCGCAGCATTTTCGGGGTAAGCAGGGGAACCAGGCTTCCGTCTTCGGCGTTGACATAAGCCAGCGTTTTTTCCTGGATTTTTCTGTCGTTGAGCAGAATGTGTGAAGGATAGCTACCTGCGAGCTGAGCCTTCGGGTTGTCGAAAATCGCCAGGTTGGTCGTCTGTGGTGTGTTTTCGCCACCTTCAAGGGAGTTGGGTTGAAAATAAAAATCGCGGGCATAGAGAACAGAACTACTCAAGAACAATAAACCACTCAGCCCGTGCAATAAGGGGGCAAAAGCGCGGCTGGAGGAATGGCTTAGTGGCTGAGCGCGGTTATTCATGGTTTCAACGACGTGGTAAATTTATCGGTCGTTCCGCCATAGTCGTTGATGCAGCGCCATGAAACACTCTGCGCTGCCGTTTTGGCATCGAATGTCAGTGAGACACTGCTTTTAGGGGCAACCATATCTGCTGTCCTTAGCTGTGTGTTTCCTACCAGTACAGAATCAAAAACGCTGTAAAACGCACTACTATTCTCGATTCGTAGTTGATTGCCTGATTGGCTATACCGAAGGTTTTGACACGCCTCTTCTGGCGTCCCGCTCAGACCCGAAGGACGGTAGAACAACTTAATTTGCGTCCTGTAGATAAGGTGGAGAGCATTAGACTGTTCATCCTTACGGTCACGGGCTGGAATCATTCTGACAATCAGATAATAAAGTGATTCTCTGTCTGTTGTGGCTATCGTTTCACTGCGCATGACTCGCAGGCTTTGTCCGGACTTCGGGTCTAAACGAAACAGTGGTGGTGTGATAATAAAAGGTGCCCGTGTTTTATTATCTGCATTCATAACCCATGACTGAACAAGCCAGGGCAATTCTTTTTCCGTATTGATAAGTGGGAGGGCTGCCTCTTTTTTATTGGCGTCATATACCACGCGTGTACGGCCCAGTTGAATGCCTTCTGCACTACTTCCCAGGGAAAAGAGGGAACTGGATGTCGTTAATAGAATAAGTAACAACGGTGCCTTCATTTTATTTTCTCAACGCATAGCGAAGATAACCTGCCACGGGGCAGGCTATCATCTGATAATTAAAGAGGCGACTTAGCGATACAAAATATTGACTGTCATATCTGCATACGCATTTCCGGGTGTGATGGGCGTCGCATCATAGGATTCATAGCGGGCGACGAAATTTTGGGATATATCGGCTGATGTTGCTTGCAGTGGAATATACACCTGGCCATCCGCGCCGGTCAGGTTGAGGTTTGTTGTTGGTGCTGCTTCAGTGCTAACAGAGATGCCGACGCCAGTGGCACCGCCGGCCGTAAGTGCCAGAAGGTCATCGTGTCCGACGATGGTGATGCCTTTAAATGTTAACTGAATACGATCTAATCCTGTGGTTGCCACTGGGCAGCCAGCCAACGTAATGGTAAATGCGGCATCGTCGGATTTACCACCGTTACCGGTAAAAAAGCTGGGCGCGAAAGAACCAAGATATACGGTACTGTCTTTTCCGCTATCGCCCGTTATAGTACAACTTGGATCAACAATTTCACCGGTGAAGTGGATAGTACCTGCATTGTTCTCATCTGCCCTACTCCCCATAGAGGCGAGTGATAATAGCGAAGCTGCTATTAATAGTGGTGTTAAACGCATCGCAATCTCCATATGTTAACGTTCATATCCCGTCACTTTGTTATTAAGCAACACAGTGGGCTTGTTTGTTGACTCTGCCATCGTTTAATGGTTTTAGGTTACTTAAAATAATCCTTTTGATTGCGCGATGAAATGTGTTTTTTATATTTATAATGTCTATATATAAAGTGGGTTAAGTAAGATGGGGTTATAAAATAAAAACACTGAATTTAATGTGTTGATGTATTTTTTATTTGTAGAAATGAATGTGTTAACCTGTGTTTTTTATTTGTTTTGTATTGTTAGTGTCATGTGTCTTTTTGAGTTTTTATTTTTCTCTTTGAGGGTTTGTCAATCATTATGTTGTCCTCAGCGTCAAAAGATAGATTCCAGATTAAGACTAAATAAATTCTGAAAATACTCTGCTGAGAGGGGTAACAGTCAAAAAAGCGGGGAATCACCCCTTTGTTCTCCGCATTGCTTCGCGCGGGGAAGGGCACAATGAGCCCTATTGTAAATCATCACAGATGCGGGCCGTGGCAGACGAAAACGACAACGACGACAAAACAGAAGCCCCCACACCCCACCGACTTGAGAAAGCGCGGGAAGAGGGGCAGATCCCCCGTTCCAGAGAATTGACCTCACTGCTCATTTTGCTGGTGGGCGTCTGCATTATCTGGATTGGCGGCGAGTCGTTGGCCAGACGATTATCGGGCATGTTGTCGGCAGGACTGCGTTTTGACCACAGCATGGTCAATGATCCTAATCTGATCCTCGGGCAAATTATTCTGCTGATTAAAGAAGCGATGATCGCGCTGCTGCCGCTGATTACCGGCGTGGTGCTGGTGGCGCTGATCTCGCCGGTTCTGCTTGGCGGTCTGGTCTTCAGCGGTAAATCACTGCAACCCAAATTTTCCAAGCTCAATCCGCTGCCAGGCATCAAACGCATGTTTTCCGCGCAGACCGGGGCGGAATTGTTGAAAGCCATTCTGAAATCCACACTGGTGGGCAGCGTGACGGCGATGTATCTGTGGCATAACTGGCCGGAGATGATGCGCCTGATGGCGGAGTCACCGCGCGCGGCGATGGGCAATGCGCTGGATCTCGTTGGGCTGTGTGCGCTGCTGGTGGTGCTGGGGGTGATCCCGATGGTCGGATTCGACGTGATTTTCCAGATCATGAGCCATTTGAAAAAATTACGCATGTCACGCCAGGATATCCGTGACGAATTTAAACAGAATGAAGGCGACCCTCATGTGAAGGGGCGTATCCGGCAGATGCAGCGCCAGGCGGCGAGTCGACGCATGATGAGTGATGTCCCTAATGCCGATGTCATCGTCACCAACCCGACTCACTATTCGGTGGCGCTGCAATACGACGAAAATAAGATGAGCGCGCCGAAAGTCGTGGCGAAAGGGGCCGGACTTGTGGCCCTGCGCATTCGCGAGATCGGTGCCGAGAACAAAATTCCCACCCTTGAAGCGCCGCCGCTGGCGCGTGCGCTTTATCGCCATGCTGAGATTGGTCAGCAGATCCCCGGACAACTGTACGCCGCCGTCGCGGAAGTGCTGGCCTGGGTGTGGCAGCTTAAACGCTGGCGGCTCGCCGGTGGGGAACGTCCACCACAACCTGCAAATCTTCCAGTGCCTGAAGCCCTGGATTTTATGAACGAGAAGACTACCGATGGCTAATCTGGTTGCGATGCTGCGCCTGCCCAACAACATGAAAACCACGCAGTGGCAGATCCTTGCCGGGCCAATCCTCATTCTGCTGATCCTGTCGATGATGGTCCTGCCGTTGCCGGCGTTCATCCTTGACCTGCTGTTTACCTTTAACATCGCACTGTCGATTATGGTGCTGCTGGTGGCGATGTTCACCCAGCGCACGTTGGAGTTTGCCGCGTTTCCGACCATTCTGCTGTTCACTACGCTGCTGCGTCTGGCGCTGAACGTGGCTTCCACTCGTATTATTTTGATGGAAGGGCACACTGGCGCGGCGGCGGCGGGCAAGGTCGTTGAAGCGTTTGGTCACTTCCTGGTCGGCGGTAACTTTGCTATCGGCATCGTGGTGTTTGTTATTCTCGTCATCATCAACTTTATGGTTATCACCAAAGGTGCCGGGCGTATCGCTGAAGTGGGTGCGCGCTTCGTTCTTGACGGGATGCCGGGTAAACAGATGGCGATTGACGCCGACCTTAATGCCGGCCTTATCGGTGAAGATGAGGCGAAAAAGCGTCGTTCTGAAGTGACTCAGGAAGCCGACTTCTATGGCTCAATGGACGGTGCGAGTAAGTTCGTTCGTGGCGACGCCATCGCCGGTATTCTGATTATGGTGATTAACGTTGTGGGCGGTCTGCTGGTGGGGGTGCTGCAACATGGGATGAGCATGGGGCATGCTGCGGAAAGCTATACCCTGTTGACCATCGGTGATGGTCTGGTGGCGCAGATCCCCGCGCTGGTGATTTCAACCGCGGCGGGCGTCATCGTCACCCGCGTCAGTACCGATCAGGACGTCGGCGAGCAGATGGTCGGGCAACTGTTCAGTAATCCGAGCGTGATGTTGCTGAGCGCCGCGGTTCTGGGTCTGCTGGGCCTGGTGCCGGGCATGCCAAACCTGGTGTTCCTGATGTTTACCGCCGCGCTGCTGGGACTGGCCTGGTGGATCCGGGGACGTGAGCAGAAGGCGCCTGTCGAGCCACAACCGACTAAAGTTGCGGAAAACAACTCAGTGGTGGAAGCCACCTGGAACGATGTGCAACTGGAAGACTCACTCGGCATGGAAGTGGGCTATCGCCTGATCCCGATGGTCGATTTTCAGCAGGACGGCGAACTGCTGGGTCGTATCCGCAGTATCCGTAAAAAGTTCGCCCAGGACATGGGCTTTCTGCCGCCGGTGGTGCATATCCGCGACAATATGGATCTGCAACCTGCGCATTACCGCATCCTGATGAAAGGGGTGGAGATTGGCAGCGGCGACGCCTATCCGGGACGCTGGCTGGCGATAAACCCAGGCACGGCGGCGGGGACATTACCGGGCGAACAGACAGTGGATCCGGCATTTGGACTGGACGCGATCTGGATTGAAAGTGCCTTAAAAGAGCAGGCGCAGATTCAGGGCTTTACCGTAGTGGAGGCCAGTACAGTAGTCGCCACCCATCTGAACCATCTGATTGGTCAGTATGCGGCTGAACTGTTCGGTCGCCAGGAGGCGCAGCAACTGCTGGATCGCGTGTCGCAGGAGATGCCGAAGCTGACCGAAGATTTAGTGCCGGGCGTGGTGACCCTGACCACGCTGCATAAAGTGTTGCAGAACCTGCTGGACGAAAAAGTGCCAATTCGCGATATGCGCACTATTCTGGAAACGCTGGCGGAACATGCGCCATTGCAGAGCGATCCGCATGAACTCACGGCGGTGGTTCGCGTGGCGCTGGGGCGCGCCATCACCCAGCAGTGGTTCCCGGGTAATCATGAAGTTAATGTGATTGGCCTCGATACCGCGCTCGAACGCCTGCTGCTGCAGGCACTCCAGGGCGGTGGGGGACTGGAACCCGGCCTTGCCGATCGACTATTGGCGCAAACTCAGGAGGCGCTGTCCCGCCAGGAAATGCTGGGTGCGCCGCCGGTGCTGCTGGTTAACCATGCGTTGCGTCCATTGTTGTCGCGCTTCCTGCGCCGCAGCCTGCCGCAACTGGTGGTGCTGTCGAACATGGAGCTGTCCGATAACCGTAACATCCGCATGACGGCAACCATTGGAGGTAAATAATGCGCAAACTGCTTTGGCTGTTACTTTTCCCGCTGGTGGTACAGGCTGCCGGGGAAGGGGCGTGGCAGGCCAGTAGTATCGGCATAACCCTGAATCACCGCGGCGTGGCGGCCTCGTCGTCGCCGCTTTCATCCAGCCAGCCTGTCTCCGGTCTGATGACGCTGGTCGCCTGGCGATATGAACTGAATGGCCCGACGCCTGCCGGTTTACGCGTGCGCTTATGTTCACAATCACGCTGTGTAGAGATAGAAGGGCAGAGCGGCACCACGCAGGCATTTAACAACGTGCCTGCCGTTGAACCCCTGCGTTTCATCTGGGAAGTTCCCGGCGGTGGTCGCTTAATTCCCGCATTAAAAGTTCAGAGCAATCAGGTGATTGTGAACTATCGTTAACGGTTATTCTCCTCATCAGGCAGTACGCTAAACTGCTGCCTGACTCGCATTTTTGACCTTGCCTTTTGATTGAAAAGAAACGCTGTTTTATAAATCGGTGACACGCGTTGCCGGTCTCTTTGCGTTTTTGCCATTTCACTCTCACCGGTGGCAAAAACGAAAAGGTATCCCACTTTGTAAGCTCTTACTGTAGCCGTGTAAGAACTCCTTTGGCGCAGCCAACCGGCCGGGAGTCCCCCAACCATTTGCAGGGTTAACGGCAATGAAAACACGTAAAATTGGATTGGTGAATTATTTCGCCTATGGTTCAGGCGATTTTCTGGGAGCAGGCACCACGGCGCTCACGGCAGCCTGGCTGCTCTATTTCTATACGACGTTCTGCGGGCTTTCTCCTATCGAAGCGACCTTCATCTTTGCGGCTGCAAGGGTGCTTGATGCTGTCGTCAGTCCGCTGATGGGCTTTTTGACCGATAACTTCGGTTCCACCTGGCTCGGTAAACGCTTTGGTCGGCGTAAATTCTTTATCTTGCTGGGGATCCCATGTGTATTCAGCTATTCACTGATGTGGGTAGGGGACATGGGATTCTGGTATTACCTGCTGACCTATCTGCTGTTTGATATCGTCTATACCATGATTCTGGTGCCTTACGAAACGCTGGTGCCGGAGATGACCGATGATTTCAAACAGAAAACCAAGTTTTCCGGCGCGCGTATCGGAATGGCGCAAATGTCCGCCATTCTGGCCTCTTTCCTGCCCGGCATTTTGTTAACCGCCTTCGGCAAGGACAACCCCATCTCCTTCTTTTATGCAAGTCTGGTGTTCTCAGTGCTGTGCGCACTGATGCTGACTTTTGTCTGGTTCTTTACCTGGGAACGCCCGCGTGAAGAGTGGACGGAAGCGGCGCTGCGGGCGGAAGAAGAGAAAAAGAGCCTGACGTTCAGCCAGAGCATGAACCGCCTGTTCGTAGAGTTGAGTTCCACACTGCGGATTAAGATTTTCCGTCAACATCTGGGGATGTATCTCGGCGGTTACATCGCGCAGGACGTGTTCAACGCCGTCTTTACTTACTATGTGGTGTTTGTCCTGATGCAGGAAGCGTCAATGGCGTCGAATTTGCTCGGTACGATGGCGATTTTCCAGTTCATTGCGGTTATTGCCATGATCCCGTTGTGCATCCGTTTTGGGCCCGCGCCGTCCTATCGAATGGTCGTGGTGTTGTTCGGTCTGAGCTCGCTCTCTTACGCGGTGCTTTACTACGCCGGATTGAGCGACATCTACTCTCTGTTGCTGCTGGTTTCTGCGGTGGCGGGGCTGGGTCGTGGCGGTATCAACTACGTTCCGTGGAACACTTACACCTACATTGCGGATGTCGATGAAGTCATTACCGGTCAGCGCCGCGAAGGGATCTTCGCCGGGATCATGACCCTGACGCGTAAAGCGTCGCAGGCAGGGGCGGTGATGCTGGTTGGGATTATCATGCAAATGTCGGGCTTTGTTTCAGGGCAGAGCACGCAGCCTGAAGCGGTCAGCCATACCATTCTGTTGATTCTCAGTTGCGGTACGCTGCTGGTGCTGGCCTGCGGCTTCCTGGTCTCCCTGCGCTTTAAACTGAATTTGCAGACCCACAGCACGCTGCGTGAAGAGACGGTGAAAATGCGCGAATCCGGTCGCACAATGCCGGAAAGTATTACCCCACAGGCACGCGCCACCGTCGAGATGCTTGCCGGGCTGCCGTATGAATCACTTTGGGGTAACAACAATATTGGTTACCTGAATCGTAATAAACCCGCGGCTCCTTCACTGAAGCAGGCTGCGATATGGAATTCGACTTATCACAGAGGGTAAAGATATGAAGGTTTGGCCTGTCAAACATAGCTCGTTACTGCGTCAGCCGGAACGGTTTATCTCACGGGAAGCGCTGAAAGCGTTAATTCAGACGGTGACGACCAATCTGGTGAACATTAAGGACGAGACGGGTCAATTTCTGCTGCGCCTTGACGACGGACGTGTGATAGACACCAAAGGCTGGGCAGGATGGGAATGGACGCACGGCGTTGGGCTGTACGGGATGTATCAGTACTACCAGCAGACCGGCGACGAAACGATACGCGACATCATCGACAACTGGTTTGCTGACCGTTTTGCTGAAGGGACCACCACCAAAAACGTCAACACGATGGCACCATTTTTGACTCTGGCGTATCGCTACGAGGAGACGCGTAATCCCGCTTATCTGCCGTGGCTTGACGCGTGGGCGGAATGGGCGATGTATGAGATGCCGCGCACCGATCACGGCGGTATGCAGCACATCACGCTGGCGGAAGAGAACCATCAGCAAATGTGGGATGACACCCTGATGATGACGGTGCTGCCACTGGCGAAAATCGGTAAGTTGCTTAAGCGTCCTGAATATGTGGAAGAGGCGACCTATCAGTTTTTGCTGCACGTACAGAATCTGATGGACCGGGAGACTGGCCTGTGGTTCCACGGCTGGAATTACGACGGGCATCATAACTTTGCCAGTGCCCGTTGGGCACGCGGCAATAGCTGGCTGACCATTGTGATCCCGGACTTCCTCGAACTGGTGGACCTGCCAGAAAATAACGCCGTGCGCCGCTATCTGGTACAGGTGCTGAATGCGCAGATTGCTGCGCTGGCGAACTGTCAGGATGAAAGCGGGTTGTGGCACACGCTGCTTGACGATCCGCACTCCTACCTGGAAGCCTCCGCTACCGCAGGATTTGCCTACGGAATTTTAAAAGCGGTGCGCAAGCGTTATGTCAGTGCGGACTATGCCGATGTGGCGGAAAAAGCGATTCGTGGAATTGTGCGGAACATTTCACCGCAAGGGGAGTTGCTGCAAACGTCTTTCGGTACGGGCATGGGCCACGATCTCGACTTCTACCGGGCGATTCCGCTGACTTCCATGCCCTATGGCCAGGCGATGGCGATGCTGTGTCTGACGGAGTATTTGCGGAAGTATTTCTGATAGCCTGAAAAAACAAAACCCGGCATTTGCCGGGTTCTGTTTATCGCTTACATGCGTTCTACGGTTTCGATACCCAGAGTATCCAGACCGAGCTTCAACGTTTTCGCCGTCAGCAGCGCCAGTTTCAGGCGGCTGTTACGAACTTCTTCGTTTTCTGCACTCAGGATTGGGCAGTGTTCGTAGAAGCCTGAGAACAGACCGGCGACGTCATACAGGTAGGCACACATTACGTGCGGCGTCCCTTCACGCGCAACAACGGTCAGCGTTTCTTCAAACTGCAGCAGACGGGCAGCCAGTTGCGCTTCGCGATCTTCGCTGAGCTGTACCTTCGCGTTCGCCAGATCATTTTCATCCAGACCGGATTTACGGAATACCGACAGCACACGGGTGTAGGCATACTGCATGTAAGGCGCGGTATTGCCTTCGAAGGCCAGCATGTTATCCCAGTCGAATATGTAGTCGGTGGTGCGGTTTTTGGACAAATCGGCGTATTTCACCGCGCCTATCCCGACGGCGTTGGCCAGTTTTTCCAGTTCGTCTGCCGGCATGTCCGGGTTCTTCTCGCTCACCAGACGACGGGCGCGTTCCAGCGCTTCGTCCAGCAGGTCTGCCAGTTTCACCGTACCGCCTGCGCGCGTTTTGAACGGCTTACCGTCTTTGCCCAGCATCATGCCGAACATGTGATGTTCCAGCGGCACGGCGTCAGGCACGTAACCGGCTTTACGCACGATGGTCCACGCTTGCATCAGGTGCTGGTGCTGACGGGAGTCGATGTAATAGAGCACGCGATCGGCATGCAATGTTTCATAACGGTACTTGGCGCAGGCAATATCGGTGGTAGTGTACAAATAGCCGCCATCTTTCTTCTGAATGATGACCCCCATCGGTTCGCCTTCCTTGTTTTTATACTCATCAAGGAATACGACGGTGGCGCCTTCGCTTTCGACGGCCAGACCCTTGGCTTTCAGATCGGCCACGATCCCCGGCAGCATCGGGTTGTACAGGCTTTCGCCCATCACATCGTCGCGGGTCAGGGTTACATTCAAACGGTCATAGGTGATCTGATTCTGGGACATGGTGATGTCGACCAGTTTGCGCCACATCTGCAGGAAGTATTCGTCGCCACCCTGCAGTTTTACCACGTAGCTACGGGCGCGCTCGGCGAAGGCTTCATCTTCGTCGTAATGTTTTTTGGCTTCACGATAGAAACCTTCGAGATCCGCCAGCGCCATTTCACCGGCGTTTTCCTGCTGCTGTTTTTCCAGATACGCGATCAGCATGCCGAACTGAGTGCCCCAGTCGCCGACGTGGTTGGCGCGAATAACGTGGTGGCCGAGGAACTCAAGGGTACGCACGGCGGCGTCACCGATAATGGTGGAGCGCAGGTGGCCGACGTGCATCTCTTTCGCCACGTTTGGCGCGGAGTAATCGACAACTACCGTCTGCTTCGCCGGTTTAGTCACGCCGAGACGATCGGAGGTCAACGCCTGTTCCACATGTTCCGCCAGGAATGCCGGGTCGAGGAAGATATTGATAAAGCCAGGGCCCGCGATTTCAACTTTGCTGGCGATACCGTTCAGATCCAGATGAGTCAGCACCTGCTCAGCCAGTTGTCGTGGAGCCATACCCAGTTTTTTAGCAACTGCCATCATGCCATTGGCCTGATAGTCGCCGAACTGTACTTTTGCTGACTGACGAACCTGCGGTTCGCAATCTGCAGGCGCGCCTGCAGCAATCATGGCCTGACTGACTTTTTCTGAGAGAAGAGCCTGAATATTCACCGGAATACCTTACGTTGATGAAGCGGGTTGATGTTTACCGCACCAGTTTAAGAATTAAGGGCGGGAGTATACTGCAAATGCCCCCCTGCGTCAGCACTGCGCAGCCGTAAGCGCGTACAGAAAATAAGCGTTAAAGGAGTGCATAAGCATGCATACCGCAAATCCTGCAATCTACGGTTGGTTGCGGGAGGTCAACGGAGTAAATTAGCGGCTTTGAACACCGATATGAGCTCTTATTATGGCCAACTGGCAGACCATTGACGAACTGCATGATATTTCCGCAGATTTACCGCGATTCACTCAGGCGTTCACAGAACTTTCCACTCGCCTCGGTCTGGATGTTGCACCGCTTGAGGCCGATCACATTTCTCTGCGTTGTCATCAGAACGCCACTGCTGAACGCTGGCGTCGAGGATTTGAACAATGCGGCGAGCTGCTGTCGGAAAATACCATCAACGGGCGACCAATTTGTCTGTTCAAACTGCATGAGCCGGTGTGCGTCGCGCACTGGCGCTTGAGCATTGTGGAACTGCCGTGGCCCGGGGAAAAGCGGT
This sequence comes from Citrobacter amalonaticus, assembly GCF_018323885.1. Lineage (NCBI taxonomy): Bacteria > Pseudomonadati > Pseudomonadota > Gammaproteobacteria > Enterobacterales > Enterobacteriaceae > Citrobacter > Citrobacter amalonaticus. Next base: position 2,727,620 of record NZ_AP024585.1, on the reverse strand, counting down.
ATCCTCATGAAGGATGGGAACACATTGAGATTGTCCTGCCTGGCGAGCCTGAAACCCTGAATGCCCGTGCATTAGCGCTGCTTTCAGATGACGGACTGAGCCAGCCGGGCATTTTTGTGAAAACCAGTTCACCGAAAGGGGAACACGAACGTCTGCCGAACCCGACGCTGGCGGTCACTGACGGGAAGGTCACCGTCAAATTCCACCCGTGGTCAATTGAGGCAATCGTCGCCAGCGAACAGCAACAGGAGTGAATATGACATTGCTGGAAATCTGTTGTTACAGCATGGAGTGCGCGCTTACGGCGCAGCAAAACGGCGCGGACCGCATTGAACTGTGCGCCGCGCCAAAAGAAGGGGGCTTAACGCCATCACTGGGCGTGCTGCGCTCGGTTCGTCAGGCGGTGACGATTCCGGTACATCCGATCATTCGGCCGCGCGGTGGAGATTTTTGTTATACCGACGGTGAGTTCGCGGCGATGCTGGACGATGTACGGACCGTGCGTGAACTGGGGTTTCCCGGACTGGTGACAGGCATTCTTGATCCTGACGGTCATGTCGACATGCCACGTATGCGGCAGATTATGGACGCGGCAGGTCCTCTGGCTGTGACCTTTCACCGCGCGTTCGATATGTGTGCTAATCCGTTAAATGCACTAAATAATCTTGCGGAACTGGGTGTCGCCAGAGTGCTGACGTCGGGGCAGAAATCCGATGCAGTGCAAGGTTTAGCAAATATTATTGAACTTATTGCTCATCCCGGTGCTCCAATCATTATGGCCGGAGCGGGGGTTCGCGCAGAAAATCTGCCGCGTTTCCTGGATGCCGGAGTACGGGAAGTACACAGTTCCGCCGGAACCTTGCTGGTTTCACCTATGCGCTATCGCAATCAGGGTCTGTCAATGTCGACAGATAAGCAAGCGGATGAATATTCCCGCTATGCGGTAGACGGCAAGTCGGTTGCTGAAATGAAAAGAATCATTGTTCGCCATCAGGCCAAATGATTTTACCGTTGCATCATGTCGCCCAATATGATGCTTGCTCGTACCAGGCCCCTGCCCATTCAACAGGGGCCTTTTTTTACGCTAAATTTCGCTGATGAATGACGTTGTAGGCCGGGCACGCGAAGCGCCCCCGGCAAAATGCCTTATCCGGCTTACGACCCATGACATCACGGCTTACGCGCAATTAATACGGCACGTAATGGGGCGGGGTAGCCTTCGACCGTTTTGCTGTGATCGTTCGGATCGAGGAAATCGGCCAGCGATTCGGTGACCATCCATTCGGTACGGCGCTGCTCTTCGGTCGTCGTCACGCAGACATCCGCGATGCGAACATCAACGAAGCCACATTTTTCCAGCCAGTTTTTCAGCGCCAGCGCGGAAGGGATGAAATAGACGTTGCGCATCTGCGCGTAGCGATCGCCCGGCACCAGCACAGTATTTTCATCGCCTTCCAGCACCAGCGTTTCCAGCACCAGTTCGCCGTCTTTCAGCAGTTGATCTTTCAACTGCCAGAGATGCTCCAGTGGGGAGCGGCGATGGTAAAGCACGCCCATCGAAAAGACGGTATCAAACGCATTCAGCGCCGGAAGTTGTTCTATACCCAGCGGCAGCAGATGCGCACGCTGATCGTTTCCCAGCAGCTTTCGCACCGCTTCAAACTGGCACAGGAACAGTTGCGTCGGGTCAATACCAACAGCCAGATGCGCACCCGCGCCAATCATGCGCCACATATGGTAGCCGCTGCCGCAACCCACATCCAGAATCGTGCGACCGGTCAGATCCGACAGATGCGGCAGTACGCGATCCCATTTCCAGTCAGAACGCCATTCAGTATCAATGTTCACGCCATACAGCGAGTATGGCCCTTTACGCCATGGCATCAGATTTCGCATCAGGGTGTCGATACGCTTGATCTGCCCCGGGCTCAGCGGCGCTTCACTTTCCGCCGTCACGCTGTGTAATAAATCCAGACGGTACGGCGTCAGTTCCGGCAGAAATTCCACCGCGTTTGACCACTGCTTAAACAGACCGTGCTGATCGCGCTGCCAGGCGGCAATCTGCGCGGGCAGCGTTTCCAGCCAGTGGGCAAGATGATTTTTGGCAATCAGCTGATAGAAGTTACCAAAGTCGATCATGCGCTTGCCTCAGCTTTCAATGCCACCAGTGAGCCAAAGTTAAAGCACTGGAACCACAGTTCGTTGTGCTCAAAACCGGCCTGACGCAGGCGGGCTTTATGGGTTTCAACTGAATCGGTCAGCATCACGTTTTCCAGCATGCTGCGCTTCTGGCTGATTTCCAGTTCGCTGTAGCCGTTGGCTCGCTTGAAGTCGTGGTGCATGTTGAACAGCAGTTCGCCCACTTTCGCATCTTCGAAGCTGAATTTTTCCGACAGCACCAGCGCGCCGCCCGGATTCAGCCCCTGATAAATCTTATCCAACAACGCCTGGCGCTCCGGCGGCTCAAGGAATTGCAGGGTAAAATTCAGTACCACCAATGAGGCGTTCTCAATGGTGATGGCGCGGATGTCGCCTTCCACAACCTCAACTGGCGTGGGTGCCTTGTAAGCATCGATATGACGGCGGCAGCGTTCGATCATCGCCGGGGAGTTATCAACGGCGATAATTTTGCAGTTTTCATGATGGATATTGCGACGCACCGAGAGCGTCGCCGCACCCAGCGAACAACCCAGATCGTAGACCTGCGTATCCGGCTGCACAAAGCGCTCGGCAAGCATGCCAATCATCGAAATAATATTGGAATAGCCGGGAACAGAACGCTGGATCATATCCGGGAAGACTTCGGCTACCCGTTCATCGAAGGTCCAGTCGCCCAGGCTGGCGATGGGCGCAGAAAAAAGCGTGTCGCGGTGAGACATAACGTAAAAATCCGGGAAAAATAAAGTGGCGTATTGTGCGCTAATGCAGGGAGAAAACCAACTCCCACGGCATATACCAAAGGTTCGCCAGCACCATCAGTAACAATGCACACCAGGTGGCGCTCATGCCGGAGCGACGCCAGCGGAACAGACGGTGATGGAAACCGTAATAATGCATCAGCCGACCCACGAGCAGAATAATGCCGCAAATATGCACCATCCAGGTTTCTGCGCCGTTCATTTCCATAAACAGCAGCAGCACTAACGCGACGGGAATATATTCCACCGCATTACCATGAATGCGGATGGCTGTCTGGAGTTCACTGAAGCCGCCGTCACCATAGGCAACGCGGTATTGCATCCGCAGGCGGACAACGTCAAAAGAAAACTTCATCAACAACAACGCACCCAAAACGGCATACAGCGCGCTTACCATACAAACTCCCTTTAAAATGGCTGATGGCACTGTCTATGATAGGTGGCAATTTCAGAAAAGAGAAGATTGCTGTGGAATGGACGGAGCAGTTCCGATATCTGGTAAGACGTCTCGCAAGTCCTGCCACAGGGTATCGACCAGTTCCGGAGCCTGCGCGATATCCGGGGTATGCAAAAAGAGATACGGTGTGGTGGCCTGTTCCCAGAGCGGTAATTTTTTTAGCCAGTCGGCAAAGAACGCCCGGTTTTGTCGCATATCATCGCTGCCGATAAAGCGCACCAGCGGATGGTTCGCGGTCACTACTGCATGTACCGGCAGTTTCGGCTTCTTGCGCTGGGCGTCGCGGATGGCTTCATTATGCGCATGGGCCGCGTGTACCGGACGACTGTCGAGGATAACCCGATTCACTCCGCGCTGATGCAATCCGCTATTAAGCTGCTGTTCAGCGTCACCTTTAGCGAAAAATTCAGGATGACGGACTTCGACGCCGTAGGTAAACGTCCGTGGCAGGGCATCGAGAAAATGCCAGAGCGCAGGGAGATCGCGTGGGCCAAAGGTGGCGGGCAATTGCAGCCAGTACTGACCGATGCGGCTTTCCAGCGGCGACATTCGGGTCAGGAATTCGTGCAGCAGATCATCGCAATTGCGCAGAGCTGCCTGATGGGAAATGGTCGCTGGAAATTTAAAACAGAAACGAAACGCATCCGTCGTTTGTGCGTACCAGCGTGCCACAATCTCCGCTTTTGGTAGCGCATACAGCGTGGTGTTGCCTTCCACACAGTTAAAGTGGCAGGCGTATTCTTCAAGACCGGTGATGCCAAGACGCACCCATTTTGGGTGCGACCATTGCGGCAGGCCAATGTAGATCATAAGGCGTTGATGATCTCTTCTGTGCTGCGCACTCGCGCAATACGAGGGAAAATGTGCGTCAGGCTGTTCTTATGCTGGTCGGCGCTGGCGGCACTACAGGCGTCTTCGGCAATCACCAGGCTAAAACCCAGCTCCCAGGCGTTACGTGCGGTGGACTCGACGCCGATATTGGTCGAAATCCCGCACAGTACGATGGTGTCGATACCGCGGCGGCGTAACTGAAGCTCAAGATCCGTGCCATAGAATGCGCCCCACTGGCGCTTGGTCACTTCCAGATCGCTGTCGTCTTTGCCCAGCGCAAGCGGATAGGTCCACCAGTTTTCCGGCAGCGCGTTGGCTGGTGCCTGTGCATCTACGGGTTGTTTGAGCGCTTCGGCGTAATCATCAGACCAGCCCACGCGGACCATTACCACTGGGGAGCCGTTAGCACGAAACGTCTGTGCCAGTCGGGCAGCGCGCGCCACCACGTCATTGGCAGAATGAGGGCCGCCGGCGAAGGGCAGGATCCCTTCCTGCAGGTCGATAATGACCAGGGCGGTCGTTTTTGCGTTCAGTTGTAACATGATAACTCCCGTCAAGAATCGAAATTCCGTTACACCTTAATCGCGATTGGGTGTGTAACGAGCGACAATTTTTGTTATTTTTTGTGAGAATACGCAATGCCCGTCCAGGAAACAGGCGTACAGTCAGTACCGGGCTTATCGTGCGGCGGAATTTCCAGTATAATAGCCGCCTTTTTTCATTCAGTTGTGACATACAGTTAAAGCTGCGACATCGTGGCCTGCAAGACAGGCGACAATCCGCCTGCGGCTAATTAAGGGATATCTCATGCGTACAGAATATTGCGGACAGTTGCGTCTGTCCCACGTGGGGCAGCAGGTGACTCTGTGTGGTTGGGTCAACCGTCGTCGTGATCTTGGTAGTCTGATCTTCATCGACATGCGCGATCGCGAAGGTATCGTGCAGGTGTTTTTCGATCCGGATCGTGCGGACGCGTTAAAGCTGGCCTCTGAACTGCGTAATGAGTTCTGCATCCAGGTGACGGGCACCGTGCGTGCGCGTGACGAGAAAAACGTTAACAGCGAAATGGCGACTGGCGAAATCGAAGTGCTGGCCTCTTCGCTGACGATCATCAACCGTGCAGAATCACTGCCGCTTGACTCTAACCACGTGAACACCGAAGAAGCGCGTCTGAAATACCGTTATCTGGATCTGCGTCGCCCGGAAATGGCGCAACGCCTGAAAACCCGCGCGAAGATCACAAGCCTGGTACGTCGCTTTATGGACGACCACGGTTTCCTCGATATCGAAACCCCAATGCTGACCAAAGCCACGCCGGAAGGCGCGCGTGACTATCTGGTTCCTTCGCGTGTACACAAAGGCAAATTTTACGCGCTGCCGCAGTCACCTCAGCTGTTTAAACAACTGCTGATGATGTCCGGCTTTGACCGTTACTACCAGATCGTCAAATGCTTCCGCGACGAAGACCTGCGTGCTGACCGTCAGCCTGAATTTACCCAGATCGATGTGGAAACCTCCTTCATGACCGCCGAACAGGTACGTGAAGTGATGGAAGCGCTGGTGCGTAACCTGTGGAATGAGGTGAAAGGTGTGGAACTGGGTGACTTCCCGGTCATGACTTTTGCTGAAGCCGAGCGTCGTTACGGTTCTGACAAACCGGACCTGCGTAACCCGATGGAACTGGTGGACGTTGCCGACCTGCTGAAGGCCGTTGAGTTTGCCGTGTTCTCTGGTCCGGCGAACGATCCGAAAGGTCGCGTTGCTGCGCTGCGTGTACCAGGCGGAGCGAGCTTAAGTCGTAAGCAGATCGACGACTACGGTAACTTCATTAAGATCTACGGCGCGAAAGGTCTGGCTTATATCAAAGTCACCGAGCGAGCGAAAGGTCTGGAAGGTATCAACAGCCCGGTGGCGAAATTCCTCAATGCGGAAATCGTGGAAGCCATCCTTGAGCGCACTGGCGCGCAGGACGGCGATATGATTTTCTTCGGTGCGGACAACAAGAAAGTGGTGGCTGACGCGCTGGGCGCGCTGCGTCTGAAACTGGGTAAAGACCTGGGTCTGACTGACGAAACGAAATGGGCGCCGCTGTGGGTCATCGACTTCCCGATGTTTGAAGACGACGGCGAAGGCGGTCTGACCGCGATGCACCACCCGTTCACCTCACCGAAAGACATGACGGCTGCAGAACTGAAAGCGGCGCCGGAAGACGCGGTGGCGAATGCCTACGATATGGTGATCAACGGCTACGAAGTCGGTGGTGGTTCCGTGCGTATTCACAGCGGTGAAATGCAGCAGACCGTGTTTGGCATTCTGGGCATCAATGAACAGGAACAGCGTGAGAAGTTTGGCTTCCTGCTCGACGCGCTGAAATACGGTACGCCGCCGCACGCGGGTCTGGCATTCGGTCTTGACCGTTTGACCATGCTGCTGACCGGCACCGATAATATTCGTGACGTAATCGCCTTCCCGAAAACCACCGCTGCGGCGTGTCTGATGACCGAAGCGCCGAGCATCGCGAACCCGGCAGCACTGGCTGAACTGGGTATCGACGTGGTGAAGAAGGAAGAGAAAAACTGATATGGCTGATATGCACGAAATCATTCGCGCTACCTCGCGGCGGCAACGGAGTGAGTTCCCATGATCATAGCTAACACTATGAATGGGATGAGCGAAGGCAGCCAACAACGAGATAGCGTGAAGGATAAAGTGTATAAGCGTCCCGTTTCGGTTCTGGTCGTTATCTACGCGCAGGACTCGAAACGGGTGTTGATGTTACAGCGACGCGACGATCCTGAATTCTGGCAGTCGGTTACCGGCAGTGTGGAAGAGGGAGAGACCGCGTCGCAGGCCGCCATGCGCGAAGTAAAGGAAGAGGTCGCCATTGACGTTGCGGTTGAGCAACTGACCTTAATTGACTGTCAGCGCACGGTGGAGTTTGAGATTTTTTCTCATTTACGTCATCGCTATGCACCGGGTGTGTTGCGCAATACAGAATCCTGGTTCTGCCTTGCGCTGCCGCACGAGCGTCAGATCGTTTTTAGCGAACATCTGGCCTACCAGTGGCTTGATGCGCCAGCTGCGGCGGCGCTCACTAAGTCATGGAGCAACCGGCAGGCGATTGAAGAATTTGTGATTAACATCGCCTGAGAGGGCGTGCTTTTTTGAGGAAATATTTATGGCAGGTCATAGTAAATGGGCCAACACCAGACACCGTAAAGCGGCGCAGGATGCGAAGCGCGGCAAAATCTTCACCAAGATTATTCGTGAGCTGGTGACAGCAGCCAAACTGGGCGGCGGCGATCCGGATGCGAACCCGCGTCTGCGTGCGGCTATCGACAAAGCGCTGGCTAACAACATGACCCGTGACACGCTGAACCGTGCAATCGCCCGCGGCGTGGGTGGTGATGATGATGCGAACATGGAAACCATCATCTATGAAGGTTATGGTCCTGGCGGCACTGCCGTGATGATTGAATGTCTGTCTGACAACCGTAACCGTACCGTTGCCGAAGTGCGTCATGCCTTCAGCAAAACCGGGGGTAACCTGGGCACGGATGGTTCTGTTTCCTACCTGTTCAGCAAAAAAGGCGTCATCTCTTTCGAGAAAGGGGATGAAGACGCCATTATGGAAGCGGCACTGGAAGCGGGTGCGGAAGACGTGGTGACCTTCGATGATGGCGCGATTGATGTCTACACGGCATGGGAAGAGATGGGTAAAGTGCGTGACGCACTGGAAGCCGCCGGTCTGAAAGCCGACAGTTCTGAAGTCTCTATGATCCCGTCGACCAAAGCGGAAATGGATGCGGAAACCGCACCGAAACTGATGCGTCTGATCGACATGCTGGAAGATTGTGACGACGTGCAGGAAGTTTATCACAACGGTGAAATCTCTGATGAGGTTGCCGCTACATTAGAATGATGGGGCTTAATCCCGTTAGAACCGGAGGCGCGTGATGTCCATCATTCTCGGTATTGATCCGGGCTCCCGCATCACCGGTTACGGCGTGATACGTCAGGTCGGTAGACAACTGACGTATCTCGGCAGCGGCTGCATTCGTACCAAAGTCGACGATCTTCCGTCACGCCTGAAGCTGATTTATGCCGGCGTGACGGAAATCATCACCCAGTTTCAGCCCGACTACTTTGCCATCGAGCAGGTGTTTATGGCGAAGAACGCCGATTCTGCGCTCAAACTGGGGCAGGCGCGCGGGGTAGCGATTGTGGCGGCGGTCAACCAGGAACTGCCGGTATTTGAATACGCGGCACGTCAGGTCAAGCAGACGGTGGTTGGCATTGGTAGCGCAGAGAAAAGTCAGGTGCAGCACATGGTGCGAACCTTGCTGAAACTGCCCGCGAATCCGCAGGCGGATGCGGCAGATGCGTTGGCCATCGCCATTACGCACTGCCATGTTAGTCAGAATGCGATGCAAATGAGCGAATCACGCCTCAATCTTGCCCGAGGTCGCTTGCGATAATGACAAATGAGGCTGGATATCTATCCAGCCTTTTTTTATGATACAGCTTTACTTTCGGCCCAACGCAGGAGCGTAACGTGATAGGCAGACTCAGAGGCATCATTCTGGAAAAACAACCCCCGCTGGTGTTACTCGAAGTGGGCGGCGTCGGCTATGAAGTGCATATGCCCATGACCTGTTTTTATGAGCTCCCGGAATCCGGAAAAGAAGCCGTTGTCTTTACCCACTTCGTGGTTCGCGAAGACGCGCAGCTGCTGTACGGTTTTAACAATAAGCAAGAGCGCACGTTGTTTAAAGAACTCATTAAAACCAACGGCGTCGGGCCTAAACTGGCGCTGGCGATCCTCTCCGGGATGTCCGCACAGCAGTTCGTCAATGCTGTCGAACGCGAAGAACTGGGCGCGTTGGTCAAGCTGCCTGGTATTGGCAAAAAAACGGCTGAACGACTGATTGTCGAAATGAAGGACCGTTTCAAGGGTCTGCATGGCGATCTCTTTACGCCAGCCGCCGATCTGGTGCTGACCTCGCCAGCGAGCCCGGCGACGGACGATGCCGAACAGGAAGCGGTTGCGGCGCTGGTGGCGCTGGGCTATAAACCACAGGAAGCCAGCCGCATGGTGAGCAAAATCGCTCGCCCGGATGCCAGCAGTGAAACACTGATCCGCGAAGCCCTGCGCGCCGCGTTATGAGGTAAAGGATGATAGAAGCAGATCGCCTGATTTCGGCAGGTGCCGCACTCACAGAAGATGTCGCCGATCGCGCCATTCGCCCGAAATTACTCGAAGAGTATATCGGTCAACCTCAGGTGCGTTCGCAGATGGAGATTTTCATCCAGGCGGCAAAACTGCGGGGTGATGCGCTCGACCACCTGCTGATTTTTGGTCCTCCCGGACTGGGGAAAACCACGCTTGCCAATATCGTTGCCAATGAAATGGGCGTCAATCTGCGTACCACTTCCGGTCCGGTGCTGGAAAAAGCGGGCGATCTGGCTGCGATGCTGACCAACCTTGAGCCGCACGACGTACTGTTTATCGATGAGATCCATCGACTGTCGCCGGTGGTGGAAGAGGTGCTCTATCCAGCGATGGAAGATTATCAGCTGGATATTATGATCGGCGAAGGGCCGGCGGCGCGTTCAATTAAAATCGATTTACCGCCGTTTACCCTGATTGGCGCAACGACTCGCGCGGGTTCACTGACCTCTCCTCTGCGCGATCGCTTTGGCATTGTGCAGCGTCTGGAGTTTTATCAGGTGCCGGATCTCCAGCATATCGTTGGGCGCAGCGCGCGCTTTATGGGGCTGGAGATGAGCGAGGAAGGGGCGCTGGAAGTGGCGCGTCGCGCACGCGGTACGCCGCGTATCGCCAACCGGCTACTGCGGCGCGTACGGGATTTTGCCGAAGTGAAGCATGATGGCACCATTTCCGCCGATATAGCTGCTAAGGCGCTGGATATGTTGAACGTGGATGCGGAAGGGTTTGATTACATGGACCGCAAGCTGCTGCTGGCGGTGATCGACAAATTCTTTGGTGGGCCGGTCGGGCTGGATAACCTGGCGGCAGCCATCGGTGAAGAGCGTGAAACCATTGAAGATGTGCTGGAGCCGTATCTGATTCAGCAAGGTTTTTTGCAGCGCACGCCGCGCGGAAGAATGGCGACAGTACGCGCCTGGAACCACTTTGGCATTACGCCACCGGAAATGCCTTAATGCCTGATGGTGCTGCGCTTATCCGGCCTACAAAATCACGTAGGCCGGATAAGACGCGTTAGCGTTGCCATCCGGCAACATACCCGTCAGCTTGCCTGCTTCTTCATCATGCTGAAGATAAACAGCAGTGCGGCGCACAGCACCACTGATGGGCCCGCAGGGGTATCGTAGAAGGCCGAGAAGGTCAGCCCACCTGTAACCGCTATCATACCAGTTCCTACTGCAACGCCAGCCATCTGTTCCGGCGTCCGCGCAAAACGACGCGCCGTAGCTGCCGGGATAATCAGCAACGAGGTGATGATCAGCGCCCCGACGAACTTCATCGCCACGCCAATGGTTAATGCTGTCACCAGCATCAGTAAAAGCTTCACGCGCTGCAGTTTCACCCCGTCAACAAATGCCAGATCGGGGCTGATGGTCATTGACAGCAGATTGCGCCATTGCCAGAAGAGGATTGCCAGCACGATCACCACGCCCATGGCGATAGAGATCAAATCGTCCGGCGTAACCGCCAGCAGATCGCCAAACAGGTAAGCCATCAGATCCACGCGAATATTCGACATCAGGCTGACCACGACCAGGCCCAGCGACAGCGCACTGTGCGCCATAATGCCAAGCAGCGTATCGATGGCAAGGTGAGGGCGCTTCTCCAGCCAGACCAGGCCTGTCGCCAGCATTAGCGTCACGGCAATGACCGCATAGAAAGGGTTCACATCCAACAACAGGCCAAAAGCGACGCCGAGCAGCGACGCATGTGCCAGCGTATCACCAAAATAAGACATCCGACGCCAGACGACAAATGAACCCAGTGGACCCGCCGCACAGGCCAGCATGATCCCGGCTAACCAGCCAGGCAGTAATAATTCAATCATGATTGACCATTTCCCCGGCGCAACACAATACGACCCTGCAGGTCGTGGCGGTGATTATGATGATGACGGTAAATTCCCAGTTGCTCCGCGCCGCGAGGGCCGAACATCGAGATAAATTCCGGGTGCATGGAAACGATTTCAGGAGTACCTGAACAGCAAATGTGATGATTCAGACACAACACTTCGTCGGTTTTTGCCATCACCAGATGCAGGTCATGGGACACCATCAGCACGGCGCAATCCAGCTCACGACGTAACTGATCGATAAGGTCGTACAGCGCGACCTGGCCGTTGACATCTACGCCCTGAGTGGGTTCGTCAAGCACCAGAAGCTGTGGCTGATTGAGGAGCGCGCGCGCTAACAGGACGCGCTGCGTCTCGCCGCCGGAGAGCTTTTGCATCGGCGCGTCAATCAGATGCCCGGCCTGTACACGTTTCAGGGCCGGCAGGATGTCATCTTTCTTCGTACCGGGGCGCAGGCGTAAGAAACGACTGACGGTAAGCGGCAGGGTGGTATCGAGATACAATTTCTGCGGAACGTAGCCAATTCGCAGCTTACCATTACGCGTGATCACCCCTTCATCCGGGGCGACCAGTCCGAGAACGACGCGAACCAGCGTTGACTTCCCGGCGCCATTTGGGCCGAGTAGCGTTAAAATTTTTCCGGGTCTCAGTTCAAGCGAAACGTCAGAAAGGACGCGGCGCTGGCCGAAAGAGACCGAGACATTTTCCAGTGAAACCAAAGTCGTCATGTCAATTTTAGTCTTGCAGAAGTTATAGAATGTTATAATATCACATTTCTCACATTCATTACGATGATTGGTCGCATTATGTTACATAAAAATACGCTTCTTTTCGCTGCATTATCCGCCGCTCTTTGGGGCAGTGCAACACAGGCGGCAAATGCCGCCGTTGTCGCTTCTCTCAAGCCATTAGGGTTCATTGCTTCTGCCATTGCTGATGGCGTCACGGAGACCCAAGTCTTACTTCCGGATGGGGCATCCGAACATGATTATTCACTACGTCCATCTGACGTAAAACGCTTACAGGGCGCGGACTTAGTTGTCTGGATTGGGCCGGAAATGGAAGCGTTCATGGAAAAGTCCGTCAGCAACATTCCCGCCGCTAAACAGGTAACGATTGCGCAACTCAAAGACGTGAAACCGTTGCTCATGAAAGGGGCTGACGATGATGATGATGAGCACGACCACGATCATGACCACGGCGAAAAAGGTGACGCACATCACCATCATGGTGATTACAACATGCATCTTTGGCTCTCCCCAGAGATAGCGCGGGCCTCAGCGGTTGCAATCCATGAAAAATTAGTGGAACTTATGCCGCAAAGTCGAGCCAAACTTGACGCCAACCTGAAGGATTTTGAGGCACAATTAGCCGCAACCGATAAGCAGGTCGGTAACGAGCTCGCACCGCTCAAGGGCAAAGGGTATTTCGTTTTTCATGACGCCTATGGCTATTACGAAAAACACTACGGACTCACTCCATTGGGTCACTTCACCGTCAACCCTGAGATACAACCTGGTGCGCAGCGTTTACATGAAATAAGAACACAGTTGGTTGAGCAAAAAGCAACCTGCGTTTTTGCTGAGCCACAGTTCAGGCCAGCGGTCGTTGAAGCCGTTGCGAGAGGGACATCCGTTCGAATGGGAACGTTGGATCCCCTCGGGACAAACATCAAACTGGGTAAAACGAGCTATTCAGCGTTCTTGAACCAACTAGCGAACCAGTATGCGAGCTGCCTGAAAGGAGATTAATGAGGAAGTGAATACGTGCAACAGATAGCCCGCTCTGTCGCCCTGGCATTTAATAATCTGCCCAGACCCCATCGCGTTATGCTGGGGTCGCTTACTGTTCTGACACTGGCCGTTGCTGTCTGGCGGCCTTACGTTTATCACCCGGAATCTGCCCCCATTGTTAAAACGATCGAACTGGAGAAGAGCGAAATTCGTTCACTGCTCCCGGAGGCCAGCGAGCCTATCGATCAGGCGGCACAAGAAGATGAAGCCATTCCTCAGGATGAGCTGGACGACAAAACCTCGGGAGAAGCGGGCGTTCATGAATATGTCGTTTCGACGGGCGATACCCTCAGCAGCATTCTGAATCAGTACGGCATTGATATGGGTGATATCACCCAGCTTGCCGCGTCCGATAAAGAGCTGCGTAATCTGAAGATTGGTCAACAGCTCTCCTGGACGCTGACCGCGGACGGCGATTTACAGCGTCTGACGTGGGAAATGTCGCGTCGCGAAACCCGCACCTATGACCGTACTGCGGCGAACGGCTTTAAAATGAGCGCGGAAACGCAGCAGGGCGATTGGGTAAACAGCCTGATGAAAGGCACCGTTGGCAACAGCTTTGTCGCCAGTGCGAAAGCTGCCGGGCTGACCAGCGCTGAAATTAGCGCGGTGATCAAAGCGATGCAGTGGCAGATGGACTTCCGCAAACTGAAAAAAGGCGATGAGTTCTCTGTGCTGATGTCTCGTGAAATGCTGGACGGCAAGCGTGAGCAGAGCCAGTTGTTGGGCGTGCGTTTGCGTTCAGAAGGTAAAGATTATTACGCTATCCGTGCCGAAGACGGTAAGTTCTACGACCGCAATGGTACCGGGCTGGCGAAAGGCTTCCTGCGTTTCCCGACGGCGAAACAGTTCCGCATTTCGTCTAACTTCAACCCGCGTCGAACCAACCCGGTTACCGGACGTGTCGCGCCGCACAGAGGCGTGGACTTCGCGATGCCGCAGGGGACGCCGGTGCTGTCCGTGGGTGACGGTGAAGTCGTCGTGGCGAAACGCAGCGGTGCGGCTGGCTATTATGTGGCGGTGCGTCACGGTCGTACCTATACCACGCGCTATATGCACCTGCGTAAACTGCTGGTGAAACCGGGACAAAAGGTTAAACGTGGCGATCGTATCGCACTCTCCGGTAACACCGGACGTTCTACTGGCCCGCATCTTCACTATGAAGTCTGGATTAACCAGCAGGCGGTTAACCCGCTGACGGCGAAACTGCCGCGTACCGAAGGACTGACCGGTAAAGATCGTACCGATTACCTGGCGCAGGTCAAAGAGGTTCTGCCGCAGTTACGCTTCGATTAATCACTCATGACCTCAAAGCCGGTACGCAGCGCGTGTGCCGGCTTTTTTATTTTGTGCGCGGCAGGGTGCGCCGCTACACTATCATCAGATTTACTTTTCGCGTCATCAGGCACTGGATAAGCATGGAAACAAAAAAAAATAATAGTGAGTACATCCCTGAGTTTGAGAAATCTTTTCGCCATCCGCGTTACTGGGGCGCATGGCTGGGCGTCGCGGCGATGGCGGGTATCGCCTTAACGCCTGCATCCTTTCGCGACCCGCTGCTGGCAAAACTGGGCCGTTTCGCCGGGCGTCTGGGTAAAAGCTCGCGTCGCCGGGCGTTGATTAACCTGTCATTGTGCTTTCCGGAACGTAGCGAAGCTGAGCGCGAGGCTATCGTCGATGAGATGTTTTCAACTGCGCCGCAGGCCATGGCGATGATGGCGGAACTGGCGATTCGCGGTCCGGAAAAAATTCAGTCGCGCGTTGACTGGGAAGGGCTTGAGATCATCGAGGAGATGCACCGCAACAACGAAAAGGTGATCTTCCTGGTGCCGCATGGCTGGGGTGTGGATATTCCGGCAATGTTAATGGCGTCTCAGGGCCAGAAGATGGCGGCAATGTTCCATAATCAGGGAAACCCGGTGTTTGATTACGTCTGGAACACGGTGCGCCGCCGCTTTGGTGGTCGCCTGCATGCGCGTAATGACGGCATCAAGCCGTTCATTCAGTCTGTTCGTCAGGGGTACTGGGGATATTATCTGCCTGATCAGGATCATGGTCCTGAACACAGTGAGTTTGTCGATTTCTTTGCCACCTATAAAGCGACGTTGCCGGCCATTGGTCGACTGATGAAAGTGTGTCGGGCGCGCGTCATTCCGCTGTTCCCGGTATACAACGGCGATACCCACCGGTTGACGATTCAGGTGCGCCCGCCCATGGACGATCTTCTGACCGCAGATGACAACACTATTGCCCGTCGAATGAATGAAGAGGTGGAAATTTTTGTTGGCCCGCATCCCGAGCAATATACCTGGATCCTGAAACTGCTGAAGACCCGCAAACCGGGCGAGATCCAGCCGTATAAGCGCAAAGATCTCTACCCCCTCAAATAAAAAAAGGCCTCTCACATGAGAGGCCTCTTTGTATCAGCCGTCGATTACTCGACGGTCAGAATACGCGTGGTATTGGTTGAGCCAATGGTGCTCATCACGTCGCCCTGCGTCACGATCACCAGATCGCCGGACACCAGGTAGCCTTTGTCACGCAGCAGATTCACCGCTTCGCTTGCTGCGACAACGCCTTCCGCCGCACTGTCGAAATGCACCGGCGTGACGCCACGGTACAGCGACGTCAGGTTCAGCGTACGCTCATGACGTGACATGGCGAAAATCGGCAGGCCGGAGCTGATGCGAGAAGTCATCAGCGCAGTACGACCGGATTCCGTCATGGTAATGATCGCGGTCACCCCTTTCAGGTGGTTTGCCGCGTACATGGCGGACATCGCAATCGCTTCTTCAACATTGTCGAACTGCACGTCCAGACGATGTTTGGAGACATTGATGCTGGGGATTTTTTTCTGCACCCAGGCAGACGCGCGCCATCGCCGCGACGGTTTCCGCCGGGTACTGGCCTGCCGCCGTTTCGGCTGACAGCATGACCGCATCAGTACCATCCAGCACGGCGTTCGCGACGTCCATCACTTCCGCACGGGTTGGCATTGGGTTGGTGATCATCGACTCCATCATCTGGGTCGCGGTAATCACCGCGCGGTTCAACTTACGTGCGCGACGAATCAACGTCTTCTGGATGCCGACCAGTTCCGGATCGCCAATCTCAACGCCGAGGTCGCCACGAGCGACCATCACCACGTCAGAAGCCAGAATGATGTCATCCATCGCATTCTGGTCGCAGACCGCTTCCGCACGCTCAACTTTGGCCACAATCTTGGCATCACAGCCCGCATCACGCGCCAGGCGGCGAGCGTAGTTCAGATCTTCGCCGCAACGCGGGAAGGAGACAGCCAGATAGTCAACGCCAATCTGAGCGGCGGTCACGATATCGGCTTTGTCTTTTTCGGTCAGGGCTTCTGCGGAGAGACCGCCGCCCAGCTTGTTGATGCCTTTGTTGTTGGAGAGCGGGCCGCCCACGGTCACTTCCGTGAACACTTTCATACCCTGAACTTCCAGCACTTTTAACTGCACGCGGCCATCGTCGAGCAGCAGAATGTCGCCAGGTACCACGTCTGCTGGCAGACCTTTGTAGTCAATGCCGACTTTTTCCTTGTCGCCTTCACCTTTACCCAGGTTGGCATCCAGGAGAAATTTGTCACCGATGTTGAGGAATACTTTGCCTTCTTTAAAGGTAGAGACGCGAATTTTTGGCCCCTGGAGATCACCCAGAATGCCTACGTGGCGTCCCAATCTGGCAGCGATCTCACGAACTTTATCCGCGCGCATTTTATGATCTTCTGGCGAACCGTGAGAGAAATTCATCCGCACGACGTTAGCACCAGCAGCGATAATCTTTTCAAGATTGTTATCGCGGTCGGTAGCCGGGCCTAATGTCGTAACGATTTTGGTTCTGCGAAGCCTTCTGGACATGTAATACTCCGTTGACTGAAACAACTAGGTGTTGCGTGAAAATTGATCCGGCAGTTCTGAAAACCTTACCCCTGTCATACTTCTGGTTGCCTGTGCGTTGGCCTCCTTGCTCACCCCAGTCACTGATTTCAGTAAGCTCCTGAAGATTCGCTGTGTTGCCGCCTTTCCACAACTCGAATTACGTAGGGTCTACATAGCATAGCGAACAAAACCGGATGACGAATTTAAGTCGTACTTATTATTGCTATTAGCGGTCATTACTCTTGATGAGCAGTTCTTTATCAAAACGCGATTCCTTGAGCGCTTCTTTGACACGCTTCAAGTTATCTCTGAATTTTGCCCCACGGCGCAAAGTAAATCCCGTAGCCAGCACATCTATCACGGTCAACTGCGCAAGTCGAGAGACCATGGGCATATAAATGTCAGTATCTTCCGGCACATCGAGCGTAATTGCCAGCGTGGCTTCACGCGCCAGCGGCGTATCAGCGGAGGTTAACGCGATCACCATGGCATCGTTATCACGTGCAAGCTGCGCCAGTTCGACCAGACTCTTGGTGCGACCGGTATGCGAAATCAGCACGACCACGTCATCGTCACTACAATTCATACAGCTCATCCGTTGCAAAACGACGTCGTCGGAGTAGATAACCGGAACGTTGAAACGGAAAAACTTGTTCATGGCATCATGGGCGACGGCGGCGGACGACCCCAGGCCAAAGAAAGCGATTTTCTTGGCCTGCGTCAGTAAATCCACCGCGCGGTTGATCGCCGATTTGTCCAGCGACTGGCGAACGTGGTCAAGACTGGCCATCGCGGATTCGAAAATCTTGCCCGTATAGGATTCGACACTGTCATCTTCATCCACATTACGATTAACATAAGGGGTACCATTTGCCAGACTTTGTGCCAGATGCAGTTTAAAATCGGGGAAGCCCCGGGTTTCCATGCTGCGACAAAAACGGTTCACCGTCGGTTCACTGACGTTGGCTTCCTGCGCAAGCGTGGCAATACTGCAATGGATGGTCCGCTCGGGTGAGGCGATGATGACATCGGCGACTTTGCGTTCAGATTTGCTCAAATGTTCCAGTTGAGACTGGATCTTTTCCAGCATATTCATGATGTAGACCCACGGAAATAACGATTTCAGTGATACAAGAAATCGAGATGCAATTTTGGTAGATAGTACCCCTGCTAATCAGAGAAGGGGGCAAAATGGTCAGCAGAGTTGTTGTTTTTTTTCATAACATGATCAACATCGTGTTTTGACTCAACGTTATGCGTCGCAAACCAACGACAATTTTGACCAATTTGCGCCGTTAAGCGCCAACCGCACAGTGGGTTAAGCGTTTACGGTTTCCGGAATCACGTAAAAGCAGTACAGTGCACTGTAATAAAATTACAAGTAATGCCTGGCAAAGTACCAGGATAGCTAACTAAGGAGAATGACATGGCGGTAACGCAAACAGCCCAGGCATGTGACCTGGTCATTTTCGGCGCGAAAGGCGACCTTGCGCGTCGTAAATTGCTGCCTTCCCTGTATCAACTTGAAAAAGCCGGTCAGCTCAACCCTGAAACCCGCATTATCGGGGTAGGCCGTGCCGACTGGGATAAAGATGCCTACACGAAGGTGGTGCGCGAAGCGCTCGAAACCTTCATGAAAGAAAAGATAGATGAAGGATTGTGGGACACCCTGAGCGCTCGCCTGGATTTCTGCAATCTGGATGTGAATGATACCGCGGCGTTTACTCGTCTTGGGGCGATGCTCGATCAGAAAAACCGCACCACGATCAACTACTTCGCCATGCCGCCAAGCACGTTTGGCGCAATCTGTAAGGGACTGGGCGAAGCGAAACTGAATGCCAAACCGGCACGCGTGGTGATGGAAAAACCGTTGGGTACCTCACTGGCGACATCTCGCGAGATCAACGATCAGGTTGGCGAATATTTTGAAGAGTGCCAGGTTTACCGCATCGACCACTATCTGGGAAAAGAGACCGTTCTGAACTTGCTGGCGCTGCGTTTTGCCAACTCCCTGTTTGTGAATAACTGGGATAACCGCACGATCGATCATGTGGAAATCACCGTGGCAGAAGAGGTGGGCATTGAAGGGCGTTGGGGTTATTTCGACCAGGCCGGGCAGATGCGCGACATGATCCAGAACCACCTGCTGCAAATTCTGTGCATGATTGCGATGTCGCCGCCGTCGGATCTGAGCGCTGACGCCATTCGTGATGAAAAAGTGAAGGTGCTGAAGTCGCTGCGTCGTATCGATCGTTCAAATGTGCGTGAAAAAACCGTTCGCGGCCAGTACACCACCGGCTTTGCTCAGGGCAAAAAAGTCCCGGGCTATCTGGAAGAAGAGGGTGCGAACAAGAGCAGTAACACCGAAACGTTTGTGGCGATCCGCGTCGACATTGATAACTGGCGCTGGGCGGGCGTGCCGTTCTACCTGCGTACCGGTAAACGTCTGCCGACGAAATGTTCTGAAGTTGTGGTTTACTTCAAAACGCCTGAATTGAACCTGTTTAAAGAGTCCTGGCAGGATCTGCCGCAGAACAAGCTAACCATTCGTCTGCAGCCGGATGAAGGCGTGGATATCCAGGTTCTGAACAAA
Organism: Citrobacter amalonaticus; assembly: GCF_018323885.1. NCBI lineage: Bacteria > Pseudomonadati > Pseudomonadota > Gammaproteobacteria > Enterobacterales > Enterobacteriaceae > Citrobacter > Citrobacter amalonaticus. The sequence goes on along the minus strand of NZ_AP024585.1, from coordinate 2,708,047 downwards.
GTTCCGGGTCTTGACCACAAGCATAACCTGCAAATCACCAAGCTGGATCTGAGCTACTCCGAAACTTTCAATCAAACGCATCTGGCGGATGCTTACGAGCGTCTGCTGCTGGAAACTATGCGCGGCATTCAGGCGCTGTTTGTGCGTCGTGATGAAGTCGAAGAGGCGTGGAAGTGGGTAGACTCCATTACCGAAGCGTGGGCGATGGACAACGATGCGCCGAAACCGTACCAGGCCGGGACCTGGGGGCCGGTTGCTTCGGTGGCGATGATCACCCGTGACGGTCGTTCCTGGAATGAATTCGAGTAAAAAGTGTCTGCCACTCCTGTGTTATTTTACCGGTAACATGATCTAACACAGATTGTTGAACAATTTTTGCACTTTTAAGCCTCGTGTGGATTCACCCGCGAGGCTTTTTTTATTACACTGCCTAAAACGATTTTGCCCCTGAGCTCCGGTGAACAAGCGTTTCCTGTATTTATACACGCAGTAAATGAACTTGCCAAACCTGTAGCTCTGACAGATAAATTTCAGGAGCCTCTATGAATCCGAATTTGTTACGCGTAACACAATGTATTGTTGAACGTTCCCGTGAGACCCGTTCTGCCTACCTCGCTCGTATAGAACAGGCTAAATCCTCGACCGTTCACCGCTCACAACTGGCATGCGGGAATCTGGCGCACGGATTCGCGGCTTGTCAGCCAGACGATAAAGCCTCTCTGAAAAGCATGTTGCGTAACAATATCGCGATCATCACTTCCTACAACGACATGCTCTCCGCACATCAACCCTACGAACATTATCCGGACATCATTCGCAAAGCGCTGCATCAAGCCAATGCGGTCGGGCAGGTCGCGGGCGGCGTTCCGGCAATGTGTGACGGCGTCACGCAGGGGCAGGACGGTATGGAGCTTTCGCTGCTGAGTCGCGAAGTGATTGCGATGTCCGCCGCGGTGGGACTCTCTCACAACATGTTCGACGGCGCGCTGTTCCTCGGCGTCTGTGACAAAATCGTCCCGGGTTTGGCGATGGCGGCGCTGTCATTCGGTCATCTGCCTTCCATCTTCGTGCCGTCAGGTCCAATGGCGAGCGGCCTGGCGAATAAAGAGAAAGTCCGCATTCGTCAGCTTTATGCTGAAGGTAAAGTTGATCGTATGGCGCTTCTGGAGTCTGAAGCCGCCTCCTATCATGCGCCGGGCACCTGCACGTTCTACGGTACCGCGAACACCAACCAGATGGTGGTGGAGTTCATGGGGATGCAACTGCCGGGGTCCTCGTTTGTTCACCCGGATGCTCCGTTGCGTGAAGCGCTGACGGCAGCAGCAGCGCGCCAGGTGACGCGCCTGACCGGTAACGGTAACGAATGGATGCCGATCGGCAAAATGATTGATGAAAAAGTGGTGGTGAACGGGATTGTCGCGCTGTTGGCGACCGGCGGTTCAACGAACCATACCATGCACCTGGTGGCGATGGCCCGCGCTGCGGGTATCCAGATTAACTGGGATGACTTCTCTGACCTCTCCGACATCGTGCCGCTGATGGCGCGTCTCTATCCTAACGGCCCGGCGGATATTAACCACTTCCAGGCCGCGGGCGGTGTCCCGGTCCTGATGCGTGAACTGCTGAACGCGGGTCTGCTGCATGAAGACGTCAACACCGTGGCCGGTTACGGCCTGAAGCGCTACACCCTGGAACCGTGGCTGAACAATGGCGAACTCGACTGGCGTGAAGGCGCGGCCAAATCGCTGGACAGCAATGTCATTGCTTCCTTTGACCAGCCGTTCTCGCATCATGGTGGCACTAAAGTGCTGAGTGGTAACCTCGGTCGTGCGGTTATGAAAACGTCCGCCGTACCGGCCGAGAATCAGGTGATTGAAGCGCCGGCCGTTGTTTTTGAAAGTCAGCATGATGTCCTGCCGGCCTTTGAAGCGGGTCTGCTGGACCGTGACTGCGTGGTAGTTGTGCGTCATCAGGGACCAAAAGCGAACGGAATGCCAGAATTACATAAACTCATGCCGCCACTTGGTGTATTATTGGACCGTCGTTTCAAAATTGCGTTGGTTACTGATGGTCGACTTTCCGGTGCGTCCGGTAAAGTGCCTTCAGCCATCCATGTAACCCCGGAGGCCTATGATGGCGGACTGCTGGCAAAAGTACGCGATGGCGACATTATTCGGGTGAACGGACAGACAGGTGAATTGACGCTGTTGGTTGATGAGGCGGAGCTTGCCGCTCGCCAGCCGCATATCCCGGATCTGAGCGCATCGCGCATCGGTACGGGGCGTGAAATGTTCGGCGCGCTGCGTGAACAGTTGTCCGGCGCAGAACAGGGCGCAACCTGTATTCATTTTTAAGGCATATTTTGTAATCAGGCGAGAGAAAAACTCTGATGAAAAACTGGAAAACAAGTGCAGAAGCAATCCTGACCACCGGCCCGGTTGTCCCGGTGATCGTAGTGAATAAACTGGAACACGCTGTGCCGATGGCAAAAGCGCTGGTTGCGGGTGGGGTGCGCGTACTGGAAGTGACGTTACGTACCGCCTGCGCGATGGATGCTATCCGCGCTATCGCCAAAGAGGTTCCGGAAGCCATTGTGGGTGCGGGTACGGTGCTGAATCCGCAGCAGCTGGCTGAGGTTACTGCAGCCGGTGCGCAGTTCGCTATCAGCCCAGGTCTGACCGAGCCGCTGCTGAAAGCGGCAACCGAAGGCACGATCCCGTTGATTCCTGGCATCAGCACCGTTTCTGAACTGATGCTGGGTATGGACTACGGCCTGAAAGAGTTCAAATTCTTCCCGGCAGAAGCCAATGGCGGCACTAAAGCGCTGCAGGCCATTGCCGGTCCGTTCTCTCAGGTGCGTTTCTGCCCGACTGGCGGCATCTCTCCCGCTAATTACCGCGATTACCTGGCACTGAAAAGCGTGCTGTGCATCGGCGGCTCCTGGCTGGTGCCGAATGACGCGCTGGAAGCCGGTGACTACGATCGTATCACCAGACTGGCTCGCGAAGCGGTTGAAGGCGCGAAGCAGTAAGCTACCCATGTATAAGCCGTAGGCCCGATGAGACGCGTTAGCGCCGCCATCGGGTTTTGCCGGATGGTGGCATGACTGCCTTATCCGGCCTACGGCTGCTGTTGTTTACCCAGTCACTTTCACCTGCGCGGCGGCGTTCTTCGCGCGTTCAATAGCGTCATCAACGTTGTCTGCCGTTGCCAGCGCCACACCCAGGCGACGCGATCCTTCAATTTCCGGCTTACCGAAGAAACGGACCTGCACACCGGCACCGACGGCGGCCTGAACATTGCCAAACGTCACGTCCTGACTGGTCAGTTGCGGTAAAATCACCGCAGAAGCTGCCGGACCATACTGACGAATGGCCCCCACGGGCAGTCCGAGGAAAGCGCGTACATGCAGGGCAAACTCCGACAGATCCTGAGAGATCAGCGTCACCATGCCGGTATCATGCGGGCGAGGGGAGACCTCGCTGAAGATGACCTCATCCCCGCAAACAAACAGCTCCACGCCAAACAGACCGTGACCACCCAGGGCTAATACCACTTTACGGGCAATGTCCTGAGCGCGTTCCAGCGCCAGTGCGCTCATCTGTTGCGGCTGCCAGGATTCACGATAATCGCCATCTTCCTGGCGATGACCCACCGGTGCACAGAAATGGACGCCATCGACCGCGCTGACGGTGAGCAGGGTGATTTCAAAATCAAACTTCACAACCCCTTCGACGATGACCCGACCGGCACCCGCGCGACCGCCCTGTTGGGCATAGTCCCAGGCTTGTGCCAGCTGCGCTTCGGAACGAATAAAACTCTGTCCCTTGCCGGATGAACTCATCACCGGTTTGACAATGCAGGGATAACCAATTTCAGTCACGGCGTCGCGGAAGGTGGCTTCACTGTCGGCAAAACGGAAGGTTGATGTGGGCAGTGCCAGTTCTTCTGCCGCCAGGCGGCGAATACCTTCACGGTTCATCGTGAGTTTTGTCGCGCGCGCGCAGGGCACGACGTTCAACCCTTCCTGTTCCAGCGCCACCAGCATATCCGTGGCAATAGCTTCAATCTCTGGCACGATATAGTGCGGTTTTTCCAGCTCCACTACGCGACGAAGCGCGTCGCCATCCAGCATATTAATGACGTGAGAACGATGTGCGACATGCATGGCCGGTGCGTCGGCATACCGGTCCACCGCGATCACTTCCACGCCGAGACGCTGGCACTCGATGGCCACTTCTTTACCCAGTTCACCAGAACCCAATAACATCACCCGAGTTGCTGCCGGACGCAGCGCTGTGCCTAATATCGTCATGAAAATATCCCCCAACAAATTTGGCCGCAGTATATACGAAAACGTTTGCGTCTGTCTTTATTGCCAGGTTGATTTCAGCGGTGAAATAGAATATACTGTACATAAATACAGTAATATTGAGAGGCTGCAACATGGCGGTTGAAGTTAAATACGTAGTCATTCGGGAAGGTGAGGAAAAAATGTCATTTACCAGCAAAAAGGAAGCCGATGCGTATGACAAGATGCTGGATACGGCGGATCTACTCGACACCTGGCTTGAACAGTCCCCGTTAGCGCTGGAAGACGAACAGCGTGAAGCGCTGTCGCTGTGGCTGGCCGAACAAAAAGAGGTGCTGAGCACCATCCTCAAAACCGGCAAGTTGCCTTCTCCGCAGGTGGTTAATAATGACGCCGCTGCCGGGGACGATACGCAGGCGGCCTGAATCTGACTTGCGCTCCTGACGTTTTGTACCATGCTTTTCCCTGTATCACTGTGCTATGGAGAAAGGGAAAAGTATGAAAAGAACGGGCGTGTTAGCCTGCTTGCTGTTGTTATGCACCAGCGTATCGGTGTCTGCGGCAGGTACGGACAGTAAGACGGTTAAATTCCTTAACTGTGAAGGTCTGGATACCGAGGGTATTGCGGCGAGCGTTAAGCGCGATTATCAGCAGAATCGCATTGCGCGTTGGGCCGACGATCAAAAACATGTGGGTCAGGCCGACCCGGTGGCATGGGTTAATCCAAAAGAGATCACCGGTGGAGAGGGTAAGTGGGTAGTACCGCTGACCGTGCGTGGGAAAAGTGCGGATATTCATTATCTGGTGAAGGTCGACTGCAAGGCCGGCACGGCGGAATATCGTTCGCAATAGCACGAACATTTGCGCATCTTTAGCGCTGACAGACATTTCCTGACATCCCCTCGGGTACGCTTTGACAATTCATTGTCAGTACTTGAGGGGCAAAATGGCTAACTGGCTTAATCAATTACACTCTCTTCTCGGGCAAAACGGATCGTCCTCCTCTTCTTCAGGTGAACAGGGATTAAGTAAGCTGCTGGTACCCGGCGCGTTGGGTGGTCTGGCGGGGTTACTGGTCGCTAACAAATCCTCACGCAAACTGCTCAGCAAATATGGCACCAGCGCGCTGCTGGTCGGCGGCGGTGCGGTAGCGGGGACGGTCTTGTGGAACAAGTACAAGGATAAAGTCCGTGCGGCGCATCAGGGTGAACCACAGTTCGGCGCGCAAAGTACGCCGCTGGATGTGCGCACCGAACGGCTGATCCTGGCGCTGGTCTTCGCCGCGAAAAGTGATGGCCATATCGATGCCAACGAGCGGGCGGCAATCGAACAGCAACTGCGTGAAGCCGGCGTAGAAGAGCAGGGGCGCGTTTTCATTGAACAGGCGATTGAGCAGCCGCTCGATCCTCAGCGCCTTGCGCAGGGGATCCGCAACGAAGAAGAGGCGCTGGAGATCTATTTCCTCAGCTGTGCGGCGATTGATATCGACCACTTTATGGAGCGCAGCTACCTGAACGCGCTGGGTGATGCGCTGAAGATCCCACAGGATGTCCGTGATGGCATTGAGCAGGATCTGAAACAGCAAAAACAGGCATTACCTGGCTAACGAAATACCGCGCGCAGCATGTTTCGCTTGCATCATTCGTGACTTTTGCCACCCTTAGAGGATGTATAAAGACGAAAGAAACAGACACATGCTGCCAAAAGCAAATCGAATCCCTTACGCCATGACGGTCCATGGCGACACGCGCATTGATAACTACTACTGGCTGCGGGACGACACGCGCTCGCAGCCCGAGGTGCTTGACTACCTGCAACAGGAAAACCGCTACGGACATCAGGTTATGTCTACGCAGCAAGCCTTGCAGGATCGCGTGCTAAAAGAAATTATCGATCGCATTCCTCCCCGCGACACCTCTGCGCCATACGTGAAGAACGGTTATCGCTATCGCCATCTCTATGAACCCGGGTGTGAGTACGCCATTTATCAACGCCAGTCTGCACTGAGTGAGGAATGGGATGACTGGGAAACGCTGCTTGATGGCAACAAACGGGCGGCACACAGTGAGTTCTACACTCTGGGACGACTGGCGATAACGCCGGATAACACCATTATGGCGCTGGCGGAAGATTATCTTTCGCGCCGCCAGTACGGGATCCGTTTTCGCAATCTGGAAAACGGTAACTGGTATCCGGAGATGCTGGATAATGTGGCTCCCGAATTTGTCTGGGCAAATGATTCCCTGACCTTTTACTACGTCCGTAAACATGCCACGACGCTCTTACCTTACCAGGTCTGGCGTCATACCGTCGGCACGCCCTCAGCCGATGACGAGCTGATTTACGAAGAAAAAGACGACACTTTCTACGTCAGCCTGCACAAAACGACGTCGCAACATTACCTCGTCATTCATCTGGCGAGCGCGACGACCAGCGAGGTTTTACTGCTGGATGCTGAACTGGCTGATGCTGAACCTTTCATATTTCTGCCGCGCCGCAAGGACCACGAATACAGCCTCGATCACTATCAACATAAGTTTTATCTGCGTTCGAACCGCGAGGGTAAAAATTTTGGTCTTTATCGCACCCGTGTGCGCGATGAGAAAAAGTGGGAAACGCTGATCCCGGCCCGTGAAGCAATCATGCTGGAAGGGTTTACGCTTTTTACCGACTGGCTGGTAGTGGAAGAGCGCCAGCGTGGCTTAACCAGCCTGCGGCAGATCAATCGTAAAACTCGCGAGGAGGTGGGGATTGCCTTCGACGATCCGGCTTATGTCACCTGGCTTGCGTACAATCCGGAACCGGAAACCTCACGCCTGCGCTATGGCTACTCCTCGATGACCACGCCGGACACGCTGTTTGAACTGGACATGGATACGGGTGAACGACGGGTAATTAAACAGACAGAGGTACCGGGATTTGACGCCGCCAACTATCGCAGTGAACACCTGTGGATCACCGCCCGTGATGGTGTCGAGGTTCCGGTATCACTGGTCTATCATCAGAAATACTTCCGTAAGGGGCAAAATCCGTTACTGGTTTACGGCTACGGTTCCTACGGCGCCAGCATGGATGCCGATTTCAGCAGCAGCCGGTTAAGTCTGCTGGATCGTGGATTTGTCTATGCCATCGTTCACGTGCGAGGCGGAAGCGAACTGGGGCAGCAGTGGTATGAAGACGGTAAATTCCTGAAAAAGCGCAATACCTTCAACGACTATCTTGATGCCTGTGATGCGTTGATTGCCCAGGGCTACGGCTCGCCCTCTCTCTGTTATGGCATGGGCGGTAGCGCGGGAGGAATGCTAATGGGCGTGGCGATCAACGAGCGTCCCGAACGCTTTCATGGCGTGGTTGCCCAGGTGCCGTTTGTGGATGTGGTGACGACGATGCTGGATGAGTCGATACCCCTGACGACCGGTGAGTTTGAGGAGTGGGGGAATCCGAAAGATCCGCAGTATTACGCTTACATGAAAAGCTACAGTCCGTACGATAACGTCAGGGCGCAGGCTTACCCGCATCTGTTGGTCACCACCGGACTGCATGATTCGCAGGTCCAGTACTGGGAACCGGCAAAATGGGTGGCGAAACTGCGCGAGCTGAAAACTGATGACCATCTGCTGTTACTGTGCACCGATATGGATTCCGGACACGGCGGTAAGTCAGGTCGTTATAAATCCTGGGAAGGCGTGGCGCTGGAATTTGCATTCCTGATTGGTCTGGCACAAGGAACATTGCCCGGTAACGGCGCTGTTCAGGCGTTATCCAGATAGTGTTTGAGGGTTAAACGCAGCTCCGGGCTCATGCTGTCGAGGTTATTAAACAACCAGCGCAAATAGCCCGGATCGCGCTCTGCGACATCGGAAACGGCTTTGCCGCGATACTTACCAAAGGTGAAGGTGGTCAGTAACCCCGGCCGCCCGGTGATATCGACCATCTGCTCCGCCGTCCAGCCGGAAGTATTCATAATATCGATGAGCAGCGCGGCGGTAATATAGCAGTCATAGAGTGCGCGGTGGTGATGCAGACCCGCAGGCGTTTGCACGTTCAGTTTACGTGACTTGTAGAGCGCCATATTACTGTACTTAATCCCCGGCCAGAGGCGGCGGGAAAGTTTCATGGTGCAGATCCACTCGCCTGGCATGTCTGGCAGCACACGACGGTCAAAGCTGGCGTTGTGCGCCACATACCATTCGCTGCCGTAATAGTGGGGGATAACCTCTTCAATCCACGGCTTATCTGCCACCATCGCTTCGGTAATGCGATGAATGGCCATCGCCTGTGGCGAGATTGGCCGGTCAGGGCGCACCAGGTGGCTCATAGGATTCACGATCTTACCGTCAACCACGTCAACAGAGGCGATCTCTACAATCCCGCCCTGCAGGCCACAGGTCTCAGTATCGATGATGCGCAGCATGTAAAACTCCTGACCGAAAACGATTAGCGTAATGGAATGATATCACCTTGCCAACCCTGCGTTGTGCGCTGCCCCGTTAATAACAGCGAACCACGGTCGGCGCGGACAATTAATTGCCCGCTTTCATCCCATAATGCGCTACTTCCTCGCGCATTGGCCATCAGTACGGCAATCGAGAATTGATGTGAGAAATGTTGTAACTGCGACGTGGAGGTCAGCAATTCCGGCTCACTGACGCTTTGGCTGGTAGTAAACAGAGAAAACGCCGGATCCATATCGACACCTTCCGGTTGCTCATCCACCACGCTGATAGTTTTCAGGCCCTTACCAAGACAGGCGCCGTGGCTTTGATGAAACAGACGCAGTGAGGTTATCCATGGTGCGAAGACGGCAATCCCTTTGACAAAACGGTTGTTATGCTCGACCGGAAGACCGGCAATGATCGTCATGCGGTGCGCGTGAGCGGCCTGAGAGAGCGGTTGTAGCAGACTGATATCGATATCCGGCGGCGCAGGCAGGCACTGCGATTCGTCCATGCAACCGAGTAAGGAGAGGGCGGGAAACACCAACAGTTCGCACTGTTGCCGGGCTGCTGCGTCGATGAAATTCAGGTGATGAGCGATATGTTCACGAACAGATGTTTTTAGCGGTTCATACTGTGCAGCAGCGATTTTCCAGCGTGACATAATGACTTCCTTTTCATAGTGTCTATAATCATCCTTAAATCATAGAATAAGAATGCACTTATACTGTAGCAGGCAATATGTAAGGATATGTAACTTCACGCCGAAAAATTATTTAGGTTTCGGCTCATACGGTAAACGGGACAACGAAACGGACGCCAGACGATGGGCGATCAGACGCTCGCGAAACCAGTCGCGCAGATGTGCAGGTTGCTCACGTTCTACCACTTCAGCGACAACGGGCATGTTGTAGCGCTCTTTAAACGCGACGCCGGCAGCGGCCAGATCTACGTTTACTTTGTCCATTTCAGCCTGTTCAAGCTGAGCCAGATTTTTGTGCATGGGCTTCTCCTTCGATCTTGCGCGCAGAAGTTACTAAGAGTCGACCACAATGGCAAGCCGCAATTGATGATTGTCGACGCGAACATTATAGAAGGTTATCCTCTCAGGATAAGTCATTACAAAAGGGAATAGTTGATATGGTCTCTCCTGCACGTACTTTCCGCTATACGCTCCTTTTTCTGGCAGCCGCTCTGGCAACCCCCACGGTGTGGGCGCATGCGCATCTGACACACCAGTATCCCGCGGCGGATGCCGAGGTGACCGCCGCGCCGCAGGCGCTCACGCTTAATTTCTCTGAAGGTATTGAGCCCGGATTCAGCGGGGCGACAATTACCGGTCCAAAACAAGAGGGAATCAGAACCCGTCCCGCAAAGCGTAACGAACAGGATAAAAAACAGCTCATCGTCCCGCTTGATGAAACGCTGAAGCCGGGTCAATACACGGTGAACTGGCACGTGGTGTCTGTCGATGGGCACAAAACCAAAGGGCAGTACACATTTAGTGTGAAATAAACATGCTGACGCTGACGTGGGTTGTTCTCCGCTTCATCCATTTTACCGCCCTGATGCTGGTGTTTGGCTCTGCGCTCTACGGCGCATGGCTTGCGCCGGCATCGATCCGCCGTCTGATGAGCAGACGCTTCCTGCGCCTGCAACAACATGCTGCGTTATGGAGTTTTGTGAGTGCATTACTGATGCTGGCGGTCCAGGGTGGGCTTATGGGCTCTGGCTGGCCGGATGTTATCTCTGTGTCTGTCTGGGGCGCGGTATTGCAAACTCAGTTTGGCGGTGTGTGGCTCTGGCAAATCGTTCTGGCGCTGGTTACGTTGGTTGTCGCGTTGATTGTGCCGCGTGATTTAGCGCGACTATTACTGCTCTTAACTCTCGCACAGTTTGCCCTGCTGACGGGGGTTGGGCATGCCACACTGCACTCGGGGGTTATTGGTGCGCTCCAGCAGACAAACCATGCAATGCATCTGATTTGCGCTGCAACCTGGTTTGGAGGACTGCTACCGGTGATTTATTGCATGCACATGGCAAAAGGACGCTGGCAGCAGCAGGCGGTTTACACCATGATGCGTTTTTCCCGCTATGGGCATCTTGCCGTGGCGGGAGTATTACTCACCGGTATCACCAATGTGCTGTTTATTCAGGGTTTTTCCCTGCCATGGCAGACCGCCTGGGGACAACTGCTTTTGCTAAAATGTGCACTTGTCCTGCTAATGGTGGCAATCGCACTGGCGAATCGGTATCTTCTCGTACCACGAATGCGGCAGGATAGTCGACGCATCAATCGGTGTTTTATTTGGATGACGAAGATCGAATGGGGAGTTGGCGCCGTCGTGCTGGCAATCGTCAGTGTGTTTGCGACGCTGGAACCGTTCTGAAGGACAGGCAAAATTCATGAAAAAAGTGATTCTCTCTTTGCTGCTTCTGACTAGCTCAGGGGTTGCGCTGGCGGCACCGCAGGTCATCACCGTAAGCCGTTTTGAAATCGGTAAAGATAAATGGGCGTTCAATCGTGAAGAGGTGATGCTGACCTGTCGGCCAGGAAACGCGCTGTATGTGATTAACCCCAGCACGCTTGTTCAGTATCCGTTAAACGATGTTGCACAAGAGCAGGTGGCGAGCGGTAAAACAAATGCGCAGCCCCTGTCGGTGATTCAGATTGACGATCCGGCAAAACCGGGTGAAAAAATGAGTCTGGCACCGTTTATCGAACGAGCGGAAAAGCTCTGTTAGTTACCAAAAGTATCTTTCTGATTTCCAATAAAAAACCGCAAGTCTTTTGTAAAGCGTCTTGCGGTTTTTACATTTCAGCCAGTGATCAGCGCCGTTTTTTTCCAGCCGTGCAAGCCGCAGACTGGAAAACCTGGCGTCGTCATCTATTCTTAAAAGGCAAGGCGACTTAGCCTGCATTAATGCCAACTTTTAGCGCACGGCTCTCTCCCAAGAGCCATTTCCCTGGACCGAATACAGGAATCGTATTCGGTCTCTTTTTATCTGTAGAACGGGTGCTTTTCCTGAGCCTAATGGCATTTCGCACTTATCATTCTGAATAAACCATACCCACACCCGGGCATAAACGTCCAGCGTTTTTTGCTGCTATTGTTAAATTTGTGTTAGGGCGTGACTGAGGACAAAAACTCTCATGAAACAGCCTGAAAAAAGCTATCAAATGATCGAAGGGGCACAGTGGCGACACATCTGGGTGGTCGGGGATATCCACGGCTGTTTTGCGCTGCTGATGGCAAAGCTGCGGGCCTGTCGCTTTGATCCCTGGCAAGATTTACTGGTCTCTGTGGGCGATCTCATCGATCGCGGTCCTGACAGTCTGCGCTGCCTGCAGTTGCTGCATAAGCGCTGGATGGTGGCAGTCAGAGGGAACCATGAGCAGATGGCGATAGATGCATTGCGCACGTCACAGTGGTCGTTGTGGACGATGAATGGTGGCGGCTGGTTTACGGCGTTGCCTGAGCAGAAACGGCATCATGCAACGCTGGCACTGGAATACTGCCAGCATCTGCCGTGGATCCTGGAATTGCATTGCCGCGAGGCGACCCATGTGGTCGCCCACGCCGATTACCCGGAAGATATTTATCAGTGGCAAAAGCCGGTTAACCTTACGGAGGTGTTGTGGCGACGCGCGCGACTGAGTGCGCATCTGGCAGGAGAAGGGACAGCTATCGCCGGCGCTGACCATTTCTGGTTTGGCCATACGCCGTTGCGTCAACGTGTAGACAGCGACAATCTGCACTACATCGATACGGGAGCGGTATTCGGCGGCGAGTTAACGCTGGTACAACTACAGTAATTAAAAGTCGCTGTATTGCTGGGCGGGCGCCCAGAATCCATCGATAAAATCTTCAACCGGAAAGCAGCCGCCCTGACGAATCCGTTGATCGTCCATATAATACAGGCACTGCCGCTCTGTATCGTAAACATCCACTACGATATCTTCGCAACCACCATCCAGATAACAGACAAACAGAACCAGTGCGAACATCCTATCCTCATTTTGTACAGCCATAACAAAAGTGTAGGAGGAATTAACGCAAGCGGGAAGGGGGAAATAAATAACCCGCCGGCAGACGGGTTCTTTTTGAATCAGGCAAGACGCATGATCCAGGCATCAGACTTACGATCGTAGTGTTTACGGAAAAGAACCGAATGTTCGCCATTCAGTAGGGCCGGAACGCTGGTTTCGTCGTCCCAGGCATCCAGTTGCATGCATAAATCCGGATCAGATTTACACGGAATGGTTAACGTTCGGTCTCCCGGCGACTCGCCGTGTAACTCGGCATCGTCAATTTCAAAGGCGCCAATGCGCACACTGGTTTTCATCATCGTGCTCTCCGTTAATTCGCTGATTGTGGTACGACCAGTTAGGCCGTCCATTTTTCAGCGTAGTCAACGCAGGCAAAAGCGCCAGTCAAAAAATGCGCAAATTTTCTGATTTCAGACGTTACCGGTAAACAATTTGCCATCACGAACCAGTTCACGCGGGTAACTGTTTTTCAGGCGCGAGCCGATCCGTTTGGCAAGGCCAATCGGCTGATGCTGGAAGGTCACCAGCACATCGTCAGTGGCGGGGACGGTCTGCGGGTAGACATCGCGACCGCGATACCACTCTTCGGCTTCCTGCTGAGACAGTTCAAACGCACAGCGATGATTGACATCAGCCAGCGCGATGACCGCTTCGTGCTGCCAGCGATAACCTTTATTATGCGTTTCAGCCAGCTTAATACCGAGGCGGGAGAAACGGACTTTGCCGATCAGCGGTTCTATCTCCGCCGGGAAAAGCCAGACCTCTTTATCACGCTGCCAGAGGTGCAGGTTTTCGCCCCAGTGCAGACTGAGGGCATTAGCTGCCTGGGTCAGATTCGCGGCTTCGCGACCTTTGACGGGGGTGAAGGGGAAGTTGCCCACTTTGTACTTCGGTGCTGGCAGTGCGGGAATGGAGGCCGTTTTACGCAGGCGGGCGACGAAGAATCCTTCGCAGTCATAAATCTGCGGGAACACATGCAAGAAACCTTCTGCCGTCAGCGCCTGATTCGCCTCAGGAAAAAGATCGCCCAACGGTAAAAATTCCACTGCCTCCGGCCAGGTCTCTTTCAGCCAGGCCAGCACCGACTCGTTTTCTTCACGATTCAACGTACAGGTTGAATAGACCAGCGTACCGCCAGGGCGCAGGGCGTGAAACGCACTTTCGATCAGTTCGCGCTGGGTTGCGGCAATCTCAAGATTGCTCTCAACGGACCAGTTTTTTAGCGCATCCGGATCCTTACGCACCACACCTTCACCCGAGCAAGGTGCATCAAGCAAAATCGCATCGAACATTTCCGGCAGCGCTGCACCAAATACGCGGCCGTCAAAATGGGTCAGTGCCACGTTACTGATCCCACAGCGACTGATATTGGCATGCAGCACTTTCACCCGACTGGCTGAGTATTCGTTCGCGAGGATCGCGCCCTGATTACCCATGCGCGCGGCGATTTGCGTGGTTTTTGAGCCAGGCGCGGCAGCAACGTCCATCACGCGTTTGGGGGAATTATCGTCGGCAAACAGGGCGGCAACCGGCAACATGGAACTGGCTTCCTGAATATAAAACAGACCACTCAGATGCTCGGCGGTACTGCCGAGCGGCAGCGCATCTTCATCCTCACGCTCAATCCAGAAACCTTCTTCGCACCAGGGAACGGGCGTCAACGACCAGCCATACGGGGCGGTTAAGGTGAGAAAATCGGCCACTGAAATCTTAAGCGTATTCACGCGGATGCTGCGGCGTAACGGACGCTGACAAGCGGCGAGAAAATCGTCAAAAGAGAGGTGCGCAGGCATTGCCTCGCGCATTTGCGTTAAAAAGGCGTCAGGAAAATAAACAGCGTGTTGAGTCACGGGGGAGTACCACCGGCAGAAAAACAAGCGCGCAGTGTAGCATAAAGGCTCCGGCGCGAGCACGCCGGAGCAGGATATTAACGTGGCAGCGCGGTGCCCCATTCACGCCACTCTTTTGGTTCACTTTCCAGCAGCAGGAAGTGTTTACCCGCCTGCGCTTTCGGTGCCAGCGGAGTGCCAGGGGGCGTGGCGAAGGCGATGCCGCCGCGAATGAACTGATTAAAGGTACCGGTCTTCACTACGCCGCCCGTCAGGCCGAAGTCCAGACTGTAACCGGACGCCAGCCAGAAGACAGAGTTGTTGCGGACCAGGTGCTGGTAGCGTTGACTGATGCGCAAGGCGATCATCACGCGGTCAGACAGGGTGCCGAGCGTCATGCCGGTGACAGTACCAACTTCAATCCCGCGGAACAGTACCGGCGTACCGATCGCCAGCGAGCCCGCTTCGGGAACTTCGAGCACAATACTCAGCCCGTCAAGGTAGCGTGAGTCGGTAATGGTCGCTTCTTGCAGTTCAAAGTCACGGCGCGGATTACCCCGACCCGGCTCGACGTTGATGTAGGGTTGCAGGATCGTGTCGAGATGTTCCACGCCAGCGGCCGAGATTTGCGGCGTAATCACAGAGAAGCGCGTCCCGCCACGGGCGAAGGTCTGCACATATTCCGGATACAATACCGCCTTCGCCTGTACCTCGTTGCGCGAAGTGAGCAGCTCAAGCGTCTGGATCTGTCCGATATCAATACCGAGGTAGCGAATGGGCATTCCTGCCGCCAGTTTCCCGGCATCAAAGGCGTGAAGGGTAATCTGCCCGCCAACCGCACGTGCGGCGGTTTCGGAAGCATACAAAATGCGCTTGTCGCCTTTGCGCTGGCTGGCGCTGGCGCCGCTGAGGTTATCAAAGCTGATCGCCCCCTTCAGCGCACGCGACAGGGGAGAGGCCTGCACGGTCAACCCGCTGCCGTTGAGCTGCACTTTTGCGCCACCTTCGGCCCAGAAGACGCTATTGCTGGTCAGCAGGTTGCGGTACTCCGGTTTGATGTGCAGATCGATATCAAAGGCGTCGGCGCGCGGGCGTACGGTAATCACTTCACCCACTTCAAATTTACGATACAGCACCACGGAGCCGGCCTGCACGTCCGGCAATGTTTCTGCTCGCAGGCTCAGGGTAGTGGTCGGCAGATCGCTAAGGCTATTCTCTACCGCTTTTTCCAGGTTGGCATACAGCGGATAGCTTGATTTCATTTCCCCTTTGCTGCCGGGCAATATGCGAATACCGCCACTGATCCATTCGCTGGCGCTGGCACCGAGGAACTCCACGCCATCCAGACCTACTTTGACATCCACGCGGCTGTTGACCACGAATTTGCTGTCACCCTGGACCAGGCCACGATGTTGCGGATCGACCGCCACAATAAACTCGACCCCTTTGCTGGTCAGCTTACGTTCGATCACCTGGCCCACCTGGACGCCGTGAAGGATCAGCGGTTGACCTGCATCGATACCGTAGCTTTCGGGCGCGGTCAGGGTAAAGGTCAGGACGTCCGGTTCGTGGAGCAGTGCTTTTTCACCGGGGACGACCACGAACTCGCTGCGCGGTTCACCGGTGCCGGGCACCAGTTCAAAGGTTTTACCCGTCAGTAACGAACTGATATTAGCGTCACTGAGCGAAAGTTTGGGACTGCGCAATTCAATGCGCGTGCCGTCACGTAACAGCGCTACGACGCTGGGGTCAACGGTCATTTCACCGGTGACTTTGCCACCGGATTGTAAATCCAGTTTTGTGAGCTGGCCGACTTCGAGCCCCTGATACATCAGGGGAGTAGAATCAGCCTTCAGTCCTTCGCCGCTCGGCAGTTCAAGTTTAATAATGACGCCGCGCTGACTGTGGGCCAGATCTTTATACAGGCCGAAGGTATCATCTTGCTCTGCCGTTTTTGAATCATCGGGTGAGTCAAAGGCGATTGCACCATTCACCAGGGCCGCCAGACTTTCCAGTTTAACCTTCGCACCACTCAGGCTGACGTCAGCATCCACGCCGGAAACGTTCCAGAAGCGACTGCCTTTTTTCACCAGATTGGTAAAGCGGCGTTCAACCAGCACGTCGATGGTGACGCCCTGTTTGTTCGGGTTAATGCTGTAGTCGTAGACTTTACCGACCGGGATTTTGCGGAAATAAACCAGCGAGCCGCTGTTCAACGATCCGAGGTCTGGTGCGTTGAGATGAATCATCAGATCGCCGTTATCCAGCCGATATTTCGGCTGGGTGTCGAGGGCGACGAAATGATCTTGCTCTTTACCTTTACCGGGCATCATGCCGATATAATTGCCTCCGACCAGCGCATCGAGGCCAGAGACGCCCGCGAGCGACGCTTTAGGCGTCACCAGCCAGAACTGCGTCTCTTCGCGTAGCGCGTCTTTCATGTCGGACTTGATGCTGACCCGCACCTCAATTTTGCGTAAATCCTTGCTGAGGCTGATGTCCTGAACCGTACCCACCTCAACGCCCTGATAGCGAACAGGCGTACGGCCCGGGACAATGCCATCCGCAGACATGAAGTCGATGGTCACAGTGTTACCGCGATCTTCATAGCTGTTCCATATCAGCCATCCCGCAATCATTAATGCGATCAGCGGGAGTAGCCAGAATGGTGAGATACGGCGTTTCGTTTTAATCTGCGCTTCAGTCTGCGAAGCGGGCGTTTCCTGACTCATGTGCATCCCAAAGTAAGCGGCTGTCCAGCCATTCCACTGCAAGAATAGTCAAAATGACCGCTGAGCCGAAATAAAACGCAGCCGGTCCCATAGTAAAAGCAAGAATCTGGTCGCGGTTAATCAGCGACATGGTTAAAGCGATAACAAAAAGATCCAGCATCGACCAGCGACCGATCCACGTGACCAGACGCAAGAGTTGCATTCGCGTGCGTAAACCCTGTTCGCATTTGAACTGAATGCTGAGTAGCAGCGTAAACATGACGATCACTTTAGTGAATGGCACCAGAATACTGGCGATAAAGACCACGGCGGCCACGGCGACATTGCTGTTCGCCAGCGACAGGATACCGGACATGATCGTATCTTCCTGTCGTCCGCCGTTCACGTAGATAACCGAGATAGGCAGAAGGTTAGCAGGCAGCAGCAAAACAATCGATGCCAACAATGCCGCCCAGCATTTTTGGATGCTCTGGTTTCGGCGCTCGCGTAAAGGAATATGGCAGCGCGGGCAGCGGCCACGCGGGTCCGGATAGCCGGTAAAATGGCAGCCGAGACAAACGCGCAACTGCTCATCCGGACGCTTTGCCGGTCTCTGCGGATAAAAACGTTCCCACAGCTGTTCGATGTTCAGGTGCGACAGCGTCAGGATGCTCAGGACCACCAGCGCAATAAAGGCGTAAAGTCCTACGCCCGGCTGCAAAAAAGCGTAATCCTGAACTTTGATCGATGCCACACCAATGCCCACCAGATAGATGTCCAGCATCACCCACTCTTTAAGCCTTTCCAGCATTAGCAGCACCGGGCGCAAATTCATACCGAGAATATTGCCGAAACACAGATACGCAATTGCGGTGACGAGGATCAGCGGCGCGCCCGCGACACAAAACAGCACCATCGCCGCGGTAATGGGATCGCCTTGTTTTGTCATCTGCCAGATCCCCTGCATCACATTGGCATCAATACGGATGCCCAGCAGATAGATGTGCAGCAGCGGCTCGCCCCAGGCGAAGGGCATCAGCAACAGCATGGTGACCGCCATAGCGCCCAGCCGCGTCAGCGACCAGTCGCGGCCATCACGAATTTTCGCCTGGCAGCGGGGACAGTATGCGCTCTGGTGAGAACGCATCTTCGGCAGACTAAACAGCAAATCGCACTGAGGGCAACGCTGATAGTGCGCACGAGGCAGTGCTTCGCTGATGGATCGGATCGCTATTTTTTTTGTCGGCGTGATCTGGGGTGTCTTGAGAGCCATGTATCGCGAATCAAAGTGTTAGATTTATGTAATCTTAACTCATGACGGGAATGATCTTGAGCATTAACGCATTTAATGCTTATTTTAATAGGCTGGCAGTATCAGAGTAAGACAACTAAGTGATTATATAATGAACAAGACAGAGCTATACGCGGAACTGAACCGCGATTTCCAGGCATTAATGGCAGGAGAGACCAGTTTTCTGGCCACGCTGGCGAACACCAGCGCACTGTTATACGAACGTCTTTCGCAAGTGAACTGGGCGGGGTTTTACCTGCTTGAGGGCGATACGCTGGTATTAGGTCCGTTTCAGGGCAAAATTGCCTGTGTACGAATCCCGGTGGGTCGCGGTGTGTGCGGCGCAGCCGTTGCCCACAACCAGGTGCAGCGGGTTGACGACGTTCACGCCTTTGATGGTCACATCGCCTGCGATGCGGCCAGTAATGCGGAAATTGTCCTGCCATTAACCGTCAATGGTCATATTATTGGCGTGCTGGACATCGACAGTACGGCGTTTGGGCGCTTCACCGCTGAGGATGAAGAGGGGCTTCGCCGGCTCGTTGCGCAGCTTGAAACCGTGCTTGCAATGACGGATTACAAAAAATTCTTTGCGAGCGTCGCAGGATAATCAACGGATAACGTAGCAATTACTGATGGCGTCATTATAATGACGCCTGTTCATGCCTGCTGCTTGTTGGCTACGTCCGTTGTAATCAGGAAATTTCATGGAAAATCAACCTAAGTTGAATAGCAGTAAAGAAGTCATCGCGTTTTTGGCCGAGCGTTTTCCGCAGTGTTTTAGTGCGGAAGGCGAAGCGCGCCCACCGAAAATTGGCATTTTTCAGGATCTGGTAGAGCGTATTGAGGGCGAAATGAACCTCAGCAAAACGCAACTTCGTTCCGCTTTACGTCTTTACACTTCAAGCTGGCGTTATCTGTACGGCGTTAAGCCGGGCGCAACGCGTGTCGATCTCGACGGCAACCCGTGCGGTGAGCTGGATGAGCAGCACGTTGAACATGCGCGTAAGCAGCTTGAAGAAGCGAAAGCTCGCGTTCAGGCGCAGCGTGCAGAACAGCAAGCGAAAAAACGTGAAGCTGCCGCTGCTGCAGGGGAAACTGAAGACGCCCCGCGTCGTGAACGTAAGCCGCGTCCTGCACCACGCCGCAAAGAAGCGACTGAGCGTAAACCGCGTGCTGAAAAACCTGCCGCGAAAGCGCCTCGCGCACCTCGTGAAGAGAAATTGACTCCGGTTTCGGATATTTCAGCGCTGAGCGTTGGACAGTCTCTGAAGGTGAAAGCGGGCAACGATGCGATGGATGCCACCGTATTAGAAATCACCAAAGATGGCGTCCGTGTACAGCTGAATTCGGGTATGTCTTTGATTGTACGCGCAGAACACCTGGTGTTCTGAAACGGAGGCCAGGCCTGGCATGAACACATTTTTTAGGCTTACCGCGTTAGCTGGCCTGCTTGCAATAGCAGGCCAGACCTTCGCAGTGGACGACATTACGCGTGCCGATCAGATTCCTGTACTTAAGGAAGAAACCCAGCACGCGACGGTGAGTGAACGCGTCACGTCGCGTTTTACGCGTTCTCACTACCGTCAGTTCGATCTCGATTCGGCCTTTTCCGCCAAAATTTTCGACCGCTATCTGAATTTACTCGACTACAGCCACAACGTGCTGTTGGCGGGGGATGTTGAACAGTTTGCGAAGAAGAAAGGGCAACTGGGTGACGAATTGCGTTCGGGTAAGCTCGACGTTTTTTACGATCTCTATAATCTGGCGCAAAAACGCCGCTTCGAGCGTTTTCAGTACGCACTGAAAGTGCTGGAACGTCCGATGGACTTCACCGGGACTGACACCTTCAATCTCGATCGCAGCAAAGCACCCTGGCCAAAAGATGAGGCTGAGCTGAATGCGCTGTGGGACGGCAAGGTGAAGTTCGATGAGTTAAGTCTGAAACTGACCGGCAAAGACGATAAAGAAATTCGTGAGACGCTGACGCGTCGTTATAAATCCGCGATCCGTCGTCTGACGCAAACTAACAGTGAAGATGTCTTCTCACTGGCGATGACCGCGTTTGCGCGGGAAATCGATCCGCATACCAACTATCTCTCGCCACGCAATACCGAGCAGTTTAATACCGAGATGAGCCTGTCCCTTGAAGGGATTGGTGCCGTGCTGCAAATGGACGATGACTATACGGTCATTAACTCCATGGTGGCTGGCGGTCCGGCGGCGAAGAGCAAGGCGATTAGCGTCGGCGATCGCATTGTCGGTGTGGGTCAGACCGGTAAGAGCATGGTCGATGTGATCGGCTGGCGCCTGGATGATGTGGTTGCGCTTATCAAAGGGCCAAAAGGCAGCAAGGTTCGTCTTGAAGTTCTGCCTGCCGGCAAAGGCACAAAAACCCGTATTGTCACACTGACGCGTGAGCGTATCCGTCTGGAAGACCGTGCCGTTAAAATGTCTGTGAAGACGGTAGGTAAAGAGAAAGTCGGCGTACTGGATATCCCGGGCTTCTACGTTGGCCTGACTGACGATGTCAAAGTTCAGTTGCAGAAACTGGAAAAACAGAACGTCAGCAGCATCGTCATCGATCTGCGGACCAACGGCGGCGGGGCGCTGACGGAGGCTGTTTCGCTGTCCGGTCTGTTTATTCCTTCCGGTCCGGTGGTTCAGGTTCGTGACAACAACGGTAAAGTCCGTGAGGACAGCGATACCGATGGCGTTGTGTATTACAAAGGCCCGCTGGTGGTTCTGGTCGATCGCTTCAGCGCGTCGGCATCGGAAATTTTCGCCGCGGCCATGCAGGATTACGGTCGTGCGCTGATTGTTGGTGAGCCGACTTTCGGTAAAGGTACCGTGCAGCAGTATCGTTCGCTGAATCGTATTTACGATCAGATGCTGCGTCCAGAATGGCCCGCACTGGGCTCCGTTCAGTACACGATCCAGAAGTTCTATCGTGTGAATGGCGGCAGTACTCAGCGTAAAGGCGTCACGCCGGATATCATCATGCCGACGGGGAATGAAGAGACCGAAACCGGTGAGAAATTTGAAGATAATGCGTTGCCGTGGGATAGCATCGATGCCGCAACGTATGTGAAATCAGACGATCTGACGCCGTTCGGCCCTGAATTACTCAAAGATCATAACGCGCGTATCGCGCAGGATCCTGAGTTCCAGTACATCATGAAGGATATCGCCCGTTTCAATGCGATGAAGGATAAACGCAACATCGTATCTCTGAATTACGCACAGCGTGAAAAAGAGAATAACGAAGATGATGCGCTGCGCCTGGCGCGAATCAATGACCGGTTTAAACGAGAAGGAAAACCGGTTCTGAAGAAACTGGACGACCTGCCAAAAGATTACCAGGAACCGGATCCGTATCTTGATGAAACAGTGAAGATTGCGCTGGATCTGGCGACGCTCGAGAAAGCGAAGCCCGCGGTACAACCGACCGCAACGAAATAACCTCATACAGGCACAAGAAATTGTGCCTGTTTTTTTAACAAGCGCATGAAGTCGTCAGCCTGATGCAGAAAAATGTAAAGTTGTGTCTTTCTGGTGACTTACCGGGCATTGATGCTTGAAAATAGCCGTACGACCCATACGATGTGGGTAATCGCATAGTGCGTTTTGTTAAGTTGAGGTTAAAAGAAAATTATGATGCGAATCGCGCTTTTCCTGTTGACGAACCTGGCCGTCATGGTCGTTTTCGGGCTGGTGCTGAGCCTGACAGGGATTCAGTCGAGCAGCGTTCAGGGCCTGATGATTATGGCGCTGCTGTTCGGTTTCGGTGGTTCCTTCGTTTCACTGCTGATGTCAAAGTGGATGGCCTTACGCTCCGTCGGTGGGGAAGTGATCGAGCAACCGCGTAACGAAAGAGAGCGTTGGTTGATGAATACGGTCGCCACGCAGGCGCGTCAGGCCGGTATCGCCATGCCGCAGGTCGCTATCTACCATGCGCCGGACATTAACGCGTTTGCCACCGGGGCGCGCCGTGATGCCTCTCTGGTTGCGGTCAGTACCGGTCTGCTGCAAAACATGAGCCCGGATGAAGCTGAAGCCGTTATTGCTCACGAAATTAGCCATATCGCGAACGGTGACATGGTTACCATGACGCTGATCCAGGGGGTTGTGAACACCTTTGTTATCTTCATCTCGCGCATTCTGGCGCAGATCGCCGCTGGTTTTCTCGGTGGTAACCGTGATGAAGGCGAAGGCAGCAATGGCAACCCGATGATCTACTTTGCGGTCGCAATGGTACTGGAACTGGTGTTCGGTATTCTGGCGAGCATCATTACCATGTGGTTCTCTCGTCACCGTGAATTCCACGCTGATGCGGGGTCCGCCAAACTGGTCGGCCGTGAAAAGATGATTGCTGCGCTTCAGCGTCTGAAAACCAGCTACGAACCGCAGGAAGCATCCAGCATGATGGCCTTCTGTATCAATGGTAAAGGTAAATCGCTGAGCGAACTGTTTATGACTCACCCGCCGCTGGATAAACGTATCGAAGCGCTGCGCAGTGGGGAATACCTGAAGTAAGCCTGTCGGTAAGAAGAGAAAGCGCGTCCATGGACGCGCTTTTTTTTACGCCTGTGCCCGGGGCTGTGTGATGCGTAGACCGCTCACCACCGCTGCCACGGTCGCCAGAATCCCTGCCATCAGCAAAGAAACATGCGTGCCGTTATCTCCGAACTGGTTCAACAACAGCGCAACCAACGCCGCACCTGAGCTTTGTCCTAACAGACGGGCGGTGCCCAGCATGCCGCTGGCGCCGCCGCTGCGTTCACGTGGCGCAGAGGTGATGATCGTGTGGTTATTGGGGGATTGAAATAAACCAAACCCGGCACCGCAGAGAATCATCGGCCAGATGATATTCAGATCGGACGGCACGGCAGGAAGTAATACCAGGGCAAACAGTCCACTTGCCATCACCAGCAGGCCCAGCGCGCCCAGTAAACCGGCATGGACGCGTTCAATCAGATACCCGGCCAGCGGCGCCATGACCATCGTTGCCAGCGGCCAGGGGGTGAGCAACAAACCGGTTTCTACTTCACTCCGCCCCAGTACCGTTTGCAGATAGAAGGGCAGGGAGACCATCGCCAGCATCTGCGCGCAGAAAGAGCAGATTGAGGTGCCTATCGACAGTGAAAAAAGAGGAATACGCAGCAGGTCGACCGGCAATAATGGTACCGGTAATGAAAGCTGACGACGGATAAAGAAATAGCCCACCACCATTATTGCCGCCACTTCGGCCCCGATCAGCGTCATGGGTTGTCCCTGTGCAAAACCACTCAGTGCGGTGATCAACAGACCAAACGTCAGCGCATTCATCACGGCGCTGGGGATGTCAAAACGCGGTTTATTGCTGCGTGAGCCATTAGGCGGCAGAAAGCGCATTGCCAGAATCAACGCAATAATCCCTAACGGCACATTGATCAGAAACAGCCATTTCCACGAGGCAATTGAGAGGATAGCGGCCGCGATGGTTGGGCCTGCGGCCGCAGAGACGGCAACGATAAAGGAGTTGATACCCATCCCGCGACCCAGATGGCGCTGAGGATAAATCAGACGAATCAACGCCGTGTTGACGCTCATCAGCGCCGCGCCGCCGAAACCCTGAACGACGCGCGCCATCGTCAACATTTGTAGCGAGTCCGCGAGAGCGCAAAACAGTGAGGCCAGCAGAAAAACCACTAGTCCGCATTTATAGATGCGTCGATAGCCAAACATATCGCCGAGAAACGACAGCGACAGTAACGAGACGACAATGGCGATCTGATAGGCGTTGACGACCCATATTGAGCTGGCGGCGGAGGCGTGTAAGTCAGTGGCTATCGTGGGGAGCGCCACGTTGGCAATGGCACCGTCCAGTACGGCCATCGAAATACCAATAACGATGGTTAAAATAGCACCATATCGCTGTGGAAGCGGCAGGCCGTCGGTCTGGGATTTATTCATGTGATTGATAGTTTTTGCGAAGAATATGATCAGGGTAGTGATTTTAGCATTGATATTCAGGCTTTATATCGCAGATTTGTAACGAAGTAAGCAAAGATGGATTGCGGGGGCCTGGCCATGAAATTATAATAAAAAATCGTTCTGATTTTTATAAAACACTCGTAATGAGGTGATAGATGGCTAACGCAGATCTGGATAAACAGCCTGATTCTGTATCTTCCGTGCTGAAGGTTTTTGGCATTCTGCAGGCGCTGGGTGAAGAGCGCGAAATAGGGATTACCGAGTTATCACAACGCGTCATGATGTCAAAAAGCACCGTTTATCGCTTTTTACAGACCATGAAAACACTGGGATATGTGTCACAGGAAGGTGAATCCGAGAAGTATTCTCTGACGCTGAAACTGTTTGAACTGGGCGCTCGCGCGCTACAGAATGTTGACCTTATCCGCAGTGCGGACATCCAGATGCGTGAACTCTCTCGTCTGACGAAAGAGACGGTGCACCTCGGCGCGCTGGACGAAGACAGCATCGTCTATATTCATAAGATTGATTCGATGTACAACCTGCGCATGTATTCGCGTGTGGGTCGCCGCAACCCGCTTTACAGCACCGCGATTGGTAAAGTGCTGCTGGCCTGGCGCGATCGTGACGAAGTGAAGCAGATTCTGGACGGCGTTGAGTACAAGCGCAGTACCGGGCGCACTATCACCACCACGGAAGCATTGCTGCCGGTGCTGGATAAAGTCCGCGAACAGGGTTATGGCGAAGATAACGAAGAACAAGAAGAAGGTTTACGCTGCATTGGCGTACCGGTATTCGATCGTTTCGGCGTCGTGATTGCGGGGCTGAGTATCTCCTTCCCCACGCTGCGTTTTTCTGAAGAAAAACTGCATGACTACGTTTCGATGCTGCATACCGCGGCGCGTAAAATCTCTGAGCAGATGGGTTACAACGATTATCCGTTCTGACGATGTCATGCTGTCGATAGTAAAGAAACGGCCGGCATTTTCGCCGGCCGCTTTAATCCTGTGACATTCTGCTTAAGCAATACGCCAGGCGCGACTCACGACGACGGGATATTAACCGTTATCGACGACCACGGTACTCTTGCGCAATATCGGACAATCCGTTAATCCGATGATACCGCTATCGGTATGAACATATTGCGCGGTGGCGGTTCCTCGCGCGGTGAGATACTTGCATTGCAACCCCAGCCCGGCAGCATTCTCCTGACTGCCTATCAGCACACCATACCCACTGAGTAATAATCCAATCCATACAAGCGCAAACAACACGATAGCGCGAATAATCAAACGCATTATGACCTCTTTTCTTCTATAAGTTAGATTGAGCTTAGCGCTTACGCTCATTGATACAAGTAAATGATTCTTAAAAAATCGCGAATGTCTGCTGTAGTTAGTCCTGGTTTAAGATACACATGATAATTTGGTGGCATAAGATGTAGATGCGGAGAGTGGAGTGAAAAAGTTTCGATGGATAATTCTGGTGGTGGTCGTGCTTGTGTGTCTGCTGCTGTGGGCCCAGGTGTTCAACATCATGTGTGACCAGGATGTACAATTTTTCAGCGGAATTTGCGCCATCAATAAATTTATCCCCTGGTGAGATCATTTTTTCATCCGTTGATTTCCTTCCTGTGGCGCGGTGGTAAAATGGCGCGTCTACATTGAGGTGGTGAAATGAACGAAGTCCTGAATTCCGGCGTGCTTAATTTTGCGTCGTTGATTGTATCGGTGGGGGTTCTGGTTGTTGGGCTGGTGCTGTGGTTCTTTATCAACCGTGCGAGCTCGCGAACCAATGAGCAGATTGAGCTGCTTGAAGCGTTGTTAGACCAGCAGAAGCGACAAAATGCACTATTGCGTCGTCTCTGTGAAGCGAACGAGCCGGAAAAAGTGGCAGAGGCATCGCCTAAGGCTAATGACCCGCAAGAGGATGAGGATATCATCCGTCTGGTCGCAGAACGTTAATCCTCGTGTAACAGGAAGCGAAGGGGCTGGCGTCTCGCCAGTCTTTCCTTCCTGGTTTGTTATCCTGCACCCTATTAGTGCAGTCGCATGCCGCTTCGCTATATCCGTTCCTTCTTGTGTCATTGTGCGAGTTATTGCCAGCACACACGTAATTATATTTTTCCATACGTTAATAATGTGATCTTCCCCGTTTTGTGAGAATGATCGGCTTTATAATAAGCGAAACGTTTCTTTCACTATTTTTGTGCATTGTCATCATTCTTTCATTAAATGAGTGCATAAGAACAGTAGATATCAAGATGGAGCGAAATGTGGCGTTATTATGATATCGGGCCATTTTGCGTTGAAACAAATTATGCATAACAAAGCAGAATTTGTGATAACCGCAGATTGCTACGTTTTGACATCGCAACGATCTGGAAGTCGCGAAATTATTGAGCTATGGTTGAAAAGATCCCGCCGCGCTGCGGGTCTGGTAAGGGCTCAGCGAGCGCGCGGGAATATATCGGCTTGAGGATTGACGCATAACTGTGCAGATACTCTGTATCGACTGGCGAGATTTGTGCGACCGATCGAGACACGTTTAAAAATGGCTTGCCATAATTAACGTTGTATGTGATAACACGTTTTGGGTTAAACGAGGTACAGTTCTGTTTATGTGTGGCATTTTCAGTAAAGAAGTCCTGAGTAAACACGTTGTCGTTGAATACCGCTTCTCTGCCGAGCCTTATATTAGTGCCTCAAGCAGTAATGTCTCAGTTTTATCTATGTTATGCCTGCGGGCGAAGAAAACACTCTAAGGAATTTTGCAAATGGCAAAGATTAAAGGTCAAGTTAAGTGGTTCAACGAGTCTAAAGGTTTTGGCTTTATTACTCCGGCTGATGGCAGCAAAGACGTGTTCGTACACTTCTCCGCTATCCAGGGTAATGGCTTCAAAACTCTGGCTGAAGGCCAGAACGTTGAGTTCGAAATTCAGGACGGCCAGAAAGGTCCGGCTGCTGTTAACGTAACAGCTATCTGATCGACACCACTGATTTGAAGCGCATCTGCGCATCAACCTCAGATTTAAAGCCTCGCTGATGCGGGGCTTTTTCATTCATCTTCCTTCAAAGTATGTCTGAATGCCTCCTCCGTTAGCGCTTTGTTGCAAAGCCGTGATGTTATTAGCATAGTTTTCACCGCTTTCCCGCCGTTATTCCCGTTAAATCAGTCACCTGAATATCATGTTTGCCGGAGAACAGGTGAAAAAGAAAAATGATGGTACGGTGCGAAGTTTCACACCGCTGCGTTTTGCGCTGCTTTGTATCGCCATATTGCTGAGCCTGGGACTGTTGCTAGGGCGCGTTGCCTGGTTGCAGATTGTTGAACCCGACCGTCTGGTCAAACAAGAAGATATGCGCTCATTGCGTGAAGTCACCACGGCATCGCCGCGTGGAATGATCACCGATCGGCAGGGGCGACCATTGGCGGTCAGCGTACCGGTGAATGCGGTGTGGGCTGACCCCCACACGTTATTGAGCAAAGGAGGCGTAGGCGACAACGAACGCTGGCAGGCGCTGGCCAACACGCTACATCTTTCACTCACGAACCTGGCGGCGCGCGTTAACCACGATCCGTCGGCAAGGTTTATCTATCTTGCGCGTCAGGTCTCTCCTCAACAGGCGCAGTGGATCGATAAGCTGAACCTGCCCGGCATCAATTTGCGCGAAGAGTCCCGGCGCTTTTATCCGGCAGGACATGTCGCGGCGAATCTGATTGGTTTCACCAATATCGATGGGCAGGGCATTGAAGGGGTTGAGAAAAGTTTTAACGCACAGTTAATCGGAAAGCCGGGCTCCCGCCTGGTCCGCAAAGATAAATTCGGTCACGTGATTGAAAACATCACGGAAGTTAATCCTGTGCCTGCGCATGAACTACAACTCAGCATTGATGAGCGGCTGCAGACCGTCACCGAGGATGCGCTGGACAATGCGGTTAGCTGGAACAAAGCGGAATCCGGCGCCGCCGTGCTGGTGAACATTGCCACCGGTGAGATCCTGGCGATGGCCAGCTTCCCCGATTTTAACCCCAACAATCGTGATGGTGCGGTGCTTGATGATTTTCGCAATCGTGCGATTAGCGATACTTTCGAGCCGGGCTCGACGGTGAAACCGCTGGTTATCATGACGGCGCTTGAGCAAGGGATTGTCCAGCCTGATAGCGTGATCGACACGCATCCGTTTTACCTCGACGGGCATCGGATTCGCGATGTGGGCTTTTATCCGGAACTGACGCTGACCGGCATTTTGCAAAAATCGAGTGACACCGGGGTTTCGCATCTTTCATTAGCAATGCCCGTCCAGCGTGTCGTCGATACCTATCGCCGCTTTGGCTTTGGTCAACCCACGGGGCTGGGACTCACCGGTGAGAGCCAGGGGGTGATGCCGCAACGTCGTTACTGGAGCGATCTGGATCGCGCGACCTTTGCCTTTGGCTACGGCCTGATGGTGACGCCGCTGCAACTGGCGCACGTCTATGCCACGATTGGCAGTTTTGGCCTGTACCGACCACTCTCTATCACGCGCATCGACCCGCCCGTTATCGGCAAGCGTGTCATGTCGGAAGCGCTGGTCAGACAGGTGGCGCACATGATGGAAAGCGTCGCCCTGCCGGGGGGCGGTGGGACGAAGGCGGCGGTCCGGGATTATCGCGTGGCGGTTAAAACCGGGACGGCGAAGAAGATCGGCGCTGACGGTAAATACATTGATAAATATGTGGCTTACACCGCAGGGGTGGCACCGGCAAGCAACCCGAAGTTTGCGCTGGTGGTAGTGATCAACGATCCGCAGAACGGGGCCTACTACGGTGGCGCGGTGTCGGCACCGGTTTTCAGCCAGATAATGGGCGATGTGCTGCGACTGGAAAACGTCAAACCGGATGGGATGCCCGCCGACTCCAGCCATTTGCTGGTGATGCAGAGCAATTCGCCGACACACTCCACGCGCTAAGTGATTCTCCCGGGGCGTAAATCGCGTTACACTTGCGCCCTGAATTTACCTGCCGGAGTTGTTATGTCGTTTTCCTGTCCACTTTGTCACCAGCCCCTTGCGCACGTTAATAACAGTTTTATCTGTCCGCAGCGGCATCAGTTTGATGTGGCAAAAGAGGGATACGTTAACCTGTTGCCGGTACAGCATAAGCGTTCACGCGATCCGGGCGACAGCGCGGAGATGATGCAGGCACGGCGTGCGTTTCTGGATGCCGGACATTATCAACCCTTGCGTGATGCTATTGTTGAGCAGCTTTCCGCGCGTCTCGACGCGTCGGCAACCTCGATTCTTGATATCGGCTGTGGGGAAGGGTATTACACTCATGCCTTTGCCGATGCGTTGCCGACGGTGACCACCTATGGACTGGACGTGGCGAAAGTGGCTATTAAAGCGGCGGCCAGACGCTATCCGCAGGTGACATTCTGCGTCGCCTCGAGCCATCGTTTGCCGTTTGCAGATGCAAGCCAGGACGCCATTGTGCGGATTTACGCGCCGTGTAAAGCGCAAGAGCTGGCGCGTGTGGTCAAACCGCAGGGGTGGGTGATGACGGCAACGCCGGGACCGCGCCATTTAATGGAGCTGAAAGGGTTGATTTACGATGAGGTCAGACTCCATGCGCCGCATGCTGAGCAACTGGAAGGGTTCACCCTGCTGGAGGATATCGCACTGGCGTATCCGATGCGCCTGAACGGAAAGGAAGCGGTAGCGTTATTGCAGATGACGCCTTTTGCCTGGCGGGCAAAGCCGGAGGTCTGGGAACGTCTGGCAAGTACAGAAGTGTTTAACTGCCAGACAGATTTTCGTCTTCACCTCTGGCAGCGTGCGGATTAACCGTGAAAGTGCGTCCAGAGGATCTGGACGCCGATACCGATCAGTACCACCCCGCCCAGAATTTCAGCCCGTTTGCCAAGCAGCGGGCCAATGAAGCGACCAACCATCATCCCCAGTGTGGACATGATAAGCGTGGCACAGCCAATAGCCAGTGCCGTCGCGATAATATTGACCTGTAAGAACGCCAGACCCACGCCGACCGCCATAGCGTCGAGGCTAGTGGCGATAGCGGTGGTGACCAGTAACCAGAAACCGTGACGGCGCAGTGGTTCATCATCTTCATTATCCGCGCCGCGAAATCCCTCAATGATCATTCGTCCGCCCAGAAAGACCAGCAGGATGAAAGCAATCCAGTGATTCCATTCCAGCACGAATTTGCTGGCTAACATACCGAGCGCCCAGCCGATTAGCGGCGTTAATGTTTCAACTGCGCCAAAGATTAAACCGGTACGCAGGGCTTCAGAGAATTTGGGTTTATGCAGGGTAGCGCCTTTGCCAATTGATGCGGCAAAAGCATCCATCGACATGCCAAAAGCGAGAATAATAGTGGCGGTGATATTCATGACAGCGTCCTGACCGGGGTTTCCATAAAACACACCACTGCCCCCAGTAAACATGCACACCTGAACCCGGGGTTCATACAGTATGCATAGCAGTTGATGTGCCTATGGTCTCGCCTGACTGAAAGAGATTTCAGTCCGTACGTGCCACGTTTTGCAACGAGTATGTTGACACGTACATTTCCGGAGTCTGGAAATCGGCTACTCCCCAAATGACGGCGCAACCTTAACATATTTTGAGAATATAAAACAACAACGGAGAAATATTATTTGATCTCTAGTTGAAAACGATTTTCATTTGGGTTTATTGGTAGATAGAACGTTAAAATAAATAACATTTGCGCTGTCGTATTATAGCCTTAGCTATGTTTTTAACTGCAAGTAAATTGCGAAAAATAAAGCCCAGGATATATCTCTAACTTACTGATAGGAAACGAGAAGTTTATATATCTTTTCCAGATCGTCGATATTCCGTACACGAATAAGCAGACGCCGTTGCTCTAATTGCATCACCAGAACACCATCTTCCGATAAATTCATCGCTTTAATGCGGTTATATTCTATCCAGACGTTGGCGAAGAAAAATCCATCCTGTTTGAAGAGGATCTTAGGGACCCGGATCCAGAAAATATAAAACCCCATTAAGGCCAGAGCACATAATAACCAGGTGGTGATGATTGCCCCATGGCTGGTGACATTGTTGTAGATAAGAATTGCGATGAGGCCAATGAAGATGATGCTGTCGACGCGGCTTCGGCGCAGCAGGGGAATCGCAAGCAAAGTCGGGCCATTGCGGCGTGGCATGATGAACTGATCGTAAATGGCATAAGCCAGTAACGCGGCAATAAAGAAAACCAGCACCAGGTCCGTGATAGTCATTGAGCCTTGTTCCTCCAGATAAAAAAAGGGGCCTTATAGGCCCCGGTAGTGTACTACAGTCTTACAGACCCAACAGGCCGAGCGCATAACCCGCGATACCGATGACAAAGAAGCCAACGATAATCCACAGTGGGTTGACTTTCTTACGCAGCAGCCACATACAGGCGAAGGTCAGCAGCAGCGGAACCAGACCCGGCATCAACTGGTCGAGAATGGTCTGTACGGTGGTAACACGTGTCTGCCCATCCTGACCGGTGATAGTTGAAACCACCAGCGGGATGTTTACATGCGTCCACTTGTTCACCAACGCCCCCATGACAAACAGGCCGAGGATTGACGCCCCCTCAGTCAGTTTTTGCAGGAATCCGCCGCCCATATCTTTAACGATATCGACACCTTTGCGATAACCGTAGGCGACACCGTAGTAACGGGTCAGCAGACGGACTGCGTTGAACAGAATGAAGAACAGCAAGGGACCGAGCAGGCTGCCGCTCATCGCGATACCCGCACCTAACGCGGCGAATACCGGACGCACAGTACCCCAGAAAATCGGGTCGCCCACGCCTGCCAACGGGCCCATCAGACCGACTTTGATACCGTTAATGGCACCATCGTCAATTTCTGCGCCGTTAGCACGCTGTTCTTCCATCGCCAGCGTTACGCCGAGCACCGGCGCGGCTACATACGGATGGGTGTTAAAGAATTCCAGGTGACGCTTGATGGCTTGCTTACGCGCATCGTTGTTCTCTGGATACAGGCGACGGATAGCCGGTACCATGGAGAAGCAGAAACCCAGCGCCTGCATACGTTCGAAGTTCCATGAACCCTGAAACAGGTTAGAACGAATGAACACGCCACGAATGTCACTCTGTGTGAGTTTTTTCTCAGTGGTAGTTTTAGTCATATCAACCATTTCGCTCACCTGCTAGTCCAGTTCGTTATCGAGGGAGTTGTCACCCGCAGCCTGTGCTGGTGCACCCGCCACGCGGTTATATTTCGGGCTCAGTTGGATGTAGAGGATGGCCATGACCGCACCAATCACACCCAGAGCAACCAGGTTGAAGTTAGTAAATGCCGCAGTCACGAAGCCGAGGTAGAAGAACGGCATCAGGTAGCCTGCACGCATCATGTTGATAACCATCGCGTAACCGACCACAACGATCATGCCACCGGCGATGTTCAGACCGCCAGTCACCACTTCCGGAATCGCATTCAGCATGCCCTGAACTTCGCTGGTGCCTACGGAAATCGCAACGATAACCGCCGGGATAGCGATACGCATCGCCTGCAGGAACAGGGAAGAGACATGCAGCCAGGAGAGCGCTGTCAGGTTACCGTTTTCCGCCGCTTTATCCGCCGCGTGCTGGAATGCCACGGTGATAGTACGAACGATGATCGTCAGAACCTGGCCTGCTGCAGCCAGCGGAATCGCCAGCGCGATACCGGCACCGATGCTTTGGTGACCCGCAATAACCAGAACGGTAGAGATAATGGACGCCAGTGCGGCATCAGGTGCAACGGCAGCACCGATGTTCATCCAGCCAAGGGCGATCATTTCCAGGGTACCACCGATGATAATACCGGTTTTCATATCCCCGAGAACGGCACCAATCAGCGTACAGGCCACCAGTGGGCGGTGGAACTGAAATTCATCGAGTACCGACTCCATACCCGCGATACATGCGACGATGAACACCAGCACAATCTGAAGAGTGGTAATCTCCATTGTACTTCTCCTATTGCTATAACAGCCTTAAGTGTGAAAGCTCATTCAATGCCAGGGGTTACTTGCCCACTTTGGCAATCAAATCCATCATTTTCAGTTTCTGATCGGTTGACACTTTACGCGCCTCAAGCTCAATACCGCGGGCATTAAGTTTGTTAAAGGCTTCGATGTCTTTCTCATCGACAGAGATGGCGTTGTTGACCTGCGTTTTACCCTGACGGAAAGCCATGCCGCCAATGTTTACGGAGGTGATTTTTACGCCGCCTTCGACAATGCGTTCAACATCGGTCGGATTGGTGAACAGCAGCATTACACGTTCGCCCGCGTATTTCGGGTTGTTGTAAACGCGAATCATCTTGGCAACATCCACCACGTGAGCGGTCACGCCAGGAGGCGCCACCTGCGTCAACAGCGTTTTACGCACGGTGTCTGCCGCCACTTCATCGCTGACTACGATAATGCGGGTCACGTTGGTTTCTTTGGTCCAGCGGGTAGCCACCTGACCATGGATCAAACGGTCATCAATACGGGCAAGACCGATTTGCATATAATCGTTCGGTCCCATTGGTTTTGCCGGGGCCGCGGCTTTGGGGGCCGTTGCGACGGGGGCAGGGGCGGCTTTTTCCACCGGTTTCGCTTTCAGCGCTTTCACGCCTTCGCGACCGGTTTCAACTGCCAGCGCGACCAGTTCATCGAAGCTTGGGTTGTCGTCACGCGCCATCAGCGTTTCGACCAGCATAGGGATGTTCACCCCGGCAATCACTTCATACTGTTCTTTGTCGACGACAATGCGGCTGGCAGCGTTGAACGGACTGCCTCCCCATGTATCGACGAGAAACAGCACGCCGTTACTGGTATCGAGTTTTGCCAACTGAGCGTTGTACTTTTCAATCAGCGTTTCGGCATTTTCGCCGGGCACGAAATCGATCCAGCCGACGTTTTCCTGCTCGCCTAACAGCATTTCTGCTGTCTTGAGTAACTGCTCTGCAGCCCAACCATGTGTGCCTATAACAATAGCAATGGTCACTTGCTACCTCCTTTATTATCGTTAACACATCAACGTGAGAGATGTATTTGAATCGCCGTCCGCAACAGAATCGATTCAGATAAGGGTTACAATGAAAAACATATGATGTCCGTGAATTATTTTAGATATCGAAAAAAATATTTTATGTGATGAAGATCCGTAATTTAGTTTTCGGCAATGAGAAATTTCGTAGAGTAAAATATCCCTGTTACAACACTTTGCAAAGGAAGGTAAATCTTTGCCAAAAACAGGTTGCCTCTGTTATGTTTACGTTCTGTTTAACTAACCAGGAGTATAGGGCACTAGCCTGCTGTATGGATCGTCACCGACGTCATTTCACTTTCAGGCCGCATCGCGCCTGCCAGTCTGGCATGTCTTGCCACACGTTTTATCTGCACTGTGTTTTATCGCCTGTTAACCATTCCTTAAGCAGGAGCTTGTCATGGAATTCTTAATGGACCCCTCGATTTGGGCGGGTTTGCTCACGCTTGTCGTCCTGGAAATTGTCCTGGGTATCGATAACCTGGTTTTTATTGCGATTCTTGCGGATAAGCTGCCGCCGAAGCAGCGTGACAAAGCGCGTCTGATTGGTTTATCCCTGGCGCTCGTGATGCGTCTGGCCTTGCTGTCTATTATTTCGTGGATGGTCACCCTGACCCAACCGCTGTTCACCGTCATGGATTTCACTTTCTCCGGTCGCGATCTGATCATGCTGCTGGGGGGGATCTTTCTGTTGTTTAAAGCCACGACGGAACTTCATGAACGGCTGGAAAACCGCGAACACGATTCCGGGCATGGTAAAGGTTATGCCAGTTTCTGGGTGGTCGTGACGCAGATCGTTATCCTGGATGCGGTATTCTCGCTGGATGCGGTGATTACTGCCGTCGGTATGGTGAACCATCTGCCTGTGATGATGGCGGCGGTTGTGATCGCGATGGCGGTGATGCTGCTGGCATCCAAGCCGCTGACGCGTTTCGTCAACCAACATCCGACGGTGGTGGTGCTCTGTCTGAGCTTCCTGCTGATGATTGGTCTGAGCCTGGTCGCCGAAGGTTTTGGTTTCCATATTCCGAAAGGCTACCTGTACGCCGCGATTGGCTTCTCGATCATTATCGAAGTGTTTAATCAGATTGCGCGTCGCAACTTTATTCGCCATCAGTCAACACTGCCGCTGCGTGCGCGCACGGCTGACGCGATCCTGCGTCTGATGGGGGGTAAACGTCAGGCGGCGGTAGCGCATGAATCCGACAGCCAGGCCGCCGTTCCGATCCCGGAAGGGGCATTTGCGGAAGAAGAACGCTATATGATTAACGGCGTGCTGACGCTGGCACAGCGCTCGCTGCGCGGCATCATGACTCCGCGCGGTGAAATCAGCTGGGTGGATGCTAATCTGAGCGTTGATGAGATCCGCGAGCAGTTGCTCTCCTCGCCGCACAGCCTGTTTCCGGTGTGTCGTGGCGAACTG
Organism: Citrobacter amalonaticus; assembly: GCF_018323885.1. Lineage (NCBI taxonomy): Bacteria > Pseudomonadati > Pseudomonadota > Gammaproteobacteria > Enterobacterales > Enterobacteriaceae > Citrobacter > Citrobacter amalonaticus. The sequence continues at coordinate 2,671,959 of NZ_AP024585.1, read as the reverse complement.
GATGAGATCATCGGTATCGTGCGGGCGAAAGAGCTGCTGGTGGCGCTGGAAGAGGGCGTTGACGTCGCGGCTATTGCGTCGGCTACACCGGCTATCGTGGTGCCGGAAACGCTGGACCCTATCAACCTGTTGGGTGTCCTGCGTCGTGCACGCGGTAGCTTTGTTATCGTCACCAACGAATTTGGCGTGGTGCAGGGGCTGGTTACGCCGCTGGATGTCCTTGAAGCCATTGCCGGTGAGTTCCCGGATGCTGATGAAACGCCGGAAATTACCGTTGACGGCGAAGGCTGGTTAGTCAAAGGCGGCACCGATCTGCATGCCCTGCAACAGGCGCTGGCGGTGGATAACCTGGTTGATGAAGACGAAGACATCGCCACGGTCGCGGGACTGGTGATTGCGGCTAAGGGTCACATTCCCCGTACGGGCGATGTGATCGAGGTTCCTCCGCTGAGCATTACCATTGTCGACGCTAATGACTACCGCGTGGATCTGGTGCGAATTGTTAAAGAACAACCTGCGCAAGAAGAAGAGGAATAATCCTCTCTAACGCAGGGGCATAACGGGCGCGATGCGTCCGTTATGCCTGGGCGGCGGCGGGTTACTGCCCGCCAGCCACTGCGGAAAATCGCGCAGCGGCATCGGCTTCGCAAATAAAAATCCCTGCAGTAAATCCACACCGTGGCGACGCAGATGCTGCGCCTGCTCCTGCGTTTCAACTCCCTCCGCGACCAGTTCGATATTCAGTCGTTGCCCAAGGGCGATGATGATGTCGGTCACCGTTGAATTGACCGCATCAGTACCAATCGCATGGGTAAAAGACTTATCAATTTTCAGAATGTCAGGGCGCAACTTTTCCAGCCATGACAATGAACTGTTGCCGGTTCCAAAATCATCGATCGCCAGCTTGATGTTTTGCCGTTGCAACGCGTGAACGATTCGGTAATCAACATCCTGCAGCGCATCCCGCTCGGTCAGTTCTATCACCAGTTGCTGAATGGGCTGCTGACTGAACCAGTACTGATCGAGATCTTTTAGCAATTCACCCTGCTGAAAATGGCTGGCAGCGACATTAATACCAATATGAAACTGGCTGCTCATGGGGAAAAAATGACGTTGCCGAATGGTTTCCGCTAGCACATAACGCGTCAGTGGTGCGATCTGGTGATGCTCTTCGGCAATCGGGATAAAGACGTCCGGTGAAATCCACCCCTGACGTGGATTATTCCAGCGCAGCAGGATCTCCACCCCCATGCACTGTCCGGTCCGCCCGTTCAGTAGCGGCTGGCAAAAAAGCTCAAATTCGCGCTGTGCCAGCGCGAGGTTAATCTCCCAGGAAAAACTCATTCGACTGGCGGTGGCCAGCCACGCCAGATAGCCCACCAGCAGACTGAGCAATAATGCCAGCGGCAACTGCGCGGGCAGGGCTTTGATCGCCAGAGCCTCTGCCGCTGGCCCGGTCACGCTAATAGTAAAGGGATAGTGCTGTGAGGTGAGTTGATAGCGTTGCTCATCGTTGAGCGCAGGCAGGCGCTGTACTACGCCGCTCCCGTAAATTAAATGTCGGTTGCCGACTGTCAGGCTGGCAGCGGTAATCTGCGGCTTACGCGGTTCCAGCAGCAGCCTGGTAAGCAGGTCGATATTGATAATCTCCAGTATTCCGTCCTTTCCGTCGGGAGAGGCCGGGTACCACTGGACGAGAATCGGGCTGCCTTTAATCAGCAGTGGATCGGTGGACAACAGCAGTTGCGCGTTTGCGGTAGGGAGGTCGGGCTGAAGCTGATGAACCGGGATATTGCGATAGCCAAAGACGCTGGAACAGTACAGTATGCCGCGCTGGACCAGGGCAATTGCGCGTACCGTTTGCAGTCTGGCAGCCTGTTTGCGCAGCGGGAGATGCGTAGCGGAGCAGGGAAGGCCAATCAGTGGTAACAGGATATCGCGACCATTCTGCAACGGACGCAGTACTTCATCGAGCGTGGCGACCGCCCTGGAGGCAAAGGTAACGGTGTGGTGGTGATTTAAATTGCGCTGTGAAATAAATCGGACGCCCAGGGTCAGGATGAGCGTAATGAGCGCGCAAAGTATGCACAGGATAAAACGTTTGCGACGATATTTTTTTATGATCCGTTGTGCTGTCTGCATGCGGGCCGCCTGATAACCGTCAGCCACAAAAGCCAACCGTAACAGAGCAAGTGTAGTGGGGAATTGGCGAGCAGACGAGAAAGGGGGCAAAATTTCGCCCATCCGTTGCAGATGGGCGAGGAAAAAGTATTAGCGTCGCTTGCTGAAGTATTTAGTCACACTGAACTTTAATCGCCAGACCACCGCGTGAGGTTTCGCGGTATTTGGCGTTCATATCCTTACCGGTTTCGTACATCGTTTCGATGACTTTATCCAGTGAGACGCGCGGTGCGCTGGTACGACGCATCGCCATCCGTGCGGCATTGATCGCTTTTACAGAGGCAATTGCATTACGTTCAATGCACGGTACCTGCACCTGACCGGCAACCGGGTCGCAGGTCAGCCCCAGGTTATGCTCCATGCCAATTTCAGCGGCGACACACACCTGCTCCGGGCTCGCGCCCAGCAGTTCCGCAAGACCGGCCGCCGCCATTGAGCAAGCCACGCCCACTTCGCCCTGACAGCCGACTTCCGCTCCCGAAATCGAGGCATTCATCTTATACAACGCGCCGATGGCGCCTGCCGCCAGGAAGTAGCGGGTATAAATATCGGGACTGACGGACTCAATAAAGTGATCGTAGTAGGCCAGAACGGCTGGCACGATACCGCACGCGCCATTGGTTGGCGCGGTGACCACCCGACCGCCTGCCGCGTTCTCTTCGTTGACCGCGAGGGCGAACATGTTCACCCAGTCGATCACATTCATCGGGTCGTTAGAGAGCTTATCGCTGGAAACCAACATCCGACGCAGCGCAGAGGCGCGACGCGGAACGCGCAGTGGACCCGGCAACACGCCTTCGGTATTCATACCGCGATCGATACAGGCCTGCATGGTCTGCCAGACGTGACCGAAGTATTCTTCAATCTCTTTTTTGTCGTGCAAGGCCAGTTCGTTCTGCATCGCCAGTCCGGAAAGGGACAGGCCAGTGTTGTTGCAGTACTCCAGCAACTCGGTTGCAGATTTGAACGGATAAGGAACGCTTACCTCATTTGCCGCATCCTGACCAAAGTGCTCTTCATCGACGATAAAACCGCCGCCGATGGAGTAGTAGGTTTTGCTGTAAACGACGGCATCGCCGTTATAGGCATGGATCTGCATGCCGTTTTCGTGCAGCGGCAGGTTGCCGTTATGAAAACGCATGCCGTCGTTTTGGGGGAAATCCACTTCGTGCTGACCGTGCGCCAGCAGCAGGCGACCGCGCGTCTCTACGTCGCGAATGAAACCTGGGATACTATCAATATCCACGGTGGCTGGCTCATTGCCTGCCAGACCCATAATAATGGCGATATCGGTGTGGTGACCTTTACCCGTGAGCGACAGTGAACCATACACGTCGACGGCAACACGAGTAACGCTATCCAGTAATCCTTTTTCGACCAGGTCATCGACGAACTGTTTACCCGCCTTCATAGGCCCTACAGTATGGGAAGATGAGGGACCAATCCCCACCTTAAACATGTCGAATAGACTAATCACGATAATACTCCTGACAGGGTGACTGGAAACTTCCAGAAACGATGTAATAACTGCGCATAGTGTAAGAGGGAACGCGGGGATCGGCTTAACTATTCACATGAATTAAACTAATGGGTAACCGCGTTTTTACTAATGTTGTGACGGGAGTTTCAGGTTGTGTCTTCTGCGCGTAAAGATAAGTATAGTCAGGGCTTCACACCAATTTGTAGCGCCAGTTCACGAATAATTCCGGCGGTCATTCCCCAGACGAAATAATGCTCATACCAGGAAAGCCACACGCGATGCGAATCCCCGCGACGCCAGACATCCAGCGGGTGATAGCGGCCTAAATGCAGCGCCTGCGCCAGCGGCATTTCAAAGACGGCGGAAACCTCGTCTTCGCTGGCGCGGTAAGGCAGATTAGGCGGAATAATGCCCACTACCGGCGTGACCTGGAAGCCGGTCACGCTGTCCACCGGCGGCAGCACGCCGATCACATCAACGGCTTCAGGCGGGATTGCCACTTCTTCTTCGGCTTCACGCAGCGCGGCGGCGATGAGAGAGGCGTCGGTGCTGTCAACCGCGCCGCCGGGGAAGGCCACCTGCCCGGCGTGTTTGCGTAAATGCACCGAACGCTGGGTCAACAGCAGCCCTGGCTGGGGGCGGCGAACCACGGGAATGAGCACGGCGGCCTGGCGCAGGTTCAGCGACTCGCGATTAATCTGCGGGCGCAAAAGTTGGAAGCGCGATAGAAAATCATCCAGCGTCAGGCTCTTGTTCTCCATGTCTCAGTTCTCCAGTTGTTGCAGGATACGATTCACTTTATCAAAGGTTTCCTGATATTCCGCCTGTTCCTCGCTATCGGCGACAATACCGCCGCCAGCGGAACAGTACAGTTGACCGTTCACGGCGGTCAGGGTGCGGATGGTAATGCTGGTATCCATATTGCCGCAGACGCTCAGATAACCGATGCTGCCGCACCAGGCGTTACGGCGGTGGGGTTCCAGCTCATCAATAATTTCCATGGCGCGCACTTTCGGTGCCCCGGTAATCGAGCCGCCCGGAAACGCGGCGCGGAGCAGGTCACTGGCATGCCGCGTGGGGGGTAACCGCGCGATCACGGTGCTGACCAGATGATGCACCGCCGGGAAGGGTTCAACCACGAACAGTTCCGGCACCTTCACCGAGCCCGGTACCGCCACGCGACCAATGTCGTTGCGCATCAGATCGACAATCATTACGTTTTCCGCCCGATCCTTTGCTGAGTTCGCCAGTTTCTGCGCCTGTTTCCGGTCTGCCTCTTCCTGCGGCAATCGCGGCAGGGTGCCCTTAATGGGGCGGGTCTGAATGTCGCCATCAGCCAGAAGAATAAACCGTTCAGGCGACAGGCTCAGAATGGCGCCGTCATCCAGGCGTAAAAACGCGCTGAACGGGGCGCGGTTCGCCTGATTGAGCCGCGCGAAGGCCAGCCACTCATCGCCCTGATAAGACGCCTGAAAACGCTGGGCCAGATTGACCTGATAGCAGTCGCCACTGTGCAGATACGCCTGCACCTGGCGGAATTTTTCGCCGTATTGCTCACGCGTCATGTTCGATTGCCAGTCGGTGGTTAACCTGAACGGCACACGCGCAGGAGGTTGCTGGCTTTCCAGCCAGGCGAGTCTGGCGTGGGCGTCCGTGTGGCTGAGTAAGCTCACGGTCTGGCGCTGATGATCGACAATCAGCGCCCAGTCGTAGAGGCCTATCGCCATGTCCGCCAGCGCGATATCCTGCCGGGCATAGCTGGGCAAAGATTCGAAGCGGCGTCCCAGATCGTAGCCAAATAACCCCAGCGCGCCACCCTGGAACGGTAAATCGGCGTTCACTGGCGGCTGAAGATTCAGCGCGGTCAGTGTGCTTTGCAGTACGGCCAGCGGATCGTCATGAGTAAGACGACAGCCTTGCGCATCGCGAATCTGCGTGGTTTCGCCGTGCGTTTTCACGGTGCAAAGCGGATCGGCTACCACAATGTCAAAACGGCTATGTGGGTGATCCGCGTGACCGGAATGCAGCAGCATTGCCCACGGCAGATGGCTTATTGGCGCGAAATACTGTTCGGCGGCGTCCTGACGCCAGGGGAGCGTGATAATAGCGGGAGATAACGTCTTCATTGATCCTGACTGTACTGGCTATGTTCCGGGTTGCATGAAATAATTAGCGCAGACAATTTAGCAGGAGTTAACGATGTTTGCAGGTTTACCTTCACTCAGTCACGAACAGCAACAGAAAGCGGTTGAGCGTATTCAGGAACTGATGTCACAGGGTATGAGCAGCGGTCAGGCGATTGCGCTGGTGGCCGAAGAGCTGCGCGCCACCCATACCGGTGAGCGGATTGTGGCGCGTTTTGAAGACGAAGACGAGTAGCCCCGGCTTACACCGCGGCGACGATTTTAATCTCAACTTTATATTTCGGGTTCATTAATCCAGCCTGAACCGTGCAGCGTACCGGCGCATGACCGGCCACAACCCAGGCGTCCCAGGCTTTGTTCATCGCTGCGAAATCATGCTTATCGGCAAGGAAAATGGTGGCATCAAGAATGCGTGACTTGTTGCTGCCTTGCTGTTCCAGCGCGGCGTCAATCTGTGCCAGCGTGTTGGCGGTCTGCTCGAAGGCATCGGCATCAAGGTTTGCCGGTACGCCAGTGTAGTAGAGCGTGTTGTTGTGGATCACCACGTCAGACCAACGATCTTCGGCATCAATACGGATGATAGTCATAAAGCCTTCCTCTTTTACGTTCTGCATAAAATGGCAAGACTGCCATATTGTCAGGGCGGCGTCACCTCTTCAACTGGCGTAAGCCGCTGCGGCCTGACATAATCCCTGTTCAAATCAACAGGGGGTAGTGTGACGGACGATTTTGCACCAGAAGGTCAACTGGCTAAAGCGATACCGGGTTTCAAACCGCGCGAACCACAGCGGCAGATGGCGATGGCCGTCGCTCAGTCCATCCAAAAATCACAGCCTCTGGTGGTAGAAGCCGGAACGGGGACAGGGAAAACCTACGCCTATCTGGCACCGGCGCTGCGCGCAAAAAAGAAAGTGATTATCTCGACCGGTTCGAAGGCGTTGCAGGATCAGCTATATAGCCGCGATCTGCCAACGGTGGCTAAAGCGCTGAAGTACACCGGAAGGCTGGCCCTGTTGAAAGGACGTTCAAACTATTTATGCCTGGAGCGCCTTGAACAGCAGGCGCTTGCGGGTGGCGATCTGCCTGTTCAGACCTTAAGCGATGTGATCCTGCTGCGCTCGTGGTCGAATCAGACCGAAGATGGCGACATCAGTACCTGTGTCAGCGTAGCCGAGGATTCTCAGGCCTGGCCGCTGGTCACTAGCACCAACGACAACTGCCTCGGCAGCGACTGCCCGTTGTATAAAGACTGTTTTGTGGTGAAAGCACGTAAAAAGGCGATGGACGCGGACGTGGTAGTGGTGAACCATCACCTGTTTCTGGCCGATATGGTGGTCAAAGAGAGCGGTTTCGGTGAGCTGATCCCGGAGGCGGAGGTGATGATTTTCGATGAAGCTCATCAGCTACCGGACATCGCCAGCCAGTATTTTGGCCAGTCGCTCTCCAGTCGTCAGCTGATGGATCTGGCGAAGGACATCACCATTGCCTATCGTACCGAGCTGAAAGACACCCAGCAGTTACAGAAATGCGCCGACCGTCTGGCGCAAAGCGCGCAGGATTTCCGCTTGCAACTGGGTGAGCCGGGATATCGCGGCAACCTGCGTGAACTGCTGGCCGATCAGCGGGTGCAGCGCGCGTTTTTACTGCTCGATGATACGCTGGAGCTGTGTTACGACGTGGCGAAATTATCCCTTGGACGTTCGGCGTTGCTTGATGCCGCGTTTGAGCGCGCTACGTTGTATCGCGCACGTCTCAAACGGTTGAAAGAGATCAACCAGCCCGGTTATAGCTACTGGTACGAATGTACCTCGCGCAATTTTACCCTCGCGCTGACCCCGCTGACGGTGGCGGACAAGTTCAAAGAGGTGATGGCGCAGAAGCCAGGAAGCTGGATTTTCACCTCGGCAACGCTGTCGGTGAATGATGACCTGCATCACTTTACGGCGCGTCTGGGGATTGAAGAAGCGGAATCAATGCTGTTGCCGAGTCCGTTTGATTACACCCGCCAAGCCCTGCTCTGTGTGCCGCGTAATCTGCCACAAACCAATCAACCGGGCGCGGCGCGACAGCTGGCGGCAATGTTAAGACCGATCATCGAAGCGAACAACGGGCGCTGCTTTATGCTCTGTACCTCGCATGCGATGATGCGCGATCTGGCGGAGCAGTTCCGCGCTACCATGACGCTTCCGGTGCTGTTGCAGGGTGAAACCAGCAAAGGCCAACTGCTGCAACAGTTCGTCAGCGCGGGTAACGCGTTGCTGGTGGCGACCAGCAGCTTCTGGGAAGGGGTGGACGTGCGCGGCGATACGCTGTCGCTGGTGATCATCGACAAACTGCCGTTTACATCGCCAGACGATCCGCTACTGAAGGCACGGATGGAAGACTGTCGTTTACGTGGCGGCGATCCGTTTGATGAGGTGCAACTGCCCGACGCGGTGATTACGCTGAAGCAGGGCGTCGGTCGTTTGATCCGTGATGCCGATGACCGTGGCGTGTTGGTGATTTGTGACAATCGACTGGTGATGCGACCTTACGGCGCGACGTTTCTTGCCAGTCTGCCGCCGGCGCCGCGCACCCGGGATATCGCCCGTGCTGTGCGATTCCTCGCAATACCATCCTCCGAGTAATTTGTTACGGAGTATGGTAAGATGCGGGCCATTTTATTGATCTAAGCACGAAGACTCATGCGAATTCTGGCTATCGATACCGCCACAGAAGCCTGTTCTGTGGCGCTGTGGAACGACGGTACTCACTCTGCTCATTTTGAGCTTTGCCCACGAGAACATACTCAACGCATCCTGCCGATGGTGCAGGATATCCTTGCCGCTAACGGCACCTCTCTGACTGAACTCAATGCGCTGGCCTACGGGCGCGGGCCGGGCAGTTTTACTGGCGTGCGCATCGGAATTGGCATCGCCCAGGGGCTGGCGTTAGGTGCTGACCTGCCGATGATTGGCGTCTCCACGCTGGCGACAATGGCGCAGGGCGCATGGCGTAAAACCGGCGCGACTCGCGTTCTGGCGGCCATTGATGCGCGAATGGGCGAGGTCTACTGGGCCGAGTATCAGCGTGATGAAAAGGGCGTCTGGCACGGTGAAGAAACCGAGGCCGTGTTGAAGCCTGAGCAGGTCACCGAGCGCTTACAACAGCTTTCCGGCGAATGGGTGACTGTCGGGACGGGCTGGCCTGCCTGGCCTGAACTTGGCAAAGAGAGCGGACTGGCGCTGCGCGACGGTGACGTCCTGCTGCCCGCCGCGGAAGATATGTTGCCGATCGCCTGCCAGATGTTGGCTGACGGTAAAACCGTGGCGGTCGAACACGCGGAACCGGTTTATTTACGTAACAACGTGGCCTGGAAGAAACTTCCCGGAAAAGAGTGAATCTCAGTAGTATGACCCGTAAAACATCGGGTTAGCCGTTTGAGAAAAGGAGTCGCAGTATGGCGGTTCAAAAACAAGTTGTGAAAGGCCTGCTCGCGGGCGCCATCGCCCTCATGTTAAGCGGGTGCGTCACGGTTCCGGAGGCGATTAAGGGCTCCAGCCCCACGCCGCAGGACGATCTGGTGCGGGTGATGAATGCCCCGCAGCTGTATGTCGGACAGGAAGCGCGCTTTGGCGGTAAAGTGGTGGAGATTCAAAACCAGCAGGGAAAAACCCGTCTGGAAATTGCCACTGTTCCGCTCGATAGCGGGGCGCGGCCGATTCTGGGCGAACCGTCGCGTGGTCGTATATACGCCAATGTGAATGGCTTCCTCGACCCGGTTGATTTCCGGGGGCAACTGGTGACCGTCGTTGGGCCGATTACGGGTACCGTTGAAGGTAAAGTGGGTAGCACGCCGTACAAATTCATGACCATGGACGTGACGGGCTACAAACGCTGGCGGCTTGCTCAGCAGGTGGTGATGCCACCACAACCGATCGACCCGTGGTTCTACGGCGGGAGAGGCTGGCCGTATGGCTATGGCGGTTGGGGATGGTACAACCCTGGTCCTGCACAGGTTCAAACGATCGTCACAGAGTAACGCGTTGTATTATCAGTAAAAGAAACAGCGGCTGGTCCGCTGTTTCTGTTTTATTAACGTCATAACAAAAATAAATAGTGACGCGCTTCGCAACCTTTCAGTTGAGTAATTAATAAACTGGTACGCTGAGTTAATATTATGTTAACGACTTGTTTATTATCTGGGGTTGAGATGACGACGAACACTCATTTTAGAGGTGATGCAGTGAAGAAGGTTTGGTTAAACCGTTACCCCGCAGATGTGCCTGCGGAGATCAATCCTGACCGTTATCAATCCCTGGTGGAACTGTTTGAACATGCTGTCGCGCGTTATGCCGATCAGCCCGCGTTTATGAACATGGGGGAGGTAATGACCTTCCGCAAGCTGGAGGAGCGTAGCCGCGCCTTCTCAGCTTACCTGCAACAGGGGCTGGGGCTGAAAAAGGGCGACCGCGTCGCGCTGATGATGCCAAACCTGCTGCAATATCCGGTGGCGCTGTTTGGCATTTTGCGTGCCGGGATGATTGTGGTGAACGTCAACCCGCTTTATACCCCGCGTGAACTGGAGCATCAGTTAAACGACAGCGGCGCGGCGGCGATTGTGATTGTCTCCAACTTCGCCCATACCCTGGAAAAAGTGGTTGATAAAACCAGCGTTAAGCACGTCATTCTGACCCGTATGGGCGACCAGCTTTCCACGGCTAAAGGCACGCTGGTGAACTTCGTAGTGAAGTACATCAAACGACTGGTGCCGAAATATCATCTGCCGGATGCGATCTCTTTTCGCAGTGCGCTGCACGCCGGGTACCGTATGCAGTATGTTAAACCGGAAGTGGTTTCTGAGGACCTGGCGTTTTTACAGTACACCGGCGGAACGACCGGAGTGGCGAAAGGGGCGATGCTGACGCATCGCAATATGCTGGCTAACCTGGAGCAGGTGAAAGCCACTTACGGACCGCTTTTGCATCCGGGTAAAGAACTGGTGGTGACCGCGTTGCCGCTGTACCACATTTTTGCCCTGACCATGAACTGCCTGCTGTTTATCGAGCTGGGAGGGCAGAACCTGCTGATCACCAACCCGCGCGACATTCCGGGGCTGGTTAAAGAGCTGGCGAAGTATCCGTTTACCGCGATGACCGGCGTGAACACTTTGTTTAACGCCTTGCTGAACAATAAAGAGTTCCAGCAACTGGATTTCTCTTCGTTGCATCTTTCTGCGGGCGGCGGCATGCCAGTGCAACAGGCGGTGGCAGAACGCTGGGTAAAACTGACAGGACAGTATCTGCTTGAAGGGTATGGCCTGACCGAATGCGCGCCGCTGGTCAGCGTTAACCCGCACGATATTGATTATCACAGCGGCAGCATCGGCCTGCCAGTGCCATCGACCGAAGCCAAACTGGTGGACGATGACGACAACGAAGTGTCGCCGGATCAGCCGGGTGAACTGTGCGTGAAAGGGCCGCAGGTGATGCTGGGCTACTGGCAGCGTCCTGATGCGACCGATGAAATCATCAAAGACGGCTGGCTACACACCGGTGATATCGCAGTCATGGACGATGAAGGCTTCCTGCGCATTGTCGATCGTAAGAAAGATATGATTCTGGTCTCCGGATTTAACGTTTATCCGAACGAGATCGAAGATGTGGTGATGCAGCATCCGGGCGTGCTGGAAGTGGCTGCCGTCGGTGTTCCGTCCGGCAGCAGCGGCGAAGCGGTGAAGATTTTTGTGGTGAAAAAAGAGGCTTCACTCACCGAAGAGGCGCTGGTCACTTTCTGCCGCCGTCAGCTCACGGGCTATAAAGTCCCGAAACTGGTTGAATTCCGCGATGAACTGCCGAAATCAAACGTCGGCAAAATTTTACGTCGAGAATTGCGTGACGAAGCCCGTGCCAAAGTGGACAATAAGGGCTGAGCGTTAAGCAACACGTCAAACGCCGGGTGAATCCGGCGTGAGAGTGATCGCAAACCTTATGCCGATACCGGACAAGCCGAGATCACCTTATTAAAAACCAGGAAAATCAATTTATTGATTTTCGGCTGATAACCACAAAGAAGGAAAAACCACGCTTTTTTCTTCTTTGTCAGCAATCTGACGCCGGGTGAATCCGGCGTTTTTTTTGGCGTAAACCGAAGAGAATGCAATTTGAATTACCAAATGATCACCACTGACGACGCGCTGGCGACCCTGTGCGAAGCGGTCCGTGCGTTTCCTGCGATTGCCCTGGATACCGAATTTGTTCGTACCCGCACCTATTATCCGCAACTGGGCCTGATTCAGCTGTTTGACGGCGAACATGTCGCGCTGATTGATCCGCATGGCATTAGCGACTGGTCGCCGCTGAAAGCGATTCTGCGCGATACCGCCATCACCAAGTTTTTGCACGCGGGCAGTGAAGATCTGGAAGTCTTTCTGAATGCGTTTGGCGAACTGCCGCAGCCGCTGATCGATACCCAAATCCTGGCGGCATTTTGTGGTCGTCCCCTGTCGTGGGGTTTTGCATCAATGGTGGAAGAGTTCACCGGCGTGGCGCTGGATAAGAGCGAGTCACGTACCGACTGGCTGGCGCGTCCACTGACTGAGCGCCAGTGCGAATACGCGGCAGCCGACGTCTGGTATCTGTTACCGATTGCCGGGAAACTGATGGCGGAAACCGAGGCGGCGGGCTGGTTGCCTGCGGTGCTGGATGAGTGTCGTCTGATGCAAACCCGTCGTCAGGAGATCCTGGCACCGGAAGATGCCTGGCGCGAGATCACCAACGCCTGGCAGCTACGCACGCGTCAACTGGCCTGCCTGCAACTGCTTGCCGACTGGCGTCTGCGTAAAGCGCGTGAGCGCGATCTGGCTGTTAACTTCGTGGTTCGCGAAGAGCACCTGTGGTCCGTGGCGCGCTATATGCCCGGCAGCATGGGCGAACTCGACAGCCTGGGGCTTTCTGGCAGTGAAATTCGCTTCCACGGCAAAACGCTGCTCTCGCTGGTTGCCAAAGCGCAGGCGTTGCCGGAAGAGGCGCTGCCGGAACCGCTGCTGAATCTGATGGATATGCCGGGTTATCGCAAAGCGTTTAAGGCGATCAAGGCGCTGGTGACGGAAGTGAGTACGGAACATCACGTCAGCGCAGAGCTGCTGGCGTCACGTCGTCAGATCAACCAACTGCTCAACTGGCACTGGAAGTTAAAGCCGCAGACAACGGAACCTGAACTCATTTCCGGCTGGCGTGCGGCGTTAATGGCGACGAAGCTCAATATGCTACTGCAGGAATACCCGCAATAAGCGGCTGTTGCCGGATGTCATTAGCGGCATCCGGCACGATGGTTTTACGACTCTAACACCTTACAAATGGCATCACCGACCTGCTGCGTCGATGCGCTACCTTTCAGATCCGGCGTTTTAGGGCCAGTGGCAATGACGTGCTCAATCGCTGCCAGAATTCCGTCATGCGCGGCGGTGTACTTCGCTTCTCCTGCACCGAGGAAATCCAGCATCATCGCCCCCGCCCAGATGGTCGCAATCGGATTGGCGAGGTTTTTGCCATAAATATCCGGTGCGGAACCATGTACCGGTTCGAACAACGAGGGGAAGTTACGCTCAGGGTTCAGGTTAGCCGAGGGGGCAATGCCAATGGTGCCGGTACAGGCCGGACCGAGATCGGAAAGAATGTCGCCAAACAGATTCGAGGCGACCACCACATCGAAGCGCTCCGGCTGCATCACAAAACGGGCGCAAAGAATATCAATGTGCTGCTTGTCCCAGCGGATATCGGGGTAGTGCTGCGCCATGGCTTCTACGCGTGTATCCCAGAACGGCATACTGATTGCCAGACCATTGGATTTGGTCGCCGACGTCAGCGTCTTACGCGGGCGGCTTTGGGCTAATTCAAACGCATAGCGCAGAATACGATCCACGCCCCGACGGGTGAAAACGGACTCCTGGATGACCACTTCATGCTCAGTGCCTGGGTTGATATGTCCGCCCAGTGAAGAGTATTCCCCTTCAGTGTTTTCACGCACGACGTAGAAATCAATATCGCCAGGCTTCTTGCCGGCCAGCGGGCAGGGCACGCCGGGGAAGAGGCGAACCGGGCGCAGGTTCACATACTGATCGAATTCCCGACGGAATTTCAGCAGCGACCCCCACAGGGAAATATGGTCCGGAACCGTCTCCGGCCAGCCGACGGCGCCAAAGTAAATCGCGTCAAAGGAGGATAACTGTTCGCGCCAGTCATCCGGCATCATTTTCCCGTGCTCAAGGTAATAATCGCAACTGGCCCATTCGAACGTCTCAACGCTGAGCGACAGATCCCAACGTCTGGCGGCGGCCTGCAAAACGCGAATGCCTTCTGGCAGCACTTCCTTACCGATGCCATCACCAGCAATGGCGGCAATACGACAGGTTTTTTTCATACCAGTTCTCACTTGTAGGGTAGCAAAATTGACTTCCTCCTTATCCTATAATTGACTGATCCACAGTTAATCTCCCTAACTGGTGAAACATAAAACACAGATCATGAATAATCCTCCTCTGCTGACTGATTTACGCGTCTTTATGCTGGTCGCCCGTCGGGCGGGATTCGCTGCCGTCGCCCAGGAACTGGGGGTCTCACCCGCCTATGTCAGTAAACGCATTGCGCTGCTTGAACAGAACCTGAATGTGGTTCTGCTGCACCGCACCACGCGTCGCGTCACCATTACGGAAGAGGGTGAGCGCATCTATGAATGGGCGCAGCGTATTCTGCATGATGTCGATCAGATGATGGATGAACTCTCTGATGTCCGGCAGGTTCCGCAAGGGATGCTGCGCATCATCAGTAGTTTTGGTTTTGGTCGACAGGTGGTGGCTCCTGCGCTGTCCGCCCTGGCAAGACAGTATCCGCAACTGGAGTTGCGCTTTGATGTGGAAGACCGGCTGGTGGATTTGGCTAATGAAGGTGTCGATCTCGATATCCGTATTGGCGACGACATTGCGCCAAATTTGATCGCCCGCAAGCTGGGAACGAACTACCGAATCCTTTGTGCATCGCCGTCGTTCCTGGCACAGCACGGTACGCCAAAACAGCTTGCCGATCTTGCTACCTGTTCCTGCTTAGTGATCAAAGAGCGTGACCATCCCTTTGGGATCTGGCAATTGCAGAATAAAGAGGGGGAGCACGCCATTAAGGTGACCGGGCCGCTGTCATCGAATCATGGTGAGATTGTGCATCAGTGGTGTCTGGACGGACAGGGGATTGCGCTGCGCTCCTGGTGGGATGTCTGCGATAACATTGCCAGCGGTCATCTGGTGCATGTCCTGCCGGAGTATTACCAACCGGCCAATATCTGGGCGGTGTATGTTTCACGACTGGCGACGTCAGCCAAAGTGCGTATTACGGTGGAATTCTTACGCCACTATTTTGCCGAGCGCTATCCGGCATTCTCACTGAAATAAAGCGGGGGATAAGCGCTTCCCTTGGACTGGTGCATCCGTTAGCATATTGTTTCGCAGTTAAGCGAAAAAGTGGTTTCAGGAAGAAGAGGTTAACGTGTTTGCAGAGTATGGTGTACTGAATTATTGGACTTATCTGGTCGGGGCTATTTTTATTGTCCTGGTTCCGGGACCGAACACGATATTTGTGCTGAAAAACAGCGTCGGACGTGGAATGAAGGGCGGTTACCTTGCGGCAAGCGGGGTATTTATTGGTGACGCGGTGCTCATGTTTCTGGCGTATGCCGGGGTGGCGACGCTGATTAAAACGACGCCAGTGCTGTTTAATATCGTCCGCTATCTCGGTGCCTTTTACCTGCTTTATCTGGGCGCAAAAATCCTCTATGCCACGCTTAAAGCAAAAAGCGGTGAGACAACTGAAGACGCGGTTCCCTTTGGCGCCATTTTTAAACGTGCGCTGGTATTGAGCCTGACGAACCCAAAAGCCATTCTGTTCTACGTCTCCTTTTTTGTGCAGTTTATTGATGTGAATGCGCCGCACGCGGGACTGTCATTCTTTATTTTAGCGATCACGCTTGAAGTGGTGAGCTTCTGCTACCTGAGCTTCCTGATTATCTCGGGCGCCTTTGTCACCCAGTACATTCGTACTAAAAAGAAACTGGCGAAGATCGGAAACTCGCTGATTGGCCTGATTTTTGTCGGTTTCGCCGCACGGCTGGCGACCCTACAGTCGTAAGCCATGGAGCCCGCCATCGGCGGGTTTTTTATTGAGGTAAACGACAACAAAACAGCGTGTCATTGGCGGTTCACTTTTGAATAATCTCATGTAAAATCCGCACTTTATATTTCGTTCGCAGGATAATCGATGAAGTATCGTTCTGATATTGACGGCATAAGGGCGATTGCCGTATTGCTGGTGGTGTTATTTCACGCCGGATTTTCGCTATTTGCATCCGGTTTCATCGGGGTCGATATTTTCTTCGTCATTTCAGGCTTTCTCATCGCATCGATAATAAAAGACCGAATGGATGCGGGGCATTTCAGCTTTAGCGATTTTTATTTGCGTAGAATATGGCGATTGCAGCCAGCAATGCTGACAATGATGCTGCTGTGCGTTGTCATTGCGTCGCTATTCTGGTTGCCTGAAGATTATGCCTCTTTTCTCAAAAGCATAAAGCAGACACTGCTGATTGTCTCAAACCGCTATTTTGGCGATGAAACAACCGCCTATGCAGCGCCTGATTCAAACGCCATGCTGTTGCTTCACACCTGGTCTTTATCCATCGAGTGGCAATGGTATGTCTTTTTTCCGGTAATCTATTACGTCATCCGTAAAAAAACGCACGAACGGGCGCTTAACTATCTGGCGCCATTGCTGACGATTGCAGGCATCTATATCGCCTGGCACTACTCAGGTGCGCATCCGACGAAAACGTATTATTTCTTCGCCTCCCGACTCTTTGAGTTCATGCTCGGTGTCTGTGCCTGTATTTATCTCCCGATGGCACAAAAAATAAACAAGATCGCGCTTAATAGCCTTTCGTTCATTGCGGTGGCGGCAATATTGTTTGTTAGCGTCAGAAGTGATGTCATTCTGGGTTATCCCAATGCTTACACCCTGATCGTTTGTGTCAGTACCGCGGTGTTAATTTTCACCGGTAGCCAGCAAAATATTCTGACCTGTAAATTGCTGTCATTCCCGCCGTTGGTCTGGCTTGGCACGATCTCCTATTCGCTTTATCTCTTTCATTGGCCGATTTTCGCGACACTGCACTACATCGGTATTACCAGTGTCTATGCCAGAATGGCTGGTCTGGGTCTGGCTGTGTTGCTGGCGATGGGATCATATTATTTCATCGAGAAACCCTACCGGAAGCCTCGTCAGTCGTTGAAAAAAACGCTGATTCTGCTGGTGGTTATCCCACTGATTGCCATTATTACCCTGATGTCGGTCAGTAAGCGTTTTGACGGATTTAGCTATCTACGATTCGGCGAGTCGTTAAGTCATATCAACCATGTGCTCAAAGAGACGAAGATAAAGCAGCGTCAGGATTGTATGAACGAAAACGTCACAGGAACCGATATGGCTTGTGTGGTGGGGGATAAAACAGCTTCTGAGAAAGCGCTCCTGATGGGCGATTCGCACTCTAATCAGTACTGGAATTTCTTCGATATTATGGGAAAAAATGCGCATGTTGCTGTTGATATGAAAGCGACTTCACTGTGCCTGGCGATTCCCCGTGTGTATCACGACGATCTCTATACTTATAAAGGCGATTATTACCGGGCCTGTCATGAGAATGTCAAAAAATACTATGAAGCGATCCGAAACCATAAATATAAATATGTGATCATTTCTCAGGTCTGGGAAAACTATGCGGCATTCAGGGTCAGATCGCAGATTGAGGATTCCCCATCGCCTGCGGAATCTATCAATATTCTCACCCGAGCCACGGAACAGGCAATACAGGACATTATTGATGCCGGGGCGCAGCCGGTACTGGTGAAAACGATGTTCCCGATGCCGAAGAACTTCCTGACCTGTTTTTATGAACATTTTAAGACGCGGGGAGAGTATGAGCCTCAGGCATGCAACCCGAATCCACAGATTAATAAAAGTGTCTGGACGGAACCGTTTTTTGCCACGTTACAGGCCCGCTTCCCATCGTTGATTATTGTCGATCCCAAAAATGTGCAATGTCCTGACGGGCTGTGCAGGACGGAAATTGAGGGCATACCGCTGTATCGTGACGTCGGTCATTTAAATGATTACGCCACGAAAGCGTTGGGGGAGGTGTATCTGGAGCAATTTGGCAATCCATTAAAAACACCTGGTCGATAATATAGCAGGAGGAGAGCCTGGAGGCAGGCTTTCCTCTCTCAGACAAAACCAGTGATGAATGTCACTTGCCCCTTTTGGTGTATTTAAAATGCCAGTTATGAGGCGTAACCTTTCTGGAACAGCGGTTTACTCACAATCGCATCCTACCGACTGGAAGAGGGAAGGACATGCTTCAGATTCCACAAAATCATATTCACACACGTGCCACGCCGTTCTGGAACAAAGAAACGGCACCTGCCGGAATTTTCGAACGCCACCTTGATAAAGGAACCCGACCGGGCGTTTATCCCCGTTTGTCGGTGATGCAGGGGGCGGTCAAATATCTCGGATATGCGGATGAACACAGTCCAGAAGCCGAAACAGTGATGATCATTGAAGCGGGCCAGTTTGGTGTGTTCCCACCGGAAAAGTGGCACAACATCGAAGTGATGAGCGATGACACCTATTTCAATATCGACTTTTTCGTCGCGCCAGAGGTACTGATGGAAAGCGCGAATCAACGAAAAGTCATTCATACCGGGAAGAAATAATCATGGGCAAAGCAACCTATACCGTCACTGTGACGAACAACAGTAATGGCGTCTCTGTCGATTACGAAACCGAAGCGCCAATGACTTTACTGGTGCCTGACGTCGCCGCTGAAGTGGTGAAAGATCTCGTCAATACCGTGCGTTCCTACGATACGGAAAATGAGCACGACGTCTGCGGCTGGTAAGTCACGCTATGCAGAGAGGAAACCGGCTGTCATCGCCGGTTTTTTTTTGCTTTCCGGAAATGCTCCCTTATACCAGTCCTGAAACGGCGGACGTCGTCACTCAGCGCAAAAATTTACAAACCGTATATTTGTAGGATCAATAAATGGTTACGCACAATGTGGCGACGCTTTGCGCAGCGGCGTGTTGCCAATGACTTGATCCCTGTCGGAGTTGAAATTACTGTATATAAAAACAGTATTAAAGGTGTGCATTATGACGTTGTACAGACCTGCGGAATGGCATGAAGTCATTACCTTTCCACTTTTCAGCGATCGGGTTCCGTGCGGATTCCCCAGTCCGGCGGCCGATTACGTTGAGCAGAGTATCGATCTCAACAAATTACTTGTTCAGCATCCCAGTTCGACTTATTTCGTCAGGGCTGCTGGCGACTCGATGATCGATGCGGGGATCGGCGACGGCGATCTGCTGGTGGTGGACAGTTCACGTACTGCCAGCCACGGAGATATCGTGATTGCGGCGGTGGAGAGGGAATTCACGGTGAAGCGGTTGCAGTTACGACCTACCGTTCAGCTTAACCCTATGAACAGCGCCTATTCTCCCATCATCATCGGCAGTGAGGACGCCCTGGCGATTTTTGGCGTCGTGACATTTATTGTAAAGGCAGTGAGTTAACTATTGCTGCGTATTGTTCGTCCCCCTAGCGTTGCAAACCGTACACGGCTGGTTTCCTTGTGATTCCCCGGTGGCCTTAAGTGGTATCCCAATGGCAGGCAGGTTAATTACTCATTAACCTGCCTGTTTTGTGAGCAGACATACCCACTTCGGTTTACGTTGTTACGGAGAGGAACGGAGATATCCGGCTGACGTAGGGATACGGCATGCGAACAAACCTGATTAACAACGTCATGTCACTCACCCACAGGGTTATGCACCGTTTCTGTGGATAACCGACCACGTTTTCAGGCAGAACAATCCACTAAAAAAGCGCCAGAATTTTGTTTGCAAGTTAAAAAATATCTTAAATAATACTGTATATAAATACAGTTTCTATGGGGTGTGACGTGTTTGCGTTATGCGATGTGAATTCATTTTATGCGTCCTGTGAGACGGTGTTTCGGCCCGATCTGAAAGGCAAACCGGTTGTTGTGCTGTCAAATAACGATGGTTGCGTGATTTCCCGTAGTCCCGAAGCGAAACCGTGGGTGGTCATGGGAGCGCCCTATTTCAAGCAAAAAGAGGCGTTCCGGCGTCATGGGGTGGTGTGTTTCAGTTCGAATTATGAACTCTACGGTGACATGAGCAATCGGGTCATGTCGACGCTCGAAGCGCTATCACCACGCGTTGAAATTTACAGTATCGATGAGGCCTTTTGCGATTTGACGGGAGTCCGAAACTGTCGGGATCTCACGGATTTTGGCAAAGAGATCCGCGACACGGTCTTAAAGCGGACACATCTGACGCTCGGCGTGGGGATTGCACAGACAAAAACGCTGGCCAAGCTGGCCAACCACGCGGCGAAGAAGTGGCCGCAGCAGACGGGTGGCGTTGTGGATCTGTCGAATCTCGAACGGCAGCGAAAACTGATGGCGGCTCTGCCGGTTGATGAGGTGTGGGGCGTTGGTCGTCGTATCAGTAAAAAGCTGACCGCGATGGGCATAGAAACGGTACTCGATCTGGCGGATACGCACATCGCGGTGATACGAAAGCACTTCAATGTCGTACTGGAAAGAACCGTGCGAGAGTTACGCGGTGAGCCTTGCCTGGCGCTTGAGGAGTTTGCGCCCGCGAAGCAGGAGATCGTTTTTAGTCGCTCATTCGGCGAGCGCATTACGGAATACGAACAGATGCGCCAGGCGATTTGTGCTTATGCGACGCGCGCGGCGGAGAAGCTCCGGAGTGAGCATCAGTATTGCCGGTTCATTTCGACATTTGTGAAAACGTCGCCGTTTGCGCCGAATGAAACCTGGTACGGCAATAGCGCGTCCGTAAAACTGCTGACACCGACGCAGGACAGCCGGGACATCATCAGCGCAGCCACGCGATGCCTGGACGCTATCTGGAAAGAGGGGCATCGTTATCAGAAGGCTGGAGTCATGCTCGGTGATTTTTTCAGTCAGGGCGTGGCGCAACTCAATCTGTTCGATGATAACGCACCGCGTCCCGGCAGCGAGAAGTTGATGGAAGTTCTGGATACGCTCAATGCCAAACAGGGAAGAGGAACGCTGTACTTTGTCGGGCAGGGGATTCAGCCACCATGGCAGTTAAGACGGCAGATGCTTTCTCCGCGCTACACCACGCGTTTTTCCGATCTGCTGGTGGTCAGGTGATCGTCGCTGCAGGTATGAATCATCGGGAGACAGAAAACACGGTCTCCCTTCACATAATCTGCTCCTACATGGGGAAAGTCAGCGTGAGTCCCACGCCCGTTTCTTTGAGATCCACATAACGGGACAGATGGATTTTTGCGGCAAGATCGGTGCAATGGCTGGGATAAAGCGTAGTAGCCGACAATGCGCTAAGATATTTCCCGGTTTCCGAGAGTAAGGATTCATCAGCATTAAGGAGATGAAAGCCGCCTATAACGGAAGCAATTTTCGATTCTCCAGTGACTGATTTTGCGTGCTCAATAATATTACAAATCCCGGCGTGAGAACATCCGGTGACAATCACCAGTCCATCCTTTGTCTTAATTGCCATTGCACTATCATCAATCACGTAATCAGCCGTTAACTCACCATCATGATTATGTGTGTGGCCTACCGGATTTTGCGCTTCAAAATGGTTAAGGCGGGGGATTTGCCCTAAAAAAGTGATGTCTTCGGATAATTTCAGGGGTTGTGTGGAACTGACGATATTAAAGAAGTAATCAAAACAAAGGGCATTATGGTTCATCCCAATGGGTTTCGACTCATAAAATTTAGGCGTAAATGCGGCGGGGTGGGCGATGATATCGACTTTCTTTGCTGGAGATGATGGAAGTCTGTCGTAATGCTGGAATAAATGGTTTAACCCCCAGGTGTGATCGTTATGTCCATGTGATAATACAATTTTATCAATGTGCGTAAGATCGATATCCAGGATCTGTGCATTTTTTAAAAAAATATCAGAATAGCCAACGTCAAAAAGAAGTTTTAAGCCTGAGCATTCAATGTAATAGCAAACGCCAGGTTCTCCGGTCAAATACCTGTCAATGTAAGTATTGTTATCTACCAGTATGGTTAATTTCATCACTCTGCATCCCATTCGGATTCACTATATCGATTGAGGCCATTATCGAACCTTTTGATTTTCTGACGCAAATCATAACCGCGATCTCTGTCACATAAGCGAGGAGCGGAAACGGCGGACGTCAAAACAAGGGGTAGTCGCACAGCGCAATGTGGTGTATAAACGACCTATACAAAAAGTATAAATTAATACATTATGTATTAGCTATGGAACGCAGGAGAGATGCACATGCACCCGGATATCACATTGAACACAACATCCCATGGGCTTCCTCCCGCTGGACACTACTCGGCGAGCGTGACAGCAGGGGGATTTGTTTTTATCTCAGGGCAACTGCCAATCACCCCGCATGGTGAGAAAAAGGCGGGGGCGTCTTTTGAGGAACAGACCAGACAAGTTCTGGAAAATGTCGATGCCTGTCTGAAGGGGGCCGGTGTCTCCCGTCAGCATCTGGTTTCCGTACGTGTCTATGTGACAGATATCAACCAATGGCCGACGTTTAACGACATTTACGCCGAATGGATTGGCGATTTCCGTCCATCTCGTGTCGTTGCTGGGGTGGCAGAACTGCATTATGGTTCTGCCTTAGAAGTAGAAGCACTCGCGCTGGCGCAATAAGCCCGACGCTTAACGCTATACAGGTGAAAAAATGGTTGAGATTACACTCCCGGAATATGCTGAGGTTGCCGCCGCCGCAGGGCGTATTGAAGGATATGCAAACAAGACGCCGGTGATGACCTCCCGGACCGTCAATGCGGAATTTGGCGCTGACGTTTTCTTTAAATGTGAAAACCTACAGCGTATGGGAGCCTTTAAGTTTCGTGGGGCGATGAATGCATTACGCCAGTTTACGCCGGAACAACGTGCTGCTGGCGTGGTGACATTTTCTTCCGGAAACCATGCTCAGGCGATAGCGCTGTCAGCTAAATTGCTGGGTATTCCGGCGACAATCATCATGCCTCATGATGCGCCAGCCGCGAAAGTAGCGGCAACCAAAGGGTATGGTGGCAATGTTGTTATGTACGATCGCTATACGGAAGATCGTGAACAGATTGGCCGTGAACTGGCTGAGAAACAGGGACTGACGCTCATCCCTCCCTACGATCATCCGCATGTTATCGCCGGTCAGGGCACGGCCACCAAAGAGTTAATTGAAGAGGTTGGTCCGCTGGATGTTCTTTTTGTCTGTCTGGGGGGCGGTGGTTTACTTTCAGGTTCAGCACTGGCCGCCCGGCAACTTTCGCCAGATTGCATAATTTATGGCGTGGAGCCTGAAGCCGGTAACGACGGACAGCAGTCTTTTCGAAGCGGAAAAATCGTTCACATCGATACGCCAAAAACGATTGCTGATGGTGCACAGACGCAACATCTGGGGCACTATACGTTCCCTCTGATTCAAAAATACGTCAATGATATTCTGACCGTTTCAGACGATGAATTAATTGCTTCGATGAGGTTTATGGCCGAGCGTATGAAAGTCGTCGCAGAACCCACGGGCTGTCTTGGCTTTGCAGCGGCAAGGGCGAGAAAAGCAGAACTCAGCGGGAAAAAAGTCGGCATTATCATCAGCGGCGGCAATGTGGATATCGCGCGCTACGGTGAGTTTCTGGCCGGGAAATCCGTTTCGTGAGGCTGTAAACGGATAGCAATAATGACAACGGGCATCACTGTGGGAGACCGGCATGCCAAAAAACGACGAGAATTCGCTTCTCAGCCAACTTGACACTATCGCGAAGGGATTAAGCGAAACGTTTTCTCCTTTTTGCGAAGTGGTTGTTCATGACCTCAAGGATCCTGAGCATGCGATTATGTCGATACATAATAATTTATCCGGTCGTGAGGCGGGACAACCGGCGACGGAACTCGGGCTGGCAAGGATTGCCTCTCCGGATTTTCCTGAAATTATTGCGAACTACGGCAATCAGTTTGCTGATGGCCGTCCGGTAAAGAGTACGTCTATTGGCATTAAGGATGAAAAGGGTAATTACGTCGCCGCATTATGCCTTAATGTCGATATGACGCTTTTCCGGGGGATGCAAAGCGCGCTGGCGCGTTTTACCGAAACAGAGAGTTCACCGGTGCGTGAACATCTTGACCCCGGGAGCACTGAAGTCATTCGCCAGCGCATCGATGACTTTGCCGCGAAACGCGCCACCACGGCGCGCGCGCTTAAAACGGAAGACAGAAAGGTTCTGATCCAACAGTTACGCAAAGAGGGATTGCTGAATGTGCGTAAATCCATGGATACGGTGGCACAGCATTTAGGGGTGTCACGGGCGACAGCCTACCTCTATGCGCGCCAGTCCGGGTGAATTCGCCGGTGTGCGATATATCATCTCTTATATATTGCCCAGCATGAATAATGAGCAAACGAACGGTAATAATAAGGGAAAGTCATCCACACCTATTGCAGGGGTAATTTGAGTTATGTATTATCTCGCCCGGTTCTGATAATGAGTAGATTCTCAATCGGAAATAAAAACCGGCAGACCGCCATTAGCTCATCTGGAAGAGCGAACGACTTTTGTTGTAGGGAACGGGGTTCGAGGCCTCGATGGCGGCCCAAATTTGAAGGCCCAGACATCTGTCTGGGCCTTTTTGCTTTCTTCGCTTACCCGCCGGGCTCAAAGCCCTTCCGTCACAATCTTTGCAGCGGCGGCCAGAATATCTTTACGCCCTTTGGCGTCCTGCTGTGGCTGTGTAAAGTAGGTGACGAGGATCAGCGGCGCACGATCTTCGGGCCAGATCACCGCGATATCATTGGTTGTGCCGTAATCACCGCCTCCGGTTTTATCGCCAACCACCCACCCTTCAGGGAGTCCGGCACGAATGCTCTGACCGCCGGTCGTATTGCCTTTCAACCATTCGACAAGCTGTGCACGCTGTGCGCCAGCCAGCGCATCGCCCAGCGTCAGTTTGTGCAGGCTTTTCGCCATCGCTAGCGGCGAGGTCGTGTCGCGCTCATCGCCAGGGATGGCGGTGTTCAGCTCGGGTTCTTTCCGGTCCAGACGAAACGTCGTGTCGCCAATTGAGCGGGCAAAAGCCGTGACGTTACTGGTACCGCCCAGGTGCTCAAGTAATTTATTCATTGCCGTATTATCGCTGTATTGCAGCGTGGCAGCGCTTAGCTCCGCTAATGTCATCTCTTTATCGACATATTTTTCCGTCACCGGATTCCAGTTTGTCAGATCGGCTTTTTTGATGACCATTTTCTGCTGCAAAATATCGTGCTGAGTTTCACTCTGTTTTAATACCGCGGCAGCGACCATCGTCTTACTGGTGCTGCACATGGCAAAGCGCTCATCACCGCGATAAAGAATTTGCGAACGATCGGCGGTATTAATCAGCGCAACGCCCAGTCGACCACCCGATTGTTTTTCTAATGCTGCCAGCTTTTCTTGGACCTGTGCGGGATCCCCCTGCGTGCGAGCCAAAAGCGGTGAACTGGCAGTAAAGAAAGCGAGCACGGCGGCAATAAGTACCGTCTGATGACCTCGTTTTTTAAACATAAATAACATCCTTGATAATCAGTAAATTGATCAATGCACGCACTTTATTTTTCCGCTCAAACAGACAAAAGAAGAAAGAGAATTAAAGGCGCATGATGTGTTTGCGATGCCAGAACTATCCGCTCTCTGCGCTTGCTTAACAAGCGAGAAGAATTTACCCTGGGATAAAGAAAATCTTATGAGTCTTTATTATGCGCTCTAATCTTCCGCTTAATGCCCTACGGGCCTTTGAGGCTTCGGCTCGCCATTTGAGTTTTACTCGTGCGGCACTGGAACTTTGTGTCACGCAGGCCGCCGTCAGCCAGCAGGTACGTATCCTGGAAGATCGCCTGAACAGAGTGCTGTTTAAACGTCTGCCCAGAGGGCTGGAGATGACGGATGAGGCGCAGGCACTGTTTGCCGTCCTGACCGACGCCTTTGGTCAAATCGACACCATTTTTCGTCAGTTTGAGGGTGGGGAATATCGTGAAGTGCTCACGGTTGCTGCAGTCGGTACCTTTGCCGTTGGCTGGTTACTGCCGCGCATTGAACAATTCCGGCAGGCGCATCCGTTCGTTGAGTTACGCCTGCGTACAAATAATAACGTTGTGAATCTGGCGGCTGAGGGACTGGATTTTGCCATCCGCTTTGGCAATGGCTTGTGGCCCGCCACCCATAACGAAATGCTGTTTGAGGCTCCGCTGACTGTCCTGTGCACGCCAGAAACGGCCCAACGGCTCAGGCGGCCAGCCGATCTCTTGCAAGAGAATCTTCTGCGTTCATATCGGGTAGATGAGTGGGATAACTGGTTTGCTGCAGCAGGCGTGACGGCAGAGCGGATCAATGGTGCCGTTTTTGACTCCTCACGTCTGATGGTTGAAACGGTTATCCATACCGGCGGTGCGGCACTGGTTCCGGCAGTGATGTTTGCCAGAGAACTGGCGGCCGGACAACTCGTTCGCCCCTTTGACATTGAGATCCAAATGGGCGGTTACTGGCTCACCCATCTGAAGTCGAAACCGATGACGCCCGCGATGGAAATCTTCCGCGACTGGATCGTTAAAATGGCATAAACGGGAGCCCGCAGGCTCCCGTTTGCGGCTCAGCGAACGACCAGCACCGGACAGTGCGCGTGACGCACAACGGCGGCGGCGGTAGAACCTAACAGATATGTTGAAATACCGGGCTGGTGTGACGCGATGATCACCAGGTCAGCACTGACGGTATCCGCCAGCTTCAGGATCTGATCCTTCGGGGGGCCGTATACCACATGCGTCTGTACCCGTCCTTCAGGGATATCGAATTGCTTCACAATCTCGTTGAGTTTTTGTAATGCCTTCGTCTGCAGTCCATTTTTATCCGGGAGTTCGCCAGAGTAGGCGAGCCCCAGGGATGCATAAAAGGGGACTGAGGGAATGACTGACAGAAAATGGACTTTTGCCGTTTTGGCGTGGATTTTGACCTGAGGAATAAGCTGCCGGGTGAGATCGGCTTCTGAGATATCAATGGGCACCAGAACAGAACGATACATAGTCATTACCTCCTGTTTTTTGTCTCCGGTTTCAGTATATCGAATCTGGTTTTTGCATAAAAAGTGACCAGATCAAGTTTCCTTCATTTACGCGCAACAGTGTTGAATAAATTTTATTGTTATAATATAACATTTCATCTTGTTCATTTGATTGAGGGTACGACGTTGGCTATTCATTGGAAAAAATTATCTGTTTCTCTGGGAATGTTGTGGTTCAGCAGTTATGCCTTCGCCCATGGCGATCACGCGCATGGTGTGCCGTTGACGGAGATGGAACAGAAAGCAGCGGAAGGCGAATTTGCGGATAGCAATGTTAAGGACAGGGCGCTTACCGACTGGGATGGCATGTGGCAATCCGTTTATCCTTATCTGGTCAGCGGTGAGCTGGATCCGGTTTTCAAACAGAAGGCGGCAAAGGATAAGGGGAAAACGGCGGAAGAGGTGAAAGCCTATTACCGGAAAGGCTATGCGACGGAAGTCGACACCATTGGTATCGAAAATGGCGTGATGGAGTTTCATACCGGTAAGCAGGTGGCCTCCTGTCAGTATGACTATGCCGGGTACAAGATCCTGACCTACACCTCAGGTAAAAAAGGGGTGCGTTATCTGTTTGAATGCAAAGACGCAAACAGTAAAGCGCCGAAGTTTGTGCAGTTCAGCGATCATATTATTGCGCCGCGGGCGTCGAACCACTTCCATATTTTTATGGGCAATACCTCACAGCAGGCGCTACTGGAAGAGATGGATAACTGGCCAACCTACTATCCTTATCAACTCAAGGCGCAGGCCGTGGTAGACGAAATGCTGCACCACTAAATTCAGGCTCAGCCCGTTGCTTGTCAGCGGGCTTCCTGTCGCGCTAAGGTGGCACCTGACATGATGACGGTGAGGCGATGACATTGAAGATTCCGGATACCCTTCGGAAACAACTGGAAAAGGCGACGGCCATCATTGAACGGATCTTTGAAGAGGATCTGTTGGCCATTCACCTGTACGGATCTGCCGTTGAAGGTGGGTTAAAACCTTACAGCGACATTGATTTGCTGGTCACCACGCGTGTGCCGCTGACGACGGCACAGCGAGAAGCGCTGATGCAGGAACTCCTGTCGGTGTCAGCCTGGCCTGGTACGTCGACGCTCTGGCGGGCGCTTGAGGTGACGGTTGTGGTGCATACCGATGTGGTGCCCTGGCGTTTTCCTCCCCGACGGGAAATGCAGTTTGGCGAGTGGTTGCGCGAGGATATTCACGCCGGGAAGTATGAACCCGCACAGCAGGATAGCGATCTGGCGATTTTATTGACTCAGGCGCGTAGTGCCAGCATGGCTTTAACCGGCGAGCGTGCGGATTTGCTTTTTGAGCCGGTCCCGGAAAACGACATTCGGGAGACATTCCGTCAGACGCTGACGCTCTGGCAGGACAATGGTGATTTACAGGGCGACGAGCGCAATATCGTGTTGACCCTGGCGCGCATCTGGTACAGCGTGGCGACAGGCGGTTTTACCGCGAAAGACAGCGCGGCAGACTGGTTAATGCCTTATCTCCCGGACGAGCACGCTTCTCTACTTGCAGCCGCGCGGCTCGACTATCTGGGACAGGTAAGTGTTGACTGGGCAGCGATAATGCCCGCTGTTTCGCGCTTTGTCTGCTATGCAAAAGCAAAAATAGCCGAACAGTTATCGCTCGTGGATAAGTGATGCCATATTTCAGGCATCGTGTTGCCGCAACAGAAAAATGGCTGATAATAAAAAAGGCAGATTGCTCTGCCTTTTTTTATCAGAAATTATCTGAGAAGAGCGTTTATTTCAACTCTTCAGCTTCCGGCAATGTAACGTTAAGTTCGAGAATGGAAATATCGCCGTCCTTTTGTTCAAGCTGAACGGTGACCATTTCCGGATCAATTTGTACATACTTACAAATGACCTCAAGAATATCTTTACGCAACTGCGGTAAATAATGCGGCTCAGCGTCACTACGACGACGCTCAGCAACGATAATCTGCAATCGCTCTTTCGCGATGTTCGCTGTACTCTTTTTCCGCGAGAGAAAAAAATCCAGTAATGCCATAACTTATCCTCCGAACAGGCGTTTGAGGAAACCTTTCTTCTCTTCGTCAATGAAGCGGAAAGGACGTTCTTCTCCCAACAGACGATCTACCGTATCGGCATACGCTTTACCTGCGTCTGCATTGATGTCCAGAATGACCGGTTCGCCCTGGTTAGAGGCGCGCAGAACAGACTGATCTTCCGGGATAACTCCGACGAGTTTAATGCGCAGGATCTCCAGCACATCTTCCATACTGAGCATGTCGCCACGGTTAACACGGCCTGGGTTGTAGCGCGTCAACAGCAGATGTTCTTTAATCGGATCTTCACCGTTTTCGGCACGGCGCGATTTAGACGCCAGGATACCCAGGATACGGTCAGAGTCGCGTACCGAGGAGACTTCCGGGTTGGTGGTGATAATCGCTTCGTCAGCGAAATAGAGCGCCATCAGCGCGCCAGTTTCAATCCCCGCAGGGGAGTCGCAAACGATAAACTCGAAATCCATTGCTTTCAGATCGTCGAGAACCTTTGCCACGCCTTCACGGGTTAATGCGTCTTTATCGCGCGTCTGAGAGGCCGGAAGAATAAAGAGATTCTCAGTGCGCTTGTCCTTGATGAGCGCCTGATTGAGTGAAGCATCACCCTGAATGACGTTGACGAAATCATAAACAACCCGACGCTCACACCCCATGATCAGATCGAGGTTACGCAGGCCGATATCAAAATCAATAACGACAGTTTTCTTTCCCTTCTGGGCCAAACCAGTAGCGATGGCCGCGCTGGAGGTGGTCTTGCCAACGCCCCCTTTACCCGAAGTAACTACAATAATGCGTGCCATAGAAATTCCTTGTTAAAAAGGGATCAATTCAACGGTTGAACTGTCAAAGCGTTATCTGCTAACTGCAGACGTGCCGCTTTGCCATAAAATTCTGCTGGGATTTTATCACTCAGCCAGTAAACACCTGCGATAGACACCAGTTCTGCCGTCAGATGGGTACAAAAAATTTGCGCATCCCGGTCACCACTTGCCCCTGCCAGCGCGCGGCCTCTCATCATGCCATAGACATGAATATTGCCATCGGCGATCAGCTCAGCGCCAGCACTGACGTGACTTGTAACAATCAGATCACATTGTGGTGCATAAATGCGTTGACCGGAACGAACGGGTATATCAATAAATCGCGTTTTTGTGACGGGAGTAGCGTTTTGCACTACAGCGGCGGGAGCAACGGGGTCAGCCGGAGCGGAACGCGCCATTTTCTCTTTACCTTCAGTGAGTAAAGGAAGGCCCATTTTGTCGATTTCAGCTTTGAGCCGGGCATCTTTACAACCGCTGACGCCAACAATACGCAATCCCGTCGACGCCACCACCTTCTGCAACTGCGGCCAGTTTACCGGCGCATCAAGGCTACTGACATTCACTACCACAGGAGCATGTTTTAAAAAAGCAGGAGCCTGAGCGATTTTGTCTTCTAACGCCTGACGAATAACCTCGGGTTCTGCTTCATGTAAATGAACCACTGATAAGGTGAAGCTACTGCCTTTAAGTTCGATGAGCGTGTTTGACATCCTGGCCTTACTCAATTTGCTATTTATCATCCCCGATGTGGAGTGATATTCCGAAGTCCAGAAGGCATGTTATAGTCACTATTATATTGAGGCAAGTCGCCATCCGTTTAATTCAGAGTAAAATGTATGTTTTGTGTGATCTACAGAAGTGCTAAGCGTGACCAGACCTATTTGTATGTCGAAAAAAAAGACGATTTCTCACGTGTGCCTGAAGAACTGATGAAAGGATTTGGTCAACCACAGCTGGCAATGATATTGCCGTTAGATGGTAGCAAAAAGTTAGTCAACGCCTCGCTGGATAAAGTAAAACAAGCCTTAACGGAGCAGGGATATTATTTACAACTGCCTCCGCCACCCGAAGATTTATTGAAGCAACATCGTTTCAACGCCTCACAAAACAATCCAGAAACCGATAAATAAACGGTACCCGGCGTCATACCTGTCGGTGCCATTCCTGAAGTCAACGATGACAAATTAGGGGAAAATGAATGTATCAACATCATAACTGGCAGGGTGCGCTGCTTGACTACCCGGTAAGCAAAGTGGTGTGCGTGGGGAGCAACTACGCCAACCACATCAAGGAAATGGGCAGCGTCACGCCGGATGAGCCGGTGCTGTTTATCAAGCCGGAAACCGCCCTGTGTGATTTGCGCCAGCCGCTGGTCATTCCGACGGATATGGGCTCGGTGCACCATGAAGTCGAACTGGCGGTATTGATCGGCGCGACGCTGCGTCAGGCGACCGAAGAGCATGTTCGTAAGGCTATCGCTGGATATGGCGTGGCGCTCGATCTGACGCTGCGTGATATCCAGGGCAAAATGAAGAAGGCCGGGCAGCCCTGGGAGAAGGCAAAAGGATTTGATAATTCATGCCCGTTATCCGGATTCATTCCGGTCGCAGAATTTAACGGCGATCCGCAGGCGACGCCACTGGGGCTGACGGTCAATGGCGTAGTTCGCCAGCAGGGTACAACGGCGGATATGATCCATAAAATCGTCCCCTTAATCGCCTACATGAGCAAATTCTTTACCCTCAAAGCGGGTGACGTCGTGCTGACCGGCACCCCGGAAGGCGTCGGACCGCTCGCCAGCGGCGACGAGCTGGTGGTCAATTTTAACGGTCACTCCCTGACAACCCGTGTCCTGTAATGCCTGCTTGCCGCCTTTTTAGGCGGCAAAACTTGCATCAACGTGCCAGACTGGTTATAAGGTGCAGCTTTATAGCAATGGCGGATACCCTGATGAGCGATTTACCTTTCTGGCAACGTAAAACCCTGGATGAAATGACCGATGCCGAATGGGAGTCGTTATGTGATGGCTGCGGTCAGTGCTGCCTGCATAAGCTGATGGACGAGGATACCGACGAGATTTATTTCACCAACGTCGCCTGCCGCCAGCTCAACATCAAAACCTGCCAGTGTCGCAATTACGAACGTCGGTTCGAGTACGAGCCTGACTGTATCAAGCTAACGCGTGATAACCTGCCCACCTTTGAATGGTTGCCGATGACCTGCGCCTATCGTCTGCTGGCGGAAGGGAAAGGACTGCCTGAATGGCACCCGCTGCTGACGGGGTCGAAAGCGGCAATGCACGGCGAGCGAATTTCGGTGCGTCACATTGCGGTAAGAGAGTCAGAAGTCCATGACTGGCAGGACCATATTCTCAACAAACCGTCATGGGCGGACTAAACCGCCTGGTCTGATTTCAGGCTAACGGCAAAAAAAACGCTCCCGGTTGGGAGCGTCAGACTGCTGACAAAGAAGGAAAAAACGTGGTTTTTCCTTCTTTGTGGTTATCAGCCGAAAATCAATGAATTAATTTTCCGGGTTTTTAATGAGGTGATCTTTGCTTGTCCGGTATCGGGATGATGTTTGTCATCACTCTCACGCTCCCGGCTGGGAGCGTCTGAGATTAACGACCGAACAGATCGCGTCTTTTCGGTTTAAGCGGCTGAGCAATCAGCACCAGAACCGCGACGACCAGATAGGCAACGAAAATGCCTAATAGCCATTGCGGCATTTCCAGAGATAAAAATTCCCACTGACGCTCGGCGCAATCACCAGAGGCGACAAACACCTGTGGTAACCATTTGTCCAGTGGCAACCAGGCAGGGAAGCGAGCCATGAAATCACAGGTCATGAACGGGGAAGGGTGTAACTGGATCATGGTATGTTCCCATGTCAGTTGAACCCCACGCCAGGCACTGTAGATCCAGATAATCAACGCCACATAGCGCAACGGTGTTTTAGGCGCAATAGCCCCAACCAGACCGGCCCCCATGACGCCAAACAGCGCACAGCGTTCGTAGATGCACAGTACGCACGGCTTAAGCAGCATAACGTGCTGAAACCACAGCGCGACCAGTTCAAGCGCTAAGGCAGTAAAAGCCATCAATAACCACGCGCCCCGACCCCGTGAGCACTGGTTCAAATATCGCAACATAATAATTTCCCTGCAACATGCGTAGACACGGCAGTGTAAACCAATTCGATTACCGCGCCACCAGGAGAAACTCAAATATTGTGTAATTGGAGAAATATCACGCAAAAAGGCAAACCGGGCAGTGAAATGCCCGGTCAGTTGTTATGAAAGTGTAGCTAACCAACCGGTTTGCATCATCCACTCGGTCATTGGCGTCAGGGTAAACTCGACGCACAGCAGGCCGACCAGCGTCAGCACGATGGTATAGGGCAGCGCCATCCAGACCATCCGACCATAGGAGAGGCGAATCAGCGGTGCCAGTGCGGAGGTGAGCAGGAACAGGAATGCCGCCTGACCGTTCGGCGTCGCCACGGATGGCAGGTTTGTCCCGGTGTTGATCGCAACGGCTAACAGCTCGTATTGCTGCAGGGAGATCGCACCACTTTCCATGGCCGCTTTGGCCTCGTTAATGTAGATAGTACCGACGAAAACATTATCCGAGATCGACGAGAGCAGGCCGTTGAAGAGATAGAACAGCGTCAGTTGCGCGTGCTCTGAGGCTTGCAATACGTACTGAATAATCGGCGAAAAGAGATGCTGGTCGATAATCACCGCGACAATGGAGAAAAAGACCGTCAGCAGCGCGGTGAAAGGCAGAGATTCGGTGAACGCCTTGCCAATGGCATGTTCATCCGTCACGCCGGTCAGCGACGTTGCGAGGATAATCACGGAGAGGCCAATCAGTCCCACTTCCGCCAGATGCAGCGCCAGGGCAATCACCAGCCAGACGCCGATAATCGCCTGCACAATCAGTTTTACTCTGTCCTGACGTGAACGCTGATGGCGGCTCTGATCGTCAAACTGCTGCAAGACGTCACGCACTTTTTCCGGCAGTGTTTCGCCATAGCCAAACCAGCGCAGTTTCTCAACCAGTACACAGGTGAGCAGGCCGCAAATCAGTACCGGAACGGTAACAGGCGACATCCGCAGGAAGAAGTCGCCAAAGTGCCAGCCAGCGGCTTTGGCGATGATCAGGTTCTGCGGCTCGCCCACCATCGTCATCACGCCGCCCAGAGCGGTACCCACCCCGGCATGCATCATCAGACTGCGCAAAAAGCCGCGGAATTGCTCAAGCACTGTTTTGTAGTGTTGATCAATGTGACTGTCATCCAGGATGTCGCTATCATCGCCGCGGGAAGAGGCCACGCGGTGATAAATGCCGTAGAACCCGACGGCGACGCTGATCACTACCGCTACCACGGTCAGTGCGTCAAGGAAGGCGGAAAGGAAGGCCGCCGCCACACAAAACGCCAGCGACAGCAGCATTTTAGAACGAATGCTCAGCAGCAGCCGGGTAAAAATAAACAGCAACAGCTGCTTCATAAAATAGATGCCCGCGACCATGAACATCAGCAGCAGTAAAACTTCCAGATTGTTTGCCACCTCTTCGCGAACATGCGCGGCGCTGGTCATCCCGATGATAACTGCTTCAATGGCTAACAAACCGCCCGGTAGCAGTGGATAACACTTCAGCGCCATCGCCAGCGTGAAGATGAATTCCGCCACCAACAACCAGCCCGCAACAAACGGGTTGATGATGAAAATCAGTGGATTAACTATCAGGAAGATCAGTAGCGCAAGCTTGTACCAGTCTGGCGACTGGCCTAAAAAGTTGCGCCAGAGCGCGCGGCCCCATGAGAGTTCCATTATGGTTTCCCTTACCTTATTTATTGAAATGATGTTTTTATGGTTAGCGACAAAGAGTAACGGTCAGTCTGAATGCAGGCAAGCCTTTCACCCCAGACAGCCAGCGTTATCAAGAAAATGAAGCCTTGATCCACTTTTTCTTCGTTGTGTCTCCTATCGGGCATGTAACCCGTCTGGTATGATGAGTGTAACTATGTTTTGCTGTGTAATGGAAATCTCACTATGGTCATTAAGGCGCAGAGCCCGGCGGGTTTCGCGGAAGAGTACATCATTGAAAGTATCTGGAATAACCGCTTCCCTCCTGGCACTATCTTGCCTGCAGAACGAGAACTCTCCGAACTGATTGGGGTGACACGTACCACTTTACGTGAAGTGCTGCAGCGCCTGGCGCGAGACGGTTGGTTGACCATTCAGCATGGCAAACCGACGAAGGTGAATAATTTCTGGGAAACCTCCGGACTGAATATTCTTGAAACGCTGGCGCGTCTCGATCACGAAAGCGTCCCGCAGTTGATCGACAATCTGCTGTCGGTGCGGACCAACATCTCCACTATTTTCATTCGTACCGCGTTTCGTCAGCATCCTGACAAAGCGCAGGAAGTGCTGGCGACCGCGCAGGAAGTGGCCGATCACGCCGATGCGTTTGCCGATCTCGATTACAACATTTTCCGTGGTCTGGCATTTGCCTCCGGCAACCCGATTTATGGTCTGATCCTGAACGGCATGAAAGGGTTGTATACCCGCATTGGTCGTCACTATTTTGCCAATCCGGAAGCGCGCAGCCTGGCGCTGGGTTTCTACCATAAGCTGTCGCAACTGTGCCTGCAGGGCGCGCACGATCAGGTGTACGAAACGGTGCGTCGTTACGGTCACGACAGCGGCGAGATCTGGCACCGGATGCAGAAAAACCTGCCCGGCGATTTAGCCATTCAGGGCCGCTAAAAACGAACCCCCTCACGATGAGGGGGTTTTTGTTTACAGGCTGTTCATTCTGGGGGGACAGCGCTCCAGCAGTTCCACGCTTCCGTCCTCGTTTTGCTGTTCCAGCAACACATCAAATCCCCACAGCCGATGCACATGCTTGAGCACCTCTTTGCGGCCTTTATCCAGCGGCGCGCGATTATGCGGAATATAACGCAGGGTGAGCGAACGATCGCCCCGCAGATCCACGTTCCAGACCTGAATATTCGGCTCTACGTTGCTCAGATTATATTGCGACGAGAGGCGGTTGCGGATTTCGCGGTAGCCTTCTTCGTTATGAATGGCAGAGATTTCCAGATAGTTATGCCGATCGTCATCCAGCACCGTAAAGAGGCGAAAATCGCGCATCACCTTCGGCGACAGAAACTGGCTGATGAAGCTCTCATCTTTGAAGTCGCGCATGGCAAAATGCAGCGTTTCCAGCCAGTCGGAACCGGCGATATCCGGGAACCAGTACTTATCTTCTTCCGTCGGCGACTGGCAGATGCGCTTGATGTCCTGGAACATAGCGAAACCCAGTGCGTAAGGGTTTATGCCGCTGTACCACGGGCTGTTATAAGGCGGCTGGAACACCACGTTGGTATGGCTGTGTAAAAACTCCAGCATAAAACGTTCAGTGACTTTCCCCTCGTCATACAGGTGGTTCAGGATGGTGTAATGCCAGAACGTGGCCCAGCCCTCATTCATCACCTGCGTCTGTTTTTGCGGATAAAAATACTGACTGACTTTGCGCACAATGCGCAGGATCTCGCGCTGCCATGACTCCAGCAGCGGGGCTTTTTTTTCCATAAAGTAGAGCAGATTTTCCTGCGGTTCTGAGGGATAGCGCCGCGCTTCGGCAATCGTCTTCTCTTCCTCTTTTTTCGGCAGGGTACGCCACAGCATGTTCACCTGGCTTTGCAGATACTCTTCACGACTCTGCTGGCGGGCCTTCTCCTCCTGGAGGGAGATTTTCTGCGGGCGTTTATAGCGATCAACGCCGTAGTTCATCAGCGCGTGGCAGGAGTCGAGCAAT
The DNA here is from genome assembly GCF_018323885.1 of Citrobacter amalonaticus. Lineage (NCBI taxonomy): Bacteria > Pseudomonadati > Pseudomonadota > Gammaproteobacteria > Enterobacterales > Enterobacteriaceae > Citrobacter > Citrobacter amalonaticus. The sequence continues at coordinate 2,635,197 of NZ_AP024585.1, read as the reverse complement.
CGCTCAACCTCGTCCACGCCGTATCGCTCTTCGCACTGAGTGATGTAATTACGCGCGAAGATCAGGTAATCAACAATGGAGCTGGCATCAGTCCAGCTGCGGAACAGATAGTTATTTTTGAAGAACGAGTTATGTCCGTAACAGGCGTGCGCCATCACCAGCGCCTGCATGGTAATGGTGTTCTCCTCCATCAGGTATGCAATACACGGGTTGGAGTTGATCACAATCTCATAGGCCAGCCCTTGCTGACCGTGCTTGTACAGTCGTTCGGTCTCGATGAATTTTTTACCAAACGACCAGTGAGGATAGTTAATCGGCATTCCGACGCTGGAATATGCATCCATCATCTGCTCGGAGGTGATGACCTCAATCTGGTGCGGGTAGGTATCCAGTCTGTAGAGTTTCGCCACCCGATCTATTTCCGCCAGGTAGACATCCAGCAGATCAAACGTCCAGTCGGGTCCATCGCTCAAGCGTGTGGTGTCCTTGTTCATGGAATCAATCGTAGCCATTCGCGCACCCTCATTGTTGGCGGCACTCTCTGTGTGGAGCACCTCATTTCAAGCATAGAACACCCGATTAAAAACCGTGTCAGTGAAGAAATATTTTCTTTGCGATTTCCGCTTGTCGACTCGCCAGATTACGGGGTGGTCACGATATTTTCTGCTGGATAAAAATAACCCACAGCAGGAGATACCAAAGCAGAGAGTTCACTGTTCTGCCTGCTATATGTGAGATGTGTCACCATAAAAAAGCCATATGTTGAATAATATTTTCATCTGGGTTATCAAGATGTAATTAGATGATTGTTCTTTTACTGTTACTGTTAACGGAGTGGCTATGCGAGTTGTCATACTGGGAAGTGGCGTCGTTGGCGTGACCAGCGCCTGGTATCTGAGTCAGGCTGGACATGATGTTACCGTCATCGATCGTGAACCCGGCCCGGCGCTGGAGACCAGCGCGGCGAATGCGGGGCAGATCTCTCCGGGCTATGCCGCGCCCTGGGCTGCGCCGGGTGTACCGCTGAAAGCGATTAAATGGATGTTCCAGCGCCATGCGCCGCTGGCCGTTCGTCTTGACGGGACACAGTTCCAGTTAAAGTGGATGTGGCAGATGCTGCGCAACTGCGACACCAGCCACTACATGGAAAACAAAGGGCGGATGGTACGTCTGGCGGAATACAGCCGTGATTGCCTGAAAGCGCTACGTGCGTCGACAGGTATCCAGTATGAAGGGCGGCAGGGCGGGACGCTGCAACTGTTCCGTACCGCGCAGCAATATGAGAACGCCACGCGCGACATCGCCGTGCTGGAAGACGCCGGTGTGCCGTATCAGTTGCTGGAAGCCAGTCGACTGGCGGAAGTCGAGCCGGCGCTGGCGGAAGTGGCGCACAAACTGACCGGCGGCTTGCGTCTGCCGAATGACGAAACAGGCGACTGCCAGCTCTTTACCCAGCGTCTGGCGCAGATGGCCGAACAGGCGGGCGTCAAATTCCGCTTCAACACACCGGTGGATAAACTGCTCTGCGAAGGCGAACAGATTTACGGCGTGAAATGTGGTGATGAGATCGTTAAAGCTGATGCGTACGTCATGGCGATGGGGTCTTACTCCACGGCGATGCTGAAAGGGATTGTCGATATTCCGGTCTATCCGCTGAAAGGCTATTCGCTGACGATTCCGGTGGCGGAAGAGGACGGCGCGCCGGTTTCGACTATTCTTGATGAAACTTACAAAATCGCCATTACCCGTTTTGACCAGCGCATCCGCGTGGGGGGGATGGCGGAAATTGTCGGTTTCAATACCGAACTGCTCCAGCCGCGTCGGGAAACGCTTGAGATGGTGGTGCGCGATCTCTACCCGCGCGGGGGGCATGTTGAGCAGGCGACATTCTGGACCGGTCTGCGGCCAATGACGCCGGACGGTACGCCCGTTGTGGGACGTACCCGCTTCAAAAATCTGTTGTTAAATACCGGACACGGTACGCTGGGATGGACGATGGCCTGTGGTTCAGGGCAGTTGCTGAGCGATATATTGTCAGGTCGCACGCCCGCCATTCCGTATGACGATTTGAGCGTGGCGCGCTACCACGCAGGCTTTACGCCTTCACGTCCCCAACATCTGCACGGCGCACATAACTAAGAAGGACGAGAGATGACCCGCCCTATACTGGCCAGCCTTGACCTGCAGGCGATGAAACAAAACCTGAGCATTGTGCGTCAGGCCGCACCGGACGCCCGCGTCTGGTCAGTGGTGAAAGCCAATGCTTATGGACACGGCATAGAACGTATCTGGAGTGCGCTGGGCAACACCGACGGTTTTGCCCTGTTGAATCTGGAAGAGGCGGTCACCCTGCGTGAGCGCGGCTGGAAAGGGCCGATCCTGATGCTGGAAGGTTTTTTCCACGCTGAAGATCTGGAACGGTATGACACCTGGCGTCTGACCACCTGCGTGCACAGCAACTGGCAGCTCAAAGCGATCCAGAATGCGAAGCTTAAGGCGCCGCTGGATGTCTATGTGAAGGTTAACAGCGGCATGAACCGCCTGGGATTCCAGCCGGAACGGCTGCAAACCGTCTGGCAGCAACTGCGCGCGATGCCGAACGTCGGTGAAATGACGCTGATGTCGCATTTTTCCGACGCTGAGCACCCTGACGGGATCCACAATGCAATGGCGCGCATCGAGCAGGCTGCGGAAGGGCTGGATTGCCGGCGTTCGCTGTCAAACTCCGCGGCCACGCTGTGGCATCCTGATGCACATTTTGACTGGGTACGCCCGGGCATTATTCTCTATGGCGCTTCGCCGTCAGGCCAGTGGCGCGATATCGCCAATACCGGACTGAAGCCAGTGATGACGCTAAGCAGCGAAATCATTGGTGTACAGACACTAAAAGCGGGAGACCGCGTCGGCTATGGCGGACGTTATACCGCCAGAGGCGAGCAACGCATTGGCATCGTGGCGGCTGGCTATGCGGATGGCTATCCGCGCCATGCGCCTAGCGGCACGCCGGTGCTGGTGGACGGTGTCCGGACCACGACGGTGGGGACAGTGTCAATGGATATGTTGGCGGTGGATTTGACGCCATGCCCGCAGGCGGGCATCGGAACGCCGGTGGAGCTGTGGGGCAAAGAGATCAAAATTGACGACGTGGCGCAATCAGCTGGAACGGTGGGTTATGAGCTGATGTGTTCGCTGGCGTTGCGCGTTCCTGTTGTGACGGTGTAACTTTTCTGGTATTGCCGGATGCCGGCGCGATGCGCCTGATCCGGCCTACAGCACACGCTACGCGGCGTCTCAGTAGGCCAGATAAGCGCAGCGCCTTCCGGCAGAGTCACTATTCTTCGTCTTCATCCCCGGCAACGCGGACACCGACTTTGCGCACCTGATTATCCTCTTTTTCGGCAACCGTCCAGATCATCCCGGCAAATTCGACCTGGTCGCCGACGACCGGGGCGGCACCCAGCAGTTGCTGAACAATTTCCCCCAGCGTTTGCTGCTTATCGCGGTACTCCGTTCCGTCATCCAGACCATAAATCAGCGCCACATCGGCATACTTAGCGTTGGCTTCGAGAATAAAGTCGCCGAAGAAGCGCTGATCCAGCGCCACCGGCGGCGACTGGCTGAACAGTTTGCCCAGCGCCGGAAGATCGCGTTCACGCCCGATGACGCACAGCACATCGCCTTCACGCAGACGGGTGCTGCCGGTGGGATGAAACAGCACATTGTCACGAAACAGCGCCGCAATGCGCGTTTCCTGAGGCATATGCAGATCGCGCAGCGCCGCGCCGACACACCATTTATCGGCACTGAGCTGATAGACAAACTGCTCCCACGGATTGTCCGGATGAATATCCAGACCCACGCGTGAGACCGGCCAACCGACCGGTGGTACCACCACCTTCGCCTTTTTCGCCGCCCAGGAGAGCGACGTCCCCTGCAAAACCAGTGACACCAGCACTACGAAGAAAGCGACGTTAAAGAACAGACGGGCATTTTCCAGACCCGCCATCATCGGAAAGACGGCAAGAATGATCGGTACCGCACCGCGCAGACCCACCCAGCTAATAAAGACGCGTTCACGCAGATTAAAACCGCGGAACGGCAGCAGTCCGATAAATACAGAGAGTGGACGGGCAATGAAAATCATCCCGGCGGAAAGAATCAGCGCCGGAATAGCAATCGGCAACAGGTCAGAAGGATTCACCAGCAGTCCGAGCACAAGGAACATGCCGATCTGTGCCAGCCAGGCCAGTCCGTCGAAGTTTTGCAAAATACCATAGCGGTTGCGGATAGGGCGATTGCCCAGTAAAAAACCGCACAGATAGACCGCCAGGATCCCGCTGCCTTCCAGCGCCGTGGTCAGGGCAAACACCAGAATCCCGCCGCTCAGGGCTAATAGCGGGTAGAGTCCGGCGGGTAGAGAGATACGATTAATCGTCTGCTGTAGCAGATAGCCGCCGCCCAGCCCAAGCAGGATGCCCAGACCAAACTGTTGAATAATGTGGACAGCGAACATCCAGCTTAAGCCGGTTTCGTGTTGCTGAATCATCTCGATCAGCGTAATGGTCAGAAATACTGCCATCGGGTCATTACTGCCGGATTCAATTTCCAGCGTCGCGCCGACACGCTCGTTCAGCCCCTTGCCGCCAAGCAGGGAAAAAACCGCCGCCGCATCTGTTGAACCGACAATGGCGCCAATCAACAGACCCTGAATCAGATCGAGATTAAACAGCCAGGCGGCAATCATACCGGTTAACCCGGAGGTGATCAGGACGCCAACGGTCGCCAGAGAAAGCGCCGGGCCCAGCGCGACACGAAACGAACTGGCCTGCGTGCGCATCCCGCCATCGAGCAGAATAATCGCCAGCGCAAGGTTACTGACCATATAGGCGAAGGGATAATTATCGAACGGGATGCCGCCGACGCCATCGACGCCCGCCAGCATGCCAATGGCCAGGAAGATAACCAGAATCGGAATGCCAAGGCGTGATGAAAATGAACTGAGTAAGATACTGCTGGTAACGAGGACGGACCCCAAAATGAAAAGACTGATTATTGCCGCGGCGTCCAACGTTCGATTACTCCTCAATCAGGAATTTTTTGGTGCATTGACATTATCATATTAACGGCTACATCCGGGCGTTACTTAGTCCTGCAGCCGTTTTTTTTTATGATTTCAGAAAGGGATGACCCGAGATCGTCAGTTGTGTACCGTTTTGACTGTTTTGCAATACGGCATGCGCGCCCAACGCCAGCGTAACGGTTCGCGGCTCATGACCAAAATCGAGTCCGGTTATCAGGGGAATAGAGAGGCGTTCACGTAAAAACGCATACACGGTGTTAAGATCGTAACCGGCATCATACTCATTCGGGGTGCTACCGCTGAAACTGCCCAGCACAATGGCGCTCTGCCGGTTCAATATACCGGCGTCAACCAACTGCAATAACATGCGCTCAACGCGAAAAGGGTGCTCGTTAATGTCTTCCAGTACCAGAATGCCGTTTTCTATTTTGGGCATCCACGGGGTACCGATGAGCGAAATCAGCATCGCCAGATTACCGCCCCACAGCGTTCCTTGCGTGTGACAGGCCGGACCGTCGCCTTGCCATTCCACCGTGTACTGCGCGTGACGTAATGCCTGCCAGAAATGGGTTTGCGTAAAGGTATTCAGCTCCGGCGCGCCAACGTTCGCCGCCAGCATTGGACCACTGAAAGTGATGACATTGCCCAGCGCCAGCAGACCGCACTGGATCGCCGTAAAATCACTGTGTCCGCAAATAAGCAGCGGATCCCGCTGTTGTCGGGCGGCAAGGGCCTGCCAGACGATGTGTTGCAGTAGACGGCTCGCTCCATAGCCACCGCGCACCGGCATGACGATGGTGTCCGGCGCGGTGAGATGCACAAGGTCGTTCACGTCCGCCAGACGCTCCGAATCCGTACCCGCAAAGCGTTGATGGCGACGACTGACCACCGCCGTATTATCGACCTGATGCCCGGCCTCTTTAAGGCGCTGGATACCAAGTAAAGCCGCGTGCTGATTGATGCAGTAGCCCGAGGGGGCAATTAAGTGAAACCGGGACATGGCAATTCCTTGCTACAACAGAAACCAAATGTATATCATGCCGCTTATAGTAGAACGTTTTGCCGGAGGGTGCTTTGCTTATCCGGTTTATAACGGTGGTTTTAGTAACAAAGCGTTCCGGCGATAAGGACAGAAGACGTGAAATTGAGATGGTTTGCTTTTTTAATTGTGCTGCTTGCAGGCTGTAGTTCAAAACAAGATTATAAAAATCCCCCGTGGAACGCGGAAGTGCCGGTAAAACGTGCCATGCAATGGATGCCGATCAGCGAAAAAGCCGGTGCGGCGTGGGGCGTTAGCCCACAATTGATTACGGCGATTATCGCCATTGAGTCAGGCGGGAATCCCAATGCGGTTAGCAAATCGAATGCGATAGGGTTGATGCAATTAAAAGCGTCAACTTCAGGACGCGATGTCTATCGTCGGATGGGCTGGAGCGGCGAGCCTACGACCAGTGAACTGAAAAACCCGGAACGGAATATCTCAATGGGCGCTGCCTACCTGAGTATTCTGGAGACCGGCCCGCTCGCCGGCATTGAGGATCCGCAGGTGATGCAGTACGCGCTGGTCGTCTCCTACGCTAACGGCGCAGGCGCACTGCTACGCACGTTCTCTTCCGACCGGAAAAAGGCAATTAACAAAATCAACGATCTCAGTGCTGATGAGTTCGTTGAACACGTCGCGGATAATCATCCTGCGCCTCAGGCGCCGCGCTACATCTATAAATTGCAGCGCGCGCTGGATGCGATGTAATTAGTCGCGGACTTTATTTGATTTTTCGCGCGCTTCGCGCTCAAGGGAAAAGATAATCCGCTGAAGTTCCCGCTCCACCGCCGGGCCGACGTTGAGAAAACGAAAGCTCAGGCGGGGAGTGGAAATGGTCTCGTTTTTGCCGTCAATCACTTTGCGTTCGGTGACGGAAATCAGCTGTGCGTCAAAGTGAAACATCCCCCATTCCCCCATATCCAATGCCACCTGCGAAAAACGCATCCCTTCGGTGAGACCTGACGGTTTCGGGCCTTCCAGCAGAGCACCCATTCCGCCGAGGGAAAGATCGTATAGACGAAAACGTAGGGTGCTGTTATCCGGCATCTGTGCCGTACAACCGTAGGGAGGATGGAGCGGCGCGCAGATGCGGAAGTATTCCCGTCGTTGCACAAACCACAGCGCCGGAGGGAGCGGGGTGATAAAGGCGGGAAGCTGCTGATACTCACCGCTCTGCAACTGCTCAAGAGTAAACTCGACCTTCGCGCCCTGGGTTTCGGCGGTAAAGGTAATATTGCGCGCTTTTTGCACGGCGAGATTTTCTTTTTGCTGACTGCCAAAATCCATCACCAGTCTTTCGGCCGAGACGTCAAGGATCTTGCTGATGAATTGTCCGCCGGACCAGGAGACGCGCAAAGGCACCTGGTTGCTGTTTAAGTCGCGAAGAACCCCCAACACCGCCAACGGATTTTGCTTCAGGAACTGCTCATTGTAATGACTCACGCGGAATGCCTCCTGGCTGCCTGACAGTCTATCGAACGGTTATCGGCAAGACGCAGGAGAACTTAATACAAACGCGTGATTTTTTTTACCAAAGACAAATAATTCAGCCTCGCAGAAACAACGGGGATCAAGGGGTTGCCTATACTTAACGGACAAGCGCAAGAAACGGTTGCGTGTGGTTTCCCTGAAAAGAGGGTCTGAACATGGGAATTATTGCCTGGATTGTATTTGGTTTGATTGCCGGTGTTATCGCCAAATTGATCATGCCGGGACGTGACGGCGGCGGATTCATCCTGACCTGTATACTCGGCATCGTCGGTGCTGTAGTGGGCGGATGGCTGGCGACCATGTTTGGTATTGGCGGCACGATCAGTGGTTTTAACCTTCACAGTTTCCTGGTCGCTGTGGTGGGCGCCATTGTGGTGCTGGTGGTATACCGGCTCGTACGCCGCGATTAATAACAATACGGCTCCTGCGGGAGCCGTGTTTTTAATGGTATTCCCCTTCAATTCCTCTCTTGATTTACCCTTTGAAATGAGAATAATTGGCATTCCAATTTAAACTGATAATTATTCTCACTATGACAACTTCTTGTTTTCGACTTTGCGCGCTTTCTGGCTGTATCTCACTGGCTCTGACCACATTGTCATATGCGGCGGACACCAACGAATCGACTATTGTCGTTTCAGCGACAGGTCAGGAGAGCCTGCTGCCTGCCTGGACTAACAGCGCCACCAAATCTGCTGTCCCGGAAAGTAAAACGCCGCAGGTGATTAATACCATCGATAATCACGAGATCGCGTTACGTCATGCGAATTCCGTCAACGAGATCCTGCGCTATGCGCCGGGGGTGTCGACAGAAATGCGCGGCAATACCTCCTACCTGAGCGAGTACAAGATTCGCGGTTTCTCTGTCGATCAGGAGTACTACAACGGCCTGCAGTTGCCGTACAACGTCACTGGCAACACCAAAGCACGTATCGACCCGCTGCTGGTGGAAAGCGTCGATATTCTGAAAGGGCCCGCCTCTGTGCTGTATGGCAGCGGTTCGCCAGGAGGACTGGTGAATATTCAGGGCAAAAAACCGCAGGCTGAACAAAAAACGGAGATCGGCTTTAATACCGGTACACGAAATCTGAAAGAAGGCTATCTGGATTCCACCGGCAAAATCAGCGACAGCGACTGGAATTACCGTCTGCTGGGCAAGGCGACGGAGGGCGACGATCAACCGCGCACCACCCGTTATGAAGACTATCTGTTGGCGCCCTCCGTCACCTGGCAACCAGACAGCAAAACGCGCCTGACGCTGGATGCGCTGGTGCAAAATACACCGTCGTTGTCGCCGTCAAACCCGTTACCCATTGCCTATTTGCGCTCGGGGTATGCCGATCGCCGTGATTACGCCGGTGATGAGTGGAGTGGCTTTAAGCAGCGTCAGTGGATGGTGGGTTATCATTTCGAACATGAATTTGACAGCGGTTGGGGATTCAGTCAGCGGGCGCGCTATTTTGATGTTGATACGCACCAGCGCAGCGTCTATTCAACCGGCAATGGCACAAACCCGGTCTGGATGCTGAACCGCTTTGCCTATACCACCGATGAAGATCTGAAAAGTTTCAACATTGACAGCCAGGTAACGAAAACGGTCACGCTGGGCGACTGGCAGCACCATATTCTGGCCGGTTTTGATTATCAGAAACTCGACAGCCATTACTTCTACCGTTACGCCAGCGCCACGCCGGGAATCGACATGCGCGACCCGGATTTCCATCAGGTGCATACTGCCGATCTGGGGTTGTACACCGCACAGAAAAACCGCCTTTCTTATCAGCAAAATGGCTACTACTTGCAGGATCAGGTGGCGTTTGGCGGCTTAAATCTGTTGGCCAGTCTGCGTTACGACGACTATCGGTCAACGACGACCGACGCGCTGCAAAATGATGAGAAAACCTGGATCGCCCAGGACCGGGTGACCAAACGTTTTGGCGCGCTTTATGCCTTTGAAAACGGTATTTCACCGTTTATCAGTTATTCCGAAGGCTTCAAACCGATTTCACCGCAGGGCACGCTGACGTCAAAAGAGGTGAAGCCGACAACCAGCAAACAACTGGAAGGCGGGGTGAAATACCTGCTGGCCGATTACGCGACTACGCTGACGGCATCCGTGTTTAACATCCGTCAGAAGAATGTTCTTTCCGCCACGCCAACCTGGGATTATCGGCAGACCGGGGAGATCGAATCAAAAGGCGCGGAACTGTCGGTGATTAGCCGACCAGGTGACAACGTCACGTTGATTGCCAACTACGCCTATACTCATGCGATCAATACTGAAGACGAAACATACGAAGGCAAACGCCCGACACAGGTGCCGGAGAATGCGTTTAATCTGTGGGGCGATTACACCTTCGATGCGACCGTACTGCGCGGGCTAACAATGGGCGCAGGGGCGCGCTATACCGGGCCGATGGAAATTGCGCCGGATAACAAGAGCGGTAAGCTCGGAGGCACAACGCAGTACGATCTCGCCGTGTCGTATCAGTTAGGCGAGGCGCTGCCTTCATTGCGCGGCGTGACGTTAAAAGCCAGCGCGCAGAATATCACCAACAAAGAAACCTTCAGTTGCTACGACAGCACCAATTGCTGGATTGGTCGTGATCGTACCGTTCAGGTCGGGGCAAGCTACCGTTTCTGATCGCGTGAAGCGAAAACCGGCCTGGTATTTCCAGGCCGGTCAGGCGTTGGCTATTACGGCGTTGCCTGTTTTTGTGTCGGTTCGGTGGAGGTCTGGCGAGTCACAGGACGTTTTTCCGGCACGTTGTCGCATGGATTTTCCTTCGGACAGATCAGGTCGAGCATCTTCAGCGTGACGCCGTTGCTCCAGCCAAAACCATCCTGTAACGGATATTCACCGCCGCCACCGCCGGTTCCGGTGCTGCTGACGTCATATTTTTCCACCAGCTTTTGCTCGCGATTGTAGGTGTGCTGCACGTTGGTCAGAAAACGCCAGCTTACCTCCATTGCCACCTCACTCTGTCCATAGTTCTGTAAGCCCTCGGTGGCGACCCACTGCAACGGCGCCCAGCCGTTTGGCGCATCCCATTGCTGTCCGCTTTTCACCGAGGTGGTGGCAAGCCCGCCCGGCTGCAGCAGATGCGCGCGAGTGGCCACGGCCATTTTGCTGGCGCGATCTTTCGAGGCCGCGTTGACATACAGTGGGAACAGGGCGGCAGCGGTCAGTTGATTACGCACCTGCTTGCTCTTCAGATCGTAATCCGCATACCAGCCTTCTTTGTCATTCCACAGGTAGTGCTCAATCGCTTTCTGTCTGGCGTTCGCCAGCGAATCGTACTGGTTGGCTTTTGCTTCATCCCCCGCGGCTTTGCTGGCGCGCGCGAGGATTTTTTCCATCTTGTACAGCAGCGCGTTAAGATCCACCGGAACGATGCTGGTGGTCCGCAGCGTGCCGAGCTGCTGTGGGTTATCCATCCAGCGCGAACTGAAATCCCAGCCGGATGCCGCCGCAGCGCGCAGATCGCGATAAATGTCGGTGGCCGGACGGTTTGGATTGCTTTTTGCCGTGGCGATATCCTCAACCCAGGATTCCGGTCGTGGCGTATCCCGCTCATCCCAGTAGCGGTTCAAAATGGTGCCATCATCCAGTTTCACCACCCGTTTGTTCTGTTGACCTGCCTGCAGCGTTTCGACGCCTTCCATCCAGTAGAGATACTCTTTTTGCAGTTGCGGCAGGTATTTTGTCAGCGTATCGTCGCCGTCATGCTGCGCCAGCAGTTCCACCATCAGGGAGAAGAAGGGGGGCTGGGAACGGCTCAGATAGTAGGTGCGGTTGCCATTGGGGATATGACCGAAGGCATCAATCTCCCAGGCAAAGTTCGCCACCATATCGGCAATTTTGTCCCAGTGATCGCTTTCGGCAAGTCCCAACATGGTGAAGTAGCTGTCCCAGTAATAGACTTCCCGGAAGCGCCCGCCGGGTACCACGTAAGGTTCAGGCAGCGGCAGCAACGAATCCCATTTTCCCGCGCTTTCGGTAGAGCGTGTTAATACTGGCCACAGCCCGTCGATATGTTCGCGCAGCGATTGTCCTTCCGGCGGAACATATTTTTCTCCCTCTTTTGGCAACGTGAAGTTGACGCTCACAAAGTGGCGTAAATCGAAACTGGATTGATTTTTTTGCATCCGGTAATCCGCAAGGATCATCAGCGGATCGCTGTTTGGCACGGCATCAGCAAAGGTCTTTTGATCGGGGAACAGTCTGGCATTCTGCACATCGTTAAACAGCGGGCCGAGCAAAATATCCGGCGGTTGCGGCGGGGTAACCGGCATCTCTTCTGCGTGCACAGACAGTGAAGAGAAGGACAGAAGGGTGCCGGAAACCGCTAATTTTATGACCCACGACAGCGAACCAGACGTGCAAAAAGCAGGGGTATGCATTGATTCATCTCCTTAGTGTGTACCGAAAAACGGTATCTACCATGAGAAAATCGTAGTCCAGGATCGCCCCCGGCGCGTTGTTACCCTCCTTTTTTTGCGACGTTACAGGGTTTTCCTTTCCCTGACGACGCGATTTTGCGCCACATCAAGGGTCAACCGCTCACCCGTCTGCACATCGTCAAGTGCGTCGCCCTGCTGGCATATCCAGGCGATGCCCATCTCGCGGGCGATCAAGGCGCCATGCGCGAGCGGACTGCCTTCACGCAGGCAAATGCCTTTCACCACGTTCGGGTCGAATTCCGGCACCGTTGAGGGAAACAGATTGTCGGCGACCAGGATGGCAGGCGCGGTGAAATCAGGCAACGTCAGCGGGCTTTGCAGCAAATGACGTAGCGTGCGATGCAGGAGATCGTCGATATCGATGTAGCGCGCCTGCAGATAGGCATCATCCAGTTGCCGATACTGCATGCTGAGGCTGCTCAGCACCTGCTGCCAGGCATATTCCGCCGTACAGTGTTCGCTACGCAGGATCCCGCAGGCGGTATCAAACAGCTCTGGATCGTCCAGCAACATATGGTGACCAGAGAAAATGGCCGCCAGGTCACCAGGCCAGTGTTCTTCCATGCGGGTGAGCAGCGTCATCAGATCGAGCAGGGTGAGATCCAGCGCGTTACGCAGTCGCGCCTGTTCTGCAACGGGACTGAGATCCGAGGCTTGTCGAACCGGCGGCAGCGTTGGGGTGTAACAGAACGCGCTGCCCGTAATCTTCTCCGTCGACGATGCGGTAATTTCGACATCGTCCAGCGATTCACCGAAGTTCTCCGCAGCCAGTTGGCTAAATGCGGCGAGCGCGTCATCCGCCTGCGCTCCGCTTGCCAGCAGACGGATCGTGTCATTACAGCGAACCTGCAACAGCGATATCTGATTAAGGCTATCCGGCGTGACGCACTTGCCGTTTTTTTCCAGCAGCAGATCCGCGTCAAAGGCTGACAGCGTTGCCACAAGCCGGGACGCCGGACGAATGTGCAAACCGTTAGGGTTTTTGATCACCACGGACACTGATTTTGCCGCTGCGTCCGGTGTGCTAAAAACCGGAGTCATGCGGCGCTCATCAGCAGAAGAGGGTAAACCCAGTTGCTCGCGCTTAGCTTCAAGGGCGTTCGTCGCATCGGCGATGACCTTTTCGATATCCGCGCCCGCGGCGGCGCTCACCGTTGCCGCCAGCGTCCCTTCAACCAGTGGCGCGGCGCAAAGCCGCACTTTCCCGGCAATGCTCGGGTCGAGAAGATCCAGCGCCGTTTCCGCACTGAGCAGGGCACTGCCGATGTCCATCATCACCAGCACGTGGTCGGTATCAGCAACAGACTCGATCGCCTCCATCACCTTGATAGGGTCGGTACCGATGGGGTTTTGCGGATCGTCGATACCGGCGGCAACGGCGATTTTACAGTCGCCGCCCATTAACATCTGTTGCGCCAGTTCGCCCACCCCCTCACCGAGGCGGGCGCTGTGAGAGACTATCACCAGGTTTACCATCTTACTGTCCTTACTCTTTTGCTGCGGCTGCCAGCATCTGGATCATAAACATCACCGAGGTTGCGCCCGGATCCTGATGCCCGATGCTGCGCTCGCCCAGATAGCTGGCGCGACCTTTGCGGGCTTGCATCGTAATTGTGCTTTGCGCGGCGGCTTCAGCCTGAACGGCGGCGGCGTCCAGCGCAGCGGTGACGGAGAGGTTCTGTGCGCTCGACTGGCGCAGTGACTCCGCCACCGGCACCCAGACATCACACATCGTTTTATCACCCGGCTCGGCTTTACCCCGGCTGATCACGCCATCGGCGCCTTCACGCATCATTTGATAGAGTTCATTTAGCGACAAACTCTGGTGCGCCTGAGTGACCTGCGCGGCGCGGATAAAAAAGGTGCCGAACAGCGGGCCGCTGGCTCCCCCGACGTTTGACAGCAGCGTCATCCCGGTATTTTTTAAAATGAACCCAATATCTTTATCCGCAATGGACGGTAATTTTTCGACCACTTTGCTAAAGCCGCGATGCATATTCAAACCGTGGTCGGCATCGCCAATCTCGCGATCCAGCCCGGTGAGATAATCACTCTCTTTGCTGAAAATCTCCCCGCAGCGATAAAGCCAACTCACAATTTGTTCTCTGTTCAGTGACATGACGCTCTCCTTAGTTGCCCCAGTTCAGGCCTGGGGTATGAACCGGTGCGTCCCAGAGTGCCAGCGTCTCGTCATCCACTTTTAACAGGGTGATGGAAAAGCCGGTCATATCCAGTGACGTACAGTACGAACCAATCAAATTACGTTCGATAACGATACCCGCCTGCTGGCAGCGTTCGTCAAGGCGGTTATAGACGCCATACAGTTCAGAAAGCGGCGTGGCGCCGAGGTTATTGACCAGCGCGATGACGCGATCGCCACGCTGCAAAGGCTGTTTGCCTTGCTTATCCTCCTGCCAGACGCCCTGAGCGGGATCCCAGTGGCGCAGCGTGCGGCTATAGGTGCCGTTTTCCAGCAGGGTATCGAACATCTCGTCAACGGTCTGATCGAGGGAGACGAAAGCGCGACGGTCGATGCCGGGCTCGCCGTGGATCCCGACTCCGAACTCCATTTCATTGTCGGCAAGGGTGAAAGAGGGCTGACCGGCGGCCGGAACCGTACAGGCAGCGAGGGCGATACCGATCGAATGGCCGTGATTATTAAGTTTACGGCCAAGTTTCGCACACGCTTCCAGGGAATCGCCGCGCTCTGCCGCCGCCCCGACCAGTTTTTCAATCAGCACGGTGTTGGCGACGCCGCGTCGTCCGGCGGTATAGAGACTGTCTTTGACGGCCACGTCGTCATCCACCACCACAGTGGTGACTTTCACGCCACTTTCGTGCAGCAGTTCAGTGGCGGTTTCGAAGTTAAGAATATCGCCGGTGTAGTTTTTCACGATCAGCAGCACGCCTTCGCCGCCGTCAATCTGCATGGCGCATTCAAACATTTTGTCGGGCGTTGGGGAGGTAAAAATTTCGCCGGGGCAGGCGCCAGACAGCATGCCCTGACCAATATAGCCGCAGTGCATGGGTTCATGCCCGCTGCCACCGCCGGAAAGCAGCGCGACTTTGCCCTGAACGGGGGCATCTGCACGGGTCACATACACCGGATCCTGATGCAGGGTCAGCGACGGGTGCGCTTTTGCGAGGCCAGCCAGTTGTTCACTCAGTACGTCTTCCACACGGTTAATCAGCTTTTTCATTTTCTTACTCCGGGTCTTAGGCTCCAGGGGATCGATGGTGTACAACGCCACGGCGACCGCTCGCTGCCGATAACGTAATTGTGCCCCAGCGCGCGAAAAAGAAAATTCATCGATGTTATGTTCCAAAAGAGAACATTTATTTTGATGAATGTTCCATAACGGAACGTAAAAGCGCGAGATACCGCAGAATTGCGAGCGACCGCACCCTGAAATGAGGGAAAACAGACAATGAATAACAGCGTGAACATAAGCGATGAATCGAATATTCCTGAATTTATTCGCGACTCGTGGCTACGCTGCGGCAAAATAATGCAGCGTGATTTCTGGGCGCAACCGCACCAGGCACAGGGACTGACGTTTGATTCGATTTGTCGGCGTAAGACGGCGATGCTCACGCTTGGACAGGCGGCGCTGGAGGACGCATGGGAATACATGGCGCCGCGAAAGTGTGCGCTGTTCATTCTGGATGAGAGTGCGTGTGTGCTGAGCCGCTGTGGCGATCCAAAAACGCTCGGGCAACTGGCGGAACTCGGTTTTGTCGACGGCACCTATTGTGCCGAAAGCATCATTGGCAGTTGCGCGCTGTCGCTGGCCTCTGTCGTAGGGCAACCGGTAAAAACGCTGCCCGATCACCATTTTAAACATGCGCTCGGTGCGTGGTGTTTTTGCTCAACGCCTGTTTTCGACAACCATGGACGCCTCTTAGGATCCATTGCGCTGGGCTGTCCGGCAGATCACGCATCGCCTGCCGATCTGCCATTAACCCTGGCGATTGCGCGTGAAGTGGGAAACTCGCTGCTCACCGACAGTCTTCTTGCCGAATCAAACCGTCATCTCAATCAACTGTACGGTTTGCTGGAGAGCATGGATGACGGCGTGATGACCTGGAACGCGCAGGGCAGTCTGCAATTCATCAATGCTCAGGCGGCACGGCTACTGCATCTTGATGTGACGGCTGCCCATGGCAAAAACCTCAATGAACTCCTGACGCTGCCCAGCCTGCTGGTGCGTGCGATCCGCCATCAGCGTCCGCTGCATCATGTTGAGGCGACATTTGAAAGCCAGCATCAGTTCATTGATACCGTGATTACTCTCAAACCGATTGTCGAAACGCAGGGCACCAGTTTTATTCTGCTGCTGCATCCGGTGGAGAAGATGCGTCAGTTGATGACCAGTCAATTGGGTAAAGTAAGCCATACCTTCGCGCAGATGGCGCAGGACGATCCGCAGACCCAGCGTATCGTTCATTTTGGCCGTCAGGCGGCGCGGGGCAGTTTTCCGGTGTTGTTATGCGGCGAAGAGGGCGTGGGTAAAGAGTTGCTGAGTCAGGCTATTCATAATGCCAGCGAACGGGCAGAAGGCCCGTATATTGCGGTGAACTGTCAGCTGTATGCCGATCAGGTACGGGATTTTATCGCCAGTACGGCGGATGACGACAGCGAAGGGCGGTTGAGCCGCCTGGAACTGGCGCACGGCGGTACGCTGTACCTGGAAAAAATTGAGTATCTGGCGCCAGAACTGCAGTCGGCGTTGTTACAGGTGATTAAACAAGGGGTGATCACTCGCCTGGACGCGCGGCGGGTGGTGCCAGTTGACGTGAAAGTGATTGCCGCCACAACGGTGGATCTGGCGCGGCTGGTGGAACAAAACCGCTTTAGCCGCCAGCTCTATTACGCGTTGCACGCCTTTGAAATAATGATTCCACCGCTGCGACAGCGGCGTAACAGCATTCCTTC
Organism: Citrobacter amalonaticus; assembly: GCF_018323885.1. NCBI lineage: Bacteria > Pseudomonadati > Pseudomonadota > Gammaproteobacteria > Enterobacterales > Enterobacteriaceae > Citrobacter > Citrobacter amalonaticus. Next base: position 2,618,184 of record NZ_AP024585.1, on the reverse strand, counting down.
GCTGGTGAATCACCGCCTGCGTCGCCTGGAAAAACGCTTTTCGACCCGCCTGTTTATGGATGACGATGTGCTGACTCCGCTGATTGCCTGCGACTGGCCGGGGAATGACTTCGAGCTCAACAGTGTCATTGAAAATACGGCGCTGAGAAGTGACAACGGGCGTATTCACCTGAACCATCTGCCGGAATATCTCTTTAACGAGCACCGTGCCTCAGAACCCGCGACCGATCGTTTCTCTGCCAGCGTCGCTTTCAGTGATATTGAGAAAGACGCCATTATTCATGTGGCAAGGGTGACCGGTGGGCGGATTCAGGAGATGGCCAGCCTGCTGAAAATTGGCCGCACCACCTTGTGGCGAAAAATGAAATTGTACCATATCAACGCGGCTCATTTTAAGTTGAGCTCCTGATACGCGGGATTGTTGCCAGGAATTTTAAGCGATTCCCGTCAGGCGTCGGTTAAAACCAGACAATGACAAAACTGCCATTTTCGCGGCGTCGAATCGAAGCCGTTTTGCCTTTACGTGTCAGTTCAGCGATACGCTGTCTGGCGATGTCACTATCCTCTTCATGCAGTTGGCTGAGCAGAATTTCAGGCGTATCCATGAGCTTTCGCATTTGCACAGGATTCAAGCGTTTCTGCATCTGAAGACGTCCGAACTGAAATTGGTCAATGTGCTTTTGTATTTCCACACTGACTTCATCGTAGCTGTTTTTAATCATGGAGGCGGTTGGTAGCCTGATGTCGTGCCGGTATTTTTTATCACGGTTATTACGTAATACGGCGGTTTCTATTTTCTCGGCGACTTTCTCCGCCAGGATCTCCAGCCTCTGGCCAGTGCGCCTTTTCCAGCGGTACCAGGAGAGTTCGCACGATTTTTCCTGGTGCCATTCAAGATAAGCTTCTTGCAGAAGCGCCAGCCCATAAACATATTTAATTCCCTGGGCCAGGTTATCAATTTTTATCAGGCGTGCACTCTGGAGCAGTCGAAGGTCCGCAAAGTCGGGCTCGTTAAGTTTTGATGCCGATGAGATCCGCATAAATGTGCTCTGGTCACAGGCTAACTGTTTTTCAGCTTCGAGATTCGCGTTATGTCCCCGGCTTAACTGATAGCGGACATGTTCCACGATTTCATCGACATGCGCTTGTGTCATGTCCGGATTAAGACGTATAGAAAAATTAAGTTCGTTTTTAATTTCAACATGACGTTGGGGTGAATAATTGTCCTGGAATTGCATCATCATGACCTCTTCCATTTCCGCTTTTGAGATATCAGGCGAAAAGGGGACGGCATGGCGGTAATAAGCATTTTCAGGGATGTCAACTTGCTCAGTCGCGTAATGAAAAGAGATGGGCAAATAGCTGTCATAAGAGCGGATATGGTCGGTAACGGATACGGGAGATGTGATTTGAGTAATATACCCGCCGTCAAAAAAATCGTCCCATACTCTGTCAAAACCACTCTTTTCCTCCCATCGTTGTAGCTCACGATAGAGGGAAATATAGTCATGCCAGTGGATCAGTAACGCGGGGGGATAGCGATAGGGGATGCTGGACTGAAAGGTTTTATAGTTATTAAAGATGCCGTTAACCCCTTTCTTTAGCTGAGTGCTCAATTTATCGTCTGGCTCTTCTATTGAACGCTTAAGGTAGTCTACGCCGTTTTGCATACGGGTTTTGAGTGCAGCCATCGGTGGGCGGACGACCACACAGTCAAAAATTTCTTCTTTGAACCGATTGAGGGTCTCGCTATCTGTGTAATCACTAAGAAACTGGAATGTACGCGAGATGTCCGCGTAAATCTCGATGATACGTGTGAACTCCTCCGGGAACTGTTTGATCACCGCCAGCTTATAGACCTCCTTTGCCAGAAGATCCCGGATGGCAGAGAGCGCATTCTTTCTGTTGTTTTCCAGTATTTTTCCCATTTGATACTCACTCTGTTCTCGCTGCCCTAAACCGCAAAATGTAGCGTAAGTAATTATGCAATAACAGGCGCTATTTTATCGGTTAAATGAGGATTTATTGCGAAAAATGAATGGGTATATTTTCCTCCGGGAAGCGCAGAATGCCCTGGCCCGAGGTCTTACAGCATCGCTGCGTTTTAAACGTGAACGAGTAAAAAGAGGTAGTAATCAATGAGTAACAATACGAACATCCATGTCTTTACCGATGAGACGCTGGCCGAGCATGACTTTGAAATTGCGGTAAAAGTGAATCAGGCAACCACAAAGCATGTTGCGAGACAAATGGTGCGGATGACCGCGCCGCAGCAGGTACGTGCTCAGTCGCATCGGGGCATCGAGGAGTTGATGTTTGATGAACAAACGCTGGACACGATTCTGGCGCATATTCCTCGCTGACTTGCGGAAAGCTCGGTTTGCGATGTGCTGCAATTATCCGTAGAGCCATGTCATCCAGAATGATGTTGAAAGTTGCTACAAAGGGTACCCATCACGGGTGCCCTTTGTGCGATCTGCAGTCTGGTACCAGGGAGACGGGTCTGTTCTGAACGGTGAGTCCAACGGGTCGATGGACACTATCCCTGATACCCGGCTAAATATGCTTCGTTATAACAACGTGATAAGGTTAAAAACCTGCCATAATGGCAGATTCCTTTCATTCTTAATTAGAGATTTGCAACGTTATGATAGACTTTTTGAACATCATCGTCATCTTCAAGGGCATTAACAAGACCTTCAAAGATTTCTAAATCTTCTGGTGAAAGTTCAACTTCAGATTGAGCAATCATTTCTAATTCTGTTGTTGAGAATTCAGTAATACCTGCTGCTTTTAGCGCTGCAATTCCTTTGTGAAGGTCCGTAGGTTCAGTATAAATAACGATGTTTCCTTCTTCTTCGGTTACATCGCGAACATCAACTTCAGCCTCAAGCAAAATTTCAAAAATATGGTCAGGGTCTGTTCCTTTAAATACAATCACGCCAGTATTGTCAAACATATAGCTTACAGAACCTGCCGCGCCGATATTGCCGCCTTTTTTATTGAAAATTGTGCGGACATTAGCAATCGTACGGTTAACATTCGACGTTAACGTTTCAGCGATAACCATTGCACCATTGGGGCCAAAGCCTTCATAACGCCCTGGCACGAACGTTTCATCTCCGCCACCTTTGGCTTTATCAATGGCTTTATCAATAACGTGTTTTGGGACCTGTGCTTGTTTTGCACGTTCAATAACGAACTTTAAAGATGTGTTTAATTCAGGGTCTGGTTCACCTTGTTTAGCCGCGGCATAAATTTCTACACCGAACTTTGCATATACGTTAGATGTTGCACCGTCTTTAGCCGTTTTTTTAGCAACAATATTGGCCCATTTACGTCCCACTGGAATAGTCCCCTCGAAAATTTAATCACAAAGCATACAGGTTAATAACCTGCGTGCTTTTCCTCGTACATTATATCATGATATGTAAATTCTCGTCTATGAGAAATAAAAATAGTCCATTTCCTAGAGTGCTATTTCAATACTATCAATTGTTAATATTATGGATAAGCTATATCTGAAATGTCATCTGGCTCTTTTTTATTCTTAATGGCTGAACCACAGCAATAATACATAAGACAAGAGAAACAAAAGTGATGAATCAGGCAAAATACCTTTTTAAAGGCTTTCGATACAGTATTAACTAAACAGCTATCAAAAATGCTGGATTTGGCATTGTGCATGCCACAGGTGAGATCGGATTCAGGAGGTTGCCATTTCGAATGGTATTCATGCAAGTACTGCCTTCGCCTTTTATATAACACGTTCACGTCTGCTGTAAGCTCGCAGAGGATAGGTTGGCTGGTTCTCAGGTCTGCTATGAGCTGTGAGTTCAACGGGTCGATGCAACGCTATCCTTAATCAAGGGGGACGCTGCGACTATTCAGTAAGGGGCGCACCTGTCGGTTAAACCTACCGATTTCATGATAATTCTCGCTGAGCAGAAATTAAAAATCCACGCCAGGCGTGGATTTAGAGGGAATGCGAGAGCAGGGGATTAGCGTTCACGCCTTGCCATCAACAGCGCCAGGTCGACGAGGCGGTTGGAGAATCCCCATTCATTGTCATACCACGCCAGAATTTTGACCATATTTCCGCCAATCACCAGCGTCGACAGGCCGTCGATAATGGAAGAACGCGGGTCGCCCTGGTAGTCGCTTGAGACGAGTGGTTCATCGCTGTAACCGAGGATCCCTTTCAGTGGTCCCGCTGCGGCGGCTTCACGAAACGCATTATTGACCTCTTCCGTCGTCACATCCCGCTCAAGCGTTACGGTTAGATCGACAATGGAAACCACCGGAACCGGTACGCGCAGCGAGTAACCGGTCAAACGACCATCCAGCTCAGGAATGACTTTGCCAAGCGCCTTCGCGGCACCGCTGGAGTAAGGCACAATCGACAATGCGGCAGCGCGAGCGCCACGAAGGTCTTTTTCCGGCTGGTCATGCAGCGCCTGACTGTTGGTATAGGCGTGGGTGGTGTTCATCAGACCATGCTTAATACCGAAATGCTGGTGCAGAACCTGCGCGGCAGGTGCCAGACCGTTAGTGGTGCAACTACCGTTGCTGACCACGACGTGTTTATCCGGGGAGTAGAGGCCATCGTTAACGCCCATCACGATGGTTAAATCTTCGTTTTTACCGGGGGCGGAGATAATCACGCGCTTTGCGCCACCGCTGTGGATATGCACCGCTGCTTTGTCACGGTCAGTGAAGAAGCCGGTTGCTTCAATAACAATATCAACTTCGCTTTGACGCCATGGGATGTTGGCGGGGTCGCGTTCGCTGAACACGGTAATGGGTTTACCGTCAACGACAAGCTGCCCTTCACCGGCGGTGACGTCGGCATCGAGTTTTCCGAGCAGCGAATCGTATGTCAGCAGATGCGCCAGTGTCTTACTGTCTGTCAGATCGTTGATTGCCACAATCTGAATATCCGGGTTACCCAGCGCTGCACGCAGTACGTTGCGTCCGATACGGCCAAAACCGTTAATACCGACCTTTACCATGATCAACTCCTTATCTGTTGTCTCTGAAGGTAATGTAGGTCGGTCATCAGTTGGCGTAAATGACAAAAAAGGATCACTTTACGCCATTTTACGACAGTGAAAGCGCTGACGATATTCTCCCGGCGTGAGCTGGAGCTGTTTCTCAAACAGTCGCCGTAGGTTAATGCTGCTGCCAAATCCCGTTTGTTCAGCGATACGATCCAGCGTCTCGTTGGTCTGCTCCAGACGCTGTCGTGCAGCAGCCAGACGGGCTTCGGCGACGTAACGGGCCGGCGAAGCGCCGGTTTCCCGGGTAAACACGCGGGTGAAATTACGCGGGCTCATGGCGACTTTTGTCGCCAGTTTATCCACACTGAGGTCGGCGGTAAGGTTTTCGAGCAGCCAGGCCTGTAGATCGCTAATGGGGCCCTGGGTACTGCTCTGCTGAAGGTTGTAGCGGCTAAACTGCAACTGGCCTCCGGGTCGGCGCAGGTACATGACGAAGTCCTGAGCGATGTCGCGTGCCAGACTGAAGCCGTAGTCCTCTTCAACCAGGGCAAGCGTCAGGTCAAAGCCGGAACTGACTCCGCCTGACGTCCAGATGTGTTCGTCCTGAATATAAAGCGGACCGCCTTCGACGCGCACCTGAGGGAATTCTGCCTGCATAGTTTCCAGTAGCTTCCAGTGGGTGGTGGCTCGTCTGCCGTCCAGCAGTCCGGTTTGCGCCAGCAGCATCGCGCCGCCGCAAATGGATGCAATGCGGCGGGCATGGGGAGCGGCAAGGCGCAGCCAGTCAACCACTGCAATCCCTTCCTGCGGATTTTGACCTCTGCCGGTGATAATGATGGTATCCAGAGGCTCACGAGGGTCAATTTCATGCAGGCGATGATCTGCCAGTAAATTTAAACCAGACTGACCATGGATCACCTGATGCGGTTGAGTTGTTGCTAATTGCACCTGGTAACAGATGTCCGTAGCACCTTCCGGATGCAGGCGATTGGCCTGCATCAGAATGTCGGCAATACCAGCGGATTCAAACAGCATACCGCCATCGGGGACAATGATGAGTATCTTCTTCATGTCCTGAAAAGTAATCTTTTTACAGAATAAGTCAACAGCACAGACGCAGATGGAAGCGGTCTTATCCCTGCCGCAGAGACTGTCCCGCCTCTGACCGCCAGTAAACGGGCGGTGAATCGTGACAATAAGCGGCGAAGAGAGGGTCAATCAATTCATCAGGCTGGCGTAGAGGCATTCGCGGTGGTCCTGACCCCCGACAGAGGCATTACTGACATTGGCGTTTACTCAACGGGCAACCGGCATTGCGGCGCCATGCGCCGGGGGCCTGACCATACTGACGCTTGAAGCTGCGGTTGAATGACTGCTGAGAGTCAAAGCCCAACGCGATCGCCACGTTCAAAATCGGTTCGTCGCTGTGGGTTAAGCGTTCAACCGATTTTCGCAGCTTTTGCGCGCGAATATACCCGGCGATGGGATAACCCGTATGTTCTTTGAAGATGCGCTGAAGGTGCCATTTCGAATAACCGGCTCGTCTGGAAACGGTGTCGATGTCCAGGCGGTTATCAAGGTTGTTATTGATCCAGTCGAGTAAATCGTGAATAAATGCGCCAGTGTTCATCTCGCTTCCCCCGGGCTGCGTATCAAAAAGCATCTTTATCTGTTGCATTTAAAGGTGGCTCGTTTTGAAAATAATTGCAAGTTTTATTGTTACATTTAAATCCCTGCCTGAAACAGGTCTTTTCACATCCGCTCAAATAGCACATAAAGTGCAACAATTATTCTTGCACTTAGTTAAGCGCCTTCCTACAATCGCCGCGATAGTGTATTTGCAACTGTTACAGTTTTGTGGCGATGAACGACACAAATGGCCTTAAGTCAGCTACCGGACAAAGGAGGTGGCGCGGCGTCTCCCGCAGCGTCTTGCCCGGCGGCTACCAATACCGGAATAAAAATAATGAGCCTGCAAAAAACCTGGGGTAACGTTTATCCGAGCGCGCTGGGGGCGATGTTGCTCTCTATGTTGCTTGTCGGATGTGATAACAGCGTCGCGCAAAACGCCGCGCCGCCTGCGCCCGCCGTCAGTGCTGCTGACGTGGTCGTAAAATCCATTAGCCAGTGGGATAGCTTTAACGGTCGGATTGAAGCGGTGGAGAGCGTCCAGCTACGCCCCCGCGTCTCTGGTTACATTGATAAAGTGAATTACACCGACGGTCAGGAAGTGAAAAAGGGCGAGGTGCTGTTCACGATTGATGACCGAACCTATCGCGCGGCGCTGGAACAGGCGCAGGCGAACCTGGCAAGAGCTAAAACGCAGGCAAGCCTGGCGCGAAGTGAGGCAAACCGCACCGATAAACTGGTCAACACGAATGTGGTATCCCGCGAAGAGTGGGAGCAGCGCCGTTCGGCCGCCACTCAGGCGCAGGCCGATATTCGCGCCGCGCAGGCGGCGGTTGACGCCGCGCAGCTCAACCTTGACTTCACCAAAGTCACCGCGCCTATTGACGGTCGCGCCAGCCGGGCGCTGATCACCAGCGGGAACCTGGTGACTGCGGGCGACAGCGCCAGCGTCCTCACTACGGTGGTCTCGCAGAAGACGGTTTACGTCTATTTTGACGTGGACGAGTCAACCTATCTCCACTATCAAAATCTGGCCCGCAGCGGGCAGGGGGCATCCAGCCATCACACGGCGCTGCCGGTTGAGATTGGCCTGACGGGCGAGGAGGGCTATCCCCATCAGGGCAAAGTGGACTTCCTGGATAATCAGCTGACGCCGAGTACCGGCACCATCCGTATGCGCGCGCTGCTGGATAACGCGCAGCGTCAGTTCACACCGGGACTTTTTGCCCGCGTACGCCTGCCGGGTAGCGCGGAATTCAAAGCCACGCTGATCGACGACAAAGCGGTGCTGACCGATCAGGATCGTAAGTACGTGTATATCGTGGATAAAGAGGGTAAAGCACAGCGTCGTGATATTACGCCGGGGCGTCTCGCCGCCGGCTTACGCATCGTGCAGCAGGGACTGAACCCTGGCGACAGAGTCATCGTCGAGGGCTTACAAAAAGTGTTTATGCCGGGTATGCCGGTTAACGCCAAAACCGTTGCCATGACCGCCAGCAGCGCCCTCAACTGATCCCTTGACCTGAGAATCCAACCCATGGACTTTTCCCGCTTTTTCATCGACAGGCCGATTTTTGCCGCCGTCCTGTCGATTCTGATTTTTATCACCGGGTTAATCGCCATCCCGCTGCTGCCGGTGAGCGAATATCCTGACGTCGTGCCGCCAAGCGTGCAGGTGCGCGCGGAATACCCCGGCGCCAACCCGAAAGTGATTGCCGAGACCGTGGCGACGCCGCTGGAAGAGGCGATTAACGGCGTTGAGAACATGATGTACATGAAGTCCGTCGCGGGCTCCGACGGCGTGCTGGTGACCACCGTCACCTTCCGTCCGGGAACCGACCCGGATCAGGCGCAAGTGCAGGTGCAAAACCGCGTTGCGCAGGCCGAAGCGCGTCTGCCGGAAGACGTGCGGCGTTTGGGCATTACCACCCAGAAACAGTCCCCGACGCTGACGCTGGTGGTGCATCTGTTTTCGCCCAACGGTAAGTACGACTCCCTGTATATGCGTAACTACGCCACACTGAAGGTGAAGGACGAGCTGGCGCGCCTGCCGGGCGTCGGCCAGATCCAGATTTTCGGCTCGGGTGAATACGCGATGCGCATCTGGCTGGATCCCAACAAGGTGGCGGCGCGCGGGCTGACCGCGTCGGATGTGGTGACAGCGATGCAGGAGCAAAACATACAGGTGTCCGCCGGGCAGCTTGGTGCCGAGCCGCTGCCGAAAGAGAGCGATTTTCTGATCTCCATTAACGCCCAGGGCCGTCTGCATACGGAAGAAGAGTTTGGCAATATTGTCCTGAAAACGACGCAGGACGGTACGGTCGTCCGCCTGCGCGACGTGGCGCGTATCGAAATGGGGTCCGGCAGCTATGCGCTGCGTTCCCAGTTGAACAATAAAGACGCGGTCGGGATTGGTATCTTCCAGTCGCCGGGGGCGAACGCCATTGATTTGTCTAACGCGGTACGCGCGAAAATGGACGAACTGTCCACGCGCTTCCCGGCAGATATGAAGTGGGCGGCACCTTACGATCCGACGGTCTTTGTGCGTGATTCGATCCGTGCGGTGGTGCAAACGCTACTGGAAGCGGTGGTGCTGGTGGTGCTGGTGGTGATCCTGTTCCTGCAAACCTGGCGCGCGTCGATTATTCCGCTGATCGCGGTGCCGGTGTCGGTGGTGGGTACTTTCAGCATTCTCTACCTGCTGGGCTTCTCGCTGAATACCCTGAGTTTGTTCGGGTTGGTATTAGCCATCGGTATCGTGGTGGACGACGCCATCGTGGTGGTGGAAAACGTCGAGCGAAACATTGAAGAGGGGCTTGCGCCGCTTGCGGCAGCGCACCAGGCGATGCGAGAAGTGTCCGGGCCGATTATCGCGATTGCGCTGGTGCTGTGTGCGGTGTTTGTGCCGATGGCGTTTCTCTCGGGCGTCACCGGGCAGTTCTACAAGCAGTTTGCGGTGACGATCGCGATTTCCACGGTCATCTCTGCCATTAACTCGCTGACGCTCTCTCCGGCACTGGCGGCACTGCTGTTAAAACCGCACGGCGCGCCGAAAGATTTCCCGACCCGGCTAATCGATCGTCTGTTCGGCTGGATTTTCCGTCCGTTTAACCGCTTTTTCCACCGCAGCTCGAACGGCTATCAGGGGCTGGTGGGTAAAACGCTGGGACGACGCGGCGCGGTATTTGCGGTGTATCTGCTGCTGCTTTGTGCCGCAGGCGTCATGTTTAAAGCGGTGCCCGGCGGGTTTATCCCGACGCAGGATAAGCTGTATCTGATTGGCGGCGTGAAAATGCCGGAAGGTTCGTCGCTGGCGCGCACCGACGCGGTGATCCGCAAAATGAGCGAAATCGGGATGAATACCGAAGGCGTGGACTATGCGGTTGCGTTCCCGGGGCTGAACGCGCTGCAGTTCACCAACACGCCGAATACCGGGACGGTCTTCTTCGGCCTGAAGCCGTTCGATCAGCGTAAACATTCCGCGGCGGAAATTAACGCGGAGATCAACGCGAAAATTGCGCAAATTCAGGAAGGTTTTGGCTTCTCCATTCTGCCGCCGCCGATATTAGGGTTGGGGCAGGGCTCCGGGTATTCGCTGTATATCCAGGATCGCGCAGGTCTGGGTTATGGCGCGCTGCAAAACGCGGTGAATACCATGTCCGGGGCGATTATGCAGACGCCGGGAATGCATTTTCCGATCTCAACTTATCAGGCTAACGTTCCGCAGCTGGATGTACAGGTCGATCGTGATAAGGCGAAAGCGCAGGGCGTGTTGCTGACCGACCTTTTCGGTACGCTGCAAACCTATCTGGGCTCGTCGTACGTGAATGACTTCAACCAGTTTGGCCGTACCTGGCGCGTGATGGCGCAGGCTGACGGGCAGTTCCGCGACAGTGTGGAAGACATAGCCAATTTACGCACCCGTAATAGCCAGGGCGAAATGGTGCCAATTGGCAGTATGGTGAAAATCACGACCACCTACGGGCCGGATCCGGTAATCCGCTACAACGGCTACCCGGCGGCGGATCTGATTGGCGATGCCGACCCGCGCGTGCTCTCGTCTGCGCAGGCGATGACGCAGCTGGACGCGATGTCTAAGCAGATCCTGCCGAACGGGATGAACATTGAATGGACGGATCTAAGCTTCCAGCAGGCCACCCAGGGCAACACGGCGCTGATCGTCTTCCCGGTCGCGGTGCTGCTGGCGTTCCTGGTCCTGGCGGCGCTGTATGAAAGCTGGACGCTGCCGCTGGCGGTGATCCTTATCGTCCCGATGACCATGCTCTCCGCGCTGTTTGGCGTCTGGCTGACCGGTGGCGATAACAACGTGTTCGTGCAGGTGGGGCTGGTGGTGCTGATGGGGCTGGCCTGTAAAAACGCGATTCTTATCGTGGAGTTTGCCCGCGAGCTGGAAATTCAGGGCAAAGGCATCATGGAAGCCGCGCTGGAAGCGTGCCGCCTGCGTTTACGCCCGATTGTGATGACCTCTATCGCCTTTATTGCCGGGACCATTCCGCTGATCCTTGGCCATGGCGCGGGCGCAGAAGTGCGCGGCGTCACCGGGATCACGGTCTTCTCCGGGATGCTGGGCGTGACGCTGTTTGGTCTGTTCCTGACGCCGGTGTTTTACGTGACGCTGCGTAAGTTCGTTACGCGCGGTAAACCGATAAGGGATGTTTTGCCGGTTTCTTAAGGAATTGCACATAACAAAAAACCGCCTTCACCGTTAAGGCGGTTTTTTTGCAGTTAAGGAAATAATTAATGCGCTTTTTTAGACTGGGTATCAATCTCAGGGACCGGATCGCACCCGCTGGTATCGGCTTTTTTGACCTTCTCCAGCGCGCTTGCCACGGTATGGCGAGCTAATACCTCTAACGAAGCTTGCTCCGCTTCATCGGCGATAGATTTGAAGTACCAGCAAGCGTTGGCGCTGACCACGCAGCGAGCCGGTACGTCAGGACGCGATGCCCATAGCTTTTTATCTTCGATAACAGAAAGGTAGATATCACGCAGGGTGATCTCTTCCGCCGGGCGACCAAGATGAATAGAACCGTTGCGGCCAAGCGTTGAGACGATGATACCGTCACGCGTGAGCGGAACCATTAATTTGCGAATAAAGCTCGGATTTGCTTCCAGACCATAGGCCAGAATTGCACTTGTCGAACGTTCACCCGATTGCTCCGCCATCGCTACGCTGAGAACCATCTGCAAAGCTGTCGGGAAGCGGTAATCTAACATTTTATTGTCCTGGGTTGCGGTGAATCTTGTTCTTTTTGGCACCGCGGAGGTGGATAATCAGTAAGCATCAATATAACAAAAACGGTAATTTTTTTGAAGCAGTCAACATTTGACCTGACATGCCAGACGAACAGCCTGGGATCTCAGTCCAGAGAATCAGACACTGAAACGATGTTATCGAACCAAAGGAGTGAAACCCTGTTTTAAACATTGTTATAAACCCAGATGACGTCAGATAAATCAGTGCTGAACGTGGTTTGTATTCGTTATAGCCATACTCATATTTAGTGGTGATTTTCTTTGCCTGAACAATATCGCCGAATCTGCGTTCACTTATAACACCAAATGTACGCTATACGTAGGGGGGCAAAATATCATCAATTCAGGTCTTTGGAGTAAAAATATCAGTCTATCCTTTCTGAAACTTTCAATGGATTAAAGCCTGTCGTTTAAGAATAGTGGTGTTTTCTTTTTATCGGAATACGTTAGTATCAATGTTAACTATTTTCGATGCAATTAATGGAAGTGGGTTGAGGGGGTATCATTAGATTAATATGGAATCGGTTGTTGTTTTTTTATTCTTTTGTTTCCGGTATGAAATTATGCGATAAAAATTGAGTTGTCTTTTTCAATTAAAAAACAACATGATACGGTTTGTTTTACACGCGATTTCCTGTCTCGTTTCACAATGTCAATGTTTTTCTAAGAGAATGGTCACGTTAAAGTCCTCTCCCTTTCTGCCGATAGATACGCTGGCACATGTTTAAAACATGATCAATTTCAATATGTTAGCTTGACTCCGCCCTTAAGTCGAACGCTCCCGGCATTGTTCTGGTTTTTTCAACGGGTGGCAGGGAAAAGGTGACTTTTTTTGTATGAGATAGCAAATGAAAATAAATGATTTTGGTGTTGGTACCCGAATGGGAGTTGGCTTCAGTATTGTTCTCACCCTTGTCGTTATTATGGCTGTAACGGGGATCGTTAAATTAAATGGCATATTGAAAGAAACCCATGCTATTACGGACAGGTTGCTGGTGCTGGAGCGACTCACGGGGGCGTGGGGGGCGGCAATTGACTATAATGGTGCGATGGGGCTATCTGTACTGACTTCCTCTGATGATGGAATTAAAAAATTTGCCCAGTCAAAGATGAAGGTAATGTCAGAGCGGGTGAGTGCCATTCAGAAGGAACTGGCAGAATTAATTGTCTCTGATACGGGTAAGTCACTCCTGGCGACCGTGGGGGATAAAAGAAAGCTGTACATCGATATCCGCAATGAGGCGATTCGCATCAGTGAACAAGGGAATGGTGATGCCACCAATGCATTTATTCGCCAGAAACTCATTCCCGCCATGGAGGTCTATTCCGGCAGCGTAAAAGCACTGGAAAATTACGATAAAGCACAAATTGATGAAGCCAGCGGGTCCATTCAGGAGAATGGCTCGGCGGCAATTCAGGCTCTGATTGTTCTTGGCGTCATCGCTATTGTCGTCGGCAGTCTGTTAGCGTGGTTTATCACACGTGGGATAACTCGCCCATTGCTGTCAGCCGTTAATGTGGCTCGGGAAGTGGCGTCCGGTAATCTGGGTATCGACGTCAAAGTGGAATCCCGAGACCAGCCTGGACAACTGATGCTCTCCCTGAGGGAAATGACAGAGAGTCTGCGTAATACGGTACGCAAGGTTCGTGAAGGGGCCGACAGCATTGCGTTAGCCGCGGCTGAAATTAATAGTGGTAACACCGATCTGGCCTCTCGCACGGAAGAGCAAGCGGCAGGGGTAGAAGAGACTGCCTCGACGCTGGAAGAGCTGACGGCAACTATTAACAATACTGCAGCAAACACGGCGCAGGCGCATCGTTACGTGAGTGAGACAGCCTCTGTCGTGAAACAGAATGGCGCCGTTATGAGTGAAGTGTCTTCCCGGATGCAGGAAATTTACGATTCCTCATCAAAAATGGCGGACATCATCCAGGTTATTGATGGTATAGCCTTCCAGACCAATATTCTGGCGCTGAATGCAGCAGTGGAAGCTGCGCGAGCGGGTGAATCCGGACGTGGTTTTGCTGTGGTGGCTGGAGAAGTCCGAACACTGGCACAACGCAGTGCGTCAGCTGCCCGTGAAATTAAGGAATTGATCGATGATTCTGTCTCCCGTATTGCCTCTGGCCGCAATCTGGTTGAAAAAGCAGATGCTGGCATGATGGGAATTGTTTCCAACGTTCAGAACATGACTCAACTGATTGAGGAAATCGCACAAGCGAGTCGGGAGCAGAGTGATGGGATTGCCCAAATCAACAGTGCGATGGGACAGATTGATACCACCACACAGCAAAATGCCGCGCTCGTTGAAGAGTCAGCTGCAGCTGCCTCTTCAATGCAGGAGCAGTCTCGTGTACTCCAGGATATGGTGAGCGTGTTCAGTTTGAATGAGGAAGGAATACAACCAGTAAACATGACCTCAGAAAAACGTGTTAGTCGCCAGAGGGAGAGGAATAATGGCGAAAAATACGTGGTGTCCAAAAAGATAGCTTCAGAAACAGACAACTGGGAAACTTTCTGAGCACCCTAATACGAAAAATCCACGCAATTGCGTGGATTTTCTGGTTTTTTGTGATTCTCATGAGATTCAGCGAAATCTCATGAGACAACAGAAACGAATTAGACGTTGAACAGGAAGTTCATCACATCGCCATCTTTAACGATGTAATCTTTCCCTTCAGCACGCATTTTACCGGCTTCTTTCGCGCCTTGTTCACCTTTGTAGGTGATGAAGTCGTCAAACGCGATCGTCTGTGCGCGGATAAAGCCTTTCTCAAAATCGGTATGGATTTTACCTGCCGCCTGCGGTGCGGTGGCGCCGACAGGAATGGTCCATGCACGCACTTCCTTCACACCAGCGGTGAAGTAGGTCTGCAGGTTCAGCAGCTTGTAACCAGCACGGATCACGCGGTTCAGGCCCGGTTCTTCCAGCCCCAGTTCCTGCATGAACTCGTCGCGCTCGTCATCGTCGAGTTCAGCGATGTCCGCTTCAACGGCGGCGCACACCGGAACCACGACGGAACCTTCCTTCGCGGCAATTTCACGTACCTGATCGAGATACGGGTTGTTTTCGAAACCGTCTTCGTTCACGTTGGCGATATACATGGTCGGTTTCAGCGTCAGGAAGCTCAGGTAGCGGATCGCCGCCTTATCTTCGTCAGTCAGATCCAGAGAACGCAGCATGCCAGCTTCAGAGAGTTGCGGCAGGCATTTTTCCAGCGCGGCCAGCTCGGCTTTTGCGTCTTTATCGCCGCCTTTGGCTTTCTTCTGTACGCGGTGAATAGCGCGTTCGCAGGTATCGAGATCCGCCAGCGCCAGCTCGGTGTTGATCACGTCAATATCTTCCGCCGGGTTCACTTTGCCCGAAACGTGAATAATGTTGTCGTTTTCAAAGCAGCGCACCACGTGGCCAATCGCTTCGGTTTCACGAATGTTGGTCAGGAACTGGTTACCCAGACCTTCACCTTTGGACGCGCCTTTTACCAGACCGGCAATATCAACAAATTCCATTGTGGTCGGCAGGATACGCTGCGGTTTAACGATCTCAGCCAGCTGCTCCAGACGCGGGTCGGGCATCGGCACGACGCCGGTATTCGGCTCAATCGTACAGAATGGGAAGTTTGCCGCTTCAATACCGGCTTTGGTCAGCGCGTTGAACAGGGTAGATTTCCCGACGTTGGGCAAACCGACGATACCGCATTTGAATCCCATGATTTAAATCACCTTAATATCTTAATAATCAACCTGTTGTAGAAAACAGATTGTAGAAATGGAAATAACTTTGCCTATTATACACAGCGTACGGCAAAAATGCCGCACATCACTGCTTATTGCGCTTTAAAGGCGTGCAATCGATTCGTTGCTTTGGTCAAACCGTCTTTGAACCATACCTCAGTGCAACGCGCCGCTTCGTCAATCGCGTCATCAATTAACTTCTGTTCTGAAACAGGCGGTTTGCCTAATACAAAGCCGACAACTTTATTTTTATCGCCCGGATGACCGATTCCGACACGTAAGCGATGAAAGTTAGGGTTATTGCCGAGCTTGCTGATAATGTCTTTCAGCCCGTTGTGTCCGCCATGACCTCCGCCGAGTTTAAATTTTGCCACGCCAGGGGGAAGATCCAGTTCATCGTGGGCCACTAAAATTTCGTCGGGATTGATGCGATAAAAACTCGCCATTGCGCCGACCGCTTTGCCGCTCAGATTCATAAACGTGGTGGGAACTAATAAACGGACATCTTCACCTTCCAGACTGACTCTGGAGGTGTAGCCAAAGAATTTCGGCTCTTCGCGCAGAGGAGCACGCAACCGCTCTGCCAGTAAATCGACGTACCATGCGCCCGCATTATGTCGGGTGGCTGCATATTCAGCGCCGGGGTTCGCCAGGCCGACAATCAGTTTAATCGTCACGTTTTTATCCTGAGTGTTTCAATAACTGGCGCGTAGTTTACTGTCTGTCGCCCCGCTTGACAAAGCACCGTGTCACTTTACCCGGAAACTGAATAATTGCCTTTATTGATTATTGGAAAGTCAAGGTGTTCAGAGGCTTATTTGTAAAGATTTGTTGAATAATGGGGTGTAATTGTGATCGCAGGCGCACTACCAAAGTGGTGTGTTGTCTATACTTTACACATATGGATTAGGGGTATTCCCTGAAGCAACCCAAAAGTTCCGGAGGTGACACATGAAACGCAAAAACGCTTCGTTACTCGGTAATGTGCTCATGGGTTTGGGGTTAGTGGTTATGGTGGTTGGTGTGGGTTACTCCATTTTAAACCAGTTGCCGCAATTTAACCTGCCGCAATTTTTCGCACATGGTGCAGTGCTCAGTATCTTCGTCGGCGCCATTTTGTGGCTGGCGGGTGCCCGCGTAGGGGGGCATGAACAAGTCAGCGACCGCTACTGGTGGGTGCGCCATTACGACAAACGTTGCCGCCGTAACGATAATCGTCGTCACAGTTAACGTTCCCTGCAAGATAATGACCAGCCAGCATCAGGCTGACTGGTCACGGTTTGCGATTTCTTTCTCGCGTTATTGTTGTGCGCGTCTTTTCATCCGCAGCATCATCCATAATAACGCCAGCATGATGGCGAGATACCCCATGACGTACATTCCCTGATGTTTTCTCGCCGTCAGGTCGGGATCGGCCGCCCAGGTCAGAAAGGCGGTGACATCCCGTGCGTATTGTTCTTCAGTTTGCGCGACATGCGATTCTGACTGCCATTCGATTTCGCCGTCCGCCAGCGGTTTTGGCATGTTAATCACCCCACCAGGATAATAACGATTCGCCTTCAGTTCCGGGTCATCAGGCAGATAACCGGTTAAGAGCGCGAAGAGGTAATCCGCGCCTTGCTCAGTGTAGGGAATAAACGCGTCCAGCAGAAATTGCGGAAAGCCGCGATCGTAGGTTCGGGCGCGAACGATATAACTTAAATCCACGGGCAGGGCGCCGTTATTCAGGTGTCTCGCTTCCTGATCGTTGAGATAAGGCGAAATAAAGCTGTCGTTCAGGGTGCCGTCCCGCTCACCGGGTTGACCGTCATCCTGAATAATCGGAAAGACATAGCCGCTGGCGAGATTTTTCGCGTCTTCTGTCGTTAGTTCCGGGCCGCCAGGTTTGGTCAGCGTGCGAAACGTCAGGTATTTCATGCCGTGACAGGCCCGACACTTCTCTTCATAGACCTGCAAACCGCGTCGCAATTGCGCCTTATCATATTCTCCGGAGAGACCGCTGAAGCTCCACTCCTGGCGCGTGGGAACAGGCTCTTGCGCGAATGTGGGGCTCATCGCGCAGAGTACCACCCACAGCATGCTGCATCTGAGTAATTGTCTCATCATCTTCAGTCCTGCTTTTCCAGAAAACGACGACAGGGCAGCACCAGTAAAAACCAGGCGAAATAGCCGATTGTCGACAGTTGCGAGACCGCGCGGATCCATCCCTCTTCATTACGAATGCCCTCCGTCAGATCGGGGCCAACCAGGGCTTTTGATCCCAGCCACCCAAGAAAACAGACGTTCAGCACCCACAGCCAGAAACCCCATTTCACCCATTTGCTGTAGTGACGAAAACGTGCGCGGGAGGTATCCAGCCACGGCAGAAAATAGAAGATCAGCACCGCGCCGCACATCGCCACCAGCCCGACGAGTTCGTTCGGGAAGCAGCGCAGAATGGAAAAGAAGGGGAGAAAGTACCATTCCGGGGCAACAATCGCCGGAGTCACCGTGGGATCCGCCGGGATGAAGTTATCCGCGCTGCTCAGATAGTGCGGCGCGAAGAACAAAAACCAGGTGAACAGCATCAGGAATAACGTGATTTTAATAGCATCTGCATCCGTGATTCGGTAATCGAAGAGCAGACGACGAGACGCTTTCTCGCTGAAGGCCCGTTTCATCGCGTGAGCAAAGGCCGACTGTACCGTACGGACGTGGAAAATCGTCATCACCACGACCACAACGGGAAGAATAAAGTGCAGGACGTAAAAGCGCCCAAGCGTAGGGGTGCCAGGCGCATAGCCGCCTACCAGCAAGGTATACAACCCGTCGCCCACTACCGGAATAGCGCGGGCGAAACTGGTGATCACCGTCGCTGCCCAGTAGCTCTTTTGCCCCCAAATCAGGCTGTAGCCAAGAAACGCGGTGATCATCAGCAGCACGTACAACGTGACGCTAACCATCCACATCGTCACATACGGTCTGCGGTAGACGCTGTAATACATGCCACGGAAAATATGCAAATAGCAGGCAAAGAAAAACAGCGATGCGCCGATGGCGTGCATATTGCGCAGCAACTCTCCGTGACTGACCGCGCGCATGATGTGGATGATGGAATCAAACGCCAGCGATGTCGTCGGGACGTAAAACATCGCCAGCACGATACCGGTCAGGATCTGTATTCCCAGCATCACCAGCAGGATCGCACCAACGGCAAACAGCCATACACCGGCGATGGAGCGCGGGAAAGGAATGCGCCAGCGGATCATCTCACACGTCCTTAGCGCCTATACGCACGGTCAGACCATCAGGATGAAAGGCAAACTCAGGAACGGCCAGATTAGTGGTTGCGGGGCCGCGGGTGACCCGTCCGGACGTATCAAACTCCGAACCGTGACACGGGCAAATCCAGCCCTGTCCACCGGGTCTGGTATTGGGAACACAGCCGGCATGCGGACAATACCCCTGAACAACCAGCCACTGCGGATAGTCAGACGCGACCCGTTCGCTGTCCGATTGCGGATCGACAAGCGTGCTGTGGTCACCCGTGCGGGCCGCGACAATCTCTTCCGGCGTGCGATGATGGATGAGGATCAGCTTCCCTTGCCAGATGCGTCTGAGGGTTTGTCCTGCGGCGATCCCCGCCAGCGAGACGTCTATCGGCTCATTTTCTCCGCGCGTTGTTTCGTCCGGCCCTAATGCGGAAATTAACGGCCAGACGGCGGCGGTCACTCCCGCTGCGCCAACAAATTTTGTCAATTTGCACAGGCAGTTGCGTCGTTGCTGCTGAATGTCTTTATCCGGCTGTTTGTTCTCCACCACCACAGCGCTCTCCCTTACTGTTTATCAATACGCGAATAGATATCCTGGAAGCGCTTATTAGCGATCCCGGGGGCCGTAAACGCGCGATAGCTGTCCGGCAGGGTGGCGTTGCCGACTTTAATCAGCATGACCATCCCTTGCGCATAATGCGGGGTGCATTTAATGCCGTAGAAGCCCGCGTTGTCATACTTCACTGCGATCTCCTCATCGATTTTGCCGATAAATCCCGGGTAGCCCGCAGGCGAGAGTTCAGCAATCGAGGCTGCGTTGTGACTCTTATGTTTGCGGATAAATTTCACCGTATCGCCAGGCTGAATCTCCAGGTAGTCTGGCTCATAGACCATGGGGCCTGCTGAACCGCGATTCTTCATCAGTACTTCGTGGGTTTGCGCGAAGGCAGAGGCGGTGAGGAGCAGCAAACACAATACGTTCAGGCTCTTTTTCAGAGAGTTCATGGGGGGCTTCCTTAGGTTTCTTCAGGTCTTTGATAACGAATAAAACAGTTCGCACCATGGCGATCGCGCTCGACGATGGCGTCAATGCCAAACCAGGCGCGGAGATTCTCGCGGGTGAAAATGGTGCAGGGACGGCCCTGCATTTCCAGACGACCGGCGTTCATCACGATGATGCGATCGCAGAACATGGCAGCATGATTGAGATCGTGGAGAGCGGCGACAACCGTCAGTTTTTCGCGTTTCACCAGACTGAGAAGGCCAATCTGATGTTGAATGTCGAGGTGATTAGTGGGCTCGTCCATCAGTAGCAGTTGTGGCTGCTGAGCGAGCGCGCGGGCAATATGCAGGCGTTGTTTTTCGCCGCCGGAAAAGGTGTGCCAGCAGCGATGGCGAAGATGCTGAAGATCGACTTTCTCCAGCATGGTCTGGACGATATCGTCATCGTTGTCCGACCACGGATTCAGTAGGCTCAGCCACGGGGTTCGCCCCAGCGAGACGGCCTGTATCGCGGTCAGGCGCTCACTGGTTTCTGCCTGCTGCTCAACCAGCGCGACCTGCTGCGCCAGTTGACGACGTGAATAGCGATGCAGCGCTTTTTGCTGCAACAGGATGTGACCGGCGGTGGGCTTCAGCAGACCGGCCAGCAATGAAATCAGCGACGTTTTCCCGGAACCATTGGGGCCGATAATGCCGACAAACTCACCCGGCGCCACGCTGAGTGAGACGTCATTGACGATCACTTTGCCTTTCACCTGCCAGTGCAGACTTTTCGCCTGAATTATCGCGTCGCGGATGGCAACCGGAGTCGGTACAGGATTGACGGTCATTTGGTCGGGTTTCCTCTGATCAGGATGATGGAAAACGCGGGCGCACCGACCAGGGCCGTAATAACGCCGATAGGCAGAACTTGTCCGGGGAGAAGCGTGCGGGAGATAACATCAGCGACGATCAGGAAAATGGCGCCGATCAGCGCGCTGACAGGCAGCAAACGATGGTGCTGATGGCCTACCAGCAGACGGGCGGCGTGAGGGATCACCAGTCCCACAAAGCCAATAGCGCCGACGATGGAGACCATAATGGCCGTCATACCCGTTACGGCGGCAATCAGCACGCCACGTGTGCGTTTTACCGGAATCCCCAGTGAGGCGGCGGACTCCGCGCCAAAAGAGAAGGCATCCAGATGGCGGGCATAACAGAAGCATATCGCAACGCCAACTAACGCTGTGGGGATCGCCAGCACCACATCCGGCCAGCGGACGCCGCTCAGATTCCCGAGTAACCAGAACATAATGCCGCGTGCCTGTTCCGCGTTAGCTGAACGGGTGATGATCAGCGAGGTCAGCGCATTGAATAACTGGGAACTGGCAATCCCGGCGAGAATGATTTGCGTCGTCACCCCACCGCCTTGTCTGCCGCCTGCCGCTACCGCCAGAAGGGCCACAAACAAAAAGGCAGTCAGGGCACCGACAAATGCGCCGAACGACATGCTGATCATCCCGGCGCCCAGTCCGGTCAGCGCAACCAGCACCGCACCGGTTGATGCGCCTGCGGAAATGCCCAGCAGATACGGCTCGGCAAGCGCATTGCGCAGTAACGACTGTAAAACCACGCCGGACACGGCCAGGCAGGCGCCACAACTGGCTGAGACCAGCGCACGGGTCAGGCGATAGTTCCAGACAATCCCGGCATCCAGCGCATCAACCGGATAATCGGTATCAAACAGATGGTTTGCCAGCGTGTTGAATACGTGCTGCCAGGGAATAAACGTCTCGCCAATGGCGATCCCTGCCAGCAGGACGCCACACATCAGCACGCTAACCCAGAGGGCATGGCCACAAACATTGACCGCCAGCCGACTAACGGCGTGACGCGTCCTGCGTAAATCGCTCATAGTCACCTGCGTTTGGAGTGCATAACACGCGCCGGCCACGTCAGGAACTGGCGCGAAACGAGGGTTAATGCGCGGCTTGTGGATGCGCTAAGCCATACTCAACCAGGGCGTCAGCCAGTTTTTCAACACCGTCAATCGTTCTGATTCCGGCATTCATGGTCTGTACATCAATCACTGGTAAATGATCGGCTTTTACGGCGGGGATCAACTGGGTGACCGGATCGGATTTCAAATAATCCATTTTCACCTGCCAGTCATCGGCCGGGAAACGTCGACGACTCATTTCCCCCAGCACAATCACTGTCGGTTGGGCTTTGGCGATGGTTTCCCAACCGACCGTTGGCCACTCCTCTGCGGAATCAATGACGTTTTTGATACCCAGGGTCTGCGCAATCCAGGCAGCAGGCCCTAATTTCCCGGCGACATACGGATCCAATTGCAGGTCGGCGCTGGAGAACCAGAAAACGGCGGAGACGCTGTTGTCCATCCCGGCGATTTTGTTCTTCGCTGCCGTTTCACGTGCTTTGAGGCTGGCAATCAGTTCTTCGCCCTTATCCTGAACGTCGAAGATCCTCGCTAAGTCGGCCACTTCCTGATAGACCATTGCGATATCAAACATGCCTTTGCGCACGCCGTCACCGCCATCTTCGTTATCTTTCGCGCAGTCTGCCGGTGCGGTATAGACCGGGACTTTCAGTTCGCTGAACTGTTCATAAGACGCCACCGTGCCCGCAGGGCCGATCTGCCATTCGAACTGGCTGGCGACCAGATCCGGTTTTTTGGCAATGATGCCTTCGAAGCTGGGGATGTTCTGCGCAATAACTGCAATCTTGTCATTTGCCGTCTTATACGCGTCGGGAACGGGCCCGAACCACAGCGATGTGCCTACCACGCGATCGGCCAGGCCCAGCGCATACAGGATCTCAGTGCTGTTTTGTCCTACGGTGGCAACACGTTTTGGCGCTGCGTGAAATGTCATATCCCGACCACAGTTTTTTATCGTCAATGGATATTCCGTTTTGGCTGCATGAGAAAGACCTGAGGTGAGAAACAGTGCGGCACCAGCAACAACCAGAAGCATTTTTTTATAAGGTAAAGAGGTAACATTAGCGTGCATTATTATCATCCCGTTCATGCCAGAATCTGAACGTCTGGTCATGGATTATATCGTTCCATATATCGGGAGAGTTCATGACGATAGATGACAGGACATCGTGAAATTTATGCATGACGTTATGCAAATAAAGAAAGTCAGCGGTTCAGTCAAGGATCTGATTCACTTTTTCACGGTGCCTAATATCAAATAATTCATCACATGGACCATCCCGTCCACTCAATGGGGTATAAATTTGACAGCAGGTCTCCTGACTCACGGTAATCAGAATATCGGCCTTCCCATAAAGATTCGCTTTACAGTGACCTGCAACAAAATATGCTGCACGAGGATATTCTGCATCCGCCTACAGTTGCGGGGGCAGTCATGGAATGGGATTGCAATAATCCGCACCATGTTCCTATTCATTACAATGTTGGTGCAATGAAATACTGTCGAAAAAGACTGTATCGGCATTTGTTAACAAGATCAATCGCAAGGGGAAAGACGAATTTTATTGAGTGGGATAAATTTTAGTTGTTGTGTATCAATGTGTTATGTTTTTTTTGAGGATGAAATTGCGGATGTCGAAATGTAATAATGAAAAGCTAAATGAGAATTGATTGACATTGATCAAGTAATATTCTTATTCATGCGTGATTTACGTGATCTCTCCATATGCACTAATTGCCAGTCATCGTGCATATCCATCACAACCTGAAAATGATTACGTCGCCAGAATGAATAACCTCCCGGTAAAAAATGATGGGTATGTAAGTATAATAAGTTGTACCGCTGCTGCTCGCAGAATGTTTCAGCAAAAGCGAGTAACTGACGTCCAATACCTTTTCTGCGGTAACGTTTGTCCACATAGCAGCGACAAATTTCTGCCGTTTCTGTCAAAATATAGCGTCCGCGAAGTTCGGCTATACGGTCGTCATATTGGCAGACGGCCAGGGTCGCAATGAGTTCCTGCTTTTCGCTCCAGGCGCACAGCAATACATTGCGCTGCTGTTGAATATACTGCTGTTGCAGGTTAAAAACATCCTGCCCGGGAGTAGGGGCAGGTCTGTCAGCCGCAAAAAATTCATTCAGATGTTGAATCAGAAATAACTGAACCGCCGGAATATCTTCTCCGGTCATTTCACGTAGCGTAAATGAAATCACGAGTTGTCACTCTTATTTGCAGAAACTGAAAGCTGATAATAACAACACGGGAGGGGAAAAACAGGGGACAGAGCGGAAAATGTTACCGGCCTGTACAGGAACAGACCGGTAAGCGCAAAAAGATTATAAATCAGCCAGCGCCGCGTCGCGGTTCGGGAAAAAGGCCAGACGACCCGGAATCGGCTTAATGCCAGCGCGCGCCATCGTGCGCAGCGGCTGGAACTCAAGGTTACTTACGCGCAGTTCGCAGCCTTCTGGCAATCTTTTCACAAAGCGCTGGAAGGCATCCAGACCACCTGCGTCCAGCACCGGTACCGCGTCCCATTTCAGTACGACAATGCGTTTTCCTTCGATGCGTGACTCCAGATCGGTAAACAATCCTTCAGCGGCTGCAAAGAACAGTGGGCCGATCACGCGCAGCACCAGTACATCATCGGGGACCTCGACGTTAACCGCTGCCAGTCGCGTCATGCGTGCAATACGGCGCATAAACAGTAACGAGGCCAGTACAATCCCGACGCTGATGGCAATGACCATGTCAAACAGCACTGTCAGTGACATACACATCATCATCACAATGATGTCGTCTTTGGGCGCATGACGCAGCAAATCCACAACTTTGTGCGCTTCACTCATGTTCCAGGCCACCATCAGCAGCAGGGCCGCCATCGCCGACAGCGGCAGCCATGAGAGCAGCGGTGCCAGCGCCAGCAGCGCCATGATCACCAGCAGCGCGTGGATCACGGCGGAAATAGGGGATGTTGCGCCAGCGCGGACGTTTGCCGCCGAACGGGCAATCGCCGCCGTTGCGGTAATCCCACCAAAGAAGGGGGCGACAATATTACCCAGGCCCTGACCAATCAGCTCGCTGTTGGCTTTGTGTTTCGTGCCGGTCATTCCGTCGAGTACCACGGCGCAGAGCAGGGACTCGATTGCCCCCAGCATGGCCATTGAGAAGGCCGCCGGAAGCAGGGCGCGCAGGGAATCCCAACTCAACGTGAAATCAGAATCCGGCAGGTTCCACGGCAGCACCAGTTGCGGCAGCAGTTGCGGTATCCCGTTGCCCTGTGAGCCGTCGGCCAGAATATAGTGGAACTGAGAACCAATGGTGGCAACGTGGCCGCCCAGCAGGTTGACGATCCCCATGACAGCACAGCCGGCGAGTAGGGCGGGCAGGTGGCCCGGCAGGCGAATGCCCAAACGCGGCCACATCATCAGCGTGCCCAGCGTGACCACCCCGATGGCGGCATCGCCCAGGTTAATGCTCGGCAGAGCCATAAATAGCGCGCCGACTTTTTGCAGATAGTGTTCCGGAACGTGGGCCATCTGCAAACCGAGGAAATCTTTGATTTGCATGGTACCAATGGTGATACCAATCCCTGAGGTAAAACCTAAGGTAACTGAGACCGGGATGTACTCAATCAGGCGGCCAAAGCGGGCCAGGCCAAAGAGGATCAGGAAGACCCCGGACATCAGCGTCGCGACAAGCAGGCCTGCCAGCCCAAACTGTTGTGAAACGGGGTAGAGGATCACCACAAACGCGGCGGTCGGGCCTGAGACGCTAAAACGCGAGCCCCCGGTTAAGGCAATAACAATCCCGGCCACAGCGGAGGTATAAAGTCCGTACTGCGGCGCGACACCACTCCCGATAGCCAGTGCCATCGCCAGCGGGATAGCAATAATCCCGACGGTGATCCCGGCAATCACATCACGGGTAAACCGTGAGGCGGTATATTTTTCTTTCCAACAAGCGTCGATGAGGGCGCGGAAAGGCATCACATGTGAGGAAAAAATTCTGTTCACAATAATGTTTCATCCATGAGCGCATCATCTGTCAACTCAATGAAATGGCGGGTTGGCAGGTGAAGGAGGCATAAGTCATACAAATAAAGGTTACAGACAAAAAAACCCGCCGCAGCGGGTCTTTGAGCCGGGTTCGATTAATGCTCGAACATAGCAGAAATCGATTCTTCGTTGCTGATACGACGAATCGCTTCGGCCAGCATACCCGACAGGGTCAACGTACGCACGTTCGGCAGTGCTTTGATTTCGTCGGTCAGCGGAATGGTATCGCAGACAACGACTTCATCAATCACAGAGTTACGCAGGTTGTTTGCCGCATTGCCTGAGAAGATCGGGTGAGTGGCATAAGCAAATACGCGTTTTGCACCACGTTCTTTCAGCGCTTCAGCTGCTTTACACAGCGTACCACCGGTGTCGATCATATCGTCAACCAGCACGCAGTCACGACCCGCTACGTCACCGATGATGTGCATCACCTGAGAGACGTTTGCACGCGGACGGCGTTTGTCGATGATCGCCATATCGGTGTCATTAAGCAGCTTAGCGATAGCGCGGGCACGCACGACGCCACCGATGTCCGGAGAAACCACAATCGGGTTATCCAGATTCAGCTGCAGCATATCTTCTAACAGAATTGGGCTACCAAATACGTTATCAACCGGTACGTCGAAGAAGCCCTGGATCTGTTCAGCATGCAGGTCAACGGTCAGAACGCGGTCAACGCCGACGCTGGACAGGAAGTCAGCGACAACTTTTGCCGTAATCGGCACACGAGCGGAACGTACACGACGATCCTGGCGCGCATAGCCAAAGTAAGGGATAACGGCGGTGATACGGCCTGCGGAAGCACGGCGCAGGGCATCAACCATAACGACCAATTCCATCAGGTTGTCGTTCGTTGGAGCACAAGTGGACTGGATGATGAAAATATCACCACCGCGTACATTTTCGTTAATTTGTACGCTGACTTCGCCGTCGCTAAAGCGACCTACAGCGGCGTCGCCGAGAGAAGTGTACAGGCGGTTGGCAATACGTTGTGCTAGTTCCGGGGTGGCGTTACCAGCAAAAAGCTTCATATCAGGCACGAGAAGAACCTCAGGCATGCGTCCATTGGTGGAAAGAGTTTGCCAAAAACTGTGCGGGCCAGGCAGGACTCTCTCCATGCGGTGTATTAACGAGCGCGATGCAACGTCTGGAACAGGGTGACGTTGTCACCGAAACTCAGCTTGCCCGGCTTACCCGTCATCATTTATGTTTTATGCGCGCTGGGTTCAAGGCCTCACACCAGTCACATACTGATGTATGCGGCTGGCAATTCGTCATCTCGCCAACGTACTGAAACTTCAATGAGTTAGAGTAACGCTCTATGCAGTGGAGAGAGGTTGACACCCTTCGCCACAAAGGCATTGAGCCATTCCGGGGCTTGCTCAAGCACCTGCCGGGCACGAGACTCTGTATCGAATTCAGCAAAGACACAGGCTCCTGTACCAGTCAGGCGCGACGGCGCGTATTCTAACAGCCAGGAAAGCGCCGCATCAACCTCGCGAAAACGTTTTCTTGCGATAACCTCGCAATCATTGCTGAATTCACATTTTAATAACGTTTCTATTGACCTTTTTGGCGTATTACGGGGGAGGTCGGGATCGTTAAAAATCATCGGCGTTGGAATACTGACGCCAGGATGAGCCACCAGGTACCATTTTTCGGCCGGTTCCACCGGGGTCAGGATCTCTCCGACGCCTTCGGCAAAGGCGGCGTGTCCGCGGACAAACACCGGCACGTCAGCCCCGAGCGTTAAACCGAGCTCGGCCAGTTCGTCCAGCGACAGACCACACTGCCAGAGATGGTTTAGCGCGACCAGCACGGTTGCCGCGTTCGACGATCCGCCGCCCAGGCCTCCGCCCATCGGCAGACGCTTTTCGATACGGATATCCGCACCGCTACCGGCTGGCAGCCGACCGCGCTCTGCGGCTGTTTTCATCAGCAGTCGCGCGGCACGGACGATCAGGTTGTCTTCATGTGCCACGCCGTCAACCGGCGTCAGGAGATGAATTTCGCCGTCGCGACGCGGTTCCAGGCTGAGGGTGTCGCCATAATCGAGGAACTGAAACAGCGTTTGCAGCGTGTGATAACCGTCCGCACGTCGTCCGGTGATGTATAAAAACAGATTCAGTTTTGCCGGAGAGGGCCACTGGGTCATCATTTTACAATCCAGTTATCCATTTTCAGCTTGATACGCTGAGCACCGTCGGAGAGTTCCATATTGGCCGGCATTGCCGGGGAGGTTTTGCTGTCGTACGCGCTATAGACCACTTTCCAGTTTTTTCCGTCCTGGCTGTAGTTCACTTCGCTCAGGCGGTACTGGTCGTCGAGTTTATAGTCGGTCGCGTCGCCCGGCAGGCCAAGGATCCACTGACGCAGGCTGTTTAGCGGGATCGGCATACCGGTCAGCTTGCCGATCATCTCTTCGGCATCGTCAGCGGTATAGCGCTGGCCTTTATTGTCCATCAATTGCACGTTACCCGGCTGCGCGTTCAGTTCAAGCTCGGTGCTGCCAAGCGGGTTGGTCAGCAGCAGGCGATAGCGATCCTGGCCGGTCTGCTGCCAGAAAAAGCGCGCATAGACCTTCTGCTCGTCGGAAATATAGGCAAACGCGCCGCGCGTTTGATACTGATTTAACTGGCGAACCTCCTGCTGATGTTGCCGCCATTGAGGAGAGTCCGGACTTTTCCCCGGGCCTTTCGGCGCGTTGATCGTACAGGCGGTCAGAACCAGGGTTGCCAGCGGAAGCAGGCGGATCAGGCGAAAATCAGGCAGGGTCATAATGATGACGAATCCTTGTGATACGTTGCAATAATAACCCTTAATGCTAGCGCCGCGCGGGTATATCGTCTACGTTCACGTTATCTTAATTTAAGCAATAAGCGATTACTCCAAAAGGGGGCACTCTCTTTTATTGATTCCGCGCATCCTGTATGATGCGAGCAGACTAACCATATCAACGCTGGTACTACTCCCGCAGACATGACCCTTTTAGCGCTCGGCATTAACCATAAGACGGCACCTGTATCGCTGCGAGAACGCGTAACGTTTTCGCCAGATACGCTCGATCAGGCGCTGGAAAGCCTGCTTGCGCAGCCAATGGTGCAGGGCGGCGTGGTCTTGTCGACGTGTAATCGCACGGAGCTGTATCTGAGCGTGGAAGAGCAGGACAACCTGCAGGAAGCGCTGATTCGTTGGTTATGTGATTTCCACAATCTTGATGAAGACGATCTGCGCAGCAGTCTCTACTGGCACCAGGATAACGATGCAGTCAGCCATCTGATGCGTGTCGCCAGTGGTCTGGATTCGCTGGTACTCGGTGAACCACAGATCCTCGGCCAGGTGAAAAAAGCGTTTGCGGATTCACAAAAAGGCCACCTGAACGCCAGCGCGCTGGAACGTATGTTCCAGAAATCGTTCTCCGTTGCCAAACGGGTTCGTACCGAAACCGATATCGGCGCCAGCGCCGTGTCCGTTGCGTTTGCCGCCTGTACGCTGGCGCGCCAAATCTTTGAATCACTTTCCACGGTCACTGTGCTGTTGGTCGGCGCGGGCGAAACCATCGAACTGGTGGCGCGCCATCTGCGCGAACACAAAGTGCAGAAGATGATTATCGCCAACCGCACCCGTGAGCGGGCGCAGGTTCTGGCCGATGAAGTGGGTGCTGAAGTGATCGCACTCAGCGACATCGACGAACGTCTGCGGGAAGCTGACATTATCATCAGTTCAACCGCCAGCCCGCTGCCTATCATTGGTAAAGGGATGGTGGAGCGTGCGCTGAAAAGCCGCCGCAATCAGCCGATGCTGCTGGTGGATATCGCCGTTCCGCGCGATGTCGAACCGGAAGTCGGTAAACTGGCGAACGCTTATCTCTATAGCGTTGACGATCTGCAAAGCATCATTTCGCACAACCTGGCGCAGCGCAAAGCTGCGGCAGTGGAAGCCGAAACGATTGTCGCGCAAGAAACCAGCGAGTTTATGGCCTGGCTGCGTGCTCAGGGCGCCAGTGAAACCATTCGTGAATACCGGAGTCAGTCTGAGCATGTACGGGATGAACTGACTGCAAAAGCGCTTGCTGCTCTGGAACAGGGCGGTGACGCGCAGGCCATTATGCAGGATCTGGCATGGAAACTGACCAACCGCCTGATCCATGCACCAACCAAATCTCTTCAGCAGGCCGCCCGTGACGGGGATGACGAACGCCTGAATATCTTGCGCGACAGCCTCGGGCTGGAGTAGCAACACACCCTTCTTTTTACAAGGTGCATTTACGCCTATGAAGCCTTCTATCGTTGCCAAACTGGAAGCCCTGCATGAACGCCATGAAGAAGTTCAGGCGCTGCTGGGTGATGCGGGAACCATCGCAGACCAGGAACGTTTTCGCGCACTGTCGCGCGAGTATGCACAGCTAAGCGATGTTTCTCGCTGTTTTACGGACTGGCAACAGATTCAGGACGATATCGAAACAGCACAAATGATGCTCGACGATCCTGAAATGCGTGAAATGGCGCAGGAAGAACTGCGCGAAGCGAAAGACAAGAGTGAACAACTGGAACAGCAGCTACAGGTATTGTTACTGCCGAAAGATCCGGACGATGAACGCAATGCGTTTCTGGAAGTCCGCGCCGGGACTGGCGGTGATGAAGCGGCCTTATTTGCCGGTGATCTGTTTCGCATGTACAGCCGCTATGCCGAAACACGCCGCTGGCGCGTGGAGATCATGAGCGCCAGCGAAGGCGAGCACGGCGGCTATAAAGAGATTATCGCCAAGATCAGCGGCGACGGCGTCTATGGTCGACTGAAGTTTGAGTCCGGCGGGCATCGTGTGCAGCGCGTACCGGCAACGGAATCGCAGGGCCGAATCCACACCTCTGCCTGTACCGTGGCGGTGATGCCGGAGCTGCCGGAAGCCGAACTGCCGGATATCAACCCGGCCGATCTCCGTATTGATACCTTCCGTTCCTCCGGGGCGGGTGGTCAGCACGTTAACACCACCGACTCCGCGATCCGTATTACTCACCTGCCGACCGGCATTGTGGTGGAGTGTCAGGACGAACGTTCGCAGCACAAGAACAAAGCCAAAGCGCTCTCGGTGCTCGGCGCGCGTATTCGCGCGGCAGAAGTGGCGAAGCGTCAGCAGGCCGAAGCGTCAACGCGTCGTAACCTGCTGGGCAGCGGCGACCGCAGCGACCGCAACCGGACCTACAACTTTCCGCAGGGGCGTGTGACCGATCACCGCATCAACCTGACGCTCTACCGTCTGGATGAAGCAATGGAAGGCAAACTGGATATGCTGATTGAGCCGATCGTGCAGGAATACCAGGCCGATCAGCTGGCGGCGCTGTCCGAGCAGGAATAATGGATTTTCAGCACTGGTTACGTGAGGCGATAAGCCAGCTACAGGAGAGTGAAAGCCCGCGTCGCGATGCCGAGATCTTACTCGAATTCGTGACCGGAAAAGGGCGCACCTGGATACTGGCGTTTGGCGAAACGACGTTGACCGACGCCCAGCAGGCGCAACTGGCGACGCTGCTGGCTCGCCGTCAACGGGGGGAACCGATCGCACATTTAACTGGCGTGCGGGAATTCTGGTCGTTGCCGCTGTTTGTTTCACCGGCCACGTTGATCCCGCGTCCGGATACCGAATGTCTGGTGGAGCAGGCGCTGGCGCGACTGCCAACAACCCCGTGCCGCATTCTCGATCTGGGTACTGGCACTGGTGCGATTGCGCTGGCGCTGGCGTCTGAGCGCCCTGACTGCGAGGTCACGGCGGTTGACAGAATGCCGGATGCCGTTGCGCTGGCGCAGCGTAATGCGGCTCATCTGGCTATCAATAATGTCCATATTCTGCAAAGCGACTGGTTTAGCGCCTTGCCGGGGCAGCAGTTTGCGATGATTGTCAGCAATCCGCCGTACATTGACGAGCAGGATCCGCATCTGGCGCAGGGCGATGTCCGCTTCGAACCGCTGAGCGCCCTGGTCGCCGGTGACTGCGGAATGGCCGACATTGTGCACATCATCGAGCAATCTCGCACGCGGCTGGAAGCGGGCGGTTTTCTGCTGATCGAGCATGGCTGGCAGCAGGGCGCCGTGGTGCGTGACGCCTTTAATCGCGCGGGCTACCAGGCGGTAGAAACCTGTCGCGATTATGGCGACAACGAGCGTCTTACGCTCGGATGCAAGCCCGTATGAACAGCGTTACGCTCCTGTTAGGGGTTCACCTCGCTAGCATTGCGCTTTCCGTTAGTCTGTTTGTGCTGCGTTATGGGTGGAGTGAATGTCATTCTGCGCGGGCTCACGCGCGCTGGACGCGCGTCGTACCGCCGATTGTTGACACCGTTTTGTTGCTCACTGGTGTGGGGTTGATCGCTAAAACGCACATCCTGCCATTCACGGAGCAGGGGACATGGCTGACTGAGAAGCTGTTTGGAGTTATCATTTACATCGTTTTGGGTTTTATTGCGCTCGATTACCGTCGGGCGCGCAGTCGGCAGGCGCGATTAATCGCGTTCCCGCTGGCGCTGGTGGTGCTGTACATCATCATTAAACTCGCCACCACAAAAATACCGTTACTGGGGTAAGTCATGAGGTCGTTAGCTGATTTCGAATTTAACAAAGCGCCATTGTGCGACGGGATGATCCTGGCATCGGAATCGATCCGCCTGGATTTCCCTTCGCAAACTGTCTATGACGAGCTGGAACGTCTGGTCAGCCTGGCGCAAGAAGAAATTAGCCAGCTTTTGTCTCAGGATGAGCAACTGGAAAAATTGCTGGCACTTTTCTACGGCGAGTGGGGCTTTACTGACACCCGCGGCGTTTACCGCTTGTCCGACGCGCTATGGCTTGACCAGGTACTGAAGAACCGCCAGGGCAGTGCGGTGTCATTGGGGGCAATTTTACTGTGGATTGCCAACCGATTGTCATTACCGCTGGTGCCGGTGATATTCCCGACGCAGCTTATTTTGCGTATCGAGTCGCTGGAAGGCGAGATGTGGCTCATCAACCCGTTTAACGGGGAAACGTTGAATGAGCATACGCTGGAAGTGTGGCTGAAGGGGAATATCAGTCCGGTCGCTGAGTTATTTAACGAGGACCTGGATGAAGCGGATAACGCGGAAGTGATTCGCAAGCTGCTGGACACGCTGAAATCTTCCTTAATGGAAGAACAACAGATGGAGCTGGCGCTGCGAGCGAGCGAAGCGTTACTGCAATTTAACCCGGAAGATCCGTATGAAATACGTGACCGGGGCTTAATTTATGCGCAACTGGAATGTGAACATGTCGCGCTGACCGATTTAAGCTATTTCGTTGAGCAGTGTCCGGAAGACCCGATCAGCGAAATGATTCGTGCGCAGATTAATAACATCTCGCATAAGCAAATTGTCCTGCATTAATTTATCGACATTCTTACTCATCATTAAGGCGATCCTATGAAACAAAAAGTGGTTAGCATTGGCGACATCAAGGTAGCAAACGATCTGCCGTTCGTGCTGTTTGGCGGGATGAACGTGCTGGAATCGCGCGATCTGGCGATGCGCATTTGTGAGCACTACGTGACCGTTACCCAGAAACTGGGTATCCCTTACGTGTTCAAGGCCTCTTTTGATAAAGCCAACCGTTCCTCTATCCACTCCTACCGTGGACCGGGCCTGGAAGAAGGGATGAAAATCTTCCAGGAACTGAAGCAGACCTTTGGCGTAAAAGTGATCACCGACGTTCATGAAGCCAGCCAGGCGCAGCCTGTCGCTGACGTTGTAGATGTGATTCAGTTACCGGCGTTCCTCGCGCGTCAGACCGATCTGGTGGAAGCGATGGCGAAAACCGGCGCGGTCATTAACGTGAAGAAACCGCAGTTCGTGAGCCCGGGTCAGATGGGCAACATCGTGGATAAATTCCATGAAGGCGGTAACGACAAGGTGATCCTGTGTGACCGTGGGGCAAACTTCGGTTATGACAACCTCGTTGTCGATATGCTGGGCTTCAGCGTGATGAAGAAAGTTTCTGGCAACAGCCCGGTGATTTTCGACGTGACCCACGCGCTGCAGTGCCGCGACCCGTTTGGCGCAGCGTCTGGTGGCCGTCGTGGTCAGGTGACTGAGCTGGCGCGTGCCGGTATGGCGGTCGGTCTGGCCGGTCTGTTCATTGAAGCGCATCCGGATCCGGACAACGCGAAATGCGACGGCCCATCCGCGCTACCGCTGGCGAAGCTGGAACAGTTCCTGGTGCAGATGAAAGCGGTTGACGATCTGGTGAAAAGCTTCGACGAGCTCGACACTGAGAACTAAGTCACGCAGAAACAGAAAACCCCGCCGCAGCGGGGTTTTTTTCGTCTGAGGGATCAGGCAAAGATCGTCATCAGATAGGCGGCAAACAGCGCCAGATGCGCCGCACCGTTCAGTACGTTAGTGCGCCCCGTTGAGAACGAGATATGGCACAGCACCAGTGACGCCACCATCACTACCATTTCTGGTGCGTCTAAGCCGAACACCAGGTCATTCCCCGTCGCCCACGCAATCAGCGTTACCACCGGTACCGTCAGGGAGATAGTGGCCAGCACTGAACCGAAGAACAGATTCATGGCGCGCTGCACCTGGTTATTCAGCACTGCTTTCAGCGCCCCAAGCCCTTCCGGAGAGAGGATCAGCAGCGCGACCAGGAAGCCGGTAAAGGCGACCGGGGCGTTCAGTTCGGTCAGCAGTGTCTCCAGCGGGTTTGCGTTCATCTTGGTGACGGCAATGACCGCAATCAGATGAATCACCAGCCAGACGGCATGCCACACATTACTGTGCGCAGAGGGCTTACCGTGATGCGGGTCGTCGTCGTCGCTGTCATCTTCGTGCTCATAAACAAACAGACTCTGGTGCGTTTTGGTCTGAATGAGCAGGAATACGCCGTACATCGCGGCAGAAATTAAGGCCACCAACAGCGCCTGGCCGGTGGTGAAATTCGCACCGGGCAGCGCCATCGGAAACACCAGCACGATAATTGCCAGCGGAAACAAGGCAATCAGATACTGTTTGATACCGAACAGATTCATATACTGAGTGGCGAACTTACGCCCGCCCAGTAATAACGAAAAGCCCACCAGACCACCAGTGACAATCATGATGATGGAATAGAGCGTGTCGCGCATCAGCGTAGGTGCCGCATCACCGGTCGCCATCAGCGCTGAGATCAGGCTGACTTCAAGAATGACCACTGACAGGCTCAGAATGAGTGAGCCGTAGGGTTCGCCGAGGCGATGAGCCAGTACGTCGGCGTGACGAACAACGCTAAAGGCGCTGCTTAAAATACCAATCAGGGCAAGAAGGTTAATGCCGATTACCGCTGGTAGTGAATGGCTGCCCCCCCACAGGAACAGCACTACCAGCGCCACAACCGGGAAAATAAGCGATGTCTCCTTATGGCGGGTTTTCACCGCCTCATGTGCATATGTCATGAATGCTCTCCATCTCTGCAGGTCGATTTTAGTTATAAATGTAATAAAGCGTGTAAAAAATAACAGAAAACGCAGGCTTTACGGTGATATTTTACGAAATTTTACGGCATTTCGGCCTTTCACCTTTAAAACGACAGAAAGAGAAACTCTTGTTTATAGAGTGTTTAAATAACAGAAACTTATGCAGGCTGCAGAATGAATAAACCTTATTGTAGTGGCAGAGGCGCTCAGGGTTGACCACACTTAAGGTTTAGCCAAAAAGTGGAGTCAATGATGCCCTATCAAGCAAAAAAAGATCTGCCAGACAGCGTACAACACGTCTTACCCGCCCATGCCCAGGAGATCTACAAAGAGGCGTTCAATAGTGCCTGGGAGCAGTACAAGGACAAAGCCGATCGCCGCGATGATGCCAGTCGGGAAGAGACCGCACATAAGGTGGCGTGGTCAGCAGTGAAAAAAGAGTATGCCAAAGGTGAAGATGAGAAGTGGCATAAGAAATCCTAACCACTTCAATTATAAGGTCTAACGCTATAGCTCCCGTGAACGCGTAGGCGAATCGTGCTACCCGCCCCCGTTGCTGCCTTGCAAGCGGCCCATGAATTGCATATTGTCGTGATATTGGTTTCAAAATGAGCAGTTAAAATGCCCGGAAGGCGTCAAAAAGTTGTCGCAGGGAAGTATGCAGTGGCGGAGGTGTAAGGTGTTAACGCGTGATTTCTTGATGAATGCCGATTGTAAAACGGCATTTGGTGCTATTGAAGAATCACTCTTATGGTCAGCAGAGCAACGTGCAGCGTCCCTTGCGGCGACGCTGGCATGCCGACCAGATGATGGACCGGTGTGGATCTTCGGTTATGGATCGTTGATGTGGAACCCGGCGTTAGAATTTGAGGAGTCATGTACCGGTACGCTGGTGGGATGGCATCGGGCATTTTGCCTGCGTCTCACGGCAGGGCGCGGAACCGCGTGTCAGCCGGGACGAATGCTTGCACTAAAAGAGGGCGGACGCACCACCGGTGTGGCCTATCGTCTTCCGGATGCCTCGCTTGAACAGGAATTAACGCTGCTGTGGAAGCGCGAAATGATCACCGGCTGCTACCTGCCGACGTGGTGTCAACTGGCGTTGGACGACGGACGAACGGTCAATGCACTGGTATTTATTATGGATCCGCGCCATCCGCTGTATGAGTCGGACACGCGAGCGCAAATTATCGCCCCGTTGATTGCTGCTGCCAGTGGGCCGCTTGGTACGAACGCGCAGTACCTGTTTTCGCTTGAACAGGAGTTGCAGAAACTGGGGATGCAGGATGAGTGTCTTAACGATCTGGTGACTAACGTGCGCGGTTTGTTAGGGGAGTCCCTGCCTGAAGGTGTTTTGCGGCCGGGTTTCGCGTGAGGCTTATGTCGGCCCGGCTGCGTAAGCGCGACCGGGCCATTTGCGTATCAGGCGGCGATATAACTGATGGAATGTTCAAGCGACTGGCTATGACTGTCGATCAGGACATTCCAGACGCCGGTATACGGTACGGTCAACCATGCGTTATCACGGTTCTGCACGCTTAATATGTCGGTCTGCGTGTCTTTAACGTGATTTTTTTCGCTCATCAGATGGATGTGGCAACGCTCCGAACAGCGTACGACCACGGTATCCCCACCAAATAACTTCAAACTTGCCTTTACTAATGCCATTTCTCACCCCGTATTGAAAACAACGTACTTCCTTTCGGAAGTGCTGCGTGATGTTGTTCACATTTTACCCATGAGGCATAACACCAAAGAGTTAGGCTGCGGATGCTGATTTTGATCAAAAAATGGCATAACGATTAAACAATAGTGACAAAATCCCGGAGAAAAGCGTGATCGGGCGCACTTACTTTTGGTAAAGATACGCCCCAATAAGATTAAATTCGGAAATAACCGGCTGTTTCAGCAAGCTTGCCTGAAAAGGGGGATTAAAAGGTGAGCACTTTGTCGGCGGCCAGCGTCCATTGCGCCAGTTCCACCAGCGTTCCGACTTCCACGCCGTCGATCAGCGGCAGTGTCGTGATCCCGCGCCCGTCCGTGCAGGTCTTGCACAGTTTTACCGGGACGTTCTGGGCAGTAAGGATCTCCAGCATCTGCTGGATGTTGTAGCCTTCTGTGGGCTTCTGACCGCGCAAACCCGCCGTAACGGCATCCGACATCAGAAACAGACGAAGGTCTAGGTCGCTCGCCTGTTCACGTAACGCGATCGCCAGCCGCAGGCTGTTAAATAACGATTCGCTACCGTATGCCGCACCGTTGGCAATGATCACTATCTTTTGCATGTTGACTCCTGTTAGCGGGGAAGTTTGAATTGTCAGTCACTTATGTTACCGCGCAAGCGGGGTGATACCAACGAAAGTCTGAGGAAAAGGAGAGCCTGGCAAGAGTAAGGATATTCCTGAAAGTGTGAGAAAACCTGCAAAACGACGAGGAGTCAGGTAAGCTTTTAAAGGTTAAGTTAACTGAATTCCGTAAGAAGCTATCGTCAATTTGAGTCGTTTTGTATCGCATTCCCTCCCTCTCTGGTTACTCTTGCTGTTAGCAGGCGGTCACGCCAGTGCACAATCCTCCTTTATGCAACAGGCCGAAAATCCCTTTGATAATAACCAGGACGGGTTGCCCGATCTGGGCATGGCTCCCGAATCGCATGAAGGCGAAAAACATTTCGCCGAGATGGTAAAAGCCTTTGGCGAGGCGAGCATGATCGACAACGGTCTGGACACCGGCGAGCAGGCAAAACAATTTGCCTTTGGCCAGGTGCGCGATGCGGTGAGTGAGCAGGTGAATCAACAACTGGAATCTTGGCTGTCGCCATGGGGGAAGGCCAGCGTCAACGTGCAGGTCGATAACGAAGGCAATTTCAACGGTAGTCGCGGAAGCTGGTTTGTCCCCTGGCAGGATAACTCGCGCTACCTCACCTGGGGTCAACTGGGTCTTACTCAGCAGGATGACGGGCTGGTGAGTAATGTGGGTATCGGCCAGCGCTGGGTGCGTGACGGCTGGCTGCTCGGCTATAACACTTTCTACGATAATCTGCTCGATGAAAACCTCCAGCGCGGCGGGCTGGGCGCTGAAGCGTGGGGGGAATACCTGCGGCTGTCGGCCAATTATTACCAGCCGTTTGCCTCATGGCGCGCCCATACGCCGACGCTGGAGCAACGAATGGCGCGCGGTTACGACGTAACGGCGCAAATGCGACTGCCGTTCTACGAATATCTCAATACCAGCGTTAGCGTGGAACAATATTTTGGTGACAGCGTCGATCTGTTCGATTCCGGAACGGGCTATCACAATCCGGTGGCGGTGAAACTGGGGCTGAATTACACCCCGGTCCCGCTGGTCACGGTCACCGCCCAGCACAAGCAGGGGGAGAGCGGTCTCAGCCAGAACAACCTCGGGCTGAACCTGAACTACCGCTTCGGCGTACCGCTGAAAAAACAACTGGCTGCCAGCGAGGTGGCGGAGAGCCAGTCGCTGCGCGGAAGCCGCTACGATCATCCGCAGCGCAACAACCTGCCGACGATGGAGTATCGTCAGCGCAAAACCCTGAGCGTATTTCTGGCAACCCCACCGTGGGATCTGCATCCGGGCGAAACGGTGCCGCTAAAATTGCAGGTACGTAGTCGGCATGGCGTTCGTCATCTCACCTGGCAGGGGGACGCGCAGGCGCTGAGCCTGACGGCGGGGGCGAACGCGGAAAGCGTTGAGGGCTGGACGGTGATTATGCCGGCCTGGGACAGCAGCGAAGGCGCGAATAACCGCTGGCAGTTGTCGGTAGTGGTGGAAGATGAGAAGGGGCAGCGTGTCTCTTCCAATGAGATCACGCTCACGCTGACGGAACCCTTTATGGCAATGCCAGGGGACGATCCGCGCTGGAGGTTGCTCCCGGAGGAGTAATCAGAAGATACGTTCCTGATGCACCCACACTGCCGCTTCAACACGTGATTTAAGCTTCATCTTCTTCAGCATATGCTTCACGTGGACTTTCACCGTGCTCTCGGTGATATCCAGGCGGCGGGCAATCATTTTGTTCGGTAGACCCTGGGCGATAAGCTTCAGAATGTCACGCTCACGCGGGGTGAGTTGGGTGACATCGCGATCGGAGGTGGCGCGGTTGGCGCGCAGGCTGGCAGCCAGCACCGGCGTTAACGCTTCGCTTAAGACCATCTCTCCGGCGGCAGCCTGCTGTAACGACTTAAGCAGATCTTCCGGTTCCATATCCTTCAACAGATAACCATCAGCCCCGCGCTTGAGCGCCGTCACGACATCTTCCTCATGATTCGACACGCTAAAGACGACGATCCGTCCGGACAGCGCTTTCTCACGTAATTTGTCGAGGGTTTCCAGCCCGTTCATCCCCGGCATGTTCAGGTCGAGCAGGATCAGATCCGGGTCAAGCGATTCGGCCAGTTCGATACCCTGTTCGCCGTTGCTGGCTTCACCGACCACGGTGATATCGGGCGCCATGCTGACAAGCTGTTTGACGCCGGTCCGCAACATCGGATGATCGTCGATGAGCAGGATAGTTGCCGGTTCCTGATTATTCATGGGTATCTCCTTGAACTTCTGTGAAGTATTTTTCGGGAATAAACGTGACAGCGACTTCAGTGCCTCCCGTCTCGCGACGGCGTACCTGGCAATCTCCGCGCAGGCTCTGTGCCCGGTCGCGCATAATGATCATGCCATAGTGGTTACTGCGTTCGGCGTTCTCAGGAACGCCGCAGCCGTTGTCCTGTACAGTCAATTTTACCTGCTTGCCTTTCAGCGCCACGGTGACCACCACATCATCAGCGTGAGAATGCTTAAGCGCATTGCTTAAGGCTTCGCGGGCAATTTGCAGCAGGTGAATCGCCTGATGCGAAGGCACCAGGCGCGGTGGTAACTGATAATCCAGTTTCACCGTAAAACCAAAACGGACGCTGTATTCCTGGCAGCTGGCTTCCAGCGCGGGGCGCAGACCGGGTTCCGTCAGCCGTAAGCGAAACGTCGTCAACAGTTCACGCAGTTGCGCCCATGACGCATTCAGCTCGTTGCGGATCTGGCCGAGCAGGTCGCGGCTGCTGTCCGGCAATGTCTCTCCCTGCATTTGCAGGCAACTGACCTGCATCTTCATACAGGACAGTGATTGTGCAATAGAATCATGCAGTTCGCGCGCAATGGTTGCACGCTCTTCCATGACAATCAACTGCTGCTGGCGTTCCTGATTGCGATCCAACGCCAGCGTCGCGGTGAGCTGTTCCACGACGGTATCCACCAGTTGCTGCTGATCGTGACTCAGGTGATGCCCCTGCGGCAGGGTCGCCAGCAAAATGCCGTACTGGGTATGGGTGTCCGTTAAGCGCCATTTCAGCGTCATTCCCCCTTCAATTGGCGGCAGCGACTCGCGGGGACAGAGATGGCACCCTTTATCATCACAGCTGATATCGGACTGGCAGGTAAATTCCTGATGGTTCTCTTCATCTTCCTGGTCATAAACCCGCAGTTCGATGTCATGCATTTGGGTCAGGTTTTGCAGACCGTTCAGCACCGGGGAGAGTCGTTCGCAAAGTGGCACCGGCGAATGCAGACGGCGGTTGGCCTGCCAGAGAAAAGAGAGGATCTGGTTTTTCTGCTCCAGTCCGGCCGTTTTTTCTCTGACGCGTTGTTCGAGCACTGAATAGCTTTCTGCCAGTTCGTCGGACATGTTATTAAGCGCGTCGCCGAGCATCGCCATCTCATTACGCCCGCCGATTTGCGCGCGTTGGGTAAAGTCGCGCTGACTGACGGCGCGGGCCATCGACAACAATTGCTTCCACGGCTGAAGCAGTCGCGCCCGCAGCCAGATAATGGTAAAGACCAGCAGCAGCGCCATAAAAATCGCCATCACACGGTGCACCATCACCACGCGTTCGATGCGCATTTCGGTGGTGTGGTCAAACGCGGAGACGAGCCGATCAAGGCCAGCGACAAACTGGTTGACGTCGGCCGCGACGGCGTCTCTGCTACTGGCTTGCCGCAGGCCGGGGGAGAGTTCGCGATGCCAGTAATCCTGGAGGGCGCGCAGTTGTTCCTGCTGACCGTCGCGTTCTGCTGCGCGGGTCAGTTCCGGGCTGAACGCGGTCTGCTCCATCTCATCAAGCAATTTCTGGTCGTCAGCGCTCAGTGGTACCGCGGCGAGCAGTCGATAGCTTTGCATCCGCAGCGATCCGGTTTTATTAATGGCGTGCGCGCTACCCTGGACGCCCTGAACCAGCCAGCCAGAGACAGCCATACCCGCCACGCCGATCGCGGTTGAGAGCATCACAATAAGCGCCACCTGGTTAACCAGCGTGAGCGGAGAGAGACAACGTTTTAGCATAAAACCTTCTTCCTTCAGGTCTCCGGACAGCGAATGGGGAAACCTCAATGAATGACGAGAGTGCCGGGCAGAATCGGCAGTGGCGTTATTCTCGACCATCCCCTGGAGTATACCCATACCTAAAGCGAGTTACCTCTTAATTGCCGTATCCGGAGGGGATTTGAGGAAGGGGGTAGCTGCGGCAGGCAGCACTGTGAAAAACCACGTATTTTTTGGTGAATTATCCTACTCACTTAGGGTGATCATGATTTTTCCGTTGAGATATCGACAACTTTTCCTTTGATTTATATCAACTTACCTCGCGCTGTAAACCCTAATGTTTCAGGCATCGAATCGAGTATCAGAGGTGTCTATGAGTCACTCATCCGCCCCCGAAAGGGCATCTGGAGCTGTAATCACAGAATGGCGGCCGGAAGATCCGGCATTCTGGGCACAGCGAGGTCATCGTATCGCCAGTCGCAACCTGTGGATTTCTGTCCCCTGTCTGCTGCTGGCGTTTTGCGTCTGGATGTTATTCAGTGCTGTTGCGGTGAATCTGCCGAAAGTCGGTTTCACGTTTACCACTGAACAGTTGTTTATGCTGACGGCGTTACCGTCGGTCTCTGGCGCGTTATTACGTGTGCCTTACTCCTTTATGGTACCGGTCTTCGGCGGTCGTCGCTGGACCGCGTTCAGTACCGGGATCCTGATTATCCCGTGCGTCTGGTTAGGGTTCGCGGTGCAGGATACGTCCACACCGTTCAGTACCTTTATCGTGATTTCACTGCTGTGCGGCTTTGCCGGCGCAAACTTTGCCTCCAGTATGGCGAACATCAGTTTCTTCTTTCCAAAGCAGAAGCAGGGCGGTGCGCTGGGGCTGAACGGCGGTCTGGGAAATATGGGCGTCAGCGTGATGCAGCTTGTTGCGCCGCTGGTGGTCTCGCTGTCGA
The DNA here is from genome assembly GCF_018323885.1 of Citrobacter amalonaticus. Lineage (NCBI taxonomy): Bacteria > Pseudomonadati > Pseudomonadota > Gammaproteobacteria > Enterobacterales > Enterobacteriaceae > Citrobacter > Citrobacter amalonaticus. The sequence continues at coordinate 2,575,561 of NZ_AP024585.1, read as the reverse complement.
TCTTCGCTGTCTTTGGCAGCCACGGCGTTGAGCAACCGGATGGTTCGCAACTGTATCTGGCGAATGCCGCATGGATCTGGGTGCCGTTCCTCGCCTTCTTCACGCTGGCGGCCTGGTTTGGTATGAATGAACTGGCGACCTCAAAAGCATCGTTGAAGGAGCAATTACCGGTTCTCAAGCGCGGTCATCTGTGGATCATGAGCCTGCTTTATCTGGCGACGTTCGGCTCGTTCATAGGGTTTTCCGCAGGTTTTGCGATGCTGTCAAAGACCCAGTTTCCGGAGATTCAGATCCTGCATTATGCATTTTTTGGTCCCCTGGTTGGCGCGCTGGCGCGTTCTGCGGGCGGGGCGATCTCTGACCGATTAGGCGGGACTCGTGTCACGCTGGTGAACTTCGTGCTGATGGCGATTTTCAGCGGTCTGCTGTTCCTGACCTTACCAACCAACGGCGCGGGTGGCAGTTTCATCGCCTTCTTCGCGGTCTTCCTTGCCTTGTTTATGACGGCCGGGCTGGGTAGCGGCTCCACCTTCCAGATGATCTCCGTTATCTTCCGTAAGCTGACGATGGATCGCGTGAAGGCTGAAGGCGGCTCTGAAGAGAAAGCGATGCGCGAAGCGGCGACCGATACGGCAGCAGCGTTAGGCTTTATCTCTGCAATTGGCGCGATTGGCGGCTTCTTTATCCCGAAAGCGTTTGGTACCTCGCTGGCGTTAACCGGCTCACCGGTTGACGCGATGAAAGTCTTCCTGATCTTCTATATCGCCTGTGTGATTATCACCTGGTTGGTATACGGACGACATTCGAAAAAATAAAAACAGCAGTCATGTATTCCCCATTGCGCGGCGTTAGACCGCGCTTTTTTTTGCCTCTGATTAGTTACAACATACTGATGGTTATTGTCACGTCGCTCTGTCAGTTCGTTACGAAAAGAGGTCAACCAGAGGGGCATACCCCTTAATACCCACTCGTAAAGAATTTAACATTTGCGGAAAATACGATTGAAAAAATAAGCTTTAAAAACAGATGGATATAGTTAAATGTCCAATCCTCCAAAAGGGGTATTTCAAAAATTACCCTCCGTTTTCATCCCTGTATGCCTTGATCGTTATCAATTCTCACGACCTTTCAGAGCGTTACCTTCGCTCTCAATCAAGCAATGTCGATTTATCAGAGAGCCGTCAGGCTCCACAGGAGAGAACCGATGAGTAAATTCCTGGACCGGTTTCGCTACTTCAAGCAGAAGGGTGAAACCTTTGCCAATGGGCACGGCCAGCTTCTCGAAACCAACCGGGACTGGGAGGATGGATATCGCCAGCGTTGGCAGCACGATAAAGTTGTGCGCTCAACCCACGGGGTTAACTGCACCGGCTCATGTAGCTGGAAAATCTACGTTAAAAACGGTCTGGTGACCTGGGAAACCCAGCAAACCGACTACCCACGTACCCGTCCGGACATGCCAAACCACGAGCCTCGTGGCTGTCCGCGTGGTGCGAGTTACTCCTGGTATCTCTACAGTGCTAACCGACTGAAATACCCGCTGATGCGCAAACGTCTGATGAAGATGTGGCGTGAGGCGAAGACACTGCACAGCGATCCGGTTGACGCCTGGGCGTCCATCATCGAAGACGCCGATAAAGCAAAAAGCTTTAAACAAGCGCGTGGTCGCGGTGGTTTCGTCCGTTCTTCCTGGCAGGAAGTGAATGAGCTGATTGCCGCTTCTAACGTCTATACCGTGAAAACGTACGGCCCGGACCGCGTAGCGGGCTTCTCGCCGATCCCGGCGATGTCGATGGTTTCTTATGCGTCCGGCGCGCGTTATCTCTCCCTGATTGGCGGCACCTGCCTGAGCTTCTACGACTGGTACTGTGACCTGCCACCGGCATCTCCGCAGACCTGGGGTGAGCAGACCGACGTGCCGGAATCCGCTGACTGGTACAACTCCAGCTACATCATCGCCTGGGGATCTAACGTTCCGCAGACCCGTACGCCGGATGCTCACTTCTTTACCGAAGTCCGTTATAAAGGCACCAAAACCGTTGCGGTAACGCCGGACTACGCAGAAATCGCCAAGCTGTGCGACCTCTGGCTGGCGCCGAAGCAGGGCACCGATGCGGCGATGGCGTTGGCAATGGGTCACGTCATGCTGCGTGAATTCCATCTCGACAATCCGAGCCAGTACTTTACCGACTACGTACGTCGCTACACCGACATGCCGATGCTGGTGATGCTGGAAGCGCGTGACGGTTACTATGCCGCGGGCCGTATGCTGCGCGCTGCTGACCTTGTGGATTCACTGGGCCAGGAAAATAATCCGCAATGGAAAACCGTTGCCATTAACAACAATGGTGACATGGTTGCGCCGAACGGCTCGATCGGTTTCCGCTGGGGTGAAAAAGGCAAATGGAACCTCGAGCAGCGCGATGGTACGACCGGTGCCGAGACAGAACTGCAATTGAGTCTGCTGGGTAGCCAGGACGAGATCGCCGAGGTGGGCTTCCCGTACTTTGGCGGTGAAGGCACCGAGCACTTCAATAAAGTCGAACTGGAAAACGTGCTGCTGCACAAACTGCCGGCTAAACGCCTGCAACTGGCAGACGGCACAACGGCGCTGGTTACCACCGTCTATGACCTGACGATGGCTAACTACGGTCTGGAACGCGGTCTGAACGATGCCAACTGCGCCACCAGTTATGACGACATCAAAGCGTATACCCCGGCGTGGGCAGAACAGATTACCGGCGTACCACGTGCACAGATCACCCGCATCGCGCGTGAGTTTGCCGACAACGCCGATAAGACGCATGGCCGTTCGATGATCATCGTCGGTGCCGGTCTGAACCACTGGTATCACCTCGATATGAACTATCGTGGTCTGATCAACATGCTGGTGTTCTGTGGCTGTATCGGCCAGAGCGGCGGCGGCTGGGCGCACTATGTCGGCCAGGAAAAACTGCGTCCGCAGACCGGCTGGCAGCCGCTGGCGTTTGCCCTTGACTGGCAGCGTCCGGCACGTCACATGAACAGTACGTCGTACTTCTACAACCACTCCAGCCAGTGGCGCTATGAGACCGTTACCGCGCAGGAACTGCTGTCACCACTGGCGGATAAATCGCGCTACAGCGGTCATCTGATTGATTTCAACGTGCGTGCTGAGCGCATGGGCTGGCTGCCGTCCGCACCGCAGCTTGGTACCAACCCGTTGACTATCGCCGAAGACGCGAAGAAAGCCGGGATGACGCCGGTGGATTACACCGTCAAATCACTGAAAGAAGGTTCGATCCGTTTCGCGGCCGAGCAGCCGGAGAACGGGAAAAACCATCCGCGCAACCTGTTCATCTGGCGCTCCAACCTGCTGGGCTCATCCGGTAAGGGGCATGAATACATGCTGAAATACCTGCTGGGAACCGAACACGGGATCCAGGGGAAAGATCTGGGTCAGCAGGGAGGCGTGAAGCCGGAAGAAGTGGAATGGCAGGACAACGGTCTCGACGGCAAGCTGGACCTGGTCGTGACGCTGGACTTCCGTCTGTCGAGTACCTGTTTGTACTCCGACATCGTGCTGCCAACGGCGACCTGGTATGAAAAAGACGACATGAATACCTCGGATATGCATCCGTTTATTCATCCGCTGTCTGCGGCCGTTGACCCGGCCTGGGAATCGAAAAGCGACTGGGAAATCTACAAGGCTATCGCGAAGAAATTCTCAGAAGTCTGCGTGGGGCATCTCGGGAAAGAGACAGATGTCGTCACGCTGCCGATTCAACACGATTCTGCCGCCGAACTGGCGCAGCCGCTGGACGTGAAGGACTGGAAAAAAGGCGAATGCGATCTGATTCCGGGCGTCACCGCGCCGCACATTATGACCGTTGAACGCGATTACCCGGCGACTTATGAACGGTTCACCTCGATCGGCCCGCTGATGGAGAAAATCGGTAACGGCGGTAAAGGGATCGCCTGGAATACTCAGAGCGAAATGGACCTGCTGCGTAAGCTTAACTACACCAAGGCAGACGGCCCGGCAAAAGGCCAACCAATGCTCAACACCGCCATTGACGCGGCAGAGATGATCCTGACCCTGGCGCCGGAAACGAACGGGCACGTGGCGGTAAAAGCCTGGGCCGCGCTCAGCGAGTTTACCGGACGCGACCATACGCATCTGGCGACCAATAAAGAAGAGGAAAAAATCCGCTTCCGCGATATCCAGGCGCAGCCGCGTAAGATCATCTCCAGCCCGACGTGGTCCGGTCTGGAAGACGAACACGTCTCTTACAACGCCGGTTACACCAACGTACATGAGCTGATTCCGTGGCGTACGCTGACCGGTCGTCAGTCGCTGTATCAGGATCACCAGTGGATGCGTGATTTCGGCGAAAGCCTGCTGGTTTACCGTCCGCCTATCGACACCCGTTCGGTGAAATCAGTGATGGGCGAGAAATCCAACGGTAACCCGGAAAAAGCGCTCAACTTCCTGACGCCACACCAGAAATGGGGCATCCACTCTACCTACAGCGACAACCTGCTGATGCTGACCTTGTCACGCGGCGGCCCGATTGTGTGGATGAGTGAAACCGACGCCAAAGATTTGGGCATTGAAGATAACGACTGGATCGAAGTGTTCAACAGTAACGGTGCCCTGACGGCGCGTGCGGTGGTAAGCCAGCGTGTTCCGGCCGGGATGACCATGATGTATCACGCCCAGGAACGTATCGTGAACCTGCCAGGGTCTGAAATTACCCAGCAGCGCGGCGGGATCCACAACTCAGTGACCCGTATTACGCCAAAACCCACTCACATGATTGGTGGTTATGCGCAACTGGCCTACGGCTTTAACTACTACGGCACCGTCGGTTCAAACCGTGATGAATTTGTTGTGGTACGTAAGATGAAGAACATTAACTGGTTGGACGGCGAAGGCAATGACCAGGTACAGGAGAGCGTAAAATGAAAATTCGTTCACAAGTCGGCATGGTGCTGAATCTCGATAAGTGCATCGGCTGCCACACCTGTTCTGTGACCTGTAAAAATGTCTGGACCAGCCGCGAAGGGATGGAATACGCCTGGTTCAACAACGTGGAAAGCAAGCCTGGCGTTGGTTTCCCGAATGACTGGGAAAACCAGGAGAAATGGAAGGGCGGCTGGATCCGTAAAATCAACGGCAAACTGCAGCCGCGTATGGGGAACCGTGCGATGCTGCTCGGTAAAATTTTCGCCAACCCGCATCTGCCGGGAATTGACGACTATTACGAGCCGTTTGACTACGACTACCAGAACCTGCACAACGCGCCGGAAAGTAAGCACCAGCCGATTGCCCGTCCACGCTCGCTGATTACCGGCAAGCGGATGGACAAAATCACCAGCGGTCCGAACTGGGAAGAAATTCTGGGTGGCGAATTTGAAAAACGCGCCAAAGACCAGAACTTCGAAAACATGCAGAAGGCGATGTACGGTCAGTTTGAAAACACCTTCATGATGTATCTGCCGCGCCTGTGCGAGCACTGCCTCAACCCGGCGTGCGTGGCGACCTGCCCGAGCGGCGCCATCTACAAGCGTGAAGAAGACGGCATCGTGCTGATCGACCAGGATAAGTGCCGCGGCTGGCGGATGTGCATCACCGGCTGTCCGTACAAAAAGATCTACTTCAACTGGAAGAGTGGGAAGTCCGAGAAGTGCATCTTCTGTTATCCGCGTATTGAAGCTGGCCAGCCAACCGTCTGTTCCGAAACCTGCGTGGGCCGTATTCGTTATCTCGGCGTACTGCTGTATGACGCAGATGCGATTGAAAGCGCGGCGAGCACCGAACACGAAAAAGATCTGTATCAGCGCCAACTGGATGTCTTCCTCGATCCGAACGACCCGGTGGTCATCGAACAGGCGCTGAAAGACGGTATTCCATTGAGCGTGATTGATGCCGCACAGCAGTCGCCGGTTTATAAAATGGCGATGGACTGGAAGCTGGCACTGCCGCTGCATCCGGAATATCGCACGCTGCCGATGGTATGGTATGTGCCGCCGCTGTCCCCGATTCAGTCGGCGGCGGATGCGGGTGAGCTTGGCAGCAACGGCATTCTGCCGGACGTCGACAGCCTGCGTATTCCGGTTCAGTACCTTGCTAACTTGCTCACCGCAGGCGATACCCAACCGGTGCTGCTGGCGCTGAAACGGATGCTGGCGATGCGTCACTATAAACGTGCGGAAACCGTTGACGGTAAAGTGGATACCCGCGCGCTGGAAGAGGTGGGCTTAAGCGAAGCACAGGCGCAGGAGATGTACCGCTATCTGGCGATTGCCAACTACGAAGATCGTTTTGTCGTACCGAGTAGCCATCGTGAACTGGCGCGGGATGCGTTCCCGGAGAAAAGCGGTTGTGGCTTTACCTTCGGCGACGGTTGCCACGGTTCTGACACCAAATTCAACCTGTTCAACAGCCGCCGCATTGACGCCATCGATGTGACCAGCAAAACGGAGCCGCACCAATGATTGAACTCGTCATTGTTTCGCGTCTGCTCGAGTACCCGGATGCTGCCCTGTGGCAGCATCAGCAGGAACTGTACGATGCACTCGCGTCATCTGAAAATCTTGATAAAGAGGATGCGCATACGCTCAGCGTTTTCCTGCGCGATTTAACCGCGCAGGAGATGCTGGATGTGCAGGCCAACTACAGCGAACTGTTTGACCGCGGTCGGGCAACCTCGCTATTGCTGTTCGAACATGTCCACGGTGAGTCACGCGACCGCGGTCAGGCGATGGTTGATCTGATGGCGCAGTACGAGCAGCACGGTTTACAGCTCGACAGTCGTGAATTGCCGGATCATCTGCCGCTGTATCTGGAATACCTGGCACAGTTGCCGAAGCGCGAGGCGCTGGGCGGGTTGCAGGACATCGCCCCGATTCTGGCGCTACTGAGTGCGCGTCTGCAACAACGTGAAAGCCGCTATGCGGTGCTGTTCGACCTGCTGCTGAAGCTGGCGAATGCGACGATCGACAGTGACAAAGTTGCCGAAAAAATTGCCGATGAAGTTCGCGACGATACGCCGCAAGCGCTCGATGCGGTCTGGGAAGAAGAGCAGGTGAAATTCTTTGCCGATCAGGGCTGCGGCGAGTCTGAAATCTCCGCTCACCAGCGTCGTTTTGCCGGAGCCGTTGCGCCGCAATATCTGAATATCACCACCGGAGGACAGCAATAATGCACTTCCTGAATATGTTCTTCTTTGACATCTATCCGTATATCGCCGGGTCTGTGTTTCTGATTGGTAGCTGGCTGCGTTATGACTACGGTCAGTATACCTGGCGCGCCGCGTCCAGCCAGATGCTGGATCGCAAGGGGATGAACATGGCCTCAAACCTGTTCCACTTCGGGATTCTGGGGATCTTCGCCGGTCACTTCCTCGGTATGCTGACGCCGCACTGGATGTATGAAGCGTGGCTGCCTATTGAAGTGAAACAGAAGATGGCAATGATTGGCGGCGGCGCGGCGGGCCTGATGTGTCTCGTGGGTGGCGTGTTGTTGCTCAAACGTCGTCTGTTTAGCCCACGCGTGCGGGCGACCACCACCGGCGCTGACATCCTGATCCTCTCGCTGCTGGTGATCCAGTGTGCGCTGGGACTGTCGACCATTCCGTTCTCCGCCCAGCATATGGACGGCAGCGAAATGATGAAACTGGTGGGATGGGCGCAGTCTGTGGTGACGTTCCACGGGGGGGCATCGGCGCATCTGGAGGGGGTGGCGTTTATCTTCCGTCTGCACCTGGTACTGGGGATGACGCTGTTCCTGCTGTTCCCGTTCTCCCGTCTGGTACACATCTGGAGCGCGCCCGTGGAGTATCTGACGCGCAAATACCAGATTGTTCGCGCCCGTCACTGATGGGTGGCTTTATCAGAAACCTCGCATTTGCGGGGTTTTTTTTTCGCCCCAGCCGAGGTTATTTCCTGCCGCCGCAAACAGAATTAACGCGCCGCCTGTCAGTTGTGTGGCGTTAAGTGAATGACCAAACACCACGTTATCGACGACGATCGCCACCACCGGATAAATAAAGGATAACGAACCGGTAACAGGCGTGGGCAATTTCTGAATGGCGCTGTACAGCAACTGGTACATGATGCCGGTATGAACAATCCCCAGCGTCAGTAAGATACCCCACGGGTATGCGTGGATGAGCGCCGGGAACTGGGCCAGCGGCAAGAGCATGACCACCCCCGTCAGCACCTGAATAAAGGCAATATGCTGTGGCGCGATGCTTCTCAGTCTGCGGGTAATGATTGCCGTCAGGGCGTAAAAGAACGCTGCACCAAGTGCGAGGGCCACACCGGTTAACCAGGCTGTAGGATGGCCTCCGGTCAGTTCACCCGATAATAAAATGACCACACCACCAAAGGCGAGGAACAGCCAGCCCCATTTTACTGCACTGACTCGCTCGCCCATCAGCATTCCCATCATCACCAGCATAAAGGGCTGGGTGTTGTACACCACGGTCGACAGACCGATTGAGATGCGCTCGTAGGCGGCAAACAGCAGCAACCAGTTTACGACCAGCGCGATGCCGCCCAGGATTGCCAGCCCCAACGTGACGCTGGTCAGCGGGCTAAACGGTTGTTTGCTGAGACGGATAAAGAGAAATAGCGCGATAGCCCCAATCAGGCAGCGCCAGAACACCACGTCAGTAACCGGCAGGCCGGAAAGTAACACAAACGCGCCGATTGAACCGGAAATCACCATTGCCAGGCTCATTTGCCAGACGCCTTGCTGAAGATCACGCATCACACACCTCCTGATTGAAGGCTCTATTTTCGAAAATGGCTGTTCGCTTTTACAGCGTTGATATAAGGTGAAATGCGTGAATAACTTTTTATTATAAGGAAAAATTGATGAATGACCTTATTGATGAAATCGACCGACGGATAGTAGCGTGTCTGGTAGAAGATGCGCGGATGTCATTAAAGGTATTGAGTGGTCGGGTAGGATTGACTTCACCGAGTACCGCTGAGCGTGTGAAACGCCTGGAAGAGCGCGGCGTCATTCAGGGATATGGCGCGCAGGTAAACCTGACTGCGCTGGGATATACCTTGCAGGCGCTGGTACGGGTTCGGCCTTTACCGGGCCTGCTTCATAAAGTGGATAAATATATTCAGGCGATGCCCGAATGTATTGAAAGCGACAAAGTGACCGGCGAGGATTGTTTCGTTATCCGGCTGGTGGTGCGCACCATCGATCAACTCGATACCTTGCTTGATGGACTTTCCGAGCATGCGCAGTGTAATACATCGATCGTGAAAAGCTCGCCGGTGAAGCGCAGATTGCCACCGATGTAGCGTTTTGCTGGGTGGCGTTCGAATCGAACCTTAATCGAAGCTTCTCATCCTTCCCCGCATGGGCAGAATACAGGGAAACATCAATTGATTTGGCAAAGGGATAACAGGGAAGTGATGGTGGTGGGGGAAGGATTCGAACCTTCGAAGTCGATGACGGCAGATTTACAGTCTGCTCCCTTTGGCCGCTCGGGAACCCCACCAGGGGTAAATATATTGTCAGAACTTACAGCGTGAATGGTGGTGGGGGAAGGATTCGAACCTTCGAAGTCGATGACGGCAGATTTACAGTCTGCTCCCTTTGGCCGCTCGGGAACCCCACCACGGGGTAATGCGTTTTACTGGCCTGCTTCCATTTCGGGAAGCGGGGCGCATCATATCAAATGATGCGCCCCTGTAAAGCATTCCGGCGAGAAAAATAAACTGGTTGCCTGATTTTTACCCGTAAAGGCGTAAAAGCTAACCAATTCATTTCTCAGTCGATTAAAGAATAATCGTCCGGTTGCCGTACACAAACACGCGCTGGGCAAGTACCTGATACAACGCGCGGCTCAGAACGTTCTTTTCGACGTCGCGCCCGGCGCGCATCATGTCTTCGGCCGTGTAGGTGTGATCCACATGGATGACGTCCTGCATGATGATCGGACCTTCGTCCAGATTGTCATTCACGTAGTGCGCCGTCGCGCCGATGATCTTCACCCCGCGCTCATAAGCCTGGTGGTAAGGGCGTGCGCCGATGAACGCTGGCAGGAACGAGTGGTGAATATTAATAATCTGGTTCGGGAAGCGCGCCACAAACTCCGGTGTCAGCACGCGCATATATTTCGCCAGCACCACGTAATCCGGTTGGTGCGCGTCAATCGCGTCCGCCATCTTCTGATCGTGCTCTTCACGGGTTAATCCTTCGTGACTGACCAGCTCGAAAGGAATTTCAAAACGCTCGACCAGCGAACGCAGCGTTTCGTGATTACCAATCACGGCGGCGATATCCACATCCAGACCGCCATAGTTGGCTTTCATTAACAGATCGCCCAGACAATGCGCTTCTTTGGTGACCAGAATCACCACGCGACGGCGCCCGGCAGGATTCAACTCGCGAATGGAGCCTTCCGGTAAGGCGCTATCCAGATCGGCCAGCAGCGTGGCGTCGTTAAAAATGCCTTCCAGTTCGGTGCGCATGAAAAAACGACCGGTGCGGTGGTCTACAAACTCATTGTTCTGCACGATATTCAGTTCATGTTTGTAGCAAATATTCGTAATACGCGCGATAAGCCCCTTCTGGTCAGGGCAGATGGTACGAAGCACTTTTCGTTGTAAAGAATGCATTGCAGCGGTAATCCTGTTGATGATGTTTGCTGAGTGAATACTGTCGGGCAATTGACTAGCCGCAGCATTTTTTAAATTTTTTACCTGAGCCACAAGGGCAGGGGTCGTTGCGTCCAAATTGCGGGCGTGTACCATCGATATAGTACCACTGACCGTTTTCTTTTAAAAAACGAGAACGTTCAATGATCGCCCCTGGTTTTTCGTGTTCGCGAAAACGGGCGACAAAACTGACGTAACCGGTGTTGTCCGCCTCAGACACGGTGTGTTCGAAAACGGTCAGCCCCAGCCATTCAGTTGTGGCAAATCCGGCACTGATCTCATCCCGGAAACGGGCCGCGTGACAGGCCGAATGCCAGGTACTGATCAAATAATCTGCGTCTTTCATCACAAAAGCGCAGTAGCGCGAACGCATGAGGTGCAATGGATCGGGTGCGACTTGCTCGCCAGACAGATATCGGTGGCAACATAGGCTATACTCGACTGCGCTACCACAGGGACAAAGCTGAGACACAAAAAACTCCCTGATAAAAAAACGGCGTATAAAAAAGCCAGGGTAGCACTATGTTAACTGAGCGTTGGAGATGTTGCTACGCCCGTAAGCCAGGGGAAGTTTGTCGGTCAAATGAGAAAAATGAAAATAGGTCTGGCGCTGGGCTCAGGTGCTGCGCGAGGCTGGTCCCATATTGGTGTCATCAAAGCCCTCAAACACATGGGCATTGATGTTGATATCGTCGCTGGGTGCTCCATCGGTTCGCTGGTTGGTGCCGCCTACGCCTGTAACAAATTGCCCGCGCTTGAAGAGTGGGTCTGCTCGTTCAGCTATTGGGATGTCCTGCGTCTGATGGATCTCTCCTGGCGTCGAGGCGGACTGTTGCGCGGCGAGCGCGTCTTTAATCAATATCGCAACGTCATGCCCGTGGCTGAAATTGAACAGTGCAGCCGTCGGTTTGCGACGGTGGCGACCAATCTCAGCACGGGGCGTGAATTATGGTTTACGGAGGGCGATCTCCATCTTGCCGTTCGCGCCTCCTGTAGTATTCCCGGCCTGATGTCGCCCGTCGCTCACAATGGCTACTGGCTGGTGGACGGCGGCGTCGTTAATCCGGTTCCCATCTCACTGACCCGCGCGCTGGGCGCGGATATTGTGATTGCCGTCGATCTGCAACATGACGCGCATTTGATGCAGCAGGATCTGTTGTCATTGAACGTCAGCGATGACAGCCCGGAGGGAGATAATGACGGACTTTCCTGGCATGCGCGCCTGAAAGAACGGCTGGGCAATATTACCGCCCGCCGTGTGGTGACAGCGCCAACCGCGATGGAAATCATGACCACCTCGATTCAGGTGCTGGAAAATCGTCTGAAGCGTAATCGCATGGCGGGCGACCCGCCGGATATCTTAATTCAACCGTTCTGTCCACAAATCTCCACCCTGGATTTTCATCGCGCCAGCTCTGCCATAGAAGCAGGGCGATTAGCGGTAGAGAAAAAGATGGACGAGCTTTTACCTCTGGTGCGTGCCGGCGTTTGACGCACCATTTTTAACTACACTTAAGCATATTCTGACAGGCGTGTGTGGCAATAGCATGCCACTATTGAGTAAAGCCAGTCAGGGGAGAGAACATGACGCAGCCATTGGTCGGAAAACAGATTCTAATCGTTGAGGACGAGCCGGTTTTCCGCTCGCTTCTGGATTCGTGGTTTTCCTCTTTGGGAGCGACAACAGCACTGGCGGCCGATGGCATAGAAGCACTGGACCGTTTAGCTGATTTCACACCCGATCTCATGATTTGCGATCTTGCAATGCCAAGAATGAACGGCCTCAGTCTGGTGGAGCATTTGCGTAATCGCGGTGACCAGACGCCGATTTTGGTGATCTCGGCGACAGAAAATATGGCGGATATTGCCAAAGCTTTACGTCTTGGCGTAGATGACGTCCTGCTGAAGCCGGTGAAAGACCTGACCCGACTGCGGGAAACGGTGTTTGCCTGTCTGTATCCGAATATGTTTAATTCCCGGGTTGAAGAAGAAGAGCGCCTGTTTCGCGACTGGGATGCGATGGTGGATAATCCTGCCGCCGCGGCAAAATTACTTCAGGAACTTCAACCTCCGGTGCAGCAGATTATTTCGCATTGCCGGGTCAATTACCGACAACTGGTTTCGGCGGATAAGCCTGGACTGGTGCTGGATATCGCGCCGCTTTCGGATAACGATCTCGCATTTTATTGTCTGGACGTTACCCGGGCTGGCGACAACGGTGTGCTGGCGGCGTTACTCCTGCGGGCGTTATTTAATGGCCTGTTACAGGATCAACTTGCACATCAGAATCAGCGTCTACCGGAACTGGGGGCATTATTGAAACAGGTCAACCATCTGCTTCGCCAGGCCAATTTACCCGGACAGTTTCCGCTATTAGTTGGCTATTATCACAGTGAGCTTAAAAATCTGATTCTGGTTTCTGCCGGACTCAATGCGACATTAAATACCGGATTGCATAATGTGCAGATCAGTAACGGCGTTCCACTGGGAACGTTGGGTAATACTTACCTTAACCAAATTAGCCAACGCTGCGACGCCTGGCAGTGTCAAATTTGGGGGGCAGGAGGTCGGCTACGTCTTATGTTGTCTGCGGAATGAACAATCGAGAGGGCGGATGCAAATTGCCGTATCTGCCTTTCTCTGCGGGTGTTACTATCTGCGCCAGTCTTATACGTATTTATCTTAATTATACGAACACGCATCCTTTTCGGACCTGAGGCTTGTGTCAGTCCTGATATACTCGATGCGATACAGATTGATGAACACGTTCAATACATGAACAGTCCAGGAGAATTTAAATGGCTGCCATTAACACGAAAGTCAAAAAAGCCGTTATCCCGGTAGCGGGATTAGGAACCAGGATGTTACCGGCGACGAAAGCGATCCCGAAAGAGATGTTGCCGCTGGTTGATAAGCCATTAATTCAGTATGTCGTAAACGAGTGTATTGCTGCGGGCATCACTGAAATTGTACTGGTGACGCACTCCTCGAAAAATTCGATCGAAAACCACTTCGATACCAGTTTCGAACTGGAAGCGATGCTGGAAAAACGCGTTAAGCGCCAGCTACTCGAAGAAGTTCAGTCTATTTGTCCCCCACACGTCACGATAATGCAGGTTCGCCAGGGGCTGGCAAAAGGCCTGGGCCATGCGGTATTGTGCGCCCATCCCGTGGTTGGTAATGAACCTGTCGCGGTTATTTTGCCTGACGTTATTCTTGATGAGTTTGAGTCCGATTTATCCCAGGATAATCTGGCTGAAATGATCCGTCGATTTGATGAAACCGGAAATAGCCAGATTATGGTTGAACCGGTCGCGGATGTGACCGCATACGGTGTGGTTGACTGTAAAGGCGTACCGCTGGCACCAGGTGAGAGCGTGCCAATGGTGGGCGTTGTGGAGAAACCGAAAGCCGATGTCGCCCCGTCAAACCTGGCGATTGTTGGCCGCTACGTGTTGAGCGCGGACATCTGGCCTCTGCTGGCGAAAACCCCTCCAGGCGCAGGTGACGAAATTCAGTTGACTGACGCGATTGACATGCTGATCGAAAAAGAGACTGTTGAAGCCTACCATATGAAAGGAAAGAGCCACGACTGCGGCAATAAATTAGGTTATATGCAGGCGTTTGTGGAATATGGCATTCGACATAATTCGCTTGGTAGCGAATTTAAGGCCTGGCTCGAAGAAGAGATGGGTATTAAAAAGTAACCAGACGTTATAATTAACGAACTGAGACGGCGCTGACATCCAGCGCCGTTTTTTTATACCAACGTTTGATGAGAAATCGTCAGATTGCAGGCATAAAAAATCCCGCAGAGCGCGGGATTTTAAGCAAGGAGATTACAGATTATTCCTTAATCAGGAAATCGTCCAGTTGTTTACCTTGCTCTTCCATTGCTTTCTTGATCACTGCCGGAGTACGACCCTGACCAGTCCAGGTTTTAGTTTCACCGTTTTCGTCAACGTAGCTATATTTAGCCGGACGCGCTGCACGTTTAGCTTTGGTACCGGATTTAACCGCCGCCATGCTATTCAGCAGTTCATTCGGATCAATACCGTCAGCAATCAGCATTTCACGATATTGTTGCAGTTTACGAGTGCGCTCTTCAACTTCAGCGGCTGCCGCGCTTTCTTCTTCACGACGTTCGTTAACAACAACTTCTAATTTTTCCAGCATTTCTTCCAGCGTCTCAAGGGTACATTCTCTTGCCTGCGCACGAAGAGTACGGATGTTGTTCAGAATTTTAAGTGCTTCGCTCATTGTAGTAATCTCAAACTTATATTGGGGGTGGTTTGTTGAGCTAATAATAGAGCGTTAAATTCAGATGTGCAATAGCCAGGAATGTAAGGAATTCAAAATTGCCCTTTATTTTTTGCCTGCAATAAATATCCGAACTTAAATTTTTCTTGAAGGAACGCACAAAAAAAGGCTTATTGGCTGAGCGGTTACTCCTTTTTTCAGGCGAGAACATCCGGATTCAGGTCACATTTTCACATGATGAAATAGACATTCATTGTAGTGATTTCAACCTTTTGTATTAGTTTTGTTGATGAGCACAGTCTATTACTTCGCAACAGTTATGTAGAACAGTAACAATAAGTTCAGGGTTTCCATTAGGTCAGCGTTGATAAGCAGCGTTGATGAATATCAAACGCACATTACGACAAGAATGGGAGCCGCCGCGCATTGTTTGTTCAATTGTTAATTCGTATTTTCCGTACATTCGGCCCTACAGATTTTTCTCGCGCCGGGAGGGGGAGGCGGAGGATATAGCCAACGAGAACAGAACCTGGCACCGATAACGATTGAAATTATGCTACACTGCGCCCCGTCTTTATTTCACTTTGGTGAGGGTCTGTGGCCGATGGCACAGCTATATTTCTACTATTCAGCAATGAATGCAGGTAAGTCGACAGCCTTACTGCAATCTTCATACAATTACCAGGAACGCGGGATGCGTACTGTCGTATATACCGCGGAAATAGACGATCGTTATGGTGCGGGGAAAGTGAGTTCGCGTATCGGGTTGTCTTCTCCCGCCAAATTGTTTAACCAGAATTCATCGTTGTATGAAGAGATTGCAGCCGATAATGCGCGTCAACCTATTCATTGCGTGCTGGTGGATGAATGTCAGTTTTTAACCCGGCAGCAGGTTTATGAATTATCGGAAGTTGTTGATCAACTGGATATTCCGGTGTTGTGCTACGGATTACGCACTGATTTTCGCGGTGAACTATTTGTGGGTAGCCAATACCTGTTGGCGTGGTCAGATAAGCTGGTGGAATTAAAAACGATCTGCTTCTGCGGGCGTAAAGCAAGTATGGTGTTGCGTCTTGATCAGGCGGGCAGACCCTACAATGAAGGCGAGCAGGTAGTTATTGGCGGCAACGAGCGGTATGTCTCGGTCTGTCGTAAGCATTATAAGGAAGCGCTGGAGGAGGGCTCTCTGACGGCGATACAGGAACGCCATAGCCACGACTAATTTTACCTACTGATAAACGCTTAGCGACGCGCTGAACCGTTTACAGACCCGACCGTGGGGCGACAACAGAGACGGATTTCGGAGATAAAAAAGCGGCCTCATCAGAGGCCGCTTTTACGTTGTAACAGTTCAGCGAGAATTACGCAGATTTCTTTGCTTTTTTCTCTGCTTTCGGAGCAGCGGCAACTTCTTTCGCCGCCGGGGTGCCTTCAGAGAACTCACGACCGTAGAAGGTATCCAGCAGGATCTGTTTCAGTTCGGAGATCAGCGGGTAGCGCGGGTTAGCGCCGGTGCACTGGTCATCGAATGCATCTTCAGACAGCTTGTCAACGTGAGCCAGGAAGTCAGCTTCCTGAACGCCTGCTTCACGGATTGACTTCGGAATACCCAGTTCAGCTTTCAGGCTTTCCAGCCATGCCAGCAGTTTCTCAATCTTCGCAGCAGTACGGTCGCCCGGTGCGCTCAGACCCAGATGGTCTGCGATTTCAGCATAACGACGGCGTGCCTGCGGACGGTCATACTGGCTGAAGGCAGTCTGTTTGGTCGGGTTGTCGTTCGCGTTGTAGCGAATAACGTTGCTGATCAACAGGGCGTTCGCCAGACCATGCGGAATGTGGAACTGTGAGCCCAGTTTGTGCGCCATGGAGTGACACACGCCGAGGAAGGCGTTCGCAAACGCGATACCGGCGATAGTGGCTGCACTGTGAACACGTTCACGGGCGACCGGGTTTTTAGACCCTTCGTTGTAAGACGCCGGCAGGTTTTCTTTCAGCAGTTTCAGCGCTTGCAGTGCCTGACCATCAGAGAACTCAGAAGCCAGTACGGAAACGTAAGCTTCCAGGGCGTGAGTGACGGCATCCAGACCACCGAAGGCACACAGGGACTTCGGCATGTCCATGACCAGGTTAGCATCGACAATTGCCATATCCGGGGTCAGGGCGTAGTCAGCCAGCGGGTATTTCTGACCGGTCGCATCGTCAGTAACAACCGCAAACGGAGTTACTTCAGAACCGGTACCAGAAGTGGTGGTGACCGCAATCATTTTCGCTTTGACACCCATTTTCGGGAACTTGTAGATACGTTTACGGATGTCCATAAAGCGCAACGCCAGTTCTTCGAAGTGAGTTTCCGGATGTTCGTACATCACCCACATGATTTTCGCGGCGTCCATCGGGGAACCGCCACCCAGCGCAATGATCACGTCAGGTTTGAAGGAGTTTGCCAGCTCTGCACCTTTACGGACAACAGAGAGCGTCGGGTCCGCTTCCACTTCAAAGAACACTTCAGTTTCAACGCCAGCCGCTTTCAGTACAGAGGTGATCTGGTCTGCATAACCGTTGTTGAACAGGAAGCGGTCAGTCACGATGAGCGCACGTTTGTGGCCATCAGTAATCACTTCATCCAGCGCGATTGGCAGTGAGCCACGGCGGAAGTAGATAGATTTCGGAAGTTTGTGCCACAACATGTTTTCAGCTCGCTTAGCAACGGTTTTCTTGTTGATCAGGTGTTTCGGACCAACGTTTTCAGAGATGGAGTTACCACCCCAGGAACCACAACCCAGAGTCAGGGAAGGTGCGAGTTTGAAGTTATACAGGTCACCGATACCACCCTGAGATGCCGGGGTGTTGATCAGGATACGTGCGGTTTTCATCATCTGACCGAAGTAAGCCACGCGCTCCGGCTGGTTGTCCTGGTCGGTGTACAGGCAAGAGGTATGACCGATACCGCCCATCGCCACCAGTTTCTCCGCTTTGATGACCGCGTCTTCAAAATCTTTCGCACGGTACATCGCCAGCGTCGGGGACAGTTTTTCGTGAGCGAACGGTTCGCTCTCATCAACCACTTTCACTTCACCGATCAGGATCTTAGTGGTTTCTGGCACAGTGAAACCTGCCAGTTCAGCGATTTTGTACGCAGGCTGACCTACGATAGCGGCGTTCAGCGCGCCATTTTTCAGGATCACGTCCTGAACCGCTTTCAGCTCTTTGCCTTGCAGCATGTAGCCGCCGTGGCTGGCGAAACGTTCGCGAACGGCATCGTAAACAGAATCAACCACAACAACAGACTGTTCAGAAGCACAGATAACGCCGTTGTCGAAGGTTTTGGACATCAGTACAGAGGCGACTGCACGTTTGATATCAGCGGTTTCATCAATAACCACTGGCGTGTTACCTGCGCCCACACCGATAGCGGGTTTACCGGAGCTATATGCGGCTTTAACCATGCCCGGACCACCGGTCGCCAGAATCAGGTTGATATCCGGATGGTGCATCAGTGCGTTAGACAGTTCAACGGAAGGTTGATCGATCCAGCCAATCAGATCTTTCGGCGCACCGGCAGCGATAGCAGCCTGCAGTACGATATCGGCCGCTTTGTTGGTAGCATCTTTTGCACGCGGATGCGGAGAAAAGATGATCGCGTTACGGGTTTTCAGGCTAATCAGAGACTTAAAGATTGCCGTAGAGGTTGGGTTAGTGGTTGGTACGATACCGCAGATGATACCAATTGGTTCAGCAATGGTGATGGTCCCGAAGGTGTCGTCTTCAGACAGCACGCCGCAGGTTTTTTCATCTTTGTAAGCGTTATAGATGTATTCAGAAGCAAAGTGGTTTTTAATCACTTTATCTTCGACGATACCCATACCGGATTCGGCAACGGCCATCTTCGCGAGAGGAATTCGAGCATCTGCAGCAGCCAGAGCGGCGGCGCGGAAGATTTTATCAACTTGTTCTTGAGTGAAACTGGCATATTCACGCTGGGCTTTTTTGACGCGCTCGACGAGTGCGTTAAGTTCAGCGACATTAGTAACAGCCATAATGCTCTCCTGATAATGTTAAACTTTTTTAGTAAATCATCTGCTCGATACGTGAGTATAGACAGCGGGCGTTAGTTTGTATAACAGCCAGAAAATCAATTGGTTACTTAACGTTCAGTTTGCTCTGATTTACTAAAAGAGCTTATGCGTCAGCGTCATCTAACTCTAACGCGTTACTTCCAGGTGGCGTAAGCAAGGTTACTCACTTCTGAGTAGCGATTACGTGATCTGGATCAAGATTTAGCAAGGCTGACACCTTTCAGCAGGCCGTTTTAGCCCTAAACGCTAAGTGTTGTGTAATTGTAGTGGTGAATGGGTCTCAAATTATCATAATTAAAACATATTAGTAACACTCAGGAATGGTAGCAATTTTACGTTTGCCCTGGTGAAATGTGCTGTGAAAAGGCGTATCTTCAGCACGGTTTTTACCCGGTTATTTTAACTTACTTTATACGGCTAACGCTTCGGAGCTAACCGTGATCCAAACGCTGTTTGATTTTCCTGTTTATTTTAAATTTTTCATCGGGTTGTTCGCGTTAGTGAACCCGGTTGGGATTATTCCTGTCTTCATCAGTATGACCAGCTACCAGACAGCGGCGGCGCGCAACAAAACGAACCTCACTGCTAACCTGTCCGTTGCGATCATTCTGTGGACCTCGCTATTCCTCGGCGACGGCATTCTGCAACTGTTCGGTATCTCAATTGATTCGTTTCGTATCGCCGGCGGGATCCTTGTGGTCACCATTGCGATGTCGATGATTAGCGGCAAACTGGGCGAGGATAAGCAGAACAAGCAGGAAAAATCAGAAACGGCGATCCGTGAAAGTGTAGGTGTGGTTCCCCTGGCGCTGCCGCTGATGGCAGGCCCCGGCGCGATCAGTTCAACCATTGTGTGGGGAACGCGTTATCACAGTGTGATGTACCTGCTTGGCTTCTTTGTGGCGATTGCGCTTTTTGCCCTGTGCTGTTGGGGACTTTTCCGCATGGCACCGTGGTTGGTGCGTGTTCTGGGCCAAACGGGTATTAACGTGATTACCCGAATTATGGGGCTACTCTTAATGGCGCTGGGCATCGAGTTTATTGTCACCGGTATTAAGGCCATATTTCCAGGGCTTTTAAGCTAATTCGCTTTCAGATGAAATATCCCACGGAGCTGTTCACGGCTCCGTCTTTTTTATCATCCCGTCTCGTCACCTTTCTTACTTTCAGTCCCGCTTACCGGGAATCACTGATGCCTCTGTCGATATTAAGTCCCTTGATTTAACAGTCTTTTTAGTCCCTTTGCGAGGCTCTGCATTGTTATTTTGCTCACATCACAATCCGGGGCTTGCTGAAGGATAATTGAGATGATATTAGTTAATTCAATGAACTCGCAGATGAATGTGCTAAAAAATAATCAATTGTTAAATTTTTGTATATTTATCCGCCTGTTGCAAAGCTCAAGGGTCTCAGACGAATGGTGTGTCACTAATTGATTGATTGCTAAGCGATTGTTGTCATTTTTCCTGTTTCGGAACGTTCCGCCGGAACGCAATTTTTTCTCTAAAAGAGAATTGCTTAACAAATCTGTAAATTGTATTGGCGGTTAATAAATGCTTTTGTTACTTTCCGACAGTTCATATTGCAGCGGATTGTTCGTTGATGAGAATAAATATCAACAAAGCAGTTTAGCCACTATTCATGCGCCCCCTGACAGGGGAGGTGCATAACGAATCGACGTAAGGTGATCAAACGAATCGCCAGAATAAATAAAGTCGGTGATAGCAGGCAGTAAACGACCTGGCAGCTGAAAGTCTCCGAAGCTGATCAGAGATCCCTGACGGGATTAACAGGCTGGTGATAAAACCAGTAATTATAATGAGGGAGTACAAACACAATGACCAACACGAAGAAAAGTTTAGTGGCGGCAGGAATTTTAACTGCGCTCATCGCCGGAAATGTCGCGACAGCTGCCGTCGTCCCCGCAGGTGTGCAACTGGCGGAAAAGCAGACGCTGGTGCGAAATAATGGTTCGGAAGTTCAGTCTCTCGATCCGCATAAAATCGAAGGGGTGCCGGAATCCAATATCAGCCGCGATCTGTTTGAAGGTTTAATCATCAGTGACGTCGACGGTAAACCGTCTCCGGGCGTGGCTGAGAAATGGGAAAATAAAGATTTTAAAGTCTGGACATTCCATCTGCGCAAAGACGCAAAATGGTCTGATGGCTCACCGGTGACGGCTCACGATTTTGTTTACAGTTGGCAGCGTCTGGCGAATCCGAATACCGCATCCCCGTACGCCAGTTATCTGCAGTATGGTCATATCGTCAATATTGATGACATCGTTGCCGGCAAGAAACCGCCAACCGATCTTGGCGTTAAAGCCATTGATGATAATACCTTTGAAGTGACCCTCAGCGAGCCTGTACCTTATTTCTACAAACTGCTGGTGCACTCATCCGTTTCCCCGGTTCCTAAAGCCGCCGTTGAAAAATACGGTGAGAAGTGGACTCAGCCAGCCAATATTATCACCAACGGTGCGTATAAGCTGAAAGACTGGGTGGTTAACGAGCATATCGTGCTCGAGCGCAATCCTAATTACTGGGACAACGCCAAAACGGTCATTAATCAGGTGACGTACCTGCCGATCGCATCAGAGGTGACAGACGTTAACCGTTACCGCAGCGGTGAAATCGACATGACCTATAACAACATGCCGATTGAACTGTTCCAGAAACTGAAAAAAGAGATCCCGAACGAAGTTCACGTTGACCCGTATCTGTGCACCTACTATTACGAAATCAATAACCAGAAAGCACCGTTTACGGATGTCCGCGTGCGTACCGCGCTTAAGCTGGCGCTGGACCGCGATATTATCGTTAATAAAGTGAAAAACCAGGGCGACCTGCCGGCATACAGCTTCACGCCTCCGTATACTGACGGCGCAAAACTGGCTGAACCAGAATGGTTTGGCTGGACGCAGGAAAAACGTAACGAAGAAGCGAAAAAATTACTGGCCGAAGCCGGATATACCGCTGATAAACCGTTGACCTTCAACCTGCTGTATAACACGTCCGATCTGCACAAGAAACTGGCTATCGCCGCGGCGTCCATCTGGAAGAAAAACTTAGGTGTGAACGTCAAGCTGGAAAACCAGGAATGGAAAACCTTCCTCGATACGCGTCATCAGGGCAACTATGATGTTTCTCGTGCGGCCTGGTGTGCGGATTACAACGAACCGACTTCCTTCCTGAACATGGTGTTGTCTGACAGCTCAAACAACACGACGCATTATAAGAGCCCGGCGTTTGACAAGATCCTTGCCGATGCGCTGAAAGCAACGAATGAAGAGCAGCGTACTGAGCTTTACGGCAAAGCCGAGCAGCAGCTTGATAAAGATTCTGCGATTGTGCCGGTGTTCTACTACGTCAACGCCCGTCTGGTGAAACCGTGGGTGGGTGGTTATACCGGTAAAGACCCGATGGATAATATCCACGTCAAAGATTTGTATATTATCAAGCATTAATGGCAAAGGGTGGGGCAGCAGACGTTGCCCCACAGTGTCTTTTTTCGTCGACTCTCAACACCTCTCATTAGCGGTTCTGCGTGAAGAGGTGTAAAGGCACACGCCAGAAGGTACGGGCAATGTTGAAATTTATTCTACGCCGCTGTCTGGAAGCAATTCCGACGCTGTTTATTCTTATTACCATTTCGTTCTTTATGATGCGTCTTGCGCCGGGAAGTCCCTTCACCGGTGAACGCGCGCTGCCGGCAGAAGTTCTGGCAAACATTGAAGCGAAATACCATCTTAACGACCCTATCATGACCCAGTATTTCAGCTATCTGAAGCAACTGGCGCACGGTGATTTCGGTCCTTCCTTTAAATACAAAGATTATACGGTTAACGACCTGGTCGCTTCGAGTTTTCCGGTATCGGCGAAACTGGGTCTTGCCGCCTTTTTTCTGGCCGTGATCCTCGGGGTGAGCGCTGGCGTAATTGCCGCGTTGAAGCAAAACACGCGATGGGACTATGCGGTCATGGGGGTGGCGATGACCGGGGTGGTAATACCGAGCTTTGTGGTCGCGCCTCTGCTGGTCATGATATTTGCGATCACCCTCAAATGGCTGCCGGGTGGCGGCTGGAATGGCGGGGCGCTGAAATTTATGATCCTGCCGATGGTGGCGTTATCACTGGCCTATATTGCCAGTATTGCGCGTATCACCCGTGGCTCAATGATTGAAGTGCTGCACTCAAACTTCATTCGCACCGCGCGAGCGAAAGGGCTGCCGATGCGCCGTATTATTTTCCGCCATGCGTTGAAACCGGCGTTACTCCCGGTGCTCTCCTATATGGGACCGGCATTTGTCGGGATTATCACAGGTTCAATGGTCATTGAGACAATCTATGGTTTGCCGGGGATTGGTCAGCTGTTTGTTAACGGCGCGCTGAACCGCGATTACTCGCTGGTTCTCAGTCTGACGATCCTCGTGGGGACATTGACCATTGTCTTTAATGCGATTGTTGACGTGCTCTATGCCGTCATCGACCCGAAAATTCGATACTGATACTGGAGCTCGCGATGATGTTAGGTAAGAAAAACAGCGAAGCGCTGGAGAATTTCAGTGAGAAGCTGGAGGTCGAGGGGCGCAGCCTGTGGCAGGATGCTCGCCGTCGTTTTATGCATAACCGCGCTGCGGTTGCCAGTCTGATCGTGTTGGTGATGATTGCGCTGTTCGTGACGCTGGCACCGATGCTGTCGCAGTTCACCTACTTCGATACCGACTGGGGCATGATGTCCAGCGCGCCGGATAGCGAGTCTGGTCACTATTTTGGTACCGACTCCTCTGGACGCGACCTGCTGGTGCGCGTGGCGATTGGCGGGCGGATCTCGCTGATGGTCGGCATCGCGGCCGCGCTCGTTGCGGTGGTCGTGGGGACGCTGTACGGCTCGCTTTCAGGCTATCTGGGCGGCAAAATCGACTCGGTGATGATGCGCCTGCTGGAAATCCTCAACTCCTTCCCGTTTATGTTCTTCGTTATCCTGCTGGTCACCTTCTTCGGGCAAAATATTCTGCTGATTTTTGTGGCGATCGGGATGGTTTCCTGGCTGGATATGGCGCGTATTGTGCGCGGGCAAACCCTGAGCCTGAAGCGGAAAGAATTTATTGAAGCCGCGCAGGTGGGCGGCGTGTCGACCGGTAACATCGTCCTGCGTCATATTGTGCCTAACGTGCTGGGCGTGGTGGTGGTGTACGCCTCCTTGCTGGTGCCAAGCATGATCCTGTTCGAATCGTTCCTCAGCTTCCTGGGGCTGGGGACGCAGGAGCCGCTGAGCAGTTGGGGCGCGTTGCTGAGCGATGGCGCCAACTCGATGGAAGTGTCGCCGTGGCTACTGCTGTTCCCGGCCGCTTTTCTGGTGGTGACGTTGTTCTGTTTTAACTTTATTGGCGATGGCTTGCGTGATGCCCTCGACCCGAAAGACCGTTAAGGAGTGCAGCCATGAGCGTAATTGAAACTGCAGGCGTGCCGTTCGCGCAGCAAAGGGCTAACGCACTGCTGGACGTAAAAGATCTTCGTGTGTCGTTCAGTACCCCGGACGGTGATGTCACCGCGGTGAATGATTTGAACTTTACGCTGCGCGCCGGAGAAACCCTCGGCATCGTCGGTGAGTCTGGTTCAGGTAAATCACAGACCGCGTTTGCGTTGATGGGGCTGCTGGCCGCGAATGGCCGGATAGGCGGTTCGGCGACGTTTAGCGGCCGCGAGATCCTCAATCTGCCGGAGTACGAACTGAATAAGCTGCGCGCCGAGCAAATCTCGATGATTTTTCAGGACCCGATGACCTCGCTGAATCCCTACATGCGTGTCGGGGAGCAACTGATGGAAGTGCTGATGCTGCATAAAAGCATGAGCAAAGCGGAGGCGTTTGAAGAGTCGGTCAGAATGCTGGATGCGGTCAAAATGCCGGAAGCGCGTAAGCGGATGAAAATGTTCCCGCATGAATTTTCTGGCGGTATGCGTCAGCGCGTGATGATCGCAATGGCGCTGCTGTGCCGGCCGAAGTTACTGATTGCCGACGAACCGACGACCGCCCTGGATGTTACCGTGCAGGCGCAAATCATGACGCTTCTCAATGAACTGAAGCGTGAATTCAACACCGCCATCATCATGATTACCCACGATCTTGGGGTGGTGGCCGGGATCTGCGACAAAGTGCTGGTGATGTATGCCGGTCGGACGATGGAATACGGTAATGCCCGCGATGTCTTTTATCAGCCCGTTCATCCTTATTCGATAGGTCTTCTCAATGCGGTGCCGCGTCTGGATGGCGAAGGTGACGAGATGCTGACGATTCCGGGGAACCCGCCCAACTTACTGCGTCTGCCGAAAGGCTGTCCGTTCCAGCCGCGCTGTCCGCATGCGATGGAGATTTGTAGCACCACTCCGCCGCTGGAGGAGTTCAGTCCAGGTCGCCTGCGTGCCTGCTTTAAACCGGTGGAGGATCTGGCATGAACGCTGTAGATGAAAAACGTAAAGTCCTCCTGGAAATCGCCGATCTGAAGGTGCATTTCGATATTAAAGATGGCAAGCAGTGGTTCTGGCAGCCCTCAAAAACGCTGAAGGCAGTCGATGGCGTGACGCTGCGGCTGTATGAAGGAGAGACGCTGGGGGTCGTTGGCGAATCCGGCTGCGGGAAGTCGACCTTTGCCCGGGCCATTATCGGGCTGGTAAAAGCGACCGATGGTCGGGTGGCATGGTTGGGTAAAGACCTGCTGGGGATGAACCCCGATGAATGGCGGGACGTTCGCAGTGATATTCAGATGATTTTCCAGGATCCGCTGGCATCGCTGAACCCTCGCATGACCATTGGTGAAATCATCGCTGAACCGCTGCGGACCTATCATCCGAAATTACCGCGTCAGGAAGTGCGCGATCGGGTGAAAGCGATGATGATGAAGGTGGGCTTACTGCCAAACCTGATTAACCGCTATCCGCATGAGTTTTCGGGCGGTCAGTGCCAGCGTATCGGGATTGCCCGGGCGTTGATTCTGGAGCCGAAGCTGATCATCTGCGATGAGCCGGTCTCCGCGTTGGACGTGTCAATTCAGGCGCAGGTCGTCAACCTCTTGCAGCAGCTTCAGCGGGAAATGGGGCTGTCGCTGATCTTCATCGCTCATGACCTGGCGGTCGTAAAACATATCTCTGATCGCGTGCTGGTGATGTATCTGGGTCATGCCGTGGAACTGGGGACCTATGACGAGGTCTATCACAACCCACTGCATCCCTACACTAAAGCGCTGATGTCGGCGGTACCGATTCCCGATCCCGATCTGGAAAAGAACAAGACGATTCAGCTACTGGAAGGGGAATTGCCGTCACCGATTAACCCGCCGTCAGGCTGTGTATTCCGTACCCGTTGTCCGATAGCCGGCCCGGAATGTGCGAAAACGCGTCCGGTACTGGAAGGCAGTTTCCGGCATGCGGTTTCCTGCCTTAAAGTAGACCCGCTATAATCGCAAGGGCTGACAAACTGTCAGCCCTTCTTTTCGCAGAGGTTATCGTGTCGTTTTCCTTGTCATCGCTTCGCAGGCAGATTTATCACCGCTTGTTCGATCTGAACACCCGCTCAGGGCGACGGGGCGAGGGGTTATGTGCTCTGTTCGCGCTGTTGAGCGTGCTGGTTATTTTTATTGAATCGGGCCTTGGCACGCAATATCACCTGACGCTTGATGAGTGGCATATTTTTGTCTGGCTTGAACTCATCATCACGCTGGTCTTTACGCTGGAATATTTGCTGCGTTTAGTGAGCTGGCCGAATCCGGCGAAATATGTCTTCAGCTTCTGGGGCTTAATTGATTTAGCGACTATTCTGCCGTTGTATGTGATGTGGCTGTGGCCGGAAATCAGCCTCAATTACGTTTTTGCCTGGCGGGCTATGCGGGCCATTCGTATCCTGCGGATCCTTAAGCTGTTGCGTTTTATGCCTTCATTACGGGTATTCTGGCGGGCGATTATGAGTGCCCGGCATCAACTGATTCTGTTTTATTCGTTTATCGGCATTTTGATGATTATTTTCGGCACGCTGATGTATCTCATCGAAGGACCGGAATATGGATTCACCACGCTGAATGCGTCGGTCTACTGGGCGATTGTGACCGTCACGACGGTTGGGTATGGCGATATTTCGCCACATACGCCATTGGGGCGGATTGTAGCATCAGTCCTGATTTTGATTGGCTATTCAGTGATTGCCATTCCTACTGGGTTGATCACCACGCATATGAGCATGGCGTTTCAAAAGCGGAATCAACAGCGCCAATGCCCACAGTGCCAGCAGAGCCAGCATGAACATAGCGCGAAATTTTGTAACCACTGCGGCAGTAAATTGCCGGACTAAATAAAAAGAGCCGCGATTGCGGCTCTTGTCTTTGATTATTCGCGCCAGAGAATATGGCAGAGCTTGTGATTTTTTTCGCGACACAGCAACACGCGGGCAAAAATATCGTTGATCTCGCCGTCTTCACTGTCTGCCAGACCAATCACCACTTCGGCAAAGAAGTCCGGGTTCAGGTCATAATCCACGTGATCCTGCCAGTCTTCTGACGGGTCAAATAACTCCGCGCCGCCGCGCTCCTCAAACTGCAGGTTGAACAGAATAATGTCCGCCGGGTCGAGGTTATCGGCCGCCAGTTCGAGAAAAATATCGTAAGCCTGCTCAAGCGTTTCGTCTTCAGTCAGGCGATTGTTCAGATCCATATCCATAGTGACTACCTGTTTACCGTCTCTTGGGCACGTTTTACAGCAACGGACTGAAGAAGTAAAACAGTCGCTCGGTGATCCGCTGCCAGAGCGGGCGTTTTAGCCACAAATTCGCGTCCAGCAGGCGAGAACGGGAGATATAATCGTCCTGCACAGCCGCCAGATCGCCGCCGAATCCGACGTCATCAATCACCAGCGTGATCTCAAAATTCAGCCACAGACTGCGCATATCCAGATTCACGGTCCCGACCAGACTGAGTTCACCATCGACCAGTACGCTCTTGGTATGCAACAGACCGCCTTCGAACTGATAAATTTTCACCCCGGCCGCCAACAGCTCGGTAAAGAAGGCGCGGCTGGCCCAGCCAACCAGGAGTGAATCGTTCTTGCGTGGCAGAATAATACTGACGTCCACACCGCGCTGCGCCGCTGTACAGATGGCATGCAGCAAATCGTCGCTCGGCACGAAGTAGGGGGTGGTCATAATTAAATACTCACGCGCCGAGTAAGCCGCCGTCAGCAGCGCCTGGTGTATCAGATCTTCCGGAAAGCCTGGGCCGGAAGCGATGGTATGAATTGTGTGTCCGCTGGCCTCTTCGAACGGCATTATGTTGACGTCCGGCGGCGGAGGCAGAATGCGTTTGCCGGTTTCAATCTCCCAGTCGCAGGAATAGACGATGCCCATTGCGGTTGCCACCGGACCTTCCATCCGCGCCATCAGATCCACCCACTGACCGACGCCCGCATCCTGTTTGAAAAAGCGCGGATCCACCATATTCATACTACCGGTATAAGCAATATAGTTATCAATCATCACCATTTTGCGGTGCTGACGCAGGTCCATGCGGCGCAGGAACACACGGAACAGGTTAACCTTCAGCGCTTCGACCACTTCGATACCAGCGTTGCGCATCATCGCCGCCCAGGGGCTGCGGAAGAAAGCGACGCTACCGGCAGAGTCCAGCATGAGTCGGCAATGGATCCCGCGTCGTGCGGCAGCCATCAGGGATTCCGCCACCTGATCCGCCATACCGCCAGGTTGCCAGATATAGAACACCATTTCGATGTTATGTCGTGCCAACTGAATATCGCGGATCAGCGCCTGCATCACATCGTCAGAATCGGTGAGCAACTGGAGTTGGTTGCCTTTAACCCCCGCGATGCCCTGGCGACGCTCACAGAGTTTGAACAGCGAAGCGGCGACGCTGCTGTTCTCTTCGGCAAAGATATGTTTGCAGGCTTTAAGATCGTTCAGCCACTTTGCGGTGGATGGCCACATTGCGCGAGCGCGTTCTGCCCGACGCTTGCCCAGATGCAGTTCCCCGAAGGATAAATAAGCAATAATTCCGACCAACGGCAGAATATAAATGATCAGCAGCCAGGCCATCGCAGAAGGAACCGCGCGACGTTTCATTAAAATACGTAATGTTACACCGGCAATGAGCACCCAGTAGCCCAGAATGACCAGCCAACTCACCACCGTGTAGAAGGTTGTCATAGATTAAAAATCCTTTTGAAAGCGTATTGTTATGAGTTTACGCGTCATGATAAATCTGGCAAATAAAAACACGGCAAAAGCGCTAGCCTGCCTGTCTGTGGGGGGTATAATGCCCATTCTTGCACTGTAAGAGTAGGTATCATGAAGCGGAGTAGAACGGAAGTGGGACGCTGGCGGATGCTGCGTCAGGCCAGTCGCCGTAAAGCGCGTTGGCTTGAAGGACAGTCGCGTCGGAATATGCGGATCCACTCAATCAGAAAATGTGTCCTGAATCAGCAACGTAATTCGCTGCTGTTTGCGATCCATAGCCTCTGAGTGAACAGGGCACCGCATGCGGTGCCCAATGAACACGTCTTTCAGAACGTCTTCTTAAAGGGTTTCACTGAAACCTGCGCGTAAACCCCGGCGGCAACATACGGGTCAGCCTCGGCCCAGGATTGCGCCTCTTCCAGTGAGTCAAATTCAGCAATCACCGTCGAGCCGGTAAAACCTGCCGCACCGGGATCGTTACTATCTACCGCTGGCATGGGGCCTGCAGTCAGGAGACGTCCTTCGTCGTGAAGCAACTGTAGTCGTGCCAGATGCGCGGGGCGGACGGAAAGACGCTTTTCAAGTGAATTCGGGTTATCTTGCGCGTAGATGACATAAAGCACGGATAGGGCTCCTTGTTCGGTAAAAGTGCTAAATACGTTATTTGAAAGGCCTCTTTACTGCAACGCAAAGATGACAGCCTTGTTAAGGCCGTACAATTGTCAGGGAATTTTTAGGAGAAAAATGGCGCTTATGGCGATGGCTTATTGAATATGATTGCTATTTGCATTTAAAATTGGGGCCTGGTTTTTCAACTGAAACGATTATGACTTCAATGACCCTTGATTTACCTCGTCGCTTTCCCTGGCCGACGCTACTTTCTGTCGGCATTCATGGCGCTTTAGTGGCGGGACTCTTGTATACCTCGGTACATCAGGTTATTGAATTGCCTGCCCCTGCGCAGCCCATCTCCGTAACGATGGTTTCGCCAGCCGACCTGGAACCGCCGCAGGCTGTCCAGCCGCCGCCGGAACCGGTTGTCGAGCCTGAACCTGAGCCGGAACCGATTCCCGAACCGCCCAAAGAGGTGCCGGTTGTTATCGAGAAACCGAAGCCTAAACCCAAGCCCAAACCGAAACCGGTGAAAAAGGTACAGGAGCAGCCGAAGCGTGATGTCAAACCTGCCGAGCCGCGTCCGGCGTCGCCGTTTGAGAATACCGCGCCTTCGCGTCCGGCCACCAGCACTGCGCCGGCAACCAGCAAGCCGACAGTGAGCGTTCCGGCAGGTCCACGTGCGTTAACGCGTAACCAGCCGCAGTATCCTGCGCGCGCTCAGGCATTACGCATTGAGGGGCGGGTAAAAGTGAAGTTTGATGTTACGTCCGATGGCCGGGTGGACAACGTACAAATCGTGTCAGCGCAACCGGCTAACATGTTTGAACGTGAAGTGAAGAATGCGATGCGCAGATGGCGCTATGAAGCCGGTAAACCGGGTTCAGGGCTGGTCGTGAATATCGTCTTCCGTCTGAACGGCACCACGCAAATCGAATGATCATCTGGTGATAACGTAAAAGCCTCCGTAATGGAGGCTTTTTTGTATTTATTCTACCGGTAGCGGGCGGGGTTTACCGTCTGGATCTACCGCGACGTAGATAAACAGTGCCTCTGTCGCTTTGTAGCGCTGGCCAATTGGCTCTGACGCCACTTTCTTGACCCAGACTTCAATATTGATGCTGACGGAAGTGGTTCCGCGCTTCACGCAACGGGTGTAGCAACATACCACATCGCCGACGGCAACCGGACGCAGAAAGCTCATTCCTTCCACGCGGACGGTCACCACGCGACCATGGGCAATCTCTTTGGCCTGAATAGCACCGCCAATATCCATCTGCGACATCAGCCAGCCGCCAAAAATATCACCGTTGGCATTGGTATCGGCAGGCATAGCCAGTGTGCGTAAAACCAGTTCGCCCTGCGGGGCGTGAGTT
The DNA here is from genome assembly GCF_018323885.1 of Citrobacter amalonaticus. Taxonomy (NCBI): domain Bacteria; kingdom Pseudomonadati; phylum Pseudomonadota; class Gammaproteobacteria; order Enterobacterales; family Enterobacteriaceae; genus Citrobacter; species Citrobacter amalonaticus. Next base: position 2,544,337 of record NZ_AP024585.1, on the reverse strand, counting down.
GTTGTTGTCATTGTAAAACCGACTGTAGAAAAAAATTTCAGGCGCGATGCTACTATGATTTTAGCATGGAGAACAGAGGGGAAACGCCCGCGAGACGGGCGTTTGGGTGATTAGAATGACATCGTTACGCCCGCATAGTAAGCGCGTCCGGGTTCGTTGTAGGTTGAGGCACCATCGTTTTCACGATAGATCCGCTTGTCGAAGAGGTTACTGATCCCGGCATTCAGGCGCAAGTTTTTCGTCATCTGGTAATTAGCGCCGAGTCCGACAACCGCGTAGGCACCTATCTCCTTATCCGACATGGCACCCGTTTCGTTGCGCGTTTCAGCATACTCGCGCGGTTTTTGTCGACCGTACTGCGTCCACTGTAGCTGCGTGGAAAGCTTGTCGTTCACCTGCCAGTCGAGCAGGGTATTAATGGTGTATTTCGGGATCACGGAGAGCGGGTTACCGGTGTCCTTGTTCTCTGATTTGATCATATACGTCGCGTTTGTGCGCCAGCTTAACGTTTCCGGCACCAGCGGAATCACCACGTTACCTTCCAGACCTTCGACAATCGCTTTGCCACCATTTTCCCATTGCAGGATGTTATTTCCGTTGGAGGCGTAACCGATAATATCGGTCCCGGCGACGATTTTATTCTTATAGTCATTACGGAACCAGGTGATTCCCGCATCCCACCCAGCGTAATTAAATTCCAGGCCGATCTCTTTGTTAATACTGATTTCCGGGTCCAGATCCGGATTACCCAGCAGATAACAACTGCCGGTGGCGATAGTATTCGGACACCCGTTGCCGCGCGTGGAGAGCAAATATCCCTCGCTGGACTGATACAGGTTTGGCGCTTTAAAGACGCGCGCAATCCCGGCTTTCAGCTTAAACAGATCGCCCAGTTCCTGCGACATATTCAGACTGGGGCTCCAGTTGCTGCCAAATTCGTCGTGATAGTCAAAACGGATCCCCGGAATAATATCCGTGCCAGGCCGCGCTTCGATATTATCTTCCAGATATATACCGGTGAGCGTGGCGCTATTTTTGGAACTGCGACTGGAGGCGTCACCGGAGACATTGCCAATCTGCACGCCGGATGCGCTGGTGGCCTGCATAGACGCCGGATCGTTGAGTTCGTCACGGTTCCACTCCGCACCCACCGTCAGGGTTTGATCAACCAGCCAGAAGACAGGGATGTTGAGTTCTCCGGAAGAACGATAAGATTCCAGGCGGCTGGTGGCGTATTCGGTGTTATTGATCATCCCTTCCACTTTACCGGTCGAGCCTTCCTGCATTCGGGTGTTATTGGTTTTTTCGTAGTAGACGCCGAATGTAGACTGCCCCCAGTCCCAGATGCCGTTATGCGTCAGCCCCCACGACTGACGATACATCCGGTTGGTTTCATCGCCGTAAAGGGTACTGACCAGCCCGTCAGGACTGACGTTAGCGTTGCTATACTGGGTATCCCCGGCATAGATATTGCCCTGACGATTGTAGCTGTAGTCAAAATCGACAATTTGCTGTGGCGTCAGTTTCCAGGAGAGCAGGGCGTTGATGTCTTTATTGCGCACCCCTTCGTGCCCTGCGGCATAGGATCCATTTTGCCGGGTATTGATATCCGCCGCATCGGCGTCAGTTTTGTTGATGTTGCCATACAAACGCATGGTGAGAACATCGTCAATGAGCGGGCCGCTCAGATTGACGTTCGCTCGCCTGGTGGCACCTTCTTTGCTGTTCTCGGGCTGGTTGGTATAAAGAGACAGCGAGCCATGCCAGTCGTTCGTTGGCCGTTTAGTGATGATATTTACGACGCCACCCGCCGCGCCGGAACCGTAACGTGCCGCTGCCGGGCCGCGCAGCACCTCAATACGCTCGACCATCTCTGCCGGTACCCAGTTTGTGTCACCACGGGTATCACGCTCCCCGCGCCAGCTATAGCGCACCGAGTTTCGCGAGGTGACCGGTACGCCGTCAATCAGGATCAGCGTGTTTTCCGGACCCATGCCGCGAATATCAATCTGACGGTTATTTCCCCGACTGCCGCTGGCGCTGTTGCCCGTCAGGTTCACACCGGGCATGGTGCGAATAATATCGGAGAGGTCGTTGACCGGTGGGGATTTTTCAATGTCTTTGGCGGTGATAATAGAAACACCGGGTTGTTGTTTGAGAGCTTCTTCGGCGGTGGCCTGGACGACCATCGTTTCACCGTCGTTCAGAACGTCGTCTGCGGCGAATGCATTTCCGCTTAATGCTGTGGCAATCAAAAGCGCCAGAGGGCGTGGAGAAATTTTTGTTATCGTATTCATCAACTGACATCCCAATTGTAAAAATTCGATACGGAATATCAATGATAATTATTCTCATTTCAATGTTGTGAAGGCAATCTCCATAATATCTTCACGATTCAGGCAATTTAGGGCGAGTACGGCAGGGATTGTGCAGAAAGCAAAACCAGGCCCATGGGCCTGGTTGGATGAGCATTTACGATTTGTCTTCTTGCGGGAGATGGCGATAGATATAAACACCACTCAACAGGGTAAAGATCAGCGTCAAGGCGGTGAGGCCGAATACCTTAAAGTTCACCCAGATATTTTGCGGTAGCCAGAAGGCGATGTAGATATTGGCAAGCCCACACAGAATAAAGAAGATGGCCCACGCGAGGTTGAGCTTAGACCAGACCGGCTGTGGTAGCGTCAGTTCTTTACCCAGCATGCGCTGGATCAGCGGCTTTTTCATGATCCACTGGCTAACCAGAAGCGCACCGGCAAACAGGCCGTAAATCACCGTCACTTTCCATTTAATAAACTCATCATTATGGAAGAAGAGGGTTAACCCGCCGAACACGGCCACCAGAACAAAAGTGATCAGCGCCATTTTTTCAACTTTGCGATAGCGAACCCAGCTGTAGATGAGCACGATTGCCGTTGCGACAATGAGCGCCGAGGTGGCCGCATAGATGTCGTACACTTTGTAAAAAACAAAGAAGACAACCAGCGGTAAAAAATCAAGAAACTGCTTCATTCTTCGATTCCGTAATCAAACGCGTCGGGCATTACTGCCGGCGACGCAGACAGGGTTATTGGCGAATCAACATATACAGACGGAACAGGTAGATGAGCAATATGGCGGAGATCAGATTGCTCAACGTATTCGCGATAACGGCGCCAACGTTAGGGTCAAGCGCAGCAAAGCTGGAGGCAAACAGCAACAGTAGCGTTTTTGCCAGCAGCCAGCCCATCACCGCCGGGGCGACCAGTCGCATATTAGACCACGCCAGACGCATACTGTTGCGCATTGCGGCGAATACACCCATTTTATCCTGAACCAGCATAATCGGCGCAAGCGCCAGCAGGATTGCCAACAGGATGCCTGGTACCACGACCAGCATAATCCCGAGCTGTACCAGCAGGGTCGTCAGTAAAATCAGGATGAACAGACGCGGCAGGATCGGCGCACTGGCACCGATCGCGCGCAGGGCGCTGACGCGATGACCGGCTGAAATTAACTGAATCATCAGCAGAACGCCACCGGCCAGGACGGCATTACCAATCAGTCCTGAAAAGGTAGACGCTGCCGAGGCGCGCAACAGGATCTGCTGCTGCTCCGGCGTCATGTTTTGCACCAGTTCGAACAAGCCTACGCTTCCTTCAAGATGATCCCCTTCACTCAGTTGCGCAATCTGCGCATCGCTGGGTGAGAAGGCATGCCCTAATACCACCGTTATGAACGCGCACAGCAGCGAGATCAGCAGGATGGTTAAAAATTGATTACGGAAAAAATTCCCGGTGTCACGGTATACAGATTTCGCCGTGATAGACATGCACTCTCCTTGAGTTCTGCAGGTGTTGTTAAGCATGCAATTGTACCCTGGATAACTGCGCAGTGGCAGCATCAAGGGGTGTATGGAAAAGCATATCTTTGTAAAGCCAGAGTAATTTGCTCAACAAATCTACGGGGAGTCAGTTTTAACAAACGCAAAAAACGCAAGAAATGCATTCATCATGGAAATATTAAAAATTGATCTGATTCCAATAATTGTATTTTTAATACCACTTCTACTTTAATCTGGATCACCAAACATTGAATTTGATAGTCGAATGTGACCCTGGAGAGATCACTTATTACTCCAATGTAGGTATATTTGTAACGTATTTATAACCATAACGATGGAGCGGATATGAAAAAATTAACAGTGGCGGCGTTGGCAGTATGTACACTTCTCTCTGGCAGCGTTTACGCGCATGAAGCTGGCGAGTTCTTTATTCGTGCCGGTTCGGCGACGGTAAGACCGACGGAAGGTGCGGATGGAACGTTAGGCCATTTAGGCGGCTTTAATGTCAGTAACAACACGCAGTTAGGTTTGACATTCACTTATATGGCGACCGATAACATCGGTGTTGAACTGCTGGCGGCAACGCCATTCCGCCATAAAGTAGGCACGCAGGCGACCGGTGATATCGCCACCGTTCATCACCTGCCGCCAACCCTGATGGCGCAGTGGTATTTCGGTGATTCCAGCAGCAAACTGCGTCCTTATGTTGGCGCAGGCGTTAACTACACCACCTTTTTCGACACGAAATTCAATGATGATGGTCAGAATGCAGGGCTGTCCGATCTTAGTCTGAAAGACTCGTGGGGTGTGGCAGGGCAAGTCGGTCTGGATTATCTCATCAACCGCGACTGGCTGATCAACATGTCAGTGTGGTACATGGATATTGATACCGAAGCCAAATATAAATCTAACGGCGCCGTACTGCCGGAAGGTCGTTACAACGACAACATCCGCCTCGACCCGTGGGTATTTATGTTCTCTGCCGGTTACCGTTTCTGATTGGCCTAAAAAAAGACCCCGTATTTACGGGGTCAACAGGGACATGACACACACGGTTTTATCGCTATATCTGCTTATGCTTTGTCCTTTGGTTCGCCATCACCCAGCTCAGCGCCGGTTAATGGGTCTGCGTTCGGATCGGACTGGGTCCTTTTCGCCATGGCTTTGACCATCGCCTGTTGCTCTTTGGTCAGTTTGACGGTCGCCAGGCCATCTCCGCCATCCACGGCAGGCTGCGGATCGGCAACATAATCGAAATAGTCATCGCTGTTCCAGCTTCCACGCGGATCGTCGCCTTGCGACATGTTGTAATACACATTCGTGTATTGCTCGACCGGCGGCAATTTGCCCGGCGGAAAATTATTACGAATAGAGTAGAGCGCCTTTTCAAAGGAGAGCTGGTGTGCCGCTTCGCGCGTCATCAAAAATGCCAGTGCATCCTTAACACCGGGATCGTCCGTTACGTTGATCAGGCGTTCGTAGATGATTTTAGCGCGTGCTTCAGCTGCGATATTGGAGCGTAAATCGGCTGTCACTTCGCCAATCGTATCGATATACGCCGCAGTCCAGGGCACACCGGCGGAGTTAGTGAGGGCCGGACCGCCGCCATACAGCAGCGAGGTGATATGGCTGTCATTCCCATTTGCCGTTAAGGATCGGTACAGTTCGGCTTCATTTTCCGTCCCCTCAGCCAATGCGCCTTTGGCCCCTTTATTCAGCATCCCGACAAGGGAGCCGATGATTTCAAGGTGACTCAGTTCTTCGGTCGCAATGTCCATCAGCATCTCTTTGCGTCCAGCATCATCATCACCCAGGCCCTGAGTGAAGTAACGACATGCCGCAGCCAGTTCGCCCTGTGGGCCGCCAAATTGCTCCAGCAAAAGATTCGCTAAACCAGGGTTAGGCTCGCTGACTCGCACCGTATATTGAAGTTGCTTAACGTGTCGAAACATTATGCCTCCTGATGTATTTGTTATTTTTTGGCTTCTACGCCGTCAGTTTCCGAGCGCAGTAAAAATTGTTCCGTCGTTTGCGGAATATGCTTAATCAGCCAGTCAGCCATTTGTTTCTCTTCATTGAGAATAGATTCAATAGCCGGAATTGAGGCGGTATCGCCTGCTTTTTGCGCCGCAGCAAGCAGGGAGGTATAGCAGGCAATTTCGAATTGTTCAAAAACATAACCGCTGATCGAACCTTTTACGATTTCATCAGATGGAAAAATACCACCAATGGATTGTCCCAGCGCCGCCATTTTACTCATCGAATCTTTAATGACAGAACGTGAGATATTATTGCGGTCGAGGATCTCTTCCAGAATCGTAATTTGATGTTTGGTTTCGCTAATATGTTGCTCAATTCTCGAGCGTAGATCAGGATAGTTATCGATACGACCCGCCATTGATTCCAGCATCGATTCGGCTTGTTTTTCCATAGCATGGGCGTCACGAAGCCAGTCATGATAATGTTCGATAGCATTCATTTGTAATGTCCTCTGGGAATGAATTAATTAAAAGCGGATATTTAATAACCAGGGTAAAAATAATTCAGGATTTATTTTGCGCTTTCTTATTCACGTTGCCGATGGCTAAATCGGTCAGTTTAATATCGGTTGCTTTCTCTTCTTCCAGGGTTTCATTCAGCAGTTTCACTGCTTTGCGATAGCCCAGTTGCTCTGCGAGAGTGGCAAGAGTGCCGTAGCTGGCAATCTCATAGTGTTCAACTTTCTGTGCGGCGGCAATAAGCGCAGCGTCACGCACTTCGTTTTTCTCGGTGCTCTCAATGACCTCGTTGGCCTCTTCGATCAGACCTTCCATCGCCACACACTTCATGCGTTTTACTTTAAGACCCGCTTCGGATTCAACGATCTGATCAATACGTTCAATTTGCCCCTGTGTCTCTTCAAGGTGTGCCTGAAATGCCTGGCTTAATTTTTCACTGGAAGCGGCTCTGGCTAATTTCGATAACGCCCGAGTCAATTGTTTTTCTGCGCTGTAGGTGTCTGAAAGCAGGTGGATAAAAACATCTTCAACAGTTTTAATATTCATCTCTATTCTCCTGGGATGATACTGCGAGTCGAAAGACTCGCAGCGTTTGTAAACGATAAATCTTAAAAATTATAAAACAAAAGGATGTCTACGATTTGTCGGATTTATTTCCGCCACGGCTGTTTTGGCCGCCTTTTTTACCTGCTTCAGAAGCACGTTGCGGATCATTTTTAAAATTACCGCCGCTATGTTGGCCACCTTTACGGCCCGCTTCTGATGCTTTCTCACGATTCTCGGCGAAATTTCCAGAACCACCACGATGTTCGGCCATGTTATTTCTCCTGTTTCGTTGGTAAACATAATTGTTAATTTGTGACCAGTGTCGGTACCTTTCTAAAATTAGTCGCTATCCCGGGATAGTCAAATTGTTACGAATTTGTCACGTGGGGGGAATATAATGTGGTACAGCCATCAGAAAATAATAATGCTGCCCTTTAGAAATGAGCGACTTAACGTCTTATAATTCACTTTTCTATTAATAACGCAGGGTATCATAATGCGTGGTTATATTAATACTGTTAATGTAACTGACGTAAATTTACATTTATGTGGATGGGTTGACATTGTAAATAATCATAAGACTGTCTCTTTAAGAATATTCCTGGTCGCAGATCTGTGCTACAACCCAGAGGACGCAGGCATCAAAACCGCGCTTTCAGCCTGATGACAGGCTAACGCTGAGTGTTTGCGCACCACGTAAAGCGGCGCAGGTAGACTAAAATTATTTGTAGCGGGGCGGTTCTACTCACAAGTCGTCTGACAGAAGGGCGAGATTCTCCCGTGAGACCTGTACTGCCTTCTTAAAATCGAATAACGTAGTGTTAACAGCGTGTTGATGCTCAGGGTGCCTTAGTGAAAATCGTGCAGGACAGTTTAAGAAACAGACAGGCACTTATTATTTCAGCGCTAACCACGCTGCTATTTACATCACTTTTCTTGTTTATTATTTATGAGCAGCGACTGGCAGCAGTCAATGAAGGAATGAACCGCCTGCAAACGCGGATGCTTGATATCTTCAATGATAATGAAATGATCGCGGATGCGACCGGCGTGCGCTACCGGCAGATCAAAGCCGCCGATCAGTGTGGTGCCATGTCACTATTTCTCCCTCGTGGAAGGGTCTGGGGAATTAACGCCGACAGGAAACGCATTCACTCCGCATCGGGCGCGATGGTGGCGCGTGAACCGACGTTGAACGCACTGTGCATGTATACCGCCGCTGAGTTTATTCGCGGTAGGGTGAATGCGCTTAACCCCGGAAATTTCGATGCTCATCGCTACGTTATTGCCGAGGATGCGAGCTATTTTTACTGGTTTACGCCGACTGACACCAAAGCGTTTAATTATCGTACGTCGCAAATGGCGCAGAATATCTCCGACTTCTTTTTACCTCCCGTCGATTTTTATACCCGCCTGTTGGAAAAGAGTGTCAAAACGAAGGCCTTAAGCTCCACGGATTTTTATAACGATAAAATCACGGATGAGAAAGCCTTTAGCGTCGTGAGTTATATTTATGACCTCTCGCGTACTGAGATTTCCGACCATATCCTTGGCTATCTGGTTTACGATCATGCGAAGCCGGAACTTCAGGAGGCATTACGCGACGCCTTTGATGGACAGGTGCCGCATGGGCTGAACGTTTCGCTGGTGAATACTTTGAATCAGCAGTCGCTTTGTCTGTGGGGGGAATGTAAAAAGCGTCCGGAAATTGCCTTCAAAGTGCTCTCTGAGAAATATGTCATTCACTACGCTATCTCGCTCAGTGGGTTTGCGATGCATGACACCCAGGCGGGGTTGCTGATCCTGATGGCACCGTTCTTCTTTGTACTGATCATGATGGGGTTAAAATCCTGGCTAAATGAGAGCGATCTGAAAGTCTACATCGACTCGTTGACGGGCTGTTTCAACCGTAAAATTCTCGACATCATCAAGCGGCGGGATCTCTCTGACAGTTCGGTGGTGTTGGTTGATTGCAATAAATTCAAAGCAATTAACGACACCTGGGGACACGTTGCCGGGGACAGAGCGTTACAGATTATTGCCAACCGGATGTTGTCCAATACCCGCACCAGTGACGATCTGGTGATTCGCACCGGGGGAGATGAGTTCGTGATTGTGCTGTATAAGGCGAAAACGAGCGATGCGGTCGCCATCGCGGAACGTATCACCCAGCAAATCAAAGAGTATCAGTTTCTCGTGAAGGAGACGCAGGTGCCGCTTTCCATCTCATGGGGCGTAGCCGAAGTGACTGAGGGCATTGATGATGCCATTCAGTATGCAGATGGCGAGATGTACAAAATGAAGCAGGCTAAATAATGGGACCGCCAGCGCGAGACTGGCGGTCTTTGGGTATTACTGACGGGTAGCGGCTTTTAATCTGCTGACGAATGATTTGAGTTCTGCGAGCATCTGATCAGGCTGCTCGACATTTTTCTCAACGATTTTGACGATCGCGGAACCGGAGATCGCGCCAGCGGCGCCTGCGTCAATGGCGGCAGACACCTGCTCCGGTGCGGAAATACCAAAGCCCTGTAAAGCAGGCGCGGCGTTGTACTCTTTCAGTTTCTCTACCAGATGATGCAAAGGCAGCGCAGCGCGGTTTTCTGCGCCTGTCACCCCTGCGCGAGACAGCAGATAAGTATAACCCCGGCCATAAGAGGCGATCTGGCGCAGCAGGTCATCATCGGCATTGGGCGGGCAGATGAAAATCGGCGCAATGTTGTGGCGCAGCGCCGCCTGACGGAATGGCGCAGACTCTTCCACCGGCACGTCGGCGACCAGAACCGAATCCACGCCGACCTCGGCACATTTGGCATAAAACGCGTCAATACCTTTGCTGAATACCAGATTCGCGTACATCAACAGACCAATGGGAATGGTCGGATGTTTTTCGCGAATGGCGGCCAGCATCTCAAAACAACGGGTCGGCGTGACGCCAGCGGCAAACGCGCGCAGCGTGGCGCTCTGAATGGTCGGGCCATCAGCGAGCGGATCGGAGAAAGGGATCCCTAACTCCAGCGCATCTGCACCTGCCTCAATCAGGGCATCGATAATCTTCAGCGACTGTTCAACGCCAGGGTCGCCGAGGGTCACGAAGGGAACAAAGGCACCTTCCTTGCGATCGTTTAGTTGTGCAAACAAACTTTCATAGCGTTCCATCAGATTTCCCCTCGCGCTTTCAGAATATCGTGTACGGTGAAAATGTCTTTGTCCCCACGACCGGAAAGGTTAACCACCAGCAGTTGCGCTTTCTCCGGATTCTCACGCATCATTTTCAGCGCGTGGGCCAGGGCGTGTGACGACTCGAGCGCCGGGATAATGCCCTCGTGCAGACAGAGCGTTTTAAAGGCGTCCAGCGCTTCATCATCGGTGATCGACACGTAGTCGGCACGACCAATGCTGTTCAGGTACGCATGCTGTGGGCCGACGGACGGGAAATCCAGACCTGCAGAGACGGAGTAGGACTCCTCGATCTGTCCCTCATCGGTCTGCATCATTGGCGCTTTCATACCAAAATAGATCCCGACGCGACCGTGCTTCAACGGCGCACCATGTTCACCGGTTTCAATCCCGTGACCACCCGGTTCTACACCAATCAGCCCAACGTTTGGCTCATTAATAAAATCGGCAAACATCCCGATGGCGTTGGAACCGCCGCCCACGCAGGCGATCACCGCGTCCGGCAGGCGACCCTCTTTTTCGAGGATCTGCGCTTTGGTTTCTTCACCGATCATGCGCTGGAATTCACGCACGATGGTCGGGAACGGGTGCGGGCCAGCAGCGGTGCCGAGCATGTAGTGCGCGGTGTCGTAGCTACCAGACCAGTCACGCAGCGCCTCGTTACAGGCGTCTTTCAGCGTGGCTGAACCGCTGTGAACCGGAATCACTTCCGCACCCATCAGACGCATACGGAAGACGTTTGGTGACTGGCGCTCAACGTCTTTTGCCCCCATGTAGATACGGCATTTCAGGCCGAGCAGGGCGCTGGCGAGCGCCGAAGCTACCCCGTGCTGGCCCGCGCCCGTTTCCGCAATAATCTCGGTTTTACCCATGCGTTTTGCCAGCAATGCCTGACCTAACACCTGGTTGGTTTTATGCGCGCCGCCGTGCAGCAGATCTTCACGTTTCAGGTACAGCGTGGTATTGGTCCCGGCGGTGATGTTCTGACATTTGGTCAACGCGGTGGGACGCCCTGCGTAGTTTTTCAACAGGTCGGTAAACTGGGCCTGAAACTCGGGATCTTTTTGCGCACTGACAAACGCGTCTTCCAGTTGACGCAGAGCAGGCATCAGAATCTGCGGCACATACATGCCACCGAATTCACCAAAATAGGGATTGAGCAATGTTGTCATGTCCTTTTCCTTAATATGCGCGCAGTGTCTGAAATACCGAGGCCAGAAGGCGTGCATCTTTGATGCCCGGCTGTGACTCTACACCTGAATTAAAATCGAGACCGGCACAGCCAGTCTTAGCAGCCTCAACGCAGTTATCCGCGCCAAGACCGCCTGCCAGCAATACGTTATCCAGCGATTGTCCTTGCAGTAACGACCAGTCAAAACGCTGACCGCTGCCGCCCTGGCCGTTATCCAGCACGTATTTGTCGACATGCTGATAATCGCGGGCCGGGAGAGTGTCACCGACGCTCAGCGCTTTCCAGATCTGTACGTTTTCAGGCAGCGAGGCGCGTAGCGCATCAACATACGCCTGATCTTCGCGGCCATGCAGCTGTACGGCTGTCAGTGAAAGCTGTACAGCTTTTTCACAGACGTCGGCGATGTCGTGATTGCGGAATACGCCAACATACTGTAGCGGGGCGGCGGACTGCACTTCGCGGGCCTGTTCAATATTGACAAAACGAGGTGATGAAGGAACAAAAATCAGTCCACCATAGATCGCGCCAGACTCGCAGGCGGCTTTGGCATCTTCCGGACGCGTCAGGCCACAGACCTTATTCTCGCCCAGCAGAACACGGCGTACGGCGGCGTTAAGATCGTCATGCGCCATGAGTGCGGAACCAATCAGGAAACCATTGGCAAAATGGCTCAACTCGCGAACCTGAGCGTAGGTGTTGATCCCCGATTCGCTAATCACCGTCACACCCTGGCCCAGTTTCGGCGCCAGTTGGCGCGTACGATTTAAGTCAATCGACAGGTCGCGCAGGTCGCGGTTGTTAATCCCGACCACTTTCGCGCCAAGCGCAATGGCGCGCTCCAGTTCGTCTTCATTACTGACTTCTGTCAGCACGCCCATTTTGAGACTGTGTGCCACGGCAGAAAGCTGGCGATACTGCTCGTCGTCGAGGACCGAAAGCATCAGCAGGCAGGCGTCGGCCTGATAGTGGCGCGCAAGGTAAATCTGGTAAGGGTCGATAATAAAGTCCTTACACAAAATCGGCTGCGGCGCGATGCGGCTCACGATCGGCAGGAAATCAAAACTGCCCTGGAAGTACTTCTCATCCGTCAGAACGGAAATGGCGGAGGCGTAATGTTTATACACCCCGGCAATCCGCGCCGGATCGAAATCATCGCGGATCACGCCTTTAGACGGGGAGGCTTTCTTACACTCCAGAATAAAAGCCGTACGCGCGCCCTGTAAGGCGTCATAAAAGTGACGCGAGCTGGGCTGGACATCGTTTTGAAAACTGGCCAACGGTTGTTGCTGTTTGCGGGCTTCCACCCAAATCGCCTTGTCTGCGACGATTTTCGCTAAAACGGTTTGCATCATTTACCCTCTTGCCGCCAGAGCGGTGACTCGGTCATAAGCGGAACCACTGTGCAAGACCTCGAGAACGGTTTGCGCATTAGCCTTGAGATCTTCTTCACCATGCAGTCGCATTAACATTGCGACGTTTGCGGCAACGGCTGCCTCATGGGCGGCGTCACCTTTACCTTGTAGTAAGCGTGTCAGAATGTCACGGTTTTCTTCCGGCGTACCGCCTGCCAGTTGTTCCTGGTGGTAAGGGGTCAGGCCAAAGTCATCTGCCGTCAGCTGATAGCTTTTGATCTCGCCGTCATGTAGCTCCGCCACAATGGTCGGCGCATGCAGAGAGACTTCATCCATTCCGCCGCTGTGTACGACCGCGGCACGCTGGTAACCCAGCACGCGCAGGGTTTCGGCAATCGGCAAAACCAGTTCAGGGCTATAAACGCCAATCAGCGCCAGCGGCGGATGCGCCGGGTTAATCAGCGGCCCCAGTACGTTGAACAGCGTACGGGTCTTTAACTGCTGGCGTACCGGCATCGCATGACGGAATCCGGTGTGATATTTCGGGGCAAACAGGAAGCAAACGCCCAGTTCGTCCAGCGCCTGACGCGATCGGTCGGCATTCATATCGAGATTGATACCGAAGGCGGCCAGCAGGTCTGATGAGCCGGATTTACTGGAAACGCTGCGGTTGCCGTGTTTTGCCACCTTCAGGCCGCATGCCGCCGCGACAAATGCACTGGCGGTAGAAATATTAATGCTGTTACTGCCGTCGCCGCCGGTGCCAACGATATCGGCGAACAGATAATCAGGGCGGGGGAACGGCGCAGCGTTTTCCAGTAAGGCGGTTGCCGCACCGGCAATCTCATTCGGATGCTCGCCGCGAATCTTCATGCTGACCAGCGCGGCAGCCAGCTGTTCCGGTTTCAGTTCACCGCGTACCACGGCGGAGAACAACTGGTGGCTTTCCTGCTGGCTCAGGGTCTGTGCCTGATACAGTCTTTCGAGGATCGGCTGCAAGGTATTGGTCGGCTCCAGCTTCTGCTGCGCCCAGGCCAGCGTCTGCTCAAGCAGACGTGCACCCTGGGTGGTCAGAATGGATTCCGGGTGGAACTGTAAGCCGCACACGCGATCGGCATCATGACGAACCGCCATCACCATGCCGTTAAAATGGGCGTTGATGGTCAGGCCGGCGGGGATATTGCTACCGATCAGAGAGTGATAGCGGGCAACCGGCAGCGGATTCGTCAGACCGGCAAACATAGCCTGTCCATCGTGTTCAATGCTGGACGCCTTACCGTGCAGGATCTCACCTGCCTGTCCGACATAGCCGCCGTAGGCTTCGACAATCGCCTGATGGCCCAGGCAGATGCCGATAATTGGCAGCTTGCCGCGCAGACGGGTCAGCAGTTCCGGCATGCAACCTGCTTCACTGGGTACGCCAGGGCCTGGAGACAGCACCAGTACCGGGTTCTTCATGGTGGCCAGACGCTCAATCAGAGTCTGAGCCGGAATATGGTTACGGTAAATCACCACGTTATGACCGTTGGTACGCAGCTGATCTGCCAGGTTATAGGTGAATGAGTCGATGTTGTCGAGCAGCAGAATGTCAGCCATCAGAAAGTCTCCTGTGCGTGGTGCGCGGTGGCAATGGCACGCAGGACCGCGCGCGCTTTGTTACGGGTTTCGTCGGCTTCTGACTGGGGAACAGAATCGAGCACAATACCGGCGCCCGCCTGGACGGTGGCGATACCGTCTTCCACCAGCGCGGAGCGAATCACAATGCAGGTATCCAGATCGCCGTGCGCGGTGAAGTAACCGACTGCACCGCCGTAGCTGCCGCGTCGACGGCCCTCGGCTTCGGCAATCAACTGCATTGCCCGCACTTTCGGTGCGCCGCTCAGCGTGCCCATGTTCATGCAGGCGCGGTAGGCGTGCAGGACATCGAGATCGTGACGTAATTCGCCGACGACGCGAGAGACCAGGTGCATAACGTGAGAATAACGGTCAACCTTCGTCAGGTCTGCCACGTACCGACTGCCTGGCGTACAGATTCGGGCGAGATCGTTACGCGCCAGGTCAACCAGCATCAGATGCTCGGAAAGCTCTTTATGGTCGGTGCGCATCTCCAGTTCAATGCGGCTGTCGAGGTCGCGATCTAACGTTCCATCGGCGTGACGACCGCGAGGACGCGTACCGGCAATCGGGTAAATTTCAATCTGGCGGCTGGCGGCATCGTATTTCAGTGAACTTTCCGGCGACGCACCAAACAAGGTGAAATCGTTGTCCTGCATAAAGAACATGTACGGGCTGGGGTTGCTCTTCTTCAGCACGTAATAGGCCGCCAGCGGCGACGGGCAGGGCAGTGAGAAGCGGCGGGACGGGACCACCTGAAAAATTTCCCCGGCGCGGATCGCTTTCTGCATTGAACGAACCACTGCGCCAAATTCTTCATCGCTCTGATTACATTCACAGCGCATTTGTGGCACGGAAACGACCGGCAACGGCGGCGCAGGTTCGGTCAACTGCTGGCTCAGACGCGCCAGACGTGCGGTGAGTCGCTGTTTTTCCGCGTCATTGTCGCTGAACAGGCTGGCCTGAATGCGGGAGCTTTGTTTCTGGTGGTCGATCACCACAAGCGTTTCCGCCAGATAGAAACAGTAATCCGGGCAGCGGTTGCCAGCCTCAAGCTGTGGTAAATCTTCAAAACCGGCAACCAGATCGTACGCAAACAGACCGCCAAAGAACATCGCTTCGCGCTCTTGCGCCGGGACGTTCACCAGTCCCTGCAGCAGGCGGAAGGCGTCAAAGACCGAGAGTGCGCACAGGCGTGCATCTTCGTCTAATAATGGGCTGACTGGCGGGAAACGCAGCACGCGACCTGCGTCCTGGCGTTCATTTTCAACGCCTGCGGGCAGGGCGGCATCGAGCAATGTCAACAGTGCGGCGCCATTGTCAGTTAAGGCCTGAATAGTGACAGTGTCACCGGTAGCGGTGATGCGTAGCGCGCTATCCACCAGTAACAGGCTTTTAAGGTCGTCTTTGCTGTCGATATCCGCAGATTCCAGCAGCAGCGTTGCCGGACGATTGCCGCAAACCTGGTGGAACAATTCCGTCGGGTTTTTGCGATAGGCGGCATCGCAGGTAATGAGTTCAAGTGTCGGTTTTGATGTCTGCATGGTTATTCTCATTAATTTTGTTCAAAAAAAAGCCCGCGCTGTTGGCGGGCCGGGTATCTGGTGGCGATCTACACGCGAAATACACTGCCCGAAATCAGGAAGTGCGCCACCCACCGTGCAGAACAAACGTTGCTTTCATTTCGATACCCTTTTGCTTGTGAACTTTCGTACTAGTTAACTAGTTCGATGGGTTATTGTCAACACCTGATTTCAGTAAATTTGCCGGAACCGTTATGATGCGCAGGAAAGACTATTTTTGAGAGACGGGAGTTCGCCTTGAGCGACACGAATTATGCAGTGATTTATGACCTGCACAGTCACACCACGGCATCCGATGGACGGCTGACGCCAGAAGCGCTAGTCCACCGCGCCGTCGAGATGCGTGTAGGCACGCTGGCGATTACCGACCATGACACCACAGCCGCGATCCCCGCGGCAAGCGAAGAAATTTCACGTTCTGGCCTTGCGCTAAATTTGATCCCTGGCGTTGAGATCTCCACGGTCTGGGAAAACCACGAAATCCATATTGTGGGTCTGAATATTGATATTGAAAATCCGGTGATGTGCGCGTTTCTGGCGCAACAGACGGAACGCCGACAGCAGCGGGCGCGGCTCATCGCTGACCGCCTGGAAAAAGCGCACATCACCGGCGCATGGGAAGGGGCATTGCGCCTGGCCGATGGCGGCGCGGTGACCCGTGGCCATTTCGCCCGTTATCTGGTGGAGTGTGGTAAAGCGACCACCATGGCGGATGTGTTTAAAAAGTATCTCGCGCGCGGGAAAACAGGATACGTTCCGCCACAGTGGTGTACAATAGAACAAGCTATTGATGTCATTCATCATTCTGGCGGTAAGGCGGTACTGGCCCATCCTGGGCGGTATGATCTTAGCGCTAAGTGGCTGAAAAGGCTGGTGGCGTATTTTGCGCAACATCGTGGTGATGCGATGGAAGTCGCGCAGTGCCAACAGTCCCCGAATGAGCGCACGCAACTGGCTACGCTCGCCCGCCAGCATCTGCTATGGGCATCGCAAGGATCTGATTTTCATCAACCTTGCCCGTGGATCGAGTTGGGTCGCAAGCTCTGGCTGCCGGCAGGCGTTGAAGGCGTCTGGCAGACGTGGGAGCAGCCACAGAACACCACAGTGAGGGAAGTATGAGCCAGTTTTTTTATATTCATCCTGATAACCCACAGCAGCGCCTGATCAATCAGGCGGTTGAGATTGTGCGTAAGGGCGGGGTGATTGTGTATCCAACCGACTCCGGCTACGCGCTCGGTTGTAAAATTGAAGACAAAGGCGCGATGGAACGGATTTGCCGTATTCGCCAGTTGCCGGATGGACATAACTTCACCCTGATGTGTCGCGATCTGTCCGAACTGTCGACCTATTCGTTTGTCGACAACGTGGCTTTTCGCCTGATCAAGAACAATACGCCGGGTAACTACACCTTCATCCTTAAGGGGACGAAAGAGGTACCGCGTCGGTTGTTGCAGGAAAAACGTAAGACCATTGGTCTGCGCGTGCCGTCGAACCCGATCGCGCTCGAACTGTTGCAGACGCTGGGCGAGCCGATGCTCTCTACCTCGCTGATGCTGCCAGGCAGTGATTTTACCGAGTCCGATCCGGAAGAAATTAAAGATCGACTGGAAAAGCAGGTGGACCTGATTATTCATGGCGGTTATCTGGGCCAGCAACCCACAACGGTGATTGATTTAACCGATGATTCTCCGGTTGTCTTGCGTGAAGGCGTCGGAGACGTTAAACCTTTCTTATAAGGACGCAACTCTGTATACTACGCGGCCTTAAAATGGCGCTGAGAAGCGCCGTTGATTCTCCTGTTCGACGCCTGTGAAGGCGACAGCTAAAGGAAGCTCTATGAGCGAAAAGTTACAGAAAGTGCTGGCGCGCGCTGGCCACGGCTCCCGCCGTGAAATTGAATCCATCATTGCAGCAGGTCGCGTCAGCGTAGACGGCAAAATTGCCACGCTGGGCGATCGCGTTGAAGTGACTCCCGGCCTGAAAATTCGTATCGACGGTCACCTGATTTCGGTGAAAGAGTCGGCGGAACAAATTTGTCGCGTTCTGGCCTATTACAAGCCGGAAGGTGAACTGTGCACGCGTAACGACCCGGAAGGTCGTCCTACGGTGTTTGATCGCTTACCGAAACTGCGCGGTGCTCGCTGGATTGCGGTAGGGCGTCTGGACGTTAATACCTGCGGTCTGCTGCTGTTCACTACCGATGGTGAACTGGCAAACCGCCTGATGCATCCGAGCCGTGAAGTTGAACGTGAATACGCGGTGCGCGTCTTTGGCCAGGTTGACGATGCTAAACTGCGCGATCTGAGCCGTGGCGTGCAGCTGGAAGACGGTCCGGCAGCGTTCAAGACCATCAAGTTCAGCGGTGGTGAAGGGATCAACCAGTGGTACAACGTCACCCTGACCGAAGGGCGCAACCGTGAAGTGCGTCGCCTGTGGGAAGCCGTTGGCGTGCAGGTAAGCCGTCTGATTCGCGTACGCTACGGTGATATTCCGTTGCCGAAAGGTCTGCCGCGCGGCGGCTGGACGGAACTGGATCTCGCCCAGACCAACTATCTGCGTGAGCTGGTGGAACTGGAGCCGGAAACCACCTCGAAAGTGGCGGTAGAGAAAGATCGTCGCCGCATGAAGGCAAATCAGATTCGCCGTGCCGTGAAGCGTCACAGCCAGGTGAGCGGCGGTCGCCGTGCAGGCGGTCGTAATAACAACGGTTAATCCGCTATCCCGTAATTGCTAAAAGGCCCCAAGGGGCCTTTTTTAATAGTCAATCCCCATCTGGGCTTTGACCCCGGCCTCAAAGGCATGTTTAACCGGACGCAGTTCACTGACGGTATCGGCCAGTTCGAGAATATCCCGATGGCAGCCGCGACCGGTGATGATCACCGTCTGGTGAGACGGGCGCGCATTCAGCGCGTTAATCACCTCTTCAAGCGGCAGATAGTCGTATGCCACCATATAAGTCAGTTCGTCCAGCACCACCATATCCAGTTGCGGATCGGCAAGCATGCGTTTGCCGTGATCCCATACAGCCAGACAGGCTGCGGTGTCAGCTTCGCGGTTTTGCGTCTCCCAGGTAAACCCGGTCGCCATCACCTGAAATTCAACGCCGTGCGGCTCCAGCAGGTTACGCTCGCCGTTGGGCCAGGTCCCCTTGATAAACTGCACCACGCCGACCTTTTTACCGTGTCCCACTGCGCGAGTGGCGGTGCCGAAGGCGGCGGTGGTTTTTCCTTTCCCGTTGCCGGTGAAGACAATCACGATGCCGCGTTCGTCCTGGGCCTGGGCTACCCGGGCGTCAACCCGGTCCTTCACGCGCTGCTGGCGCTGTTGATAGCGTTCTTCACTCATTGGGCGATTCCTGGTTTGCGGCCCGGTTGGGCGTCGAAGGTCATGCCGGTCTTGCGGCGGCTGTCGTCGCCCATTAGCCACAGGTACAACGGCATAATATCGGCGGGTGTTTTGAGTTTTTGCGGATCTTCCGTTGGAAAGGCGTTGGCGCGCATCCCGGTACGGGTGCCGCCCGGATTGATGCAATTCACGCGTAGCGGACGGTTTTGGTACTCATCTGCCAGCACCTGCATCATGCCTTCGGTAGCAAATTTAGAGGCCGCGTAGGCGCCCCAGTTAGCACGACCCTGCTGGCCCACGCTGGAGGAGGTGAAGACTAACGATCCGGAATCTGACTTAAGTAATAAAGGAAGCAATGCCTGGGTCAGCATAAACGTTGCATTGACGTTGACCTGCATAACCTGTTGCCAGACCTGCGGGTCCTGCTCGATCATCGGACAGACGTCACCCAGTAAACCGGCATTGTGTAAGACGCCGTCCAGTCGCGGATACTGTCCGCCGATGCGCTGCGCCAGATGATGACAGTCATCAGCGGTGCAGGTTAACAGATCGAGTGTAAACCACTGCGGCTGGCGGTCCGTTTGCTGGGTAATGCTGTCGGCGACGTGGCGCAATTTCTCATCATTACGGCCGAGCAAAATGACGTTGGCACCGTAGCGAGCGTAGGTCAGGGCCGCTTCACGGCCAATGCCGTCGCTGGCGCCGGTCACCAGAATAATGCGCTCCTGCAGAAGGTCTTGTTTCGGTTGATAATGCATGGGGACTCCTCGGCGACATGCCTGGTCGCTCTGCTTCTCGTTGGTGTGTCGGGTTTATGCCTGAAACAGGACTCAATTTCAATCAGCCAACGGCGATAACGCCCTAAAATGAACACTTTGTCATACTTTTATCCATCCGCATATCCCGCGAGACGACGCATTACACCTGATGTACACTGAGCCGACGCTAAGTTGTTTAACCAAGGTGGGACGTGTGGAATTGTTGTCTGAATATGGCTTGTTTTTAGCAAAAATCGTGACCGTTGTGCTGGCTATCGCGGCGATTGCCACCATTATCGTGAATGTTGCCCAACGTAAGCGCCAGCGTGGCGAACTGCGGGTTACCAACCTCAGCGAACAATATAAAGAAATGAAGGATGAACTGGCGATGGCGCTTCTCGATAGCCATCAACAGAAACTCTGGCATAAAGCGCAAAAGAAAAAGCATAAGCAGGAAGTGAAAGCCGCCAAAGTAAAAGCCAAACGGGGCGACAGCGACACGTCGGATAAACCGCGCGTCTGGGTGCTGGATTTCAAAGGCAGTATGGATGCCCACGAGGTCAGTTCACTGCGTGAAGAGGTGACGGCCGTACTGGCGGTGGTGAAACCGCAGGACCAGGTGGTGGTGCGTCTGGAAAGCCCTGGTGGCGTTGTGCACGGCTACGGCCTTGCCGCATCACAACTGCAACGCTTACGCGATAAAAAGATCCCGTTGACCGTGACCGTGGATAAAGTCGCGGCGAGTGGCGGTTACATGATGGCCTGTGTGGCGGACAAAATTGTCTCCGCACCCTTCGCGATTGTCGGTTCGATTGGCGTGGTTGCGCAGATCCCCAACTTCAACCGTTTCCTGAAAGGCAAGGATATCGATATCGAGTTGCATACCGCCGGACAGTACAAACGGACGCTGACGCTGCTGGGTGAGAACACCGAAGAAGGGAGGCAGAAGTTTCGTGAGGATTTAAACGAAACCCATCACCTGTTTAAAGATTTTGTCCATCGTATGCGTCCGACTCTGGACATTGAACAGGTTGCGACGGGTGAACACTGGTACGGACAGCAGGCGCTGGAGAAAGGGCTCATTGATGAGATAAATACCAGCGACGAGGTGATCCTTGGGCTGATGGAAGGACGAGAGGTACTGAACGTTCGCTATCTGCAACGGAAGAAACTGGTCGATCGGGTGACAGGCAGTGCCGCGGAAAGTGCCGATCGGCTGCTCCTGCGCTGGTGGCAGCGCGGACAAAAACCGTTGATGTAAGAGACGGTATTAATGAAAAACGCGAGGCTCCAAGGCCTCGCGTTTTTGCTTTAATCAATCAGGTGATACTTTTCAGAAAGTACATGCGCCAGATGTTTAAACATATTGAACACGGCAGTGCTCTTTGGCGTGGGTAAACCTTGCTCGTCTAAAAAGTAATCCCCACTGAAGACCAACACCCCATTTCGCTGGGTCACACCGGTGGCAACAATGCCCGCCAGCGTATCTTCATGCTCACGAATGATTTTGTTGGCTTCAATCAACAGCGTTTCGCGATCGATAGGTTGTGTCTCTTTGCGCATTTTTTACTCCTTAAACAAGGGCATTAGTCTACGCCGACCGACTCTTTTGGGCAAATATTCCCTCAGTGTGTACAAGGGGTTGTCAACCTTTGCTGACTGGCAGGATTTAGTTTTGCATGCTAATAAAGTTGCGTAACGAATTTTATCAGGTACAGTGTGACGCTTTCGTCAACCAGGCAACAGATTTGCTTGACATTCGACCGAAATTCCGTCGTGCTATAGCGCCTCTGTGCGAAAAAACCTGTCAACTCAGTCACCTGGCTATTTAGTGTACAGAGTCAGTACAAGGGGTTGATATCCGCAGACGCAGGGACCATATCCGTGGCTCGTCGCCAGTGGATGGTGTATCAACGTGCGACGCATTCCTGGAAGAATCAATTTAGGTAAAGGTGAATATGGGTAAAGCTCTTGTCATCGTTGAGTCCCCGGCAAAAGCCAAAACGATCAACAAGTATCTGGGTAATGACTACGTGGTTAAGTCCAGCGTCGGTCATATCCGTGACTTGCCGACCAGTGGCTCAGCAGCTAAAAAGAGCGCCGACTCTACCTCCACCAAAACGGCTAAAAAGCCCAAAAAGGATGAACGTGGCGCGCTCGTCAACCGTATGGGCGTTGACCCGTGGCACAACTGGGATGCGCACTATGAAGTGCTGCCCGGTAAAGAGAAGGTCGTCTCTGAACTGAAACAACTGGCTGAAAAGGCCGACCACATCTATCTCGCAACCGACCTTGACCGCGAAGGGGAAGCCATTGCATGGCACCTGCGGGAAGTGATCGGGGGTGATGACACGCGTTACAGTCGCGTGGTGTTTAACGAAATTACCAAGAATGCGATTCGTCAGGCGTTTGAAAAGCCGGGCGAACTGAACATTGACCGGGTTAACGCTCAGCAGGCACGTCGCTTTATGGATCGCGTGGTGGGCTATATGGTCTCGCCGCTGTTGTGGAAAAAAATTGCTCGCGGTCTGTCAGCCGGTCGCGTTCAGTCCGTGGCGGTGCGTCTGGTCGTTGAGCGTGAGCGCGAGATTAAAGCGTTTGTACCGGAAGAGTTCTGGGAAATTGATGCCAATACCACCACGCCTTCCGGCGATGCGCTGCCTTTGCAGGTGACCCATCAGAACGACAAGCCGTTTCGTCCGGAAAACCGTGAGCAGACGCTTGCGGCGGTAAGCCTGCTGGAGAAAGCGCGCTACAGCGTTCTGGAACGTGAAGACAAGCCGACCAGCAGCAAGCCGGGCGCGCCGTTTATCACCTCCACGCTGCAACAGGCGGCCAGCACGCGTCTCGGTTTTGGCGTGAAAAAGACCATGATGATGGCGCAGCGTTTGTACGAAGCGGGCTACATCACCTATATGCGTACCGACTCGACCAACCTGAGTCAGGATGCCGTGAATATGGTGCGCGGTTACATCGGCGACAATTTCGGCAAGAAATATCTGCCGGAAAGTCCGAATCAGTACGCCAGCAAAGAAAATTCGCAGGAAGCCCACGAAGCGATTCGTCCTTCCGACGTCTCCGTGCTGGCGGAAACGCTGAAGGATATGGAAGCCGACGCGCAAAAACTGTATCAGCTGATCTGGCGTCAGTTTGTCGCCTGTCAGATGACCCCGGCGCAGTACGATTCCACCACCCTAACCGTGGGTGCGGGTGATTTTCGTCTGAAGGCGCGCGGTCGTATTCTGCGCTTCGACGGCTGGACGAAAGTGATGCCCGCGTTGCGTAAAGGTGATGAAGACCGGACGCTGCCGGCGGTGAATAAAGGTGATGCGCTGTCTCTGGTTGAACTGATCCCGGCTCAACACTTCACCAAGCCACCGGCGCGCTTCAGCGAAGCCTCGCTGGTGAAAGAGCTGGAAAAACGCGGAATTGGCCGTCCGTCGACCTATGCGTCGATCATTTCGACCATTCAGGATCGTGGCTACGTGCGGGTGGAAAACCGTCGCTTCTATGCGGAAAAAATGGGTGAGATTGTCACCGATCGTCTGGAAGAGAATTTCCGCGAGCTGATGAACTACGATTTCACCGCGCAGATGGAAA
Source organism: Citrobacter amalonaticus (assembly GCF_018323885.1). Classification (NCBI taxonomy): domain Bacteria; kingdom Pseudomonadati; phylum Pseudomonadota; class Gammaproteobacteria; order Enterobacterales; family Enterobacteriaceae; genus Citrobacter; species Citrobacter amalonaticus. The sequence goes on along the minus strand of NZ_AP024585.1, from coordinate 2,520,846 downwards.
ACAGCCTCGACCAGGTCGCGAATCACGAAATCGAATGGAAAGGCGTGCTCGACAACTTCTTCAGTGATTTTACTCAGCAACTCGACAAAGCGGAGAAAGATCCGGAAGAGGGCGGGATGCGTCCGAACCAGATGGTGTTGACCAGCATCGACTGCCCCACCTGCGGACGCAAAATGGGAATTCGCACCGCCAGTACTGGCGTGTTCCTTGGCTGCTCGGGTTATGCGTTGTCGCCGAAAGAGCGCTGCAAAACCACCATTAACCTGGTGCCGGAAAACGAAGTCCTGAACGTGCTGGAAGGTGATGACGCGGAAACCAACGCCCTGCGCGCCAAACGTCGTTGTCAGAAGTGCGGTACGGCGATGGACAGCTACCTGATCGATCCGAAGCGCAAGCTGCATGTTTGTGGTAATAACCCGACCTGCGACGGCTACGAGATCGAAGAAGGCGAATTCCGTATCAAAGGGTATGACGGTCCGATCGTCGAGTGCGAAAAATGTGGCTCTGAGATGCACCTGAAGATGGGGCGTTTCGGTAAGTACATGGCATGCACTAACGACGAGTGTAAAAACACCCGTAAGATCCTGCGTAACGGTGAAGTTGCACCGCCGAAAGAAGATCCGGTTCCGCTGCCCGAGTTGCCGTGTGAAAAATCGGATGCGTATTTCGTGCTGCGTGATGGCGCTGCCGGGGTCTTCCTGGCTGCCAATACTTTCCCGAAATCCCGTGAGACGCGCGCGCCGTTGGTGGAAGAGTTATACCGTTTCCGCGATCGTCTGCCAGAAAAACTGCGTTATCTGGCCGATGCGCCGCAACAGGATCCGGAAGGCAATAAAACGCTGGTGCGTTTTAGCCGTAAGACCAAACAGCAGTATGTTGCCGCTGAAAAAGACGGGAAAGCGACCGGCTGGTCTGCCTTCTTTGTTGATGGCAAATGGGTCGAAGGCAAGAAGTAACCGCCCACGGTGCAGTTGTGCTGAAGAGGGTCGCGTAAGCGGCCCTTTTTTTTGTTTTTATAGCGGACTTATTATTTTTTACTCACCGCTATACAGCCTGTTTATTAATGATATAGTGGTTATAGTTAACGGCTTTTTTATTATTAAATCGTATTAGCAGCGCATCACTGCCTGCTCTGAAACGATGACCTGATGGCGCTAATCTGGATGGTTTAACATGAAATTACAGCAGCTTCGCTACATTGTTGAGGTGGTGAATCACAACCTTAACGTCTCCTCCACCGCGGAAGGCCTTTATACCTCGCAACCGGGTATCAGTAAGCAGGTTCGCATGCTAGAAGACGAACTTGGCATCCAGATCTTTGCCCGTAGCGGTAAGCATCTGACTCAGGTGACGCCGGCTGGTCAGGAGATTATCCGCATTGCGCGCGAAGTGCTCTCCAAAGTGGATGCGATAAAGTCCGTTGCCGGTGAGCATACCTGGCCGGATAAAGGCTCTCTCTATATTGCGACGACGCATACCCAGGCGCGTTATGCGCTACCGAATGTGATTAAAGGTTTTATTGAGCGCTATCCTCGTGTGTCGCTGCATATGCACCAGGGATCGCCGACACAGATCGCTGAAGCGGTTTCAAAAGGAAATGCCGATTTTGCCATCGCTACCGAGGCGCTGCATCTGTATGACGATCTGGTCATGTTGCCATGCTATCACTGGAATCGTTCGATTGTGGTGACGCCTGAGCATCCGCTGGCCAATAAAGAGTCGGTGACCATTGAAGAACTGGCACAGTATCCACTGGTGACGTACACCTTTGGCTTTACGAGGCGCTCTGAACTGGATAACGCGTTTAACCGCGCAGGTTTGACGCCACGTATCGTCTTTACGGCGACTGACGCCGATGTGATCAAAACTTACGTGCGTTTAGGCTTAGGAGTGGGAGTGATTGCCAGCATGGCCGTCGATCCGCTGTCCGACCCGGATCTGGTTCGCGTGGACGCCCACGACGTCTTCAGCCACAGCACGACAAAGATTGGTTTTCGTCGCAGCACGTTCCTGCGCAGTTACATGTATGATTTCATTCAACGTTTCGCCCCGCATTTGACGCGTGACGTGGTGGATACCGCCGTGGCGTTGCGCTCGAACGAAGAAATAGAAGAGATGTTTAAAGATATCAAATTACCTGAAAAGTAATCGTCACAGAAAACGATCGGTATCTTTTGTTAGCAGGAGATACCGAAAGTTTTAATTAAATCGCCATTGGTTTTATTAAGGCTGGCGTAATAATAATGTCCACATGATGATTATGGATAATCGACCGTAAAGTAGTGTCTTATTCCCCGCCTCGCAAATTTCCCTTTTCAAATATTTATTTTCGATCAAAAGATTGATTTATTCACTGGAAACGATTCGTAAATTCACTGGATTTTTGACTAAAGTTTCATTAGGATTTGTCTCATCTGATGATTAATTGTACCGATTGTTGGTGCTTAAATGATAAGTGATGCCGATTGTATGAGGTTAGCAATGCCGTCTGAAAACCAGGAGCCACGTCGGGACCCTGAGATGAAACGCAAAGCCTGGCTTGCGGTTTTCCTGGGCTCAGCGCTGTTTTGGGTCGTGATCGCACTGTTGATCTGGAATGCCTGGGGGTAAAAATGGAGGTTCACGACCCACAACAGACGTCGTTACCTACATGTCACTCTGGTGACACCGTACGAGAAACGAAAAAAGGCGCGTGCGTGAAAACTGTTCCCAAATCCTGGAAGCTGACTCAGCAACAGCAAAAGTTTATTGAGTTATTCGACGAAGACGATCAACAGAAACAATAATCGTCACCATTCTTATTACCGTTTCTTTTGTACCGATAAATTATCACGGTGCGCTTTTACCTATACACCGCAGCAATAAAGCGTTGAGAAAGTCTCAACACAATGTATTAAACAAAACGGGTATAGCTGATGATGTCTGCAAATATGAAATACTGGTCCTGGATGGGTGCATTTTCCGTCTCGCTGCTCTTTTGGGCTGAACTGCTCTGGATCGTGATGAATTAATCTCAACCCTTCCGCCTGATGGCGCTACGCTTAGCAGGCTCATATGTGGCCTGAGCAACACATTGATATCGAAAAGTCTGTAGAACAGGTAAGCCTTAGCCGCCACCCGGCATAAACACAAATCTACAGGTTGCCAGCAATCTGAAACCTCGCTACGGCGAGGTTTTCTTCCCCCTCATACACGCGCTCGTCCTCACTTGTATCTTCGCCGTTCGGTTTTTCCTCTTTTATCAATTTGGGTTGTTATCAAAACGTTACATTCTGTTTGTGTTATCTTTAATATTCACCCTGAGGAGAATCAGGGCATCGCAACCCTGTCATTAAGGAGGAGCTATGTCGTCAACCCTACGAGAAGCCAGTAAGGACACACTGCAGGCCAAAGACAAAACCTACCACTATTACAGTCTGCCGCTGGCTGCGAAATCTTTGGGCGATCTCACCCGTCTGCCCAAATCACTGAAAGTCTTACTGGAAAACCTGCTGCGCTGGCAGGACGGCGATTCGGTTACCCAGGACGATATCCAGGCGCTGGCAGGGTGGCTAAAAAATGCCCATGCCGATCGCGAAATTGCCTACCGTCCAGCACGCGTACTGATGCAGGACTTTACCGGCGTCCCGGCGGTGGTGGACCTCGCCGCAATGCGCGAAGCGGTAAAACGCCTGGGCGGCGATACGGCGAAAGTGAATCCTCTCTCGCCAGTGGATCTGGTGATCGACCACTCCGTCACCGTTGACCATTTTGGCGATGACGATGCATTCGAAGAGAACGTGCGCCTTGAAATGGAACGTAACCATGAGCGCTATGTGTTTCTGAAATGGGGCCAACAGGCCTTCAGTCGCTTCAGCGTCGTGCCGCCGGGAACCGGTATTTGCCACCAGGTTAACCTGGAATATCTTGGCAAAGCGGTGTGGAGCGAATTGCAGGACGGTGAATGGGTGGCTTATCCGGACACGCTGGTCGGCACAGATTCACACACCACCATGATTAACGGTCTGGGTGTTCTGGGCTGGGGCGTGGGTGGTATCGAGGCTGAAGCGGCAATGTTGGGGCAACCTGTCTCAATGTTGATCCCGGATGTGGTGGGTTTCAAACTGACCGGAAAACTGCGTGAGGGGATCACTGCAACGGATCTCGTGTTAACCGTCACCCAGATGCTGCGTAAGCACGGTGTAGTCGGCAAATTTGTCGAATTTTATGGCGACGGGCTGGATTCCTTACCGCTGGCTGACCGGGCCACCATTGCCAATATGTCGCCGGAATATGGTGCGACCTGTGGTTTCTTTCCGATCGACGGCGTGACGCTGGACTATATGCGGTTGAGCGGACGCAGTGAAGACCAAATCGAACTGGTGGAGAAATACGCGAAGGCGCAGGGGATGTGGCGCAACACCGGTGATGAACCGATCTTCACCAGTACCCTGGCACTGGATATGAATGATGTCGAGGCAAGCCTCGCCGGACCGAAACGTCCGCAGGATCGCGTCGCACTCGGCGATGTGCCGAAAGCCTTTGCTGCCAGCAGCGAACTGGAACTGAACACTGCGCAGAAAGACCGTCGGCCAGTAGAGTATGTGCTAAACGGACAGTCATATCAGCTTCCTGACGGTGCGGTGGTCATCTCGGCCATTACCTCCTGTACCAACACCTCTAACCCCAGCGTGCTAATGGCGGCGGGTTTGCTGGCGAAAAAAGCCGTTACGCTGGGACTGAAGCGTCAGCCGTGGGTGAAAGCGTCGCTGGCGCCAGGGTCGAAAGTGGTGTCAGATTATCTGGCAAAGGCGAAACTGACACCGTATCTTGATGAACTGGGCTTTAACCTGGTGGGATATGGCTGTACGACCTGTATAGGTAACTCTGGACCGCTGCCGGAGCCTATCGAAACCGCGATTAAGAAGGGCGATCTGACCGTAGGCGCGGTGCTGTCAGGCAACCGTAACTTTGAAGGTCGTATTCACCCGCTGGTGAAAACCAACTGGCTGGCGTCACCGCCGCTTGTCGTTGCCTACGCGCTCGCGGGCAATATGAACATCAACCTGGAGAAAGATCCGCTTGGCCACGATCGCAAAGGCGAGCCGGTCTATCTGAAAGATATCTGGCCGTCGGCGCAGGAAATTGCCCGCGCCGTCGATCTGGTCTCTTCAGAAATGTTCCGCAAAGAATATGCGGAAGTGTTCGAAGGGACGCCTGAGTGGAAAGCAATCAATGTTGACCGCTCAGACACTTACGGCTGGCAAAATGACTCGACCTACATTCGCCTGTCGCCGTTCTTTGACGAGATGCTGGCGCAGCCAGCACCGGTGACCGATATTCACGGCGCGCGCATTCTGGCGATGTTGGGGGATTCGGTGACCACTGACCACATTTCTCCGGCCGGGAGTATTAAAGCTGATAGTCCTGCAGGGCGGTATCTGCAAAACCACGGCGTGGAGCGCAAAGACTTCAACTCCTACGGTTCGCGACGCGGTAACCACGAAGTGATGATGCGCGGGACCTTCGCTAACATCCGTATTCGCAACGAAATGGTGCCGGGTGTGGAAGGCGGAATGACGCGACATCTGCCTGGCACCGAGGTGTTGTCTATCTATGATGCGGCTATGCAGTATCAGCAGGAGAACATCCCGCTGGCGGTGATTGCTGGTAAAGAATATGGGTCGGGTTCCAGTCGTGACTGGGCGGCGAAAGGGCCGCGATTGCTGGGAATTCGCGTCGTCATTGCGGAGTCGTTCGAACGTATCCACCGCTCCAACCTGATTGGGATGGGGATCCTGCCTCTGGAGTTCCCACAGGGTGTTACGCGCAAAACGCTGGGGCTAACCGGGGAAGAGACTATCGATATTGCCGATCTGCAACAACTGAAACCTGGCGCGACGGTGCCGGTGACGTTAACCCGGACCGACGGGAACAAAGAGGTGGTGCAGTGCCGTTGCCGCATCGATACCGCGACCGAGTTAACTTACTACCAGAACGATGGCATTTTACATTACGTGATTCGTAACATGCTGAAGTAAGTCGTAAAAAAGCCTGCATGACACGATGCAGGCTTTTTTTAACGCATGGCTTACTTACTCAACAAGTGACCCATCTTGGCCGCTTTGGTATCCAGATAATGTTCATTATTGGGATTACGGCCCACAATAAGCGGGACCCGCTCCACGATATTGATCCCTGCTTCAGTGAGAATCTCAACTTTCTTCGGGTTATTGGTGAGCAGACGTACTTCGTCAACGCCCAGCAGCTTGAACATATCCGCGCAGAGGGTGAAATCGCGCTCATCCGCGGCAAACCCTAACTGGTGATTGGCCTCTACGGTGTCGTAGCCCTGGTCCTGCAACGCGTAGGCGCGAATCTTATTGAGCAGGCCGATGTTACGTCCTTCCTGACGATGATAAAGCAGAATACCGCGTCCTTCTTCCGCAATATGCGTCAGGGCGGCTTCCAGTTGAAAACCACAGTCGCAGCGCAGGCTGAACAAGGCATCGCCCGTCAGACATTCTGAATGGACACGGGCCAGAACCGGCGTCTGACCTGAAATATCACCATATACTAACGCGACGTGATCGTGTCCGGTTGCCAGTTCTTCAAATCCCACCATCAGGAAATCGCCCCATGGGGTTGGCAGTTTGGCTTCTGCCACTCGTTTAAGCTGCATGTGTTTCTCCAGATAATGCCGGCACGCGATGTTGTGCCGTTGCCTGTTGGCTTATCTTCTTATTTTGCCATAAGGCGACGGACTTCACCTAATCGCCGCCGCGCAATCATCCTGCGAATGGCACAAATCTGTCAATTTCCCCGAACAGGGGATTTTTCGGTTATGATTGTGACACTTATCCGTTAAAGAGGTGTTCATGCTGTCGATTGCAAAGCGTACTGCGGCTGGCGCGGGATTGTTGTTGATTATGCCCGTTACCGTGTGGGTGTCCGGCTGGAGCTGGCAACCGGGGCAGGATACCGGATGGCTAAAAGCGATGTACTGGATAACCGAAACGGTCACTCAGCCGTGGGGTATCATCACACATGTTATTCTCTGTGGCTGGTTCTTCTGGTGTTTGCGCTTTCGTCTTAAAGCGGCGGTAATGCTTTTTACTATTCTGGCGGGGGCAATCCTGCTAGGTCAGGGCGTCAAGTCGTGGGTGAAAGAGCGGGTACAGGAACCGCGTCCTTTCGTGATATGGCTGGAAAAAACGCATCATATTCCGGTTGATGAGTTCTACACTTTAAAACGTAAGGATCGCAGCGACCTGGTGAAGGAGCAACTTACCACCCAGCAGGCTATTCCACACTTTTTACGCCAACACTGGCAAAAAGAGACCGGGTTTGCGTTTCCGTCAGGTCACACGATGTTTGCGGCAAGCTGGGCGCTGCTCGCTGTCGGCTTATTGTGGCCGCGACGCCGGACGGTGACGATTGCCATTTTACTGGTGTGGGCGACGGGCGTGATGGGCAGTCGTTTGCTGCTCGGTATGCACTGGCCGCGCGATCTGGTGGTCGCGACGCTGATTTCATGGGCGCTGGTGACGCTGGCGACCTGGCTTGCACAGCGGTTCTGCGGGCCTTTGACGCCGCCGCCAGAAGAAAGGCAGGAGATTGCTGAACGTGAGCAAAACCGCTGACCAGGGTTGATTTTGACTGGTTTACCCTTAAATCATCCAATAGCTGACTGCTTTCCCATTTCGCACACGCCGTGAAAATGGTAATTTAAAAGGCTAAATGCGGTAAGTTGAACACGATTTATTCGCTTAAACCACATAACGGGAAGTAATGTGAAATATTTACTCATTTTCTTACTGGTGTTGGCGATATTTGTTATCTCGGTAACATTGGGTGCGCAGAACGATCAACAGGTGACCTTTAATTACCTGTTGGCTCAGGGCGAGTATCGTATCTCAACCTTGTTGGCCGTTTTGTTCGCTGCGGGTTTCGCCATTGGTTGGTTGATCTGCGGTCTTTTCTGGCTGCGGGTTCGTGTTTCTCTGGTGCGTGCTGAACGTAAAATTAAACGACTGGAAAACCAACTCTCGCCTGCGACAGACGTTGTGGTGACGTCTGGTACGTCGGTCGCGAAGGAATAATCGTTTATGCTGGAGTTGTTGTTTCTGCTTTTACCTGTTGCTGCCGCCTATGGCTGGTATATGGGTCGCAGAAGTGCGCAACAAACAAAACAGGATGAAGCTAACCGCCTGTCCCGCGATTACGTCGCGGGGGTTAACTTCCTCCTGAGCAACCAACAAGATAAAGCGGTGGATCTGTTCCTCGATATGTTGAAAGAGGATACCGGCACCGTTGAGGCTCATCTCACCCTCGGAAACCTGTTCCGCTCTCGCGGCGAAGTCGACCGCGCCATCCGTATTCACCAGACTCTCATGGAAAGCGCCTCGCTGACCTATGAACAGCGGCTGCTGGCGGTTCAGCAGTTAGGCCGTGATTACATGGCCGCCGGGCTGTATGACCGGGCGGAGGATATGTTTAATCAGCTTACTGATGAAACGGAATTTCGCGTAGGTGCGTTGCAGCAACTGTTGCAGATCTATCAGGCGACCAGTGACTGGCAGAAGGCCATTGAGGTTGCCGAGCGACTGGTCAAACTTGGTAAAGATAAACAGCGTATCGAAATCGCCCATTTTTACTGCGAACTGGCGTTGCAACAGATGGGCAGCGACGATATGGATCGCGCCATGGCGCTGCTGAAAAAAGGGGCAGCGGCGGATAAAAATAGCGCCAGGGTTTCTATCATGATGGGCCGCGTCTGGATGGCGAAGGGCGATTACGCGAAGGCCGTTGAATGTCTCCAGCGGGTGATTTCCCAGGATAAAGAACTGGTCAGCGAAACGCTGGAAATGCTCCAGACCTGCTATCAACAGCTAGGTAAAAATGATGAATGGGCGGAATTCCTGCGCCGTGCGGTAGAAGAAAATACCGGCGCGGCCGCAGAACTGATGCTGGCCGATATTCTCGAAGCGCGCGAAGGGACGGAGACCGCGCAGGTGTATATTACCCGTCAGCTCCAGCGTCATCCGACGATGCGCGTATTCCATAAGCTGATGGATTATCACCTTAACGAAGCCGAAGAGGGTCGTGCAAAAGAGAGCCTGATGGTGCTGCGTGATATGGTGGGCGAGCAGGTGCGTAGCAAGCCGCGCTACCGCTGCTCTAAATGCGGTTTTACCGCGTATACCCTGTACTGGCACTGTCCATCCTGCCGCGCCTGGTCAACGATTAAGCCAATTCGTGGACTTGATGGATTGTAATTTTTAAAAAAAATTCCGCTTTAGTTACAACATACTCATAGTTTAGTCCACTTCCTCACGTTGGCATCGGCGCCACATCGCCTGGCAGTGGTGTAATCGCGTCTGTTAATTTTTGCGCCTGACAGGTAGAATGCACGCCGTTTACCCATTTGCCCCCTTAGCAAGAAGGCCTGGTTATGACGTTAACTGCTTCATCTTCTCCCCGCGCTGCTACCGATTCTCCCGTCGTCGTTGCTCTCGATTATAATAACCGTGATAGCGCCCTGGCGTTTGTCGATCGAATCGACCCGCGCGACTGTCGTCTGAAAGTTGGCAAAGAGATGTTCACGCTGTTCGGACCTCAACTGGTACGCGATCTCCAGCAGCGTGGCTTTGATATCTTTCTGGATCTGAAATTCCATGATATCCCAAATACCGCCGCTCATGCGGTGGCTGCTGCAGCGGATCTTGGCGTCTGGATGGTCAACGTCCATGCGTCGGGTGGGGCGAGAATGATGACCGCCGCCCGTGAAGCGCTGGTGCCGTTTGGTAAAGATGCGCCGCTGTTAATCGCGGTCACCGTGTTGACCAGTATGGAAGCCAGCGATCTGGCGGATATCGGCGTGACACTGTCACCGGCGGAGCACGCCGAGCGCCTGGCGGCATTGACGCAAAAATGTGGTCTGGATGGCGTGGTCTGTTCAGCTCAGGAAGCGGTGCGCTTTAAGCAGGCATTTGGTCGCGATTTCAAACTGGTTACCCCGGGTATCCGACCGCAGGGGAGCGCCGCTGGCGATCAGCGGCGGATTATGACCCCTGAACAGGCACTGGCGGCGGGTGTTGATTATATGGTCATTGGCCGTCCGGTGACGCAGTCTGACGATCCGGCGCAGACGCTGAAGGCCATCAATGCGTCATTGAAGCGGGAGGCGTAATGAGCGATTCCAACAGCCGTCTGGTTTATTCGACGGAGAGTGGGCGGATTGATGAACCTAAAGCCGCGCCCGAACGTCCGAAGGGCGACGGGATTGTCCGTATCCAGCGCCAGACCAGCGGGCGCAAGGGGAAAGGCGTGTGCCTGATTACTGGTATTGATCTGGATGACGGCGAACTCAGCAAACTGGCTGCGGAACTGAAGAAAAAATGTGGCTGCGGTGGAGCAGTCAAAGATGGCGTAATTGAAATTCAGGGTGATAAGCGCGATTTAATTAAGTCGCTACTGGAAGCTCGCGGCCTGAAAGTGAAACTGGCAGGTGGTTAACGAAAAAGCCACGATATAAATATCGTGGCTTTTATTGTTACTGCTAAATAAACTGTGTAGTGCAGACCAGAAAAAAATAATCGTATTATTATATCGAGCCGGACAACCGTAGATTATTTACGATTATTTACCTACCTGGTGGCCGATAATACCACCGACAGCGGCACCACCCAGCGTACCCAGTGTGCTACCATCCGTTAAGACAGCGCCACCTAATGCACCCGCACCCGCACCAATAGCGGTGTTACGATCACGTTTAGACCAGTTAGAACAGGCGCTCAGGGACATTGCCAGGGCAATCGCCAGCACGGCGGCGGTCATTTTTTTGCTCGTTACAAACATAATACTTTCTCCTGAATTAATGATTCACGGAAGTAAGCTCTCTTTAACTATAGTTAAAATATCGGTCATTAAAGAGGGCATCCGTGAAACCTTAGTGCGCAGGGTAATATCACGCAGGTGATAGTCACTTCCTGTTATATCGCTAATAGTAATTTTACGACTTTCGCCTGTGAACAACAGGTAAATAGTCTTAATTCGGGAGTCAGAATAGTCTCAGAGCGCAAATGATCTGCGATGAGCAAATCATTTGCGGATATTTTACTCGGCGTCGACGATATTAACGGTCAGACCACGCTGTTCCATCAGCGCCCGGTCACTGGCGCTAATTCTGGCATCGGTGATCACACGGCTAAACCGCTCGATAGGGCCAAGGGTGTAGGGATGGACCGCACCGAATTTTGAACTGTCGGTCAGGACAATGGCTTCCGAACCTTTCTCCAGCACGGCATTGACCACATCAGCACGCATCATGTCGCGCCCCGTGAATCCCGTTTCGGTCTGCCAGCCATCAATGCCGATAAACGCCTTACTGAAATGGACCTGCTGAATAAACTGGCGAGTCAGCGGTCCCACCATGCTTTCGCTTTTTTTCTGATAAATACCGCCAAGCAGGATCACTTCGCAGGGCGTCTCTTTTAGCAGGTGCGCAATGTAACTGCTGACCGTGATGATGGTGACGTCCTTTTGTTCCGCCAGCGTTCTTGCCAGCAGGGCATTGCTACTGCCATTTTCAATGAATACCGACTCGCCAGGGCTGACCAGCGACGCCGCAAACTCGGCAAGCTGACGCTTCAGGGTGTAGTTGGTCATCATCCTGGTTTCCACATCTTCGCTATCCAGCGAAACGGCGAAACCGTGCGCGCGGCGCAGAAAGCTCTGCTTCTCGAGGGTATTTAGATCCTGTCGAATGGTAACTTCAGAAACGCCAGTGATTTTGGCCAGTTCAGAGACGCTCATCTGGCCTTTATCAATGACCATTTGCAAAATTTTTTGTTGTCGGGAGTTCATAGCGTTAGTTTTTATAGCGGTAATGATACCGCGAGATTAAACACATGCGGCGGTGTGGCATCCAGGCGACACAAGCCGCGCGCGAAAAATTTAGATCTCCCACGGTGCCCGGGGTTTGTTCGCCGCTGATATGGCGTCATCCTGCACCTTACTCAACAATTCCGCCTTCAGAATTTCGAGATTATGGATGGCGGAGTGGACATCACCGGCCACCAGGATATCAAGCACGGTATCAATACGCTCGGCAACCCGTTTAGCATCGATATCAGACATGGGGGGATCCTTGGTCAAAGTATAAAGGATTTAATGATGCAAAAAATGGCGGCAAAAGAGAAGGGAAAATTCCGCCAGGCCTGTACCTTTGGGGAATATTATATATTCCGCGATTACAGACAGATATGAATAGGGCGAAAAGCGATACTTCCCGTTTCGCCCGGATGATCATATTGCTGGCTTAGCGCTTTTTCTTGTTGAGGTAACGTTTGTACCAGCGCTCAAACGCAACGGCAGGCATCGGTTTGGCAAATAAAAAACCTTGTCGCTCATTGACGCCGTTTTTCGTCAGAAAAGCATCCTCTTTGGCGCTCTCCACACCTTCGGCAATCACCTGGAGATTCAAAGCCTGTGCCACGGCGACGATCGCGCGCACCATCGATTGTGACACCGACTTTTTGTGAATGTCGCGGACAAAAATCTGATCCAGCTTAATGGCATCAATTGGGAAACGCGTCAGTTGCGAAAGCGAGGAATAACCGGTACCAAAGTCATCCAGGTGCACCTGAGCGCCAAGCTGGCTAAACTGCTGAATGACGGATAGCGCAAGTTCTTCGTTCTCAATCAGGCAACGCTCCGTCAGCTCGACATCAATAGGGCAATATTCGAAATTGAGCTCGCGCAATACGCGCTTCAGATCGGTGAAAATCGTTTGATCAGCCAGTTGCCGGGCAGAGATGTTAACCGCCACGCGCAGGTTTATGCCTTTATCCCGCCATTTCGCGACCTGGCGTATAACATCGAGGATCACCCAGCGGCCGAGCGGCACAATCAGCCCGGACTCTTCAGCGTATGAGATGAACTCCAGCGGAGGGATAAGCCCACGTTCAGGGGACTGCCAACGCACCAGCGCCTCAAGGCCGCGGACTTCACCTCGCCAGGTCACTTTCGGCTGATAGTGAATCAGTAACTGATCGTTTTCCAGCGCTTTGCGCAGGTTGGTGTCCAGCCACAGGTATTCGAATACCCGCTCGTTCATTTCTGGCGAGAAAACGCAGAACTGGCCACGTCCGCCTTCTTTGGCGGTGTACATTGCGGTATCCGCATTGCGGATCAGGTTGCTGCTGTCCTCGCCGTGCTGAGGCGCCATCGCGATACCAACAGAACAGCCGGTATAGACTTCTATGAGGCCGATACGAAAGGGCTGGCGCAATCGGGTGAGGATCCGCGAGGCGACCGCCTCAAGCGAGCTCTGAGACGTCTGGCTGGCCAGCACAATAAACTCGTCACCGCCGAGACGTGCCAGCAGTTGATTCTCTTCCAGACAGCTCAGGAGGGCTAACGATACCGCCTGCAAAAGCTGATCGCCAAACATATGACCATAGGCATCGTTCACCTTCTTGAAGTTATCCAGGTCGAGATAAACAATACCCACCTGACTGTCGCCAGCCTGTTCGATGGCCTCGTTGATCAGTTCATGGATAGCGTTGCGGTTTGGCAACCCGGTAATCGTGTCGGTATTCGCCAGCACGCGCAACCGTTCCTGCGTACGTCGTTCTTCCGTGATGTCCGTACCGGAACAGATCAAGTAGATTTCGTTTTTACCGCTGCCGCTGTGCACAAATTTATTGCGGAACAGGAACAGACGCTGTCCCTTGCGGGTCTTTACCCAGCGCTCCACTTCATACGAGTTGCCGTTGCGAAAGAAGCCGCTGATGTTGCGACGCGAAGCGGCGGCTTCCCGGCGGCTCATGAAGAGTTTAAAGACGCTCTGTCCAATCACTTCCTGCTCTTTCAACCCGGTGTACTCTTCACACAGGCGATTGAAGCGCTGAATGTTACCCCGACTGTCGAGGATCACAATCGCCGAGTTGGCTTCTGTCACTACTTGTTCAGCAAACGAGAGCCCCTTGACCAGGTCACGCGCAACAGAAGGGGTGTCGTGCCAGGCCGACGCACTGCCAGCCCATTCATGTTTGTTAATTTTGCGGCCCACCAGGTGCACCGGGACATCGTTGTCTTCAAAGGGGAGTGTCATCATGAGACCGGAGGTGATGACGGTCATTTCACGGATCCGTTCGGCTTGCTCGGGCGCAAGCTCAACGCTCTCCACTCGGTCGGTCGCTTCGGTGACGGACAAATGCAGGGTGTTGGAATCTTCTGACAAACGCCAGTAAGGCGCGTGAGTACCCAAAAAGCTATACAACGTTGTGGACTCCAGACTGTCTTTCATCATGAACACCCTCCCGCTTAAAGCACAAACAACCCTGAATGGAAGGGATTAGCCAGCGTTAATTAAAAATTACGGTAGCTGAACATCTTGTTTTGTTTATGTATTTATTTGTAATTCAGAACCGGGAAAAAGCATAGGCGCTGTAGAAAATATATCCGGCTGACAGTCAGAGTGTAGTGAGAGAATGGCGATTTGGGGGAAAGAAAACGGCCTTTCCTGAAAAGAAAGGCCGTTACTGGGCAGGTCGTCAGGCGGCAGGACGGGCGATGATGCTGCGGGTTTCCATCCGCACTTCGGCGATGGTGACATCAATCACATCCGTCACTTTATAGACGGTTTCACCTTTGATCTGGATGGTGCCGCTCTCCTGGCTGCAAACCAGTTCATCGCGCACCGCATGCAGGAATGGCGCAGGGATAAAAGCTACCGCGCCGTTATCCACCAGACGTACACGCATCCCGCCACGGCTGACATCAATGATTTCCGCCGCGAAGCGGGTATCCGTGCCCGCTTTATCACTCAGGAAGCGGGCATATAACCAGTCGCCAACATCGCGTTCCGCCATGCGGTTCAGGCGACGACGCTCAGCCATCTGTACGGTGATCTCTTCCTGCGGACGGTTAATGGTTTCACCTTTGATGACGGCTTTCAGCAGGCGATGGTTGATCATATCGCCATACTTACGAATCGGTGACGTCCAGGTGGCGTAAGCCTCCAGACCCAGCCCGTAGTGCGGACCCGGCTCAATGCTGATTTCCGCAAAAGACTGGAAGCGACGAATACGGCTGTCGAGGAAACCCGACGGTTGCGCATCCAGTTCACGACGCAGCTTGCAGAAGCCTTCCAGAGTTAATACTTCTTCGGCGTTCACATGCATTCCGTGAGATTGCAGCAGCGCGGCCAGCGCATCGGCATTGGCCGGGTCAAAGCCCAGGTGAACGTTGTAAATGCCAAAGCCGAGTTTGTCGCGCAGCACGCGTGCGGCGCAGATGTTGGCCGCAATCATGGATTCCTCGACAATCCGGTTCGCGATGCGACGCGGTTCTGCGACGATATCGAGCACTTCACCTTTTTCGCCGAGAATGAAGCGGTAGTCTGGGCGATCTTTAAACACCAGCGCATGCTGATGACGCCACTCACCACGGCTCAGGCAAATACGCTGCAGCAGACGAATCTGCTGGGCGATGTCTTCACTTTCAGGCTGCCAGCGACCGCGGTTTTCCAGCCAGTCAGAGACGTTGTCATAAGCCAGTTTTGCTTTTGACTCAATGGTGGCAGCGAAGAACGTGATATCATCTTCAATGGTGCCATCAGCGGCAATGGTCATGCGACAGGCGAGTACCGGGCGCACTTCATTGGCGCGGAGTGAGCAGAGGTCGTCAGACAGTTCGCGTGGCAACATTGGAATGTTGAAGCCCGGCAGATAGTTAGTGAACGCCCGGATTTTCGCGGCGTTATCCAGTTTGCTGCCTTCGGCGATCCAGGCGGTAGGGTCGGCAATCGCCACGGTCAGTTGCAATTTGCCGTCAGCCAGTTCTTCGGCATACAGCGCATCGTCCATATCTTCCGTGCTGGCGCTATCGATAGTAACGAAATTCAGCGCTGTCAGATCCTGACGTTCCAGCCCTTCATCCAGCATTTCCGTCGCTACGCCATCCGGCGCTTCTTTTTCAAGATTATGCCGCGCCAGGGTGACCCACCAGGGGACGAAGTGGTCGTCGGCAAACGTGATGAACTGGGTTAATTCGGCGAAGAAGGTGCGATCGCCTTTGAGCGGATGACGGCGCATTTCAGCAACGGCCCAGTCACCCTCTTTAAATTCATGCTCCACACCGCGAGCGGCGCGGCAGGGAATGGCGTCTTTCAACAGCGGGTGATCCGGCACGATGGACAGGCGATCGTTCTTACCCTGTACTTTACCGACAAAGCGGGTCAGGAACGGCTCAACCAGCTCTTCCGGCTCCGCAGATTCGCGATCTTTTTCAGTGTGGATGACGGCGATGATACGGTCGCCATGCATCACTTTTTTCATCTGCGGCGGTGGAATGAAATAACTTTTTTGCGCATCGACTTCCAGGAAGCCAAAGCCTTTTTCCGTGGCTTTTACCACCCCTTCAGCACGTGGCGTCTGGGAATGCAGTTGCTGTTTAAGCTGCGCTAGCAGCGGGTTGTCCTGAAACATATTTGTCTATTTTCGTGGCCATAAGAGCGGCTGACAGTTTTACGCGAAAGTACCTGATGCGGCAAGCGCTCTTTATGGCAATGAAAGGGTTAATGTGTCTCACCCAGCGCGATTTTCAGACGATTCAGCCATCCGCATAACCCCGACCAGGCCAGCAGGTTGATTGCCTGTTCAACGGAGGTACAGGACTCGTTGAACGGGTTGAACTGCGCGGCACTGAAACGATCGGGGGCACGCGTCAACAATTGTATCGCCTGGAACAGCGGACGCTCAACCGGCTGCTGTTGTTCCCGGCGTTCTATTTCGTGTTCGCTCTGGCGCAGTAAGTCGGCGATTTCCACTGACGTCGCCAGTTGGTTAAAGCAGCTTGCACTGCCGTTAATTCGCGATGTCAGTAGTGTGGTGAAATTGTGCGCGGGGGACTCAATGGACAATGTGCTTTTAAGCAGGGTACCGAGCAGCGTAAGCAGCGTCGGTTGATGAACCAGATTAGGAGCGATGGGCTGAAGGGCGGCGATTGGCTGATAACACGACAGACACTCCAACTGTTCCGCCGTTGCGAAGCGCAGTTCGACCTGCTCGTGCGCCGAATGCCAGGTGGCATCGGGTTGCTGAAACAGGGATACGTCGGCGAATGATTGTGTGTCCAGACCTGGCACCCAGCGTACCGGTTGCCCCAGCCATGCCTGAAACGTAGCGACGACACGCGCCTGAAAACCGACATAGCCGATGATTTGGTTCATCAATGCGATATCCCACGCAGAAAGGCCAACATCGCATAAATGCTGGCGCGCGCGGTTATCAATCACTGAGGGTGAACTGGCGAGCTGGCGCGCGTACTGAGTAATCTGTGCCAGCCGGTGATTACTTTCACGCGACGAATCCGGGCCGGGAAGCGGCGTCAAACGGGCGGCATAGTGGTTGCAAAGCCGCTGAACACCATATACCTGGGCGACCGTCAACGCGGTACTCATGCGTTCATAGGCGCTGAAGGTATGTAGGCGGTTCAATAAAACGGTGTCAGGGAACAGTTCATGAGCAAGCTGGCGGGCCGGTTGCAGCCAGGACTGAAAGGGTAAAAGCGCATCTTCAGGGATCACCAAATCCAACAGAAAGCGGTCTTCAACGTGTGCGGCTTCGGGCACCAGCGGCAACACGTCCTGCGGACCGGTGCTGGACTGGGTTTCATGATACCAGTGGCTTTTGCCGTTGAATCGGCGTTGTTCCATGGGCGTTCCTTGGTCTGTATGTGGCGACCCGGACACGTCGTCGTCGAATCACGCCGGATCGTTCTCGCTGCTTTATCCTGGCGTAAGCGGGGGAAGGGATGAAAGATTGTTGCGTGATAACAAAGATCAAAAAGCTATATTGCTGGGAAGAGTTAAGAGCATGGGCGGCAGGGCGCCGCCCACGGGGGAAGTCGGCACGATTATTTCAGTTCCAGTTCGTTCATTGCAGCGATACTGAATCCGCCGTCAACGTGAACCACTTCGCCAGAGATACCGCCGGACAGATCGGAGCACAGGAAGGCTGCAGAGTTGCCCACATCTTCGATAGTCACGGTACGACGAATCGGGGTTACCGCTTCGCAATGCGCCAGCATTTTACGGAAATCTTTGATGCCGGAGGCGGCCAGAGTCCGGATCGGACCGGCAGAGATGGCGTTAACACGTACACCTTCCGGGCCCATCGCGTTCGCCATATACCGAACGTTCGCTTCCAGAGACGCTTTTGCCAGCCCCATTACGTTGTAGTTCGGGATCGCACGCTCAGCGCCCAGGTAGGAGAGCGTCAGCAGGGCAGAACCCGGATTCAGCATAGAACGGCAGGCTTTCGCCATTGCCACAAAGCTGTAGGAGCTGATGTCGTGAGCGATTTTAAAGCCTTCGCGGGTGACCGCGTTCACGTAGTCGCCGTCCAGCTGATCGCCAGGGGCAAAACCGATCGAGTGAACGAAACCGTCAAATTTCGGCCAGGCTTTGGCCAGCTCTGCGAACAGGGTGTCGATGCTTTCATCTTCTGCGACATCGCATTGCAGAACGATGTCTGAACCCAGTTGAGCAGCAAATTCTTCCACACGGCCTTTCAGTTTGTCGTTCTGGTAGGTGAATGCCAGTTCCGCACCTTCGCGGTGCATCGCCTGAGCGATACCCCAGGCGATGGACAGTTTGCTGGCAAGACCGGTTACCAGAATACGCTTACCGGAAAGAAAACCCATAGCTTAAATCCTTATGTGAATGTTGTGGCGACCGGCCTCGGTTAGGGGGCCAGTGCCGTAAAAGCGCGGTCATTTTAACATGTGACATCGGGCGATCGAGTCCGACCACAACAGGAGAGCGGTTAACGGTCTTTTCGCCAGGCATCGGCCGTCAGCGCTTCGCCAAAATGACCGGCGATTAATCGTTTTGTCAGTTCATGCAGCGGAGAGGCCAGTACATCGGCGGTACTGCCGCGTTCGACGACTTCCCCCTGATGCATCACCAGAACCTGATCGCTAATGTGTTTCATCATGCCAAGATGCTGGGTGACGTAGATATAAGAGATACCCTGTTTCTCCTGCAATTCCAGCATCAGGTTGATTAACTGCGAGCGCATCGACATATCGAGCGACGCCAGCGCTTCATCGGCAATAATGACTTTCGGGCGCAGGATCATCGCGCGGGCGAGTCCCAGACGCTGTTTTTGTCCTGGCGCCAGCATATGCGGATAATAGCTGACATGATCGGGCAGCAGTCCTACCATCCGCATGGTCTCAATAATCTGCTTGCGTCGCTGTTCCGGCTCAAGGTCGGTATTCAGGCGCAACGGAAAATCGAGGATTTGCGAAATACGCTGACGCGGGTTCAACGAGGTCGACGGGTCCTGGAAAATCATGCGAATGCGCTGACTGCGAAACGAATAATCACCAAATTCGAGCGGATGATCGTCAATCAGTAACTCGCCGCTGGTTGGCTCGACCATTCCTGCCAGCATTTTGGCCAGCGTGGATTTGCCGGAACCGTTCTCGCCGATGATGGCCAGCGTCTGTCGCTCACGGAGGGTAAAGCTCAGCGGTTTCACGGCTTCTACGGTCTGACGGCGAAACCAGCCTGTCCGGTAGCGGAAGGTTTTACTCAGATTGCGAACTTCAAGTAAGGTCTCAACCATCTCACTCTCTCTCCATGTTGAGGGGGAAATGACAGGCGTAGAGATGATTTTTCGCCCCGGTCAGACGCGGCGTTTCTATACATTCGCGCTGTGCGTAGGGACAGCGTGGCCCAAGACGGCAACCGATGGGCAATTGTTCCAGCAAAGGGATGGCTCCGGGCATGGTGTTCAGACGACTTTTGTGCGGCATGGCGCTACCAAAGTCAGGAATAGCGCGGATCAGCGCCTGGGTGTATGGGTGATGGGGCGTCGTCACCAGCTCTTTACTCGGCGCGGTTTCCACCGTCTGACCACAGTACAGCACGTTAATCTTGTCCGCCCACTGGCTGAGCATCTGCAGGTCATGGCTGATCAGCAAAATGGTAGTATTGCTGTTCTGATTCAGGCGCGTCAGCAGGCGGAAGATCTGCGCCTGAGTGGTCGGCTCCATCGCGTTGGTCGGCTCATCCGCAATCAACAGTCGCGGTTGATTCGCTAGCGCAATGGCAATCATGACTTTCTGACATTCACCGTCGGTCAGTTCATACGGGAAGCTGCGCATGGCGTCTTTATGATCTTTAATCCCCACGCGGTGCAGCAGTTCAATGGCGCGACGTTTCCGCCAGCGAATACGTTGCCACCAGCGGCCTTTGTACGTCCATGCCGGAATGTTTTGCATCAACTGGCGACCCACGCGCTCGGACGGATCCAGACACGACTGCGGCTCCTGGAAAATCATCGAAACGTTATGTCCCACCAGTTTACGTCGCTCACGCGGCGAAAGGCGCAGCAGGTCGATATCGTCAAAACGCATCCGGTCGGCGGTGACGCGCCAGTTATCTTTGGCAACGCCGCAGATGGCTTTGGCAATCAGGCTCTTACCGGAGCCGGATTCACCCACCAACCCACGAATTTCCCCTTCGCTCAAGGTCATGCTGACGCGGTCGACGGCTTTGACCCACTCTTCACCGGCCTTAAATTCAATGGTCAGGTTGCGGATATCCAGTAATGGCATTATTCCACCCCCGCAATGATAGCGCGGCGAACGCCGTCACCCAGCAGGTTGACCAGCAGGACGCTGATCATGATGGCTGCACCGGGCAGCATCACCGTCCACGGCGCAACGTAAATCAGCTCCAGCGCATCGCCCAGCATCGCACCCCATTCGGGAGAGGGGAGCTGCGCGCCAAGATCGAGAAAACCGAGCGCGGCAATATCCAGTATCGCCATCGACAGCGCGCGGGTGATTTCGGTGATCAGTCCTGCGGTAATGTTGGGCAATATGGCGAACCAGAGGATGTTCAGCGTCGAGGCGCCATCAAGACGCGCCGCGATGACGTACTCTTTTTCCAGTTCGTCATGCACCATGCTGTAGACCGAACGGACCATGCGTGGCAACAGCGCCAACCAGACGGCAAACATGGCATGGGTTAAATGCGGCCCGGCGAAGGCGACAACGATAATCGCCAGCAGCAGAGACGGAATCGACAGCAGCGTATCGAGAATATGATTCAGCACGGCAGAACGCAGACCGTGCGTTGCTCCGGCGACCACGCCGAGAAACAGTCCGCACAGCGTTGCGGCGAGCGTAACGACAAACGCGCCACCCACGGTGGGGGCTGCGCCGCTGAGCAGTCGGCTCAGGACGTCGCGTCCCAGATCGTCAGTACCGAGGAAGAAAGAGACTTCGCCATAGCGTGACCAGGAGGGCGGCAGCAACTGATAGCCAAGGAACTGCTGATCGATGCCATACGGCGCAAACCAGTTGCCGAACAGGCACAGTACCACCAGCCCTGCACAGCCGTACAAGCCAACCATTGCCGTAGTATCGCCATAAAATTTGCGCCATGCGGTGCGCAGCGTACCTGGCGGGCGCTTTTCGCTATAAACGCTATCGTAAGGCATACCATTCCTTATGTTTCAGAGGGTTAGCCATAGCACCCAAAATATCGGAAATCACGTTGACGATGATGACCAGCGAACCAATCACCATCACGCCTGCGGATATCGCCGCGTAGTCCTGCTGACGGATAGCGTTAATCAACCAACGACCGAGACCCGGCCAGCTAAAGACCATCTCGGTGATCATTGCCAGCGTCAGCATCGTTGAGAATTGCAGGCCCAGGCGGGGGATCACCGGCGGTAAGGCGTTATGCAGTACATGGCGGCGCAGGATCGTAAATCGTGACAAACCGCGCGTGGCCGCAGCCTTCACGTAGTTCTGATCAAACACCTCAATGGTACTGATACGCATCAGGCGAATCACTTCTGTGGTCGGCGCAACCGCCAGCGTCAGCACCGGCAACACCATATGGCGCACGGCGCTCATCACCATCTCATCCCGCCAGGGAGAGTCAGAGATCCACGCATCGACAATAGCCAGACCGGTGACCGGCTTCACTTCGTAAAGCAGATCGAATCGGCCCGACACCGGCAGCCAGCCGAGAGTCAGGGAAAAGAAAAGGGTCAGCAGCAGTGCCAGCCAGAACACGGGGATTGAAAAGCCGAGCAGGGCGAGGGCGCTGATCAAGCGGTCCTGCCACTTGTTGCGGGTAATGCCCGCCAGCATACCCACCGGAATCCCCACCATTAGCGCAAAGCCGAACGCCAGGGTGCAGAGTTCCATCGTGGCCGGGAACACCTCTTTGAGCTGTTCAGTGATAAGCTGTCCGTTGATGCTGGAGACGCCAAAGTCCCAGTGGATGAGGCCATTGAACCAGAACACCCAGGCATTCCACAACGATGCGCCTTGTAGCGGCGCATGTGGCGTAAAATAGCTCAGACTGAAGCCGATAAAGGTCAGAAAAAACAGTGTGACCATCAGCAACAGCAAACGACGCAAGGTGAAGATAATCATGGTTTTTTCACCTCATCGTTTTTTTCGCGCGACACGCCGGCGAAAGAGGCATTACCAAATGGGCTCAACACCAGGCCTTTAATGTCATACCGATAGGCCTGCAGGCGCAGTGACGAGGCGAGCGGCAGGATGGGCAACTCTTTAGCGAGAATGTTCTGCGCTTCATCATACGCATCAATACGCGCAGAAAGCTGCTGAGAAGAGAGCGCTTTGCGCAGCACGTTGTCGAACTCCGGGTTGCACCAGTGGGCGAAGTTAGTCTGTGAATTGATGGCCGCGCAGCTGAGCAACGGGCGGAAGAAACTGTCCGGATCGTTACTGTCGGTTGCCCAGCCGGACAACGTCAGATCATGGTTCATGTCCATCAACCGCGCCTCCTGGAAACGACCTTCAACCGGTACAATCACCACGTTCACCCCAACCTGCGCCATATCCGCCTGGATAAGTTCAGCGGTTTTCAGCGGGCTCGGGTTCCACGCCTGTGAACTGGTCGGCACCCACAGGCGCAGCGTCAGATTCTCCAGCCCCAGCGCTTTGAGTTGCTCACGAGATTTGGCCGGATTGTATTCTGTTATTTTAGCCTCGTTATCATAGGCCCACGAGGCGCGAGGTAAAATAGAGGCCGCCGTTTCTGCCGTGCCGTAATAGATAGACTGCATCAGACGCTGGTTATTAATGGACAGCGCCAGCGCGTGGCGAACCGCCGGATTATTCAGCGGAGGCTTGTCGGTATTAAACGCCAGGTAGGCGATGTTCATCCCCGGACGCAAGGTCAGGCGCAGGCGTGGGTCGTCGCGCAGGATCGTCAACTGGCTGGCGGCGGGCCAGGCCAGCACGTCACATTCGCCGGTAAGCAGTTTCGATAAACGTCCGGTTCCGCCGGATCCGAGATCCACTACCACCTGCGGCATCAGCGGCTTGCCCCGCCAGAATTTGTCATGACGTTGCAGGCGGATGTATTGTCCAGCGCGATACTCGGAAAGCTGGAACGGGCCGGTGCCAACCGGCTGGCGGTCAAGCTGTTCCTGGCGATCCTGTTTTGTCAGTTGATCAGCATACTCCGCCGACATCACGGACGCATAGTGGGTTGCGAGGTGCCATAAGAAAGAGGCGTCCGGCTTCGTCAGGCGAAATTCCACGGTGTGACTGTCGAGCTTACGCACGCTCTGCACGTTATCGGCGAACTGCAGACTGTCGAAATAGGGGAAATTGCCGCCGTTGACGTTATGCCACGGATGGTTGCGATCAAAGATGCGCTGAAAGGTAAAAACCACGTCGTCGGCATTCAGTTTACGCGTAGGCGTAAACCAGTCCGTTTTCTGAAACGCCACGTCGCGGCGCAGATGGAAGCGGTAAGTGGCGCCGTTATCCAGCACTTCCCAGCTTTCCGCCAGTTCCGGGACCAGACGATAAGTATAGGGATCGACATCCAGCAACCGATCATAGAGCTGGGCAGCGAGCGTGTCGACAATCAGCCCGCTGCTCACTTTTTGCGGATTGAAGGTATTGACCTGTCCATTCACGCAATAGACAAAGCCGCTGTCACGAATATCTTCACGTGGGGCGGTTTCAGGCGCAGCAGTAGCCTGACCACTCAGAAGTCCAGCCATCACGATCAGAGACGATAAAACCAGGCGCATAATTTTTAAGGTTTTTAGGTACGATTTGCAAAGTGTATCGCACTATCGCCCGCGAGGTACAAATGTCTGCGGGTAACTGGCGTAAATATGCGCAATCAGGGGGTGGGACGCGCTAAATCTGACCGAATAAACGACAATATCACTGTCCGTTCAGAAAAGTTATGCGCGGTGGAGCAGTATCACTTTAGGATTACGTTGCGTAATATTTCCTGGCCGGCGACGGACTGGACTTTCCATACATTATCTTCCTTCACCATGCAATCTATAACGGTATGCTCCTGTTTTACACCAAACGAGACGTAGACCTGATAACAGACAGGATCAAAGTCTGAAGAAACGACGGTAATCTGTCGCCAGGCATCGAAAAAGTCCTGCGCTTTGATAAACATATCGACATCAGGTACATCCTCAGCGTCGGGGTCTGCCGAATTTGAAGCCTTTAGGGCGGCAATGGTATTGGCAGTGACATATGGCTCAAGACCACGATAATCAGTTAGCGGCTCTTTCCCTTGCAACAACTGTGCGATATACCAGTGATTAAATTTTAGTGCCGCTGCTTCAGGCCCGATTGGGGAAATGCTGGCAAATGTTGAGGAGCTGATGAGAAGTCCGGTAAGAATAATTTTTTTCATCTCAGTCCCGTCTGTAGAGTTGATAAGCGGGTCCGGCTTTACTCCACGTTGAGCCAGGGTACATGCTGTGCTGTTTAAAATCTGAATACCAGTTGCCGTGTCCATCATAAATGCATGCGTGTCCGGAAGGATGTCCTGGAATTAACTGAATAACGGCGACATCACCTTCTCGTGCTTCACCAGACACTGGGCGAAACCCGGCTGCGTATAAATTTGATGCCATATCTTTCGCGTGGCTAGTGTTGTGTAGGATTGC
Organism: Citrobacter amalonaticus; assembly: GCF_018323885.1. NCBI lineage: Bacteria > Pseudomonadati > Pseudomonadota > Gammaproteobacteria > Enterobacterales > Enterobacteriaceae > Citrobacter > Citrobacter amalonaticus. The sequence goes on along the minus strand of NZ_AP024585.1, from coordinate 2,495,860 downwards.
TCCCCCAGCTCGTATTGCTTCAGAAACAAAATGTGCACATTTTTTCTGACGTGAATTACCTGCGTGTCTACGTGCGCATTCTACTGCGACATGTTTATCCCAACTCATTTTTTTCCCTTTGATAGCAAATGAATGGAGACGAAACATTACTCAAGGAAAGCAATAAACTCTGTAATTATTTCTAATGCAATATTAATCAACATCGAAATTTATAATAAGAATGCTTAATCAATCCATCCAGCGTATTGTCAGCTCCAGGTGATAACAGCTCCCTTTAACACGAGCGCTAAATCTGATGTTTTTTGAGCAATGCGCGCAACTGGTGATAGGTCAGCCCGAGTAATTCCGCCGCCCGTTTCTGATTAAATTTTGCCTGTTCCAGACTGGTTTGCAGCAGCTCTTTCTCCTGTTGCTGCTGAAACGCACGTAAATCGAGGGGCAGCGAAGGACCCGTTGCTGCGGTTTCAGCGGCAGGGGGCGTTGGCGCGTGGCGTTTAAATGGGTCGATCACAATCTCATCCAGCGGCGTTTCGCTGGTGCCATGCCGGTATACCGAACGTTCGACCACGTTTTTTAATTCGCGGATATTTCCCGGCCAGGCGTAGTTAAGCAGCGTCTCTCTGGCATACGCTGTAAATCCGGGGAACAGCGGCAGACGAATTTCCCGGCACATCTGAATAGCAAAGTGTTCCGCCATGAGCATGATATCTGCCTGACGTTCGCGCAGCGGCGGCAGTTGCACCACGTCGAACGCCAGTCGGTCGAGCAAATCAGCCCGGAAGGACCCTTCGTTAACCATCGACGGAAGATCCGCATTGGTCGCACAAACCAGACGGACGTTTACCTGTAATGGCTGACTGCCGCCGACGCGCTCGAGCTCGCCGTACTCAATCACTCTGAGCAGCTTTTCCTGTACCAGCATTGGGGCCGTGGCGAGTTCATCCAGGAACAGCGTGCCGCCGTCGGCCCGTTCAAAACGTCCGGGATGGCGCTTTTGCGCACCGGTAAACGCCCCGGCTTCATGACCGAACAGTTCACTGTCGAGCAGGTTTTCATTCAGCGCCGCGCAGTTAAGCGAAATAAACGGCCCCTGCCAACGAGAGGAGAGATAATGCAGACGGTTGGCAATCAGTTCCTTACCGGTACCGCGCTCGCCGATAATCAGTACCGGTTTGTCCAGCGGTGCGAGGCGGGAAACCTGCTCCAGTACCTCCAGAAAGCTGTTGGCTTCCCCTAACAAATTATCTTTGTATTCTGCCATGATGAATTTCGCCACATGTTAGTGTATTTCACCACTTTACCCTGTTTTCTCGTCAAGGTAAAACCGTACATCTCAATATAAATCAATAAATTAAAAAGTTGGCACGCGGATTGTATTAGAGAATCAGCAGGGCATCGCCCGACATCAGAAAAATGTGAGGATAGAATTATGGGTATTTTTTCTCGTTTCGCCGACATCGTGAATGCCAACATCAACGCACTGCTCGAGAAAGCGGAAGATCCGCAGAAGCTGGTTCGTCTGATGATTCAGGAAATGGAAGATACGCTGGTTGAAGTGCGTTCCAATTCGGCACGTGCGCTGGCGGAAAAGAAACAGTTATCACGCCGCATCGAACAGGCGACGGCTCAGCAGGCAGAGTGGCAGGAGAAAGCGGAGCTTGCGCTACGTAAAGAGAAGGACGATCTGGCCCGCGCCGCGCTGATCGAAAAACAGAAGTTGACCGATCTGATTGGCAATCTGGAGCATGAAGTGACGCTGGTGGACGATACGCTCACGCGCATGAAAAAAGAGATTGGCGAGCTGGAGAACAAACTCAGCGAAACCCGTGCCCGTCAGCAGGCGCTGACGTTGCGCCATCAGGCCGCCAGCTCATCCCGTGACGTGCGTCGTCAACTGGACAGCGGTAAGCTGGATGAAGCGATGGCGCGCTTTGAATCTTTCGAGCGTCGCATCGACCACATGGAAGCGGAAGCTGAAAGCCACAACTTTGGCAAACAGAAAACGTTGGATCAGCAGTTTGCCGACCTGAAAGCGGATGATGAAATCAGCGAACAACTGGCGCAACTGAAAGCCAAAATGCAGCAAGACAAGCAATAATAATACCTGGCGGCGCTCGAACGCGCCGCCGCTCATCACCTGTAAGGAGACCTCATGAGCGCGCTATTTCTGGCCATTCCGTTAACCATCTTCGTGCTGTTTGTGTTACCGATTTGGCTATGGCTGCATTACAGCAACCGTTCCAGTCGCGGAGAATTATCGCAAAGCGAACAGCAACGTTTAGTTCAGTTGACCGATGACGCGCAGCGCATGCGTGAACGTATTCAGGCGCTGGAAGATATTCTCGATGCGGAACATCCGAACTGGAGGGATCGCTAATGGGCGGCATTGATCTGAACAAAAAATTATGGCGTATTCCGCAGCAGGGCATGCTGCGAGGCGTGTGCGCAGGGATCGCGCAGTATCTGGATGTGCCGGTAAAACTGGTGCGTATTTTAGTGGTGTTGTCGATCTTCTTCGGGCTGGCCTTTTTTACCCTGGTCGTCTACATCATTCTGGCATTTGTGCTTGATCCGATGCCGGATAACCTTGCCGCAGGCGAGCAGCAACCGTCCAGCGGTGAGCTATTGGATATCGTCGATAAAGAACTGGCGGCGGGGGAGAAACGCTTACGTGAAATGGAGCGTTATGTCACCTCGGACACGTTTACTTTGCGTAGCCGTTTCCGTCAATTGTAAGTCATTAAGAGAGCTGAGATGAATAATCGCTGGCAACGCGCCGGGCAAAAGGTAAAACCCGGTATGAAAATAGCAGGTAAGCTGGTGCTTCTGACTGCGCTACGCTACGGCCCCGCGGGTGTCGCAGGGTGGGCAGTAAAATCCGTCGCCCGTCGTCCGCTAAAAATGTTGCTGGCGCTGGCTCTGGAACCGTTTTTAAGCCGTATGGCGGCGAAAATTTCAAAACATTATTCTGGAAGTTAATTTCCATTGCCTTCTTTTTAACAATTAAATCACATCCTGGTTATTAATTTGCGGCAGCTCACAAATCGATTGTTGAGCTGCTAAAATTCTATTAATTCCTGCTTTTAACCTCTTTCACTGCATTGACAGTTAATTTCCTCGAGAGTAGTCTTTTTTGTCATGGGACCGCTACCACGGAAAAACAAAGTGAACCGAAAAATTAAGGAATGCCTCAGCGCCGTCTATGGCGATACATGGACAGGGCTTCACGATGGATCATTAAAAATGCGCATGGAAAGGGCGCGTAAGATTATTAATAAAAAGCGTAAACCTCATTGGGATGAAAGTGATGTGGTGCTCATTACGTATGCCGATCAATTTCATAGCGAGAAAGAAAAACCGCTGCCAACCTTTAATCAGTTCTGGACGCGCTGGTTTTCCTCGGTATTCTCACATGTTCACCTTTTGCCATTTTACCCCTGGTCATCAGATGATGGTTTTTCGGTTATTGATTACTATCAGGTGTCTCCCGAAGCCGGCGAGTGGAATGATATTCGTGAGTTAAACCGCTCCTGTTGTTTGATGTTTGATTTTGTTTGCAATCATATGTCAGCAAAAAGTGACTGGTTTGAACGTTATTTGCGGCAAGTTCCTGGATACGAAAACTTTTTTATTGAGATGGACCCAGAGACTGATTTACATGCAGTAACGCGTCCACGGGCATTGCCATTATTAACACCGTTTACCATGCAGGATAAATCCGTTCGTTATTTATGGACGACATTTAGCGAAGACCAGGTTGATCTCAACTACAATAACCCGGACGTGCTACTTGCCATGATTGACGTACTGCTGACCTACCTGGAACACGGAGCCGATTATGTACGTCTGGATGCCGTTGGTTATATGTGGAAAACACCGGGTACGACCTGCATTCATCTGGAAAAAACGCATCAACTGATCAAGTTATTTCGCGCGATAGCAGATGAGGTCGCCCCTGGCACGGTCATCATTACTGAGACCAATGTCCCGCACAAAGACAATGTTTCCTATCTGGGTAACGGGCATGACGAAGCACATATGGTTTATCAGTTCTCTTTGCCGCCACTTGTCCTGCACTCCCTGCATCGCCAGGATTGCCGGGTGCTGTGCCAATGGGCGCAGTCGTTATCATTGCCTTCGACAGAGACCACCTGGTTCAATTTTCTGGCTTCGCATGATGGCATTGGATTGAATCCACTGCGCGGGCTGTTAGCGGAAGACGATATTCTGACACTGGTGACGGATCTGCAGAAAGAAGGGGCCTTAGTGAACTGGAAAAATAATCCAGATGGCACCCGGAGTCCGTATGAATTAAATGTGACCTGGATGGATGCGTTAGGCCATCAGGATGACAGCGATGAAGAACGCCTTGCCAAATTTATTCTCACCCATGTTCTGCTATTAACCTTCCCTGGCGTTCCTGCGATTTATATTCAGAGCATTCTGGGGTCGCGCAATGACTACGAAGGCGTCGAAAAACACGGTTATAACCGGGCTATTAACCGAAAAAAATATGAGCAAAAATCAATTGAACAGGAATTGATGACTGAAGGTTCTCTTCGTCATGAGATTTATCAGGCGTTGTCCCGATTAATTGTTATTCGCAGGGGTAATAAGGCGTTTCATCCCGAGACCATGTTTGATATTCGCTGTCTGACACCTTCTGTTCTGCGGATTATTCGCTCGGCCGATGAACATGAAAAAATCAATGCACTTTTTAATTTTAGCGATCGCCAACAAATCATTGATGCCAGTATTTATACAGGCGTTGATTTAATTAGCGGAGTGAGTGTTTCCGGAGAGACATTAACACTGCAACCCTGGCAGGTTATGTGGATTAAAAAATAAAAAGGAATATCTGATGATCAAAACTAAAATGGTGCTGTTATCAGCACTGGTTTCCTGCGCCCTGATTTCTGGTTGTAAGGATGATAAACCCGCCCATGTTTCAATTGAGTTTATGCACTCTTCTGTGGAACAGGAGCGCCAGGCCGTTATTACCACGCTGATTAAACGCTTTGAAAAAGCGAACCCAGATATCAGTGTTAAACAGGTTCCGGTTGAAGAAGATGCCTATAACACCAAAGTTATTACGCTGGCGAGAAGCGGGTCGCTACCGGAAGTGATCGAAACCAGTCATGACTATGCCAAGGTCATGGATAAAGAGCAGTTAATCGATCGGGATGCGGTGGCGAACGTCATTCAGAAGATCGGGGAAGATATCTTCTACGATGGCGTATTGCGCATCGTTCGTACCGAAGATGGCAGCGCGTGGACAGGGGTTCCGGTGAGCGCCTGGATCGGCGGTATCTGGTATCGCAAAGACATCCTTGCTCAGGCGGGACTGGATGAACCGAAAAACTGGGAAACGCTGCTTGCCGCTGCGCGAAAACTCTATGATCCGGCGCATAAAAAATATGGCATTGCCCTGCCGACCGCAGAAAGCGTGCTGACGGAGCAATCTTTCTCGCAGTTTGCCTTATCCAATAATGCCAACGTCTTTGATGCCCAGGGCCACATCACGTTTAACACGCCTGAAATGAATCAGGCGTTGGGATATTACCGCGATCTGGCCGCCACCACGATGCCGGGCTCTAACGACATCATGGAGGTGAAAGATGCCTTTATGAATGGTACTGCGCCGATGGCGATTTATTCCACCTACATTCTCCCCGCGATAATTAAAGAAGGGGATCCCCAGAACGTGGGCTTTGTGGTTCCGACCGAAAAGACAGCGGCCGTTTATGGCATGTTGACCTCACTGACGATCACGAATGGGCAAAAAGAAGAGGAGACGGCGGCAGCCGAGAAGTTTGTCGCGTTTATGGAACAGGCAGACAACATCGCTGACTGGGTGATGATGTCGCCGGGCGCTGCGTTGCCGGTCAATAAGGAGGTCGTAAAAACCCAAACCTGGCAAAACAACAGCGTGATTAAAGCGTTAGGTGAGCTCCCGGCACAACTCATTGCTGAGCTACCGAATATTCAGGTTTTTGGCGCGGTAGGGGATAAGAACTTCACCCGTATGGGGGATGTCACCGGTTCTGGCGTGATAAGCACGACGGTACATAACGTGACGGTAGGCAAAGCCGATCTCCCGACAACGCTTCAGAAAAGCCAGCAAAAACTGGATGCCCTGGTAGGGCAGCGTTGATGGGTAAGAGGAACGTCGTTATGGCCCGATTATTCTCCGGTCGCTCCGATATGCCCTTTGCGATGCTATTGCTGGCACCCAGTTTGATTCTGTTGGGTGGCCTCGTGGCATGGCCGATGCTATCGAATATTGAAATCAGCTTTCTGCGCCTGCCGCTGAATCCGCGTATCAACGCCACATTTGTTGGGGTCGCGAATTACGTTCGCATCCTTTCCGATCCGGATTTCTGGCATTCGTTGTGGATGACGGTCTGGTATACCGCGCTGGTGGTGACGGGCAGTACCGTGCTTGGACTCGGGGTGGCGATGTTCTTTAATCGCGAGTTCCGGTTACGCAAGACGGCGCGCTCACTGGTGATTCTCTCTTATGTCACGCCGTCTATCTCGCTGGTCTTTGCCTGGAAGTACATGTTCAACAGCGGATACGGCATCGTGAACTATCTGGGAGTCGATCTGCTGCATTTGTACGATCAGGCCCCCTTGTGGTTCGACAATCCCGGTAGCAGTTTCGTGCTGGTGGTGCTGTTTGCCATCTGGCGCTATTTCCCGTACGCCTTTATTTCGTTTCTGGCAATTTTGCAGACCATCGATAAATCGCTCTATGAAGCAGCCGAAATGGATGGCGCGAATGCCTGGCAGCGTTTTCGTATCGTCACGCTGCCCGCCATTATGCCGGTCCTGGCGACGGTGGTTACCCTGCGTACCATCTGGATGTTTTATATGTTTGCCGATGTGTATCTGCTGACGACAAAGGTCGACATTCTCGGGGTGTATCTCTACAAAACAGCGTTTGCTTTTAATGATTTAGGTAAAGCTGCAGCCATTTCCGTCGTGCTTTTTATCATTATTTTCGCCGTCATTTTACTGACCAGAAATAGGGTGAACCTCAATGGCAACAAATAAACGCAGACTCGGACGCGTGGGCTTTTATTGTGGCCTGATTGTGTTTTTGATCATCACATTGTTTCCCTTTTTTGTGATGTTAATGACGTCGTTCAAAAGCGCGAAAGAAGCGATTTCATTGCACCCGACATTGCTGCCGCAAGAGTGGACGCTTGAGCATTACATCGACATTTTTAATCCACTGATTTTTCCGTTTATTGATTACTTTCGTAACAGCCTGCTGGTCTCCGTTGTGTCATCAGTGGTGGCGGTATTCCTGGGCACGCTCGGTGCCTACGCGCTGTCCCGACTGCGTTTTAAAGGGCGGATGACCATCAATGCCAGTTTTTACACCGTCTACATGTTCTCCGGTATTTTGCTGGTGGTCCCGCTGTTCAAAATCATTACCGCGCTGGGCATTTACGACACAGAAATGGCCTTGATTGTCACCATGGTCACCCAGACGTTGCCGACCGCCGTATTCATGCTGAAAAGTTATTTCGACACGATTCCGGATGAGATTGAAGAAGCAGCGATGATGGATGGGCTGAATCGCCTGCAAATCATCTTTCGCATTACCGTGCCGCTGGCGATGTCCGGACTGGTATCGGTTTTTGTCTACTGCTTTATGGTGGCCTGGAACGATTATCTGTTCGCCTCGATCTTTCTTTCCAGCGCCAGCAATTTCACGTTGCCAGTGGGCCTGAACACCCTGTTCAGTACGCCGGATTATATCTGGGGGCGGATGATGGCGGCGTCGCTGGTGACGGCATTACCGGTTGTCATTATGTATGCACTTTCGGAACGGTTTATTAAGAGTGGTTTGACCGCGGGTGGCGTGAAGGGCTAAAGCGGCCAGTTTAAACAAGGAGTGGTAAATGAAGAAGTTAGTCGCAACAGAACCGCGCGTCGCGGCGCTGGTAGAGTATGACGATCGCGCTGTCATGGCGAATGAGGTGAAAATTCGCGTGCGGTTTGGCGCACCGAAACACGGTACGGAAGTGGTGGATTTTCGCGCCGCCAGTCCGTTTATTGATGAAGATTTTAATAGCGAATGGCAAATGTTTACGCCACGTGCGAAAGACGCGCCGCGCGGTATTGAGTTTGGTAAGTTCCAGCTCGGCAATATGGTCGTTGGCGACATTATCGAGTGCGGGAGCGACGTCACTGACTATGCCATTGGTGATAGCGTCTGTGGTTACGCCCCTTTAGCCGAAACGGTCATTATTAACGGCGTCAATAACTACAAACTCCGCAAGATGCCGCAGGGGGCGAGCTGGAAAAACGCGGTGTGCTACGACCCGGCTCAGTTTGCGATGAGCGGCGTGCGTGATGCCAACGTGCGGGTAGGTGATTTCGTCGTCATCGTTGGTCTTGGCGCGATTGGGCAGATAGCTGTCCAGTTGGCAAAGAAAGCTGGCGCGTCGGTAGTCATTGGCATCGATCCGATCGCCCATCGTTGTGATATCGCTCGCCGCCATGGCGCGGATTTCTGCCTGAATCCGATGGGTACTGATGTCGGTAAAGAGATCAAAATGCTGACCGGTAAGCAGGGGGCGGATGTCATCATCGAAACCAGCGGCTATGCCGACGCGTTGCAGTCCGCGCTACGTGGGCTGGCTTATGGCGGCACTATCTCTTATGTCGCGTTTGCCAAACCCTTTGCCGAAGGTTTCAATCTCGGGCGCGAAGCCCATTTCAATAACGCCAGAATTGTCTTCTCGCGCGCGTGCAGCGAGCCGAACCCGGACTATCCGCGCTGGAGTCGCAAACGTATTGAGGAGACCTGCTGGGAACTGCTGATGAATGGTTATCTTAACTGTGAGGATCTTATCGACCCGGTGGTGACCTTTGCGGCTAGCCCGGAAAGCTATATGCAGTATGTCGACAGACATCCGGAACAGAGCATCAAAATGGGCGTCACATTTTAAGCGTAAAGGAAGACGAGCAATGAAAATCGGCACACAGAATCAGGCATTTTTCCCGGAAAATATTCTGGAGAAGTTTCGCTATATCAAAGAGATGGGTTTTGATGGCTTTGAGATCGACGGCAAATTGCTGGTTAATCACCTTGATGAAGTCAAGGCTGCCATTAAAGAAACGGGTCTGCCAGTCACGACCGCCTGTGGTGGTTATGATGGCTGGATCGGCGATTTCATCGAAGAGCGTCGTCTGAACGGATTACAGCAGATCGAACGCATTCTTGAAGCGCTGGCGGAAGTGGGCGGGCAGGGCATCATTGTGCCTGCGGCTTGGGGAATGTTTACCTTCCGTCTACCGCCAATGACCTCGCCGCGCAGTCTGGCTGGCGATCGCAAAGCAGTTAGCGACTCGCTAGGTTACCTTGACAGTGTGGCAGCACGTACCGGTACCACCGTCTATCTCGAGCCGCTTAACCGTTATCAGGATCATATGATCAACACGCTGGCGGATGCGCGTCGGTACATTGTGGAAAATAATCTGAAGCACGTACAGATCATCGGCGATTTCTACCACATGAATATCGAAGAAGATGATATGGCGAAGGCGCTGCACGATAACCGCGATCTGCTGGGACATGTGCATATCGCGGATAATCATCGCTATCAACCGGGCAGCGGCAGCCTGAACTTCAGCATGCTGTTTGATCAGTTGCGCGAAGATAACTATCAGGGCTACGTGGTGTATGAAGGGCGGGTGCGGGCAGAAAATCTGCCGGAAACCTACCGTCAGTCATTGGCCTGGTTGCGTACCTGCTAAGAGGTTGCCGTGAAAAGTGCAATGACTCGTTCTCCGCTTCGTGTTGCCATCATTGGCGCCGGACAGGTAGCGGATAAAGTTCATGCTTCGTACTACTGCACCCGCGAGGATCTGGAACTGGTGGCTGTCTGTGACAGCCGCCGTTCTCAGGCGCAAACGCTGGCAGATAAATACGGTAATGCGCAGGTCTGGGACGATCCGCAGGCGATGCTTCAGAAGGTAAAGCCCGATATCGTCAGCATCTGTTCACCGAATCGTTTTCATTACCAGCATACTTTGCTGGCACTGGAGGCCGGTTGTCACGTGATGTGTGAGAAACCGCCAGCGATGACCCCGGATCAGGCGCTGGAGATGCGTAATACCGCGCGTCGTATGGGTAAAGTACTGGCCTATGATTTCCATCATCGGTTCGCGCTGGATACGCAGTTACTGCGTGAGCAGGTCATGTCGGGCGTTCTCGGTGAAATCTACGTGACCAACGCCAGAGCGCTGCGTCGCTGCGGCGTTCCCGGATGGGGGGCTTTTACCAATAAAGCGCTGCAGGGCGGCGGGCCGCTGATCGATCTTGGTATTCACATGCTGGATGCCGCGATGTATGTACTGGGGTTCCCAATGGTGAAACGGGTCTGGGCCCACAGTTTTCAGAAAATTGGCACACAGAAAAATTGTGGCCAGTTCGGTGAGTGGGATCCGACGACCTATACCGTAGAGGATTCTCTGTTTGGCACCGTCGAGTTCCACAACGGCAGCATTCTGCGTCTTGAAACCTCCTTTGCGTTGAATATCCCCGAACAATCCATCATGAATGTGAATTTTTGTGGTGACAAAGCGGGGGCAACGCTGTTCCCGGCGCAGGTCTATACCGATAAGGGCGGCGAACTGGAGACGCTATTTGCCCGTGAATGTGCAGACGATCAGCGTCATTTTCGCAGTATGGAAGCTTTCGTGAATCATGTTCGCGGTGAGCCGGTCACTATCGCGGACGCCGAACAGGGATGGCTGATCCAGCAACTGGTGGCGGCGCTGTATCAGTCTGCAGAAACAGGGATGTGTGTTGAATTATGAGCAAGCCAGTCACGTTATCCGAATCGGGTTTTTGTCCGCACAGCCTGAATAAATATGCCTCACTACTGGCGACAGGCAATGGTTACCTGGGGTGTCGCGCCAGCCACGAAGAAGCTTATACCCATCAAACGCGTGGGATGTATCTGGCCGGGTTGTATCACCGGTCCGGGAAGGGGGAAATCAATGAACGGGTGAACCTTCCGGACGTTATTGGCGTCGACATCTTCCTGAATGGTGAGCTTTTCTCGTTGCTCAGCGGAACACTCGAAAGCTGGCAGCGAGAGATCGACTTCGCTACCGGCGAGTTAACGCGTTCGCTGATCTGGCGTGCGCCTGACGGGGCGCGTTTCGCCATTGAGAGTCGACGCTTTGTCTCAGCAGAGCAATTGCCACTCCTGGCGATGACGTTGTCGATTACCCCGCTCGACAGCGATGCCATAATTGCGTTATCGACCGGCATTGACGCAACAATCACCAACCATGGTCGCCAGCATCTGGATGAAACGCAGTTGCGGGTGTTCGGCCAACATCTCCTGCAAGGGATTTACACCACTCAGGATGGTCGAAGTCATGTCGCTGTTTCCACACATTGCCGCGTCAACGGTGATGCGCAGTCCTGCTTTACAGCAAAAGAACGGCGGCTGATGCAGCACACCAGCTCGTTGATGAAAGCAGGGGAATGCCTGACGCTGGAAAAACTCACATGGGTGGACTGGACCACAGAGTGCGATGTCTCACTGGAAAGCTGGGGGCAAAAGGGGATTCTGCACCTGAATGCCTGCGTGGGGCTGGGTTATGACGCGTTACTGGCGCAATCCGCCGCCAACTGGCAGCGCTGGTGGCAGCATTGTCGAGTAGAAGTGAATAGCGTAAACGCAGACGATCAGCGTGCGCTGGACTTCGCCCTGTATCATTTACGGATTATGACACCTGCCCATGATGAGCGTTGTAGCATCGGCGCGAAGGGGATGACCGGTGAAGGTTATAAAGGACACGTTTTCTGGGATACCGAAGTCTTTCTGCTTCCTTTTCATCTGCTCACTTACCCTGACGTCGCGCGGAATTTGTTGCGCTACCGTTGGCATAATCTGGCCGGGGCGCGGGAAAAAGCGCGAATAAACGGCTGGCAGGGGGCGCTGTTTCCATGGGAAAGCGCGCGCAGCGGTGATGAAGAGACGCCGGAGTTCGCGGCGATCAACATTCGAACCGGATTACGTCAGAAGGTGGCTTCTGCGCAGGCGGAACATCATCTGGTGGCCGATATTGCCTGGGCCGTTGTGGCGTACTGGCAGGTCACAGGCGATGAGCAATTTATGTCCCATGAAGGACTAACGCTTCTACTGGAAACGGCACGGTTCTGGCTGAGTCGTACAACGGAAGTGAAGGGGCGACTTGAGATCCATGATGTCATTGGCCCGGATGAATACACCGAACACGTGAATAATAACGCCTTCACTAACTATATGGCGTATTACAACGTCGAGCAGGCACTGCATTTTGCCCGTCGCTATGGTTGCACGGACGACGCGTTTATTCATCGTGCCGAGCATTTTCTCCAGTTCTTATGGCGACCAGAGGTTCTGGCAGATGGCATTTTACCGCAGGATGATACGTTTCTCAGCAAACCGGCTATTGATCTGAGCGCGTACAAGACAACGGCGGGCAAGCAGACGATCCTGTTGGATTACTCGCGGGCGGAAGTCAATGAACTGCAAATTCTGAAGCAAGCGGATGTGGTGATGCTGACCTATATGCTCCCGGAGTTGTTCACAGCGGAAGTTTGCCTCAACAATCTCCATTTCTACGAAGCGCGCACCATACATGACTCCTCTTTAAGTAAAGCGATTCACGGGATCGTAGCGGCACGCTGTGGCAACCCAGAACAGGGTTATCAGTTCTGGCATGAAGGCGCGCAGATCGATCTTGGCGACGATCCGCACAGTTGCGACGACGGCATCCACGCGGCGGCAACGGGGGCCATCTGGCTGGGGGCGATTCAGGGATTTGCGGGGCTGAGCGTACGTAACGGTGCACTGCACCTCGACCCGGCGCTGCCAGAGGGATGGAAAAAACTGATGTTCCCTCTGTACTGGCAGGGAAGCGAGATGATGATTTCGCTCAGCAAAAGTCACGTGACGATAAGCAGTTCACGACCGGTTACGCTGTGGCTTAATGCAAAACCAATCGTTATTGATGGTGAATATAAACTCGAATTTCCTGACATGATTTTGCCTGTTTTTGGGACCGCTACCACGGAAAGGGGAAAAGAATGAAACCACAGGCAATAGTGTTTGATCTTGATGGGGTCATTACCGATACGGCACATCTGCATTTTCTTGCCTGGCGACAGGTGGCTGCTGAATTGGGAATCGTGATTGACGAGGTGTTCAACGATCGCCTGAAAGGCATCAGTCGTGGTGAGTCGCTGCTGCGTATTTTGCGTCACGGTGGAAAAGAAGGGGTATTCACCCAGGCGGAACGGGAGCAGATCGCCGCGCGTAAAAATGCGCTTTATGTTGACTCGCTGCGCTCACTGACGCCGGAGGCGGTACTGCCGGGAATTAAGGAACTGCTGACTACGCTGCGTACGGAACAGATAAAAACCGGACTGGCGTCAGTGTCACTGAATGCGCCCGCGATCTTACAGGCGTTGCAAATGACATCGTTATTCGATTTTTGCGCCAATGCCGCGCTGATCCGCCGTTCTAAACCGGATCCGGAGATTTTTCTCGCGGCGTGCAACGGTCTGCACGTTAATCCACGAGCATGTATTGGAATAGAGGATGCGCAGGCGGGGATTGAGGCGATTAACGCCAGTGGAATGCGTTCGGTGGGTATTGGATCCACCTTAACCGACGCAGATTTGCTACTTCCGACAACGGAATTTTTGACGTGGCCGCGCTTATCGGCTTTCTGGCAACTCGACAAGTAAAGGAATCAACATGGCACAGCTTTCGTTGCAGCATATACAGAAAATTTATGACAACCAGGTGCATGTGGTTAAAGACTTCAATCTGGAAATTGAAGACAAAGAATTCATCGTGTTTGTCGGCCCGTCGGGATGCGGAAAATCAACCACGCTACGAATGATTGCGGGGCTTGAGGAGATCAGCGCCGGCGAACTGTTGATCGACGGCAAGCGGATGAATGATGTGCCCGCAAAGGCGCGCAATATTGCAATGGTCTTCCAGAACTACGCGCTGTATCCGCACATGAGTGTCTATGACAACATGGCGTTCGGTCTGAAGATGCAAAAGATTGATCCCGGCGTTATTGACGAACGCGTCAACTGGGCAGCGCAGATCCTCGGTTTACGGGAGTACCTCAAGCGCAAACCTGGCGCATTGTCGGGCGGGCAACGCCAGCGTGTTGCGCTGGGCCGGGCCATTGTGCGTGAAGCGGGCGTGTTTCTGATGGATGAGCCGCTCTCTAATCTCGACGCCAAACTCCGTGTCCAGATGCGCGCAGAGATCAGCAAACTACACCAGAAGTTGAATACCACCATGATTTACGTCACGCACGACCAGACAGAAGCCATGACCATGGCGACGCGGATTGTGATCATGAAGGATGGGATCGTCCAGCAGGTTGGAGCGTCCAAAATGGTTTATAACCATCCCGCAAATATGTTTGTTGCAGGTTTTATCGGTTCTCCGGCAATGAATTTTATCCGTGGTGCGATTGACGGAAATAAATTTGTTACGGAAACCCTTAAATTAACCCTTCCGGAAGACAAATTACGGATATTAAAAGCGAAGGGTTATGAACATAAAGCTGTCGTGCTGGGGATCCGCCCGGAGGATATTCACCCTGGAATACAAGAAGAGAATAGTGTGACAGCAAAAATAAGCGTGGCGGAACTGACCGGCGCAGAATTTATGTTGTACAGCACGATTGGGGGGCACGAGCTGGTGGTCCGTGCCGGGTCTGTTAATGACTATTATGCAGGAGACAATATCACCATCCATTTTGATATGGCGAAATGCCATTTCTTTGACGTAGAGACGGAATTCGCTATTTAACAATAAATATCTCCAGGGGCGTGGCCCCCTGGCTTTCGCGATATTTTATTTATCTGTACTTTAACAAGGAATAAAAATGAAAACCTTACTGTCCTCTTCAGCGCTGCTGATATGCGCTGGGATGGCCTGCGCGCAGGCTGCCGATAATAAAGACTGGCATTTTAATATTGGTGCCATGTACGAAATTGAAAACGTTGAAGGTTACGGCGAAGATATGGACGGACTTGCTGAACCGTCTGTCTATTTTAATGCCTCGAACGGTCCGTGGAGAATATCCCTTGCCTATTATCAGGAAGGCCCGGTTGACTATAGTGCTGGCAAACGCGGTACCTGGTTTGATCGCCCGGAACTGGAAGTTCACTATCAGATCCTGGAAAGTGATGATTTCAGTTTTGGTTTGACGGGTGGCTTTCGTAACTACGGCTATCACTATGTGAATGAAGCGGGCAAAGACACCGCAAATATGCAGCGCTGGAAAGTGGCGCCGGACTGGAATGTGAAGCTCACGGATGATTTGCGCTTTAGCGGATGGCTGGCGATGTATCAATTCGTCAACGATCTGACGACCACCGGCTATTCAGACAGTCGTGTCGAAAGCGAAACGGGCCTGAATTATACCTTTAATGAAACGGTGGGACTGACGGTAAATTACTATCTGGAGCGCGGTTTCAACCTTGCTGAACATCGTAATAATGGCGAGTTTTCTACTCAGGAAATTCGCGCCTATTTACCGATTTCGCTGGGCAATACCACGCTGACACCCTATACCCGTATTGGTCTGGATCGGTGGTCAAACTGGGACTGGCGAGACGATCCGGAGCGTGAAGGTCATGACTTCAACCGTCTCGGATTACAGTATGCCTATGATTTCCAGAATGGTGTGTCGATGACGCTGGAATACGCCTATGAGTGGGAAGATCACGATGAAGGTGACAGTGACCGGTTCCATTATGCGGGCATAGGCGTTAACTACGCCTTCTGATAGCCCTGGCTGCCCGTCAATTACGGGCAGCCATTCGCTCAGGCCAGAGATGCGGTCAGAGAGATACGGGTTTCGACGGTGATGGAGCGAGCGTCGGTTTTCCCGGCAATATGCTTAAACAACAGATCGCAGCTTTGCTCGCCGAGTTCACGTGTCGGGACGTCAATGCCGCCGGGCGGAGGGGTGAGAATAAAAGAGAGCATTTCGTTGCTGTAACCGACGACCGCCAACTGCTGCGGAATGGCAATTTTTCTCTCCGACGCTGCGCGATACAAACTGAGGATCTTAATGCTGTCGGTGGCAAAAACAGCATCCGGTAAGGGGTGCTGGTTTAATAATGCTCTCGCCGCTTCCAGCGCACTTTCGTGCGTATAGCCACCATCAATAATCCAGCGTTTATTCTCTGCCAGTTGATGCGTCGCCAGACTGCGCTTATAGCCATTTACGCGATCAACAGAAACATGGTATTCCAGCGGCGCGTGCAAACAGGCAATATTCTGATGGCCGCTGTCAATCAGGGCATCAGTCAGTGCAATACTGTCACGATAATTATCGGTATCGACCGAGTAAACGTGAGTGTATTGACCTTCTACCTTACCGATGACCACCACTGGAATATCATATTTATCCAGACGCTCGAAAAAAGTCTCATCTGCGGGCGAACTAAGCATGATAATGCCTTTGATCATCTTCTGCTTAATCTTGCTCTCGCACTTTTGCAGATCGTCTTCAGTACTACGTGACGTTTGCAGGATCACGTCGAAACCTTCCTCCTCTGCTTTTGCGGTAATGGCGTGCAAAACTTCAGAGAAGAAGGGGTTACCAGCAGTTGTTTTGGTCGAGCGTGTTGAAATCACCATGATGGCGTCAAACCCGGATGAGGTCAGGGCGCGGGCCAGTTTATTCGGCTGATACTGCAGTTCATCAATAGCGCGCTGCACTTTTTCCAGCGCTTCCGGTGAGATATTGGTTTGCTTGTTTAATACGCGCGAGACCGTCGACTTCGACACACCCGCCACGCGAGCGATATCATAAATAGTGGGGGTCATACTCCTGCAACTCCATCGGAGAGTTAATACCATACATCTTAGGGAGTTAGTCTGCGGTTGACAACACAGCGCGGTGGATTGTGCCGTGTAGCAATGAACTTCATGAATCAGCATTTCTGTGGCAGCCCGAACCTGGCGCGGCAGTTTGATTGCAGACCATTGCATGAAGTTATCGGGTTTGATAAAACCTGATATCCCATCCTTTAATAATGCGACGCTCATGATGCAAAGCCACTCTTTCCTGGTCCCTTTTCAGGGCGAAACGCTTTACGCTGAAAGTACGTTTGGCCGCAATGGACATGTCCTGATGCTACACGGCGGCGGGAAAGACAGAACCATTTTCCACAAGTATCGCGTTATGTTGGATGAGTCAGGTTTTGGAACGACGATATTCGATTTTTTAGGTCATGGAGAAACCGGCGGCGACATTCGCGATTCCTCGTTGTTGAGCCGCACCCAACAGGCAACGGCGGTGATGGATTTTCAGGGGCAGATTTTTACCGGTTGTGTGGGCGTCAGCATGGGGGCGTACAATGCGCTTCAACTCAGTAAAATGGTTCCGCTGCGCTCGTTGATTCTGATGGTGCCAGGTGTCTATGCCACACCCGCGTATCCGGTTAAATTTGGCCCCGATTTTTCGGCCATTATACGCCAGGATCGCAGTTGGGACGCGACGGATGCGTGGGCCATCACCGCTGAATTTACCGGTGATTTGTTGGTTATCGCTGCCGAAAATGACACCATCATCCCTGCCGATATACCGAAAAAACTGGTCTCGTCGGCAGCGCAGGCCTGCCAAAAGACACTACTCACGATCGATGGGGCGGGTCATAACTCGATCTGGGAGCAGTTGATGCGTTCAAGAGCATGCTATGAAAGTGTTCGCTCGGCTTTTGAACGCTGCTTAGCTCATTAGCATACTTTTATTTCAGCCTGTCCTGTTTTCCCTTAACGGGGTCAGTCGGGTGAACATCCCACTCGACACAACCCGATTGAAAATCAACGACCTGCCCCTATATTAGAGGGATGCGTTATACTTTTTTCTGGTCTTCAGGCATAACGGGATGGCGATGAAGAGACTCACCAATGAACTCAATGCGCTGGTTAATCGCGGTGTAGACCGGCATTTGCGCCTCGCGGTCACCGGGCTGAGCCGGAGCGGAAAAACCGCATTTATCACGGCGATGGTTAATCAGTTGCTCAATATCCATGCCAGTGCGCGGCTGCCGCTGCTTAGCGCAGTACGCGAGGAGCGCCTGCTCGGGGTGAAACGTGTCCCCCAGCGAGATTTTGGCATTCCTCGCTTTACCTACGATGAAGGGCTGGCCCAGCTGTATGGCGATCCGCCGACGTGGCCGACGCCCACCCGTGGGGTCAGCGAAATTCGCCTGGCGCTGCGCTATAAATCCAATGACTCTCTGCTACGTCACTTCAAAGAGACGTCGACGCTGTACCTGGAAATTGTCGATTATCCCGGCGAATGGCTGCTCGACCTGCCGATGCTGGCGCAGGATTATCTGAGCTGGTCGCGGCAGATGACCGGGTTGCTCACCGGGCAGCGGGCGGAATGGTCGGCAAAATGGCGACAACTGACACAAGGGCTGGATCCGCTAGCCACTGCTGATGAAAACCGCCTGGCTGATATCGCGGCGGCGTGGACGGAATACCTGCATCAGTGTAAACAGCAGGGGCTTCACTTTATCCAGCCGGGCCGATTTGTCCTGCCCGGCGATATGGCGGGTGCACCGGCGCTGCAATTCTTCCCCTGGCCGGATGTGGAGGCGTGGGGGGAATCCAGACTGGCTCAGGCGGATAAACACACCAACGCCGGGATGCTGCGTGAACGCTTTAACTATTACTGCGAAAAGGTGGTGAAGGGGTTCTATAAGAACCATTTTCTGCGTTTCGACCGCCAGATTGTGCTGGTGGATTGCCTGCAACCGCTCAACAGCGGGCCGCAGGCGTTCAACGACATGCGTCTTGCCTTAACTCAACTGATGCAAAGTTTCCATTACGGTCAGCGTACGCTGTTCCGTCGGCTGTTTTCACCGGTGATCGACAAACTGCTGTTTGCTGCCACCAAAGCGGATCATGTGACGATCGATCAGCACGCCAATATGGTGTCGCTGCTGCAACAGTTGATTCAGGATGCCTGGCAGAACGCCGCGTTTGAAGGGATCAGCATGGATTGTCTGGGGTTGGCCTCCGTTCAGGCTACCACCAGCGGGCTGATTGACGTGAACGGTGAGAAGATCCCGGCGCTACGCGGGAATCGCTTAAGCGATGGCTCTCCGCTGACGGTCTACCCCGGTGAAGTGCCGGCACGTCTGCCAGGACAGGCGTTCTGGGACCGCCAGGGATTTCAGTTTGAAGCATTTCGACCGCAAAAAATGGACGTCGATAAGCCGCTGCCGCACATTCGCCTGGATGCCGCGCTGGAGTTTTTAATAGGAGATAAATTGCGATGAGCGAACCGATAAAACCGCGGATTGATTTCGCTGGTCCGCTTGACGTCGAGCAGAGCCCGGCTTTTAAAGCGCAACAAACGTTTAGCGAGACGCAAGCTCAGTCCTTTGCCCCGGCCACCGTTGATGAACCGCTGGAAGAAGAGGGACAAGCCGAAGCGGTGATTGACGCGGCGCTACGCCCGAAGCGCAGTCTGTGGCGCAAGATGGTGATGGGCGGCCTGGCGCTGTTCGGCGTAAGCGTGGTGGGACAAGGTGTTCAGTGGACAATGAACGCCTGGCAAACCCAGGACTGGGTGGCGCTCGGCGGTTGCGCGGCCGGGGCGCTGATTATTGGGGCGGGAGTCGGATCGGTGGCAACCGAATGGCGACGTCTGTGGCGTTTGCGTCAGCGTGCTCACGAGCGCGATGAAGCGCGTGACCTGCTGCACAGCCACGGTGCCGGCAAAGGACGGGCCTTCTGCGAGAAACTGGCCCAGCAGGCCGGAATCGACCAGTCGCATCCGGCGTTGCAGCGCTGGTATGCCTCGATCCACGAAACGCAGAACGATCGCGAAGTGGTCAGTCTTTACGCCCATCTGGTTCAGCCGGTGCTGGATGCTCAGGCGCGGCGAGAAATCAGCCGTTCGGCGGCGGAGTCGACGCTGATGATCGCAGTCAGTCCGCTGGCGCTGGTGGATATGGCATTTATTGCCTGGCGCAATTTGCGACTGATTAACCGCATCGCCACGCTGTACGGGATAGAGCTGGGCTATTACAGCCGTTTGCGTCTGTTCCGACTGGTGTTGCTCAACATCGCTTTTGCCGGAGCCAGCGAACTGGTACGGGAAGTGGGGATGGACTGGATGTCGCAGGATCTCGCGGCGCGCCTGTCGACCCGAGCCGCGCAGGGGATCGGTGCGGGGTTGTTAACCGCACGACTGGGGATCAAAGCGATGGAGCTTTGCCGCCCGTTGCCGTGGCTGGACGATGACAAACCGCGCTTGGGTGATTTCCGGCGCCAATTGATCGGGCAGCTCAAAGAGACGTTGCAGAAAAACGGTTCCCCGCGAGAAAAGTAATCTAATCACAGGCGTTGACCGCGTAACTTTACGCCGAAACGCCTGTTTTTCCGCCATGCTGTCAATATTTGTTGACAGAATCCTTCCTGGTTCCCCATTCCTGGCTTATCATCATATCTATAGCTCATTATTCAGTTGAAGGTTCCCCCATGCGTCTGGAAGTCTTTTGTGAAGACCGACTTGGTCTGACTCGCGAATTACTTGATTTACTGGTGCTACGCAGCATCGATTTGCGCGGTATCGAGATTGACCCCATCGGGCGAATCTACCTTAACTTTGCTGAACTGGAGTTCACTAACTTCAGCAGTTTAATGGCGGAAATTCGCCGCATTGCAGGCGTCACCGATGTACGCACTGTGCCATGGATGCCATCAGAGCGGGAGCACCTCGCGCTTAGCGCGCTGCTTGAGGCACTGCCTGAACCTGTTCTGTCGCTGGATCTGAAAAGCAAGATTGAGATAGCGAACCCGGCAAGCTGCCAGCTGTTTGCGCTTAACCCGGAGCGGATGCGCAACCATACCGCTGCACAACTGATCAACGGTTTTAACTTCCAGCGCTGGCTGGAAGGCAATCCGCAGACGTCCCATAACGAACATGTGGTGATCAACGGGCAGAATTTCCTGATGGAAATCACGCCGGTTTATCTGCAAGGGGAAACTGACGAAACCATGCTCACCGGTGCGGTGGTCATGTTGCGTTCAACACTCCGGATGGGACGTCAGTTGCAGAATCTGGCAACCCAGGATGTCAGCGCTTTTAGCCAAATCATCGCCGTCAGCGGAAAAATGAAGCATGTTGTCGAACAGGCGCGCAAACTGGCGATGCTGAGTGCGCCGCTGTTGATTACCGGCGATACCGGCACCGGTAAAGATCTGTTTGCGTATGCCTGTCACCAGGCCAGCCCGCGCGCGGGCAAACCGTATCTGGCGCTCAACTGCGCGTCGATCCCTGAAGATGCGGTGGAAAGCGAACTGTTTGGTCATGCGCCAGAAGGCAAAAAAGGCTTCTTCGAGCAGGCAAACGGCGGTTCGGTGCTGCTTGATGAGATTGGTGAAATGTCGCCGCGCATGCAGACCAAGCTACTGCGGTTCCTCAATGACGGTACGTTTCGTCGGGTGGGGGAAGATCATGAGGTACATGTCGATGTGCGCGTGATCTGTGCGACGCAAAAGAATCTCGTTGAACTGGTGCAGAAAGGACTGTTTCGCGAAGATCTCTATTATCGCCTTAACGTGCTGACGCTGAATCTGCCGCCGCTGCGCGATTGTCCGCAGGACATCATGCCGCTGACTGAACTGTTTGTGGCGCGTTTCGCCGATGAGCAGGGCGTGCCGCGTCCTAAACTGGCTGCCGATCTCAGTACGGTATTGACCCGTTACGGCTGGCCCGGCAATGTGCGTCAACTGAAAAACGCCATCTACCGGGCGCTGACGCAGCTTGAAGGTTACGAACTGCGACCGCATGATATTTTGCTGCCTGACTACGATGCGACGACGGTTGCGGTAGGTGAAGATGCGATGGAGGGGTCGCTGGATGATATCACCAGCCGTTTTGAGCGCTCAGTGTTAACCCAGCTTTACCGCAGTTATCCCAGTACCCGCAAGCTGGCGAAACGCCTGGGGGTATCCCATACCGCGATTGCGAATAAGCTGCGTGAATATGGCCTGAATCAGAAGAAGGGCGAAGAGTAAAAAAATGCCTCCGAAATGGAGGCATTTTTGTATGACGGGGACCTTACGCTTTCAGGACTTCCAGCGCAGCGGCATAGTCAGGTTCGTTGGTAATTTCATTCACCAGTTGACTGAAGATGACGTTGTCATTTTCATCCAGAACGACGACCGCACGCGCAGCCAGACCTTTCAGCGGGCCTTCGGTGATTTCAACGCCGTAGTTTTTCAGGAATTCAGCGTTACGCAGCGTGGACAGCGTGATAACGTTGCTCAGACCTTCAGCGCCACAGAAGCGGGACTGGGCAAACGGCAGATCGGCAGACACACACAGCACCACGGTATTGTCGATTTCGGTGGCCAGTTGGTTAAACTTACGTACCGATGCGGCGCAAACGCCGGTATCGATGCTCGGGAAAATGTTCAGGACTTTGCGTTTGCCAGCAAACTGGCTCAGTGCGACGTCAGACAGATCTTTTGCCACGAGGGTAAAAGGCTGCGCTTTGCTACCCGCTTGAGGAATGGAGTTGGCGACTGCAACCGGGTTGCCCTGGAAATGAACGGTTTGTGACATGGTTATCTTCCTGTTTACATATAGTTAACGTCACAGCTAGTTTATGCCAACAGCCGATAACACGGCAAACGCTATTTCGGTGAAGCGCACAAACCACCACGTCATTGCTTAAGGAGAAAAAATGCGTTCTGTGAAGGTATACGAGGAAGCCTGGCCGTTACATACCCCTTTTGTGATTGCCCGTGGCAGCCGCAGTGAGGCGCGTGTCGTGGTGGTTGAACTGGAAGAAGAGGGTGTGAAAGGGATTGGTGAGTGCACGCCCTATCCGCGTTACGGGGAAAGCGATGCCTCCGTAATGGCACAGATCATGAGCATTGTCCCGCAACTGGAAAAGGGGTTGACCCGGGAAGCGCTGCAAAAACTGCTCCCGGCAGGTGCGGCACGCAACGCGGTTGACTGTGCGCTGTGGGATCTCCAGGCACGCCAGCAGCAACAAACGCTGACGGAAACCCTTAACGTGGCGTTGCCGACGACAATTGCCACCGCACAGACCGTCGTGATTGGTAGCCCGGAACAAATGGCGGCCAGCGCAGCGGCGCTATGGGAAGCCGGAGCCAGGCTGCTGAAGGTGAAGCTGGACGATCGCCTGATCAGCGAACGTATGGTGGCGATTCGGTCGGCAGTACCGGAGGCGACCTTAATTGTCGATGCCAATGAGTCCTGGCGGGCGGAAGGGCTGGCGGCGCGCTGCCAGCTGTTAGCAGATTTGGGTGTCGCGATGCTGGAACAACCGCTTCCGGCGCAGGATGATGCCGCGCTGGAAAATTTTATCCATCCGCTGCCGATCTGCGCCGATGAGAGCTGTCATACCCGTAGCAGCCTGAAAGCGCTGCATGGGCGTTATGAAATGGTCAATATCAAGCTGGACAAAACCGGCGGATTGACAGAGGCGCTGGCGCTGGCTACCGATGCCCGCGAACAAGGATTTGCCCTGATGCTGGGCTGCATGCTTTGCACGTCACGGGCCATTTCTGCCGCATTACCGCTGACGCCGCAGGTCAGCTTTGCCGATCTTGATGGTCCTACCTGGCTTGCGGTCGATGTGGAGCCCGCATTGCACTTTACGACCGGACAACTGCATCTTTAGGATGCCAGCGCAGAAGCGTGGACATCGCCTGGAGATATTTCTCGCTGGCCTCATCTGATGAGATCGGCGGGAATTCCGCTGTGATGCAGTGTAAATTCAGATCCGCACACCAACTGCCGAAAGAGCCGGGCGTTTCGTAACCAACGCTTGTCACCAGCGGTAGTTCGAACACTTGCGCCAGCCATTCACCGAGCTCGCTGCTTTTGGGATCTTCAATACAGGCCAGTGGGTCATGGAAAGAAACCACCCACGCGGGGTGAATGCGGTGAATGAGCTGACATAACGCCTGAGTTTCCGGTTCCGAACCCGGATGATCCCCTGTCAACAGCACCACGTCACGCGTTTCCGCAGCGCTGTTCCAGCGATAAACCGTCTCGCCGGCTTTCCAGTTTGCTGACGGAAAATTGCGATTAAGGTCGACGCCGTTAGCGTTCGCACGCAAACCGAGCTGACAGCCGTCCGGGTTCACTGCGAGGATCACATGGTGGCGGCGCAGTGAAGGCGTCAGCGTGCGCAGTGCGCAGGAGAGCGTGACCACCGATGCATTTTCGTCACCATGCGTTCCCGCGATAATCAAGCCACTGTCACGACTGGCGACGGCTGCCGGAAACCAGATCAGCGGTGCGCCCAACAGTGAACGACCATAATGTTCAGTTCCTGGCGGGAAGGCGCCGCGTTCGGCGCGAGGGCGGGTAACGGTCATAAGCGTCTCTGAATTCAGGGATTATTACTCGCAGTGTTGTGCAAATTGGGTCGATAATCAAATCGTTTTCGCATGGACGGATTTTTAGTCGTAATATCAATTTTCTGCAGGAAGATGTTTGCATTTCCTTCAGGCGAAACAAATAATTACGCCATCGTGAATAAGCCGGATTGAGGGGACTCTATGAAGCACGCTGTTTCAGTAACCTGTTGTGCGCTGTTGGTTAGCAGCATTTCTCTGTCATATGCTGCGGATGTTCCCAGCGGAACGGTACTGGCAGAGAAGCAGGAGCTGGTTCGCCATATAAAAGATGAACCGGCGACGCTTGATCCGGCAAAAGCGGTTGGCCTGCCGGAAATTCAGGTTATTCGCGATCTGTTTGAAGGACTGGTGAACCAGAACGAGAAGGGTGAAATCGTACCTGGCGTCGCCACGCAATGGAAAAGCAACGACAATCGCATCTGGACGTTTACGCTGCGGGATAATGCGCGTTGGTCTGATGGTACGCCGGTGACCGCCCAGGATTTTGTCTATAGCTGGCAACGCCTGGTGGATCCGAAAACGCTGTCGCCCTTTGCATGGTTTGCCGCGCTGGCAGGGGTCAATAACGCCCAGGCGATCATTGATGGCAAAGTGACGCCCGATAAGCTCGGTGTGACCGCCATTGATGCCCGCACCCTGAGAGTGCAACTGGATAAGCCGCTGCCGTGGTTCGCCAACCTCACCGCCAGTTTTGCGTTCTATCCGGTGCAAAATGCCAACGTGGCAAGCGGTAAAGACTGGACCAAACCGGGCAACCTGGTGGGGAATGGCGCCTACGTGTTGCAGGATCGCGTGGTAAATGAAAAGCTGGTGGTGGTGCCGAATACGCAGTACTGGGATAACGGAAAAACGGTGCTGCAAAAAGTGACTTTCCTGCCGATTAATCAAGAGTCATCGGCCACTAAACGTTACCTGGCGGGTGATATTGATATCACCGAATCATTCCCGAAAAATATGTACCAGAAGCTGTTAAAGGACATTCCAGGGCAGGTTTATACGCCACCGCAGTTGGGAACCTATTACTACGCCTTTAACACGCAAAAAGGGCCAACGGCGGATTCCCGCGTGCGTCTGGCGCTGAGCATGACCATTGACCGTCGCATTATGGCGGAGAAAGTGTTGGGTACCGGGGAAAAACCGGCCTGGCACTTTACTCCGGACGTCACTGCCGGTTTTACGCCTGAACCGTCTCCGTTCGAACAGATGAGTCAGGAAGAGCTGAATGCCCAGGCGAAAACGCTGTTGCGTGCGGCGGGATACGGTCCGCAGAAACCGCTTAACCTGACGCTGTTATACAACACCTCTGAGAACCACCAGAAAATTGCCATCGCGGTGGCTTCGATGTGGAAGAAAAACTTAGGTGTGGATGTGAAGCTGCAAAACCAGGAGTGGAAAACTTACATCGACAGCCGTAATACCGGGAACTTCGATGTGATTCGTGCTTCCTGGGTGGGGGATTACAACGAGCCTTCGACCTTCCTGTCGCTGCTGACGTCGACGCACTCAGGCAATATTTCGCGTTTTAACAACCCGGCGTATGACAAAATCATCACTCAGGCGACGATGGAAAACACGGATAAAGCGCGTAATGCGGACTACAATGCGGCGGAAAAAATCCTCATGGAGCAGGCACCCATTGCGCCAATTTATCAGTACACCAACGGGCGCTTAATCAAACCGTGGCTGAAAGGGTACCCGATCATGAACCCGGAAGATGTGGCCTACAGCCGGACCATGTATATCATCAAGCACTAACCCTCCGTCAGCGGGCGCGGAAACGCGCCTGCCGTTCACACCGTATAAATGCGGATATCATGTTCGCGAAACGCCTCGCAATACGCCTTGCTGATATTCGCTTCAACTACCATGACATCGATCTCACTGCTCTGGGCGACGACATAGCGAGCCACCGCCGGGATCTTGTCCGCCGTCAGCGCGACAATGGTCTCATTACACTGTCGGATCACTGCGCGTTTGAATTCACAATCGGCGTAATCAAACCCGGTCAGACCGGATTCCGGCGCCATCGCACAGCCGCCGATAAACCCCTGGTCGAATAACATCCCCTGAACCTGCGCAATCGCCGAAGCGCCGACGCAACCACCAGAAGAGCGCTGCAGCTGACCGCCGAGCATGATGACGTCGTACAGGGGCTTTTTTAACAGTACGGCAGCGATTTCCGGCGAGTTGGTCACCACGGTCAGAGACAGTTCTGCCGGAAGCGCCTCCGCCATCGCCAGGTTGGTCGTACCGGTGTCGATAAAAATACAGCTACCGGATTTGACCAGTCGTGCACATTTTTGCGCGATGCTGCTCTTTTGGTCGGGCTTCTTCGTTTTGCGAATGGAATAGTCACCCGCTTCCGGCAGCATCATGACCGCGCCGCCATACACCTTTTTGCAGATGCCTTCCTTGCTGAGTTCATGGAGATCGCGGCGAATCGTGTGCTCCGAGACGTTCAGCCGGGAGGCGAGGTCACTGCATACCACGCGCCCATTCTCCTGCAGGATCTGCTGAATCAGGGCTTGTCGTTGTTCCGGGAAAGCTGCATAATCGAGCATGATAAATCCTGAAAACCATATCATCGAGCAATATAGCGCATGATCGGGCAAAACGGTCAGTGCTGTCAACATTCTAACGGGTTGAAACGAGGTGAAACATGAAAATCGCACATATGGCGTTATGGACCACAGAACTGGAAGCGCAGGCGCGCTTCTGGACCGGTTTTTTTGGCGGGACGCTTAATGAGAAATACATCAGCAAGAACAACCCCGGATTTGAGTCTTATTTTGTGCGCATCGGTGATGATATTGCGATTGAACTGATGACGAAACCCGCCCTGCGAGCCCTGCGCCCGGATAACCAGACGACCGGGTGGGTGCATCTGGCAATCGCGGTTGGCAGTGCTAAAAAAGTGGATGCGCTGGCAAAAAAAGCACGGGCGCTGGGGATCCTGGTTTCACCACCGCGCACGACCGGGGACGGTTATTATGAAGCGGTCATCAAAGACCCGGACGGGAATTTCATCGAAATTGTTGAATGAACAGAGAATAACACATTGTCTGAGTAAGGAGCCTCAGGTAAATATGTCCTGAGGCTATCACGAGTCGGGCAGGGGCGTTTTACATTAACCCTGACTGCTATTATTGAGATAGAGTGTCTGGCTCGGGAAGGCGAAATCAGCGCCATGGCTCTGCACGATATCAATAATGTTAAGATAAACCTGTTGTTGAACCGCTAACCACTCTTCCCAGACCGTTGTTCGGGTAAAACAATACACCATAATATTTAATGAAGAGTCACCAAAGCCATTAAAATAGACCAGCAGCGTTTGTTGCTGATCGATATCGGCATGGGTTTGTAGCATTTGTCGAATAGCATTGACGATCGTGCCCACTTTGCTGGCATCTTCGTAACGTAACCCGACAACCGTGTTGATTCGACGGTTACTCATCCGACCGGGATTCTCTACGCTAATCGAGGAAAACACAGAGTTTGGAACGTATAACGGACGGTGATCAAAGGTGGTGATTTTAGTCATCCGCCAGCCAATTTCCGCCACGGTGCCTTCGATATTGCGATCCGGGGAACGTACCCAGTCGCCGATACTGAAGGGGCGATCGAAATAAAGCATAATGCCGGAAAAGAAGTTACTGAGGATATCTTTCCCTGCCATGCCCACGGCGATGCCGCCGATGCCGCCAAAGGTGAGTAACCCCGACAGGCTCATGCCGAAGTGTTCACCATAAAGCAAAATAATGACGACAATGAGGGCGATTTTGATAATCCGCGATAAAATTCGCGCGCTGGTGACGTCTCGCCCTTTTTTAATTTGCGATTTTTCAAACTGATTAATCACCAGAAACAATTTAATAGTCAGAATCAGGGCGATCAACGACGTACAGACAAAGTCGATAATACTGGATGAAACCGCGCTGATGTTATAATGGCTAATAACGGTGTTAGCGATTCGCCCTAATGTACCGATAATCAGCGCATAAATAAGAAACTGAGCCGTATGGAAGACAAACCCTTTCTTGCGTTTATGTGCATGACGAAAGAAAACATTCATCAGAATTAAGCTAAAGACGCTACTCAAAATAACCGTCAGATTGAAGACGTTTTTTACGAACAGCTCTGCAAACATATTTATCCCCGGCTTTCCGCTGCCACTGACATAACAAAAAATAAACTGCAACTCATTAATGGTACTCAGGATAAACATTCAAGTCATCAATAAAAAGGGGGAATAAATAGCGCTTTTAGCGTTTTTACGCAAAGGCGCTTTCAATGTGACGGATTTGTCAGGGGAACTGATGCAGACTTTTTCATATTGTCATGGTATTGTTGCGCTAAGGTAACAAAAGTTTGGTGACAGAAGGACACTATGATGATAATGGAAAAGCTGAAGACGGCGAAGGGCAAAAAGTTTCTGCTCTGTCTGCTGGGTGTGTTTATTATTGCCGCATCGGTTGTCACGCGCGCCACGATCGGTGGGGTGATTGAACAGTATGATATTCCGCTTTCTGACTGGACGACGTCGATGTATGTCATTCAGTCATCAATGATTTTCGTCTATAGCCTGGTTTTCACCGTGCTGCTGGCCATCCCGTTAGGAATTTATTTCCTCGGCGGTGAGGACAAGCATTAAAAGAAAAGGCCCAAATCATTGGGCCTTTCGTTTTTTACACAACGCGTTAGTCGTCTTCCTCGTCGTCAAGCTCAACGGGCGTCTGGTACTGGTCGGGTTTGATGACCAGCAGGTCACAACGCAGATGATCGATGACCTGTTCTGCTGTATTCCCCAGGAAGGCAGCGGAAATGCCCGTGCGGCCCACTGTACCCAGAACCACTATCCCCGCCTGCAGATGTTCCGCCAAATCGGGGATTACCTCTTCCGGTAATCCTTTCTCAACGTGTGTGACTTTCTCGTCGATACTGAATTTTTGCCGCAGCGCTTTCATTGCCAGCAGGTGCTGACCGCGAATCGCATCGTTGTAGACGCTGGGATCAAATTCCGGCAGTTCAATCGCGATGTTGATCGGCGTGACAGGGTAGGCCCCGACCAGATGCACCTCAGTATGGTTAACCTGTTCGGCGAGTTGCAGCGTCTCTTTCACCAGCTTCTCATTCAACGCATTATGGTAGGGTTCTTCACTGGCCAGGTTTACCGCCACCAGCGCTTTACCGCCTTCCGGCCAGGGTTGATCTTTCACCATCCACACCGGACTTGGGCATTTACGCAGCAGATGCCAGTCGGTAGGAGTGAAGATCACTGCTTCCAGTCGGTCATGCTGGTGCGCCATTTTCAGCACCAGATCGTGTCCGCCGCTGATCACTTCCTGAATAATGGCTTCAAAAGGACGGTTGTGCCAGACCACTTTAATTTCAACAGGAACGCCTGCTTCAATATAGTATTTTGCTTGTTCGCGTATCCACGCCGTCCGCTGACTAATGACACCCTGACGCATTGCCGTACGCTCATCAGGCGACAACAGGGTGGTCATCTCGTAGGAAAAGTCATAGATCGGCAAAAAGGCTTTAATTTTGCCACCAATCCGTTGATGCAAATAAACCGCACGCCGTAACGCAGGTTGATCGTCCTGATTCGGATCGATAACCACCAGCATGTTTTGATACATAGCCATACAGGGTCTCCTTACAACTGTCATCGCAGTTTGTAACTAAAAGAGTAACCCAAGAATGTGAATTGAAACAGGGAAGAACCTTCTGTCAGATCAATAAATCAGGAAAATTTAACGATTCGACAGAAGGGTTTCAGAAGGGTTGCGGAAAGATTAAGCAACGTTGCGGGTGTGTCCGGCGAGAACCGCCAGCGCATCACTGTTTTCGATAGTGATGTATTTCCCTTTCACCGCCAGCATTCCGCTTTTCTGGAAACGACCCAACAAACGGCTGATTGTTTCAACAGTCAGGCCCAGGTAGTTACCGATATCGCCACGGGTCATGGTCAGACGGAATTCACGTGGAGAGAAGCCACGCTGCGCAAAGCGACGAGACAGGTTATAGATAAATGCCGCCAGACGCTCTTCCGCGTTTTTCTTCGACAGCAACAGGATCATATCCTGGTCACCTTTGATCTCACCACTCATCAGACGCATCATCTGCTGACGCAGATTAGGCATTTTGCCGGACAGATCATCAAGTGTCTCAAACGGGATTTCACAGACCATTGAGGTTTCCAGTGCCTGCGCAAAACTCGGATGATGGCCGCTACCAATCGCGTCGAAACCGACCAGGTCGCCCGCGAGATGGAAGCCGGTGATTTGCTCATCGCCTTGTTCAGTAATGGTATAGCTCTTGATCGTACCGGAACGAATGGCATAGAGCGATTTCAGCTCATCACCCGCTTTAAACAGCGTCTGGCCTTTCTGGATCGGCTTTTTACGCTCGATAATATTATCAAGCTGATCAAGCTCATGCTCGTTAAGTGTGAACGGGATGCAAAGCTGGCTGATACTGCAATCCTGGCAATGGATAGCACAACCGCCAGACTGAATGCGCCGTATAATTCGCTTTTCCGGGATCATAGGTCTGCTCAAGCCGTAATTGATATTTGTCAATTTTAACATCTTTTTGGTGAGCACGTAAGTCTGAGGTCACCCCAATAGCGGATAATTCCGACATGTGTGAATAAAATATTTCTATCCCTTTGAAAAACCTTACTTTCCCTGTGGCGTCTTTACGTAAAAGTGTGAGCAAGAAGGCACGAATTGCCTGGATACTACAGCAACAGGTAACCTTCATGGCGCAACAACCACTCTTTCCGCTGCACGCCACCGGCGTAACCGGTCATGGTGCCGTTACGTCCGATCACGCGGTGGCAGGGCACCACGATGCTGATCGGATTTGAACCGTTCGCCGCGCCAACCGCTCGCGCCGCACCAGGGCGTCCCAGTTGCTCAGCCAACTGACCGTAGTGCATCACCTGACCACAAGGAATAGTGCGTAAGGTTTGCCAGACTTCCCGCTGAAAAGGAGTGCCGCCGGTGGCGGTTGGCAGCGTATCGATCGCGCTGAGGTTACCGGCAAAATAGTCGGCAAGTTTGTCGCACAGACCGCCCGGATTGGTCGCACTAATACGGGTATAACCTTGTGCGCGGTAATGAATATCCAGCAGTTGCACCATGCGCTCACTGTACTGTTCCCACTCGATAGCGCGAAGTCTGAACTGCTCGTCGCAAATGACCCAAAGTGGGCCCAGCGGGGTCATCATTTTCTCTTCCAGTAGTGTCAGCATCGGTTGCCTCGTTGGCATGCAGTCGGTGGGGCATCAACGTATCATGGTCACTGCCAGCAGTGCTATACCCCTGATTTGGGATAAAAAAATAGAGCCTGTCGACATCCGCCAGACTCTACAGTACACACAGCAGTTTATCCTTCATCTATGCCCGTTATTTTTCCTGGTGGCGGGTAATGTCTTATAGCAAGAACCGTTTAACTATGCCAGCAAACTGGAGTGATTGATTTCACGAAAATCTAAGTTAAATCAACCAGATTAAACGGCACTGCTGCACTGTTTTACTCTGAGTAAAACCAGCGTTAATTAGTAAAGCAAAGGTATGTGACACGTGGATGTTTACTGGAAGCATCTGTAAACCGTTGTCGCCCTCCAGGGGGACGGCTATGATAGTAGCTGCCTTTAAAAAGCGGGAGGACACAGCATGAATCTTGACGACAAATCGTTATTTCTTGACGCCATGGAGGATGTTCAGCCGCTGAAACGTTGCGCCGACGTACACTGGCAGCCCGTGCGCAATGTGCGGACCCCGCAACGTATTGATACACTCCAGCTTGATAATTTTCTCACCACCGGTTTTCTGGAGATCGTCCCGCTGGCGCAACCTTTAGAGTTTCGCCGTGAGGGGCTGCAACAGGGCGTACTCGATAAGCTGCGTACGGGGAAATACAGCCAGCAGGCGAGCCTCAATCTGTTGCGTCAGCCGGTGGAAGCCTGTCGTCAACAGCTGTATAGCTTTCTGCTCCAGTCGTTACGCGATGGACTGCGCAATGTGCTGATCATTCACGGTAAAGGGCGAGACGATAACTCACATGCCAACATCGTGCGCAGCTATCTGGCACGCTGGTTGACCGAATTCGACGAGGTTCAGGCCTACTGCACGGCGCTGCCACATCACGGCGGCAGCGGAGCGTGCTATGTGGCGTTGCGTAAATCCGCACAGGCGAAGCAGGAAAACTGGGAACGTCACGCCAAGCGCAGCCGTTAATGCAGTAAAAGCGACAACTCCTGCGCGGCTTTTTGGAGCTCGGGCAGTACGCGGCTGCGCAGCTCGTCCGCCGTCACCTGTCCGGCATGTACACCCACATTCAGCGCCGCCTGGACCTGACCCTGGCTGTTCATCAGCGGCACAGCAATGGACCGCAGCCCCATTTCCAGTTCCTGATCGTTGAGCGCATAGCCCTGCTGCCGGACTCTCTTCAGTTCGGCGCGCAGGGCGGGGACGGAATCCACAGTCTGCGAGGTGTAGCGGATCATGGTGATGCGCCCGAGCATGTCGTTCAGCTTTTCCTCAGAAAGATGGCTAAGCAAAACGCGTCCCATTGAGGTGGACCACGCGGGCAGCCGACTGCCGATGTCCAGATCGATGGTCATAATGCGTGAGCTGGAGGCGCGGGCGATATACAAAATATCGTCACCGTCGAGGGTGGCGATGGAACAGGATTCATTGAGCATTTCGCTCAGATGTTTCAGAACCGGTTGAGTGGCGCGAGCCAGCGGAGTGGAGGCCAGATAGGCATGTCCCAGTGCCAGGATCCGCGGACGCAGTTCGAAATTTTTCCCATCTTCGGCATAAACGAAACCCAGTTTTCCCAGCGTATACAGACAGCGTCTGACTGCCGCGCGCGGGATCCCGGTTTTCTGGCTAATCTGCGATATCGACATAACCCGTCGCTGCGGCGTGAACGCCTGAATCACCTCCAGCCCGCGTGCCAGTGATGCCATATAGTTTGGATCGCCCTTAAACGGATCGGTCTCATTGTTCAGACGGTCATCAGGATGTTTTTCCACTGTTTTCCTCTCGTTGTTCGCCACGGATCACATTCTTCGTACAAACATAAACGATGTTCGATTATCGCACCATATTTCGATTATCGCCCTTGCCTGACTTCGTTAAGTGGGTCACATTTTGTGCGAACAACGCAAAAATGTGCGAAATCCGCACCACAAGGAGCGAGCTGATGATTGATAAAAGTGTGCCTTCGCTGGAGGAGGCCATCGCCGGGATCCCGGACGGTGCGACCATCATGATTGGTGGTTTTGGTACGGCCGGACAACCCACCACATTGATTGATGCGCTCATCGCGCAGGGGGCTCGCGACCTTACCATCATCAATAACAATGCGGGTAACGGTGAAGTCGGTCTGGCGGCACTGTTGAAGGCCAGACGCGTACGCAAAATGATCTGCTCTTTTCCGCGTCAGGTGGATTCACAGATTTTCGATGACCTGTATCGCCGTGGCGAGGTTGAACTGGAGCTGGTACCTCAGGGGAATCTGGCGGCGCGCATTCAGGCTGCCGGTGCTGGCCTGGGGGCTATCTATACGCCAACAGGCTACGGTACGCCGCTGGCTGAAGGCAAAGAAACCCGCCACATCGAAGGGAAAAACTATGTGCTCGAATACCCGATTAACGCCGATTTTGCCCTGATAAAGGCGCATCAGGCCGATCGCTGGGGGAATCTGGTGTACCGCAAAGCGGCACGAAACTTTGGTCCGATCATGGCGACCGCCGCGCAAACCACGGTGGTGGAGGTGAATCAGATTGTCCCTCTCGGCGAGCTTGATCCCGAGCACGTCATCACGCCGGGGATTTTTGTCCAGCGCGTATTTTCTCTGGAAAACCTCACCCACGCCGCGCTGCGGGCCTAAGGAGTAAACGATGAAGAAATTATCCCGTGACGAAATGGCCAGACGCGTAGCGCAGGATATCCCGGAAGGGGCATACGTCAATCTGGGGATTGGTTTACCAACCCGTATCGCCAACTACCTGCCTGCGGAAAAAGAGATTTTCCTGCACAGTGAAAATGGCCTGCTCGGGATGGGGCCAAAACCGGCGGAAGGGGAAGAAGATCCGGAGCTGATTAATGCCGGGAAAGAGTACGTCACGCTGTTGCAGGGCGGTTGCTATTTCCACCATGGTGACTCCTTCGCCATGATGCGCGGCGGGCACCTGGATATCTGCGTGCTGGGGGCGTATCAGGTCTCAGTCTCCGGGGATCTCGCCAACTGGAGCACCGGCGCGCCGGACGCCATTCCCGCCGTGGGCGGCGCGATGGATCTGGCGATCGGCGCGCGTCAGGTATTTGTGATGATGGACCATCTGACCCGCGACGGCGAGTGCAAACTGGTTGAACACTGTACCTATCCCTTAACCGGCATGGGCTGCGTCAGCCGCATTTATACCGACCTGGCGGTGATCGACATTACCGATTCGGGACCGGTTGTCCGGGAAATTTTCAATGGTCTGTCTTTTGAGGAACTGCAACGTCTGACGCCGGTGACTCTGAGCTGTGAACCGCTGGCGCAAAGCGCATAAGGAACTATGATGAATCAGGCATTTATCTGCGATGCAGTGCGCACACCGTTTGGTCGATTCGGCGGAACGCTGGCGAACATCAGGGCCGACGATCTGGCCGCTATTCCACTGAAAGCACTGCTTGAACGCAACCCAGGCCTTGATCCTGCGGCGATCGATGACGTGATTTACGGCTGTGCGAATCAGGCGGGAGAAGATAACCGCAACGTGGCGCGGATGGCGCTGCTGCTGGCCGGGTTGCCGGAAAGCGTCCCGGGCAGTACGGTAAACCGTCTGTGTGGTTCCAGCCTCGATGCCATTGGTATTGCCGCGAGAGCGATTAAAAGCGGCGAAACACAGCTGATGATCGCCGGTGGCGTGGAGAGCATGTCACGTGCGCCGTTTGTGATGGGCAAAGCGGAAAATGCGTTCAGCCGCAACATGAAAATCGAAGACACTACGATTGGCTGGCGCTTTATCAACGCGCAAATGAAAGCCCGCTATGGCGTGGATTCTATGCCGGAAACGGCAGAAAACGTGGCGCAGGAGTTTGGCATAACGCGCGCCGATCAGGATGCGTTTGCGCTGCGCAGCCAGTTGAGAACCGCTGCCGCTCAGGAGCAGGGGCTATTTGCACAAGAGTTAATTTCAGTGACAGTGTCACAAAAAAGAGGCGAGCCGCTGCTTTTTGGCAAAGATGAACATCCGCGTGCGACATCGCTGGAGGCGCTCGCCAGGCTGAAAGGGGTCGTCCGTCCTGACGGTACCGTGTCGGCGGGCAATGCGTCTGGCGTTAACGACGGTGCCTGTGCGCTCCTCATCGCCAGCGAGCAGGCGATGGCGCAGCAAAGTCTGCACCCACTGGCGCGGATTGTCGGCGTGGCAACTGCCGGCGTCGCCCCGCGAATTATGGGGTTTGGCCCGGCGCCAGCGGTCCGTAAAGTACTGGCGCAGACGGGCTTAACGCTTGGCCAGATGGATGTTATCGAGCTTAACGAGGCGTTTGCCGCGCAGGCACTGGCGGTGATGCGTGATTTGGGGTTACCCGATGATGCCGCGCAGGTGAATCCTAACGGCGGTGCGATTGCCCTCGGTCACCCGTTGGGGGCATCAGGTGGGCGTCTGGCGATGACCGCCGCTTACCAGTTGCAGCGTACCGGCGGACGCTATGCACTCTGTACCATGTGCATTGGCGTCGGCCAGGGGATCGCATTGATTATTGAACGTGTGTAAGGAGCAGGAATGACCTTGCTAACCCCGTTGATGCGCGGAACGGCGCTCACGGCAGAATTTTCAGACATCCAGCTTCTTCAGGGGATGCTCGATTTTGAGGCCGCGCTTGCCCGTGCGCAGGCGGCCTGCGGCGTGATACCGGCAACGGCTGTCGGGCCTATCACCCAGGCTTGTCATGCGCAGGAGTTTGATCGACAAGCACTGGCAGAATCGGCGCGGGCGGCGGGCAATCTGGCCATTCCGTTGGTGCAACACTTAACCGCGCGGGTGAAGCGTGAGGATCCTGACGCCGCACGTTACGTACACTGGGGGGCAACCAGCCAGGATGTGATCGATACCGGACTGGTCCTGCAATTGCGAGTGGCGCTCAATCACACGCAATGTGCGCTGAGTCAATTGACGGCGGTCTTTGCTCAGCAGGCGCATCGCTATCAGCATACCGTCATGCCGGGTCGCACCTGGATGCAGCAGGCGCTGCCGGTGACCTGGGGGCTAAAACTGGCCGGTACGCTTGATGCGCTGCTGCGCTGGCAGGAACGCCTGCAATCGCTGTTGCCGCGTGTACTGGTGCTGCAGTTTGGCGGTGCGGCGGGAACGCTGGCGTCACTTGGGCAGAACGCGCTACCGGTGGCAGAGCGACTCGCGCAGGAACTGGCGTTGACGTTGCCAGATACGCCCTGGCATACCCAGCGCGATCGGCTGCTGGAAGTGGGGGCATGGTACGCCGGTGTCGGCGGTACTCTCGGTAAGTTTGCTCAGGACTTCGCGCTGCTGATGCAGACCGAAGTGGCGGAAGTGAGCGAACCCGCCGTCGCGGGTCGGGGCGGATCGTCGGCGATGCCGCACAAGCGAAATCCGGTGAGCTGCGCGGCGATCCTCACTGCCATGCAGAAAACGCCGGGACTGATGGCCACACTCTACAACAGTCAGTTACAGCAGCATGAACGTGCGCTCGGCGGCTGGCAGGCAGAATGGGAAGTTCTGCCGGAGATCGTCATGCTGGTCGGGCACGCAATTGAGGAAACCCAATCGCTCGTCCTGAATATGAAGGTCTTCCCGCAAAAGATGCGTGACAATCTGGATATCACTCAGGGCCTGATGATGGCGGAATCGGTCACGCTGGCATTGGCGGCGTTTATCGGCAAGCAGGATGCCCATCATCTGATTGAAAGGCTGTGCCATCGCGCGGTGACAAGCGGTCATTCCCTGCATTCGGTACTCGTTGAGGAGCCGCAGGTGATGGCCCATCTTAATGAATCTCAACTGGTGGCGTTACTGGACCCAGGCACGGCAACGGGCTGCGCGGCGCAGTTTGTGCAACGCGTGCTTGCACGTTATGAGGAACAACAGCATGGAACTGAATTACCAGATTGATGGCCCGGACGACGCGCCGGTGGTAGTGCTATCCAATTCTCTCGGTACGACGCTTGCGATGTGGGCGCCACAGCTTGCGGCGCTGAGCGCGCAATATCGAGTGCTGCGTTATGACACCCACGGACATGGCGCGACGAAGAATGCGGGGCCAACCGATCTCGCCCGGCTGGGGCAGGATGTGATTGCGTTACTCGATCACCTGGATATCCCGGCAGCGCATTTTTGCGGGATCTCAATGGGAGGACTCACCGGGCTGTGGCTGGCCTGTCATCAGCCGCAACGATTGCTGAGCGTAACAGTGATTAACAGCGCTGCACGTATAGGCGACGAGGCGAGTTGGCGCGCCCGCGCGCAAAGCGTTCGTCAGAATGGACTGCGCGAGATTGCCGCCAGCGCCCCGGAACGCTGGTTCAGCCCTGCTTTTCGTCAGTCGGCACCGCAAACGGTCGCCGCATTGTGTGAGCAACTCGCCGCGTCGTCAGCCGAAGGGTACGCCGCCTGCTGTGAAGCGCTGGCAACGGCCGATTTGCGTGAGCAAATTGCCGGGATCACACGGCCAGTGCTGCTGATTGCCGGTGAAAATGACCCCGTCACCACGGTGGACGACGCTCAGTTTATGCACCAGCGTATTGCCGGTTCTGTACTGGCTGTGGTGAAGGCGTCCCATTTATCCACTATTGAAGCGCCGGGTGCGGTGAACGCGGCGTTGTTATCGTTTCTGGGAGGACAATATGCAGGATGAAGAACGTTATCAGCAGGGAATGGCCGTACGCAGGGCGGTTCTGGGCGATGCGCATGTTGACAGGACGGTGGAAAACCTGACGCCGCTGAATGAAGAATTTCAACACTTTATTACCCGTTATGCCTGGGGCGATATCTGGAGCCGCCCCGGACTGGATCGGCATACGCGCAGTATGATAACCATTGCGATGCTGATTGCGTTAAACCGCGAAGCGGAGCTAAAAATGCATCTCAATGCCGCGTTCAACAACGGCGTGACGCGTGAGGAGTTGAAAGAGCTGATCATGCATTCGGCACTTTATTGCGGTCTGCCCGCCGCCAATGCGACATTGCATCTGGCACAGCAAGTTTTTGACCAGCGCGACGCCGACGGGAAGTAAATCAGGCCCCCGGCGGCGGTGCGTGTCGTCGGGGACGCTGTTTCTCAGGCGGCCAGTACCCGGTTTCTGCCATCATTTTTGGCCCGGTAAAGCGCAGCATCCATCCGCTTAAACAGTTCATCGATACTTTCGTTCGGTTCGCGGTGGGCCACGCCAATGCTCACGGTAAAGCGCGGTAGGCCGGGAAGCCCGATTTTCGCGACCGACGCGCGGATGGATTCGGCTAACTGCAACGCGGTCTCCAGCGGCGTGCGCGGTAACAACAGGACAAACTCCTCGCCGCCCCAGCGAAACACTAAATCCCCTTTGCGTGCGCAGGACTCCAGGTTTCGCGCCAGCTCGCAGAGAACCTCATCGCCTTTCAGGTGACCATACAGGTCATTAATGCTTTTAAACCGATCGGTATCAATGAGCAGCAGGCTGTAGTCCTGTGCCAGGGTGAGATGCTGCATCTGCCCCTGTTCGGTCAGTTGATAGAACTGGCGGCGATTGAGCAGTCCGGTGAGTGCGTCATGCAGGGCGGCGCGCTCCAGTTCCTGTTCAAGACGTTTCTGCTCGGTAATATCGTGAATGATGCACAACATCAGTCTGTCGCCGTAGATTTCAATCGGCCCGGCATAGGTTTGCACATGGCGGGTGGTGCCATCGGCAATTTTATGGACAAAATTCAGCGGTTTATGCCCACCCGGCAGTCGCGCAATTTCATGCATAACAGGCAGAACCTGGCGACCCAACATATTGATTTCCCATGTGTGTTTTTGGCACATCGCCTCCAGGCTGTAGCCGTAGAAATTGAGCGCCGCCAGGTTGGCGTCGACAATCAGACCATCTCTTGACGGATCGATCAGCAGCATAGGGGCGGAGTTCGTGAGAAAAAATCGGGCATAAAATCCCTGCTTTTTACGCTGATAGGTGGCAGACCGGCTGGCTTTCAACCCCTGTACCGCCGGGATATCAATGCCTTCGAACAGAATGACTTCACCGGTTCCTGGCAGATCGTTAATCGATAACCGACAGGTGAGTGCGGCCTGATGATTTTCACGAGGCACCGTCAGAATCTCGACAATATCCCGCTGGCGGCGAAGATCGGTAATATAGTTCGGCAACGTATTCTGCGCATGGGTGGAATACACCCCTTTACGCAGCTGGCTGAAGGTGTACCCTTGCATCACCTCTCTGGCGATACGATTGGCAAAAACTAATTCTTCGGTACAGGGGGAGACGATCCAGACCGGCTGTGTTAATAAATCCAGTGCATTCAGGTTGTGCGCAATCATCAGTAATCCTGTTCTTTTTATTAATTATTGTGCGACCATGCCGATGAAATGCATTGACCAGATCCCCATACCAAGCGTAATACCGCCCGATAAGCGCCAGAATGCCGATTCTCGCCGCACAGAAATAGCCACTTTACACGCGCACGCTGTCGAGGGAGACAAATGCAGCGATGAACGCAACAAGAAACGAGATGCTGATTCAAACGGGCGCCCATGATACGTGCAACATCTGGCTTTCCATCGAATGTCTGTCGTGCAGTTAAATTTAGCAGGGATTCATCCATTCGCATGAGAAATGAAAGGTCAGCTACTGGAATTTTTGCCCACCTCATTAACGTCCAGAGGCGAAAAGCGGCAAGAGCACGAGTGCGCTTATTAACACGTTATGAAATCTAATCATTTAAGCCAGATTAAACGTTCATCAATGATGAGTGTCGTATCACTTAATTGTTAAGCAGTAGAATCGCTTGGGAGGGTAAGGGAAAGCGGCCTCACCTCATGATGAACAATAAGAATAAGGTAAACTTAATCGGCAATATCCTTCTTTAAGGTAAATTTTATGGATCTCTGCGTGAAGTTTGGACAGAGAGCGGAACGAGAAGAATATATGCTTTTCTGATGCTATATAAATATGACCTGCCATATTAACCTCTAACAGGTTTAAAATGTTAAAACACATTAGCGTCAGAACATTTATTATCGTATTTCTGCTATTTACCTTTGGCCTGATTAACACTGTGCAAATAATGTACTCGGTCAGGCTGCCGGTTATTATTTCAATGAACGTGATTTTTTTGTTGGCGTTATTCGCCTTATGGTGCTACATGACAATATATCTTGTCACGCCCATTAATACCGTAAAGAAAAGTATTGAACAGGTGACAGCGGGAAATCTCGCCGTTTATATTCCCGAATTTGGTAAT
This sequence comes from Citrobacter amalonaticus, assembly GCF_018323885.1. NCBI lineage: Bacteria > Pseudomonadati > Pseudomonadota > Gammaproteobacteria > Enterobacterales > Enterobacteriaceae > Citrobacter > Citrobacter amalonaticus. Next base: position 2,454,883 of record NZ_AP024585.1, on the reverse strand, counting down.
AACTGTGCCGGGAGACTGATTCCGGGTATCAACAGCTTATCCGGCAGTATCGCGACGCTGGTACGTGAGATCCGACTTTCCTCGAAGACGGCGCTGTTGTTGTCAGAGCAACTGGCCGCCCGTAGCGCTGAATTATCCGTAAAAACGGAGCAGCAGTCTGCCTCTTTAATCCAGACGGCGGCCAGCATGGAACAGATGGCCGCCAGTACGCGTAACAACGCTGACCACACGCGACTCGCTAACCAGCAGGCCAATAGCGCGATGCAATGTGCATACAAAGGCAGCGAATTAATGATTCAGGTTGCCAGCAACATGCATTCGATTACGACTTGTACCCAGCAAATGACAGAAATAATTACCCTGATTGATGATATTGCGTTTCAGACCAATATTCTGGCCCTGAATGCCGCAGTCGAAGCGGCGCGCGCCGGTGAGCAGGGAAAAGGATTTTCCGTGGTGGCGACGGAGGTGCGAAATCTGGCGCACAGAAGTGCCGAAGCCGCAAAAAATATTCGGGGGCTTATCGACGTCACCCATCAAAATGTGCAGCAAGGCGCAACGGTTGTGGGCGAGACAGAAAAGAATATGCAGGAAATCGTCCAGGGCGCTGGGCAGTTAAGTCAGTTGATGCATGAAATATCAACCACCACGGCGGAACAGGAAAAAGGAATAAATCAGATAGCCCAGGCAATGAATGAACTGGAAAAAGTTACTCAAAGTAACGCGTTGATGGTGGATGAATTATCCGGATCGTCGGATGTACTGAAATCACAGGTTGTCGATCTCCAGTCGAAAACCCATCAGTTCCGTTTAAGTGATGCAACAGAAGTGATTTCTCCCTCAGCGCACAAGCGCTACACTCGCGGGTTTTCATAAGTCCTGATAACACATTGGGAGAATGAGTGGTTGCTTAACATGCGTCGACAGCTAGACTAACCAGAAAAGCGCGAAGTATGGGAGGCAAAATGGAAGCCATTAAAGGGTCTCAAGTTAGTGTGCCGGATGCAGTATTTGCCTGGTTGCTGGATGGCAAGGGCGGTGTGAAACCGCTGGAAGATGATGATGTGATCAGCCGTGAGCATCCGTGCTGGCTGCATCTGAACTACACGCATCCGGACAGCGCGCAATGGCTGGCGACGACGCCGCTACTGCCGAATAATGTCAGGGATGCGCTGGCGGGGGAAAGCCTTCGTCCACGCGTCAGTCGTCTGGGTGAAGGGACGCTTATTACGCTGCGCTGCATCAATGGCAGCACGGATGAGCGCCCGGACCAACTGGTGGCGATGCGTCTGTATATGGATGAACGGCTGATTGTCTCCACGCGTCAGCGGAAGGTGCTGGCGCTCGACGATGTCGTCAGCGATCTCCAGGAAGGCACCGGGCCAGTTGACTGCGGCGGTTGGCTGGTGGACGTATGCGATGCGCTGACCGATCACGCCAGTGAATTTATCGAACAGTTACACGATAAAATCATCGATCTTGAAGACAATCTGCTCGATCAGCAAATCCCGCCGCGCGGCTTCCTCGCGTTATTACGAAAACAACTGATTGTGATGCGCCGCTATATGGCGCCGCAACGCGATGTCTATTCGCGACTGGCCAGCGAGCGTCTGGCGTGGATGACGGACGATCAGCGACGCCGGATGCAAGATATTGCCGACCGACTGGGCAGGGGGCTGGATGAAATTGATGCCTGTATCGCCCGCACGGGCGTTATGGCGGATGAAATTGCCCAGGTAATGCAGGAGTCGCTGGCAAGACGTACCTATACCATGTCATTGATGGCGATGGTTTTCCTTCCCAGCACGTTTCTGACCGGACTGTTCGGCGTCAATCTCGGCGGCATACCCGGTGGAGGGTGGCAATTTGGCTTTTCACTCTTTTGTATTCTGTTAGTGGTTCTGATTGGTGGTGTTACTTTATGGTTGCATCGTAGTAAATGGTTGTAAAAACGGGTGTTTTAAGAGATTTCTCTGCCTAAAAACGGCTTTAAGATTGAGCGAAGTCAATAAATAGCACGCCTGTTCGGGGCAATATCACTCTTGCAGGTGAATGCAACGTCAAGCGATGGGCGTTGCGCTCCATATTGTCTTACTTCCTTTTTTGAATTACTGCATAGCACAATTGATTCGTACGACGCCGACTTAAATAAGTCGGCTTTTTTTTGCCTGTACGTTTTCAGCGACTACCCTGAAAGGGAGCCAATGAAATCCCGGAGGCAAAAATGTTCCATCTGTTAACTCACCGCCAACAAGACATTCATTTCTCGGATCCCGTTCCCACCGATCCCGTTCCTGTGCCCGATCCGATCCCACGTCCACAGCCGATGCCCGACCCGCCGCCCGACGAAGTACCGATTAAGTTGTCGCATCACAGCCGCAGATCTGCGAGGATACGCGCCTGCCGACTGTGAGTCGTTTACCGTGAGATTAAATTGTGACTGCTTTTGCTACCCTGAATGTATTACCCGCCGCCCAGCTCGAGAATCTGAACGAGTTGGGGTATCTGTCCATGACCCCCGTCCAGGCGGCGGCGCTGCCAGCGATCCTTGCCGGGCAGGATGTGCGGGTGCAGGCAAAAACTGGCAGCGGTAAAACGGCAGCATTTGGTCTCGGTTTGTTACAGCATATTGATGCCACTCTGTTTCAGACGCAGTCGCTGGTTCTGTGCCCGACGCGCGAACTGGCGGATCAGGTGGCCGCTGAACTACGTCGTCTGGCGCGTTTCTTACCGAATACCAAAATCCTGACGCTTTGCGGTGGTCAACCCTTCGGAGCACAGCGCGATTCTCTTCAGCACGCGCCGCATATTATCGTCGCCACGCCTGGTCGTTTGCTCGACCATTTGCAAAAGGGCACCGTTTCGCTGGACGCGTTGACCACGCTGGTGATGGATGAAGCAGACCGGATGCTGGATATGGGATTCAGTGAGGCAATCGACGAGGTGATCCGTTTCGCGCCCGCGTCGCGTCAGACGCTATTGTTTTCGGCCACCTGGCCGGAAGCGATTGCCGCAATCAGCGGTCGCGTGCAGCGAAATCCGCTCGCTATCGAAATTGACACGGTGGATGCGCTCCCCGCCGTCGAACAGCAATTCTTTGAAACCTCTGCGCACGGTAAGATACCGCTGTTGCAAACGTTGCTCAGTCAGCATCAGCCGGCTTCCTGCGTGGTGTTCTGTAATACTAAAAAGGATTGTCAGGCGGTGTGCGATGCGCTCAATGAGGCCGGGCAAAGCGCGCTGGCGCTTCATGGCGATCTGGAACAGCGAGACCGCGATCAGACGCTGGTGCGTTTTGCCAACGGCAGCGCGCGGGTGCTGGTGGCGACGGATGTTGCGGCCCGCGGGCTTGATATCAAATCGCTGGAGCTGGTGGTGAATTTCGAACTGGCGTGGGATCCGGAGGTGCACGTCCACCGGATTGGCCGTACCGCGCGCGCCGGGAACAGCGGTCTGGCTATCAGTTTTTGTGCTCCGGAAGAGGCGCAGCGGGCGAATATTCTCTCTGAAATGCTGCAGATCCGCCTTAACTGGGTCCCTGCGCCAACGCAACGCAGCATCGCGCCGCTGGTCGCCGAAATGGCGACATTGTGTATCGACGGTGGCAAGAAAGCCAAAATGCGACCAGGCGATGTGCTGGGGGCGTTAACTGGAGATATGGGTCTGGATGGCGCGGACATTGGCAAAATTACCGTGCATCCGGCGCATGTCTATGTGGCGGTCCGTCAGTCGGTCGCGCATAAGGCATGGAAACAACTGCAGAATGGGAAGATTAAAGGTAAAACCTGTCGGGTGCGTTTACTGAAATAAACCCGAGTTGGGCCGGAGATGAAAACGATCCGGCCCATGGCTATTACTTCACTTCGACAACGTTCAGGCGAAGTTCATCAAGCTGATTATCGTCTTCTTCCGGTTGCCAGCCTGCAGGCTGGAGCGGGATCTCTTCACGATCAAATGCCAGATCGCCGCCATCAATAACGTCAGAACCGTGCTTAATCCCTTTGAAGTCGAACAGGTTAATGTCGCTCAGGTGTGAAGGCACCACGTTCTGCATGGCGCTGAACATGGTTTCAATACGGCCTGGATAACGCTTATCCCAGTCACGCAGCATATCGGCAATCACCTGACGTTGCAGGTTTGGTTGCGAACCGCACAGGTTGCAAGGGATGATCGGGAAGCCTTTGGCTTCAGCAAAGCGTTCGATATCCTTCTCACGGCAGTAAGCCAGTGGGCGGATCACGATATGTTTACCATCATCGCTCATCAGTTTCGGCGGCATCCCTTTCATTTTCCCGCCGTAGAACATATTCAGGAACAGGGTTTGCAGAATGTCGTCGCGATGGTGACCCAGCGCAATTTTAGTCGCACCCAGTTCCGTCGCCGTGCGATACAGAATACCGCGACGCAGGCGTGAACAAAGAGAGCAGGTGGTTTTGCCTTCCGGGATCTTATCTTTCACGATCCCATACGTGTTCTCTTCAACTATTTTGTACTCAACGCCCAGTTGCTCAAGATACTCAGGCAGAATGTGTTCAGGGAAACCGGGTTGTTTCTGATCCAGGTTAACGGCAACCAGCGAAAAGCTAATCGGGGCGCTTTGCTGTAGATTGCGCAAAATTTCCAGCATGGTGTAGCTGTCTTTACCACCGGACAGGCAGACCATGATCCGGTCGCCATCTTCAATCATATTGAAATCGGCAATCGCTTCGCCGACGTTACGGCGCAGACGTTTCTGCAATTTATTCAGGTTGTACTGTTCTTTCTTCGTCGCTTGTTGATTTTCTAACATTATTTACTGTCTCGAACACCGGAAAGGGGCATGTCACGACACGCGTATCACCGTGCCAGTTTTGCGTTTCGCCTGGCAGTCTGCTCGTCGTCAATACGTCGATTCAGGCTACGTCAATTTCATATACCACCTGCGCGCGTTTCATGCCCCATCGGGTTTGCAATAAAAGACGTGAACGCTTCGGTTGAGCGAAGCCTACAGGCAAAAGTATGTCGCGTATGGTACGGATTACGGCGACGAATACCAGCACCTTTTACACGTCCGACGGTAAACGGCTTAAACTTACTTCTGAATTCTGGTCAGACAATGATTTTCTGTCACTGGTGCGACGCTGACGATGATTAGCCTGGTCACGGTGCGACAGAATCAGGGCATTACGGAGCCCGCAAAAAGTCAATACGCCATTCTGGAGCGTAATGATCATATTTCCGTTATTCCTGATGAAAGCTAAGGAGAAGAAGGATGAATGAAGCAGCCTATAACGAAGCGAAAACCACCGGCGAACTCACGAAACAGCTAGCCAATATGTTCATTGACCGAGGATTATCGTTAACCACCGCTGAGTCCTGCACCGGCGGTAATCTGGCGACGGCACTCTGTGCGGAATCCGATACCGCCGCCTTTTATGATATTGGCGTTATTACCTTTAGTGACAGGGCGAAGCAGACACTGCTCGGCGTACAGGCCAGTACGCTGGAAAAATATACCGCAGTGAGTGAACAGACGGTCAAAGAGATGTCCACGGGCATACGCGAGCGTGCCGGGACCGATATCAGCATTGCCATCAGTGGGTACGCCGGTCCGGACGGTGGGGAAGACGGAACGCCCGCCGGAACGGTCTGGTTTGCGTGGAATCTCCGCGGCGAGATTGTCACAAAGCGCGAGCTTTTTTCTGGTGAGTGTCAGGATGTTATCGAAAAAGCAGTCCGTTTCAGCCTTGCAGTACTCCTGGAAGAGATCTCTGCCTGGGAGGGGCGTTGACCCCAGTGATCAATACGCTCTGCGATCTGACGCTCAATGATAGCCTTCACCCCCGGAAACCTTGCCACGGAAAACAAAGTAGCTCCAGGCGGTGTACATCAAAATGACCGGGATAATCAGCAGGGTTCCCACCAGCATAAACCGTTGGCTGGCAGGCGGTGCTGCCGCCTCCCACAGCGTGATATGCGGTGGGATAATATGCGGCCATAAGCTGATGCCCAGCCCGCTGAAGCCGAGGAAAATCAAACCCAGCGTCAGAATAAAGGGTCGCGCATGGCTGTTCATCTCTGCGCTCAGTCGCCAAATCCACAGGCTCAATACCAGTACAAGAATGGGCACCGGGACAAACCAGAAGAAATTGGGCAGGGTAAACCACCGTTCGGCGATAGCGGGCCAGCCGAGCGGCGTCCAGACGCTCACCACCGCAATAACCCCCAACAGGGCGAGGAGGACTTTACGGGTCAGAACGCGCATTCGCGCTTGCAGCGAACCCTCGCTTTTCATAATCAGCCAACTGGTGCCGAGCAGCAGATAGGCGACGATCAGGCCGACGCCGCAAAAGAGGTTGAAGGGGGTGAGCCAGTCCAGTGCTGAACCCGCAAAACGGCGTTCTGTCACCTCGAAGCCGTTAATCACCGCGCCCACCACAATGCCCTGGCTGAATGTCGCGAGCAGCGAACCGCCGGCAAAGGCGTAATCCCAGAATGGTCGGTGGGAAGGGGTCGCCTTAAAACGAAACTCAAAGGCCACGCCACGAAAAATCAGACCGATGAGCATCATTGTCAGCGGAATCGCCAGTGCGTCGGTGATCACCGCATAGGCCAGCGGGAACGCGCCAAAAAGGCCCGCGCCGCCGAGCACCAGCCAGGTCTCATTACCGTCCCAGACGGGTGCCACGCTGTTTACCATCACGTCACGCTCACCAGCGTCGTGAACCACGCTGAACAACATCCCAATGCCCAGATCGAAACCATCCATCACGATGTACATCAGGGTGGCAAAGATAATGATGACAAACCACATTACGGTGATATCGATACCCATTACACCTTCTCCTCTTCATCCGTCACCGGTTCTGCCGCCGAGAGGGGGCGAGCCGGGGTGCCATCCGTTTGTGACGTCAGTTCACTGACAGGTTGCGGACCTTTGCGAATGAGCCTGAAAATGTAGTAATAGCCCACGCCAAAAACAGCACAGTAGACGATGATAAAGACCAGCAAGCTGATGACCATTTGCATCGTGCTGTGTAATGACACCGCATCGCGGGTGCGTAAGAATCCGTAGATCACCCACGGTTGACGTCCTGCTTCCGTCGTGACCCAACCCGCTAACAGCGCCAGTAGTCCGGCAGGGCCCATTCCCAGCGCAAACCACAGGAACGGGCGAGACTGATACAGGCGCTGGCGCCAGCGCAGCCAGACGCTACAGAGACCCAGCGCAATCATGAGTAAACCTATGCCCACCATGATACGAAACGACCAGAAGACAACAGGGGAGTTAGGGCGATCTTCTTTGGGATAATCCTTCAGCGCAGGAACCTGTTTATCCAGACTGTGGGTCAGGATCAGACTACCCAGCGCCGGGATCTCCAGACCGTATTTTGTGCGCTCCTCTTCCATGTCCGGCATCCCCAACAGCAAGAGCGGCGTAGCCTCGCCGGGTGTGTTTTCCCAGTGGCCTTCGATAGCGGCGATTTTTACCGGCTGATGCTCAAGGGTATTGAGACCGTGCATATCGCCGACCACCGCCTGAATCGGCGCGACGATTAACGCCATCCACATCGCCATGGAAAACATTTTGCGGATGGCCGGCGTGTCGTTGCCGCGAAGTAAATGCCAGGCGGCAGAGGCTCCCACAAACATCGCGCTACTCAGGAAGGCGGCGATCGACATATGGAACAGACGATACGGAAAGGAGGGGTTGAAAATGATCGCCATCCAGTCCTGCGGGATCACGTGACCGTTTTCAATGCTGAAACCTTGCGGCGTCTGCATCCAGCTGTTTGACGCGAGGATCCAGAAAGTGGACATCAGCGTTCCCAGTGCCACCATGCAGGTGGTGAAAAAATGCAGCGCTGGAGAAACTCTGTTCCAGCCAAACAGCATCACGCCCAGAAAACCCGCCTCCAGGAAGAAGGCGGTGAGCACTTCGTAAAGCAGCAGTGGGCCGGTAATACTGCCGGCAAACTGGGAAAATCCGCTCCAGTTTGTGCCGAACTGGTAGGCCATCACCAGACCGGAAACGACGCCCATGCCAAAATTGACGGCAAAGATTTTTAGCCAGAAGTTGTAAAGCGAACGCCAGAGGTTGTTGTGCGTGCGCAGCCACATTCCTTCCAGTACCACCAGATAGCTGGCCAGCCCGATGGTAATCGCCGGGAAAAGAATGTGAAAAGAGACAGTGAAGGCGAACTGAAAACGGGCCAGATGAAAAGCATCAAGTTCAGGCACGGTATGCTACCCCATGACAAAGCGCTGCCATAAGCAGAGCGCAACAAAACTGTTTTTTCTTACCAACCAATAACCTCGGGCGCGGTTATCGTTTCTCCGCACTTTTATTGATATTACCGACCGCCAGGTCAGTTAATTTCAAATCGGTTTCTTTTTCTTCTTCAAGCGTTTGCGCCAGAAGTTTTACCGCGGCGGGATAGCCCAACTGTTCGGCGAGGGTTGCCAGCGTGCCGTAACTGGCAATTTCATAGTGCTCAACTTTTTGGGCGGCCGCAATTAATGCAGCATCGCGAACTTCATTTTTTTCTGTACTTTCGATGACTTCATTGGCTTCTTCAATTAAGCCTTCCATCGCTGCGCATTTCATGCGTTTAATCTTAATCTTCGGTTCCTGTTCGATTATCTGGTCTATACGCGCAATTTGCCCTTGAGTTTCTTCCAGGTGCGCATTAAACGCGGCGCTGAGTTTTTCGTCAGAGGCCGCGCGGGCCAGTTTCGCCAGACCACGGGTTAATTGTTTTTCCGCGCTATAGGTGTCTGAAAGTAAATGGATGAAAACATCCTCGAGCGTTTTCATATTCATAACATCCTCTCCCGGTTCAGAAAAAATAACTGCGAGTCTACAGACAGACCCGCAGGACACTTTATTTATTAAAGGCTAAAGCAGTCTTACAATCAGGAGTTATCAGACTTACGTCCGCCACTATGGCTGTTCTGACCGCCTTTTTTCCCTGCTTCGGATGCACGCTGCGGATCGTTTTTGAAGTTCCCGCCGCTGTGCTGACCGCCTTTTTTACCCGCTTCAGATGCTTTATCACGGTCTTCTGCGAAATTACCGGAACCACCACGATGCTCTGCCATATCTCACCTCTTGTATATCGGTTATGTCAGTCAGATACAAAAATGTAATTTGTATCCGTCGTTGTTCAGGGCTTAAAGTTAGCGGCTATCCGCGAGGAGTCAAATTTCCACAGAAAATCAGAAAAAATTGACGGGTTACTTTTCAATATATTATCGAAAACACCCGCCTCGCTTATTTTATGGGGGTTTTGTAAATGTTGGTATGTAACTGTCTGAGCGCAGGGCGATTAAAAAAATAGTCTTCAGAATAAAACAGTATTCATTAAGAGGCGGCGTTTGAATGACCGAAAATTAATCACTCAGACGGCTTTGAGAACCTTCTCGCCAATTTTGTTCTACGCTTAAAAGTCCGTAGGAAAAATAACGAGAGGTAAACGCATGGCTGACCAGAATAATCAAAAGCAGATCACCAATAAAACGCATTCTGAGCATTTTCCGGCTCCGCCATTTCCGCACCAAAAACAACCTTTTCCAGGACTTGCCAGTAAAATGCAGCCTCGTCCCGATCATGGCGAAGAGAGCTATCAAGGGAGCGGCAGGCTTAATGGCAAGAAAGTCTTAATCACTGGGGGCGATTCCGGTATTGGTCGCGCGGTGGCGATTGCTTATGCGCGGGAAGGTGCCGATGTGGCAATTAATTATTTACCTGATGAAGAAGAAGATGCCCGTGAAGTGGTTGAACTGATTCAAAAAGCAGGCAGGAACGTGGCCGCGATTCCGGGTGATATCCGCGATGAAACCTTCTGCCAGACGCTGGTTAACCAGGCGGTAGATGCGTTAGGCGGGCTGGATATCCTGGTGAATAACGCGGGGCGCCAGCAATTCTGTGAGTCAATTGACGATCTCACTACCGAAGCGTTTGATGCCACGTTCAAGACCAATGTTTACGCGACATTCTGGATTACGAAGGCTGCACTTCGTCATCTCTCATCGGGCAGTGTGATCATTAACACCACCTCAGTCCAGGCGTACGAACCGAGCGATATCCTGTTGGATTATGCGCAAACCAAAGCGGCGATCGCCGTCTTCACCAAATCGCTGGCGAAACAACTGGCGCCGAAGGGGATTCGGGTTAACGCCGTCGCGCCGGGTCCCTACTGGACGGTGTTGCAGTGCTGCGGAGGTCAGCCACAGGAAAAAATCGAGAAATTTGGCGCGCAGTCCCCGCTTGGTCGACCCGGTCAACCGGCGGAGATCGCACCGCTGTATGTCACGCTGGCGGCACCAGAGAACAGCTACACGTCCGGTCAGGTCTGGTGTTCAGACGGTGGCACCGGGACCTTATAAAGCGCGGTTTGCCAGCCAACAGGAGAAATGTGAATGAAAGCACTCACTTATCATGGCCCGCATCACGTTAGCGTTGATTCTGTGCCCGATCCGGGCCTTGAGGCGCCGGACGATATTATTCTTCGCGTGACCGCCACCGCCATTTGCGGATCGGATTTGCATCTTTACCGCGGCAAAATCCCTGGTACGCATCATGGCGATATTTTTGGTCATGAGTTTATGGGCGAAGTGGTGGAGACCGGTCCGGAGGTGACGGCAGTCAGTAAAGGCGATCGGGTGGTGATACCTTTTGTCATCGCCTGTGGTGAGTGCTTTTTCTGTCATCTGCATCAATATGCCGCCTGCGAAAATACCAACAGCGGTAAAGGTGCAGCCCTGAACCGTAAAAACATCACGCCGCCCGCCGCGCTGTTTGGCTACAGCGATCTCTACGGCGGGATCCCCGGCGGGCAGGCAGAATTTGTCCGCGTCCCGAAGGCGAATGCCGGCCCCTTCAAAGTGCCGGATACATTGCCGGATGAAAAGGTGCTTTTTCTGTCAGATATTTTGCCAACAGCGTGGCAAGCGGTGAAGAATGCCGACATCAGGCAGGGTTCAAGCGTGGCTATCTTTGGCGCGGGCCCGGTGGGTTTACTCTGCGCCGCCTGTGCCCGGCTGAACGGTGCGGAGCATATTTTTATCATTGATCATAACGACTACCGGCTCGAGTTTGCGCATCAGCGTTACGGCGCGATCCCGATTAATTTTGATAAAAACGACGATCCGGCAGAATGGATCATTGATAACACGCCCGGACATCGCGGTGTGGATGCGGTGATTGATGCTGTCGGTTTTGAGGCGAAGGGCAGTCTGACAGAAACCGTACTGAGCACGTTGAAAATTGAAGGCAGCAGCGGTAAAGCGCTCCGGCAATGTATCGCCGCTGTGCGCCGTGGTGGGGTCGTCAGCGTCCCTGGCGTGTATGCCGGTTTTATTCATGGATTCATGTTTGGTGATGCCTTTGACAAAGGACTGACCTTCAAAATGGGTCAGACCCACGTGCATGCTTATCTACCGGATCTGCTTAGTCTCATTGAACAGGGGCTACTGACACCGGAAGAAATCGTGACTCACCATATGCCACTCGAAGAGGCCGCGCGGGGTTACGAAATATTTGAAAAGCGTGAAGAGGCGTGTCGAAAAGTGATTCTGGTGCCTGGTCTGACGCAAGAAAAGGCCACCGTCTGAGGCGTGGATTGATCAGCAACACCGGTTATGGCACAACGAAAAGCCCGCAGCGATGTGCGGGCTGAAAATGCTAGCGTACGACCAGAACGGAACACTCTGCATGGCGTACCACGGCAGCGGCGTTCGACCCTAACAGATAGGTGGTAATGTCCGGACGGTGGGATGCGATAATCACCATATCCGCAGGCAGTGTTTTCGCCATTTCCAGAATCTTATCTTTTGGCGAGCCTTCAACGACATGGATCTGCACTCTGTCCGACGGGATAGTGAACTTCTTGATAATCTCTTCCAGTTGAGATTTCGCTTCGGCTTTCAGATCGTCCATGGCAGGCAACTCCGCAGAGTAGGCCAGGCCCAGTGCAGAATAGTAAGGCAGAGACGGAATGACGGTCAGGAAATGAACCTGAGCATCGTCAATTTTCGCCTCGGCTTCGACATGATTAATCACACGTTGAGTTAATTCTGAGTCTGAAATATCGATAGGTACAAGAATTGTTCTGTTCATTAAACCTCCTGTTTGAGTATCCCTATAAAGTGTAACGTCTTATCACCGATTCAGTACAATGACAAAGATCACAATTCAACATTATTTGCTTTTGATTTCCGGGTACTTTCCCTTAATAACGCCGTCATAAAATCGGCCTTTTGAGACCACAGAAAGAAAATTTCGGTATATATGCGCAGGAACACCGCGATATTGCAGAACACCGGTCTGGTAGAAACGGATTTCCAGCGTTGAGGATTTCTCGTCATAGCCGACGGAGGCAATTCGTGATGATTTTACAGGCTGATGGTTCATGGCGGCATCCTCGACGGCAGGTCATACCATGAATATATCATTTAACCCACGGGGATTTTAGTCTTCGTGATATCGCATTTTGTTATAGGCAAAACGAATGGGTTATGACGGTGAGGGAAAGGGCAGAAGCCCGCCGATACCAGCGGGCAGAAGGGCTTAGAACTGATAGACCATACCGAGTGCGACGACGTCATCGGTATTAATATTGTTACGAGAATAGAAGTTGTCGTCGTTATCCAGCAGGTTGATTTTATAATCAACGTAGGTGGACATGTTTTTGTTGAAGTAGTAAGTCGCGCCAACATCCGCGTATTTCACCAGATCTTTGCTGTCGTCATTGCCCTGACCGGTCAGATCTTTACCTTTTGACATCAGGAAGGACACCGCCGGACGCAGACCGAAGTCGAACTGGTATTGCGCCGTCACTTCAAAGTTCTGGGTTTTGTTTGCTACGCCGTCATCACCGTACGGGGTCATGTTACGGGTTTCAGAGTACATGGTAGCCAGATAAATGTTGTTGGCGTCATATTTCAGACCCGCTGTCCAGGCATCTGCCTTATCGCCACCCGCGACGCGGCCACCCGCATTGACTTGCTCGTTGGTACGGTCGGAGGTGGTGTAGGCTGCACCGAAGCTAACGCCCATTCCGAAGTCATAGGTCGACGAGATACCGAAACCGTCGCCGTTGGAGTTCTGGACAGTACGATCGCCGCCGTTGCCAGTACCTTCCTGCTCATTGGTGATTTGATCTTCGTTGGCACCCTGATACTGCAGTGCGAAGTTCAGACCGTTTACCAGACCGAAGAAGTCCGTGTTACGGTAAGTGGCAACACCGTTGGTGCGACCTACCATAAAGTTATCGGAATAGGTGTAGGAGTCGCCGCCGAATTCAGGCAGCATATCGGTCCAGCCTTCCACGTCATACATCACGCCGTAGTTACGACCGTAGTCGAATGAACCGTATTCACCAAATTTCAGGCCAGCAAAAGCAAGACGCGTGAAGCTGTTGCCGTGGTCGCCTTCGGTAGTGTTGGCGTTAACCTGATATTCCCACTGACCGTAACCGGTCAGTTGATCATTAATTTGTGTTTCACCTTTAAAGCCCATACGAACATAAGTTTGATCGCCATCACTGTTGGCATTATCAGAGAAATAATGCAGACCATCAACTTTGCCATAAAGATCTAATTTGTTGCCGTCTTTATTATAAACTTCAGCAGCATGTGCTGCGCCTGCTGCTAACAGGGCAGGGATGACAAGGGCCAGTACTTTTCTTTTCATCGCAGTAATCCTTTAGTTTTATATTTAGCTTTCACTCCCTCTGTTGGGGAGTAAAAACATGCTAAAGGAGAAGTTCCGTAAAGAGATAAGTATCAATTGTTACGTCTTAAGTGAAACCTTAAATAAATAATTCCATCGAAATGACAATAATTGGTGTGAATATAATTGCATAAAGCATATAAAATAAAAATTATACAAAATAAATCCAGTGCGATATTCTTCGTTCGTTATATGCCTTTATTGTCACATACTGCTTTTTTGTTGGTCCAATGCAACGCGTACTGATTTGCCGACAAAGAAATTGACAAGCCCGAACAGATGTTCGGGCTTTTTTTTGGCCGACGTGAACCCTCCGATCAGTCAGTACTGGTCTTCTCCGCTTTACCGGCCAGTTGCGCCAGGAAGTCATAGCGTTTTTGCAGATCGGCCGCGGCGTCCTTCCATAACTGCTCTGCCACTTCTGGTTGCTGCGCATTCAGGCGACGGAAACGCTGCTCGTTGAGTAATGTCTCTGCCAGCGCATCTGACGGCGGGCGAGAGTCCAGCGCCAGCGGCAATTTGCCCTCATCCGCACGACGTGGGTCAAAGCGGTAGAGTGGCCAGAAGCCGGTCGCCGTCAACTGACGCATCTGATCGTGACTCAGTGCGAGGTCATAGCCGTGTTCTTCACACGGGCTGTAGGCGATGATCAGCGACGGACCAGGATACGCTTCCGCTTCCTGAATCGCCTTCACGGTCTGGTTGAGTTGCGCCCCGAGCGAAATCTGTGCGACATAGACATGACCGTACATCATCATGCTGACGCCCAGATCTTTACGCGCCTTCCGTTTGCCGTGCTCACCAAATTTCGTTACCGCGCCAAGCGGTGTGGCTTTCGAGGCCTGACCGCCCGTGTTGGAGTAGCACTGCGTATCCAGCACCAGAATATTGACGTTTTCAGTCAGGCTCATTACATGATCCAGCCCGCCGAAGCCAATATCGTAGGCCCAGCCATCGCCGCCGATCAGCCAGATGGATTTTTCAACCAGCGCATCGGCGTCGGTGAGCAGTTCACGTGCACCATCGACATCCTTCAGATGCTGACGCAGCGCGGCAACTTGCTCACGACGCACGTCAGGGGTCGCATCGGTATGTAAAGCGTCGTTCAGTTCAGCCGGGATCTGGTCGGCAAACTGTTCGAGCAGACGCAGCACGCGTAAGCGATGCTGATCGACAGTCAGACGAAAGCCCAGACCGAACTCTGCGTTATCCTCAAACAGCGAGTTTGCCCATGCGGGACCGCGCCCATTGGCATCGGTTGTGTACGGTGTGGAAGGCAGGTTCCCACCGTAAATTGACGAACACCCCGTGGCGTTGGCAATCAGCATTCTGTCGCCATAGAGTTGGGTCAGTAACTTGATATACGGCGTTTCGCCACAGCCGGAACAGGCACCGGAATATTCAAACAGCGGCGTAATCAACTGAGAGGTACGAATATCAATGCGTTCGAGTTTATTGCGGTCAATTTCCGGCAGACTGAGGAAAAAGTCATAATTCACTTTCTCTTCTTCGACGTGCTCAAGGCGCGACAGCATATTGATGGCCTTGATTTCCGGATTCTGACGGTCTTTCGCCGGGCACACTTCCACACACAGATTACAGCCGGTGCAGTCTTCCGGCGCGACCTGCAGAACGTATTTCTGTCCGCGCATATCGCGTGATTTCACATCCAGCGAATGCAGGCTGGCGGGAGCATTCTCCATTGCTTCCGGCGAAACCACTTTGGCACGAATAGCCGAGTGCGGGCAGGCCGCAACGCAGTGGTTACACTGAGTGCAAAGCTCCTCTTTCCAGATGGGGATCGCTTCGGCGATGTTGCGTTTCTCCCAGCGGGTGGTACCCATAGGCCAGGTGCCGTCGGGCGGTAGCGCAGAGACGGGAAGGGCATCGCCGAGCCCCGCGAGCATTGCCGCGGTCACCGTCTTCACAAAATCAGGCGCGGCGTCAGACACCACCGGAGGACGGTGGGCGCTGTGCGGATCAACCGCCTGCAGCGGCACTTCAGCAACAGACTCGCGCGCCAGCGCCAGTGCCTGCCAGTTGCGTTCCACCAGGTCCTGACCTTTGCTGCTGTAACTTTTGGCAATTGCCCCCTGAAGTTCAGCCAGCGCGCTATCGCCCGGCAGAATTTGAGTCAGATGAAAAAACGCCATCTGCATGACGGTGTTAATCCGTGCCGCCAGGCCACATTCACGGGCGATTTTCGCCGCATTAATGACGTAAAAACGCGCTTTCTTCTGGTTCAGTACCGCCTGTACTTCCTGTGGCAAGCGTGACCAGACCTCATCTGCGGGATACGGCGTATTCAGCAGGAAAATACCACCAGGCTTCAGTCGTTCAGCCATCTGGTATTTATCGATAAACTGCAGCTGGTGACAGCCGACAAAATCGGCCTGTGAGATCAGGTAAGCAGAGCGGATCGGCTGTTCACTCACGCGCAGGTGAGACACCGTCAGACCGCCTGCCTTTTTGGAGTCATACACGAAGTAGCCCTGGGCATACCACGGCGTTGAATTACCGATGATCTTGATGTTGTTCTTGGTCGCCGAAACGCTGCCGTCACTGCCGAGACCGTAAAATAGTGCTTCCAGCTTCGCCGTCGTCGGCAAGGTGTTATCAGGCAATGGCAACGACAGGTTGGTGACATCATCGTAGATACCAACGGTGAAGCGCGGTTTGGGTTTTGCCTGGCGCAGTTCATTAAAGACCGCGAGCACGCAGTCCGGGCCAAACTCTTTTGACGAGAGACCATAACGGCCGCCAATCATGCGCGGCAACGTTTCACGCTCACCGCCGTTGAATGCTTCCGCCAGCGCGGTCATCACGTCGAGATACAGGGGTTCGGCCTGGGCACCCGGTTCTTTGGTGCGATCGAGCACGGCAACCGCGCGGACGGATTCAGGCAAGGCCCGCAGCAGATGTTTAGCTGAGAAGGGGCGGAACAGGCGGACTTTCAGCACCCCGACTTTCTCGCCGCGCGTCAGCAGTTCGTCAACCACTTCTTCGCTGGTGCCGATAGCAGAACCCATCAGAATGATGACCCGTTCGGCCTGCGGATGACCGTAATATTCGAACGGCTGATACTGACGACCGGTTGCGGCAGCGAAATCATTCATCGCCTGTTCGACATGATCGTATACCGCGTCATACCACGGGTTGGTCGCCTCGCGGGACTGGAAATACGTATCGGGATTCGCTGAGGTGCCGCGGATCACCGGGTGCTCTGGGTTGAGCGCCCGGGCGCGATGTGCATCAATTTCAGCCTGCGGCATCAGGCCGCGAATCGTGTCATCTGCCAGCGGGATGATTTTGTTGATTTCATGCGAAGTGCGGAAACCATCAAAGAAGTGAATAAAGGGAACCCGGCTTTTCAGGGTCGCGATTTGCGAGATCAGCGCGAAGTCCTGCGCCTCCTGTACGCTTGCGGCGCACAGCATGGCGCAGCCGGTCTGGCGGACCGCCATGACGTCTGAATGATCGCCAAAAATCGACAACGCGTGGGTTGCCACGGTACGGGCGGCGACATGCAGTACAAAGGGGGTTAATTGTCCCGCCAGTTTGTACAGCGTGGGGATCATCAGCAGTAACCCCTGTGAAGAGGTAAAGGAGGTGGCAAGCGCGCCGGTTTGCAGCGCACCGTGAACGGTCGCTATTGCACCGCCTTCCGACTGCATTTCGACGACGCGCGGTGTATCTCCCCAGATGTTTTTCAGCCCGTTGCCTGCCCAGGCGTCAGCCTGTTCAGCCATCGTTGAACTGGGCGTAATGGGGTAGATGGCGATAACTTCACTGGTACGAAACGCCACCGAAGCGACTGCACCATTACCGTCAATAGTAATCATATGACACCCTTACATTGCGCAAAAAAGAGGGACGCAGGAAACCACTTAGCGTCCTGATAGTTATTTCTCTAGTATAGGACTTTCCTGTATTCCCTAGAAGTTGTGCCACTTTCGAGTGCACAAATTGACACAAAGCTCGCAAAAACAATGACAATTTTATTGCCCGGTAGGTAACACCGGGTTGTATATTTAATTGTGCTTTTTTGTTATGAGTTGGTTATTGCCTGCGAGGCAGGCGATATTAAAAACATATTGTCCAAAAGTGGAGTGAGATTTTCTTTAAGGATTTCCTTAATGAATTTATTATCCTCGCCATTATCGTCATGATGTGAATTTCTTAATAAGACTTTTTAAGTTCGGTGTCAGGCCGCCCGCGCCTATACTGAGCGCAATTCAGGACGGGAAGAGCCTGTAAACCTTTGCGTTATTGAAGGTCGATACTCTTGTTATCGTGAATAGACGTTAAAACAAAAATAACTCTTTTATTTATCATTATTGATAACTTTTTTCGTGCGCCAAAAGTATGGATGTGTTCAGGTATTTAATTGTTTTGATTAGGTTATGTTACGAATTTTATTACTTACTTTACTTATTTCCGCCTCATCGTCGTCATTTGCCTTTGTGAAAATTCAGACCAAAAACTGGGGAGCCAATACCTTTTCGCCACTCTCTTATTCTGAAGGGCACTTTTCACAAGCGCCTGTTCAGAATAAGAAAGCGCAGCTTAAGCATCGCATTATGAGTGAATTTGCGCAGTGGAGAGGAACCGATTACCGCTGGGGAGGTGACAGTCGCAATGGTATTGATTGTTCGGCGTTCACGCGCAGAATTATTGCCTCGGTTATCCATAGACGCTTGCCGCGTACCGCGCAGGAGCAAAGTCGTATGGGGCAGAAAGTCAGTCAGCGTGAGCTGAAAGTCGGCGATCTGGTGTTTTTTAAGACGGAGCCGAACGTGCATCACGTTGGCGTTTATATCGGCAATGACTCCTTTATACATGCCTCCAGCTCGCAAGGCGTGACAATGTCACATTTGTCGAATCAGTACTGGCAGGCGCACTATTTGACCGCTCGCCGGGTGAGCGCATAACGACAGAACAGGCCTATGGGATCCCAATCCAGGGGAAAAAGCACAATAAAATGCGGCGAGGCCGCATAATTGCGCGTTTTGACTCTCGACGCGACGGATTCGGATGCCTATTATTAGTGCGGCTTGTTTACGCTTACAGAATATGAGGGGAGTCAAATGCGCGCAGCGTTTTGGGTAGGATGTGCCGCGTTATTGTTGTCGGCTTGCAGCAGTGACAATGAACCTGTTCAGCAGGCGACAGCAGCGCATGTCGCACCGGGTTTAAAAGCATCGATGACCAGTTCCGGTGAGGCAAATTGCGCCATGATAGGCGGTTCACTTTCCGTTGCCCGTCAGTTAGACGGATCGGCAATTGGTATGTGCGCGCTTCCCAACGGCAAACGTTGCAGTGAACAATCCCTCGCCGCGGGAAGCTGTGGTAGCTATTAAGCACCCATTACTACATTAAATCGGCAAGCTTATAGCTTAACGTATGTTCCGCTGTGGCCAGGGTGAGCTGGTTGGCGGTCAGGTCTACTTGTGCGCCCTGTTTCAGCATGGTGCTGAGGGTATTGTCCAGCTCGTTGAGCTGGGGATTGGCGCACATCATTCGGGTCATCGCCATCTCTTTTACTTTCAATGCACCGTCAGAAAGTGATGCCTGACCGTTGAAGCGATTACACATATTGCCCGAAATCATCATCTTTTCGCCAAAACTCAGTTCAAGCGGATGACCCGTTGCATTGACCGGTTTACCGTCTACGCTCTCCAGCACAAAGCGGTGATGCTGTAATTGCTCACGGCTGACCGATACTTTTCCGTTGCTTACACAACCTGCAACCAGCAGGCTCAGCGCAACCAGCGCTATGACCTTCTTCATGTTAACTCTCTGCATTTAAACGTAATCGCCACCGACAGCATACCTATTTCATCGCCAGTGGCTTTGGGGAAATTCTGAAATGCCCTCCTGCGAACAGGAAGGCGGCGGATCAGAACAGGGCGTTAGGGCAGGTTTCTCCGTTCGCTAACTGTTGTAAATTTTGCAGCGTAGTCTCAGAAATACTGGTCAACGCTTCAGCGGTGAGGAAAGCCTGATGCCCGGTAAACAGGACGTTATGACAGGCCGACAGGCGACGGAAAACATCATCCTGGATAACGTCGTTCGACTTATCTTCGAAGAACAGATCGCGCTCGTTTTCGTAAACGTCCATCCCCAGTGAACCTATTTTCTGATTTTTCAGCGCTTCAATCGCCGCCTGAGAATCGATCAGGGCGCCACGACTGGTGTTGATTACCATCACGCCATTTTTCATCTGATCAAACGCGGCATGGTTCAGCAGGTGATAGTTTTCCGGCGTTAACGGGCAGTGCAGTGAAATCACATCGGATTCGGCGAACAGCGTCGGCAAATCAACATACTCCACGCCGAGTTCGAGCGCAGCTGCGCTGGGGTACGGATCAAACGCCAGCAGACGCATTCCAAAGCCTTTCAGAATACGCAGGGCCGCGATGCCGATCTTCCCGGTACCAATCACCCCCGCCGTTTTTCCGTGCATCGTGAAGCCGGTTAATCCTTCCAGTGAGAAGTTGGCATCACGGGTACGCTGATAAGCGCGGTGAATACGGCGGTTCAGCGTCATCATCATGCCCACCGCATGTTCCGCGACGGCTTCCGGAGAATAGGCCGGGACACGAACGACCTGCAGACCTAACTCTTTTGCCGCATCCAGATCGACGTTATTGAACCCCGCGCAACGCAAAGCAATGTACTTAACGCCATGATTTTTCAGTTCTTCGAGCACCGGGCGACTGCCATCATCGTTCACGAAAATACAAACCGCCTCGCAGCCATGAGCGGTTTTAGCCGTTTTCTCCGTCAACAGAAAATCAAAGAATTCAAGTTCAAAACCAAAGGCTTCGTTAACCTGCTGCAGGTACTTTTTGTCGTACTGTTTTGTACTGTAGACGGCGAGTTTCATAAGTCTTTCTCCAGTGATATCGAATCACAATTATCGAATTCAAATTATTTTACAAAACATAAAATATTATTGAAAGTGATACCTATAATGAATAATTCTAGAGCATCAATAGATTGTTCGTTCAGTGTATCGATTGCAGATTTCAGCAGGTGACAGTGCTGCTCCACACCTCTGTTTCGGTGACACAGACAGCCCGTTGTTCGTCAGGATACGACTGATATGGCGTCAACATCGATTAATATCAATATGTTCCTGTGCAACAGTCTGCATTTCAACCGAACGATTTACTCACTTTCTACGGCCGTTGACTTTCACATTATCCGGGCCAGATTGCAGAATAGAGGGCAATAGTTTGTCGGCTATTGCCCGCTATTAATCTTTAGATTTATCTGATAAGTCTCTGTAATTTATCTGACTTTCTGATCTTAACGATGGTGAAAAGTTTGTGTGTCACCCTGGAGCATCTATTCTTAATCTGGGCATGGTTAACTAAACATGACACAATAACGGCCTAATTCGGCTTAATTTTTCGCTAAATCAGGATATTAACTGCCCATGAAGGGTAAATATAAAGCCGTTCTGGCGCTTCTCTTACTCGTGATCCTCGTGCCGTTGACTCTGGTGATGACGCTGGGGTGGTGGGTTCCGACGCTGGCGGGCATCTGGCTGCCAGTTGGAACGCGCATTGCACTGGATGATAGTCCCCGATTCACGCGCCACGGTTTACATATTCCTGAACTTCGCTATCTGGTTGATGATTGCCAGTTGGCCAGGGTCAGTCAGGCCTGGTTGTCGCATCCCAGCCGTTGGCAACTGGATATTGGCACACTGGAACTCGATTCTGCCTGTCTGGCAAAACTGCCGCAAACGGAACAATCTCCCGCGGCGCCGCGCACTCTCGCGGAATGGCAGTCCATGCTGCCCAATACCTGGATCACCATCGACAACGTTATTCTTTCACCCTGGCAGGTGTGGCAGGGCAAACTGAACGTTTCGCTGACCCCTTCGCTCCAGCAACTGCGTTATCAGGGCGATAAAGTGAAGTTTCAGGGGCAGTTGCGCGGTCAGACGCTGACGGTGAGTGAGCTTGATGTCATGGCGTTTGAAGGCCAACCGCCGGTCAAACTGGTTGGTGAGTTCACGATGCCGCTGGTGCCGGATGGACTGCCGGTGAGCGGACACACCGTTGCCACGCTCAGTCTGCCGCAGGAGTCATCGTTGGTCGATGCGGAACTGGAGTGGCGTGAGAATGCCGGGCAGCTCATCGTAATGGCACGGGATAATGCCGATCCGCTGCTTGACCTGCCGTGGGAACTCACGCGTCAGCAGTTAACCATCAGCGACGGACGCTGGTCGTGGCCTTATCAGGGGTTTCCCCTCAGCGGGCGTCTGGGCGTGAAGGTGCAGAACTGGCAGGAAGGCACCGAGAACGCGGTGATCAGCGGACGGTTTAATGTGCTGACCCAGGGGGAGGCGGGGAAAGGGAACGCCGTGCTTTCGTTTGGACCGGGAAAACTGAGCATGGACAACAGCGCGATGCCGCTGCAACTGACTGGCGAAGCCAAGCAGGATGATCTGATTTTCTATGCCAGATTACCTGCCCGGTTGACCGGCAGCCTGACCGATCCGGAGCTGGCGTTTGAACCAGGCGCGCTGCTGCGCTCGCGCGGACGGGTCATCGACTCACTGGATATTGACGAAATTCGCTGGCCGCTGGCGGGCGTGAAGGTCACGCAGCGTGGCGTGGACGGACGATTGCAGGCGATTCTGCGCGCCCATGAGAATCAGATGGGGGATTTCGTTCTGCATCTGGACGGTCTGGCGAATGATTTTCTGCCCGATGCGGGGCGCTGGCAGTGGCGCTACTGGGGCGAGGGCAGTTTTACCCCGATGCACGCGAAATGGGATGTGGCAGGCAAAGGTGAATGGCATGACAACACCATCACGCTGACCGATTTGTCTACGGGATTTGATCAGCTTCAGTACGGCACCATGAAAGTTGAAACACCCCGTTTAATCATGGATAAACCGGTCGAATGGGTGCGTGATGCCGCACATCCCCGGTTCAGTGGGGCGCTCTCGTTCGATGCCGGAGAAACCCATTTCTCCGGCGGCAGCGTTTTGCCGCCCTCAACGCTCAAGTTCAGCGTGGAGGGGCGCGATCCAACTTTTTTCCAGTTCAAAGGCGATTTGCATGCCGGGGCGATCGGCCCCGTGCGGTTAAACGGTCGTTGGGATGGCTTACGTTTACGAGGCCAGGCCTGGTGGCCAAAACAGTCACTGAAGGTGTTCCAGCCGCTGGTGCCGCCAGAGTGGAAAATGAAATTACGTGAGGGCGAACTGTATGCCCAGGTGGCGTTTTCGGCAGCGGCAGAACAAGGATTCGAGGCCGGTGGTCACGGCGTCTTGAAAGGCGGCAGCGCCTGGATGCCGGATAACCAGATCAACGGCGTCGATTTTGTATTGCCGTTCCGCTTTAGTGAGGGCGCGTGGCAACTGGGCACGCGCGGACCGGTGTCGCTACGCATTGCCGAAGTCGTCAACCAGGTGACTGCTACCAATATCACCGCCGATCTGGAAGGCGCTTATCCGTGGAGTGAAGCTGCTCCGCTGCTACTGACTGACGTGAATGTGGATGTGTTGGGCGGTAAGGTTTCCATGCAACAACTGCGCATGCCGCAGCACGATCCGGCGCTGGTGCGGGTGCAAAATATCTCCTCAAGCGAACTTATCAGCGCAATAAATCCGAAACAGTTTGCCATGTCCGGGCCGGTGAGCGGTGCGCTCCCTCTGTGGCTGAACGATGAGAAATGGATTATCAAAGATGGCTGGTTAACCAATCCGGGTCCGATGACGCTGCGCATCGATAAAGACACCGCCGATGCGGTGGTAAAAGACAACATGGCAGCAGGGGCGGCCATCAACTGGTTGCGGTATATGGAGATTGCCCATTCATGGACCAAAATCAATCTGGACAATCTGGGCGTATTGACGATGCAGGCGCAAATTCGTGGCAACAGCCATGTGGATGGCAAGGTCGGTACGGTGAATCTCAACTATACCCACGAAGAGAATGTCTTTACGCTGTGGCGCAGTCTGCGCTTTGGCGACAATCTCCAGGCATGGCTTGAACAAAATGCGGCGCTGCCGGAAAAAACCTGTCAACAAGGCAAGGAATGTGAGGAACCTTAATGAAAACAATGATAGCCGTGCTGGCGCTTTTCCCGCTGTGGTTCGTAACGGGCTGCACGCCGCGCATTGAAGTCGCGGCGCCAAAAGAGCCCATCACCATTAATATGAACGTCAAAATTGAGCATGAGATTCATATCAAAGTGGATAAGGACGTTGAAAGCCTGCTCAAATCCCGCAGCGACTTGTTCTGAGGTGATGATGAAAAGAACCTTTATTCTGGCGGCGCTCATTCTGAGTTTGCTGAGTGGCAGTGCCTTTGCGCTGACGTTAAATGAGGCCAGAACCCAGGGCCGGGTCGGTGAAACGTTCAATGGTTATCTGGTGGCGCTGAAACAGGATGCGCAGACGCTGGCGCTGGTCAGTGAGATCAACAAAGCACGCAGCGCCAGCTACCAACAGTTGGCCGAGAGTCATAACATCCCGGTCGATGAAGTGGCGAAAATGGCCGGACAGAAACTGGTCGAGCGGGCGAAACCAGGAGAATATGTCCAGGGCATTAACGGGAAGTGGTTGCGGAAATAATCATTTCACATTGCCGTCTGCGGTTTTTCCTTTTTGTTGGGTGACGCGTAATAATTTGCAGGGTAAGTTTCTATACTCTGTTTTCTTACGCGCTATTCAGCAGAAGGGGCAGTTATGGCAAGTCACGGCATCACAGAAACGTTTACTCTCGGTTCCCGGCAGGTCAAACGCATAGGGTATGGGGCGATGCAACTGGCGGGGCCTGGGGTTTTTGGTCCACCGCGCGATCGTCATGTTGCCTTGACGGTGCTTCGGGAAGCGATCGCGCTGGGCGTCAATCATATTGATACCAGCGATTTTTACGGTCCGCACGTTACCAATCAAATCATTCGCGAAGCGTTGCATCCTTATCCGGACGATCTGGTGATTGTCACGAAAATCGGTGCCCGCCGTGGAGACGATGCCTCCTGGCTACCGGCATTCTCGCCAGCGGAACTCAGGCAGGCGGTTCACGATAATCTGCGCAATCTGGGTCTGGATGTACTGGATGTCGTTAACTTACGCATTATGCTGGGCGAGGGGCACGGCCCGCATGAAGGTTCCATTGAAGAGAGTTTCAGCGTGCTGGCTGAGCTTCAGCAGCAGGGGCTGGTCAGACACATCGGTCTGAGCAATGTGACTGCCAGCCAGGTGGCGCAAGCGCGCAGTATCGCAGAGGTGGTCTGTGTGCAAAATGAGTACAATATCGCCCATCGTCAGGATGATGCGCTGATCGACGCGCTGGCGGAAGACGGCATTGCTTACGTTCCCTTTTTTCCGCTGGGCGGGTTTACGCCGCTACAGTCTTCAACGCTCTCCGACGTGGCCGCAAGCCTGAATGCAACGCCAATGCAGGTTGCGCTGGCATGGTTGCTCCATCGCTCACCGAATATTTTGCTGATACCGGGTACCTCTTCAGTGACGCATCTGCATGAAAACATGGCGGCAGGGGATCTGACACTTTCAGCGGAAGTGCTGGCGACCCTGGACAGTATTGCGCAAAAGGCATGAGGCGGAGGTTGACCATGACTGAAAAACGAAATGCACAATGTCACTGCGGGGCTGTCAAATTTACCGTTCAACTTAGCGATGGGTTTAATACCATCCGGCGTTGTAACTGTTCATTTTGTCGGATGCGCGGTGCGGTGGTTGTTTCTGCGCCGTTGATGGGGATAACGGTTCTCTCAGGGCAGGATAAACTGACGGAGTATCGTTTCAATACCGGCACAGCAAGGCACTTTTTCTGTTCAGTGTGTGGGATTTACACTTTCCACCAGCGACGTTCCAGTCCGGATCAGTATGGCGTGAACGTGGCATGCATTGAGAATGTGTCGCCGTTTGATTTTGCCTGCGTGGAAGTCACTGACGGGGTGAATCATCCGAGTGATGGTGCGAGTAATGGCGTGGTGGGATATTTGCGTTATCAGGCGAAGTGATAAAAAAACCTCCCACCGGAGCGGGAGGGGGAGAACTTACGCTGCAACCACGCTATCGATGGCGGCTTTGGCGTCAGACTGCGCTTTAGACGCCACTTCCGGGCCGTAGGCAATCCCTTCTGCGAACACGAAGTTCACATCGGTGATGCCGATAAAGCCGAGGAAGACTTTCAGGTACGGCGCAATCAGGTCAGTTGGGGTGTCTTTGTGGATACCGCCACGGCTGGAGAGGATCACTGCACGTTTACCGGTCACCAGACCTTCCGGCCCTTTCTCGGTGTAGCGGAACGTCACGCCAGCACGTGCAATCAGGTCGAAATAGTTTTTCAGCTGCGTCGGGATGTTAAAGTTGTACATCGGCGCGGCGATAACGATCACGTCGTGTGCTTTCAGTTCAGCGATCAGCTCATCAGAGAGCGCCAGTGCGTCCTGTTGACGAGGCGTCAACGGCGCGTCGCTCGGGCGCAGGGCACCCACCAGTTCGCCATCCAGTACCGGGATCGGATTAGCAGCCAGGTCACGGACGGTGATTTCGTCAGCAGAGTGCTTTTCACGCCACTGTTCAACAAAATAATCAGACAACTGACCAGACTGAGAGTACCCTGCCAGAATACTGGATTTGAGAACTAATACCTTGCTCATGGGTGTTTCCTTATAGGTGTTTGAATGGGCTGTGCCCCGTTGCTTGTTGACACTTTATTCACAATCCTGTCGCAGAGAAAGCGCAATATATCGAATCCTATGTTCGAATTTATTGAACAACACACAAAATGTGCTGATGTGGTACTCTATACCTATCATTTAGAAGAGATTTAACCAGGCAGTGCTCTGCCTTTTAACGCTATGACAGAACAACAAAAATTATCCTTTCATGCCTTACAGCAGCAGTTAGATTCATTAATGCTGCGCGATCGGCAGCGCTTTTCGCGCCGCCTGCACGGTGTGAAGAAGGTTAAAAATCCTGATGCACAACAAGCCATTTACCAGGAGATGGCGAAAGAGATTGAACAGGCAGCAGGTAAAGTTGTGCTACGTGAAGCGGCGCGACCAGAGATTACTTACCCGGAAAACCTGCCCGTCAGTCAGAAAAAACAGGCGATCCTCGACGCCGTTCGCGACCATCAGGTGGTGATCGTGGCCGGGGAAACCGGCTCGGGGAAAACCACTCAGCTCCCGAAAATCTGTATGGAACTGGGGCGTGGAGTGAAAGGGCTGATTGGCCACACCCAGCCGCGTCGTCTGGCGGCGCGAACGGTGGCGAACCGTATCGCGGAAGAGCTGCAGACAGAGCCGGGCGGGTGCATTGGTTATAAGGTGCGCTTTAACGATCACGTCAGCGATAACACGATGGTGAAGCTGATGACCGACGGTATCCTGCTGGCGGAAATTCAGCAGGACCGTCTGCTGATGCAGTATGACACCATCATTATCGATGAGGCGCATGAGCGTAGCCTGAATATCGATTTTCTGCTCGGCTATCTGAAAGAACTGCTGCCGCGCCGTCCGGATCTGAAAATTATCATCACCTCCGCGACCATCGATCCGGAGCGTTTTTCGAAGCATTTCAACAATGCGCCGATTATTGAAGTGTCTGGGCGCACCTTTCCGGTGGAAGTCCGCTATCGACCGATCGTTGAAGAGGCCGATGACACCGAACGCGACCAGTTGCAGGCCATTTTCGATGCGGTAGATGAGCTGGGGCGTGAAAGCCCCGGCGACATCCTGATCTTCATGAGCGGTGAGCGCGAGATCCGCGATACCGCCGACGCACTGAATAAACTCAACCTGCGCCATACGGAAGTGTTGCCTCTGTATGCGCGACTGTCGAATAGCGAACAGAACCGCGTCTTCCAGTCGCACAGCGGGCGGCGCATTGTGCTGGCGACCAACGTGGCGGAAACCTCGCTGACGGTACCGGGGATCAAATATGTGATCGACCCTGGTACGGCGCGTATCAGCCGCTACAGCTACCGCACCAAAGTACAGCGTTTGCCGATCGAGCCCGTATCGCAGGCCTCCGCCAACCAGCGTAAAGGGCGCTGCGGTCGTGTATCCGAAGGCATCTGCATTCGTCTTTATTCTGAAGATGATTTCCTGTCGCGTCCGGAGTTTACCGACCCGGAGATTCTGCGCACCAACCTGGCGTCGGTCATTTTGCAGATGACGGCGCTGGGGCTGGGCGATATCGCCGCGTTCCCGTTTGTCGAAGCGCCGGATAAGCGCAACATTCAGGACGGCGTGCGTTTGCTGGAAGAGTTGGGTGCGATTACCACAGATGAACAGGCGACGGCCTATAAACTGACGCCGTTGGGGCGCCAGTTGAGCCAGTTGCCGGTGGATCCGCGCCTGGCACGCATGGTGCTGGAAGCGCAAAAACATGGCTGCGTGCGCGAGGCGATGATCATTACCTCGGCGCTGTCGATTCAGGATCCGCGCGAACGCCCGATGGACAAACAGCAGGCGTCTGATGAAAAACACCGTCGCTTCCACGATAAAGAGTCCGATTTCCTTGCCTTTGTGAATCTGTGGAATTACCTCGGCGAACAGCAAAAAGCGCTGTCGTCCAACGCGTTTCGTCGCCTGTGCCGGACCGACTATCTGAACTATCTGCGCGTGCGTGAGTGGCAGGATATCTACACCCAACTGCGTCAGGTGGTAAAAGAGCTGGGTATTCCGGTGAACAGCGAACCGGCGGAATACCGCGAGATCCATATTGCGCTACTGACCGGGCTGTTGTCGCATATTGGCATGAAAGATGCCGATAAGCAGGAATATACCGGCGCGCGTAATGCCCGTTTTTCGATTTTCCCCGGTTCCGGCTTGTTCAAGAAGCCGCCGAAGTGGGCAATGGTTGCGGAGCTGGTGGAAACCAGCCGTCTGTGGGGGCGCATTGCAGCACGCATCGATCCCGAGTGGGTGGAACCGGTCGCTCAGCATCTGATTAAACGCTCGTACAGTGAACCGCACTGGGAGCGGGCGCAGGGCGCGGTGATGGCGACGGAAAAGGTGACCGTCTACGGTCTGCCGATCGTCGCAGCGCGTAAGGTGAACTACAGCCAGATTGATCCGGCGCTGTGCCGTGAACTGTTTATCCGCCATGCGCTGGTGGAGGGCGACTGGCAGACGCGTCATGCTTTCTTCCGCGAAAACCTCAAACTGCGTGCCGAAGTGGAAGAACTGGAGCATAAATCGCGTCGCCGTGACATTCTGGTGGACGACGAGACGCTGTTCGAGTTCTACGACCAGCGCATCAGCCATGATGTCATTTCTGCCCGTCACTTTGATAACTGGTGGAAGAAGACCAGTCGCGAGACGCCGGACCTGCTCAATTTTGAAAAGAGCATGTTGATCAAAGAGGGCGCGGACAACATCAGCAAGCTGGATTACCCGAACTTCTGGCATCAGGGCTCGCTGAAACTGCGGTTGAGCTATCAGTTTGAACCGGGGGCGGATGCGGACGGGGTGACGGTACATATTCCGCTGCCGTTGTTGAATCAGGTCGACGAAAATGGTTTTGAATGGCAGATCCCGGGCTTACGTCGCGAACTGGTGATTGCGCTGATTAAATCGCTGCCGAAGCCGGTGCGGCGTAACTTTGTTCCGGCCCCAAACTATGCCGAGGCGTTTTTAGGCCGCGTGACGCCACTGGAGCTGCCGCTACTGGACGCGCTGGAGCGTGAGCTGCGTCGGATGACAGGCGTGACGGTTGACCGCGAGGACTGGCACTGGGATCAGGTGCCCGATCATCTGAAAATCACCTTCCGGGTGGTGGATGATAAAAACAAGAAGCTGGATGAAGGGCGCTCGCTACAGGAGCTAAAAGACCGGCTGAAAGGAAAAGTGCAGGAGACGCTCTCGGCGGTGGCCGATGATGGCATTGAACAGAGCGGGTTGCACATCTGGAGTTTTGGGCAACTGCCGGAAAGCTACGAGCAAAAACGTGGCAATTACAAAGTCAAAGCGTGGCCTGCGCTGGTGGATGAGCGCGACAGCGTGGCGATCAAACTCTTTGATAATCCGCTGGAGCAACAGCAGGCGATGTGGTCTGGCTTACGCCGTTTGTTGCTGTTGAACATCCCGTCGCCGATCAAATATCTGCACGAGAAGCTGCCGAATAAAGCCAAGCTGGGTCTGTACTTCAACCCGTACGGCAAAGTGCTGGAGCTGATTGACGACTGCATTTCCTGCGGCGTGGATAAGCTGATTGATGCTAACGGTGGTCCGGTCTGGACGGAAGAGGGTTTTGCCGCGCTGCATGAGAAGGTTCGTGCCGAGCTGAATGAGACGGTTGTGGAGATTGCGAAGCAGGTCGAACAGATCCTGACCGCCGTCTTTAATATCAATAAACGCCTGAAGGGGCGCGTGGACATGACGATGGCGTTGGGGCTTTCCGACATCAAAGCGCAGATGGGCGGACTGGTGTATCGCGGATTTGTCACCGGCAACGGCTTCCGTCGTCTTGGCGATACGCTGCGTTACTTGCAGGCGATTGAAAAACGTCTTGAGAAACTGGCGATTGATCCCCATCGCGATCGCGCGCAGATGCTGAAAGTCGAAAGCGTACAGCAGGCCTGGCAGCAGTGGTTCAACAAACTGCCGCCGGCGCGACGCGAAGACGAGGAGGTGAAAGCGATCCGCTGGATGATTGAAGAATTGCGGGTCAGCTATTTTGCCCAACAGCTGGGAACGCCGTATCCCATTTCGGATAAACGTATCCTGCAGGCGATGGAGCAGATTAGCGGGTAATTCAGTACCGGATGGCAATATATTGTCCGTAGGCCCGACAAGCGCAGCGCCATCGGACGCAAGTGAGACGTTCGAGTCTGTACCTTATTGTTACAGAAGCGGCCAGAGGATCTGGCCGCGAAGGGATTACAATTCGTTAGGCTGAGCGTTGATCGCCGGGCTATGTTTCACCCGACTGGCAAAGAAAATGGCAACCAGGGATATCGCCACGGTGGTAAGCAGATACCACGCCACGGGCACCCAGTCGCCGTCATATTTCGCCAGCAACCCGGTAGCGATGAGGGGAGCGGTACCGCCCGCCAGCGCTGCGCCAATCTGGTAACCGAGGGTGATGCCGGTGTAGCGAACGTTAGCGCTGAAAATTTCCGAGCACAGCGTCCCCAGCACGGCGGTGACCGGTGCCCACAGCACGCCGAACATCACGATGGTCGCCAGCATAATGCCCCAGGTGGTGCCGGTATTCAGCAGCAAGAACCATGGCACGATAAACAGGCCAAGCAGGGCGACGCTGATGGCATACATCCGTTTGCGGCCAATTTTGTCCGACAGCAGCCCCATCAGCGGGATCATCACCGTAGCAATCAGTGCACCCACGGTGACGGCTTCCAGCACCTGGGACTTCTGATAACTCAGTGTGCTGGTGGCATAGCTGACCACAAAGGTCGAGAAAATATAGAACGGCGCGGTTTCCACCACCTTCAAACCTGCGGCAATCAGCACTTCACGCCAGTGATGAGTCAGCGTATCGCGCAGCGGTGCTTTGGCAACCTGACCCGTCGCTTTGACCTTTTTGAAGTCTGGCGTTTCATCGATATCCCGACGGATCCACAGTCCTAACAGCACCAGCACGGAGCTCAGCAGGAAGGGAATACGCCAGCCCCAGGAGAGGAAATCTTCCTCGCTAAACAGGGTCATCAGCGAGACGATAAACGTCGCCATCAGCATGCCAATAGTCACGCCCGCCTGCGGAATACTGCCGAAGAAGCCTTTGCGTTTTTCCGGCGCGTATTCATAGGCCAGCAGGAGTGCGCCACCCCATTCGCCACCAATGCCCATCCCCTGAATGATGCGCATCAGGATAAGCAGAATGGGGGCCCAGATACCGATCATCTCATAGGTGGGCAGTAGACCGATCATCACCGTCGCGCCGCCCATCAGGGAAAGCGTCAGCACCAGCGTTTTCTTACGCCCGATGCGATCGCCGATGTGGGCGAAAATTACCCCGCCAATCGGGCGAATAAAAAAGGTCAACGAGAAGGAGAGGTACGAGAGGATCAGACCGATTACCGGGTCAACCATCGGGAAGAAAATCTTGTTAAACACCAGCGCAGCCGCGGTGCCATACAGAAAGTAATCGAACCACTCAATCGCACTGCCGGTCAGACTGGCGACAAGTACCTTCTTATTTTTCTTCAGAATAACCGTACTGCTTTCATGGGTCGTCATTAACTGTAAACCTCCGCCAGAGAACAAAAAAGGTGTCACCTGGCAGTGCGGCAGGTGCAACCTGTTACGTTAAAAGGTTGTGAAATTGTTAATCAAACTAGGTGTGTTAGTAACATTTAACAAGAGGAGGCACGCCGTAATGGGCTAAAAAGAGAGCATTTTGCCAGGATGAATTTCTGTAATTGCAGAATAAATGACGTTAATTATTCATATTATGATAATTAAACAGGATAATGTGCAGGTGCAACCGCCCGATTTTTAGACGTTTTGTGTTATTTCACTGAGATGACAAAAAAAGCGTCGAAATATCAATCATCAGCCTTTCAGAGAGATCTACTGTTTATTCAGCGCGGGTGCGGTACTCTGCTGAAATAAGAGGAGGAGCTTAATGATGCAACCGTTCCCGAGACTTTCCGCCAACACTCTTGAGGCGATCAACACGGTGGGGCAGTGGCTGGCGCAGGATGATTTCTGCGGCGGGCCTGCTTACCCGGCAGACTGCGTGGTACTGGCGGGCAATGCCGTCATCCCGACAATTGACGCGGCCTGCCAGATAGCCCAACAGCAAGAGGTTCCGCTGCTGATCGCTGGTGGGATTGGTCACTCCACGACCTTCCTGTATGCCGCCGTTGCCCAACATCCCCGTTACAACACGATCCAGACGACCGGACGCGCCGAAGCCGCCATCCTGGCGGATATTGCCCGGCAGTTCTGGCACATTCCCGCAGACAAAATCTGGCTGGAAGATCAGTCAACTAACTGCGGAGAGAACGCCCGTTTTAGCGCGCAAATGATCGCGCAGGCCGCAACACCGATTAACACGGCCATTGTGGTACAGGATCCTACGATGCAACGGCGTACCGTAGCGACCTTTCGCCGGGTAACCCGTGACGATCCGGACGCACCGCGCTGGTTGAGCCATCCGGGATTTACGCCTGTCTTGTGTCAGCAGGAGGACGATATTGTATTTGCTAATGACCCTGGCGGCCTGTGGAGCATCGATCGCTATTTAGCGCTGGTGGTGGGCGAAATCCCGCGCTTGCGCAATGATGACACCGGCTATGGACCTCGGGGGCGTGACTTCATTGTGCATGTGGATTTTCCGCCGGAGGTCGAGGCCGCGTGGCAGATCCTGCAACAGGATGCGGCGCTGAATGAGGCGATGAACCACCGTTCGTTACGCTAACTCCTGCCCGTTTGGGAGTGTTTTCTCTCAAACGGGCAAAACAAAAATGCCTGCGTTTTCGTTCTCCCCAGCCTGACCCCTCTCTTTTATGAAGCAGTTCACAGAATTACGACACCAGCCGGGATCGCCGAGGCATGATTGATGTTTATTAACAATAGTTTCACTTGTTAAAAACAATTCAATCACAGGAGTAGCGCATGTCAGTACCCGTACAACATCCTATGTATATCGATGGACAGTTTGTGACCTGGCACGAGGATGCCTGGATTGATGTCATCAACCCGGCGACGGAAGAGGTGATTTCGCGTATTCCTGATGGTCGTGCAGAAGACGCGCGCAAAGCCATTGCAGCGGCGGACCGTGCGCAGGCTGAGTGGGAAGCGCTGCCAGCGATCGTTCGTGCTGGCTGGCTGCGCAAAATTGCCGCCGGGATCCGTGAACGTGCTGGCGAAATCAGTGCCTTAATTGTGGCTGAAGGAGGAAAAATTCAGCAACTGGCCGAGGTGGAAGTCTCTTTTACTGCCGACTATCTCGACTATATGGCGGAGTGGGCTCGTCGCTATGAAGGCGAAATTCTGCAAAGCGATCGCCCTGGCGAGAATATCTTGCTGTTTAAGCGCGCGCTGGGGGTCACCACCGGGATCCTGCCGTGGAATTTCCCGTTCTTCCTGATCGCCCGTAAGCTGGCTCCGGCCCTGTTGACCGGGAACACCATCGTGATTAAACCCAGCGAATTCACGCCCAATAACGCGATTGCGTTTGCCAAAATTGTTGATGAGATTGGTCTGCCGCGTGGTGTGTTTAACCTGGTGCTGGGGCGTGGTGAAACCGTCGGCCAGGAACTGGCCGGTAACCCGAAAGTGGCGATGGTCAGCATGACCGGCAGCGTGGCAGCAGGTGAAAAGATTATGGCGACTGCGGCGAAAAATATCACCAAAGTGTGCCTGGAGTTGGGTGGCAAGGCGCCAGCGATTGTGATGGATGATGCCGATCTTGAACTGGCGGTCAAAGCGATTGTGGATTCCCGGGTCATCAATACCGGACAGGTTTGTAACTGCGCGGAGCGTGTCTACGTACAAAAAGGGATTTATGACCTGTTCGTGAACCGCCTGGGCGAAGCCCTGAAAGCGGTACAGTTCGGGAATCCAGGCGAGCGTAACGATATCGCCATGGGGCCGCTTATCAATGCCGCGGCCCTGCAACGTGTGGAGCAGAAAGTGGCGAGGGCGGTACAGGAGGGGGCGCGGGTGGCGCTCGGCGGCAAAGCCGTTGAGGGCAAAGGTTACTTCTATCCGCCAACATTGCTGTTGGATGTTCGTCAGGAGATGGCCATCATGCACGAAGAGACCTTTGGCCCTGTGCTGCCTGTGGTGGTCTTCAACACGCTGGAGGAGGCTATCGCGATGGCTAATGACAGTGATTACGGCCTGACATCGTCTATTTATACGCAGAATCTCAACGTCGCGATGAAAGCCATTAACGGGCTGAAGTTTGGTGAGACTTATATTAATCGCGAGAACTTTGAAGCAATGCAGGGCTTCCACGCGGGATGGCGTAAGTCGGGGATTGGCGGCGCAGACGGCAAGCACGGGCTGAACGAGTATCTGCAAACCCAGGTGGTTTATTTGCAGTCCTGATCGGCAAAGCAGGGCGGAGGTTTCACTCCGCCTTTACGCTTAAAGTTTGACGAACTTATCAAGGGTACGGATCAGTTGCGTCACGAATCCGTATTCGTTGTCGTACCAGGCCACTGTTTTTACCAGTTGCAGATCGCCCACCTCGGTAATTTCGGTCTGGGTGGCATCAAACACAGAACCAAAGTGCGAACCGATAACGTCTGAAGAGACAATTTCTTCATCGGTATAGCCAAAAGATTCATTGTTGTGCGTGGCTTTCTTCAGCGCGTTGTTAACCTCTTCCGCCGTCACTTTCTTAGCCAGAATCGACACCAGTTCAGTGACAGAACCGGTTTTCACCGGCACGCGCTGAGCATGACCTTTCAGCTTGCCGCTGAGATCCGGAATAACGAGACCAATTGCTTTTGCCGCGCCTGTGGTATGCGGAATGATGTTTTCAGCGGCCGCACGCGATGCGCGCAGATCTTTGCCACGCGGACCGTCCACCAGCGACTGCGTGCCGGTGTAGGCGTGAATGGTGGTCATGGTGCCCACTTTAATACCAAAATTGTCGTGCAGCGCTTTCGCCATCGGCGCCAGGCAGTTGGTGGTGCAGGAAGCCACCGAAACAATCACATCACTGGCATTCAGCGTGTCATCGTTAACGTTGTAGACAATGGTCTTCATATCGCCAGCCGGCGCGGAGATCAGCACTTTTTTCGCGCCAGCATCGATATGCGCCTGAGACTTTTCAGTTGAGGTATAAAAGCCGGTGCATTCAATAATGACTTCCGCTCCTTTCGCTTTCCACGGGATATTCTTGGCGTCTTTTTCTGCATAAACCGCGATCGTTTTCCCGTCAACAATCAGCGCGTCTTCGGTAAAGTCCACGCTCCAGGGGAACGGACCATAGTTAGAGTCATGCTTTAGCAGATAGGCAAGGATTTTAGGGGAGGTGAGGTCGTTGATCGCGACCACATCAACATCGCTTTTGACTTCGAGTAACCGACGCAACACCAGGCGACCAATACGACCAAAACCGTTAATGCCAATTTTACTCATGATTAACTCCTGTGAGGATGTAGCGGACATTCTTTTTTCCCTACCAGGCATAGTCCAGGATGCCGGGGTGAGCAATCGCACATCTTGCCGTTAACCCTAACTGTCTGAAATGCGGCGTAGAAAAGTTAATGAATTTTTAAGGAAAGATCGCTATGTTGTCGCTTTATTGTTTTTTACTCAGGAAGTGTTATGGGCAATAAGTACTCAAGCCTGCAAATTGGCATCCACTGGCTGGTCTTTTTACTGGTGATTGTCGCTTACTGTGCGATGGAGTTTCGGGGCTTTTTTCCTCGCAGCGATCGTCCCCTCATTAATATGATTCACGTTTCTAGTGGGATAGCGATTCTGGTGCTGATGGTGGCGCGTCTGCTGATCAGGCTGAAATATCCGGCTCCTCCCATCGTGCCCAAACCGAAGCCGATGATGACCGGACTGGCGCATCTTGGGCACCTGGTGATTTATCTGCTGTTCATCGCGCTGCCATTGATCGGCATGGTGATGATGTACAACCGTGGTAATCCGTGGATGGCCTTTGGTCTGGTGATGCCGCACGCGGCAGAAGGGAACTTTGACCTGGTGGATACGCTGAAATCCTGGCACATCACGCTGGCCAATCTGGGCTATTTTGTGATTGCGTTGCATGCCGCCGCCGCGCTACTGCACCACTATTTCTGGAAGGACAACACGCTGCTGCGCATGATGCCGCGTAAACGCTAGCGTGATTATACAGGCGCGGGGAGCGCTTCCGGCGCCTGTATTCTGCGGGCGACTTTGCAAAGTTTAGCGGTAATAGGCAATGACCTGTATCACGGTACTGATTGGCCCAGGAATTTCGTCACCGGAGGTACGAATAGCGCGCGCCGCCATTCTAATGGTGTGACCAGACTCACTGTCAGCGAGCCCATCAACCTCGCTATAACCCTTGATCAGTTCATGCGCCTCGACATAACGGTCTGCTCTCACGGGCATAGCCGGGTCGCCTGAAGGTTGGTGTTGATAATCTCCCCATGCCAGTTGAATTCTGTAATGGTGCGCGTCGTCTGTTCCCGGAGCAATAATGCCTCTGCGGATATCCATTACACGAGTAACAGGAATCATTGTGAACTGTATCTTATGCTTTCTGTCGTCGAATGATGCCGGGCATCGGATTGTAAAACTGGCATCTTTCCAGCGTGAGACGACAGCGGTTCCGTCATAATCACCCATGTTGATACTGACATGGTCACTCTTGATATCGCAGGTCGGAGGCTGAAAAAATATCGTCGCTTTTATTATTCTTGAATCATTAATATAGGCACGACCCTCCCGGGTAATCCTGTTGGTTTCTGAGCTGGTAAAAGAGTATCCCGATTTCTCATAAACCATTCCCACTTCCGGACCGATTACGGTCAGGGCGCCCGCGTCAGATGGAATATTTTGCCCGGGAATTTTCCAGTATTTTATCGTGGCATAAAGGTGAGTGTAGGACGTCGCTTCATCCCACCTATCCGTAAGGGGATAAGGTTGTAACGAGTTGTATCGCGCACGAAATGATTCCGCCGCAGATATCCCAATCCCCGGAACGTTAGTCGCATAAATATAGTCATTCCCCTGATGGGCAATAGCAGGTGTAGCCGAGAGCAGGGTAAAGCGAGGAGAGAGTCCGTCGATGTCACAAACCCCAACATCGAGATCAATAACGTGATTCTCAGCCGTATAAATAACGGCCCACTCAGACAGTGGCAACGGCAATGACATGCGAATGTTATCAACATTGACCTCGGTTGCCTTATAGATCTCAGGCCACGTGTGATAACGCGTTATCGCGCGGGGTTGGGATTCGCAGTGAATAACCGTCGCCGACGCTGATGCTGCATTCAAAAACAGAACCAGCATAGCTAACGTGAAAATAGACCTAATAATGCGATGGCTGGCAATCTAAGTGGATTGCCACATCAGTTTTAAATATCTCATGTTATTAACATTGCGTAGCAAAAAATCAACTCCGACACGCGACGACGCGTATCGTTACCTAATAAACTCGCTTTAGAGCTTTTATTCTGTTCGCCAGGCTCACTGTTAAAAGGGTCACTATTACTGGTAATTAGCGATAACCTGTACCACGGCGTTGGCAGTGCCTGGTGCTGAATTACCGGCGGTACGAATATACCGCGCCGCCATCTTTATGGTGTTATCTGAACCGTGGAATCCGTTCCCCCCTACAGGGGTATCATCCGCACTGAAGTTGGGGTTAAGCGTATTGGCAGCAACATAACTGTTTAAGACGACGGGGTTTAACGGTTCTTGTGAATTCTGCGTGGTGTAATCACCCCAGGCCAGTTGTATCCCATAGCCCTGGGCACCTGTGCCGTCGAGCGCGATAATCCCTCTGTTGGCATCCACCACTTGGGTGTAAGGCGCTATACTGATCTGCACTTTTCCGTTTGGGGAATTAGGTGAAAGTTCTGACTTGGGGTCAATATTATAGGGATAAGTATAGGTCGATTTGGAGTTCGTCATTCCATCATATCCCATCGCATTCGGACATATCAAATTGAAACTGGCATCCTTCCAGGGGAAAGGTGCGGTTGAATCGCCCATATCCACCTTAACATTGTCCCCTTGTATATTGCAGGTGCCAGACTGAAAGGTCATGGTAATGGTTAAAATTCGCGACCCACTAATATAGGCCTTATCGTCACTGACTATCCGGTCGGGGTTCGAACTGGTAAAGGTGCTACCCGAGGACATATATAAAACGGCGGTGTCGGGTCCGGTAATGGTGACCGGGCCGTTATAGGCGGGAATAGTGCCAGGAATTTTCCAGTACTTTATATCTGCTTCAAACTGGAGGCCTAGAATATCCCGGGTATAAAAAAGTGCTTTAGGATAAGCGTTCACAGCATTTTTCCCGACGACATCGGGTGCTGAAACAGAAATGCCAATACCAGAAATATTGGTGCTATAAATGTCATAGCCGTTTATGGAGCCTACAGGCTGTGCGTTGTTCAGAAAAGCATAATACGTGCTGACAACGGAGTTACAGTTTCCTGTATCAATGCCAATAATCGCGTTTACAGAATAAATGGTGTGCCAGTCGGGGATATTAGCTCCTAAGGTAATGGTCGCCCCTGGTGAGGTTAGATTAAAGGGCTGATGCATCGTCGACCATTGGTTATAATTATTGGTGGAGCTTGTTGATGGGTCGCATTTAACTACATAGGCCGAGGCCGAGGCAATATGGAAGAAAAAAAGAATAAATAGATATTTCAAAAAAGACATAGCTACACCTTTTGGCATACGGCAGTAAAGCGCTGGATCGCGTTTTTACCTTTCGCGCTGGAATCATCTGGATTAAGGGAATAAGGGACACGACATTGATTATTCGCGTTCTCACCCCATTTCACGAGCAATGTTCCTTTTTGCTTACTGACTTTAACGTAAATAACCCCGCCCTGGGACACCGCACCCACGTGCGTGTCTTCATCATCAAAAATGTCGGCGCCAAAGGGGAGCGGCTCTCCCTGCCAGCTTGTGGTAATCAGCACCGGC
The DNA here is from genome assembly GCF_018323885.1 of Citrobacter amalonaticus. Taxonomy (NCBI): domain Bacteria; kingdom Pseudomonadati; phylum Pseudomonadota; class Gammaproteobacteria; order Enterobacterales; family Enterobacteriaceae; genus Citrobacter; species Citrobacter amalonaticus. The sequence goes on along the minus strand of NZ_AP024585.1, from coordinate 2,415,564 downwards.
GTGCCGGTATGGGTAGCAAATTTTACTTTGACCACCGATCCTGAACGCGGAACAACATTCTGCGCCGTGTTTTCAAAGTCAACGCCCAAATCAGAGCCTTCAGGGTTAATACCTATCCGATTTTCCTGATAGGGGACCAGTGACGGTGACAGGGCGTAGCCTGAACCATCAATGACGGCACCTGCATAACCCGTGACTTTGGCACCTTCTGCCCCTTTTGCTTCAATCAGGGCATAGTTATCGCTGCTGTAAGGCGAGAAAGTGACCCCACCCGAGTGGACGACCATCCCCCCGGACATCCCGACGGAGGTACTGCTATAGCCTTTACCGGTGCTGTAGCTACCGTTCATCGTTGCCTTGCTTCCCTCCCAGGTTCCGCTGACGCTGCCAGAGCTTCCCGAATTGTCATCATGCGCACCGCTAACGTTGTAGCCGTATTTATTGTCTTCACCGAACGAGCCAGAAAGGTTTGCCTGTTGACCACGTCCGCCGGCACTGTCCTGGTTATAGCGCATGCTCAGATAAGGCATTCCTGTACCATTACCCATGCCTAACGGCATGGAAAACGTCAGATACCAGGTGGTTTGATCATTTCCGTTTCCCGCTTTGTTTCGGCTGGCGTTAATGCTGTAGTTCAGCAGCTTATAGTTATTGGAATACCCCAACTGATACTGGGTGTTGTAACCCTCGTTGTTATTCCAGTAGTTTTGCATTGATGAGCTGACATAAAGGTTACCCAGCCCGGCAGGGAGGCCCTGATTAAAGCTTAATGAGAACTGATTTTTAGAACGGGAGACGCTATCCGGATCGCTGCCATTATTCATTGCGTCGCGTGTACTCATGGCGGTTTGAAAATCCATATAACCGGAGCTGGAATAACGATAGGCAGCAATCGTGATGTTACTGTTTGTCGCATCAAACAGTTTGTTGTAACTCAGTCGATAACTTTGCCCCATCGGATTACCGATCTTGCCGCCGATCTGACTCGTCGATTGAGTGACATCCGCGCTGATCGCCCCCGCTCGCGTACCTATTGCTCCCCCCAGCAGGGCAGCCTGATAGTGCTGACTGTACTGTAAGCCCGTATAGGCAGTCAGGATATTGGTTAAGCCGCGCATGTAGGTTGTTTCATAGAACAACGGCATTTCAGCGGCGTTGTAGTCGCGAAGCTTGCCAACCGTTGCAGTGAATTGCTGGGTCCCCGGACGCAGTGATTGCGCCAGAGACGAATAAGGCACTGAGTATTGCTGGGTGCTACCGTCCGCTTCTTCGACGGTGACATCCAGATCGCCGCCATACCCTGTCTGCCCGAGATCATCGATCAGAAACGCTCCCGGTGTCACGGTGGTCTGATACAAAATATGGCCAGACTGACGTATCGTCACTTTAGCATTCGTCTTCGCGACCCCTCGGATTTCCGGCGCGTATCCACGCTGAGAGGCGGGTAACATTCTGTCGTCGCTGGCCAGTTGTGCGCCGGTATACGAAACCGAATTAAACATCTGGCCTGAGGTAAAATATTGACCAAGATAAAGATGACCATGAACAAACTCGGCATCGCGTTGTACATAGCTATTGCTACTTTGATAGCCGCCGCCCTGTTCCGGTGTCCAGGTATAAGAGCCATTGTGGCGAAAGTACCAATTACCAATATTTAGCCCGGCATTTAACGAAGAATAGAGCGAACGTGCCGTGTCGGCATTATTGTAGTGGGAGTCATAGCCATTGACATAATAGCCGAGCATCAGCGCCGGAACACCACTGTCCCAAAGTGACGGATCAACACTTCCTTGCGCCGTGTGCTGAAGGTAAATTTGTGGTATTTCAATATTAAGTTGCTGCTTATCCGCATCAAAATGTACGGTGGCATTTGGCAAGAGTTGGGAGAGGTCAGAACATGCTGCGGGGTTAGACAGTTCGCTGCGCGAATCTTTTGGTACTCTGTCCATATTAAGTTTAATCAACTGAATGATTTTCGGCGTTAAACAGGCCTCAGCCCGGTATTTATCGACTTCAGTAAAAGTGACCTCTTCATGTGAAATTTGAGAACCATTCACAATGATATCGATAAGGTATTTTCCGGGGATAACATTTGAGCCGTAGGTGAAGCGATTTACATCGATTTGATTTGCCCTGTCCTGGCGCAAAAGTTGTGTGTCAAATTCAGCAGCAGTCTCTTCAGATGAGACAGACTTATCCTCCCCAGAATGGTTCTCAGTGTCATTAGCGGTAGCGCTAAATGAGAAAGACAATATAACTGTAGAAAAGCAACAGAGATAGAATCCGGGGAGAAATTTATTTGAAATAGACACACGATCTACCCTCAAAAGGCGTTAGCGTTTCGCTTTATGATCAATGAGCGCTCCATAGTCATTGATTGTGCTAAAAGATAACCCATCAATATTGCCCGTATTGTTCAAAGGGAATTGTTTTGTTTCACCCGGTGCCAGCATTTTACCGGCAGTTTCAGATGTGATGTTCTTGTCTTTAAAGTTAACACTAAAAATAGTGACGTTATATTTTGAGCTGTTTTGCACCGTGGCATTTTTACCATTTAATTGCCAGTGTAATTGTTCTGGTGCATCACTGCTTTTACCTTCTAACCCTTCAGGGCGGTAAAAAAGTTTAATACGCGTGCGAAAGACAACATTGAGTTTCTGTTTGATGTCGTCACTGTTCTTATCTTTTGCCGGGACCTCAAGAACATTGAGCCAAAACACTGACTCTTTGTCAGTAGGGAGCGCTGGAACCCCGGTATAGCTGATACGCAGCGTCTGGCCCTTATTCGAGTCTACCCGATTGATCGGCGGAGTGATCACGAAAGGGACGGATATTTTTTCGGGTGACGTGTTCTCATTCCCCGTATCGATCCAACTCTGAATTAATACAGGTCTGGCGTTTTTATTTGTCAGGCTGAGCGTAACCTGACTTTTACTTCCCTGGTATATGACTCTGGTTCCATCCAAAACAATACTGGCGTGACCTGGCTGACTCATCATCATGCCAGCACTAAGGGCGCAATATACTGTTGCTGCCTTTTTACTGAAAAATAACATACAAAATACCTAAGGTTTAACCAGGGAAATAAAATAAGTGATTACTGATACATCAGCTCATAATCCACAGTGCTGACGACTGACCCCGCAGTTGCAGAACCGGCTGCCGATACATATTCAACAAAATAGGGCATCCGGGTTTTACCACCTGCTTCAGTGTCAATAGCGGTGAATTGTGACGTGGTTGACTGACCTGGGTCGTTCACTTTAATTGTGCTACGATTCGAATCCAGCAGGCGGAACTGAACATTTGTCGCTGCATCAGTTGACGCTGTATTATTCAGATAGCCCTGGTTGTCACCGTTAGCACTTTTAAAGTTGGCCGCCACTTTGGTTTTTGCAGGCGTACCCAGGGTGCAGTTTTCAGCCACAATAAAGAACGGTACCTGGCCTGCAGAGGAGTTTGCACCAGCCAGCGCTGTTTTTGAAACTTCGTCCAGGGCAATTGTACCTGTACCAGCCGTTCCAACAGCGGCGCCTTTATATTCCAGAGAAACGTCGCATGTTGCATCTGTAATATTACCGTTAAAAGTAATGGTATTTGCTGCGAAGGCGTGCGGTAGATTAACTAAATTCACCGCCAGAATTGTGCCAGCAGCTATTAATTTATTAAATTTCATTTATAGCTCCATCAGAGTGTCGCACTCGTCTTTGTGTAAAATAACTATGGAATAATAAAAGGGACTATTACTACTATATTATAGTAGCTTTAGGTGTCATAATTTATGCCCCATTATAATGGAGGTCTATTGTTTTATGGTCCATTTTTGTACTTCAAATTTTGGTTTGAATTATAAACTGTTAATTTTATTTGAATTTAATTAATTATTAACAATGTAATATACAATATTAAGTATGCGGATAATCTATATTAAACATACATTGCATTAACAATATCTACGAAATTATTTTTAGATGGATACTGTTTTGTGTCATTTTTGCAACCATGTTTTTACCGTGATAGCCATTTTCTGCTATCATAGTGGCATGTGTACGTAGGTTGGTAATAATAAAAAATGAAGAGCACATTCAATCCAGTAGAGATGGCGGGGCCCATAAGCACGCGCGTTGAATCGCCCTATTTGACGATATTGTTGGATACACTTGATTCGCACCTGCGCTATCAGCAGTGTCCTGTTGGTAAGCGCATTACCATCAGCGCCGCTCACCAGCCTGATTGTTATATTATTCGTAAGGGGGCGCTCTCACTTTACCGGCAGCCCGATGATATTCTTATCGAACTTATCGAAGCCCCGACACTACGTGGGATCATCCCGGTACATGAGTCCTCCCGATCAATACATATCCTTCGCGTTATTGAACCGGCTGAAATCGCCACGTTGAATAAAGAGGATTTATAGGCGCTGCTGACAGAACACAACCTGTGGGAACCCTATGCCAGACATCTGCAACTGATCGCCAGCATGGCCGCAGAGGTACTGTTTAAGCTCGTCTCACCCACCGTATTTGAGCAGGTTCGCTATCAGCTTTTTGAGCTCATGAGCAAACCGCAAACACTGAGAGAGTCGATCACCGCCGAGAATTATATCCGCGGAAAAACCCGGCTTTCTCGTTCCGCAGTGATGAACGTGCTCTCGGCATTAAAAGCCGGAGGCTACATTACAATACTGAATGGGCATCTGAAGGAAATAAAACATATTCCAGCGCAGTTTTAGATATTTGCAAAATTGATATTTCTGGCATGAGATAAATCTACATAACCTAAATTAAAACAGGGCTAAAGTATGGTTTTCGCCGGTGATGAACGAAAGGTACATAGGTAAACCCGCCTTTAAAGGCTGAAACAGTGAAATTTAACGCTCACTAAATAGAAAACGCTTTTTTTCCCTCCTGCGATTAAAACTCTGATAGTATACCCCCCTATAGTATTAAGGGGGGCCTATGCCGCATTCACCTGAAGATAAAAAACGTATTCTGACTCGCGTCCGACGCATTCGGGGGCAGGTGGATGCCCTGGAGCGTGCGCTGGAGTCTGGCGAACCTTGCCTGGCTATCCTGCAACAAATCGCTGCGGTCCGCGGTGCGTCCAACGGTTTAATGGGCGAAATGGTTGAGATCCACCTGAAAGATGAGCTGGTGAGTGGTGAAACCACTCCTGACCAGCGCGCCGTGCGTATGGCTGAAATCGGCCACCTTCTTCGCGCTTATCTAAAATAAACCTATCACCTCGCAATAAAGGGAAGAGACAGATGAAATCACGTGCAGCAGTCGCGTTTGGCCCCGGTCAGCCGCTCAAAATTGTTGAGATTGACGTCGCAGCGCCGAAAAAAGGCGAAGTTCTGGTTAAAATTACCCACACCGGGGTTTGCCACACTGACGCGTTTACGCTGTCTGGTGACGATCCGGAAGGTGTGTTCCCGGCGGTACTGGGACATGAAGGCGGCGGTGTAGTGGTCGACGTCGGCGAAGGCGTGACCAGTCTGAAGCCGGGCGACCATGTTATCCCGCTGTATACCGCCGAATGCGGAGAGTGCAAATTCTGTAAATCCGGGAAGACCAACCTCTGTCAGGCCGTGCGCGCCACCCAGGGAAAAGGTCTGATGCCGGATGGCACCACCCGTTTTTCTTACAATGGTGAACCAATCTATCACTACATGGGTACCAGTACCTTCAGCGAATACACCGTATGTGCGGAAATCTCACTGGCGAAAGTCAACCCGCAAGCCCCGCTGGATAAGGTTTGTCTGCTGGGGTGTGGCGTCACTACGGGCATAGGTGCCGTGCATAACACCGCGAAAGTCAAAGAGGGCGATACCGTTGCCGTGTTTGGCCTTGGCGGGATCGGCCTGGCGGTGATTCAGGGCGCTGTACAGGCGAAAGCAGGGCGTATTATTGCTGTCGATACCAACCCGGAAAAATTCAAACTGGCGGCTGAAATGGGCGCAACCGACTTCATTAATCCGAAAGATTATGACAAACCGATCCAGGAGGTGATTGTTGAGCTCACCGACGGTGGTGTCGACTTTAGCTTCGAATGTATCGGTAACGTCGACGTGATGCGTGCGGCGCTGGAATGCTGCCATAAAGGATGGGGCGAGAGCATCATCATTGGTGTTGCCGGGGCGGGCCAGGAAATTAAAACTCGCCCGTTCCAGCTGGTGACAGGCCGGGTCTGGCGCGGTTCCGCGTTTGGCGGCGTCAAAGGGCGCACCCAGTTACCGGGCATGGTGGAAGAGGCAATGGCCGGGAAAATCCAGTTGGATCCGTTCATTACCCATCGTTTGCCGCTGGAGCAAATCAACGACGCGTTTGACCTGATGCACGAAGGTAAATCCATCCGTACCGTTATCCATTTTGGCGATAACTGATTCATCCGCCAGCGGAAATCACCGCTGGCGCTTTCCATTTTTTAACATAAATGTTGTCAAACTGTGACGAAAACGGCGCTTTTCCCGGTAAGTAAAATTCGCGGAATGCCGATGACTATCTTACGGGCGCGTATTACGCATTAATCCTACAAGAGAGTCGACGGTCATGGACAACACATCATCGATGCAAGCACCACATAAGCTGGGCTTTCTGCATCACATCAGGCTGGTTCCGCTGTTTTCCTCCATTCTCGGTGGCATCCTTTTACTGTTCGCGCTGAGCTCCGGTCTGGCGGGCTACTTTCTCATGCAGGCTGACCGCGATCAGCGGGATGTGACGGATGAGATCCAGGTCCGCATGGGATTATCGAACAGTTCGAACCACCTGCGTACCGCGCGAATCAACATGATTCATGCCGGCGCGGCGAGCCGAATTGCTGAAATGGATGACATGAAAGCCAACATTGCGGCGGCGGAAAAGCGTATTAAGCAGTCTGAAGAAGGGTTTACTATTTACATGGCGCGCAAGGTGAAAACCCCTGCGGATGAAGCGTTGGATGGCGAACTGGAGAGCAGTTTCAAAGCCTATATAGCGGGAATGCAACCGATGCTCAAGTACGCCAGAAACGGTATGTTTGAAGCGATCATCAACCACGAAAGCGAACACGCAAGACAACTGGATGCCAGTTACAATAAGGTCCTGTTGAAGGCGATTGAACTGCGCATGGCGCGGGCTAACCAGTTAAGCGAACAGGCTCATCAGCGCACCCAACTGGGCATGATATTCATGATTGGCGCTTTTGGTCTGGCACTGGTGCTGACGCTGATGACGTTTATTGTTCTGCGTCGTACCGTCATTCAGCCGTTGCAGCATGCCGCGCAGCGTATTGAGCAAATTGCCGCCGGTGATCTCACCATGCAGGATGAACCTACCGGGCGTAGCGAGATTGGGCGACTGAGCCGCCACCTGCAACAAATGCAGCGTTCGCTGGTGCAAACGGTCGGTTCGGTGCGTCAGGGGGCAGAAGAGATTTATCGCGGTACCAGCGAAATCTCGGCGGGCAATACCGATTTGTCGTCACGCACCGAAGAACAGGCGGCGGCGATCGAACAGACGGCGGCCAGCATGGAAGAGTTGACCGCGACGGTGAAGCAAAACGCCGATAACGCACACCACGCCAGCAAACTGGCGGAAGACGCGTCCGGCAAAGCCAGCCGTGGCGGGCAGATGGTTTCCGGCGTGGTCCAGACGATGGGCAATATTTCGACCAGTTCGAAGAAAATCTCTGAGATCACAGCGGTTATCAACAGCATCGCTTTCCAGACCAATATTCTGGCGCTGAACGCTGCGGTTGAAGCCGCGCGTGCCGGCGAGCAAGGACGTGGATTCGCCGTGGTCGCCAGTGAGGTCCGCACGCTGGCCAGCCGCAGTGCCCAGGCAGCGAAAGAGATTGAGGGGCTTATCAGCGAATCCGTCCGTCTCATCGATCAAGGTTCTGGTGAAGTGGTCGCGGCGGGGAACACGATGACCGACATCGTGGAGGCGGTAAAACGCGTCACCGATATCATGCTGGAAATCGCCGCGGCGTCGGACGAGCAGAGCCGCGGGATCGTGCAGGTCAGCCAGGCCATCTCTGAGATGGACAAAGTAACTCAGCAGAACGCTTCGCTGGTGGAAGAGGCCTCTGCGGCAGCGGCGTCGCTGGAAGAGCAGGCGGCACGACTGACGGAGGCGGTGGGGACGTTTCGCTTACAGGGTGGACCCACGAGCAAGCGCGTACCGACAACAAACACCCCCGTTCAGCCTCTGACACAGCCGGTTACCGATCACGGGGATAACTGGGAAACCTTCTAAGCGCCATTACCGGATGAGGCGAAAAGGCGTCTCATCCGGCCTGTTATAACGGCATCGATTTACGGATAGCGGCAATTAAGCGTTGCGCGCCGGAAGAGAGCGGTGAATCCACACGGGTGAGAATACCGATCGGCTCGCCTGCGCCCTGTGTGGGCACGGGTAGCGAAACCAGCGTCGCCTGGCGCAAATCCTCTTTCACCGCGCCAGAGGGCACAAACCAGACGTAGTTATAATCAACCGTTAACTGGCGCGACAGCGAGGCGGAGAGCGTCTCAATGCAGCCGGTTGGCATCTTACAGCCCTGGCTTTGCAACAGCGTCTCGGCATTTTGCCGTGGTACTGTGCCTTTGGGCGAAACAACCACGGGCCACTCCATCACGCGACTCAGCGTCACGTTTTCCTGCAATAGTGGGTGATTCGGACGCACGACCAGCTTTAATGACTCGAGAAACAGCAGCTCATAATTAAGGCCGCTCATCAATTCCGGATCGGACATCCGGCCAATGCCGATGTCGAGCTCGCCGGATTTCAGGCCCGCCAGCAGCATGGTATTGTTCATCGTTGCCACCTGCAGCGTGGTCTCTTTTTGCTGCTGATGAAACTGACCGATGACCGACGGAAGAATACCCAGCGCGGCGGTCGGTAGCGCGCCTATTCTTACCACATCATTGTTAAGACCTTCTTTACGGTTCAGCGCCTGCCCGGCGGTGTTGAGCGCATCTAGCACTTTCACCGCATGGGTTAAGAACTGCTCGCCAGGTAACGTCAGTTGCGCACCGAGCCGTCCGCGCTCAAAGAGGCGGGTGCCGGTCAGTTGCTCCAGTTCGTTAAGCGTTTTGGAAAGCGCAGGCTGGCTGAGGTTAAGGGTTTCGGCTGCGCGCCCCAGGGTTCCTTGTTGAGCGACAGCGACAAATGTATGAAGATGGCGCAATCGGATGCGCTGACTGAACAGACTATTTTTTTCCATAAGCGATGTTAAGAACAGAGCGATGCCGGTGACAAGTAAAGTTGTTTGTTTTTGATAACTTGATTGCAAAATATTATTAACATTTAACTTATTTAAGTAACAGCACTTTCTCTTCGGAGGCGAAAATGATCCATGTCGTAGGCCACCTGAATCCGGACAGTGACGCCATTTGCACCGCTTTTATGGCTGCCCGCTGGTTGAACATGCGCGGACGTCAGGCCTCGGCCTGGCGCCTGGGTGAAGCCAATCGCGAAACCCAATTTCTGTTTGAGCGTGCGGGGCTGGACATGCCGCCGTTACTGACGATGCCGCTGACAGACCTCGACGTCTGGCTGGTGGATTTCACCGAGCCAGCGCAGGGACCGGAAACCCTTATGGCGAGCAATATCGTGGGTATTATCGATCATCACCGTCTGGGTGGACTGGTGACCCGTTTGCCGCCAGAAGTGTGGATAAAGCCGGTGGGCAGCAGCGCCACGCTGCTATGGCAACTGATGAGCCCGGAGGACAGGGCGCAGATAACGTCTGCGCAGGCGTTATTACTATTGGGCGCAATATTGAGTGACACTGTCACGCTTCGCTCGCCAACTACCACGGCGGATGACCGTCAGGCCATTGAAGCACTGACAACGCGTGCCGGGGTTGAGCTGGCGGCGTTCAGCGCTGACCTGCTGAGTGCTAAAACCAGCGTCGAAGGATTAAGCGCCAGTGAACTGCTGCAAAAAGATATCAAGCGTTTCACCATCAAGGGTAAGCAGGTGAGCGTTGCGCAGATCGAACTGTATGCATTGAGCCAGGTCGCCGACGTGATGGATGCCCTGCGGCAAGAAATGGCCGATTATGCGACCCGCAGCGGGGCGGATTTGGTGGTGCTGATGTTGACGGATATCAACGCTGGCAATTCGCAACTCTGGTTTGCCGGCCCGCGCCAACTGGAACTGGCACAACCGGTGACGGTAGAGGGGATGTTGAGCCGCAAGAAACAGATGCTGCCGTGGCTCGAAAGCCATGTTGCGAAAATAGACCAGGCCTGACAAAACGGGCTGAGAGATTCAGCCCGTTCTCTTCATCAAACGTCGAAAAAGACGGTTTCGTTTTCTCCCTGCAGGTGAATATCGAAGATATAGACGATCTCGCTACCACGCTGTTCGCGGCGGGCAATCAGGGTCTGACGGCGAACTTCCCATTCGATCAGATTGAGCACCGGATCGCGCTGATTGGCTTCTTGCTCATCCGCAAAATAGAGACGGGTGTTCAGGCCAATGTTGATGCCGCGCGCGACGATCCACAGATTAACGTGGGGAGCCATCAGGCGGCCATCGCGTCCCACAACACAGCCCGGCTTAATGGTATCGAAACGCCACACGCCGCTGTCGAAGTCTGAACAGGTTCGTCCCCAGCCGCGAAAGTCCGCGTCGAGCGGCTTATCTTCCTGACGGTCAGCCGGATGGTTGTAGCGTCCATGGGCGTTGGCCTGCCAGATCTCCAGCAGCACATCGCGCAACGGCGTACCGGAACCATCAATCACCCGTCCCTCGATCACAATACGTTCGCCTTCGGTATGGCTATTGGTCAGCGTGGAGCTGAAGTTTTTCTCAAAGATGTGAAATCCAGCGGCGTCAGGCGCAAGCCCAATGTGCACATACGGTCCCGCCGTCTGCGAGGCGGTTTCCTGCAAATACTCTTTCATTGCGCGCCTCCCTGAGTGCGGTTTTCAAACAACGTAGCGCGCTGTCCGCGAAGTACGAGGTCAAAGCGATATGCCAGGCAGTCGAGCGGTACGGCGGCGTGGGTATCCAGTTCGGCAATCAATGTGCGGATCGCATCATCGTTATTGATAGTTTTCACAATTGGGCACTGTTTGATCAACGGGTCGCCTTCAAAATACATTTGCGTAATCAACCGTTGGGCAAAGGCCTCGCCGGAGAGTGAAAAGTGAATATGCGAGGGACGCCAGTCACTGACCTGATTGCGCCACGGGTAAGGGCCGGGTTTGATGGTACGGAAAAAGTAATAGCCGTTCTCATCGGTTAATACCCGTCCGCAGCCGCCAAAATTAGGATCAATCGGCGCGAGATACTGGTCTTTTTTATGACGATAGCGACCACCGGCATTGGCCTGCCAGACTTCGACCAGCGTATTTCTCATTGGGCGGCCAAAACCGTCGCGCACGTAACCGTGGACGATAATCCGTTCGCCAATCGGCAGGCCGTCTTTGGCGTAATTCATAATCAGGTCGTTATCCAGCGGGCCAAGATCGTTGTCGCTGAATACCGGCCCGGTGATCTCAGACAATGAATTCTGCAAAGAGATCAGCGCGTTGCGCGGCGAGCGCAGAACGCTGGTCTTATAGCCGGGGGCGAAGGCGGGCGGATGGCTGTTATAGTCGCGATGGATCACCTCGCGAGAGGACACTTTTTCACGCATAGCGGACTCCGGTACAGGGAAGAGATTTATTGTTTTATGATGACCTGAGGCAGTGTGTGTAAATGCGTTGTTAATTAAAAGTGAATTTATGTCGATTATTTCATAACCAGTGGCTATACGATGGCGCAAGGACTGATGCAGAGCGAATTCAGGTGAGATCACACTTTGTAAATTCTTCTCCCCAGAGTGAATGGTGTTTCCTACACTCCAGGTAACATTCACTGGAGGCATGACATTATGGCGAACACCATCACGGCAGATGAGATTCGGGAACATTTTTCGCAGGCAATGTCAGCAATGTACCAGCAGGAAGTTCCGCAATACGGCACGTTACTGGAACTTGTGGCTGACGTGAATCTGGCAGTTCTCGAAAATAACCCCACGCTGCATGAAAAACTGGCCAATGCAGATGAACTGGCGCGCCTCAACGTGGAGCGTCATGGCGCAATTCGTGTCGGAACGGCAGACGAACTGTCCACACTGCGACGCATGTTTGCGATCATGGGGATGTTTCCGGTCAGCTATTACGATCTCTCTCAGGCCGGGGTGCCGGTACATTCAACTGCATTTCGTCCCATTGACGATGCATCGCTGTCGCGAAATCCGTTTCGCGTCTTTACCTCCTTACTGCGACTTGAACTGATTGAAAACGCGTCGCTCCGCCAGCGTGCGGCGGAGATCCTCGCGCAGCGCGATATCTTTACGCCACGCTGTCGCGAACTGCTCGACGTCTGGGAGAGTCAGAAGGGGTTTAACGCGACGCAGGCTCGCGAGTTCGTGAAAGAAGCGCTGGAAACGTTTCGCTGGCATCGCCACGCCACCGTGGATGAAAAAACCTATCATGCACTGCATAACGAACATCGCCTGATCGCCGATGTGGTCTGTTTCCCGGGCTGTCACATTAATCATCTGACACCCAGAACGCTGGATATCGACCGGGTGCAGTCGATGATGCCGGAATGCGGCATTGAACCGAAAGTCCTTATCGAAGGCCCGCCGCGCCGTGAGGTGCCGATTCTGCTGCGCCAGACCAGCTTCAAAGCGCTGGAAGAACCGGTGCTGTTTGCGGGCGAAATGCAGGGGACACACACGGCCCGCTTCGGCGAGATTGAACAACGCGGCGTGGCGCTGACGATAAAAGGGCGTCAGCTATACGATGAATTACTGCGCCATGCCGGTACCGGGAAAGACAACCTGACGCATCAACTGCATTTGCAGGAGGTGTTTAACGCGTTTCCGGACAGCGAATTCCTGCTGCGCCAACAGGGACTGGCCTGGTTCCGCTATCGTCTGACGCCGTCAGGCGAAGCGCACCGCAATGCGATTCATCCTGGCGACGATCCGCAACCGCACATTGAACGTGGCTGGGTGCAGGCGCAGCCCATCACCTATGAAGATTTCCTGCCTGTCAGCGCGGCGGGGATTTTTCAGTCGAATCTCGGTAACGAAACGCAGGCGCGCAGTCATGGCAATGCCAGCCGCGAGGCCTTTGAACAGGCGCTGGGGTGTCCGGTGTTTGACGAGTTTGTGTTGTATCAGGAAGCGGAAGAACGCAGCAAACGGCGTTGCGGCCTGCTTTAATCCAGGTATCCTGTAGGGATCTGCGATTAACGGGTAAATATGGACATGATCAAACCTGGTATTCCACTGATTCAAACCGTACAGGGACAGCTAATGGGTGTCGTCCAGGACGACATCCACCTTTGGCGCGGTATTCCTTACGCCGCGCCACCAACGGGGAAATGGCGTTGGCGCGCGCCGCAGCCGGTTACTCCCTGGTCCGGGATTCGTGACGCCAATACCTTCTCCAGCGCCAGTTGGCAGGACATTGAGTACTGCAAAGAGTTGGGCGGCGGCGATCCCGGCGCATTTTCTGAAGACTGTCTCTATCTCAACGTCTGGTCTCCGGCGGAACGTCATCAGCCGCTTCCGGTGATGGTCTGGCTGCACGGCGGCGGCTACACCATTGGCGCGGGTAGTCTGCCGCCTTATGACGGCGTTGAGCTGGCAAAGCGCAACGTGGTTGTCGTGACCGTCAACTATCGTCTCGGTCACCTCGGCTTTTTTGCTCATCCGGCACTGGAAGGCGAAGAGAGCGAGGCTCTCAATAACTTTGCTTTGCTCGACCAGATAGCGGCGCTGCGCTGGGTACAGGAAAACATCGCTGCGTTCGGCGGCGATCCGCAAAACGTGACGCTGTTTGGTGAGTCGGCCGGGGCGCGCAGCGTACTCTCGCTGCTGGCTTCGCCGCGCGGAAAAGGGTTGTTTCATAAAGCGATTGTGCAGAGCGGCTACACGTTGCCGGACACGCCTCGTGAAATCGCGCTGGAAAACGGCGTTGCGCTGGCTGAACACTTTGGTTTGCAGAATGCAACGGCGGAACAGCTACGCGCGATTCCGGCCGAGGCCTTCTGGCCGTTGGGCGCACCGTACAAAATTGCGCCAACACCTGTCTCTGGCGATGCGGTACTGCCGGAGCCGATGCTGGACGTCTTTTTCGCCGCCAGACAGCACCCGATGCCGGTGATGATTGGTTCTAACAGCGATGAAGCCAGCGTGATGGCGGTTTTCGGCGTCGATCTTGCCGAACAAATTCAGAAACTGCGTCGTGAACGCAGGCTGGGACTCGGCCTGATTAAGCTACTGTATCCGGGCGTGAAGGGCGATGAAGAACTGGGACGGCAGGTGTGTCGGGATATGGCGTTTACGGCATTAGGCTACGTGGTGATGCAGGCGCAACAGCGGGTCGGCGAGCCTTGCTGGCGGTACTGGTTTGATTACGTTGCGGAATCGGAGCATCACACCTATGCCAACGGCGCCTGGCATGGCAACGAAGTGCCTTACGTGTTTAATACTCTAACGCTCGCTGAACCTTCACGAAATTATGTGAACGAAAACGATCTCGCCTTTGCTGTCCACGTTGCGGATTACTGGGTCAATTTTGCCCGTCATGCCAGTCGGAGTTGCGATGTTCTACACGGACCGGTCCGTTGGCCGGCCTGTATTCAGGGCCGCGATCGGTTGTTACGTATTGGGCTGAATAAGTTTGCTGGTTTTAAGGTGGAGAACCGGTTTATGCGGGCGCGACTTGCGCTCTTTAAACGGGTGATGACCCAGCACGTCAGTCTCGACTAGCTTTGCAAAAGTTGAAAGTTTGCGCGGGGAACTTTACGTGGAAATCAGGCTGTTCCCATCGACACAAAATATTTTCCATTTTGTTCAGATAATCTGCGGCCAACAATTGGATTATTAATCAATTTTGTCTAGAGTGAGCGGTCAGAATTATGCATCTTCTTGCCGCTGTCGAGCGCCAGCGCGGGACCCTTCACATGACCAGAAGGATTTACTTTCAGGTATGAATCGCAGACGATTTATTAAAGGTTCAATGGCAATGGCCGCCGTGTGCGGTACCAGTGGTATTGCATCACTTTTCACCCGTGCCGCGTATGCGGCGGAATCCGACATTGCGGACGGACAAACCGTCCGCTTTGATTTTTCCGTGCTGCAGTCCATGGCGCACGATCTTGCGCAGAAACCGTGGGGCGGTGCGCCGCGCGCATTGCCCAATACGCTGGCGAATCTGACGCCGCAGGCCTACAACAGCATTCAGTATGATGCCGCGCAATCGCTGTGGAACAACGTCGAAGGCCGTCAGCTGGACGCGCAGTTCTTCCACGTTGGGATGGGCTTCCGTCGTCGCGTGCGCATGTTCTCCGTCGATTCCAGCACCCATCTGGCGCGGGAGATTCACTTCCGCCCGGAACTGTTTAAATACAATGATGCCGGCGTTGATACCAGACAACTGGAAGGGCAAACCGATCTCGGCTTTGCCGGTTTTCGCGTCTTCAAAGCGCCTGAGCTGGCACGACGCGACGTGGTTTCTTTCCTCGGTGCAAGTTATTTCCGCGCCGTCGATGATACCTATCAGTA